>NZ_QDDJ01000002.1 GCF_003121625.1 Ornithinimicrobium cavernae | reverse complement strand
GTGGTTTCGGGGTCGCGGGCCCGGATCTTGTGGGCCTCCCGGGACAGGGCCCGGTAGAACTCCTTGTGCCGCCACGGGTCCCCGGTCCACTCCCCAGCAGAGTCGAGGCGTTCGGTGACCGCGGCCGCGGGGTCGTCCCCGAACAACCCGTGGGCGATGGCCGCGGCGTCCGTGGTGGTCAGGTCGGTGCACTCCCGGTAGTAGCGGCGGGCCAACCGCCAGGAGGCTTCCCCGGTGGCCAGGGCGTGGGTGACCGCGGCCCGCACCGGGGCCGGGGTGGCGGCCAGGGCGACCAGGTCGCTGACTTCCCCCACACCCCACCCGGTGACCGCTTCGATCTCGTGGCGGGTCAGGACCTTGGCCCGCGCCCGCCACTCCTCCCGGCCCTCGGCGGACAGGTCCTCGGGGGTGGTGGCACCCTTATCCAACAAGAGGAGCTGGCCGGTGGTCGCGGTCAGCTGCCGCACCGCCGAGAGCAGCACCGCATCCAACGCCCCGGTCGTCGTCGTCAACGTCTCCACCGCCGCCAGCAGGGCCTGACCCCGCGACACGACCGAGGACTGCTCACCCGGGCTGCGCACCGTCACACACGCCAACACGATCTCGGTGAGCGACTCGGCCAGCGCCTCATCCACCCCCAACGTGCTCAACCCCGCCTGTAGCTGGGCGGTGCCCACCACCCGCGAGTCCGGCCCAGCGGTATCCGGCCGGGCGGTGTCTGCCTCCGCGGTGTCGGTGAGGTCGCCCACGGGCAGCTGACCAGCCGTACCCGGCACGGTGTCCTGGTCCTGTGTGCGGACGAGTTGGTTGTGCTCCGGCGCGACGGGTCCGTTGTGCTCCGGTGGCGTCTCGTGGGGTGCCGGCTCGAACAGCACGGGCCGCCACGGACGGTGGACCCGGCAGCCGACCCGCCGCAACACCTCAGCCTCGGAGGTGGCCAGTCGCTCTCGCAGCCCCGTCAGGTGGGGGAGTGTCTCCCGCAGCCCCGACAACCCGTCCCGGTGCCCATCAGCCGGCGCCTCCGGCCGCGCCGGCAGACCCGCGGGCCCGATGACCGGCACGAGCAGCTCCTCGAGCCGTGCCTCCAGCGTGCTGACCGTCATCGCTACCCCCTTCCGGTCGCCCCGTCGCGAACCGTTCTCCAACTAACCCAAAATTAGCACAGGTGTCCGACACTGTGTCGGCGACACGCCACAACCTGTGGACACAGCCACGTGGCGGGCGACGAACGGTGGCGCACCGTGCCCGCAGGCCGCGGTCGTCTGTTTGACTGGGGCCCCGTGACTGCCACGACGAACCTGACCCACGCCGAGTGTGCCGAGCGCGCCGCGATGATCACCGTCCACGAACAGCGGGTGGAGCTGGACCTGAGTGCGGCCCCTGACCCGCAGGTGACGACGTTCCGGGTGGTCAGCACCATCACCTTCACGGCGACCGGCCCTGACACGTGGGTCGATCTCATCGCCGACCGAGTCGTCTCGGTGACCCTCAACGGCCAACCGCTGGACACGGGCGACTACGACGGTGCTCGTGTCCGTGTCCCGGGTCTGGCCGCGGACAACGAGGTGCGCATCGAGGCCGACTGCGTCTACAGCCACAGCGGCGAGGGGCTGCATCGGTTCACCGACCCGCAGGATGGACAGACTTACCTCTACACGCACTTCGAGCCCACCGACGCGCGCCGGCTCTACCCGGTCTTCGAACAGCCCGACCTCAAGGCACGGGTCACGTTCGTGGTGACCGCGCCCCAGGAGTGGGTGATCATCTCGGGCCAGCCAGAGGCTTCGCGGACTGTGCAGAACGGTTCTGCGACAGTGACCTTCGCGCCCACGCCGCCGCTGTCCAGCTACCTCACGGCCGTGGCCGCCGGCCCCTATCACCGGGTCGACGGCACCTGGTCCGTTGAGCGCGCGGACGGCTCGGCCCAGGAGGTCGCCCTCGGAGTCTTCTGCCGGGAGTCGATGGTGCCCTACCTGGACGCCGACGAGGTGCTGCGCCTCACCAGGCAGGGGCTCGACTTCTTCGACGAACACTTCGCCTACCCCTACCCGTGGGGCAAGTACGACCAGATCTTCGTGCCCGAGTACAACATCGGAGCCATGGAGAACCCCGGCCTGGTGACCTTCACCGAGCAGTACCTGCACCGGGGTCGGTCCACCCGCGCCCAGCGGCAGTCCCTGTCGACCACGCTCATGCACGAGATGGCGCACATGTGGTTCGGCGACCTGGTGACGATGCGCTGGTGGGACGGGCTCTGGCTCAAGGAGAGCTTCGCCGATCTCATGGGTTATCACGTCACCGCCGCGGCGACGGAGTACACCGATGCCTGGACCCGCTTTGCCATGGACCGCAAGCAGTTTGCGTACCGCCAGGACCAGCTGCCGACGACCCACCCGATCGTGGCGGTCATCGATGACATGGAGGCGGCGCGGCAGAACTTCGACGGCATCACCTATGCCAAGGGAGCCGCGGTCCTCAAGCAATTGATGGCGTATGTCGGACAGTCGGCTTTCTTTGCCGGGTCCCGTGACTACTTCGGTCGCCACGCGTTCGGCAACACCGAGGTCGCCCACCTGATGGAGTGTCTGGAAGCGGCCTCCGGCCGTGACCTCGAGGCGTGGTCGACGGCCTGGCTGCGCACGGCCGGCATCTCCGTGCTGACACCCGTCGCAGAACGCGCGGCGGACGGCGCGCTGGCCCGCCTGGTAATCCGGCAGGACGCGCGTGACCCCCTCGCCGGTGGCGCACCGGTCGACCGGCCGCACCGCCTGGTGGTGGGCTGCTACACCCTGGACGGTGGCAGGTTGAGCCGGACCTCGGCATACGAGCTGGACGTCACGGGCACCGAGACCGAGGTGACCGAGGCGGTCGGCCAGCGGGCCGACCTCGTGCTGCTCAACGACGAGGACCTCACCTACGCGACCGTCCGTCTGGACGCCGCCTCGACCCAGGTGGCACTGGCACACGTCAGCTCGATCGAGGCCCCGCTCAGTCGCGCACTGGTGTGGTCCTCGCTGTGGAACTCCGTGCGCGACGGCGTGTTGCCGGTCGGTGACTACGTGCGCGGTGCGCTCGACCAGCTGCCGCGTGAGGAGGACGCCGCCCTGCTGGCCTCGGGACTGACGAACCTGCACACGGCCATCGAGCTGTTCGTCCCGGTGCCGGAGCGGCAGGGCTGGCAGGCGGAGCACCTCGCGGTGCTGCGCGAGGCGCTGCACACCGAGGAGCACGGCTCGGACCGGCAGCTCGTGTGGGCGCGGGCACTGGTGAGAGCAGCCGCCAGCGGCGCGGAGGGCACGGCGGCCGTGCAGGGACTGCTCGACGGCAGCGCCGTGCCGCAGGGACTGGACGTCGACCGGGACCTGCGGTGGGCCGGTGCGGCGGCCCTGGTCGCGCAGGACGCGTGGTCCGACGAGGACCTTGCGGCCGAGCTGGACCGCGACGACACCATGAGTGGACGCACGGCGCACCTGCGGGCGGCGGCCTCCCGTCCGACCACGTCGGCCAAGGCCGCGGCCTGGCAGGCGATGACCTCGGATGACACCCTCACCAACGACCACCTGCGTGCCCTGGTGGCCGGCTTCACCGAACCGTCCGGTGCGGGCGTGACTGCGGAGTATGCCGACAGGTACTACGCCGCGATCGCGGACTGGTGGCAACAGCGCACCATGGTCATGGCGAGCATCCTGGCCGTCGGGTTGTTCCCACGGGGCGATCTCGCTGCGGGACAGGCGCCGGAGGAGCACTCCTCGGTGCGGGCCGCGCAGACGTGGCTCGACCAGAACCCGGAGGCGCCGAGGGCGTTGCGCCGCATCGTGATCGAGCAGCAGGACCATCTGCTGCGCGCCCTGCGGGTCCAGGCGGCCGCCGGCTGACGTCAGTGCCCGGCCAGACGGCGGGAGTGCCAGGCACAGGCCGTGCGGTAGCCCAGCGCCAGGTAGACGGCGCGGGCCGGAGGGTTGTCGGAGTACATCCCCAGGGTGCACACGCCGTGCTCCGCGACGGCGTGCCGGGTCAGGCCGGCGGTCACCGCGCGACCGAGGCCGCGACCACGGTGCTCAGCGTGGGTGACGATCCCGGCCAGGTGTGGTGCGCCAGACTCCAGTGACTGCATGGCCCCGGCCGCCACGAGCTCGCCGTCCGGTGTGCGGATGCCCAGCCAGAGCCCGGTCCGGCCCGTCCCAGGATCACCCTCGCCGGTCGGGCTGTGCACGGTCGACAGGGCGGACAGCTCAGGCGCATCGCGGTTGTCGTCGAGGACCACCAGCCGGTCCTCGTGCGGCACGACCGGCGGCACCCGGGTGGTCCACATCCAGTCCCACTCCCCACCGGGGCCCAGCGCGAAGGTCTGGGCCAGCTCAGCGGCATACGGCTGGGGGAGGGAGATGCCGGTGACGCCGAGCTCCTCCACCGGCCCGAGAGCCAGCGCCCCGAGCAGGTCGCGGACCGCCGCCCTGCCGCCACCTGAGTGGGGGAGGACCCACAGGCCCCGTCCGCGGCGGCCGAGGCGCTCGACCGCCACCGCTCCGTGGTTGGCCAGGACAGCTCCGGTCAGGGGGTCCGGGATGCCCCACCGGACGAACGGGTCGTCCGCGCTGAGCGCGAGCAGCTCGGCGTGTGCGGTGATGCTGCGCAGGAGGGTCTCCGGGGCCACGGCGTGATGCTAGCCGTCGCCGGGCGGTGCGAGAACGGGCTGGAGTGGTGTCTGGCCGCACGCCACCGGACCGGCCGGTCGAGCCGGGTCACCAGACGGGTGCAGGAGGCTCTGACAGCGTGGCCGGTTAGCCTGCCGGGGTGACCGGTTCCGTGGGTGATGACCTGTTTGCCCAGCACTCCGAGGGCGATGTCGCGGGCGACCTGCAGCCGCCGCTGGCCGTCCGGATGCGCCCCCGCACGATCGAGGAGGTCCGGGGGCAGTCGGACGTGCTGCGCCCGGGGAGCCCGCTGCGCCGTCTCATCGAGGGCCACGCCGGGGCCGCGGGTCCGCTGTCGGCGATCCTGTGGGGCCCGCCCGGGACCGGCAAGACCACGCTCGCGCACCTCGTCGCCCAGGCCGCGGGCCGCACCTTCGTCGAGCTCTCCGCCGTCACCGCGGGTGTCAAGGACGTCCGTGCCGTGATGGAGCAGGCGACCCGGGAGCGCAGTCTCTACGGCCGTCAGACCGTCCTCTTCCTCGACGAGATCCACCGGTTCAGCAAGGCCCAGCAGGACGCGCTGCTGCCCGGCGTGGAGAACCGACTGGTCATCCTCGTGGCGGCGACGACCGAGAACCCGTCGTTCAGCATCATCGCCCCGCTGCTGTCGCGCTCCATGCTGATCCGTCTCACCTCTCTGGACGAGGAGCAGGTGGGGCAGGTCCTGGACGAGGCGCTGAGCGATGAGCGTGGTCTGGACGGGGCCTTCGCGCTCGAGCCCGAGGCCCGGGACCACATCATCCGGATCGCCGGCGGCGACGCGCGTCGCGCGCTGACCACCCTCGAGGCAGCTGCAGGCGTGGCGCTGGACGCCGTGCCCGCGGGGCGCGAGGGCCAGACCGTGCCGATCACGCTCGAGCTCGCCGAGCAGGCGGTGGACCAGGCGGCGGTCCGCTACGACCGGGCGGGTGACCAGCACTACGACGTGGCCAGCGCCTTCATCAAGTCGATGCGCGGCAGCGACGTCGACGCCGCCCTGCACTACCTGGCACGGCAGCTCGAGGCGGGGGAGGATCCGCGGTTCATCGCCCGCCGCATCGTGATCTCGGCCAGCGAGGACGTCGGCATGGGGGACCCGACCGCCCTGCAGACAGCCGTGGCCGCGCTGCACGCCGTTGCCCAGATCGGCATGCCCGAGGCACGGATCATCCTCGCCCAGGCCGTCGTGCACAACGCCCTGGCGCCCAAGTCCAACGCCGCCTACGGCGGCATCAATGCGGCCGTCGAGGACGTCCGCGCCGGACGCGGCGGTGCCGTGCCGGCCCACCTGCGCGGCAGCGGGTATGCGGGTGCTGCCCAGCTCGGGCACGGGGCGGGCTACCGCTACAGCCATGACGAACCCAACGGCGTGGGACCGCAGCAGTACCTGCCCGACGACCTGGTCGACGCCGAGTACTACCGCCCGACCGACCGTGGCTGGGAGGAGCGCCTGGGCCCCCGCTGGCGCGAGCTCCGTGCCATCATCCGCGGCACCCGCTCCGGCAGATAGAGTGCAGCGTCCCCCCTGAACGACGAGGAGCCCATGGAAACCGCCGAGATCCGCCGCCGTTGGCTGTCCTTCTTCGAAGGCACTGGCCACACCGTGGTGCCCAGCGCACCCCTGGTGTACGACGACCCGAACCTGCTGTTCGTCAACGCCGGCATGGTCCCGTTCAAGCCCTACTTCCTGGGGCAGCAGACCCCGCCGTGGGACCGCGCCACCTCCGTGCAGAAGTGCGTGCGGACGCTCGACATCGAGGAGGTCGGCAAGACCACCCGCCACGGCACGTTCTTCCAGATGAACGGCAACTTCTCCTTCGGTGACTACTTCAAGGAGGGGGCCATCAGCTACGCCTGGCAGCTGATCACCGGCTCCCAGCAGGAGGGTGGGCTGGGCTTCGACCCCGACACCGTGTGGGCAACGGTGCTCGAGGGCGATGACGAGGCCGCCGACATCTGGGCGCGGGTCATCGGGCTCCCCAGCGAGCGCATCCAGCGGCGCGGCCTCGCGGACAACTACTGGAACATGGGTGTGCCGGGCCCGGGCGGCCCCTGCAGCGAGATCTACATCGACCGCGGGCCGGAGCACGGACCCGACGGCGGACCCGCGGTGGACGAGGACCGTTACCTGGAGATCTGGAACCTCGTCTTCATGCAGGAGGTGCTCTCCACCGTCCGCTCCAAGGTCGACTTCGACATCGCCGGCGAGCTGCCCAGCAAGAACATCGACACCGGCATGGGCCTGGAACGTGTCGCCTACCTGCTGCAGGGCGTGGACAACCTCTACGAGATCGACGAGGTCTACCCCGTCATCGAGCGTGCCGAGGACCTCTCGGGCCGCTCCTACGGAACGGACGCCGGCGACGACGTGCGGTTCCGTGTCGTGGCCGACCACGTGCGCTCCGGCCTGATGCTCATGTCCGACGGCGTCACGCCCGGCAACGAGGGGCGCGGCTACGTCCTGCGCCGGCTGCTGCGCCGTGCCGTGCGCTCCATGCGCCTGCTCGGTGTGCAGGACCGGGCCCTGCCCGAGCTGCTGCCGGTCAGCAAGGACGTCATGAAGGCCTCCTACCCCGAGCTCGAGGCCGACTTCGGCCGCATCAGCCAGATCGCGTATGCCGAGGAGGACGCCTTCCGTCGCACCCTCGCCTCGGGCACCACGATCCTTGACCTTGCCGTCGGGCGGGCCAAGGAGGCCGGCCAGAGCACTCTCGCGGGCGACCAGGCCTTCGCGCTGCACGACACGTACGGCTTCCCCATCGACCTCACCCTCGAGATGGCGGCCGAGCAGGGGCTGGACGTGGACCGCGAGGGCTTCACCCGGCTGATGAGCGAGCAGCGCGAGCGGGCCAAGGCCGACGCGAAGGCAAAGAAGTCCGGCCATGCCTCCACCGAGGTCTGGCGCGAGCTGCGCGACCAGGGCCCCACGGAGTTCCTCGCCTACGAGACGCTGACCAGCGAGGCCTCCGTGCGGGGTCTGGTGGTCGACGGGCAGCGGGTCCCCGCGCTCAGCCAGGGCCAGCGCGGCATGCTCGTGCTGGACCGCACGCCGTTCTACGCCGAGTCCGGTGGCCAGGTCGCGGACGAGGGCATCATCGAGACCTCCTCCGGGACGGTCCTGCGCGTCCGCGATGTCCAGCGCCCGGTCAAGGGGCTGATCGTGCACACGGTCGAGGTCGAGTCGGGCGAGCTCACGGAGGGCGCCGGCGTCAACGCCCAGGTCGACCCCGAGTGGCGCGTCCAGGCGTGCCAGGCGCACTCCGGGACGCACGTCGTCCACGCGGCGCTGCGCCAGGTGCTCGGCCCCACGGCCCTGCAGAGCGGTTCCTACAACAAGCCCGGCTACCTGCGCCTCGACTTCGCCTGGAACTCCTCGCTCTCGCCGGAGACGCGCTCGGAGATCGAGGAGGTCGCCAACCTGGCGCTGCGCCAGGACCTGCCGGTGGCCGCGGCCTACATGACGCTGCCGGAGGCGCGGGCCGCCGGTGCGCTGGCACTGTTCGGCGAGACCTACGACGAGCAGGTGCGGGTCGTCGAGATCGGCGGGCCGTGGTCCCGCGAGCTCTGTGGCGGCACGCACGTGCGCCACTCCAGCCAGATCGGTGCCCTCACCCTGACCGGTGAGTCCTCGGTCGGCTCCGGCTCACGGCGGATCGAGGCGCTGGTGGGCATGGACGCCCTGCGCTTCCTCGGCCGTGAGCGTGCCCTGGTCAGCGAGCTCTCCGGGCTCGTCGGCGTGCGTCCCGAGCAGCTGACCGACCGGATCGCCCAGGTGCTGGCGCGCCTGAAGGAGGCGGAGAAGGAGATCGCGACCATGCGGCAGGCGGCCGTGATGTCGGACGCGGCCGGGCTGGTCGCCTCCGCCAAGGACGTCAACGGCATCACCTGGCTGGGCCACGACGCCGGTGTCGGCGTGTCCGGAGACGACCTGCGCCGGCTGGTGACCGACCTGCGGGCGCGCCTCGGCGAGGAGCGCCCCGCGGTGGTGGCCGCCGCGTCCGCGGTCAACGACCGTCCGGTCATCGTCATCGCCACGAACGAGGCGGCGCGGGGCCGTGGTCTCAAGGCCGGGCAGCTGGTCAAGGTCGCCGCGCAGACCCTCGGCGGTGGCGGTGGGGGCAAGGACGACCTGGCCCAGGGTGGGGGACAGGACGCGTCTCGGATCGCGGAGGCCCTCACCCAGATCGAGCAGGCCCTTGGTAGCGCCTGAGACGTCGTTCTCCGCGGACCCCGGGCGGGACTCCTCCGGGGACGCGGGGCGTGACTCCACCCCGCGCGGGCTCCTGGGTGACGGTGCCGCCCGCCGGGCGGGGGAGACCGGCCCCGAGGGTCCGCGGCGCGACTCCTCTGCGGACGCGCCGCAGGACCCGCCCGCGGCCCCGTCGGTGCCGCCCGTTCGACCCGGCGTGCGCCTCGGTGTGGACGTCGGTGACGCCCGGGTCGGCCTGGCGGCGAGCGACCCTGCGGGGATCCTGGCCACGCCCGTGGCGACGCTGCGGCGCGACCGCGCGGGGCTGAGTGACCTCGACGAGATCGTCACCGAGGCTCGCGAGCGTGAGGTCCTGGAGGTCGTCGTCGGCCTGCCACGCACGCTGGCCGGCACGGAAGGTGTGGCCGCACAAGCGATCCGGGACTACGCTTCTGCGTTGCACCGTCGCCTCGGCGGTATCCCGGTGCGACTGGTCGATGAAAGGCTGTCCACGGTGGACGCGCACCGCGCCCTGCACGCCAGCGGTGTGCCAGGGCGACAGCACCGGGCGCGTGTCGACCAGGCTGCAGCGGTCGTCATACTGCAGGCTGCACTAGACAGCGAACGAAACACCGGACGCCCCGCCGGTGAGACACTCGGGGGCCGCAAGCCCAGGGCGAGGCGGTCTCGGACGAAGAGCGAAGGAACCCAACCATGAGCCGACCCCAGGCGGACGATTGGGCTGGTGAGGACAAGCAGGGCGAGGTGCACGCCGAGGACCTGCTCGGCGAGCCCGGCCCCGGCGAGGTGCGTTCCGACGCCGCTCACGACGAGGTGGACCCCGCCGAGTATGACGTGGCACGGGGTGACACCTACCACCACGACGAGCGCTACCCGGAGGACGAGCACGACGCCTCCCTGGCCGACCACGTGCTGTCCGAGGGCGTCCACGACGAGCACGACGAGAGCTACCGCCCGCGCCGCGCGGTGCGGCACCACAACCCGCTGCTGCGGATCGGCGCGATCGTCGTGGCGGCGGCGGTCGTCCTCGTCGGCGGGATCGTCGGCTTCAACGCCGTCCGGGGCATGATCCCGGACCTGTCCTTCGGCAGCTCGGCCCCGGAGGACTTCGAGGGCACCGGCACCGGTGAGGTGACGGTCGAGATCCCGCAGGGTGCGGCCGGCGGGCAGATCGGCCAGATCCTCTTCGACGCCGGTGTCGTGGCGTCCGCGGAGGCGTTCGCGAACACGGCCGCCGCCGACCCGCGGTCCACCGGCATCCAGCCGGGCACCTACCTCCTGGCCAAGGAGATGAGCGCGGCCGCGGCGCTGGACCGGCTGGTCGACCCGGCGTCCCGACAGGTCGCGGGCGTCACGATCCGCGAGGGACTGTGGAAGGCCGAGGTGTTCGCGACACTCGCCGACGCCACCGGCAACGAGGTGGCGGACTACGAGGCCGTCGAGCCCGAGTCCCTGGACCTGCCCGAGGCCGCCAACGGCGAGCTGGAGGGCTTCCTGTTCCCCGACACCTACGAGTTCAGCCCGAACGCGACACCCGCGGAGCAGCTGCAGGCCATGATCGACCTCGGGACGCGGCGCTACGAGGAGCTCGGCCTGGCCGAGGAGGAGATGCGCGAGACCATCATCAAGGCGAGCATCGTGCAGGCCGAGGGGTTGTTCGCCGAGGACCTGCCCAAGATCGCCCGGGTCGTGGAGAACCGCCTCCAGGAGGGCTCGGAGACCGACGGCCGCCTGCAGATGGACTCCACGATCCACTACATCCACCAGGAGCGCGGGCGCGCCGGCACCACCGAGGAGCAGCGCGCCGACGAGAGTCCCTACAACACCTACCTGCACGGTGGCCTGCCGCCGGGTCCGATCAACAGCCCCGGCGCCGCAGCGATCGAGGCCGCGATGAACCCGGCCGAGGGCGACTGGGAGTACTTCGTCACGGTCAACCCCGACACGGGTGAGACGGTCTTCACCGAGACCTACGAGGAGCACCAGCAGTACGAGGCCGAGTTCCAGCAGTGGTGCCGTGACAACCCGGATCGCTGCTGACCGATGACCTGGCGCGCTGGCGTGGTCGGCTCCCCGATCACGCACTCGATGTCACCGGTCCTGCACCGGGCCGCCTACGACGCCCTGGGACTGGAGGGGTGGTCCTTCCACCGGGACCAGGTCGCGGCCGGTGAGCTCGCGGCATACGTGGAACGGCTGCCCGGAGACTGGGTCGGTCTGGCCGTCACCATGCCGCTGAAGGAGGAGGCGCTAGCGCTCGGGGCGGAGGTGGGCGAGGAGGCCCGGCTCGTCGGTGGCGCCAACACCCTCCTGCGCACGGACGGGGGCTGGCGGGCCGAGAACACCGATGTCTACGGGCTGGAGCAGGCCCTGCGCGGGGCCGGGCTCGGCAACGCGTCCGCGGCCGCCGTCGTGGGGTCGGGTGCCACGGCCCGCTCGACGCTCCTCACGCTGAGCCGGTTCGGCGTGCGTGAGGTGACGCTGCTGGTGCGCGACCAGGTCCGTCCGGGTGCGCTCGACCTCGCCGAACGGCTCGGCATGGCGGCCAGGACCTGTCGGTATGCCGAGGGGCCGGGCCGGTGGGGCACACCCGAGGTCGTCGTCAGCACGGTGCCGTCGGGCGCCACTCCCGACGTGGCGGGGTGGGTGCTGCCGTCCGGTGCGGTGGTGTGTGATGTGGTGTATGCCGGGTGGCCCACCCCGTGGGCGACCGACTGGGAGAGCCAGGGGGTGAGCGTGACCAGGGGTGATGCGATGCTGCTGCACCAGGCTGTGCGCCAGGTGCGGCTGATGACCGGGCTCGAGGCGCCGGTCGAGGCGATGGCCGCTGCCCTGCGTGCCGCCCTGGCCGCGGCGGGGGAGTCCCGCCAGTGACCGTCGAGGTGGTGCCCTGGCTCCTGGCCGGGGCGGGGGTGCTGGTCGGTCTGCCGGTGGCCCGCTGGCTGCGCTGGGTGACCTATCGCAAGCCGGACGAGGAGGAGCTGCCGATCCCGGGGTCACGCTGGTGGGTCGTGCCGTCGCTGGCGATCGCCTGGGGGGTGCTGGCGTGGCGCGTGCTGCTGACGGGGCCGGCCCAGTCCGGTGGTGACGACCCGGGCGTCGACTCGCCGTACGCCTGGGCGGTCCGCGGCATCGTGCTCCTGACGCTGCTGGTCGTCGCCCTGTCCTGCGTCTGTCTGGCGGCGATGGACTTCGACGTGCACCGCCTGCCGGACCGGCTGATGTGGCCCTCGATGGGGACCCTGCTCACCGGCCTGCTGGTCGCCGGCCTCATCGGCGCCGAGTGGGGCGCGATGGGGCGTGTCGTCCTGGCCGGGCTCGCGTGCGGCCTGGCCTACCTCGCGCTCGCGCTGCTCTCGCTCGCGCGGGGGTCCCTGGCGGTCGGGCTGGGCGACGTCAAGCTCGCGGCGCTGCTCGGGATGGGCCTGGGCTGGTTCGGTTGGCAGACCGTGCTCGTCGGGATGTACGCGGGCTTCCTGGTCGGTGGGCTCTTCGCGGTGTTCCTCCTGGTGACGCGCCGCGTCGGCCGCACCGGCGATCTGGCCTACGGCCCGCCGATGATGGTCGGGGCGATGCTCGGGGTGCTGACCGCGCCGGGCGCGTTGTCGGCGCTCTTCTGAGGCGTGACAAGATGCCGCCATGCTGCGCTGGTTGACTGCAGGTGAGTCGCACGGTCCCGCTCTCACCGCGATTCTCGAGGGACTCCCCGCCGGGGTGCGGGTCGAGAGGGCTGCGGTGGAGGGGGCGCTGGCCCGGCGCAGGCTGGGCTACGGCCGGGGCGCGCGGATGTCGTTCGAGGCCGACCAGCTGTCCTTCCAGGGCGGGATGCGGCACGGCCTGACGCTGGGGAGCCCCGTCGCGCTGCAGATCGGCAACTCCGAGTGGGCCAAGTGGACCGCCGTCATGAACCCCGAGCCGGTGGACCGCAGCGACCTCGAGCGCGCCAGCGACGTCGGCGCCCCCCAGGAGATCGCCCGCAACAAGGCGCTCACCCGGCCCCGACCGGGTCACGCCGACCTGGTGGGGATGCAGAAGTACGGCTTTGAGGAGGCGCGTCCGGTGCTGGAGCGGGCCAGCGCCCGCGAGACCGCCGCACGTGTGGCGCTCGGTGCGGTGGCCGCCGCCTTCCTCGAGCAGGCCGTCGGTATCCGACTGGTCAGCCACACCGTCGCGATCGGCTCGGTGCCGGGCGTCCACAGCGACCGGGACGCCCCGGAGGCCGTGAGCCTGCCACGCCCCGAGGACGTGGACCGTCTCGACGCCGACCCGGTCCGCACGCTCGACGCGGACCTGTCGGCGGCCATGGTGGCCGAGATCGACGCCGCCAAGAAGGACGGCGACACCTTGGGCGGCGTCGTCGAGGTGCTGGCGTGGGGGGTCCCGCCGGGGCTCGGGTCCTACACGCACTGGGACCGCAGGCTGGACGCCCGCCTCGCGGGTGCCCTCATGGGGATCCAGGCGATCAAGGGGGTCGAGGTCGGTGAGGGGTTCCGCACCGCGGCCCGTCGCGGCAGCCAGGCCCATGACGAGATCGTCCGGGACAAGGCCGGGGCGGTGCACCGCCAGACCCTGCGCTCGGGCGGCACCGAGGGGGGCATGAGCACCGGTGAGGTGCTGCGGGTGCGCGCCGCGATGAAGCCGATCAGCACCGTGCCGCGCGCCTTGCAGACCATCGACGTGGCGACGGGGGAGCCGGCCACCGCCATCCACCAGCGCTCGGACGTGTGCGCCGTGCCCGCGGCAGGTGTCGTTGCCGAGGCGATGGTGGCCCTCGTCCTGGCCGAGGCCGTCCTGGAGAAGTTCGGCGGGGACTCGGTCACCGAGGTGAGCCGCAACGTCAGGTCCTACCTCGCCGCGATCCCCAGGCTGATGGGCGGCACCGCCTCCGAGGTCGACGAGCCGGCCACGGGCGAGGGGACCGACGCGTGACCGTGGAGCACCCGCGCGCCGTGCTGATCGGCCCTCCCGGCGCCGGCAAGTCGACCGTCGGGGCCCTGCTCGCCCAGCGCTGGGGCACCGCGTTCCGCGACACGGACGCCCTCATCGAGGAGGCACAGGGCCGGTCGATCTCCGACATCTTCCTCGATGACGGGGAGGCCGCTTTCCGCGTGATCGAGCGCGAGACGGTGCTCCGGGCACTGCAGCACGGTGGCGGCGTGCTCGCCCTCGGCGGCGGTGCCGTGCTGGACGCCGCCGTGCAGGAGGCACTGGCCGGACAGCGGGTCGCCTTCCTCGACGTCGGGATCGCCGACGCCGCCGGGCGAGTCGGTTTCGACGGGTCCCGGCCGTTGCTCGCCGTCAACCCGCGCGCCTCCTGGAACCGGCTCATGCAGGCCCGGCGCCCGGTCTACGAGGCGGTGAGCACGGTCCGCGTGGACACGGCGGGCCGCACACCGGCGGAGGTCGTCGACAGCCTCGTCCAGGCCCTGGACCAGTTGTGACAGCCGCCGACGAACGGTCAGGGGGAGCCTCCGGCATACGGACCATCTCGGTCGGTGGGCGCTATGCCGTGCACATCGGCCCCGACGCCCTGGCGCGGCTGGGTGAGCACGTCGGCGGTGGACGACGGGTGATGGTCATCCACCAGCCCGGACGGGCCGCTCTCGTCGACGAGGTGGTGGAGCGGGTCCGGGCCGCCGGCGGTGCACCCTTCACGCACGAGGTGCCGGACGCCGAGGCGGCCAAGGACGTCAGCGTGCTCGCCGGAGCCTGGGGCGCCCTGGGACAGGCGGGATTCACCAGGGACGACCTGGTTGTCGGCGTCGGTGGTGGCGCCGCGACCGACCTCGCGGGTTTTGTGGCCGCCAGCTGGCTGCGTGGCGTCGACGTGGTCCAGCTGCCCACCTCGCTGCTCGGCGTCGTGGACGCGGCGGTCGGCGGCAAGACCGGCATCAACACCGCCGAGGGCAAGAACCTGGTTGGCGCCTTCCACGAGCCGCGGGCGGTGCTGTGCGACCCGGCCTGGATGGCGTCGATGTCCCGACCCGACCTGGTCTCCGGCCTGGCCGAGGTCATCAAGTGCGGCTTCATCGCCGACCCGGTCATCCTCGACCTCATCGAGGCCGACCCCGCTGCCGCCTGCGACCCGGCCGCGCCGGTCCTGGGCGAGCTGATCGCCCGGGCCGTCGAGGTCAAGGCGGACGTGGTGGAGAACGACCTCACGGAGGCCGGGATCCGCGAGATCCTCAACTATGGGCACACCTTCGCCCACGCGATCGAGCAGGTCGAGGACTACCGGTGGCGCCACGGTGACGCGGTCGCGGTCGGCATGGTCTTCGCCGCGGAGCTGGCCGTACGGTCCGGTGTGCTGGACCCGGCCGTCCTGGAACGGCACCGGTCCGTCCTGGGCTCCGTCGGACTGCCGACCAGCTATGCCGGCAGCGACTGGGAGGCGCTGCGCAGCGCCATGGCGCGGGACAAGAAGGCCCGCGGGACGACGCTGCGCTTCATCGTGCTCTCGGGAGTGGGCTCGACCCAGCGACTGGACGGTCCCGACGAGCGGCTGCTCACCGAGGCCTTTGCGGCGGTCACGACCGCGGGGTGACGCGGGGGACGGCCGGCGGATGTCGCGAGGGACGGGCGTCGAGTGACGCGGGGGACGGGCGTCGAGTGACGCGGGGGACGGGCGTCGGGTGACGCGGGGGACGGGCGTCGGGTGACGCGGGGGACGGCCGTCGAGTGACGCGGGGGAGGGCCCCGGAGGCGGTCCACGGGCAGTGCTCGTCAGACGGCTCGGGCCGACTCCACCCAGTGCTCCGCCAGGGCGAGCCGCCTGGACGTCTCCACCGGCCACCCCTGCTGCTGCACCCGGAACGGACCGGCCGCCAGTCCGATGATGCGGGCCGCCGCGCGCAGCCGCACGTCGCGCGGGTCCAGGACGGCCTCCCACCTCTCCTGCAGCGCGGTGGCGTAGGCGGCGACCCGGTCCGGCTGCGAGGACATCGTGTGCCACACCGCGAGGTGGCCGAGCATGGTGCCGGGGTCGTCGCCGGGACGGGCCACGCCCAGGGTGTCGACGTCCAGGATCCCGCTGACCCGGCCGTCGGCCACCAGCAGCTGGGCCTCGTGGTAGTCGCCGTGGGCCGGCACCCGCTCGGTGACGTCGTCCGGGCCGATCTCCTCGGCGAGGCGGGAGATCCGGTCGGACTCCATCGGCAGCAGACGGCGCAGCAGCTCGGCCATCCGCGGCACCGCCTCCACCGCGGAGTGGACCGTCGCCGTGCGCGCGAGGCGGGGCAGCGTCCCCGGGAGCCCGGCGATGACCTCCGGGTGCGGGAGGCGACCACCGGGGTCCTCGAGGACGTCACGCAGCGTGGCCCCGGTCATACTGCGCATCACCAGCAGACCGAGGTCCCGGTTGATCCCCAGCGGTTCGGGCACGGGGAGCCGGCCGTCCAGGTCCAGGTGACGCTGGTGGAGCGCCTGCAGCCGTCGCGGCTTGACGAGCTTGAGATAGAGGCGGTGGCCCCGGCCGGTGACCTCGATGACGGCGCGTCGGCTCGGACGGTAGGCCCGCAGACGCGTGCTCGGGTCGGTGATCTCGCCGCCCAGCCCGGCGACGACGGAGGCCGCCACCTCGGGCTGCAACACGGTCGGCAGGGCCGGCAGGAAGGGGTCGTGCGGCACCCGCCACACAGCGACGGTCTCCTCGCCGTCCCCCACCGTGACGGCACCCTCGGGGGCGTCCAGCGTGGTGCCGACGTAGGTAGCCCGACCGGCCAGCGGCCCACCCTCGATGATGCTGTCCCAGGAGACCGTCGCGCTGCGCCCCGGCCACCAGGTCACCTGGCTGACCCTGACCGCGGTGACGGTGCCTCCGGACGCCCCCGCCACCGCGGCCAGGGGACCGGGGACCTGGTCGGTGAGCAGGTCGGGCAGGACCGGGAGCGCCTCGTCGGTGAGCGAGGCGGTCCACTGCCGGTCGGTCAGCGGGCCGGCGGCGGTCATCGGGCCGTCGCCGACCGCGGCGCGCTGCCGCCCCGGGAGGCCGGGGCCATGAGCTGCTCCAGCTCGGCCCGTTGCTGCGCGGTGGGCAGCCCCCAGCCGGGCTGGTAGCCCACCACCTCGCGCAGCGGGGTGGCGCTGCGGGTGCCCAACAGGATCTCGACATCGTCGGTGCCCAGCAGGGCCGGGTGCGCCACCCCGCACGCCTCGGCGAGCTTGAGCATCTCGCGGCGCCACGCGCGCAGGTAGTTCGCGGCCCGCTCGGACTTGAGCGGCACGTCGATGCCGCGCGTGAGCCAGGGGTTCTGGGTGGCGACCCCGGTGGGGCAGTGGTCGTCGTGGCACCGCTGTGCCTGGATGCACCCGATGGAGATCATCGCCTCCCGCGCGACGTAGACCAGGTCCGCGCCCAGCGCGAAGGCCACCGCGGCGTTGTCCGGCAACCCGAGCTTGCCCGCCCCGATGAAGACCACCTGCTCGCTGAGGCCCCGTTCGGCGAAGATCCGGAACACCCGCGGGAAACCCAGCCGGAAGGGGAGCGCCACGGAGTCGACGAAGCTCAGTGGGGCGGCCCCGGTCCCGCCCTCGCCACCGTCGATGGTGATGAAGTCCACGCCACGGTCGGTCGTGGCCATCTGGTCGGCCAGCTCCTCCCAGAAGGTCAGGTCCCCGACCGCCGACTTGATGCCGACCGGCAGGCCGGTCTCCTCCGCGATCAGCTCGATCCAGTCCAGCATGCTGTCCACGCTGTCGAACTCGGCGTGGCGCGACGGGCTGGCGCAGTCCCGCTCCTTGCTGATGCCCCGGATCTGGGCGATCTCGTCGCTGATCTTGGCGCGGGGCAGCATGCCGCCCAGGCCGGGCTTGGCACCCTGGCTCAGCTTGACCTCGATCGCCCGCACCGGCGCCGAGGCCACGAGGGCCTTGAGGCGCTCGAGGCTGAACGCCCCGTCCTCGTCCCGGCAGCCGAAGTAGGCCGTGCCGATCTGGAAGATCAGGTCGGCACCGTGCCGGTGGTGGTCGGAGATGCCTCCCTCCCCGGTGTTCTGGAGGGCACCTGCCGCGGCACACCCCCGGTTCATCGCCTCCACGGCCGGCGCCGACAACGACCCGAAGCTCATGGCCGAGACGTTGATCACCGACTGCGGACGGAAGGCACCGCGCCGGCCACGGGCCGCACCGAGCACCTTCGCGCAGGGGACGACGTCGTGCTCGCCGGAGTGCGCCAGGGTGCTGGGGGAGACCGGCGCGAACGTGCGGTGCTTGAGCACCGCGTAGCCCTCGTCCTGCTCGACGTTGTTGTCGGTGCCGAACCCGAAGTACGGGTTCTCCAGCTTGGAGCTGGCATAGATGAAGCGCCGCTGGTCCCGGCTGAAGGGCCGCTCCTCGTCGTTGTCGGTGACGATGTACTGCCGCAGCTCCGGCCCCACCTTCTCCAGGAGGTACCTGGCGCGTCCGAGAACCGGGAAGGTGCGCAGGATGGCGTGCTTGCGCTGCAGCAGGTCGTGCGTCGCCACGGCGGCCAGGCCGGCCGCTGAGATTCCGAGGGCCTTGGTCCAACTCATGGCGGCCACTCTGCCGCATACGATGGCAGCGTGTCCCACCACGTCCTCGTCCTCAGCGGTCCCAACCTGGCTGCCCTGGGCAGCCGCGAGCCGGAGATCTACGGCACCCTCACGCTCGACGACCTCCAGGGGCAGGTGGTCGACGAGGCCGCCGCCCTCGGGCTGGAGGCGACCTGCCGGCAGACCGACGACGAGGGGGAGCTGGTGGGGTGGCTGCACGAGGCCGCCGCGGCCGGCTGGGACGTGGTGCTCAACCCTGCGGCCTTCACCCACTACTCGTATGCGGTGGGGGACGCGTGCGCGCACCTGGTCGGCATGGGCTCCCGGCTGGTCGAGGTGCACCTGTCCAACCCGGCCGCCCGCGAGACCTTCCGGCACACCTCCGTGGTGGCGCGCTCGGCCACCGGGACGATCGCCGGCTTCGGGGCTGGTTCCTACCTGCTCGCGCTCCGGGCGCTCGCCGCGCAGGACCGCTGACGTCGCCGTCGTATTACCGCACACCGGTCCCCACCCGTTAAACTGATCGACGATCCCGAGCCCTCTGATGGTGCCGTTGTGCGCCGGGGCGGCACACGACATACGAAAGAGGCGCCTGTGGCAACCACGAACGACCTGAAGAACGGCATGGTCCTGTCCATGGACAACGGGCTGTGGCAGGTGCTGGAGTTCCAGCACGTCAAGCCCGGCAAGGGCCCGGCGTTCGTGCGCACCAAGCTCAAGAACGTCACCTCCAACAAGATCATCGACAAGACGTTCAACGCCGGCACCAAGGTCGAGACCGCCACCGTGGACCGCTCCGACATGGAGTACCTCTACAACGACGGCACCGACTACATCTTCATGGACAGCAAGACCTACGAGCAGGTGCCGGTGTCCGCCGAGATCATGGGCAGCGCCAAGGACTACCTGCTGGAGAACGGTCAGGCCATGATCGCCCAGCACGAGGGCACCGTCCTCTATGTCGAGCTCCCTCCGAGCGTCGTCCTGGAGATCACGCACACCGACCCCGGCCTGCAGGGCGACCGCTCGACGGGCGGGACCAAGCCGGCCACGCTGGAGACCGGCGCCGAGATCCAGGTGCCGCTGTTCCTCGAGTCCGGCACCAAGGTCAAGGTGGACACCCGCGACGGGTCCTACCTCGGCCGCGTGAACGACTGACTCGGTGGCCGCACGCACCAGGGCCCGCAAGCGCGCCCTCGAGCTGCTCTTCGAGGCCGAGGCCAGGGACATCAACGTCGGCGACCTGCTGGCCGAGCGCGTCGCCGCGCCGACGACGCAGCACCCGCTCCCGGAGTACACCGTGACCCTCGTCGAGGGCGTCCTGGCGCACTGGGGGGAGATCAACGAGGTCCTGGAGACCTACAGCCACGGCTGGCAGCTGGACCGGATGCCCTCGGTCGACCGTGCCGCACTCCGCGTCGCGATGTGGGAGATCGTCTGGAACGACGAGGTCCCTGACCCCGTCGCGATCTCCGAGGCCGTCGAGCTGGTCCAGGGCATGTCGACCGACGAGTCCCCGAAGTTCGTCAACGGGCTGCTGGCCCGCGTGTCGGACGTCAAGGCCACCCTGGCCTGACGCCCGCCCGAGCCGCTCATGGCGCCCTCCTGCAGGGCGAGGACCCGCGCGACGGGCTCCGGCCACGACTCCCGCCTCGGATCATGGAGCTCCAGGGCTGCCTGCCCCCGTGGCCGGCCACACCAGCGCACCTGGGTGTCCAGCACTGCCCGGACAGCGTCCGTGCCGACCATCCCCTCGCGCACCGGTGAGAGGAGGGAGACCCGAGCACTCCGCATACGGCCTGCGTCGGGTCTGCGGCACACGTTGCGCCCCGCCAGGTCCAGACGAGACCACAGCGCGGAGAATTCGATTTGACATTGACGTATACGTCAACCTGCACACTGGTCTGGTGCCGCGGCGACGCGGCGTGACACAGCAGAGGAGGTGACAGGTGAAGTGGTCGATCCAGAAGCTCGCCAGGGCCGCTGGGACAACGAGTAGGACGCTGCGCTACTACGGAGAGCGCGGGCTGCTCACGCCCACGGGCAGCGGTGCGAACGGGATGCGGCTCTATGACGAGTCCGCGCTCGGCACCCTGCTGCGGATCCGGATCCTGCGTGACTACGGCGTCGGGCTGGAGGCCATCGAGGATGTTCTCCGGCGGGACGTCGACACCGTGTCAGCGCTCAAGGAGCACGCCGTGCAGATGCGGCACCACCGCCGTGAGCTCACCCGACGCATCGCGTCGCTCGAGCGCACGATCAGCAAGATGGAAGGAGGTGAACAACTCATGGCAGACGAGGTTTTCGAGGAGTTTGACCACACGCAGCACCGCGAGGAGGTCGAACAGCGCTGGGGCACAAAGGCGTATGCCGACAGCGACCGTTGGTGGCGCTCCCTCTCCGACGCGGAGAAGAAGAGCTTCCAGCAGGAGCAGAAGGACATCGCCACCGCCTACGGAGAGCTGGCCGAGAGCGGGGCGGCCCCGGACTCGACCGAGGCGCAGGCCGTGACGGCGCGTCACGTGGCCTGGTTGTCCGGGCCGACCACGGTCTCACCGGAGTACCTGAGAGGACTCGGGGAGATGTACGTCGCAGACCCGCGGTTCGGGGCCAACTACCCCGGTTACGTGGAGTTCGTCCGGGACGCGATGGCGGTCTACGCCGAACGCATGTGAGTCCGGTGACCGGCGGTCGGGGCTGCAGACCCGGCCGTCCGGCACGAGCCCGCGCGCTCGTTGACACGATGGCGGTGCGCTCGGTCGGGATGGGGCCGCTGCCACCACCCCTGCGAAGAGTCACCTGGTGGGGATATAGGGTAGGGCCGACCAAACACACACGTCCTTTAATCACCGTCCTGTGAGGCGGGGAAGGAGTGGGCCATGTGCCCTGCCCGTGACCAGGCCCCTCAGAGGGCCACCGACGAGACCGGTGGACGGGTGGTGCTGGCCCAGGCCGAGATCGCCCGTGCGCTGCGCCGCATCGCCCACGAGATCCTCGAGGGCAACAAGGGGTCCGAGGGGCTCGTCCTCATGGGGATCCCGACCCGCGGCGTGCCGCTGGCCCGGCGACTGTCCGAGGCACTCCACGACGTCGAGGGCGTCGACATCCCGGTGGGGACCCTCGACATCACGATGTACCGCGACGACCTGCGCTCCCAGCCCGTCCGGGCCATGGAACGCAGTGAGGTGCCCGACGGCGGCGTCGACGGCAAGGTCGTGGTCCTCGTGGACGACGTGCTCTACTCCGGCCGCACCGTGCGGGCCGCCCTCGACAGCCTCGCCGACCTGGGCCGCCCCCGTGCCGTCCGGCTCGCCGTGCTGGTCGACCGCGGGCACCGCGAGCTGCCGATCCGTGCCGACTACGTCGGCAAGAACCTGCCGACCGCCCACGCCGAGCGGGTCTCGGTGCGGCTGGCGGAGTCCGACGGCGCGGACGAGGTCGTCATCTCGACTCCCGGGGGTGAGGGCCGGTGAAGCACCTGCTCTCGATCGCCGACCTGTCACGCGAGGAGATCCTGGAGATCCTCGACACCGCGGTCAGCATGCACGAGGTGCAGCACCGCGACGTCAAGAAGCTCCCGACCCTGCGCGGCCGCACCATCATCAACTTCTTCTTCGAGGACTCCACCCGCACCCGCAGCAGCTTCGAGATCGCCGGCAAGTGGCTGTCCGCCGACACGATCAACCTCACCGGCAAGGGCACCTCGGTCTCCAAGGGCGAGTCGCTGCGCGACACGGTGAAGACCATCGACGCGATGGGCGTCGACATGATGATCGTTCGTCACATGGCCTCCGGCGCGCCCGCCCAGATCGCGCAGTGGACGAGGTGCTCCATCGTCAACGCGGGTGACGGGACGCACGAGCACCCCAGCCAGGCCCTGCTCGACGCCTACACGATGCGGCAGCGCCTCGGTGACCTCGAGGGCAGGCACGTCGCGCTCGTCGGCGACCTGACCCACTCCCGGGTCTTCCGCTCCAACGTCCTGTGCCTGACCACCCTCGGCGCGAAGGTCACCCTCGTCGCCCCCGCGACGCTGATGCCGGCGGGCATCGGCCCCTGGGCAGCGCGTGAGGGCCTGGAGATCTCGCACGACCTGGACGCCGTCCTGCCCACCGTGGACGCGGTCATGATGCTGCGGGTCCAGCGTGAGCGGATGTCCGGTGGCTACTTCCCGACTGCAAGGGAGTATGCCGTCACGTACGGACTCACCAAGGACCGGTTGGGGCTCCTCCCGGACCACGCGGTGATCTGTCACCCCGGACCGATGAACCGTGGCCTGGAGATCTCCGGGGACGCGGCCGACGCCGCCCAGTCCCTGGTCCTGGACCAGGTCTCCGCCGGGGTGGCGGTCCGCATGTCGATCCTCTACCACCTGCTGTCCGGCGAAGGGAGCGCCGCATGAGCGCCGAGAACCGACCCACCACCGAGTCACACCATGCTGGCTCCCCACTACTGATCACCGGGGCCGACCTGGCCGGCGCCGGGACCGGCGACCTGCTGGTGGTCGACGGGCGGATCGTCGCGGCGGGCGCCGACGCCGCGGACGAGGCACCCAGCGGTGCCCAGCGCTACCACGCGGAGGGCCTGGTCGCCCTGCCGGGACTGGTGGACCTGCACACCCACCTGCGTGAGCCGGGGCGCGAGGACGCCGAGACGATCGAGACCGGCTCCCAGGCCGCGGCGGCCGGTGGCTACACCGCAGTCCTGGCCATGGCCAACACCACCCCGGTGACCGACACCGCGGAGGCCGCCGAGCGGATCGTCGACCTCGGACAGCGCGCCGGCTACGTCGACGTCCACCCGGTCGGTGCGGTCTCCAAGGGACTCGCCGGTGAGGAGCTGGCCGAGCTGGGTCTGATGGCCCGGTCCCGTGCCCGCGTCCGCGTCTTCTCCGACGACGGTCGCTGCGTGCACGACGCCCGCCTGATGCGCCGCGCCCTGGAGTACATCCGCTCCTTCGACGGGGTGATCTCCCAGCACTCCCAGGACCCGACGCTGGCCGGCGCCACCGCGTGCTGCCACGAGGGTGAGCTGTCGGGGCGCCTCGGCCTGCCCGGCTGGCCAGGAGTCGCCGAGGAGTCCATCGTGGCGCGGGACGTCATGCTGGCCCGGCACACCGGCTCCCGGGTGCACGTCGCCCACGTCTCGACCGCCGGCAGCGTGGAGGTGCTGCGCTGGGCGAAGGCCCAGGGCATCGACGTCACCGCCGAGGTGACGCCACACCACCTGCTCCTCACGACCGACCTGCTCAGCGGCTACGACCCGGTTTTCAAGGTCAACCCGCCCCTCCGGCCGCAGGAGGACGTGGAGGCGCTGCGTGAGGCCCTGGCCGACGGCACGATCGACATCGTCGCCACGGACCACGCGCCGCACGTCCGGCAGGACAAGGAACACGCCTTTGTCGATGCCGCCTTCGGCATGCTCGGGCTGGAGACCGCACTGTCGGTCGTCAGCACCGTCATGGTCACCGAGGGGCGGATGAGCTGGGCCGATGTGGCCCGCACCATGTCAACCGACCCGGCGCGCATCGCGCGCCTCACCGACCAGGGACAGGGACTCACTGTGGGCGCACCCGCCAACCTCACCCTCGTCGACCCCGACCGCACGGTCGTCGTCGACGCCGCCAACTCGAGGTCACTCTCGCGCAACAACCCGTGGCACGGGCGCCAGCTGACCGGCGGCATCCACCTGACCATGCTCCGCGGACGCGTCACGGCGCGCGAGGGCCTCGTGTGGGGAGCGGACCAGTGAGCAGCGGCACGCACGCCGTGCTCGTGCTGGAGGACGGCCGCGTCTTCGAGGGCGACTCCTACGGCGCCGTCGGCGAGACCGTCGGGGAGGCTGTCTTCTGCACCGGCATGACCGGCTACCAGGAGACGCTCACCGATCCGAGCTACCACCGTCAGGTGGTCGTGATGACCGCGCCGCACATCGGCAACACGGGCGTCAACGCCCACGACATGGAGAGCGCGCGGATCTGGGCGGCCGGCTTCGTCGTCCGTGACCCCGCGATCCGCCCGTCCAACTGGCGCTCGCAGGGAGACCTGCAGACGTCGCTGGCAGAGCACGGGGTCGTCGGCATCTCCGGCATCGACACCAGGGCCCTGACCCGGCACATCCGGGACCGTGGCGCCATGCGGGCCGGCATCTTCTCCGGGCCGCTCGCGCTCGAGCCGGTCCAGGCACTGCTGGCCAGGGTGCACGCCGCACCCCACATGACCGGGGCGGCGCTGGCCGCCGAGGTGAGCACCACCGAGGAGTATGTCGTGGAGCCGGTCGGTGAGCACCTGCTCACCGTCGCGGCGCTGGACCTGGGGATCAAGGGGACCACCCCGGCCCTGATGGCCGAGCGCGGCATCCGGGTGCACGTGCTCCCGGCGAGCACCGGTTTCGACCGGGTGCGCGAGCTGGCCCCGGACGGTGTCTTCTTCTCCAACGGCCCCGGTGACCCGGCGACCGCCGACAGCGAGATCGACCTGCTGCGCAGCGTGCTGGACGCGCGGATCCCGTTCTTCGGCATCTGCTTCGGCAACCAGCTGCTCGGGCGCGCGCTCGGCCTGGACACCTACAAGCTGCCCTTCGGCCACCGCGGGATGAACCAGCCCGTGCTGGACCGGGCGACCGGCAAGGTCGCCGTCACCAGCCACAACCACGGCTTCGCCATCGCCTGGCCCGGCGGGGACACCACCCAACCGGTCGACACGGCATACGGGCCGGTGCGGGTCTCCCACGTGGCGCTGAACGACGACGTCGTCGAGGGAGTCACCTGCTCGGACCTCCCGGCGTTCTCGGTGCAGTACCACCCGGAGGCTGCGGCCGGCCCGCACGACGCGGCCGACCTGTTCGACAGATTCGTGGGAATGATGCGAGAGGGACGCGAGAATGCCTAGGAACCCCGAGATCACGAGCGTCCTGGTGATCGGCTCGGGACCGATCGTCATCGGTCAGGCGGCCGAGTTCGACTACTCCGGCACGCAGGCCTGCCGCGTGCTGCGCGAGGAGGGCGTGCGGGTCATCCTGGTCAACTCCAACCCGGCGACCATCATGACCGACCCCGAGGTCGCCGACGCGACCTACGTCGAGCCGATCACCCCCGAGGTGGTCGAGACGATCATCGCCAAGGAGCGGCCCGACGCCGTGCTGGCCACCCTCGGTGGTCAGACGGCGCTCAACACCGCGATCGCCCTGCACGAGTCCGGGGTGCTGGAGCGCTACAACTGCCCGCTGATCGGCGCCAACGTCCGCGCGATCCAGCTCGGTGAGGACCGGCAGCAGTTCAAGGAGGTGGTCACCCGGTGCGGCGCCGAGAGCGCCCGCTCGGTCATCTGCCACACGATGGAGGAGGTCATGGCCGCCGCCGACGACCTCGGCTACCCGGTGGTCGTCCGGCCGTCCTTCACGATGGGCGGTCTCGGGTCCGGGTTCGGCTACGACGAGGAGTCGCTGCGCCTGATCGCCGGCGCGGGACTCCAGGACAGCCCGACCACCGAGGTGCTCCTGGAGGAGTCGATCATCGGCTGGAAGGAGTACGAGCTGGAGATCATGCGCGACCAGGCCGACAACGTCGTGGTCGTCTGCTCCATCGAGAACCTCGACCCGATGGGGGTCCACACCGGCGACTCGATCACTGTGGCCCCCGCGATGACCCTCACAGACCGCGAGTTCCAGCGGCTGCGCGACATCGCCATCGCGGTCATCCGCGAGGTCGGCGTCGACACCGGCGGGTGCAACATCCAGTTCGCGGTCAACCCCGTGGACGGCCGGATCATCGTCATCGAGATGAACCCCCGGGTGTCCCGGTCCTCCGCGCTGGCCTCGAAGGCCACCGGGTTCCCGATCGCCAAGATCGCGGCCCGGATGGCACTGGGCTACACCCTGGACGAGGTCCCCAACGACATCACCCGGGAGACGCCGGCGTCGTTCGAGCCGAGCCTGGACTACGTGGTGGTCAAGGTGCCGCGGTTCGCCTTCGAGAAGTTCCCCGCGGCCGACCCCACGCTGACGACCACGATGAAGTCGGTCGGTGAGGCCATGTCGATCGGCCGCAACTTCACCGAGGCGCTGCAGAAGGCGCTGCGCTCCGTCGAGCGCAAGGACTCGTCCTTCCACTGGCGGCCCGAGGAGGTGCCGACGGCCGCGATGGCCCAGTCACTGCTGGCCGAGGCGGCGACACCGACCGACGGCCGGCTCGTCCTCGTGCAGCAGGCCCTGCGCGGGGGTGCCACGGTCGAGGAGGCACACGAGGCCACCGGCATCGACCCGTGGTTCCTGGACCAGATCGTGCTCATCAACCAGATCGCCGAGGAGCTGGCGCAGGCCGGCGCCGGGCCCGCGGGCCGGGCGACCCCCCACCTGCTGCGGCGGGCCAAGCGGCACGGCTTCTCCGACGCCCAGATCGCCCAGATCGTCGGGCAGCCGGAGGCGGTGGTGCGCGGCGTCCGCCAGGCCCTGGGGGTGCGGCCCGTCTACAAGACCGTCGACACCTGCGCCGGCGAGTTCGTGGCCACCACGCCCTACCACTACTCCAGCTACGACTCGGAGACGGAGGTGGCCCCGCGCGAGAACCCGGCGGTCATCATCCTCGGGTCGGGGCCCAACCGCATCGGTCAGGGCATCGAGTTCGACTACTCCTGCGTGCACGCCTCCCTGGTGCTGCGGGAGCGTGGCTTCGACACGGTCATGGTCAACTGCAACCCGGAGACCGTCTCGACCGACTACGACACCTCCAGCCGGCTCTACTTCGAGCCGCTGACCCTCGAGGACGTCCTGGAGGTCGTCCACGCCGAGCGGGAGGCCGGCCCCGTCGCCGGTGTCATCGTGCAGCTGGGCGGACAGACACCGCTGGGTCTGGCTGCCGCGCTGAAGGCCGAGGGCGTGCCCATCGTCGGCACGTCACCGGAGGCGATCGACCTGGCCGAGGACCGCGGTGCCTTCGGCCGCGTGCTGCACGAGACAGGGCTGGTCGCACCCCGGCACGGCACCGCCTACTCCGCGGACGAGGCCCTGGAGGTGGCCCACGAGATCGGCTACCCGGTCCTGGTCCGTCCGTCCTACGTCCTGGGTGGACGGGGTATGGAGATCGTCTACGACGACGCGTCGCTGACCACCTACGTCACCCGGGCCACCACCGCCGCACCGGAGCACCCGGTGCTGGTCGACCGGTTCCTCGACGAGGCCATCGAGATCGACGTCGACGCCCTCTACGACGGTCGCGACCTCTACCTCGGCGGCATCATGGAGCACATCGAGGAGGCCGGGATCCACTCCGGCGACTCGGCGTGCGTCCTGCCCCCGATCACCCTGGGACGCGAGGAGATGACCAGGGTGCGCGAGGCCACCCACAAGCTCGCCGAGGCGATCGGCGTGCGCGGGCTCCTCAACGTGCAGTTCGCGCTGGCGCAGGACGTGCTGTACGTCCTCGAGGCCAACCCGCGCGCCAGCCGGACCGTGCCGTTCGTGGCCAAGGCCACCGGTGTCCAGCTGGCCCGTGCAGCCGCTCTGGTGATGCTGGGGTCGACCATCCAGGACCTGCGGGAGGAGGGCATCCTGCCGCGCCACCGCGACGGCGGCAACCTGCCCGACCACGCACCGGTCTCGGTCAAGGAGGCGATCCTGCCCTTCCGCCGGTTCCGGACCCAGACCGGTCAGGCGGTCGACTCCATCCTCGGCCCGGAGATGCGCTCCACCGGCGAGGTGATGGGCATCGCCGCCGACTACGGCACGGCGTTCGCCAAGAGCCAGCTGCGGGCCGGGTCGTCCCTGCCCCAGTCGGGGACCGTGTTCGTGTCGGTGTCCAACCGGGACAAGCGCTCGATGATCTTCCCGGTCAAGCGGCTGACCGACCTGGGGTTCACCGTGGTCGCCACCTCCGGCACGGCAGACGTGCTGCGGCGCAACGGGATCCCCGCCACCGTGGTGCGCAAGCACAGCCAGGGCCGCGGCCCCGACGGGGAGCCGACCATCGTGGAGATGATCGCCGCCGGGCAGATCGACATGGTCATCAACACCCCCTCCGGGCAGGACGCCCGGGCCGACGGCTACGCCATCCGCGCGGCGACGACCGGGCTGGACCGGCCGATCATCACGACCGTCCAGCAGCTGGGCGCCGCCGTCCTCGGCATCGAGGCGGCCGGAGTCGGACCGATGGGCGTGGCGTCACTGCAGGAGCACGCCGCCCAGCTCGACCTGTTCGGCCAGCCTCCCGTAGAGGCACCGTCGGCATGAGTCCAGCGTGAGCTCCACGGAGCGCCCGGGGTGAGTACGACGCAGCTGCGCCGGCGGGAGGGTGAGGTCGTCGCCAACCGTCCGCTCGGCGCCTACCGGCAGCTGTCGGTGGTGCTGCCTGCCCTCGGCGTGCCGGCGCGGCCGGGACAGTTCGTGGTGGCTCCGCCGGCGCGGGCGGACCAGGTCCTGCCGCGCACCTGGTGGGTCTCCGGAGAGCACACCGAGGCCGGGTTCGGCAGCACGCTCGAGCTGGTCGTCCCGGACACGGGCGTGCTCCCGGCGGCGGGGGAGGGCCTGGCCCTCACCGGCCCCGTCGGCCGAGGCTTCGGCCTGCCGACCACCCCGGTCACGGCCGTCGTTGCCGCGCACGGGGTGGCCGGCGCGGCCGGTCGCTGGCTGGGTGAGCGGCTGCGCACAGCGGGCTGCACCGTGCACCTCGTCTCGGTCGCGGACGACCCCGAGCAGCACGTGGACCTGGTCCGCGCGCGCCGGGGCGCGGACGGCGTCCACCTCACGGACCTGCGGGGGAGCGAGGACACGGTTGCCGCACTGGCGGGTTCCACGGGTGCCTCCGTGCTGTATGCCGTGGGGCCGGTCGACCTGTCCGCCACGGTGGCCCGGGTGGCCGCGGCGCTCGCTGTGGTGTCGCAGGTGACGGGTCTGGAGGCCGGCGCCAGCGGGCTGTGCGGCTACGGGCTCTGCGGAACGTGCGACCTGCCCCTGGTGACGGGCCGGCGCCGTGGCACCCGGGTCCGGCCGTGCGTCGACGGGCCCGTGCTGCGTGGTGACCTGGTGGACTGGGCGGGCCACCCGTGACGGGCGACGACCGTGTCACCTTCTGGCAGGAGGCCCGATGAGCTGGCAGGGGGCCCGATGAGCTGGCAGGGGGCCCGATGAGCACGTGGGTGCCACGCGTCACGCCGGCCGCGGGCTGCGCAGGCAGTGGCCGTGAGCTCGCCCGGTTCGGCGACCTCGCCGTCCTGGACGCCGTCCTGCTCGGACCGGTCGGGCTGCCCGGTGGCGCCGCCCCACGGTCGACCCTCGCCCCGTCGCCCTCCGGGCTGGTGCACCGCCAGGCTCCTGTCCTGCCGGTCGACCACGTGGTGGATGACCTGCTGCCGTGGTTCCGCGCCCGTGGTCTGCGCGTGGTCTGTGCCGTGCGCGGGAGCACGGTGGGGGCCGTCTCCGACACGCTCCAACGGCTCAGACGCTCCCTGGACTTCGCCACCGTCGTCGGCGTGGAGATCGATCTGGCAGCCGGGCGCGAGGAGACCAGACCGGCCATCGGGGGCCTGACGAGCGCCGACCCGGTGGGGTCCTGGTCCGCGGACCCGCAGGCGTGCCTGAAGCTGCTCGCCGCGGCCCGCGAGCGGCTCCCGCGGGACCTCCTGCTGCAGGCCAAGCTGGGCGGGGAGTGCCCCCAGCCCGTCGCCGCCGCCCGCGCCGCCGTCGGTGGTGGCGCCCGTGCCCTCGTGCTGAGCGGCGCGGTGCCCGCCCTGACGGCGGACCAGTTCCTCGTCGGCCCGGCCGTCGCACCAGTCACCCTGGGCCTGGTGACCACCCTGCGGGCCGCCATCGCCGCCGGACGGGTCCCCGACGTGCCGCTCGTGGCGGTCGGCGGACTGCACGACCGGGCCGGGGCACTGGCCGCCCACAGTGCCGGAGCGGCCGGCATCCAGGTGGGGTCCGGCATACTCAGCGATCCCGAGACCCTGTGGCGCGTCCACGACGCCCTGGCCGATGCGCCGCCACCCACCCGCGACGCCACCGCTCATCGCACCGGCGCAACGACACCCGACGAGGCAGGAGACCACGATGGACACTGACCCGGCCCGGCCCACCACGAGGACCACGGGGGAGTCGGCAGACCCGACCGGGCGTCCCCGGTTCGGACCCCGCCTGCTCGCCGCGATGGAGACCCACGGACCGCTGTGCGTGGGCATCGACCCGCATCCGGAGCTGCTCGGGCAGTGGGGGCTGCCCGACAGTCCCGACGGGCTGGCCCGGTTCAGCGACGCGGTGCTGGAGGCCGTCGCGGGACGCGTGGCGGCCGTCAAGCCGCAGTCCGCCTTCTTCGAGCGGCACGGGTCGGCGGGTGTCGCGGTCCTGGAGAGGCTCCTGGCCGACCTGCGCTCCAGCGGCACCCTCAGCGTGCTCGACGCCAAGCGGGGCGACATCGGCTCCACGATGCGGGCCTACGCCGAGGCCTACCTGGAGGACCGCTCTCCGCTGGCAGCGGACGCTCTCACCGTGACGCCGTACCTCGGTCCGGGCGCCCTGACCCCGGCGGTCGACCTGGCGCGGGAGACCGGTCGCGGCCTGTTCGTGCTGGTGCTCACCTCGAACCCGGAGGCAGCGGCCATCCAGCACGTGGGGCAGCCGTCCGTGGCGCGGGCGGTCGTCGACGAGCTGGTGCGGCTCAACGCCGGCCTCGAGCCGGTCGGGGACGTGGGTCTGGTCGTCGGGGCGACCGTCGGCGACACGCCGCAACGCCTCGGCATCGACCTGGCGGCCGCAGGCGGGATCGTGCTCGCTCCGGGGGTGGGGGCCCAGGGCGCGACCCCCGACGACCTGGCCCGGACCTTCGCCGGGTTGGAGCGGCGCGTCCTGGTGCCGGTGAGTCGGGGTATCCTCTCCGCCGGACCCGTCCCGGCGCGGATCCGGGAGTCAGCGGCTACGTTGACCTCGGAGCTGACCTCGAGGTTGTGGAGCTGACCCGGGGTTGGCAGGCTGTACCCATGCCGTGAGGTTCGCGGGGAGGCACGGAGGGCGCCGGACGGCGACCACCCTCCCTGCGACGGCGACACGGGCACAGGGCAGGATGACGACAGCGCACCGCGGCGCAGTCGTCAGGTAAGACGACACTGACGAAGACCGACAAAGGAGCAACCGTGGCACTTCCCCAGCTGACACCTGAGCAGCGAGCCGAGGCCCTCGCCAAGGCAGCGGTCGCGCGCCGTGAGCGCGCCGCGGTCAAGAACCGCCTGAAGAACGCCCAGGGCTCACTGTCCGATGTCCTTGCCGAGGGCAAGGAGAGCGACATCGTGGGCAAGATGAAGGTGTCGGCGCTGCTGGAGTCGATGCCCGGGGTGGGCCGGGTGCGCGCCCGCCAGATCATGGAGACCGTCGGCATCTCCGAGAGCCGCCGGGTGCGTGGTCTGGGTGCCAACCAGACCCGGGACCTGCTCGAGTACTTCAACCAGGGTTGATCGGCCCTTGACACGCGCCCCGGAGGGCACGGGGCACCCGGACGACAGCACGGGGCACCCGGCCACTGCGCCACGCCTCGTCGTCCTGGCCGGACCCACAGCGGTCGGCAAGGGGACCGTCGCCGCCTATGTGCGGCGCCACCACCCCTCGGTCTGGCTGTCGGTTTCGATGACGACCCGGCAGCCACGGCCGGGCGAGGTCGACGGCGTGCACTACCACTTCGTCGACGACCAGGAGTTCGAGCGCCTGCGGGAGGCGGGGGAGTTCCTCGAGTGGGCCGTGGTCCACGGCCGCGCAAAGTACGGCACACCGCGCGGCCCGGTCGAGCGGACCCTGGCCCAGGGCCGACCGGCGCTCTTGGAGATCGACCTCGCCGGTGCCCGCCAGGTGCGCGAGGTCATGCCGGATGCGTTCTTCGTGTTCCTGGCACCGCCCTCGTGGGACGATCTCGTGGACCGGCTCATCGGCCGGGGGACCGAGAGCAGGGCCGAGCAGGAGATCCGGCTGGCGACCGCCCGCACCGAGCTGGCCGCCGCCCCCGAGTTCGACGTGCAGATCGTGAACGACGACGTTTCGCGCGCAGGCGAGGAACTCGTATCATTGATGTTTGATCCCCGCAGCCCCGACACCGACGAGGCGTCCGACCCGGATGCCACCGGACCGGGGCCGCGCACCGAGACGACGAGGACACCCTGACGTGATTGGCACAATCGCCCACCCGGACGGCATCACCAACCCGCCCATCGACGACCTGCTGCAGCGGGCGGACTCCAAGTACGCGCTGGTGATCTACTCCGCCAAGCGCGCCCGCCAGATCAACGCCTACTACTCCCAGCTCTCCGAGGGACTGCTGGAGTATGTCGGGCCGCTGGTCGAGTCCGAGATGACCGACAAGCCCCTGTCGATCGCCCTGCACGAGATCAACCAGGGCAAGCTGCACACCAGCAGCCCGGAGAGCTGAGCCCAGACCGAGCCCGAGCCTGACCGCCGCCCGCACCTGCCGCAGGGGAGACGATCCGCATGAGAGTCGTGTTGGGGGTGAGCGGCGGCATCGCGGCCTACAAGGCGGCCCTGCTGCTGCGCCTGCTCACCGAGGCCGGTCACGAGGTGACCGTCGTCCCGACCGCGGCCGCGCTGCGGTTCGTCGGTGAGCCGACGTGGGCAGCGCTCTCCGGACGCCCGGTGGCCACCGACGTCTGGACCTCGGTCCACGACGTGCCGCACGTGCGGCTGGGGCAGGAGGCCGACCTGGTGGTGGTCGCGCCCGCCACAGCCGACCTGCTCGCGCGCGCGGCCCACGGGCAGGCCGACGACCTGCTCACCAACACTCTGCTCACCGCACGGTGCCCGGTGCTGATGGCACCCGCGATGCACACAGAGATGTGGTCGCACCCCGCCACCCGGGCCAACGTCGCCCTCCTGAGAGAGCGGGGCGTGAGTGTCCTCGAACCGGCCTCCGGTCGGCTCACCGGTGCTGACACCGGCCCCGGGCGGTTGCCCGAGCCCGAGGAGATCCTCGACGCGGCCCTGTCCCTGGTCGCCGGTGAGGACCGCTCGTCCGCGGTGGACACCGCAGCACGGCCCGACGGGCTCGAGGACGGCGGGGTCTCCCCGGCGGAGGCCGCCGCGGCACAAGGCAGCCTGCTGGGCCGCCACGTCGTCGTGAGCGCCGGCGGGACACGGGAACCGCTGGACCCGGTCCGTTTCCTGGGCAACCGGTCGTCCGGCAAGCAGGGCTACGCCCTGGCGGAGGTGGCCGCCGCCCGCGGGGCACGAGTCACCCTGGTCTCGGCCAACGCCGCCCTTCCCGCGCCACCGGGGGTCGACGTGGTCGGTGTGGAGACCGCCCTCGAGCTGCAGGAGGCCGTGCGGGCTGCCGTGCCCGGGGCCGATGTCGTGGTGATGGCCGCAGCCGTGGCGGACTTCCGCCCGCGCGACTACCAGGGCAGCAAGATCAAGAAGACCCACGGGCCGGGTCAGGAGGCGTCCGCCCCGACCATCGAGCTGGTGCGCAACCCGGACATCCTGGCCGGTCTCGTCGCCGAGCGCGGCGACGACCCTGCGCCGCTCATCGTCGGGTTCGCCGCGGAGACGGGGGACGACACCGGCGACGTCCTGACCCACGCGCGGGCCAAGCTGGAGCGCAAGGGCTGCGACCTCCTCGTGGCCAACGAGGTCGGGCGTGATGTGACCTTCGGCAAGGACGACACCCTGGTGCACCTGCTGCGCCCGGGCACGGACGAGACGCGCACCGTCGGGCCCGCCACCAAGGTGGCCGTGGCCGGGGCGGTCTGGGACGAGGTCGGGCAGCTGCTGAGCGCCCGGCCCCACGTCGGCGCCGGCCGATAGACTGCGCCGAGTTCCGCCCCAGCCCAGCCCCGAGGAGACAGTTACGTGGCACGTCTATTCACCTCCGAGTCCGTCACCGAGGGCCACCCGGACAAGATCTGTGACCAGATCAGTGACGGCATCCTCGACGAGTTGCTGCGCCAGGACGCCGAGTCCCGGGTGGCCGTCGAGACACTGGTGACGACCGGCCTCGTGCACGTGGCCGGGGAGGTGCGCACCTCGGGCTACGCGGACATCCCGAGCATCGTGCGGGAGACGATCCTCGGGATCGGCTACGACAACTCGCACAAGGGTTTCGACGGCCGCACCTGCGGTGTGGAGGTCTCCATCGGCGGGCAGTCCGTGGACATCGCCGCCGGTGTCGACACCGCCTACGAGCAGCGTGAGAACGCCTCGGCCGACGCCTACGACATGCTGGGCGCCGGTGACCAGGGCCTGATGTTCGGCTATGCCTGCAACGACACCCCGGAGCTCATGCCCCTGCCGATCTGGCTGGCACACCGGCTGGCCGAGCAGCTCACCCTGGTCCGCAAGACCGACGAGCTGGACTACCTGCGGCCCGACGGCAAGACCCAGGTCACCATCGAGTACGACGGCGACCGCGCGGTCCGGCTCGACACCGTCGTGCTGTCCACCCAGCACGCCGAGGGCATCGGCCTGCGCGACCAGCTGGAGCCGGACATCCGGTCCCGGGTGATCGAGCCGGTCCTGCAGCGCGCCCGCGACAACGGTCTCCAGCTGGACACCCGCAACCACCGGCTCCTGGTCAACCCGACCGGCAAGTTCGTGATCGGCGGCCCGATGGGCGACGCCGGCCTGACCGGGCGCAAGATCATCGTGGACACCTACGGCGGCATGGCGCGGCACGGTGGTGGGGCCTTCTCGGGCAAGGACCCGTCCAAGGTCGACCGGTCCGCGGCCTACGCGATGCGCTGGGTCGCCAAGAACGTCGTCGCCGCCGGGCTGGCCGGGCGCTGCGAGATCCAGGTCGCCTACGCCATCGGTGCCGCCACCCCGGTCGGTCTCTACGTCGAGACGTTCGGCACGGAGACCCAGCCGGTCGAGCGCATCCAGGACGCGATCACCAAGGTCTTCGACCTGCGCCCGGCGGCGATCGTGGAGGAGCTGGACCTGTTGCGTCCGATCTACCAGGCGACCGCCGCCTACGGCCACTTCGGTCGGACGGTGGCGGAGGGCGTCGACCGCCCGTTCACCTGGGAGGAGACCAACCGGATCGAGGACCTCCAGGCAGCCGTCTGAGCGTGGCCCCGGCCGTGCCAGAGGACAGGGAGGAGCAGCCGACCCTCGCGGGGCTCACCGTGCCGGTGGCGACGCCACCCCGGCAGTCGGGTGCACCCGAGCGGGATCGTGCGACGGTCGACCCGGTCGCCGAGGTGGTTGTCGACAGTCACCTGGCGCATCTCGACCGGCCCTTCGAGTATGCCGTCCCGGCCGACCTCGACACGGTCGCCCGAGCGGGGGTCCGGGTCCGGGTCCGGTTCGCCGGCCGTGCGGTGGACGGCTTCCTGCTCGCCCGCAAGGCGGAGGCGGAGCACCCCGGTCGTCTCGCGCCGCTGCTCAAGGTCGTCTCGGACGAGGTGGTCCTCACACCGCACCTGGCGCAGCTGTGTCGCGGGGTCGCGGACCACTACGGCGGGACGATGGCGGCCGTCCTCCGACTGGCCATCCCGCCCCGTCACGCCCGGGCCGAGAAGGCCCTGTCGGTTGCCGCAGCTCCGGGTAGCGCGGCCCCGAGCGCCTCGACCCGCCGCACGACGGCTACCTCACCGACATGCGCGGCCAGCCCGAGGGCGGACGCGCCGTCGGTGGCGGTCACAGGACCCGGTGCGCCAGAGGCCTGGGGGCCGTATCCGGCCGGGGCGGCGCTGCTCCGGCGGCTCGCTGCCGGCGACTCCCCGGCTGCGGCGTGGACCGCAGTGCCGGATGCAGGGGCGCCGAGCGGATGGCCCGCTGCGCTGGCGTGCGCGGTCGCCGCAGTGCACGCGTCCGGTCGCGGCAGTGTCGTCGTCCTCCCGGACCACCGTGACATCGACAGGGCGGCCGCGGCCCTCGACCTGGCCCTCGGCCCCGACAGCTATGTCCGTCTCACCGCCGACCTCGGTCCGGAGCAGCGTTACACCGCGTGGCTCCGGGCGCTCCGGGGGCACGCCCGGGTGGTCCTCGGCTCGCGTTCGGCCGCCTTCGCACCGGTGCACGACCTGGGCCTGGTCGCCTGGTGGGACGACGGCGACGACAACCTGCAGGAGCCGCGGGCTCCCTACCCGCACGTGCGCGAGATCCTGCGCCGCCGCGCAGAGCTGTGTGGTGCCGGGCTCCTCGTGGGCGGTTACGCGCGGACCCCGCAGGTCCAGCAGTGGATCGACCACGACCGCCTCCCGGTGGTGCGCGCGTCCTCCACGGAGCTCGCCGCCCGCACCCCGCGCGTCGTCGTGGCGGGCGAGGGGCACCAGGGAGCCCGGGACGCCGCAGCCTCGGCCGCACGCCTGCCCAGCGTCGCCTGGCGGGCCGTCAAGGACGGGCTGCTGACCGGGCCGGTGCTCGTGCAGGTGCCGCGGCGCGGCTATCTCGTCGCGCTGAGCTGCGACCACTGCCGGACGCCGGTGCGGTGTGCCACCTGCGCAGGGCCGCTCCAGGTGCGGTCAGGTAACGCGGTGCCCACCTGCGGATGGTGCGGCCGGGCCGACGGTGGTCAGCCCTGTCGGGAGTGCGGGAGCACCCAGCGACGGTCGCGCATCGTGGGGGAGGAGCGCACGGCCGAGGAGATCGGGCGTGCCTTCCCCGGGGCCCGGGTCATCGTGTCCAGGGCGGGGCAGGTGCTCGGCTCGGTGCCGGACCAGCCGGCCGTGGTGGTGGCGACACCCGGTGCGGAGCCGGTGGCCACGGGCGGCTACGCCGCCGCGCTGTTGCTGGACGGCTGGGCACTGCTCGACCGTGGCGGCCTGGACTCCGGTGTGGAGGCGCTGCGGCGGTGGACCGCTGCCGCAGCCCTGACCATCCCGGGTGCCCCGGTGGTCCTGGCCGGGGTTCCTCCGCACGCCGGCCTGCCGGCCGTGGAGGCGCTCGTGCGCTGGGACGCCGCCTGGCTCGCTGCCCGCGAGCTGCAGGACCGCGAGGCCCTCGGACTACCACCGGTCCGCAGGACCGCGACGGTCACCGGGGAGGCACAGGCCGTCACGGAGGCCGCCGACGACCTGACGGCGGCTGCGGAGGAGGCAGGGGTCGAGGTGCTCGGGCCGCTGCCCGTCGCGGCGGCCCGGGGCGAGGGCACCCTGCTCCGGCTGGTGGTCCGGGAGCAGCTGCCCCGCGCGTCGGCGACGCTGCCACGGCTCCTGCGGGACCTGCGGGCGGCACGCAGCCTGCGCAAGCAGGCCGGGGAGCTGATCGTGCGACTCGACCCCCCGGACCTGGACCTGTGACGGGTCCCCCGACCCGTGGTGCGGTCGGCACGGACAGGATGTGGCGAGCGTCCCCTCCGGGGACGGGTTCTGGTCCCTGACGGGGGGTGGACCGGGGTTGAGTATCAACTCGGTAACGATCGGGTCACCAAGCGGCGACATGTGTTGGTAAACCCCCGGTGGAGTGCATACCTTGGCTCTCGCATACCCCCCGGCGCGTTGCAGGCCGTCGGGTCCCGGCCATGGGGGCCGGCACCTGCCTGCGGATGTGTCCGCTCAATAGGAGGAACATTGAAGATCAGGCGCACAACCATGGCGATTGTGGCCGCGGGAGCCCTGGTGCTGTCCGCTTGCACGTCCGGCACCAGCGAGGATGACCCGACCAACGAGGACGGCCAGGGCACCGAGGCTGAGGGCGACGGCGAGGGCACCGCTGCCCCCGGTGATGATGACGCGGAGACCACCTCTGAGGGTGGCGAAGCGGGCGGCGAGGGTCAGACCTCCAAGCCCGACCTGGGTGACATCACCACCAAGGACGACAACATCTTCTACTCGGTCGGCGCGGACGAGTGGGCCGGTCTGAACGCGAACACCACGGAGACCAACTCGGTCTACAACCAGGTCGTCTCCGGGCGACTGGGCTCGAGCTTCTGGTACTACGGCACCGACGGCACCATCTACCCCGACACCGACTTCGGCACCTACAAGGTCACCAGCGAGGACCCGCTGACCGTCGAGTACACCATCTCGGACGAGGCTGTCTGGGAGGACGGCACGCCGATCACGTACAACGACTTCCTGTTCGACTGGGCCGCCAACAACCCGCCGAGCATCTTCGGTGAGCCGCCGGCCGAGGACGACCCTGCCGCTGAGGACTTCGTCCCGGCGTTCAACAACGTCGCCTCCGACTGGGGCATCTACGTCCCCGAGGGCCCGCAGGGCGAGCTCGACGGCAAGACCTTCACCATCGAGTACCCCGAGCCCTACCCGGACTACACCCTCATGGTCGGCGGTGCGCTCCCGGCGCACGTCGCGGCCGAGCAGAGCGGCATGACCCCGGAGGAGCTCGTCACGGCGATCCAGGAGGGCGATGCCGAGGCGATCATGCCGGCGGCCGAGTTCTGGAACACCGGCTGGCTGTCCCCGGACAAGACCCTGCCGGACCCGATGATCGCCCAGTCCAGCGGTCCCTACACCATCGACGCCGCCAAGGGCGCCGAGTGGAGCCAGGGCGAGTACATCACCCTCGGCCCCAACGACAAGTACTGGGGCCCGCCGCCCGCCACGTCGAACCTGACGTTCCGCTTCGCGGCCCCCGAGACGCACGTCCAGGCCCTGAGCAACGGTGACCTCAACATCATCGAGCCGCAGGCCACCGTGGACACCGTCCAGCAGATCGAGGCCCTGGGTGACTCCGTCACCATGGAGACCGGCGAGTCGATGACGTTCGAGCACCTCGACTTCAACTTCGCCGAGGGCAGCCCGTGGCACGAGGACAACGGTGGCCTGGCCGCCCGCGAGGCGTTCGCCCTGTGTGTCCCGCGTCAGCAGATCGTCGACAACCTGATCAAGCCGATCACCGAGGACGCGGTGGTGATGAACTCCCGTGAGGTCTTCCCCTTCCAGGAGGGCTACGAGGAGCACGTCGCCGCGATCTACGACGGGCGCTACGACCAGGTCGACCTCGAGGCCGCCAAGGCGAAGTTCGAGGAGTCCGGCCTGGAGGAGGGCACCGAGATCCGCATCGGCTACGGCGCGGGCAACCAGCGTCGCGTCAACGAGGTCGCGCTGATCAAGGCCTCCTGTGACCAGGTCGGCTTCAACATCGTCGACGCCAGCGCCCCGGGTCTGGGTGACGTCCTGTCCTCCGGTGACTGGGAGATCGCGCTGTTCGCCTGGGCCGGTTCCGGCACGGTGACCGGGTCCGCGTTCTGGTACGAGAGCGACGGCGCCGGCAACTACGGTGGCTGGGTCAACGAGGCTGCTGACGCGGCCTGGGAGACCATCTCCACGACCCTCGACGAGGAGGTGCAGAAGGAGCAGCTGGCCATCGTCGAGACCGAGGCATGGAACACCCTGCACAGCATCCCGGTGTTCGCGCACCCGGGTGTCATCGCCTACGACTCGACCCTGGACAACGTGATCCACAACTCGAGCCAGACCGGTGTGGCCTGGAACGCGGAGCAGTGGGTCCGCACCGAGTGATCTGCTGATCGCGGGCCGGGCACACCGGCCATAGCCGCATCACACCGCTGTCGCCAGCAAACCGGTGGGGCGGGACCCAGGTCCCGCCCCACCGGTCCGTCCGGCGCCGGTCTGGCAGCGTGACACGTCCCGCCCGGAGCGTTACGCTCACAGCACCCGAGGCGACGGCACCGTCCAGTTCTTGAAGGGAATTCCCGTGCTCCGTTTCATCCTGCGCAGGTTGGGGATCTCAGCCCTGATCCTCGTGCTCGGATCTGTCTTCCTGTTCTTCATCACCGTCTTCTCCGGTGACCCGTTGGAGGACCTCCGGGAGAGTCGCGACCGCAACCGCGAGCAGCTCATGGAAGCGCGCATTCGCAACATGAACCTGAACGATCCGTGGTACGTCCGCTACTGGACGTGGGCCGTCGGGGTCGGCAAGTGCATCACCCTCAACTGCGACCTGGGCACCGACTCGCGCGGCTCCGACATCAACACCGCGCTGGTGAACGCCGCCGGGAGCACGCTGCGTCTGGTGACCCTCGCGACGGTGCTGGCCATCATCATCGGCATCACCATGGGCATCCTGGCCGCCATCCGCCAGTACTCCGGGTTCGACTACATCGTCACCTTCGCCGCCTTCCTCTTCTTCTCCCTCCCGGTCTTCTGGGTGGCCGTCCTGCTCAAGGAGTACGGCGCCATCCGGTTCAACAACTGGATCGCTGATCCCTCGGTCTCCCTGACAGCGGCGATCATCATCGGACTGCTGTTCGGGCTGGTGCTCGCCTCCCTCCTCGGCGGTGACCTGCGGCGCAAGCTGCTGACCTTTGCCGTGGCCGGGCTCGTCGCCTTCGGTGCGATCACGTACTTCGACATGGTCAGCTGGTGGCGCCAGCCCGCCCTCGGCCTGGGCCTCATCATCCTCGTGGCACTCGGGGCCGGGGTCCTGCTGACCTACCTGACCGTGGGACGGACCAACCGCAAGATCTTCTACGCCGCGCTCACCACCATCGTCGCGGGCGTCATCGGCACCTTCGTGTTCGGCGGCTGGATCACCGAACCGACCTACCCGCTGCTGCTGCTGATGTTCGCCATCAGCATCGTGTCCGCGATCGTCATCGGCTGGTTCTGGGGCGGCTGGGACAAGCGCATCGCGATCTGGGTCTCGATCGGGACGGCCGTCGCCTTCGGTCTGGCCACCATCCTCGACCAGCTGCTCCGCAACTGGGGGCCGTTCCTCGAGCGCAAGCCCCGCCCGATCTCCACGATCGGCTCCGGCTCGCCCAACTTCGAGGGACCGTTCTGGACGGGCGTGTGGGACTGGGGGGTGCAGCTCATCCTCCCCACGGTCGTGCTGACCGTGATCTCCCTGGCCAGCTACAGCCGCTACACCCGCGCGTCGATGCTGGAGACGATCCGACAGGACTACGTGCGGACCGCCCGCTCCAAGGGCCTCTCGGAGCGCGTCGTGATCACCAAGCACGCGCTGCGCAACGCGCTCATCCCGATCACCACGATCGTGGCCTTCGACTTCGCGGGCCTGATCGGTGGCGCGGTCGTGACCGAGACAGTGTTCGGCTGGAAAGGCATGGGGGCGCTCTTCCAGGAAGGACTGACCCGGGTCGATCCGGGGCCGGTCATGGCGTTCTACCTGGTGACCGGCACGGCCGCGGTCCTGATGAACATGATCGCGGACATCGCCTACGCCTTCCTCGACCCGCGGATCCGGACATGAGCTGGTGGATGACCGTATGCAGCCGATCCACCTCGACTCCACCCGGAGGACGCCATGAGTGACAACGACAAGCCCGAGCTCCCCGGGAGCGGCCGGGAGCACCTCTCCCCGATCCCGGAGCAGCACGACCCCGGTGCACCCCAGCACCGCGAGTTCGTCACCACCGACGAGCTGTCGGTGGAGAAGCAGATCGACCTGTCGCAGAAGTCCTACTCCCAGGGCGAGCTGATCCGGCGTCGCTTCTTCCGGCACAAGGGGGCCATGATCTCCCTCGCGTTCCTGCTGTTCATCACCATCATGGCGATCACCTCGATCGGCTGGGGCCCGATCCCGGGATGGTGGCCCAAGAACTACTGGGAGGCATCGTTCGTCGAGAACGGCGGGCGGCCGAGCCTCGGGTTCTTCCCACCGGCCTGGGGTGAGCAGCCGTTCGGTCAGGAGGACGCGGGCAAGGACTACTTCGCCCTCACCATGCGCGGGACGCAGCGGTCACTGACGATCGCGTTCACCGTGGGCATCCTGACCACGATCCTCGGCACCGCCATCGGTGCCATCGCCGGCTACTTCCGCGGGTGGGTCGAGTCCGTCCTGATGCGGGTCACAGACCTGTTCATCGTCATCCCGCTGCTGGTGCTGGCCGCGGTGCTGGGGCAGCGCAGCGGTGGAGGCATCTGGCCGCTGGCGATCATGCTCAGCCTGGTGTCCTGGACCGGACTGGCCCGGCTGGTGCGCGGTGAGGTCCTCTCCCTGCGTGAGCGTGAGTTCGTCACGGCAGCAGAAGCCGTCGGGACCTCACCCTGGCGGATCATCTTCAAGCACATCCTGCCCAACACCATGGGCACCATCATCGTGAGCGCGACGCTGACGATCGCCTCGGTCATCCTGCTGGAGAGCGCGCTGAGCTTCCTGGGCTTCGGTGTGCGTCCCCCCGACACCTCGCTGGGTCTGCTCATCTCGACCTACCAGAACAGCTTCACGGTGCGGCCGTGGCTCTTCTGGTGGCCGGGCCTGATCATCCTGGGTATCGCGCTGTCCGTGAACTTCCTCGGTGACGGCCTCCGTGACGCCTTCGACCCCCGCCAGAGCAGGAGTGAGTGATGACCGTGACCACTGACAAGACCTCAGGTGCCGTGCTCGACTTCTCCGATGTCGACGTCCGGTTCACGACCGAGTTCGGCTCGGTCCACGCCGTCAAGGGCGTCTCGCTGCACGTCAACCCCGGCGAGGTCGTCGCCCTGGTCGGTGAGTCCGGCTCCGGCAAGTCCGTCACGTCGATGACCGCGATGCGGCTGCTGCCCAGCAACGCCCGGGTGGGTGGCGAGATCACCGTCAACGGGCGCGGCATCCGGACCCTCTCCGAGGGCGCGATGCGGCGGCTGCGCGGCAACGACATCGCGATGGTGTTCCAGGAGCCGATGACCGCGCTCAACCCCGTGCTCACCATCGGCACCCAGCTGACCGAGGCCCTCGAGCTGCACGGCATCGCCTCGGGCAAGCGCGCCGTGGACCGGGCGATCGAGCTGCTCGACATGGTCGGGATCCCCGAGCCCGCGCGGCGCATCAAGCAGTATCCCCACGAGCTCTCCGGTGGCCAGCGACAGCGTGTCGTGATCGCGATCGCGATCAGCTGCGACCCCAAGGTCATCATCGCGGACGAGCCGACGACCGCGCTGGACGTCACCGTCCAGGCGGACATCCTCGACCTGCTCCGCTCGCTCAAGGAGAAGCTCAACACCGGCATCCTGCTCATCACGCACAACATGGGTGTGGTGGCGGACATGGCCGACCGGGTGGCCGTGATGTTCAAGGGGGACCTCGTCGAGACGGGCACGGCCGACGAGGTGCTGCTCAACCCGCAGCACGAGTACACCAAGATGCTGCTCTCCTCGGTGCCCCGCCTCGGGGCCGGCCGGGCGCAGATGGGCGTCAACATCAGCGAGGACACGATCGACCGGGACGCCGAGCTGGCGATCGACCTGGAGAACCTCGTCATCGAGTACCACCGACTCGGTAAGCCACCGTTCCGGGCCGTGGACGACGTGAGCTTCCAGGTGCGTCAGGGTGAGATCGTCGGTCTGGTCGGCGAGTCCGGCTCGGGCAAGTCGACCATCGGGCGGTGCGCCCTGGGCCTGATCCCGGCGGCAGGCGGGTCGTTCCGGCTGCTCGGGCAGGACATCACCGGGATGAAGCGCAGGCAGCTCAAGGCGATCCGGCGGCGGATCGGCGTGATCTTCCAGGACCCGGCCGCCTCCCTGAACCCGAGGCTGCCGATCGGCGAGTGCATCAGCGAGCCGATGGTCGTGCACAAGGTGGGCAACCGCAAGGAGCAGGAGCAGAAGGTCTACGAGCTGCTGGATGCCGTGGAGCTGCCCCGTGAGGTCTACAACCGCTACCCGCACGAGGTCTCGGGTGGCCAGCGCCAGCGGATCTCCATCGCCCGGGCGCTGACCCTGGACCCCGAGCTGCTGGTGGCTGACGAGCCCACGTCGGCCCTGGACGTGTCGGTGCAGGCCAAGGTGCTCAACATCTTCAGCGACCTCCAGGCGCGCTACAAGTTCGCCTGTCTGTTCATCAGCCATGACCTGGCGGTCATCGACCTGCTGGCCCACCAGGTGGTCGTGCTCCAGAACGGCAAGGTCGTGGAGGCAGGTCCGCGCGAGCAGGTGCTCGCCAACCCGCAGGAGGAGTACACCCAGCGGCTGCTCGCGGCCGCGCCCGTCCCGCACCCCGGCGAGCAGCGCGAGCGCCGTGAGCAGCGCCACGCGCTCCTGCGCGAGCTGGGTGACGAGGTCTCGGAGATCCGGGCGAGCGGCGGTGAGTTCCACCGCACGTTTGTCCAGACGGAGGAGCCCAAGGACCTCTGACCGAAGGAACGGGTAGTCAGGTGCGGCTGGTCTTTGCAGGAACTCCCGAGCCGGCGGCGGTCTCGCTGCGGGCTCTGCTCGCCTCTCGCCACGAGGTCGTCGCCGTGGTGACGCGTCCCGACGCGCGGGCCGGCCGTGGCCGGGGGCTGGTGCAGTCCCCGGTGCGGCAGCTCGCCGAGGAGGCGGGGATCGAGGTGCTCACGCCCGGGTCGGCCCGCGACCCGGGCTTCCGGGCACGCCTGGTCGAGCTGGCGCCTGACGCCTGCCCGGTCGTGGCCTATGGCGCGCTCATCCCGCGGGAGGTGCTGTCGGTCCCGCGTCTCGGGTGGGTCAACCTGCACTTCTCGCTGCTGCCCGCCTGGCGGGGCGCTGCCCCGGTGCAGCGCGCCCTGATGGCCGGTGACGAGATGACGGGCGCGAGCACCTTCCTGCTCGAGGAGGGTCTGGACACCGGGCCCGTCCTGGGCACGCTGACCGAGCCGATCCATCCCGGTGACACCTCGGGTGACCTGCTCGAGCGGCTCGCCGAGGCCGGCGCGGGGCTCCTCGTGGCCACGCTCGACGGGCTGGAGGAGGGTGCCCTGACGCCCGTGGCGCAGCCGGAGGAGGGGGTCTCCCACGCTCCGAAGCTGACGGTCGAGGAGGCCCGGATCGACTGGTCCCGTCCCGCGTATGCCGTGGACCGCCAGATCCGTGGGTGCACCCCCGCACCCGGCGCGTGGACCACGTTCCGCGGCGAGCGGCTCAAGGTGCAGCCACTGGCGCGGGAGCAGGCGGGCGAGGCGGAGGCGGCCGCGCCCCCGGCCCTGGCGCCGGGAGAGCTGCGGGTCGGGCGGCGCGCCGTGCTGGTCGGGACGGGGAGCAGCCCGGTGCAGCTGGGCACCGTGCAGCCCCACGGCAAGAAGGCCATGCCCGCCGCCGACTGGGCGCGCGGGGTCCGGATCGAGACAGCGGAGGTCCTCGGTGGCTGAGCACGACGGCCCAGAGCGCGGGGGTCAGGACGGTGGGCGCAGGAGCGGTGGAGACGGGCGCCGCGGCAGCAGCCCCCACGGAGGTGGTGGCCGGACACCAGGTGGCCGCGGCGGCAGGAGCGGTGACCACCGACGCAGCGGTCCCCGGAAGCGCTCGGCGCAGGCACCGGCACAGCGGGCGCGTCGGGGTGACCCCGCGCGGGACGCCGCGTTCGAGGTCATGCGGGCCGTGGCCGATGGTGGCTATGCGAACCTCCTGCTGCCCAGAGTGCTCCGGGCGGCCCGGTTGCACGGGCGGGACGCCGGCTTCGCGACCGAGCTGACCTACGGCACCCTGCGGATGCAGGGCCTCTACGACGCGGTGGTGGACTCCGCGGTCGACCCGCCCGGACGAGCCATCGACCCGGCCGTCCGGGACATCCTGCGGCTGGGGGCCCACCAGCTCCTCGCGATGCGGGTGCCGGACCACGCCGCGGTCAGCGCGACCGTGGCCCTCGCCCGGCAGCACGTCGGTGCGGGGGCGGGAGGCTTCGTCAACGCGGTCCTGCGCCGGGTCTCCGAGCGCTCCCGCGACGAGTGGCTGGACCGGGTGGCAGGCCAGACCACGGACACCGTGGAGCGGCTCGCGGTCGTGCACTCCCACCCCGCGTGGGTCATCCGGGCCCTGCGGGCGGCCCTCATCGGCCACGGCGCCAGCACCGCCGACTCCGTGGACGGCGACCTCGCCGACCTGCTCACCGCCCACAACACGCCCGCCCCGCCGACCCTCGTGGCCCGTCCGGGTCTGGGGGCCGAGGTGGAGCTGGAGGAGGCCGGGGCGGTGCCCGACGACACGGCGCCGACCGCCTGGACGATGCCGGGTGGCGACCCCGGTGACCTCGCCGCGGTGCGCGCCGGGCGGGCGGCCGTCCAGGACGCGGGCTCCCAGCTGCTGGCCCTCGCCCTCGCCGCGGCTCCGGTGGACCACCCCACGCGGTCGGACGCGGAGGAGGAGTGGCTCGACCTCTGCGCCGGTCCGGGCGGCAAGGCGGGCCTGCTCGCCGCCCTCGCCGCGCAGCGCGGGGCGAGGCTGCGTGCCAACGAGCTCCAGCCACACCGCGCCGACCTGGTCCGCAACACCCTGGCGGCCATCCGGCATACCCATCCCGGGGTGGTCGAGGTGACCGTCGGGGACGGCCGCGAGGTGGGTGAGACCGATCCCGAGCACTTTGACCGCGTCCTGGTCGACGCGCCGTGCACCGGTCTGGGAGCGCTCCGTCGCCGGCCCGAGGCACGCTGGCGACGGACCCCGCGCGACCTGGCAGAGCTCGGGCCGTTGCAACGGGACCTGCTGGCCGCGGCGATCGGTGCGACCCGACCCGGGGGAGTGGTGCTCTACTCGACGTGCTCCCCGCACCTGGCGGAGACCGAGTTCGTGGTCAAGGACGTGCTCAAGGCGTTCCCGGGCGTGGAGGCCGAGGACGTCCGTCCGCTGCTGCGGGACCGCGCCGGGGAGCCGCTCGCCCGCACTGGTCCCGGACCGTGGGCCCAGCTGTGGCCGCACGTGCACGGGACGGACGCGATGTTCCTCGCGCTGCTCCGGGTCGGCTGACCACACACCGGGCCGGGTGACCGCGCCGGTAGGCTGCTCGCGTGCTTCAGATCAGCCCCAGCATCCTGTCCGCGGACTTCGCCAACCTCGAGTCGGAGCTGGCCCGCATCTCCGACGCCGACTGGGCCCACGTCGACGTCATGGACGGACACTTCGTGCCCAACCTCACGATCGGCCTGCCGGTGGTCGAGGCGCTCCGGGCGGTCAGCCCCGTCCCACTCGACTGCCACCTCATGATCGAGGACCCGGACCGCTGGGCACCGCAGTACGCCGAGGCGGGCGGCTCGTCGGTGACCTTCCACATCGAGGCGGCGAAGGACCCGGTGGCGACGGCGAGAGCGATCCGCGCAGCCGGGGCACGGGCCGCGTTCGCCCTGAAGCCCGGAACGCCGTTCGCGCCGTATGCCGACCTGCTGGCGGAGGTCGACATGGTGCTGGTGATGACCGTCGAACCCGGCTTCGGCGGGCAGTCCTTCATGACCGACCAGATGCCGAAGGTCCAGCAGGTGCGGGAGGCGGTGCGCCGGCACGGCGGTGAGATCTGGATCCAGGTCGACGGCGGGGTGTCCGAGCGCACGATCGGGCAGTGCGTCGAGGCGGGGGCCGACGTCTTCGTGGCGGGCTCGGCCGTGTTCGGCGCGGACGACGCCGGTCAGCAGGTCGCCACCCTCCGGGCGCTGGCGCAGCAGCACGCCCACTGACCTCGGCCCCCTTGCCCGACCCCGGGGGCCGGAGGAGACCGCGGTCCTGTGGCAGAATAGGCGCGATTGAACGTGCTCCGGGGTCGGTGTAATTCCGAACCGGCGGTGATAGTCCGCGACCCGGCCGCAGCCAGCGGCCGGCTGACCTGGTGAAACTCCGGGACCGACGGTGAAAGTCCGGATGGGAGGCAGCACGCGAGGCACCCGGCACCTGTCGGCGGGCCCGGTCACCGGCCATCCCGGCCGGAGCCGCCCCACCCGACCCGCCCACGGTCTCGACGAACTCCTCCACTGCACCCCGTCACGAATGGCTGACGGGGCCCTCCCGTCCTGACCCGAAGGACAGCAGTGGACATCTGGAACGACCTCTTCGGCGCGACGCTCACCGTCGCGGGCCACGACATCCTCTGGCGCGAGGTGATCGGCAACGGCTTCGGGCTGCTCTCGGCGTTCGCCGGGCTGCGCCGGCGCGTGTGGGCGTGGCCGGTCGGCATCCTCGGCAACGTGCTCCTGTTCACCGTCTTCATGGGCGTCTGGTTCTCCACCCCCCAGGAGCACAGCCTGCTCGGTCAGGCCTCCCGGCAGGTCTTCTTCATCATCACCTCGGTCTACGGGTGGTGGCGGTGGAACCAGTCCCGCAGGACCCGGGCAGCCGGCGAGCCGGCCATCACCCCGCGCTGGGCGAGCGCCCGCGAGCGCGTGGTCTACCTGTTGGCGGCGATCGTCGGCATCGTCGCGGTCCAGTGGGTCTTCGTCCAGGTCGGTGTCGGGTGGGAGGCCCCGCGCTGGTACTACTGGACCGACGCCTGGATCTTCGTCGGGTCCATCCTGGCCACCTACGCGATGGCCCGCGGCTGGACCGACTTCTGGCTGGTGTGGATCGCGGTCGACCTTGTCGGGGTGCCGCTGCTGTGGCACGGCGGCTACTACCCGTCGGCGGTCATGTTCCTGGTCTACGGCGCCCTCGTCATCTGGGGGTTCTTCGTCTGGATGCGCGCCGCCCGTGAGGAGCGCCCCGAGCCGGTGGCCGCGCCGGTGCCGAGCCGTTCCGTCTAGGGGCGGTCGACGGGTCGTCCGGCCGGGTCGGCTGGTGGCCTAGGCTTGGCCAGGTGAGCGACAGGGACCCGTATGCCGTGTTCCGGCCCCGGCGCGGCGCTCTCGTCGCGCGGTTGTCGGCGCTGGCGGTGCTCGCGGTGTTCGGTGGGCTGGCCCTCGTGGCACCGGGTGGCTGGGGTCTGCCCGACCGGGTCCTCACCGGTCTGTTCGCCGTGCTCGTGGCCGCCGGTCTCTGGCGGTTCGGCATGGTGCGCGCCGTCCCCACGGCCGCGGGGCTCAGGGTGGTCAACCTCGTCTACGGGCGCGAGCTGGAGTGGGCCGAGATCCTGCGCGTCAACACCTTCACGGGGGGCAGCCCCTGGGTGGTGCTCGAGCTCTCGGACACCGACGACCTGGCGGTCATGGGCATCCAGCGCGCCGACGGCGAGTTCGGCCGGCGCGAGGCCGCCCGACTGGCGGCACTCGTGCAGCACCACAGCACCTGACAGCCGGGTGGCCGACCGAAAACCGATTCGGAACCACCAACCAGTCGTGCGATGATGGCGGGTGCGCCGCCGGGTGGGTCCGTTCGGCGCACCTCCCGCCTGCCGAAGGAGCCGTCCGACGTGACCTCTGCGACCCGACCGGTCGAACGCCCCCGCCCCTCGCCGGCGATCCTGCGACAGGGGTTGCGTGTCATCTGGACGGGCATCCGCCAGCAGAAGAAGATCTTCTCGATCGCCGTGGTCGGTTCCGCGCTCTGGGCCCTCGCGACCGTCGCCACGGCCTGGGCGATCGGCTACGTCGTCGAGACCGAGGTGACGCCCGCGGTGCAGAGCGGGGAGGTCACCAGCGGCGGGCTCTGGATGATCTTCCTCGTGCTGTTCGCGGTCCTCCTGGTCAACATGACCGGTGTGGTGGTGCGGCGGGTCGCCGCATCGATCGCCGGCTTCAACCTGCAAGCGCTGTACCGGCGACGGGTCACCCGCCAGTACCTCCGCCTCCCGCTGAGCTGGCACCACGCCCACCCCTCGGGACAGCTGCTCTCCAACGCGCACGCCGACATCGAGGCGGCCTGGCAGATCTTCAACCCACTGCCCATGGCGATCGGTGTCATCGTCATGCTGCTCATCGGCGGCACCCAGATGGTCCTCGTGGACCCGTTCCTGGCCCTCATCGGCTTCCTGGTCTTCCCCGGCCTGTTCGCGGCCAACATGGTCTTCCAACGGTTCATGTCCCCGCGCATCACCAAGGCGCAGCAGCTGCGGGCCGAGGTCGCGGAGGTGGCGCACGAGTCGTTCGAGGCCGGGATGCTGGTCAAGGCGATGGGGCGCGAGCAGGAGGAGACGGACCGGTTCGGCGCGGTCACGAACGACCTGCGCGACTCCCTCATCCAGGTGGGGCGCACCCGCGGCGTCTTCGAGCCGGTGATCGAGGCGATCCCGGTGCTGGGGACCCTGGCCGTGCTCGCCGTCGGCACCGCCCGGGTCGCCTCCGGTGACCTGACGGCCGCTGACGTCGTCGAGATCGCCTACCTCTTCTCGATCCTCGCCTTCCCGGTCCGCGCCCTCGGTTGGGTGCTGGCCGAGATCCCGCGGTCGCTGGTCGGCTACCGGCGCGTCGACTCGGTGCTGCAGGCACGCGGGTCGATGGACTACGGCGAGGGCCGGCTGCCCCGTGACGGGGCGGCCCGCGCCCGCGCAGAGCAGGTCTCATATGCCTACGCCGAGCCGGCCGAGCGCGCGGTCCTGGGCGCCGACCACCCCGCCGAGCCGGTCACGGCGCCGGTGGGACCGCAGCGGGCGATGGCCATCCGCGACGTCACCCTGGAGGTGCCTGCGGGTCGCACGATCGCCCTCGTCGGCCCGACGGGGTCCGGCAAGTCGACGCTGACCAGCCTGGTGCTGCGGCTCATGGACCCCGACTCGGGCACGGTGACCATGGACGAGATCGACCTGCGCAGCGTCCGCAAGGGCGAGGTCCCCGAGGTGGGGACGCTGGTCGCCCAGCAGACCTTCATGTTCGACGACCCGGTCCGCGACAACGTCACCCTGGGTGAGGACCTGCCGGACGAGGTGGTGTGGGAGGCACTGCGCACCGCCCGTGCCGACGGCTTCGTCAGCGCTATGCCGGGCGCGCTCGACTCGGTCATCGGGGAGCGGGGTGGCAATCTCTCCGGTGGTCAGCGTCAGCGGATCGCCCTGGCGCGCGCCATCGTCCGCAGGCCGCGGCTGCTGGTGCTGGACGACGCGACCAGCGCCGTGGACCCGGCGATCGAGCAGGCGATCCTCGGTGGCCTGCGCGAGACCAGCGACGGCATGACCGTGCTGGTCGTCGCCTACCGGATGGCGACCATCCAGCTGGCCGACCACATCGTCTACCTCGAGCAGGGGCGGGTGGTCGACCAGGGCACCCACGAGGAGCTGGCTGCGCGCTGCCAGGGGTACGGCGACCTGGTCAACGCCTACGCCAGGGAGGCCGCGGAACGTGCCGCGGTCGCGGCCGACGAGGAGAAGTCATGACCACGACGACCCGCCCGGCCCCCGACGACGAGCACGAGGAGGAGCGCACAGCGGACAGCAGCGAGATCGGCGGCAGTCACGACCTGAGCACCTGGGCCACCCTCAGACGCGGCCTGGAGCTCTCACCCGAGCTGGTCCGGGGCCTGTGGATCACGGTCCTGCTCGCGCTCTTCGCGACCATCGGCAAGGTCCTCACCCCCTTCGTGGTGCAGCAGGCCACGGACAACGGCATCCTGGCCGAGGGCGGTCCGGACGTCGACTTCGTGGTGACGGCCGTCCTCATCGCCGCCGGCGCCATCGTGTTCACCGGCTTCGCGCAGTATGTCGTGAACGTGCGGCTGTTCCGCGCGGCCGAGTCCGGGCTGGCCACCCTGCGGCTCACCGCGTTCCGACACATCCACGACCTCTCGGTCCTCACCCAGAGCACGGAGCGCCGCGGCGCCCTGGTCGCCCGGGTGACCAACGACGTCGACACGATCTCGATGTTCGTCCAGTTCGGCGGGATCATGCTGCTGGTCTCCACCGCGCAGATGCTGGTGGCCACGATCCTCATGGTCGTCTACAGCCCGGTCCTGGCCGGTGTGGTGTATGTCTGTGTCATCCCCCTGGTCGTCCTGATCAGCAGGTTCCAGCCCATGCTCGGCCGCGCCTACGGCGCCGTCCGGGTGCGCGTCGGGGAGCTGCTCGGGGCGGTCTCGGAGTCGATCGTCGGAGCCGTGACCATCCGCGCCTACGGGGTCGAGGGGCGGACCGAGGAGCGGGTGGACGCCGCGATCGAGAACCACCGCGTCGCCGCCGTCCGCGCGCAGATCCGCTCCGTCATCGCCTTCGTCTCCGGCCAGGCGTTCGGCGGTGTGACCACCGCCATCGTGCTGGTCGTCGGCACCGTGCTGGCCGCGGACGACCGGATGACCCTCGGTCAGCTGCTGGCCTTCCTCTTCCTCGTCAACCTGTTCACCCAGCCGGTGCAGCAGGCCACGGAGATCTTCAACGAGCTGCAGAACGCCGTCGCGGGCTGGCGCCGGGTGATCGGTGTCATCGACACGCCCGCCGACGTCTCGGACCCCGGCGCCGACGGGGTGCGGCTGCCGCGGGGGCCCATCACGGTCGAGTTCGAGGACGTCGCCTTCTCCTACCCCGGTGGGGACCGTGTGCTGAGGGACGTCAACCTCACCTTCGACCCGACCACGCGGATCGCGGTCGTGGGGGAGACGGGGTCGGGCAAGACCACGCTGGCCAAGCTGCTGACCCGGCTGATGGACCCGAGCGAGGGCCGCGTCCTGATCGACGGTGTCGACCTGCGGGACGTCGCCTTCGACTCGCTGCGCCGACGCATCGTCATGGTGCCGCAGGAGGGCTTCCTGTTCGACCAGTCCCTGATGGAGAACATCCGCTTCGGCCGACCGGAGGCCGCCGACGAGGACATCGAGCTCGCGATGACCGAGCTCGGCCTGGACGCGTGGCTCTCCGGGCTCCCGCTCGGACTGGCGACCCAGGTCGGACAGCGCGGTGAGTCGCTGTCGGCCGGGGAGCGCCAGCTCGTGGCGATCGCGCGGGCCTACCTGGCGGACCCGGACCTGCTGGTCCTGGACGAGGCCACCAGTGCGGTCGACCCCGCCACCGAGGTGCGGATCCAGCGGGCGCTGGAGGGGCTGACGCGGGGCCGGACCTCGGTGGCGATCGCGCACCGCCTGTCCACCGCCGAGGCCGCCGACGTCGTCGTGGTCGTCGACAAGGGCCACATCGTCGCTGTCGGACCGCACCACGAGCTGGTGGGTGCCGGGGGCGTCTACACGCGGATGCACGCCTCCTGGTCGGCCCAGCAGCACGCCTGAGCCCGGGCGGGGCATGATGGTCGTGATGAAGGCACACCTGGAGGAGAGCCCGCGCCCGGACGCGACGGTCGAGGAGCGGGGCATGAGGGAGCGGGCATGAGGCGGTGGTGGCTCTGGGCCGCTCTGGGGGCCGCCCTGCTGCTCGTCAGCTCGCAGCAGACGTGGGTGACCGGGACGGTGCAGGACCCGGTGCTGGGCGCCTCTGTCGTGGAGGCCAGCGGCACGCAGGCCGGCAGCACCCTCACCGCCGGTGCCCTGCTGGCAGGGGCCGCCCTGCTGGCGGGCCTCGTCGGCTCCCGCCCGGTCCGGCTGGCCGCGGGCATCTGCCTGGCGGGTGGCGCCGTCCTGGCCGGGCTGCCTGCCCTCCGCTCGCTGTCCTCCCCCCAGGCCGTCGCCCGAGCCGTCGCCGCTGATCGTCCCGGGGCGGCCGGCCAGTCCATCCGCATCGACGACGCTGCCGCGACGCTCGGCCCCTGGGTCGGCCTGCTCGCGGCCCTGTTGGTCCTGGCCGGCGCCGTGCTCTGTCTCCTGTGGTGGGTGCGCGCGCCGCGACCCGCCACCGGAGCGGAGCCGACAGGCGGCGCCCCACGGCGGTCGACGCGCCCGCGCGATCCGTGGGACGACCTGACACACGGGCAGGACCCGACCGTTGAGGACTAACTGGCACAATGGCCCCGAGCCCTACCGACCTGACACAGGAGTGAGCATGAACGAGCCCGGACACGGAAACAGCGTGGCGGCCTGGACCGGGGTGATCCTGCTGCTGCTTGCCACGACACTGTTGTCCGTCGGCGTGTTCTTCGCCTGGAGCTGGGCCACCTGGAGCGGCGTGGCCGTGGCCGTCATCGGCATCGGGGCATGGTGGGGACTGCACGCCGCCGGCTACGACGAGGAGCACTGGGAGAACCGCTGAGCCGGCGCCCCGGGTGTCTGTAGGGCCTCGTCACCGGCGCGACCGGTGGTGACCGACGCCACCCGCCCCTGCGGCGGACGCCCTGCTCAGCCCGGTTAGGCTGGTGCGGTGTCCACTGTCCTCGATCAGATCATCAGCGGTGTCCGTGAGGACCTGACCGCTCGGCGTGATGCCCTCCCGCTGGACCGGCTGCGGAAGTCGGCGGAAGCCACACCGCCGGCCCGTGACGCCCTCGCTGCGCTCAGCGCGCCCGGGGGAGTGCACCTGATCGCTGAGGTGAAGCGGGCCAGCCCGTCCAAGGGTGCCCTCGCCGACATCCCCGACCCCGCCGAGCTGGCGGTGGCGTATGCCGAGGGCGGGGCGAGTGCGATCAGTGTCCTGACCGAGCAGCGCAGGTTCGGTGGCAGCCTGGCCGACCTCGACGCGGTGCGGTCCGCGGTGGAGGTCCCCGTCCTGCGCAAGGACTTCGTGGTCGACCCCTACCAGGTCTGGGAGGCGCGGGCCCACGGCGCCGACCTGGTGCTCCTCATGGCCTCGGCCCTGGGGCAGCAGGACCTGGTGTCCCTGCTGGGCCTGGTGGAGGACCTGGGCATGCACGCCCTGCTCGAGGCTCACGACGAGGAGGAGCTGCAGCGCTGCCTGGAGGCCGGTGGCCGGATCATCGGGGTCAACGCACGCAACCTGAAGACCCTCGAGGTTGACCCGCAGACCGTCACGTGGCTGCTCCCCTCGGTGCCCGACCACGTCGTCGGTGTCGCCGAGTCCGGTGTCACCGGACCGGAGAGCGTGCGCGACTACGTCGCCGCCGGTGCCCGGGTCGTGCTCGTCGGGGAGGCGCTGGTGACCGGCGCGGACCCGCGGACCGCGGTCCGGGAACTCCTGGCGGCGGGTGGGCGTCGAGTGGATGTGGAGGCGACACCATGACCGAGCACCGTGAACAGCCCGAAGGGCTCGGACGCTTCGGCGACTTCGGTGGACGCTTCGTGCCAGAGGCGCTGATCGCGGCCCTGGACGAGCTGGACGCCGCCCGGACCGAGGCGTCGACCGACCCGACGTTCACCCAGGAGCTGGCCCGGCTGCACCGCGACTACACCGGCCGGCCGACGCCGTTGACCGAGGTGCCCCGGTTTGCCGAGCACGCCGGCGGGGCGCGGGTCTTCCTCAAGCGCGAGGACCTCACGCACACGGGGTCGCACAAGATCAACAACGTCCTCGGCCAGGCCCTGCTGACCGTGCGGATGGGCAAGCGGCGCGTGATCGCCGAGACCGGTGCCGGTCAGCACGGTGTGGCGACGGCGACCGCAGCGGCCCTGATGGGCCTGGACTGCACCGTCTACATGGGCGAGAAGGACACCCGCCGCCAGGCGCTCAACGTGGCGCGGATGCGGTTGCTCGGGGCAGAGGTGGTGCCGGTCAGTCACGGCAGCGCCACCCTCAAGGACGCCATCAACGAGGCGCTGCGGGACTGGGTGACCAACGTCGAGGACACCCACTACCTGCTCGGCACCGTCACCGGGCCCCACCCGTTCCCCACCATGGTGCGCGACTTCCACCGGGTCATCGGCGACGAGGCGCACGACCAGCTGCGCCAGGTCACCGGCGGGCTCCCGGACATCGTCTGCGCGTGTGTCGGCGGTGGTTCCAACGCGATGGGGATCTTCCAGCGGTTCCGCGAGGAGCCCTCGGTGCGCCTGGTCGGCTTCGAGGCCGGCGGCGAGGGCATCGAGAGCGGCCGTCACTCCGCCCGGTTCAGCACAGGCCAGCCCGGCGTCCTGCACGGCGCCGCAACCTACGTCCTCCAGGACGAGGACGGGCAGACGCTTGACTCGCACTCGGTCTCCGCCGGGCTCGACTACCCGTCCGTGGGGCCGGAGCACGCCTACCTGCGGGACACGGGCCGCGCCGAGTACCACCCGGTCAGCGACGACGAGGCGATGGAGGCCTTCGCGCTGCTGTCGCGGACCGAGGGTATCCTGCCGGCCATCGAGTCCGCACACGCCCTCGCCGGTGCCCTGCGGCTGGGCCGCGAGTCCGGTCCGGGCACGGTCATCCTGGTGAACCTGTCCGGTCGCGGCGACAAGGACGTCGAGACCGCCGCCTCCTGGTTCGGCCTGACGGGCGAGGACGCGGCGGCCGCTGACGAGCACCCGGCCAGCCAGACCCACCCACCCACCGAGGGGATTGAGTCGTGAGCGCTCTGGACCGTGTGTTCCGCACCTGCCGGGACGAGCAGCGGGCGGCGCTGGTCGCCTACCTGGCCGCCGGTTTCCCCGACAACGCCACGTCCCGGGAGGCCATGGCAGCGCTGGCCGCCTCCGGGGCCGACATCGTCGAGGTGGGCGTGCCCTACACGGACCCGTTGATGGACGGTCCGGTGATCCAGGACGCGGCCGACCGCGCACTGGCCGGCGGCTTCCGGGTGCGTGACCTCCTCGGCAACGTCGAGGCGGTGGCCTCCGCGGGGGCCGTGCCCGTGGTGATGAGCTACTGGAACCCGATCCTGCGTTACGGCCCGGACGCCTTCGCCCGGGATCTCGCCGCGGCCGGTGGTGCCGGGTTGATCACACCCGACCTGATCCCCGACGAGGCAGCTGCGTGGCGGGCCGCCGCAGAGGCGCGCGGCGTGGCTCCGATCTTCCTGGTGGCGCCGAGCTCCACGGACGCGCGCCTGGCGATGACCGCCGAGGCCACCCGCGGCTTCATCTACGCGGCCTCGACGATGGGCGTCACCGGCGCCCGGACGAGCGTCGGCGCCGGTGCGCGCGAGCTGGTCGAGCGGACGCGCGCCGTGAGCGACCTGCCGGTCTGCGTCGGGCTCGGCGTGTCCACACGGGAGCAGGCGGCCGAGGTGGCCTCCTTCGCGGACGGCGTCATCGTCGGGTCCGCGCTCGTGCGCGCCCTGGGGGAGGGGACCGCGGACGGCAGGGGCCTGGCGCCGCTGCAGGCACTCACGGCCGAGCTGGCCGAGGGGGTCCGCCAGCGATGACACGGTCGGGCCCGGAGCCCGGTGCCGGGCGACATGAGCACGGGGTTGCCATGACCAGGGGGCGCTGGGCCGATCTGCTGGGTCTGGTCTGCCGGCTCGCCCTCGGCGGGGTGCTCCTCGTGGCCGGGCTGCTCAAGGTCGGGGACCCCACCGGCTCCATCCAGTCGGTCGTGGCCTACCGACTGTTCGACTACCGGGTCTCCGAGATGATCGGGCTGATGCTCCCTGTGGTCGAGATCGCCCTGGGGCTGCTGCTGATCGTGGGGCTGCTGACCCGCTGGAGCGCGGCCGTGGGAGCGGTCCTGATGCTGGTCTTCATCGCGGGCATCGCCTCCGCCTGGGCGCGCGGCCTGTCGATCGACTGTGGCTGCTTCGGCACGGGGGGTCCGGTGGACCCCTCGGACACGGCCTACCTCACCGAGATCCTGCGCGACGCCGCCCTGTTCGCGGCGGGCGCGTGGCTGGTCGTCCGGCCACGCTCGCTGCTGGCCGTCGACACCGTCCTGTTCCGACGACCCCCCGCCGCCGGGTCGGCGGCCCCCGAGTCCCGGCATACCGCACCCTCCGTCCCGAAAGGCGCCTCCTGATGCCCCGTCCGCCCGCCCCTGTGCCACCACCGCCCCGGAGCGGTCCGCCCGTCGCCCTCATCGGCGGTGTCGTGGCCCTGGCGGTCGTCCTCGTCGCGGTCGTCGTCTACGTCGTGCTGCGACCGGACCCGGTCGGCACCGGCGACAACGCGTCGATCACGGGCAGCGGGAGCTCGCCCAGCGCCCTCCGGGACGCCGGTGGCATCCGCGTGGGTGACGCCGGCGACGACGTGCCCGCGGTGCACATCTACGAGGACTTCCAGTGCCCCTGGTGCGGGCTCCTGGAGGAGGTGTCCGGCGAGGCGTTCACCGAGGCGGCCCTCGCGGGCGACATCCAGCTGACCTACACCCTGATGTCCTTCCTGGACGGCAACCTCGGCAACGACTCCTCGCTACGGGCTGCCAACGCCGCGATGTGCGCGGACGAGCAGGGGGCTTTCGTCGACTACCACGCGACAGTGTTCGCCGGCCAGCCCCCGAACGAGGGCGACGGCTGGACGGACGAGCAGCTGACCGGCTTCGCGGAGGACGCCGGTGTCGAGGACATCGAGGCGTTCACGGCCTGCGTGGAGGCCGGCACGCACAACGACTACGTCACGGACATGCAGACCCGGTCCAACCAGGAGGGTGTCTCCGGCAGCCCGCGTGTCTTCATCGACGGCGAGGAGCTGAGCAACGAGCAGATGCAGGCGCTGATGAGCGACCCGACGGCGCTCACCGGCATCCTCGCCGGGCGCTGAGCCAGCCACGACGTCTGCGCTGGGCGGCCTGGCCCGTGGCATCCTCGCCAGGCGCTGACCGGCGTCCGGTGGTCGGGGAGCCCTGCGCACACGCCGGTTCGCGTGACGGCGAGGGGTGGCGCACCGGACGCGTGGTCAACGCCTAGGCTGGTGCCCATGCGCCGCGCCAAGATCGTCTGCACCCTGGGACCAGCCACCGAGAGCTACGAGGAGATCCGGGCGCTGGTCGGCGCCGGGATGGATGTCGCCCGGATGAACATGTCCCACGGCACCCACGAGGACCACGACCGTCGCTACCACCTGGTGCGTCAGGCAGGTGACGAGATGGAGCACGCGGTGGCGGTCCTGGCCGACCTGCAGGGCCCCAAGATCCGCACCGGCACCTTCGCCCACGGCCCGGTGGAGCTGGTCGCCGGCGAGACCTTCACCATCACCACCCGCGACGTCCCAGGTGACAAGGACGTCGTGGGCACCACCTACGACGGCCTGGCCGGTGACGTGCAGGTGGGCGACGAGCTGCTCATCGACGACGGCAAGATCCAGCTCACCGTCACCCAGGTCACCGATACCGACGTGGTGACCACCGTCGTCATCGGCGGCGAGGTCTCCAACCACAAGGGCATCAACCTGCCCGGCACGGCCGTGTCGGTGCCCGCCCTCAGCGAGAAGGACGCCGAGGACCTGCGCTGGGCCCTGCGGACCCGCGTGGACGTCATCGCCCTGTCGTTCGTCCGCAGCGGCAAGGACGTCGAGGACGTCCACCGCATCATGAACGAGGAGGGCGTCCGGCTCCCGGTGATCGCCAAGATCGAGAAGCCGCAGGCGGTCGAGAACCTCGTCGACATCATCGCCGCCTTCGACGGCATCATGGTGGCCCGCGGCGACCTCGGGGTCGAGCTCCCGCTCGAGGAGGTCCCGCTCGTCCAGAAGCGGGCCATCGAGATCGCGCGACGCAACGCCAAGCCGGTCATCGTGGCCACGCAGGTCCTGGAGTCGATGATCACCAACCCGCGACCCACCCGAGCCGAGGCCAGCGACTGTGCCAACGCCGTCCTCGACGGCGCCGACGCCATCATGCTCTCCGGCGAGACGAGCATCGGCGCCTGGCCGATCAAGGCGGTGGAGACGATGGCGACGATCATCGCGAACACCGAGGAACACGGCATGGAGCGGATCGTTCCGCTGGGCACCAAGCCGCGGACCACCGGTGGCGCCGTCACCAAGGCCGCGGCCGAGATCGCCGAGCTCCTCGACATCCGGTTCATGGTCACCTTCACCCAGACCGGTGACTCGGCCCGCAGGATGGCCCGGCTGCGCAGCACGACCCCCGTGCTGGCGTTCACGCCGGAGCCCGCGACCCGCTCCCAGCTGGCCCTCACCTGGGGGGTGGAGACGTTCCTCAGCCCCTTCGTGGAGCACACCGACGAGATGGTGCTGCAGGTGGACGAGCTGCTCCTCGACCAGAACCGCTGCAGTGAGGGCGAGCTCATCGTCATCGTGGCCGGCTCGCCGCCCGGGACGCCGGGGTCCACCAACGCCCTACGCCTGCACCGCGTGGGCGACGCGGTGCACGGTCGGGCCCCCGCCTATGCACGCCTGCTGAACCGGGACTGAGTCGCCCCGCGGCGTGCCGCCGACCGGAGGCGGGCGGCACCGTCCGGGGCCGGGCACGGTCCGGAGCCCATCACCCTACGGAGCCCGTCACCGTACGGAGCCCTCCCCCTATGGAGCCCGTCACCCTACGGAGCCGGGCACCATACGCACTGGCAGTTCGCGCAGGTTGCCTACCCGTGCCGGTGCGCAGACGTCGCTGACCTGCACCGATGCGGCGACCACCGCACACGGGTCTGCGAACTGCCAGCCGTTGTGGCGATCCGGGTGCCTGATCCGGGTGCCCACCGAAGGAGCCCTCGCCCGCCGGAGCGGCGTGCGCTTCACGTGACCACCGTGTCCGCCACCGGCCAGGTACGGGCCCGGTCGGCCGGTATGCTGTTCCGGTCGCCCTGCCGGGGTGGTGGAATGGCAGACACGGAGCACTCAAAATGCTCTGCTCGAAAGGGCGTGCGGGTTCGAGTCCCGCTCCCGGCACCAGATCGCCCGCGTTCCGTCGTGACGGGACGCGGTGCGGCCGGTCAGCCGCGACCCAGGGAGACGGGTTAGTCTGCCCTTGTGACAACGTCTGAGCGCCCCGTCCCGCGCCCGCCGAAGCAGTCGGATCCGGACCCGTCGACCCCCGAGCACGACGAGCAGGAGACCCAGGAATCTGCCGCGGCTGCCGCCGTCCGCATCCTGGTGGCCGAGGACGAGGCACTCATCCGCCTCGACCTCGCGGAGATGCTCGAGGAGGCCGGCTACGACGTCGTCGGGCAGGCCGCCGACGGCGAGCAGGCCATCGAGCTGGCACGCGAGCTCAGGCCGGACCTGGTCGTGATGGACGTCAAGATGCCTGGCATGGACGGCATCAGCGCTGCCGAGGTGCTGGGTCGTGACGGGATCGCGCCGGTCGTCATGCTCACCGCCTTCAGCGACCGCGCCCTGGTGGAGCGCGCCCGCGACGCGGGGGTGATGGCCTACGTCGTCAAGCCGTTCACCGCCAACGACGTGCTGCCGGCAATCGACATCGCACGGTCCCGGTGGCAGGAGCGCCAGGCCCTGGAGTCAGAGGTGGCCGACCTGGCCGAGCGCTTCGAGACGCGCAAGCGGCTGGACCGGGCCAAGGGTCTGCTGCAGCAGCAGCTCAAGCTGACCGAGGCGGAGTCGTTCCGGTGGATCCAGAAGGCGGCGATGGACCGTCGCCTGTCGATGCGTGAGGTGGCCGACGCGGTCATCTCCGGGATGCCCGCCAAGTAGCCCTTCGCTCCCGCGCTGCCCCCACCGGTGACGGGCGTCGAGCCCCCCTCGGCTCCCGCGCTGCCCCCTCCGCTGACGGGCGTCGAGCCCCCTCGGCCGGCGAGGGGCGCCGGACCGGCGGTCCCCCAGATGGGGCGCTACCCTCAGGTGAGGACGCCGACGACCCTCAGGTGAGGGCGCCGACCAGCCAGGTCAGCACGGGAGCTACGGCGAGGGCAGGCAGCAGGTCACCCACCGGCACGTCGCGGATCCGCAACAGGCGCAGGGCGATCCCGATCAGTAGCAGTCCGCCGACGACTGTGAGGGCCGCGATGTGGGCGTCGGGCACCAGCGACCCCAACAGGACCCCGACGAGGGTCAGCGCGCCCTGCACGACCGCGACCGACACCGCCGAGAAGGCGACACCGACGCCGAACGAGGACGCGAAGGCCAGGGCGGCGAACCCGTCCAGGACGGACTTCAGCGCGAGCTCGTCGATGCCCCGACCCAGGCCGTCGTTCAGTGAGCCGAGAATGGTCAGGGGCCCGACGCAGAACAACAGGGACGCGGTGAGCCAGCCCTCGATGAACCGCTCCCGCGCCGAGACGTGGTCGGGCGTCCACTGCCCACCGTCGACCGCGTCGTCGGGCTCCTCCGGAGGCGTGGCGAGGGCGGCCGGAGTGTGTCCGGCGACGGCCCGCTGGATGACCCCGGCCAGCGACTCCACCCGCTGCTCGACCCGCAGCACCGAGCCGATGATCCCACCGAGCAACATCGCTCCCAGGACGATCATCACGGGGGCGCCGGGTCCGACATACTCCTGCAGCGCGGGGGAGGAGACCTCGAGGAGGGACACGACGGCCATCAGCACCACGACCAGTCCGAGGCAGTCGGTGACCACCGACCGGGTGTGCTCGGAGAGGCGGTGCCCGAAGGCCATGCCGAGCACCGATCCCACCAGGATGGTCAGGATGTTGAGGGCGGTGCCGGCGCCGGGAAAGAGGTCCACGGACGGAGCGTATGCCGCCACACCGGTGAGTGGGCCGGCTGGGTTCGGTGCGGGTCGCCGAAGGGCCTGGTTCAGCTGCCGGGCGGCCGGTCCCGCACCTGGCAGGTGAGCCGGGCCGTCGCGACCCGCTGGCCCGCCTCGTCGGTGATGACGATCTCGTAGGCCGCGACGGACCGGCCCAGGCTCAGGGGTGTGGCGACGCCGGTGACGTGGCCCTCGCGCACGGCCCGGTGGTGGGTGATGTTGAGGTCGACGCCGACGGCGATGCGGCCGTCGCCCGCGTGGTGGGCTGAGCCGACCGAGCCGAGGGTCTCGGCCAGGACGGCCGAGGCGCCGCCGTGCAGCAGCCCGTAGGGCTGGGTGTTGCCCCGCACGGGCATCCGCCCCACGACGCGCTGGGGGGCGGCCTCGAGGATCTCGATCTCCATCCGGTCCAGGAGGGTGTCGACCGCCGGATCGGGTCGGAGTCGATCAGTGTCAGTCATGGGACCTAGGGTGTCATGCGTGAGTCGACTGCTGCTGCTGGACGGACATTCCCTTGCCTACCGTGCGTTCTTCGCGCTCCCGGTGGAGAACTTCTCGACCAGCACGGGGCAGCACACCAACGCGGTCTTCGGGTTCACCTCGATGCTCATCAACGTGATGCGCGACGAGGCCCCCACGCACGTCGCCGTCGCCTTCGACGTGTCCCGGCAGACCTTCCGGAGCGCTGACTACGCCGAGTACAAGGCAGGCAGGTCGGTGACGCCGTCGGAGTTCCAGGGGCAGATCCCGATCATTCGCGAGGTCCTGGACGCGTTGCGGATCCCCTACCTGGCGCTCGAGGGCTTCGAGGCCGACGACATCCTGGCGACGCTGACCACCCGTGCCCGCGAGGAGGGCATGGAGGTGCTCATCTGCTCCGGTGACCGCGATGCCTACCAGCTGGTCGGCGACAAGGTCACGGTGCTCTACCCCCGCAAGGGAGTCTCCGACCTCGTCCGAATGACGCCGGCCGCGGTCGTGGAGAAGTACGGCGTGGGCCCGGAGCTGTACTCCGACCTCGCGGCCCTCGTGGGCGAGTCCTCCGACAACCTGCCGGGAGTCCCCGGGGTCGGCCCGAAGACCGCCGCGAAGTGGATCACGCAGTACGGCGGTCTCTCCGGGATCATCGACAACGCCGACCAGATCACCGGCAAGGCCGGGCAGTCGCTGCGGGACAACCTCGACGGGGTCCTGCGCAACCGTCGCCTCAACCAGCTGGTCGGTGACCTCGAGCTGTCCCTCGACCTGCCGGACCTCGAGCGACGCGTCTGGGACCGCGAGGAGATCCACACCGTCTTCGACCGGCTCGAGTTCCGGGTGCTGCGTGACCGGCTCTTCGACTACCTCGACCCGGTGGAGGACGAGGCCGAGGAGGGCATCGAGGTCGAGGGTGCCCGGATCGACCCGGCGGAGCTGCCCGGATGGCTCGCGGAGCACGCTCCCGCCGGCACGCGCACGGGGGTGCACGTCACGGGCACCTGGGCCCGAGGCGCCGGTGACGCGACGAGCGTGACTCTCGCCACCGCCGAGGTCGCCGGCTACGTCACCCTCGGTGAGCTCGACGAGGCGGCGGAGACGGCACTCGCCACCTGGTTGGCCGACCCCGACGTCCCCAAGGTGCTGCACGACGCCAAGGGGCCGCTGCACGCCCTGGAGTCCCGCGGACTGCCACTGTCCGGCCTGGTGAGCGACACCGCCCTGGCCGCCTACCTCGTACGTCCGGACCAGCGCTCCTACGACCTGGCCGACCTGGTGCTGCGCTACCTCAAGCGCGAGCTGCGGGCCGAGGACCCGGCACCCGACCAGGGGCTGCTCGAGCTGGACCTGGGCGAGGACGACGCCGTCGTCCAGTCCGCTCTCGTGCACGCGCGGGCGGTGCTCGACCTGGCCGCGGTGCTCGACGGCGAGATCGCCGACGTGCAGGGCGCCGAGCTCCTGCGGGACATCGAGCTGCCCCTCGTCGGTGTCCTGGGCCGCATGGAGCAGGTGGGGATCGCCGTCGACCTGGCTGCCCTGGAGCGGCTGGAGGCCGAGTTCGGTGACGCGATGGCGCAGGCGCAGCAGCAGGCCTGGGACGCCATCGAGGACGACTCCGTCAACCTGGGGTCGCCCAAGCAGCTGCAGACCGTGCTCTTCGAGAAGCTCGCCCTGCCCAAGACCCGTCGCACCAAGACCGGCTACACCACCGACGCCGACGCCCTGGCGGGTCTCTACGCCCAGACCGAGCACCCGTTCCTGGAGGCACTGCTCCGGCACCGCGACAAGACACGGCTGCGCATCACCGCCGAGGGGCTCATCAAGTCCGTGGCCGACGACGGGCGCATCCACACGACCTACCAGCAGACGATCGCCGCGACGGGGCGGTTGAGCTCCACCGACCCCAACCTGCAGAACATCCCCATCCGGACCGAGGAGGGGCGGCGCATCCGGGAGGCGTTCGTGGTCGGGGCGGGCTATGACGAGCTGCTGTCCGCCGACTACAGCCAGATCGAGATGCGGATCATGGCGCACCTGTCCGGTGACGAGGGCCTGATCGAGGCGTTCCGCACCGGGGAGGACCTGCACCGGTTCGTCGGCTCCCGGGTGTTCGACGTCGATCCCTCCGACGTCACCGCCGAGATGCGCTCCAAGGTCAAGGCCATGAGCTATGGCCTGGCCTATGGACTGTCGGCCTTCGGGCTCTCCAAGCAGCTGGGTATCTCCACCGGTGAGGCCAGCGGCTTGATGGAGGAGTACTTCGCCCGGTTCGGTGGCGTCCGCGACTACCTGCGGGACGTCGTGGCAGAGGCGCGGGGCACGGGCTTCACCGAGACGATGCTGGGCCGGCGACGCTATCTGCCGGACCTCAACTCCGACAACCGGCAGCGACGTGAGATGGCGGAGCGGATGGCGCTCAACGCCCCGATCCAGGGCTCGGCCGCCGACATCATCAAGGTCGCGATGCTGCGGGTGGAGCAGGCTCTGCGCAACGAGGGGCTGGCCGCCCGGATGCTGCTGCAGGTCCACGACGAGCTGGTCCTGGAGGTGCCCTCGAGTGAGAGGGCTGTGGTCGAGGAGCTCGTGCGCCGGGAGATGGGCGCCGCGATCGAGCTGGCCGTTCCGCTCGACGTCAGCCTCGGTTGGGGACGCAGCTGGCACGACGCGGCACACTGAGGACGCCCCGAGAGGTCACACTTCGGACACGTCTGCCGTGACAGGGCACGTGGAAGGTCGGTGGTGTGGTTTACTCCCGATCAGCGATCCGAAGGAGGACCCGTGCGCGCCCGCGTTACATCCCTGTTCGCGGCGCTGCTCCTGACCGTGATGCTGGTTCCAGGTGCGGCCGCCGTGGGCGCCAGCCACAGTCCGTCGACAACGGCCGCCACGGTGGCCGTCCCGTCCCAGGGGGACAGCGCCGAGACCACGACCGAGCCCGAGGAGGCCGCGGAGTCACTGCGCGGCAGCATCCGCGGCCCGGACCGCCAGCCGATCCCTGGCCTGACCGTCACAGTCACCCAGGACGGCACCGAGGTCGGCACCGCCACCACCGACGACCGTGGTCAGTGGGAGGTGCCGCTGCCCGGACCGGGCACCTACAGCGCCTCCCTGGACCCTGCGGAGCTGCCCGAGGGTGTGGCACCCAGGACAGAAGGCGGCGAGACCGTCACCGGCGTCATCGTCCGGCCGGGTGCCAACCAGGGCGTGATCTTCCAGCTCGCCGCCTCCGGCGAGGGCGATGACGGCTCGGCGCCGGTTGCCAGTGGCCCCAGCTTCGTCGACCGGTTCCTGCAGCTGACGGTCGAGGGCATCAAGTTCGGTGCGATCATCGCGATCACCGCGGTCGGACTGTCCCTGGTGTTCGGGACGACCCGACTGATCAACTTCGCCCACGGCGAGTTCGTGACGTTCGGGGCGGTGATGGCCTTCTTCCTGTCGGTGAGCCCCCTCAATCTGCCCCTCATCGTGGCGGCGGTCCTGGCCATGGTCCTGACTGCTCTCCTGGCGGGCGTCCTGGACCTGGCCGTCTGGCGCCCCATGCGCCGCCAGAGCGCCGGCCTGATCCAGCAGTTCATCGTCGCCATCGGCCTGGCCCTGGTGATCCGGCACGTGCTGCTGGTGTTCTTTGGCTCCCGACGGCGTGGTTACGACCAGTACAACGTCCAGCAGGCCCTCGACTTCGGCCTGTTCCGGATCACTCCCCGCGACATCGCCGTGACCCTCGTGGCCTTCGCGATCATGGGGCTGGTCGCCTTCATGCTGCAGCGCACCAGGATCGGCAAGGCCATGCGGGCCGTCAACGACAACGAGGACCTCGCCTCCGCCTCCGGCATCAACGTGGAACGGGTCGTCCTCATGGTGTGGGTGCTCGGCGGTGCCCTGGCCGGCCTGGGCGGCGTCATGCTGGGCCTGACCCAGACCGTCTTCACGGACATGGGGTTCCAGCTGCTGCTCCTCATGTTCGCCGCCGTGATCCTCGGTGGCCTGGGCAGTGCCTACGGCGCCATGATCGGGGCCCTGGTGATCGGACTGATCGCGCAGTACTCCACGCTGTGGTTCCCCTCGTCCCTGCAGAACATGTGGGCACTGCTCGTCATGATCCTCGTCCTGCTGTTCCGCCCCCAAGGCATCCTCGGCCGCCGCGAGCGAGTGGGCTGAGGGGAGAGAGATCATGGACCTGCTCAGCATCCTCAGCAACTCCCTCCGCGGGGCCTTCGGCCCCGAGGCGGCCATCTACGCGCTCGCCGCGGTCGGACTCAACCTCCACTTCGGCTACACCGGGCTGCTCAACTTCGGCCAGGTGGGCTTCATGCTCGTCGGTGCCTACGGCACAGCCGTCCCCGTCGTGGCCTGGGGCCTCCCGCTCTGGGTGGGCATCCTCATCGGCATCGCCTGCGCCATCGCCCTCGCGCTTCTGCTCGGCGTGCCGACCCTGCGGCTGCGGGGTGACTACCTGGCGATCGCGACGATCGCGGCCGCCGAGGTGCTCCGCTACATCTACCGCTCGGAGTGGGCCGAGCCGCTGACCGGCGGTGTCTTCGGCATCACCCAGTTCGCCAACGACTTCTACGACTTCAACCCGTTCAGCGGACCCTTCGTAGTGGGGCCGTTCAACTTCTCGGCCAACGCCCTCTGGGTGATGACGGTCGGGTGGGGTGGCACGCTGCTCGCGTGCGGGCTGGTCGCCCTCCTGATCCACTCGCCCTGGGGCCGGGTGCTCCGGTCGGTGCGCGAGGACGAGCAGGCCGCACGCAGCCTCGGCAAGAACATCTTCAGCTACAAGATGCAGAGTCTGATCCTCGGCGGTGTGCTCGGAGCCCTCGCCGGGTCCCTGATGGCCATCAACACCCAGGCCCTCACCCCGGACGTGTTCATGCCGATCCTGACCTTCTACCTCTGGACGATCATGATCCTGGGTGGAGCGAGCAGGATCATGGGTCCGGTGCTCGGTGCGATCGTCTTCTGGTTCCTGCTGACCTTCCTCGACTCCCTCCTGCGCCAGGCCATCGGCACCGGAGTGATCCCGAGTGGCTGGCTGGAGAGCAGCGACGTGGGCGCCATCCGCTTTGCCTTTGTGGGCCTGGGGCTGATGCTGTTGATGATGTTCCGCCCGGCCGGTCTGCTGGGCAAGCAGAAGGAGTTGCGACTCGATGTCCGGTGACCAGGAGCAGCACGAGCTCGAGCCGGACCTGCTGGCCGAGCGCGAGGAGCTCATTGATGTCGAGCGTGAGCTCGAGGCTCAGGGGCCCTCAGCGGGCGCCGTGCGAGCGGCCGAGGCGCTGACCGGTGTCGCGCCCGAGCCCGGCGTCGCCAAGCCGGACCCGATCCTGAGCGCTGACGGTGTCGTTCGTGAGTTCGGCGGCCTCACCGCGGTCGATGTCGATCACCTCGAGGTGCAGCGGGGCACGATCACAGCGCTCATCGGACCCAACGGGGCCGGCAAGTCCACCTTCTTCAACCTGGTCAGCGGCTTCGACACACCGACCCGCGGCAGCTGGTCGTTCAACGGCACGGACATCAGCCGGATGGCGGCACACAAGATCGCCCGGCTCGGCATGGTGCGGACCTTCCAGCTCACCAAGGCGCTGATGCGGCTCACGACGCTGGAGAACGTCATGCTCGGGGCGACCGGCCAGTCGGGGGAGAGTCTGTGGCGTGCGCCGCTGCGGTTCCTCTGGTCCGACCAGGAACGGTCGAACCAGAAGCGTGCCGACGTGCTGCTGGAGCGGTTCCGCCTCTCGCACATGCGCGACGAGTTCGCCGGCACCATGTCCGGCGGCCAGCGCAAGCTTCTCGAGATGGCCCGGGCGCTCATGGTGGAGCCGGACCTGGTCATGCTCGACGAGCCGATGGCGGGCGTCAACCCCGCCCTCACCCAGTCCCTGCTGGGACACATCCAGACCCTGCGCGACGAGGGCGTCACGATCATCCTGGTCGAGCACGACATGGACGTCATCATGTCCATCAGTGACTGGGTGGTGTGTTTCGCCGAGGGCCGGGTCATCGCCGAGGGGCGGCCCGACGACATCCGACGTGACAAGGCCGTCATCGACGCCTACCTGGGAGCGCGGCGCAGCCTGACGCAGGAGGACGACAAGTGAGCACCGAGACCACCGAACCGCGGCCGGACACCCCCGCGACGGAGCCGCTCCTGGCGTGCCGTGACCTCGTCTCGGGCTACATCCCGGAGGTCAACATCCTCAACGGGTGCACCGTGGAGGTCGGCCCTGGTGAACTGGTCGGCATCATCGGCCCCAACGGGGCCGGCAAGTCGACGCTGATCAAGACGCTCTTCGGCCTGGTGCCGGTCCGCTCGGGCGAGGTCAGCCTGCGGGGTGAGGACATCACGGCCGCCAAGGCACACCGGCTGGTCGCCGTCGGGGTCGGCTACGTGCCGCAGAACAACAACGTCTTCCCGTCCCTGACCATCGAGGAGAACCTCGAGATGGGGATGTTCGTGCGTCCCAAGGAGTTCGCTCAGCGGTTCGGCAAGGTCCGTGAGCTGTTCCCTCTCCTCGGTGACCGGCGTCGCCAGAAGGCCGGGTCGCTGTCCGGCGGCGAGCGCCAGGTTGTCGCCATGGGCCGTGCCCTGATGACCGATCCCCAGGTGCTCTTCCTGGACGAGCCGTCGGCCGGGCTCTCACCCCTCATGCAGGACAGCGTCTTCGAGGCGGTCACGACGATCAACGAGTCCGGGGTGTCGATCCTCATGGTCGAGCAGAACGCCCGCCAGTGCCTGGACATCTCCGACCGCGCCTACGTGCTGGACCAGGGGAAGGACGCCTATACCGGCACCGGTGAGCAGCTGGCCCACGACCCGAAGGTGATCGAGCTCTACCTGGGCACGCTCGCGCACATCGAGGACTGACCGCCGGGCCGCTCGATCACCTCGTCTCCGAGGAGGCCGGGCAAGTGGGTCTCGGAGGGGACGGGGGGATTCGGTCTCCGAGAGGGACGGGGACACGGTTCGGAGGGGACAGGGAGGCGGTTCGGAGGGGGACAGGGACGTGCCCGTCTGACGTCGCGCGATCCGATCCGGCAGGTCACACCCCCGCGAGACCACTGCGGACCGCGTGCCCCGGACACGCCACCGGCCCGGCCCCCTGCAGGGGGACCGGGCCGGTGGCGTGTGAGGCGATGAGGGCTGCGGTGGATCAGCCCTCGGGGTTGGACTCGACGGTGTCGAGGGTCTCGAACTCGCCGGCGTCGTTGAAGCCGTAGACCTCGATGGAGGCCTTGCCCGGCTCACCGACATCGGTGAAGTCCAGCGGACCGCTGGCACCGTTGTAGTCGATGTCCTCGCCGTCCTCGATCAGGCCCTTGCACTCCTCGTAGCTCGTGCAGGCGGTCCCTTCCTTGGTGACGTCGACCACCGCGTCCTTGATCTGCGCCGGGTCGCTCGACCCGGCAGCCTCGGCCGCCAGGGCGATCGTCACCGCGCAGTCGTAGACCTGTGGCGCGAACTGGGTGTTGTCACCCAGCGCCGGGTCGAACTCGGCGAGGGCCGACACGAACTCCTCGTTGGCGCCGGAGGCGGGGGCGGTGCCCTTCATCCCGGCCAGGATGGCGGGGTTGCTCTCGTCGACGAGGCTGCCCAGCTCGGGGTTGCGCATGCCGTCAGCACCGTAGAAGCCCATGTCGGCGGGGGTGAGACCCTGCTCGATGAGGCCCTGCAGGATCTGGGTGCTCTCCTCGAAGCCGACGATGACGACCGCGTCCGGGCTGGCCGAGACGACTGCCTGGACGGTTCCGTCGAACTGCTGGGCGTTGGGGTCGTAGGTCTCGTTCAGCAGGACCGTCGCACCAGCGTTCTCCAGCGCGGACGCCGTGGCGTCGGCCAGGCCGCGTCCGTAGTCGTCAGCGCGGGCGACGATGGCCACGTTGCTCCAGCCGTCGTTCACGATGGTGTTGGCCAGCACCGGGCCCTGCAGAGCGTCCGAGGGCGCGGTGCGGATGTAGAAGCCACCGTCGTCATAGTCGGTGAACGTCGGAGCCGTGTTCGAACCCGAGCACTGCAGGACGCCCGCACCGGTGATGCGGTCGATGACATCGAGCGAACGACCGGAGGACGCCGCGCCGATGATCGCCGTCGGGTTCTGACCGAGGACGCGGTCCGCGGACGCCTGCACGACGGTGGCCTGGTCACCCTCGTCACCACCGATGGGAGCCGGCACCTCCGCGCCGAGCACACCGCCGGCCGCGTTGATGTCCTGGATCGCCATCTCCAGGGCACTGATCTGGGGCGGGCCGAGATACGCGAGAGCGCCGGTCTCCGGGAAGAGATAACCGAAGACGAAGTCCCCGGCCTCGCCACCACCCGGACCCGCCGTCTCACCGGAACCGTCGCCGGTCTCGGTCGCGGTGTCCGTGTCGTCCGTCTCGGTCTCGGTGTCCTCGGTCTCAGCGGCTGTGGGAGTGTCCTCGGGCTCCTCCTCGGAGTCCCCGCCACAGGCGGTCAGCAGCGCAACCGCCGACAGGACGGCTGCCGCCTTGAAGTGTGTCCTTCTACGCATCGGTTCCCTCTCGACGTGTGGCCCGCGTCACGGGCCGGTGATGGGCGCCACACTAATAGGGGATTGACCCGCTGTGGGCTTCTGTGACCGTACTGTGACCCGACGAGCTCGTCCTGCCTGCTCAGGACGGTCGACCAGGCTCCCCACGACGGCTCACGAGGGCTTCCTGGCCACGAAGATCGCGGTGCCCGGCACGAGGGAGCCGCGCAGCGCACTCCAGCCGCCCCACTCGTGCGTTGCCCCCTCGGGCCACTCCGGCTCCACCAGGTCGGTGAGCCGCAGCCCCGCGCCGACGATCTCCCGGACCCGGTCACCCAGGGTGCGGTGGTGCTCGACGTACGTCGCGCGGCCCGTGGCGTCCTCCTCGACGTACGGCGTCCTGTCGAAGTAGGAGTGCCGCACGGTCAGGCCGGCCTCACCCGGGACGTCGGGCAGGGCCCACCGCACCGGGTGGCTCACCGAGAACACCAGCAGCCCTCCCGGTCGCAGCACGCGGGACACCTCCCGGAGGAGCCCGGCGGAGTCGGCCACGAACGGCACGGCCCCGTAGGCCGAGAAGGCGGTGTCGAAGCAGGCGTCCGGGAAGGGGAGGCGGGCCGCGTCGCACTGGACGTATGCCGGAGCACGGGTCGGCCCGCCTGTGCCCCCTGACTTGTGGCTGGCTCCTGTCGGGAGCGGAACGGCCCGGTCCAGGGCGCAGCCCTGACGCAGCATGGCACCGGAGATGTCGGTGGCCACCACCCGTGCGCCCTGCGCCGCGCACCAGCGGCTACCCTGTGCGGCTCCGGCCCCGAACTCGAGCACCTGCCGCCCGGCCAGGTCGCCAAGCAGGCGCAGCTCGGACTCGTAGACGCCCTCCGGGCCCCACATCAGCCGGTCGTCACCCAGGATGTCGTGGTGCTCCCGGTAGTACTCCGCCGCCTCCGCGTCCCACCAGACCCGGCTGGCGCCGGCGCTCTCGGTCGCCCCCACCGGCCGGCGCGCGACCGCCTCGGCCGGCCCCACGGCATACTGAGCAGGTCGGTCCGGGGTGGGGGAGCCGGGCGGAGGATCCTGGTCCGGTGGCCTGCTCATGCCCGCAGTCTGCCGGATTGACCAGCGGTGGCGCGCCCGGGTAGGGTAGGTCCGCGCGGCGCGTGCGTTCGTGCGTGCCATCACAACATCTGTCCATCCTGGGCGGGCCCTCATCATGACCGAACGCCATGACCGAGTCCCGCCCGCACTGCTTGTCCACACAACGGAGCCCCTACTACATGACTGCAACTGCGCCTGAGAAGGCCATCTCCCAGATCGCGATCAACGACATCGGGTCTGAGGAGGAACTCCTCGCAGCGATCGACGCCACGATCAAGAACTTCAACGACGGCGACATCGTCGAGGGTGTGATCGTCAAGGTCGACCGCGACGAGGTCCTGCTGGACATCGGCTACAAGACCGAGGGCGTCATCCCGTCCCGCGAGCTGGCCATCAAGCACGACGTCGACCCCTCCGAGGTCGTCAACGTCGGCGACGAGGTCGAGGCCCTGGTCCTCCAGAAGGAGGACAAGGAAGGCCGCCTGATCCTGTCCAAGAAGCGCGCGCAGTACGAGCGCGCCTGGGGCTCCATCGAGCAGGTCAAGGAGGAGGACGGCGTCGTCACCGGCACCGTCATCGAGGTCGTCAAGGGCGGCCTGATCCTCGACATCGGTCTGCGTGGCTTCCTCCCCGCCTCCCTCGTCGAGATGCGGCGCGTCCGCGACCTGCAGCCCTACGTCGGCCAGCAGATCGAGGCCAAGATCATCGAGCTGGACAAGAACCGCAACAACGTGGTCCTGTCCCGCCGCGCGTGGCTGGAGCAGACCCAGTCCGAGGTCCGCACCACCTTCCTCAAGGAGCTCGCCAAGGGCCAGGTCCGGTCCGGTGTCGTCAGCAGCATCGTCAACTTCGGTGCGTTCGTCGACCTGGGTGGCGGCGTGGACGGCCTCGTGCACGTCTCCGAGCTGTCCTGGAAGCACATCGACAACCCGGGTGAGGTCGTCGAGGTCGGCGACGAGGTCACCGTCGAGGTCCTGGACGTCGACATGGACCGCGAGCGTGTCTCCCTGTCGCTGAAGGCGACCCAGGAGGACCCGTGGCAGCACTTCGCGCGGACCCACGCCATCGGCCAGGTCGTGCCCGGCAAGGTCACCAAGCTGGTGCCCTTCGGTGCGTTCGTGCGCGTCGAGGACGGCATCGAGGGCCTGGTCCACATCTCCGAGCTCGCCGAGCGTCACGTCGAGCTGCCGGAGCAGGTCGTCACGGTCGGCACGGACATCTTCGTCAAGGTCATCGACATCGACCTCGAGCGTCGCCGGATCTCGCTGTCGCTGAAGCAGGCCAACGAGGCCGTCGCGGCCGAGTTCGACCCGACGCTGTACGGCATGGCCGCCGAGTACGACGAGGAGGGGAACTACAAGTACCCCGAGGGCTTCGACCCCGAGTCCAACGAGTGGCTCGAGGGCTTCGAGACCCAGCGCGAGAAGTGGGAGAAGGAGTACGCCGACGCCCACAAGCGCTACGAGGCGCACAAGGCGCAGGTCGAGGCGGCCTCCGAGGCCGAGGACAGCGCCGACACCGGCGACTCCCCGACGACCTACTCCTCGGGCAGCAGCTCCTCCAGCAGCGAGTCGTCCGCGGCTCCGTCGGCCCCCGTCGAGGCCCAGGGCACCCTGGCCTCCGACGAGGCCCTCGCCGCGCTGCGCGAGAAGCTCACCGGCAACTGAGCACCGCTCCGGTCTGACCGGAGTATGCCGAACGGCCCGGTTCCCCCTGTGGGGAGCCGGGCCGTTTCGCTTGCGTGGGGCGCGCCCGCGCTCTGCAGTTGGTGTCGTGTGCGACGCGTTGTGCAGAGCGGTGGGGCGGTGGCGGGCGGGTTGCGGGCCTGTGCTCTGCAGTTGGTGTCGTGTGCGACGCGTTGTGCAGAGCGGTGGGGTGGTGGCGGGCGGGTTGCGGGCCTGTGCTCTGCAGTTGGTGTCGTGTGCGACGCGTTGTGCAGAGCGGTGGGGCGGTGGCGGGCGGGTTGCGGGCCTGCGCTCTGCAGTTGGTGTCGTGTGCGACGCGTTGTGCAGAGCGGTGGGGCGGTGGCGGGCGGGGAGCTCAGCCGAGGCCTCGGTGGCGGGACCAGAGGAGGCCGGCCCGGTCTGCCGCTGCGGCGATGAGCGCCTGCAGCTCGGGGGAGTCAGGCAGCGTGAACGAGGTGTAACCTCCTCGCCCGCCCGCGGTCGGGCGTCCGTACGCCTTCGCCGCCAGGTGGCCGTCGGGAAGCAGCCGGACGTTGAGGGAGGTGAGCTCGAACTCCTCGCCGCGCCGGGTGTCCTTCCACCGCAGGTGCTCGGGGACGGTCACGTTGATCGCCAGGGCTGAGACCTCGACGTCGTCAGACATGCCCGCATGCTGTCACGAAGGCCACGTCTGCGGCGCGTGGCACGGGTGGTGTTCGTGTCGGGCGGCCGGCCACGTGTGCTGGCTCAGCCGCGGCCGAGCACGGTGCCTCCGTTGACCTGCAGGATCTGGCCGGTCGTCCACGCCGCACCGGGGGCAGCCAGGTAGGCGACCGCGGCAGCGATCTCCTCCGGGGTGCCGGGCCGACCCATGGGGATCGGGGCCACGCGCTTGTCGTAGCTTGCGGGGTCCGCCGCGATCCGGTCCTCCCAGAACGGCGTCGTCGGCACGAACCCGGGCGCCACAGCGTTGACGGTGATGCCCTCCGGCGCCACCTGGGTCGCCAGCGAGAGCACCCACGCGTTGACGGCCGCCTTGGCCGCCCCGTAGGAACCGGACCCGCGCAGCGCGGCGATGGAGCTCATCGCGATCACCCGGCCACCGGGCCTGGTGAGGTGGTCCAGCAGCGCCTCGGTGAGGAGCACGGCGGAGAGCACGTTCGCGTCGAAGTCAGCGCGCCACCCCTGCGCGATCGACTCGAGCCCGGGGCCTGCGGCATGGCCGAGGTTGCCTCCCGCGTTGCACACCAGGACATCGATGGGCGCTCCACGGTGCAGCAGCGCAGAGAGCCGGTCGACCTCGGCCGGCACGGTGAGGTCGCACGCCAGGGGGCTGATCTGGACGCCGGGCGGTGCCTGCGGCGCCAGCTCGCGGGCGGCCTCGCGGAGCACCTCCTCGCGGCGGCCGACGAGGATGACCTGGCTCGCCTGTGGGAGCAGGGCAGCGGCGATGGCCCGGCCGATGCCGGTGCCGCCTCCGGTGACGACGATGCGCTGTGACATAGGGCGAGTGTGCCGCACCGTGGGCCCGCGGTCACACGCTGGCAGGATCAGCACGTGGATGTCGCCCGATCCCAGACGGCAGGGCGGTCCGCGAGCAGCAGCGGGCCGGGCGGCCCGGAGGCGTCGGGCACGTGCTGCGCGACCCACGTGGTGGAGCCGGCTGTTCAGCTGACGGACCGTGGGCGCCAGCAGAGGTCGGGCGGGACGTCTCGGCACGACTACGCTGGCCCCATGCTGTGGGTCGGGTTGAGCGGTGGCATCGGGTCCGGGAAGTCCACCGTCTCCGAGGCACTCGCGACACACGGCGCGGTCGTCATCGACGCGGACCGCCTCGCCCGTGAGGTCGTCGAGCCCGGCACCCCCGGACTGGAGGCCGTCACGCAGCGGTTCGGGTCCGGCATACTCACGGCCTCGGGGGAGCTGGACCGGCCCGCACTGGGGCGGGTCGTCTTCTCCGACCCGGCCGCCCGTGGTGACCTCGAAGGCATCACCCACCCGCTGATCGCCGCCCGGACCCGCGAGCTGGTCGACGCGGCACCGGAGGGAAGCCTCGTCGTGCACGACGTCCCCCTCCTGGTCGAGCTGGGCTATGCCGCCCGCTATCACCTCGTGGTCATTGTCGGCGCCTCCCGCGCCACCCGTCTGGGGCGCCTGGTGACGCACCGCGGGATGGACCCCGCCGATGCGGGGCAGCGCATCGACGCCCAGGCCACCGACGAGGCACGGCGGGCCGTGGCGGATGTCTGGCTCGACAACGAGGGCACCGTGGCGGACCTGCGCAGGGCCACCGAGGAGCTGTATGCCGCTCGGCTGGCCCCGTTCTGCGACAACCTGGTGCGGGGGAGGGGACTGCCGACGCACGAGGTGCCCGGACCGCACGACATGGCGCGCCTGAGCGCCCGGCTCGAGCACGTCCTGGGAGCGGACCTGGCAGGGCCACCGCAGCTGGACCCCGGGTCGGACTCCCTGCTGGTGGGGCTCGCCCGCGGCACGGCGGCACCGGACGTCACGGAGCGACTCGCGCGGGCCGGGTTTCCTCCGCTGGGTGGCGACCGGTTCGCCTCCGCCGACCCCGGGAGGCCCGTGGTCCTCACCGTTCGGGAACACACTGTCGGTCCTGAGGGTTAACGTCGAGGACATGCGCCCCACGACCGATCTCCAGCGGACAGTCGCGCCGATCCGCGTCGAGTCCGACTTCCAGCCGAGCGGTGACCAGCCGACGGCCATCCGCGACCTCGCCGACCGGATCAACCGCGGCGAGCAGGACGTCGTGCTGCTCGGCGCCACCGGGACGGGCAAGTCCGCGACCACCGCCTGGCTGCTCGAGCAGGTCCAGCGCCCGACGTTGGTGATGGCGCCCAACAAGACCCTCGCCGCCCAGCTGGCGAACGAGTTCCGTGAGCTGCTGCCGCACAACGCGGTCGAGTACTTCGTGAGCTACTACGACTACTACCAGCCCGAGGCCTACGTTCCGCAGACGGACACCTACATCGAGAAGGACTCCTCGATCAACGACGAGGTCGAGCGTCTGCGGCACTCGGCGACAAACTCGCTGCTGACCCGCCGCGACGTGGTCGTGGTGGCGTCCGTGTCCTGCATCTACGGCCTGGGCACCCCGCAGGAGTACGTCGACCGCATGGTCCAGCTCAGGGTCGGCGACGAGATCGAGCGCGACGACCTGCTGCGCAAGTTCGTGACCATGCAGTACACCCGCAACGACATGGCCTTCTCCCGGGGCACCTTCCGGGTGCGCGGGGACACCGTCGAGATCATCCCGCAGTACGAAGAGCTGGCCGTGCGCATCGAGTTCTTCGGCGACGAGATCGACAAGATCTACACCCTCAACCCGCTCACCGGGGAGGTGGTCCGCGAGGAGCAGGAGATGTATGTCTTCCCCGCGTCGCACTACGTCGCCGGCCCCGAGCGCATGGAGCGGGCCGTGGCCGGCATCGAGGCCGAGCTGGCGGAGCAGCTGGCCACCTTCGAGAAGGAGGGCAAGCTGCTGGAGGCCCAGCGGCTTCGGATGCGCACCACCTACGACATCGAGATGATGCGGCAGGTCGGCTCGTGCTCGGGCATCGAGAACTACTCGCTGCACATCGACGGTCGGGAGCGCGGCTCGGCACCCAACTGCCTCCTGGACTACTTCCCCGAGGACTTCCTGCTGGTCATCGACGAGTCGCACGTGACCGTGCCACAGATCGGTGCGATGTACGAGGGTGACATGTCACGCAAGCGGACGCTGGTGGACCACGGCTTCCGGTTGCCCAGCGCGATGGACAACCGGCCGCTGAAGTGGGAGGAGTTCCTCGACCGGATCGGGCAGACGGTCTACCTGTCGGCGACGCCGGGGGAGTACGAGCTGGCCAAGTCCGACGGCGTCGTGGAGCAGATCATCCGGCCCACGGGGCTGGTGGACCCAGAGGTCGTCCTCAAGCCCACGAAGGGCCAGATCGACGACCTGCTGCACGAGATCGGTGAGCGGACCGCCCGGAACGAGCGGGTCCTGGTGACCACCCTCACCAAGAAGATGGCCGAGGACCTGACCGACTACCTCCTCGACAAGGGCGTCCGGGTGCGTTACCTGCACTCGGAGGTGGACACCCTGCGACGGGTCGAGCTCCTGCGCGAGCTGCGGCTGGGGGAGTACGACGTCCTGGTCGGCATCAACCTGCTCCGCGAGGGCCTGGACCTCCCGGAGGTCTCGCTGGTGAGCATCCTGGACGCGGACAAGGAAGGCTTCCTGCGCTCGGCCCGCTCGCTGATCCAGACCATCGGCCGCGCCGCCCGCAACGTGTCGGGCCAGGTGCACATGTACGCCGACAAGATCACCCCGTCCATGGAGCAGGCGATCGACGAGACGAACCGTCGCCGGGAGAAGCAGCTCGCGCACAACCTCGAGCACGGGATCGACCCGGCCCCCCTCCGCAAGAAGATCGCGGACATCACCGACCTGCTGGAGCGCGAGGACGCCGACACCGAGGCGCTGATGGGCAGCGGTCGGTCGCAGTCCCGTGGCAAGCGCGGACGGCCCAACGCAGGCTCCGTGGCTGCGGACGCCGGCGTGGCCCTGGGTGGGCGGCGCGAGAACCTCGCGGCCAGCGAGCTGGCACAGCTGATCCAGGAGCTGACCGAGCAGATGCACCAGGCGGCCACGGACCTGCACTTCGAGCTGGCCGCCCGGTTGCGCGACGAGATCGGGGACCTCAAGAAGGAGCTCCGACAGATGCGGGAGCACGCCGCGGGCTGACGCCGGGCCACCTCGATCCCACCGCTGTGAGAGAATCGCTCGGTGCGGAGGGGAGTATCCCCATCTCGTCGGTCGTCCGTCATCACGGCACCCTTGGTGCCCGGGCCGCCGGCCGACCTGCCCCGGTCGGTGGGAGAGACCTCCGGTTTGTCGTCACTCGTCTAACCGGAAGGTCGCTACCCCTTGTTCCAGAACTCTTTCGCCTCACCCGAGATCATCGGCATCTTCGTCGGTGCGATGGTGCTGGTGCTCCTGTTCGACGTGATCGTCCTGGGCCGTCGCCCCCACGTGCCAAGCAACAGGGAGACCGGTATCTCCCTGGGCATCTACGTCGGTCTCGCCGTCCTGTTCGGTCTCTACGTGTGGGTCGAGGGTGGTCACCAGCTCGGGGGTGAGTTCTTCGCCGGCTGGTTGACCGAGTACTCGTTGTCGATCGACAACCTGTTCATCTTCATCATCATCATGGCGAACTTCAAGGTGCCGCGGCAGTTCCAGCAGTACGCCCTGCTCATCGGTATCGTCATCGCCCTCGTCCTGCGGGCCGTCTTCATCCTGCTCGGCGCCCAGGCGATCGAGCGCTGGTCCTGGGTGTTCTACATCTTCGGTGCCTTCCTGATCTACACCGCCGTCAAGCTGGCCAAGGAGAACCTCTCGGCCGACGACGAGGACGACTACGAGGAGAACAAGTTCCTCAAGCTGGTCGAGCGTGTGCTGCCGTTCACCCAGTCCTGGGAGCACGGACGCAAGATCCGGGCCATCGAGAACGGCAAGCGGGTCTTCACCCCGATGTTCATCGTCATCCTGGCCCTCGGCACCACGGACCTCCTGTTTGCGCTCGACTCGATCCCGGCGATCTTCGGGCTGACGCAGGACCCGTTCCTGGTGCTGATGGCCAACATCTTCGCCCTCATGGGCCTGCGCCAGCTGTACTTCCTCATCGGCAACCTGCTGCAGAAGCTGGTGTACCTGGGACTCGGCCTGGCCGTGCTGCTCGCCTTCATCGGCCTGAAGCTGATCTTCCACGCCATGCACGTCAACGAGCTCTCGTTCATCAACGGTGGTGAGCCGTTCGAGTGGGCGCCGGAGATCCCGATCTGGCTCTCCCTGACGATGATCGTCGGCATCCTGGTGATCACGACCGTTGCGAGCCTGATCAAGAGCGGCAGCGACGCCCACTCACGCCGTCGCGACGAGCTGGACCTGGACGACGTCTCGGCGACCGGCTTCTACGGCCGTGGCGAGGACCCGACGGACCCGCAGGACCCAGACCGCCGCTAGGTGCGACCCCGGCGCCCGAGCACGGCGATGCTCGCGGAGACGACCATCGCCATCCCGAGCACCTGCAGCGGCGCCAGGGTCTGGGAGAGCACCAGCAGCCCGGCGAGGGCTGCGGCCGCAGGTTCCAGGCTCAGGAGGATGCCGAAGGCGCCGGCCGAGAGGCGCCGCAGGGCAAGGAGCTCGAGGGAGTAGGGGATCGCGGAGGAGAGCAGCGCGATGCCCAGCCCTCGCAGCAGGACCTCTCCCTCCAGGAGGCCTGAGCCCGCCCCCAGGACGCCGAAGGGAAGGAGCACCACGGCACCGATGGTCAGGGAGATGGCCATGCCGTCCAGCCCCTCGAAGCGGGAACCGGTCCGGCCGCTCAGCACGATGTAGGCCGCCCAGAAGGCCCCGGCCGCCGCCGCGAGCGCGATGCCCACCAGGTCCATCTCGGCCCAGGGCACGGTGAGGGCCTCGGAGATCAGCAGCACACCGAGCAGGGCGAGGACGACGGCGAGGGCGTCACGAGCCCGCCGCGAGGTAGCGGCCGCGAGCAGGAACGGTCCCAGGAACTCGATGGTGACGGCGACGCCGATCGGCAGGCGCTCCAGGGAGGCGTAGAAGCAGAGGTTCATGACGGTCAGGGTCAGGGCGAACAGGGTCACTGTCGCCCAGTCCCGGCGCGTGCGCCCTCGCCACCGTGGTCGCACGAGCGCCAGCAGCAGGACCGCCGCGAGCAGGATCCGGAGCAGGACCGAGCCCAGCACGCCGATGAGCGGCAGCAGCGTGGCGGCAAGGGCACCACCGAACTGGACGGACAGGACCGCCACCAGGACGAGCAGGACCGGGTGCTCCTGCAGCGTGGTGGTCAGACCCGTGGCGGTGCGATCGGTGCCTGCGGGTTCGCGCGTGGGCCCGGGCGCGGGGTCCCCGGACGTGCCGGACGAGGGTCCGGTCACCATCCGCGGTCGCGCCACTCGGCGAGGTGCGGCCGCTCCTCGCCGAGAGTCGTGCTGTCCCCGTGACCGGGGTGCACCACGGTGTCGTCGGGATAGACACCGAAGACCCGTTCCTCGAGGTCGTCCATCAACGAGCTGAAGGCCGCGGCGTCCTGGGTCTTGCCGGGGCCGCCGGGGAACAGGCTGTCACCGGTGAACAGGTGTGCCCGCCCACTGCCGTCGGTGAGGGCCAGCGCGACCGAACCGGGAGTGTGGCCGCGCAGGGCGATGACGTCGAGGACGAGCTCGCCGACGGTGATCCGGTCGCCGTGCGCGAGCTCGACATCTGGAGGCACCGGTAGGCCGGCGGCGTCAGGGGCCCCGGCCGCGGTGCGCGGGGCGAAGTCGTCGACCAGGTCCGCCAGGGCCCGGTGGTGGTCCCAGTGCTGGTGGGTCGTCACGATGAGGTCGAGCCGCCCGGAACCGGCTGCCACGAGCTCGCGCAGCCGGTCCGACTCGGCCGCCGCGTCCACGAGGAGCTGCTCACCGGTGCGTCGGCAGGTGACCAGGTAGGCGTTGTTGTTCATCTCGGACACGCTGGTCTTGCGGACCAGCGCGTGACCCAGGTTGTCCAACCAGGAGGGGCCACCCGGCTCGACGTGCGCCCTGGTGTGGTCGGTCTCGGTCATGGTGGGCCTCACTTCGCAGCTTGAGCTTCTGGACCGCGCGGTGACGTCCTCGTCGCGGTCAGAGCCTGCCCTCCGCCCCGGTGACCGGTCGGGCAGGCCCTGCTGCGAGTGTATGCCGGGCGGTCAGACGCTGATCGGGACATCCGTGGGGCGGACCGGGAAGGGCAGCGTGGTGTCGCCGGTCAGGTACCGGTCGACGGCGGCAGCGCAGGCGCGCCCCTCCGCGATCGCCCACACGATGAGCGACTGCCCACGACCGGCATCACCCGCGACGAACACACCGGGATGGCCCGTGGCGTACTGGTCGTCACGCTCAAACGTGCCCCGTGCGGTCACCGGCAGGTCCGCGCCGGTAGTCACCACAGGGTCCGGGCCGGTGAATCCGAGTGCCACCAGGACGAGGTCCGCCGGGATGGTCCGTTCGCTGCCCGCCGCAGCGTCGAACCGGCCGTCGATGCGTGTCCCGTCGACGATGTGCACACCGACCGCGGCTCCGTTCTCGGTGACCACCTCAAGGGTGTTGACGCCGAAGACGCGCTCGCCACCCTCCTCGTGGGACTCGCCGACCCGGTGGATCAGCGGGTACATCGGCCAGGGGTGGTGCTCCGGGCGCTCCGTGGGCGGCTGTGGCCGGATGTCCAGCTGGGTGACGCTGGCGGCGCCCTGTCGTAGCGCCGTGCCATAGGAGTCGGCGCCGGTGTCGCCACCGCCGACGATCACCACGTGCTTGCCCGCAGCATCGATCCCACGTGGTGCGCCGAGCGCCTCCCGGTTGGCCGGCACGAGGTAGTCCATGGCCGGGTGCACCCCGGGGACCTCCTGGCCGGCGACACCGAGCGGTCGGGGGACCGTCGAGCCGACAGCGAGGACGACCGCGTCGAAGCGCTCCGACAGCTCGGTGAGGGTCAGGTCGTCCGCTCCGCTGCCGCCGATGGTCACGCCGGTGCGGAAGCGGATGCCCTCGGCCCGCAGCTGGACGAGCCGGCGGTCCAGCACGGACTTCTCCATCTTGAACTCGGGTATGCCGTAGCGCAGCAGGCCTCCGACCGCGTCGTCCCGCTCGAAGACGACGACGGTGTGGCCGGCACGGCTCAGCTGCTGGGCGGCCGCGAGCCCGGCCGGCCCGGAGCCGACGACCGCGATGGTCTTCCCGCTGAGCCACTCCGGCTCCTGCGCCGTGACCATGCCGTTGTCGAAGGCCCGGTCGATGATCGAGACCTCGACCTGCTTGATCGTGACCGCCGGCTGGCTGATCCCCAGGACGCACGCGGTCTCGCAGGGGGCGGGGCAGAGCCGTCCCGTGAACTCCGGGAAGTTGTTGGTCGCGTGCAGCCGTTCGATCGCCTCCCGGAAGTTGCCTCGACGGGCCAGGTCGTTCCACTCCGGGATCAGGTTGCCCAGCGGGCAGCCCTGGTGGCAGAACGGGATGCCACAGTCCATGCAGCGCCCGGCCTGACGACGGAGCACGCCGTCCTCCTGGGCGGTGTGCACCTCCTTCCAGTCCATGAGCCGGATCGGCACCGGCCGGCTGGGCTGGGGTTCGCGGTCGCGGTGGGTCAGGAAGCCGTGCGGGTCAGCCACGGGAGTCCTCCAGGATCAGTTGCCAGGCGTGGGGGCCGTCCGGGTCCTCACCGCGGGAGCGGACCTCCTCGCGGATCCGCAGCACCCCGGCATACTGCCGCGGGGTGATGCGGGTGAACCTGCCCGGCCAGTCCGGAGTGGCCAGCAGCCGCTCGGCGACCGTGGATCCGGTGAGCTCGATGTGCTCGGTGAGGAGCTCGTGGAGCACCCCGGCGGTCGGACCGTCCGACAGGACCGGCTCCAGGATGAGGTCCCCGGCGGTGAGGGCCGCCTGGTTGACGCGGTCCGGAGGCAGGTCGAGCACGTAGGCCGTGCCGCCCGACATGCCTGCCCCGAGGTTGCGACCGGTGGGCCCCAGGATCAGCACGGTGCCGCCGGTCATGTACTCCAGGGCGTGGTCGCCGACCCCCTCGACGACGGCGATCGCGCCGGAGTTGCGGACGCAGAACCGCTCGCCGACCAGACCGCGCAGGTTGAGCTGTCCGCTGGTCGCGCCGTAGGCGATCACGTTGCCCGCGATGACCTGGTCAGCCGCCGTGAAGGTCGCGGAGGCTGGTGGCCGGACGACGATCTGGCCTCCGGACAGACCCTTCCCCACGTAGTCGTTGGCGTCGCCCACCAGGCGCAGGGTGATCCCGCGGGGCAGGAAGGCACCCAGGGACTGCCCGGCGGAGCCGGTGAGGGTGAGGTCGATCGTGCCGTCGGGCAGGCCGTCCGCACCGTGGCGACGGGTGACCTCGTGCCCCAGCATGGTGCCGACCGTGCGGTTGACGTTGCGGACGGCGAACCGGGCGGTGACGGCCTGCCGGTGCTCCAGGGCCGGTGCCGCGACGGCGATCAGCTCGTGGTCCAGTGCCCGGTGCAGACCGTGGTCCTGGGCGACCGTCCGGCGCAGGGGGGCACCCTCCGGGACCGGCTCGGAGTGCAGCAGTGGGGCCAGGTCCAGACCGTCGGCCTTCCAGTGCTCGACCGCCCGCCGGCTGTCGAGCAGGTCGACCCGCCCGATCACCTCGTCGAGCGTGCGGTAACCCAGCGCCGCGAGGTGCTCGCGCACCTGCTCTGCGATGAACTGGAAGAAGGTGATGACGTGCTCCGCGCGGCCGGTGAAGCGGGCCCGCAGCTCAGGGTTCTGCGTGGCCACGCCCACCGGGCAGGTGTCCAGGTGGCAGACGCGCATCATGACGCAGCCGGAGACCACCAGCGGGGCGGTCGCGAAGCCGAACTCCTCGGCGCCCAGCAGCGCGGCGACGACGACGTCCCGGCCGGTCTTGAGTTGCCCGTCGACCTGGACCGTGATCCGGTCGCGGAGGCCGTTGCGCAGCAGTGTCTGCTGCGTCTCGGCGAGCCCGAGCTCCCAGGGTGTGCCGGCGTGCTTGAGCGAGGTGAGCGGGCTGGCGCCGGTGCCGCCGTCGAAGCCGGAGACCAGCACGACGTCGGCGTGGGCCTTGGAGACACCGGCGGCCACGGTGCCGATCCCGACCTGGCTGACCAGCTTGACGTGGACCCGCGCGCGCGGGTTGGCGTTCTTCAGGTCGTGGATCAGCTGGGCCAGGTCCTCGATCGAGTAGATGTCGTGGTGCGGGGGAGGCGAGATGAGCCCCACGCCCGGCGTCGAGTGCCGTGTCGCGGCCACCCACGGATAGACCTTGCCGGGTGGCAGCTGGCCGCCCTCGCCGGGCTTGGCACCCTGAGCGACCTTGATCTGGATGTCGTCGGCACTGACCAGGTAGGCACTGGTCACCCCGAACCGACCGGAGGCGACCTGCTTGATCGCCGAGCGGCGCTCGGGGTCGGTCAGCCGGTCCGGCTCCTCACCTCCCTCGCCGCTGTTCGACTTGCCGCCGAGGCGGTTCATCGCGATGGCCAGCGTCTCGTGGGCCTCCCTGGAGATCGACCCGTAGCTCATCGCGCCGGTCGCGAACCGCTTCACGATCTCGCTCACCGGCTCCACCTCCTCCAGTGGCACGGGCTCGCGGTCGCCGCTGAGACGCAGGAGCCCCCGGAGGGTCATCAGGTGCTCCGACTGGTCGTCCACCAGATCGGTGTACTGGCGGAAGATGTCGTAGCGGCCGGTCCTGGTCGAGTGCTGGAGCCGGAAGACGGTCTCGGGGTTGAACAGGTGCGGCGGTCCCTCGCGGCGCCACTGGTACTCGCCGCCGATCTCGAGGTTGCGGTGGTAGGGCGGGATGCCACTGAGGGGGTAGGCGACGCTGTGCCGTCGCGACACCTCCTCGGCGATGACGTCGAGCCCGACACCGTCCAGCTGGCTCGTGGTGCCGGTGAACCAGCGGTCGACCAGGTCGCGGGAGAGCCCGACCGCCTCGAAGGTCTGCGCTCCGCGGTAGGAGGACACCGTGGAGATGCCCATCTTGCTCATCACCTTGAGCACGCCCTTGCCGAGCGCCCTGATGAGGTGCGCGATCGCCACGTCCGGGTCGAGCCCGTCCAGCTGCTGGCCGGAACGGCACAGGTCCTCGACCGACTCCATCGCGAGGTAGGGGTTGACAGCGGCGGCGCCGTAGGCGATGAGCAGGGCGACGTGGTGCACCTCGCGGACGTCTCCCGCCTCCACGAGCAGCCCCACCCTGGTGCGGGTGTGCTCCCGCACCAGGTGGTGGTGGACGGCGCTGGTGAGCAGCAGCGAGGGGATCGGCGCGTGCTCACGGTCGGCGTGCCGGTCGGAGAGCACGATGAAGAAGGCACCCCGGGCCACCGCCTCCGAGACCTGGGTGCAGATCTCCTCGAGCCGCTCCTGGAGAGCAGCGCCTCCGCCGTCCACCCGGTAGAGGCCCCGAACCACCACCGGCGCGAAGTCCGGGTGCTGCCCCTCGAGGTTGATGTGGCGCAACCGGGCCAGCTGGTCGTTGTCGATCACCGGGAAGTCCAGCTCCACCTGGCGGGCGTGGGCGGGGCTCTCCTCGAGCAGGTTCGGCTCGGGCCCGGTCGAGGTGGCCAGTGACGTGACCACCTCCTCGCGGATGGCGTCCAGCGGTGGGTTCGTCACCTGCGCGAAGGCCCCGACGAAGTAGTCGAACAGCAGACGCGGCCGATCGGACAGGACGGCGATGGGCGTGTCCGAGCCCATGGCACCGAGCGGCTCGCTGCCGCTCTGCGCCATGGGGGAGAGCAGGATCCGCAGCTCCTCCTCGGTGTAGCCGAAGATCTGCTGCCGGCGCGTCACGGACGCGTGGGTGTGTCGGACGTGGACCCGCTCCGGGAGGTCCTCGAGCCGGACCAGGTTCTCCTCCAGCCACTGCCGGTAGGGCTGGGCGGCCGCCAGCTCGTGCTTCAGTGCCCGGTCATCGACGATCTCGCCCGCGGCGGTGTCCACGAGGAACATCCGCCCCGGCTCGACGCGCCCCTTGCGGACCACGGACTCCTCCGGGATCGGGAGCACACCGGACTCGCTGGCCAGCACGACGAGGTCATCGTCGGTGACCCAGTAGCGCGAGGGCCGCAGGCCGTTGCGGTCGAGTACCCCTCCCACCAGGGTGCCGTCGGTGAAGACGAGGTTCATCGGCCCGTCCCAGGGCTCCATCATCAGTGAGTGGAACTCGTAGAACGCCCGGATGTCGTCGGGCAGCTCGGCGTTGTTCTCCCAGGCCTCCGGGACCATCATCAGCACCGCGTGCGGCAGGGACCGGCCACCGAGGTGGAGCAGCTCGACGACCTCGTCGAAGGTCGCCGAGTCGCTGCCTCCCGGTGTGCAGATCGGAAGGGCGTCGGCCAGGTCGCCGGGGATCAGGGGTGCCCTGAGGTTGCTCTCCCGCGCGTTCATCCAGTTGCGGTTGCCGCGCACCGTGTTGATCTCACCGTTGTGGGCGATGACGCGGTAGGGATGGGCCAGCGGCCACGACGGGAAGGTGTTGGTCGAGAACCGGGAGTGCACGACGGCGAGCTCGGACTCGAAGCGCTCGTCGGTGAGGTCGGGAAAGAACTCGGCGAGCTGCCCCGTGGTGAGCATCCCCTTGTAGCCGAGGGTGCGACCGGATAGCGTGACCGGATAGACCTCCGTCTGCCGCTCGATCCGCTTGCGGGCCAGCCACACCCGCCGCTCCAGGTCGAGCCCCGCCTCACCGCAGCGGGACGTGACGACCACCTGGCGCATGACCGGCATCGCGGCCCGGGCGAGCGGGCCGACGATCTCGGGCCTGGTAGGCACCTCGCGCCAGGCGAGGACCTCCAGACCCGACGTGGCCAGGATCGCCTCGACCGCGGACCCTGCCCCCTCCGGGTCCGCCGGGGGCAGGAAGAGCAGCCCCACGGCATACCGACCGGGTTCCGGGAGAGGCACGTCCAGGACCTCACGAAGGAACCGGTCGGGCACCTGCGTGAGGATGCCGGCACCGTCGCCCGAGTCCGGCTCGGCGCCGACTGCTCCCCGGTGGTCCAGGTTGTGCAGGGCGGTGATCGCGTGCGCCACGATGTCGTGGCCCGGGTAGCCGCGCAGGGTGGCGACGAGGGCGACGCCACACGCGTCGTGCTCGTGCTCCCCGTCATAGAGCCCCGGTGGGCGACCGGCCTGGGCGGCGGACAGGCTGGGGAGCCCGCCCGTGGGCGCAGCAGAATTCGGGGTCGCGTAAAGGGGGCTCTGGTTCATGGCACCGTCCGGGGGGCGGGCAGCCTGTAGCCGCGGGATAGGGGAACCGGGACACCGTCGGCCCGGTGGGGCGCAGCGCCCCGGGGTCCGGGATCTGCTGCGGTGACTGTAGACGCTGCGGTCCGGCACCGGAAGGAACCGTGCTGCGTGTCACATAACTATGCAGTCCGCAGTATAACTTGTCATTCGGCCGTGCGGAGGCCCTCTCGCGACGTGGGTACTGTCAGTGGCAGGACCTACCATCGAGAGCGTGCCATCCACGACTCCCGCCACCTCCCTCACGCCCCGTCATGACCAGCTGGTCGTGCGGGGCGCCCGCGAGCACAACCTCAAGGACGTCTCGGTCGAGATCCCACGCGACTCGCTGGTGGTCTTCACCGGGCTGAGTGGCTCGGGCAAGTCCTCCCTCGCCTTCGACACGATCTTCGCGGAGGGTCAGCGGCGCTACGTCGAGTCCCTGTCGGCCTATGCCCGCCAGTTCCTGGGGCAGATGGACAAGCCGGACGTCGACTTCATCGAGGGACTGTCCCCGGCGGTCTCGATCGACCAGAAGTCCACCAACCGCAACCCCCGCTCGACCGTCGGCACCATCACCGAGGTCTATGACTACCTGCGCCTGCTCTACGCGCGGATCGGCCACCCGCACTGCCCGGTCTGTGGCGAGGCGATCGCCCGGCAGACCCCGCAGCAGATCGTGGACAAGCTCCTCGAGCTGCCCGAGGGCACCCGCTTCCAGGTGCTGGCCCCGGTCGTGCGCTCGCGCAAGGGCGAGTATGTCGAGCTGTTCAGCGAGCTACAGGGCAAGGGTTTCTCGAGGGTCCGCGTGGACGGTGAGGTGGCGTCCCTGAGCGAGCCGCCCACCCTGGAGAAGCAGAAGAAGCACTTCATCGACGTGGTCGTCGACCGGCTGGTGGCCAAGGGTGAGGACCGCAAGGCCAAGCAGCGGCTGACGGACTCGGTCGAGACCGCGCTGGGCCTGGCGGGCGGGCTCGTCCTCATCGAGTTCGTCGACATCCCGGACGACGACCCGGAGGGACGGCCCCGCGAGCGGCGCTTCTCCGAGCGGATGGCCTGCCCCAACGACCACCCGCTGGCCATCGACGAGATCGAGCCCCGCTCGTTCTCCTTCAACAGCCCGTTCGGCGCCTGCCCGTCGTGCACGGGCATCGGTGTGGAGCTGGAGGTGGACCCCGAGCTGGTCATCCGCGACGAGGACGCCTCGATCCTGGACGGCGCCATCACCCCCTGGTCGACGGCGCACGGCATCAGCGACTACTTCGTCCGGGTCCTCGGTGGGCTCGGCGAGGACCTCAAGTTCGACCTGACCACTCCGTGGCGCGCCCTGCCGGGACGGGCGAGGGACGCCATCCTGCACGGCTACAAGCACAAGGTCCACGTGCGCTACCGCAACCGCTTCGGGCGGGAGCGGGCCTACAGCACGGGCTTCGAGGGCGTCATCCCCTACGTCAAGCGCAAGCACGCCGAGACCGACTCCGACACCAGCCGCGAGCGCTACGAGTCCTACATGCGGGAGGTGCCCTGCCCGGTCTGCCGGGGCAGCCGGCTGAAGCCCGAGATCCTGGCGGTCACCGTGGGTGGCCGGAACATCTCCGAGGTGTGCGCGCTGCCCATCGACCAGTGCGCGGACTTCCTGCGGACGGTGGACTTCACCGAGCGGGAGGCACACATCGCCGAGCGGGTGATGGTGGAGGTGCAGTCCCGGCTCGGCTTCCTGCTCGACGTCGGACTCGACTACATCTCCCTGGACCGACCCGCCGGGACCCTGTCGGGCGGTGAGGCGCAGCGCATCCGCCTCGCGACGCAGATCGGCTCGGGTCTGGTGGGGGTGCTCTACGTCCTGGACGAGCCCTCCATCGGGTTGCACCAGCGGGACAACCACCGGCTGATCGAGACCCTCACCCGGCTCCGGGACCTCGGCAACACCCTCATCGTCGTCGAGCACGACGAGGACACGATCGAGGCGGCTGACTGGGTGGTCGACATCGGGCCCGGAGCGGGCGAGCACGGTGGTCAGGTCGTGCACTCCGGGTCGGTGCGGGAGCTCATGGAGCACGACACGTCGGTGACCGGCGCCTACCTCTCGGGGCGGCGGGAGATCGGTCTGCCCGCGAAGCGGCGGAGTCAGGACGGCCGCTACGTCAAGGTCGTCGGTGCCCACGAGCACAACCTGCAGGGGATCGATGTCGCCTTCCCGCTGGGCAACCTGGTGGCGGTCACCGGCGTCTCGGGGTCCGGCAAGTCCACCCTGGTCAACGACATCCTCTACAAGGTCATGGCCAACCGGCTCAACGGGGCCCGGCAGGTGCCCGGGCGGCACAAGCGGGTCGAGGGCCTGGAGTCCCTGGACAAGGTCGTCCACGTGGACCAGGGGCCGATCGGCCGGACCCCGCGGAGCAACCCGGCGACCTACACCGGGGTGTTCGACAACATCCGCAAGCTCTTTGCCGAGACCACCGAGGCCAAGGTGCGGGGCTACCTGCCCGGGCGCTTCTCCTTCAACGTCAAGGGCGGTCGGTGCGAGGCGTGCTCCGGTGACGGCACGCTCAAGATCGAGATGAACTTCCTGCCGGACGTCTATGTGCCGTGCGAGGTGTGCCACGGCGCGCGCTACAACCGGGAGACGCTCGAGGTGCACTTCAAGGGGCGGACGATCTCCGACGTGCTCGACATGCCGATCGAGGAGGCGGCCGACTTCTTCGCCGCCGTCCCGGCGATCTCGCGGCACCTGAGGACCCTCGTCGAGGTGGGGCTGGGCTATGTCCGGCTCGGGCAGCCGGCACCGACCCTCTCCGGCGGCGAGGCGCAGCGCGTCAAGCTCGCCGCCGAGCTGCAGAAGCGCTCGACCGGGCGCACCGTCTACGTCCTGGACGAGCCGACGACCGGACTCCACTTCGAGGACATCAGCAAGCTCCTGGGCGTGCTCCAGGGCCTCGTCGACAAGGGCAACACGGTCCTGGTCATCGAGCACAACCTCGACGTCATCAAGAGCGCCGACTGGGTCGTGGACCTGGGCCCCGAGGGCGGTCGCGGCGGGGGCGCGGTGGTCGCCCAGGGCACCCCGGAGAAGGTCGCGGCCGACCCGGCCAGCCACACCGGCCGGTTCCTGGCACCGCTGCTCGAGCGCGGCCGCGGCGCCCGGCAACCCTCCCGCGCCCGAGGGCGGTCCGCCTGACCCATGGCAGATCCCTCCACCTACCGCCCTCGCCCCGGGGAGATCCCGACGGAGCCGGGTGTCTACCGGTTCCGGGACCAGCACGGTCGGGTCATCTACGTCGGCAAGGCGATCTCCCTCCGGTCGCGCCTCAGCTCCTACTTCCAGGACCTGGCGGCCCTGCACCCGCGCACACGCTCCATGGTCCAGACCGGAGCGTCGGTCGAGTGGACGGTCGTCCGCAACGAGGTCGAGGCGCTGCAGCTCGAGTACGCCTGGATCAAGGAGTACGACCCGCGCTTCAACGTCAAGTACCGCGACGACAAGTCCTACCCCTACCTGGCCGTGACCATGGGGGAGGAGTACCCCCGGGCCCAGGTGATGCGTGGCGCGAAGAAGCCAGGCACCCGGTACTTCGGGCCGTACGCGCACGCGTGGGCGATCCGCGAGACCCTCGATCAGCTGCTGCGCGTGTTCCCGATGCGTACCTGCAGCAAGGGGGTGTTCAAGCGGGCCAGCCAGGTGGGACGGCCGTGCCTCCTCGGCTATATCGACAAGTGCTCGGCACCCTGTGTCGACCGGGTGTCCGCGGAGGAGCACCGGGAGATCGCCGAGGACTTCTGCGACTTCATGGCCGGCAACACGGGACGCTTCGTCAAGGACCTCGAGCAACGCATGCGCGCAGCGAGCAAGGAGCTGGACTTCGAGACCGCCGCGCGTCTGCGTGACGACATCGTCGCCCTGCAGCGGGCCCTGGAGAAGTCGGCCGTCGTGCTCCCGGATGCCACCGACGCCGATGTGTTCGCGCTCGCCGACGACGAGCTGGAGGTCGCCTTCCAGGTCTTCCACGTGCGGGGCGGGCGGGTGCGCGGCCAGCGCGGATGGGTCAGCGAGAAGGGCGCCGAGGACCTCGCCGAGATCGTCGAGCACCTGCTGCAGCAGGTCTACGGCGGCGAGTCCCCCGAGGGCGTCCCCCGGGAGGTTCTGGTGCCCGTGGAGCCGCCGGCGCGGGCCAGCGTCGAGGAGTGGCTCAGCGGGCTGCGCGGCGCCCGGGTGCAGGTGCGCGTGCCGCAGCGTGGGGACAAGCGGGCGCTCCTGGAGACCGTCGCCCGCAACGCGCAGCAGTCACTGGCGCGCCACAAGGTGGCCCGCTCGGGCGACCTGACCGCCCGGAGCCAGGCGCTCCAGGAGCTGCAGGACGTCCTCGAGCTCGATGAGGCACCGCTGCGGATCGAGTCCTTCGACATCAGCCACGTGCAGGGCACCGACGTCGTCGGCTCGATGGTCGTCTTCGAGGACGGTCTGCCGCGCAAGAGCGAGTACCGCCGCTTCATCGTCCGGCACGGCACGTCCGACGACACCGCCGCGATGCACGAGGTGCTCACCCGACGGTTCCGGCACCTGTTGAACGCACCTGCCGCCGAGGACGAGGGCCAGCCGGTCACGCCGGACGGTCGGCCCGCGCGGTTCGCGTACCCACCCAATCTGGTGGTGGTGGACGGAGGCCTCCCGCAGGTCAACGCGGCAGCGGCCGCGCTGAGCGAGGTGGGCATCAATGACGTGTCGGTGATCGGCCTGGCCAAGCGGCTGGAGGAGATCTGGGTGCCTGCGCAGGAGTATCCCGTCATCCTGCCCCGCACGAGCGAGGGACTCTATCTCCTGCAGCGCGTGCGCGACGAGGCCCATCGGTTCGCCAACACCTTCCACCGGCAGCGACGCTCCAAGTCGATGGTCTCCAGCAGGCTGGACGGCATCCCCGGCCTGGGCCCGGCGCGGCAGAAGGCACTGCTCCGTGCCTTCGGCTCGGTGAAACGCATCGAGCAGGCCTCGATCGAGGACCTCGCAGGGGTGCCCGGTATCGGTCCGGGCCTGGCGGCCACGGTGCACGAGAGGTTGACGGGCGAGGCGACCGAACGGGCTCCGGGCGTTAACCTGGCCACCGGTGAAGTTCTGGACTGAGGGAGAGCTCAATGACCGATGTCGACGCGGATGCGGCGTCCCGCACCACCGCTCCGTCCGGCCCCCTGGGCGGGCCCGCGGTCCGCGCCGGGGAGGACCCGGGCAGCGACGGGAGCCGCCGCCGTGCGCGGGAGCTGGTGCTGCTGACCGGGATGAGCGGCGCCGGACGTTCGACGGCGGCCAATGTGCTGGAGGACCGCGGGTGGTACGTCGTGGACAACCTCCCGCCGAAGATGCTCGTCGACCTCGTCGAGGTCGTCTCCGGTGGCGTCCGGCCGCAGAAGGTCGCGGCCGTCATCGATGTCCGCAGCAGGGACTTCACCACTGAGCTGAGCAAGGGCGTCGCGGCGCTGCGCGACAAGGGCTACCGTCCTCGCACGATCTTCGTGGACGCGACGGACGAGGCGCTCGTCCGTCGCTTTGAGAGCGTTCGCCGCCCCCACCCCCTGCAGGGCGACGGTCTGCTCCTGGACGGCATCCACAAGGAGCGCCGGATGCTCGGCGACATCCGCTCCGGGGCCGATGTCGTCATCGACACGACGGGTTACAACGTGCACCAGCTCGGACTGGCTGTCGACGAGCTGCTGAACACCGACGTGACGGTCCGGCTCCGGATGGCCGTGCTCTCCTTCGGTTTCAAGTACGGCATCCCGCTGGACGCCGACATCGTGCTGGACCTGCGCTTCCTCGTCAACCCCTACTGGCAGCCCGAGCTGCGGGCCTACACCGGTCGGGACCCGCAGGTCCGGGACTTCGTGCTCGGGCAGCAGGGCGTGGACGCCTACCTCGACGCGGTCACCAGCATGCTGAGCATCGCGATCGACGGCTACCTCAGCGAGGGGCGCCGCTATGTCACGGTCGCGGTCGGCTGCACCGGTGGCAAGCACCGGTCCGTCGCTGTCACGGAGGAGCTGGTCAGGCGGCTCGAGGGGCGCGCCGGGGTCGCGATCACGACCTTCCATCGCGACCTGGGGCGCGAGTGAGCGCCCCCCGCGTCGTCGCCCTGGGCGGCGGACACGGGCTGGCCGCCTCCCTGCAGTCCCTCCGGCACCTGACGGAGGAGATCACCGCCGTCGTGACCGTCGCGGACGATGGTGGCTCGAGCGGCCGGTTGCGCGACGAGTTCGGCATCCTCCCGCCCGGCGACCTGCGCATGGCCCTGGCCGCCCTCTGTGAGGACACGGCGTGGGGGCACCAGTGGACGGCCGTGCTCCAGCACCGCCTGGGCGGCAACGGCGAGCTGGCCGGACACGCCCTGGGCAACCTGCTCATCATGGGTCTGTGGGAGCTGCTCGACAGCCCGGTCCGCGGCCTGGACCTGGTGGGTCGGCTGCTCAACACCCGCGGGCGCGTCCTACCCATGTGCGAGGTCCCGCTGGAGATCGAGGCCACGGTCGTCGGGGCCGATCCCGCTGCTCCGGACGAGATCACTGTGGTCAAGGGGCAGTCGCGCGTCGCCAAGACCCCCGGCCGGGTGGTGAGCGTGCGGATCCTGCCGGACGAGCCGCCGGCGTCGCGACCGGCCATCGAGGCCATCAAGCTCGCCGACTGGGTGATCCTCGGCCCCGGCTCCTGGTTCACCTCGGTCATGCCGCACCTGCTCGTCCCAGAGCTCCAGGAGGCCCTGGTGGGCACCCCGGCGCGGAAGATCCTGACTCTCAACGTGGGACTCGACGACGACGAGACCCAGGGGTTCTCTCCGGCCGAGCACGTGGAGGTGCTCTCGGCCCACGCCCCGGACCTCACCGTCGACTACGTGATCGCTGACCCAGCGGTCGTGCGCAGCGAGGAGCGTGCCCTGCGCGAGGTCGCGCAGGGCATCGGGGCTGAGCTCGTCGTGACACCAGTGCGTAAGATGCGGAGACCGCGGGAACACGACACCCTGCGGCTTGCCGCGGCCTACCGGGACGTGATCTTCGGTGGCTGAACCGGCACGACGGACGACCCGGACCTCAAAGGGGGGCACCATGGCGATGACAGCCCGGGTGAAGGACGAGCTGAGCAGACTGCCCGTCACCAAGACCTGCTGCAAGAAGGCGGAGGTCTCGACGATGCTGCGGTTCGCCGGTGGCCTCCACATCATCGGCGGACGCATCGTGATCGAGGCCGAGGTCGACACGGCTCAGGTGGCGCGGCGGCTGCGCGCCTTCATGGCCGAGGTCTACGGCTCGAGCAGCGAGATGGTCGTGATGGGACCCGGCGGCCTCCGCAAGGGCACGCGCTATGTGGTCCGCGCCACCTCCGACGGGGAGTCCCTGGCCCGCCAGACCGGTCTGATCGACCACCGTGGTCGACCTGTCCGCGGGCTCCCGCCGCGCATCGTCGGGGCCTCGGTCTGTGACGCCGAGGCCGCCTGGCGCGGGGCGTTCCTGGCGCACGGCTCCATCACCGAGCCCGGCCGATCGTCCGCGATGGAGGTCACCTGCCCGGGCCCGGAGGCTGCCCTGGCGCTCGTGGGGGCCGGCCGTCGGATGGGCATCAGCGCCAAGGCACGTGAGGTCCGCGGGGTCGACCGGGTGGTGCTGCGTGACGGCGACGCCATCGGGGCGATGCTCACCCGGTTGGGTGCCCACGAAGCGGTCCTGGCGTGGGAGGAGCGTCGCATGCGCCGAGAGGTGCGCGCGACCGCGAACCGGCTGGCCAACTTCGACGACGCCAACCTGCGGCGTTCGGCCAGGGCGGCCGTGGCGGCGGGTGCCCGCGTGGAGCGGGCCCTGGAGATCCTTGGTGAGGAGGCACCGGACCACCTGCGCGTGGCCGGGCTGCTGCGGGTCGAGCACAAGCAGGCCTCGCTCGAGGAGCTCGGCCAGCTGGCGGACCCGCCGATGACCAAGGACGCGGTCGCCGGCCGGATCCGGCGCCTGCTCGCGATGGCGGACAAGCGCGCCGAGGACCTGGGCATCGACGGCACCGAGGCGGGACTGACCGCCGAGATGCTGGAGGACTGAGGGTTCCCTGGCCCTCCGGGCCGGTTGCCCGTGCAGGACCCCCATCCCATAGGTTGGGGGGAGACGATTTCCACCGTTCACGAGCCTGCACAGGTGCAGGATGAGATTGGGAGGCTGGTCACGTGACCGTTCGCGTAGGCATCAATGGCTTTGGCCGCATCGGCCGCAACTTCGCTCGCGCGGTCATCGCGTCGGGTGCGGACGTCGAGATCGTCGGCGTCAACGACCTGACGGACAACGCGACCCTGGCGCACCTGCTGAAGTACGACTCGATCCTGGGCCGGCTGGGTGTCGAGGTCTCCTCCTCCGACGAGGCCATCACCGTGGACGGCAAGGCCATCCGTGCCTTCGCCGAGAAGGACCCGGCCGCCCTGCCGTGGGGAGACCTGGGCGCGGACATCGTCATCGAGTCCACGGGCATCTTCACCGATGCCACCAAGGCAAAGGCGCACATCGACGGCGGGGCCAAGAAGGTCATCATCTCGGCGCCCGGCAAGAACGAGGACTTCACCGTGGTCCTGGGGGTCAACGACGGTGACTACGACCCGGCGAACCACCACATCATCTCCAACGCGTCCTGCACCACGAACTGTCTCGGCCCGATGGCCAAGGTGATGCACGAGGAGTTCGGCATCGTCAAGGGCCTGATGACCACCATCCACGCCTACACCGCGGACCAGAACCTGCAGGACGGCCCGCACAAGGACCTGCGGCGCGCCCGCGCGGCAGCGCTCAACATCGTGCCGACCAGCACCGGTGCGGCCAAGGCCATCGGCCTGGTCCTGCCCGAGCTCCAGGGCAAGCTCGACGGCTTCGCCCTCCGCGTCCCGACCCCGACCGGCTCGGCCACCGACCTCACCTTCGAGGCCAGCCGCGAGGTCACGGTCGAGGAGGTCAACGCCGCGGTGCGCAGCCACGCCGAGGGCGACCTGAAGGGCATCCTGCGCTACACGGAGGACCCGATCGTGTCCAAGGACATCGAGGGCGACCCCGCGTCCTGCATCTTTGACGCCGGGCTGACCCGCGTGATCGGCAACCAGGTCAAGGTCGTCGGCTGGTACGACAACGAGTGGGGCTACTCCAGCCGGTTGGTGGACCTGACCGTGCTGGTCGGCAGCTCCCTCTGAGCCGCGACACCGTGAAGACGATCGCCGACCTCGGTGACCTCAGGGGTCGCCGGGTCCTGGTCCGCAGCGACCTCAACGTGCCGCTTGACGATGCGGGTGCCATCACCGACGACGGGCGCGTCCGCGCCTCCGTCCCGACCCTGCAGGAGCTCTCCTCGCAGGGGGCGCGTGTCATCGTCTGTGCGCACCTGGGCCGCCCCAAGGGCAAGCCCGACCAGAAGTACTCCCTGCAGCCGGTGGCCACCCGGCTGGCGGAGCTGCTCGGACAGCCGGTCGCCTTCGCCACCGACACGGTGGGGGAGTCCGCGCGTGCAGCGGTCGGGGCCCTGGAGGACGGTCAGGTGCTCCTGCTGGAGAACCTGCGCTTCAACGCCGGCGAGACCGCCCCGACGGCTGAGGAGCGCCGCGAGTTCGCCGAGCAGCTTGCCGGCCTCGCGGACGCCTTCGTCAGCGACGGCTTCGGTGTGGTCCACCGGGAGCAGGCGAGCGTCTTCGACATCGCCCGTCTCCTGCCCGCCGCGGCCGGCGGCCTGGTGCGGACCGAGGTGGAGGTGATGAAGCGGCTGACCGAGGATCCCGCGCGGCCCTACGCCGTGGTCCTCGGTGGCGCGAAGGTGAGCGACAAGCTGGGCGTCATCGACAACCTGCTGGCCAAGGCGGATCGTCTGCTCATCGGTGGGGGCATGGTGTTCACCTTCCTCCGGGCTCAGGGCCACGAGGTGGGCCGGAGCCTGCTCGAGGAGGACCAGGTCGAGGCCGTCCGGGGTTATCTGCGGACCGCCGAGGAGACCGGTGTCGAGATCGTGCTGCCGACCGACATCGTCGCCGCCACCGAGTTCTCGGCGGAGGCGGACCACGACGTGGTGCCTGCCGACGAGATCCCGCCAGACCGGCTGGGCCTGGATATCGGTCCGGACTCAGCCCGGCTCTTCGCCGAGAAGCTCGCCGACGCACGGACCGTCTTCTGGAACGGCCCGATGGGTGCCTTCGAGATGGAGCCGTATGCCGCAGGGACCCGGGCGGTGGCCCGGGCACTGGTCGACATCACCGCGGCCCACGACGCCCTGACGGTCGTGGGGGGCGGGGACAGTGCGGCTGCGGTGCGCCAGTTCGGCCACTCGGACGACGAGTTCGGACACATCTCCACCGGAGGTGGGGCCTCGTTGGAGTTCCTGGAGGGCGCTACCCTCCCCGGACTGGAAGTGCTGGAGGACTGATGGCGACACGGATCCCGCTGATGGCGGGCAACTGGAAGATGAACCTGGACCACCTCCAGGCCACCCACCTGGTGCAGAAGCTCGACTGGAGCCTGCGCGACGCCAAGCACGACTTCGCAGCCGTCGAGGTCGTCGTGCTGCCGCCGTTCACCGACCTGCGGTCGGTGCAGACCCTCGTGCAGGGTGACCGGCTGGAGCTGTCCTATGGTGCCCAGGACCTGTCGCAGCACGACGCCGGCGCCTACACCGGTGAGATCTCCGGTGCTTTCCTCGCGAAGCTGGGTTGCACGTATGTCGTCGTCGGTCACAGCGAACGTCGTCAGCTGCACGGAGAGACCGACGACGTCGTCGCGGCCAAGGTGCGGGCCGCGCTGAAGCACGAGCTGGTGCCGATCGTGTGCGTGGGTGAGCCGCTGGAGGTCCGTCAGGCGGGAGAGCAGGTGCCTCACGTGCTGGCCCAGGTCGATGCCGCACTGCAGGGGCTGGATGCAGCCACCGTCAAGAACCTGGTCGTCGCCTACGAGCCGGTCTGGGCGATCGGCACGGGCGAGGTGGCCACCCCTGCAGACGCCCAGGAGGTCTGTGCGGCGATCCGCACCCGGATCGCGGAGCTGACCACCGGTGACACGGCCGATGCGGTCCGGATCCTCTACGGCGGGTCGGTCAAGCCCGGCAACGTGGCCTCGATCATGGCGGAGGAGGACGTGGACGGTGCGCTCGTCGGAGGGGCCTCGATCAGCGTCGACGACTTCGCCAGCATCTGCCGTTACCAGCAGCACGTGGGTGGCTGACGCGCCCGAGACCCTCTGCGGGTCCGAGCCCCTCGGGGCCCTACGCGTGAGTTACCCTGGTACCTGCTCCTGAACCCGGGCCGACCTGGCCCGACCCGACGTGAGGTGTGCGCTAGTGGACGTGGTCCGGATCTTCCTTGATGTGCTGCTCGTGCTGAGCAGCGCGTTCCTGGTGCTGCTGATCCTGATGCACAAGGGCCGCGGTGGTGGCCTGTCCGACATGTTCGGCGGCGGGATGTCCAGCAGCCTGGGCGGGTCGACCGTGGCCGAGCGCAACCTGACGCGGATCACCATCGCCGTGTCGGTCATCTGGTTCGCCTCGATCGTCGGCATCGGCCTCCTGATCCGTTTCGCCTGACCCGACCCCAGCGCGTGGGCGTCGCACGATGCGGCACCCAGGACACGCTGCCACGATCACCGACCCACTAGTGACCCGCGGTGCGACCGCGGGTTACATTGCTCCCTCAGGTTCCGTGCAGAGCAGCAGGAGGTCCAACGGTGGTCGGGACGAATTCGATCAGGGGTAGCCGCGTGGGTTCGGGGCCGATGGGAGAGGCCGAACGAGGAGAGTCGGCCCCCCGGATCCAACTGTCCTACTGGTGCGGCAAAGGCCACGAGACCCGGCCGAGCTTTGCTGCCGAGGGCGTTGAGGAGGCTCCGGAGTTCTGGGACTGTCCCCGGTGTGGGCTCCCGGCGGGTCAGGACAAGGACAACCCGCCCGAGCCGCCGAGGAACGAGCCCTACAAGACGCACCTGGCCTATGTGAAGGAACGGCGCTCCGACAAGGCCGGCGCCGACCTGCTGGACGAGGCACTCAGCGCCCTGCGGGAGCGGCGCGGGACCACCGACACCTAGGACGGCCCGGGACCTCCGCCCCTAGGACGGGTGGGACCTCCGCCCCTAGGACGGGTGGGACCTCCGCCCCTAGGACGGGCGGGACCTCCGCCCCTAGGACGGGCGGGACCTCCGCCCCTAGGACTCCCCGGCCGCGGCGTCGTCGAGCCACCAGGTCGTCTCCCGGGTGCCGCGCACCCAGGAGGCCGGGAGGTGCGGGTCGTCGTGCGCCTCTCGCGCTGCCGCCACCGCCGCGGTCTTGTCGGCACCGGCGACGACGAACCACACCCGCTCCGCCCGGCAGATGGCAGGCACAGTGAGTGAGAGCCGCAGGGGCGGTGGTTTCGGGGAACCGGTGATGGGGACGGCGACCTGGTCGGTCACACTCAGCTCGTCCCGGTCCGGGAACAGCGACGCCACGTGCGCGTCGGGACCGACCCCGAGCAGCACCACGTCGAAACGTGGTGAGTGCTCACCCTCCGGGCTGTGAGCAGCCAGCTCGCTCGCCCAGAGCGCTGCGGCCTCCGGCAGCTCGCTCTCGGACTCACCCGCCGGGGCCGGGTGGATGTTCTCGGCCGGCACGGGGAGGCGGTCGAGCCCGGCGTCGCGGGCCTGCTGGTCGTTGCGGTCCTCGTGACCCTCGGGGACGAACCGCTCATCGCCCCACCACAGGTGCACCTTGCCCCACGTCGTCCGTGGCAGTCTGCGGGCCGCGAGCGCGGTGACCACGCGCGCCCCCATCGAACCGCCGGTGAGCGCGAGGTGGGCGACGCCGCGCAGGGCGACGGCGTCCTTGACCGCCGACGCGACCGCGGCAGCGACCTCTCGTGCGAGGGTCTCGGGATCGGGCGACTGGCGCACCTCTCCGGACGAGACCTGCTCGAGCTCCTCGTCGACCCGCTGCCGGAGCTCGTCGGCGGGTGGGGCCGCCTCCTCCGGTGTGCGCTGCCGCAGAGCTCGCGAGGTCATCGACGGTGCGGAGGCAGGCTGCACCTCAGCCGGACCACTGGGCACCTCGCCGGCCCGGGCGGCTCGTGCGGCGCTCTTGGCCCTGCGTGAGACACGCGGGAGGCCCTCGGTGAGCGCGGCTGCGTAGATCTCGTCGGCGTCGAGCCGACGGAGCTCGGCCGCCAGGCACTCGGCGGCCTCGGGGATGCTGAGGGCCACCTCACGGACGGGGCGTCCCGGCTGGGACAGGGTCGACAGTCCCTCCTGCGCCCGGACCAGGTCGATCGGCCCGTCCGCCCGCTCCATCCGGACACTCACGATGCCCGTGCCATCAGCACTGCTGACCCGCTGCACAGGAATATCCAGGGCGTGCGCGAGCCAGCCCGCGATCAGGTCGGCGCTCGGTTCCCCGGCCTCGGCCACCACGGCGGCGGACTGCACCTCCTGGTAGGGAGCCTCGTCCAGGGCCGCCGCCAGCAGACCGCGCCACCGCGTGATCCGGGTCCACGCCAGGTCGGTGTCGCCGGGCGCGTAGTGCTTGGCGCGGCGCTTGAGCTGCGTGGCCGGTCGGGCGCAGCCCCCCGCGTCGGTGATGCGCCGTCGGGCGATGGCGCCGAGCGCGCTCGTCGCCACGTCGGCGGGCGGCTCGCCGGGCCACCACGCGACGATGGGGGAGTCCGGCAGGAGCAGCGGTGTCACCACGGAGGCCCCGTGGTCGGCCATCTCGCCGAAGAGACGCAGGATCACGATCTCGCTCGCTCCGGCGTCCCCGCCGACGCGGATCTGGGCGTCCAGCCGACTCGCCCCGCGGCGGTTCGCGCGCACGACCGCAAGGATCCGGGCCGGGTGCTGTCGCGTCGCGTCGTTGGCGACCTCCAGGGCCGCGTCCGCCTGCTCCTCGTCCGTGACCAGCAGCAGGGTGAGCACGCGCCCCATCGCCATGGCGCCGACGGCGTGACGCAGGGCCACCAGCCGCTTGCTGATTTCGGTGGTTGTGGTGCTGGGCAGGTCGACGATCACGGTAGTCTCCACTCGCGCCCGTCCCGGCGCATCAACTCGTCAGCGGACGCGGGACCCCACGTGCCCGCGAGATAGGTGCCCGGCACGACCCGGTGCTTCTCCCAGTGCTCGATGACGGGGTCGAGGATCTTCCAGGAGAGCTCCACCTCCTCGTGCCGGGGGAACAGCGGAGGGTCACCCAGGAGAACGTCCAGGATGAGCCGTTCGTAGGCCTCGGGACTGGACTCGGTGAAGGAGGCGCCGTAGCCGAAGTCCATGGTGACGTCCCGGACCTCCATCTGGCTGCCGGGCACCTTCGACCCGAACCGCATGGTGATCCCCTCGTCGGGCTGCACCCGGATGACGATCGCGTTCTGTCCGAGCTCCTCGGTGGCGGTGCTGCTGAACGGCAGGTGCGGTGCCCTCTTGAACACGACAGCGATCTCGGTGACGCGCTTGCCGAGCCGCTTGCCGGCACGCAGGTAGAAGGGGACCCCCGCCCAGCGGCGCGTGTCCACCTCGAGCTTGATCGCGGCATACGTCTCGGTGAGGGAGTCGGCACCGACGCCGTCCTCCTCCAGGTAGCCCCGGACGAGCTCACTGCCCTGCCAGCCCGCGGCATACTGCCCCCGGGAGGTCGCCGTCGCCAGGTCCTCGGGGAGCCGTGCGGAGGCGAGCACCTTGAGCTTCTCGCTGCGCACCGCCCGGGCGGTGAAGTCGATCGGCTCCTCCATCGCGGTGAGGGCCAGCAGCTGGAGCAGATGGTTCTGGATGACGTCCTTGGCGGCCCCCACGGTGTCGTAGTAGCCCGCCCGACCGCCGATGCCGATGTCCTCGGCCATGGTGATCTGCACGTGGTCGACGTAGTTGCTGTTCCAGATCGGCTCGAACATCTGGTTTGCGAAGCGGAGGGCCAGCAGGTTCTGCACCGTCTCCTTGCCGAGGTAGTGGTCGATCCGGAAGACCGAGTCCGGCGGGAAGACGTCCTCGACGATCCGGTTGAGCTCCTGCGCGCTGGCCAGGTCGTGCCCGAACGGTTTCTCGATGACCACCCGTCGCCAGCTGCCCGGGATGGGGTCACTCAGCCCCGAGACACGCAGCTGCTCACAGACCGTGGCGAAGAAGTCCGGTGGGATCGACAGGTAGAACGCGTGGTTGCCACCCGTACCGCGCTCCTCGTCGAGCTCGCGCACCGTGTTGGCCAGCACCCGGAAGGCGTCCGGGTCGTCGAAGTTGCCGGGCACGAAGCGGAAGCCCTCCGCCAGGCTGCGCCAGACGTCCTCCCGGAACGGCGTCCTGGCGTGCGCCCGGACGGAGTCGTGGACGATCCGACCGAAGTCCTGGTGCCGCCAGTCGCGTCGGGCGAAGCCGACCAGTGAGAACCCCGCCGGGAGCAGTCCCCGGTTGGCGAGGTCATAGATGGCCGGCATGAGCTTCTTGCGGGCCAGGTCACCGGTCACACCGAACATGACCATGCTGCACGGCCCCGCGATCCGGGGCAGACGCTTGTCGTCGGGGTGCCGCAGCGGGTTGCCCCCCGAGGTGACCTCGACGGGACTCACCGGCGACCCAGCACGTCGCGAAGCTGCGACAACCCCACAGCCTGGTCGGTCAGGTGAAGCCGCAGGACCGGACGCCCCGCGTCCGCCAGCACCTGGGCGTCACCGGCCGCCTGGGCCGCGATGAAGCTGCCGAGGGTGAACTCCTTGCCGGGAACAGGCACGTCCTCGAGGGGCGATCCGGTCACCTGCAGGTAGACACCCACCGGTGGTCCGCCCTTGTGGAACTGACCGGTGGAGTGCAGGAACCGCGGGCCCCAGCCAAAGGTGACCGGCCGGCCGGTCCGCGCCTCGAGGGCCCCACGGACCGACTCGAGGTCCGCATGGGCGAGTCGGTCGAGGTAGACCATCACCGCGAGGTAGCCCCTCTCCGGGTCCAGGGTCGCCAGGAGGGAGTCCACCGCCGCGTCGACGGAGCCGGAGGAGCCCGGGTCCAGGGCGTCCCCGGACGTGCGCACCTCGATCGCGCCGTCGGTGGCCAGGGCCGGCTCGGCGCTGTCGGACGGGTTCTCCATGAGCGCCCTGGCGGCGTTCTTGGCTCTCTCCACGTCGGGCTGGTCGAACGGGTTGATGCCCAGGAGCCGCCCGGCGACAGCCGTGGCCACCTCCCACAGCAACAGCTGGGCGCCGAGGGTCCCGGAGACGTTGACCTGGGAGGGCACGGCGTCACTGGTCGCCGGCTCGTCATCGTCGGCCGTGAGCGCGACCACACTGGCGTCGGAGGCGGTGGCCACCTGCTCGGAGGCCTCCCCGCTGCCGACGACGACGGGCAGCAGACCGGTGCCCTCCTTGCCGGTGCTCTCGGCGATGAGCTGCTCGGCCCAGTCCGCGAAGCCCACGATCGGGGTGCCGCGGTCGGTGAGGATGAGCTTGTCGCGCAACGGCTCGGTGCCGCCCAGGGCCGCCCCGAGACGCAGGCCAGGGTTGGCGGCGTCGTCCTCCGCCAGGAGATCGGCCACCTCCTCGGCCTCGTCGAGCAGCGCGCCGACGTCCACCCCGGCCAGTCCCGAGGGCACCAGACCGAAGGCGGTCAGGGCGGAGTAGCGGCCGCCCACGTCGGGGTCGGCGTTGACCACGCGGTAGCCGTCCGCGCGTGCCTGGGTGTCCATCGCGCTGCCGGGGTCGGTCACGATGACCACCCGCTCGGTCGGGTCGATCCCGGCGTCCTGGAAGGCCTGGATGAAGATGCGCCGCTGGGAGTCGGTCTCGACGGTCGAGCCGGACTTGGACGAGACCACCACGGCGGTGCTGGCGAGGTCCTCCGCCACGCAGGCCCGGACCATGTCCGGGTCGGAGGAGTCGACGACGACGAGCTCCACGCCCGCGGTCGCACAGATCACCTCCGGCGCCAGTGACGAGCCACCCATCCCGCACAGTGCGATGCGGCGCACACCGCGCGTCCTGAGCTCCTCGCGCAGCGCCGCGATCTCACCGACGAGGGGACGGGAGGTGCGGTGCAGCCCCGTCCAGGCCAGGCGGATCGCCGCCTCGGACTCGGCCGCGGGTCCCCACAGGGTCGCGTCCTGGGCGAACAGGCGCGAGGCGAACCGCTCCTCGACGAGCGTGGGCAGATGGGCCTCGACGGCGTCGGCCGCGGCGCCGAGCGCCTCGACGGACAGTGAGCTCACCGGCTCTCGCCACCCAGCCGGTCGAGCTCGGCCTGGACGGTCTCCAGCAGCTCGTTCCACGACGCGACGAACTTGTCGACACCCTCGGTCTCGAGCGTCTCGACGACCTGTGAGTAGCTGACACCGACCGCCTCGAGGTCGTCCAGCACCTGCTGGGAGTCGGCGTAGGTGCCGGTGATGGTGTCGCCCGTGATCTGTCCGTGGTCCGCGGCGGCCTCCATCGTGGCGTGCGGCATCGTGTTGACGGTGTTGGCAGCGACCAGGCCATCGACATACATCGTGTCGGGGTAGTCCGGGTTCTTCACGCCCGTCGAGGCCCACAGCGGGCGCTGGGCGTGGGCGCCGTCGTCCGCGAGGTTCTCCCACCGCGGCGTGGAGAAGACCTCCTCGTAGGCCTGGTAGGCGAGTCGGGCGTTGGCCAGGCCCGCCTTGCCGCGGAGCGCGAGCGCCTCGTCGGTGCCGATGGCATCCAGCTGCTTGTCGATCTCGCTGTCCACGCGGGAGACGAAGAACGAGGCGACCGAGTGGATCGTCGACAGGTCCTTGCCGGCCTCGCGGGCCTGCTCGATGCCCGTGAGGAACGCGTTCATCACGCCGCGGTAGCGGTCCAGCGAGAAGATCAGAGTCACGTTGACGCTGATGCCGTCGGCCAGCACCTGGCTGATCGCCGGGAGGCCCTCGACGGTGGCGGGGATCTTGATGAAGAGGTTGGGACGATCCACGGCGGCCCACAGCCTGCGGGCCACCTCGACGGTGCCCTCGGTGTTGTCCTCCAGCCGCGGGTCGACCTCGATGGAGACCCTACCGTCCACCCCGTTGGTGGCGTCGTAGACCGGCCGCAGCACGTCGCACGCGTTGCGGACGTCCTCGGTGGTCAGCTCGAAGACCGCGGTGTCGACGTCGGCGCCGGCCGCAGCCAGCTCCGTCACCTGCGCGGTGTAGGCCTCGCCGTCGGAGAGGGCGTTGGCGAAGATCGTCGGGTTGGTGGTCACACCCACCACGTGGCGGGTGTCGATGAGCTGCTGGAGCTCACCCTCGGTGAGCATGGCGCGGTTGAGGTCGTCCAACCAGATGGAGACACCTGCCGCGGACAGGTCGGCGAGCGGGCTCCCGCTGGTCTGGGTGGTGGTCGTCTCGGTCATGGTGCTCACTTCTCCTGGGTGGATGAGGGGACGTCGCCGAGGGTGGGCTCGCCCTGGGCCGGCTCAGCTGGGGTGGTGTGGCCAGGGGCGTCGCCGCTGACGGCGGCGAGGGACTCCTGTGCCGCGGTCGCGACGGCCTCGGCAGTGAGGCCGAACTCGCGGTAGAGCGTCTCGTAGTCGGCCGAGGCGCCGAAGTGGTCGATGCTCACGATCCGGCCGGCGTCGCCGACCAGCTCGCGCCACCCCTGGGCGACGCCTGCCTCCACGCTCACCCGCGCGCGCACCGACGGCGGCAGCACCTCGTCGCGGTAGGCCTGGTCCTGGCCGTCGAACCACTCGCGGCACGGCATGGACACGACGCGGGCAGCGATGCCGCGCTCCGCCAGCTGCTCACGGGCCTGCACGGCCAGCTGAACCTCCGAGCCGGTGCCGATGAGGATCACATCCGGTTCGCCGCCCTCGGCGTCGACCAGGACGTAGGCACCCCGAGCGGTCAGGTCCGCCGACGCGAACTGGGTGCGGTCGAACGTCGGCACGTTCTGCCGGGTCAGGGCGAGGGCCATCGGGTGGTCATGGACCTGCAGCGCCGTGCGCCAGGCCACCGCCGTCTCGTTGGCGTCGGCCGGGCGGATCACGTCCAGACCCGGGATGGCGCGCAGGGCGGCGAGGTGCTCGATGGGCTGGTGGGTGGGTCCGTCCTCACCCAGGCCGATCGAGTCGTGCGTCCAGACGTAGATGACGGGGACCTGCTGGATCGAGGCGAGCCGGACAGCCGGGCGCATGTAGTCGGAGAAGACCAGGAAGGTGCCGCCGTAGGGGCGGGTCAGCCCCTCGAGGGCGATCCCCGAGAGGATCATCCCCATGCCGTTCTCCCGGATGCCGAAGTGCAGCGTCCGGCCGTAGCGGTTGCCGGAGAACATCTCCGTCGACCTGCCCTCGGGGACGAAGCTGGGCTCACCCTTCATGGTGGTGTTGTTGGAGCCGGCCAGGTCGGCCGAGCCGCCCCACAGCTCCGGCATCACCGGCGCGAGGGCGTTGAGCACCTCACCCGACGCGGCGCGGGTCGCCTTGCCCTTGGGATCGGCCTCGAAGACCGGGAAGGCCTCGGCGAAGCCCTCCGGCGTCTCCTTCGCCAGGAGGCGGTCGAGCAGGGCCGCCCGGTCGGCGTTGGCCTCCCGCCAGGCGGAGTAGGCGGTGTCCCAGTCGCGGTGCGCCTGCTGCCCGCGCTCGACGACCCGGCGGGCGTGCGCGAGCACGTCCTCGTCGTCCGGGAAGTGCAGCTCGGGGTCGAACCCGAGCAGCCTCTTGGTCTCGGCGACCTCCTCGGCGCCCAGGGCAGAGCCGTGGGAGGCGCCGGTGTCACGCTTGGTGGGGGCCGGCCACGCGATGATCGTGCGCAACAGGACCAGAGTGGGCCGGTCGGAGTCCCTGCTCCGCTGCAACGCGGCATACAGCTCGTCGACGTTCTCCGTGTAGGACCCGCCTTCCCGCCAGTCCACGGTCTCCGTGTGCCAGCCGTAGGACGCGTAGCGCGCCGCGACGTCCTCGGAGAAGGAGATGTCGGTGTCGTCCTCGATGGAGATGAAGTTCTGGTCGTAGATGACCGTGAGGTTGCCCAGCTCCTGGTGGCCGGCGAAGGACGACGCCTCGGAGGCGACGCCCTCCATGATGTCGCCGTCGGAGGCGATGACCCAGATGTGGTGGTCGAACGGCGAGGTGCCGGGCGCCGCGTCCGGGTCGAGCAGTCCCCGCTGGCGGCGCTGGGCGGCCGCCATGCCGACCGCCGTCGCCAGGCCGGAGCCCAGGGGGCCGGTCGTCAGCTCGACGCCGGTGGTGTGGTGCACCTCCGGGTGGCCGGGGGTCTTGCTGCCCCACGTGCGCAGCGCCTGCAGGTCCTCCATCTCCAGGCCGTAGCCGGAGAGGTACAGCTGGATGTACTGGGTCAGGCTCGAGTGCCCGGCCGAGAGGACGAAGCGGTCCCGCCCGAGCCAGTGGGGGTCGCTCGGGTCGTGCCGCATGACGTTCTGGTAGAGGAGGTACGCGAGCGGGGCCAGGCTCATCGCGGTGCCGGGGTGACCGTTACCGGTCTTCTGGACGGCGTCGGCCGCGAGGATGCGCGCGGTGTCGACCGCGCGCACGTCGAGATCGGTCCACCCGACCTCGGTCGCGACGGGCGCCGTGAGGCTCGCGTCCCGGCTGGTGGTGTCCTGGCTGGTCTCGGTCACGAGTCACTCCTCCGTGGTCGGCAGGGTGGTGCGGGGCGGCACCACAGTCACTGCCGACCTTAGTCGGCTCCACCCGCCGATGCACGGTCCGCCCGGCGGGCGGAAGGAGGCCGGGTGTGAGAGGCGCCACGGCACGCCGGTCCGGTGCCTGACCCGAGCGGGGCGGCGGCTACCATGAGACAGGGAAGCGGGCCCCACCACCGGTGCGCCCGGCATACTCTCGGCTGCTGTGACAAAGGACGACGTGACCACTCTCGACCGTGCGACGGGGACCACCCCTGCTGGCGTCGACCGCGGTTGGCGACAGGTGGTCGGCGACTACATCGCGCTGACCAAGCCCCGCATCATCGAACTGCTGCTCGTCACGACGTTCCCCGTGATGTTCCTCGCCGAGGGCGGGATCCCTTCCCTGTGGCTGATGATCGCCACCCTGGTCGGGGGCACGCTGGCGGCGGCGTCGGCCAACACGCTCAACTGCTACCTGGACCGCGACATCGACGCCCAGATGCACCGCACCGAGAACCGACCGCTGGTGACCGGTGTCATCACCCCCAGGGCGGCCCTCGTCTTCGGCACGGTGCTCGGAGTCATCTCCTTCGCCTGGCTGGGGCTGTTGGTCAACTGGCTGTCCGCCTGGCTCGGGCTGGGCGCGATCGTGCTCTACATCGGCTTCTACACCATCCTGCTCAAGCGCCGGACCAGCCAGAACATCGTCTGGGGCGGGGTCGCAGGCTGTATGCCGGTGCTCATCGGCTGGTCCGCCGTCACCAACTCGCTGGCCTGGCCGGCGCTGGTGCTGTTCATGGTCATCTTCTTCTGGACGCCTCCGCACTACTGGCCGCTGTCGATGCGGTTCAAGGACGACTACGCCGCGGCCGGCGTCCCGATGCTGCCGGTCGTCGCGCAGGACGTGGCCGTGGCGCGCAAGGTCGTCGGCTACTCCTGGCTCACCGTCGTCACGTCGCTGGCCCTGGTGCCGGTGGCGCCGATGGGCTGGATCTACACCGCGGTCGCGGTCCTGTCGGGTGCCGTGTTCCTCGTGGAGGCGCACCGGCTCCTGAGCCGGGCCCGGGCGGGGGAGACCGGCAGCCGTCTCGGCGCGATGCGGCTGTTCCACTTCTCCATCAGCTATCTGACCCTGCTGTTCCTCGGCGTGGCAGTCGACCCGCTGGTCTTCCTGGCTCTTCCCGTCTGACCCGCCCACGGCCGCCCGGACGGGTCCGGCCGTCGGTCGTCAGCGACCGAGCCAGGCGTCCTCGGCGGCATAGTCGACAGTGCCACCGTCGACCCAGTCCGGCACCTGCCACGTGCCTCCCCGCTCCCGGGCCACGGCGAGGAGCCACTCGACCTCCGCGCCGACCGTCTCCGCGAAGGTTGGAGCCTCGACCCCGAACGCGGCGAGCGCGCTGGTGTCCAGGACCATGTCCTTGCCCCACGGGAGGCTGCCGAGCCCGTCCGGGGCCTCGTCGGGCACCTCCACCTGTGGCAGGGCCCGACCGGCGGCCTCGAGGACGGCGCTGGCCAGCTCGCGGGCCGGGCGGGGAGGGACGTCGGCGACGTTCAGCACCCGGGTGCCCGGCAGCTCTGCGCAGCGCACCAGGGTGCGGGCGAGCACCTCCGCTGAGGTGGTGGACTCGACGGCGCCACCGCGGCGGACGGGCAGCCACTCCCTGCCGTCCAGGACACGTCGCACCAGTGCCCACTCGCGGGCCTGGCGTGCGCCGGGGCCGTGGATCTTGCTCGGCCGCAGGATGGTGACGCGCTCGCCCCGCTCGAGCAGGACCCGCTCGGACTCCGCCTTGTTCGCGCCGTAGCCCTCCGCGGAGCTGTGGGCCTGCCCGGCGTAGGTCATCGTCGGCCCCTCCTCACCCACTGGCCCGGTCCAGTGCGCCGGTTCGGGGGAGTTCAGGTGCCGACCGGTGGCATCCAGATAGACGGCCTTGGCTGACAGGTATGCCGTGGTGCCGCACCGTCGGGAGAGCGCGGCCAGGGCGGTGGCCTGGTCGGGCGTGTAGCCCTGCCCGTCCACCAGCAGGTCGACCCCGTCACCGACGGCCCGCTCGACGGCAGCCGGGTCGGTCCGGTCGACGAGGGCGAGAGTGACGGACCCGGCCACCGACGTGCCGAGGGCGGTCGGATCCGTGGCCCACCCGGCGGGGGCCCGGGCGGGGTCCCTCGCGGTGACCGTGACCTCCCCGCCGCGCTCGGCGAGGCGTTCGGCGGTGGTGCGCAGGACGCCGGTCCCGCCCAGGAGCAGCGCGGTGGGTGCCATGCGGGTCCTCCTGAGAGTCGGTTCGAGAGGAGTCGGTAGGCGTCAGGCCGGCAGGTGCTGCCGGTCCGGCTCGTGCTCCGTGCCCACCCGCTGTCGGTCCCAGAGGGTGAGCACACCGCCGGTCACCGCCACCGTCAGGGCGGCAGCGCCGAGCATGTGCACGAGGACCAGGATCTCGGGCAGCCCCGTGAGGTACTGCGTGTAGCCCACGAGCCCTTGGGCCAGGGAGATCAGCAGCACCGCGGACCACCAGCCGCGAGACCGTGACGCCCCGGAGACCAGGGTCGTGGCCACCAGCACGGCCACGACCAGCCCGACGAACAGCATCACCGCGTCCGCGTGCAGCCACGAGATGGTCCGCGGATCGAAACCGAAGCGGGCCGGCTCGTCGGCGTCACCCGAGTGCGGGCCCGACCCGGTGACGACCGTGCCGAGCACCAGCACCGCCACGAGGACGGCGGCGGTCGCCAGGGCGAGCTGTCGGACGAGCGCGGGCACCGCCGGGCTGCGCGGCCCGTCCGGCTCCCCTTCGCGCAGCAGCAGTGCGGTGCTGAGGGCGACCAGTGCCATGGAGACCAGGAAGTGGGTCATCACGGTCGTGGGGTGCAGCCCGGTGCGCACGGTGATGCCACCGAGAATGCCCTGGGACAGGGTCAGGGCCAGCACGCCGAGAGCCAGACCCCACATCGGCGTGCGCCGCCGGGCCCAGCGCCACACGGCAGCAACCGTGGCCAGGGCGGCGAGGCCGACGACCATGCTGAGGAGGCGGTTGCCGAACTCGATGAAGGGGTGGAAGGTGATGGCGTCGTGGAGCACCGGGGTGTAGGACCCCTCCTCGCACTGCGGCCAGGTCGGGCACCCCAGCCCGCTGCCGGTCAGGCGGACCAGGCCGCCGGTGACGACGATGAGCACCTGGAGGACCAGGTTGGTGAGCAGGATCCGGCGGAGCCAGGGGGAGGTCACGGGCACCCCCTCATCGTAGGTCGGCCGTCTGGGTGACTCTGCCGCGCGTGCGCCCGGTGGGTGTGGTTCTCGCGTGACCATGCGGAGAGACCCGACCCCGGGACACAACCATTCTCAATGCTCGGTCGGGGAACGGGGTCAGTCGGACCAGTGCAGGAGGCGCGCGGCGAGCACCGAGGCGAGTGCCGCCCAGACCAGGAGGACGAGGACCTCCAGGGCCGGGAACGCACCGGCGACCAACGCACTGCGCATGCCGTCGCCCAGGGCCGCGGAGGGCAGCAGGCCGACGAGGGTGTCCCACGGCTGCGGATAGCGCGCGGCAGGCACCAGCACGCCACCGAGGGCGGCCAGCAGGACCCACAGCAGGTTGGCGAGGGCGAGCACGCCCTCCGCGCGCAGCGTGCCGCCGATGAGGGCTGCCAGCGACGCGAAGGCGAGCACCCCGGCAACCGTGACGAGCAGGGCCCCGGGGAGTCCCACCGGGTCGGGCCTCCAGCCGAGGAGTGCCGCGACGGCGCCCAGGACGAGGAACTGCACCGCGACCACCACCAGGACCGAGCCGGCCTTGGCCAGGAGCAGTCCGCGCCGGCCCAGGGGAGTGGTGCCGAGCATCCGCAGCACGCCGTAGCGCCGCTCGTAGCCGAGCAGGATCGCCTGCCCGGTGAACGCCGTGGAGATCACTGCCAGGGCCAGGACCCCGGCGGTGGCGACGTCGACCCGGTCGCCCTCCCCGAGGGAGGGTGCGTCGGTGAGAGCCAGCGCGACCAGCGCCATCAGGGGCAGGACCACGCTGACCAGCAGCTGTTCGCCGTGGCTCAGCAGGCCGCGGGCCTCGAAAGCGGCCTGAGCGGCCAGCCGGCGCACGGGCGTGGCAGCCCGCGCGGTGGCGGGCCCTCCGACGGTCCCCGCGGTCGGCTCGGTGGGGGTCATGCGGGCTCGCTCCTGTCGGTGAGCGCGAAGTATGCCGTCTCGAGCGTCCCGCTGCCGGCCACCTCTGCGGCGGTGCCCTCCGCGACGGTCCGGCCCGAGGCCATGATCACCAGGTGGTCCGCGAGCCGCTCGGCCTCCTCGAAGGAGTGCGTCGTGACCACGACGGTGGCACCGTCGCCGGCGGTGCGTGCGATCAGCTCCCACACGGTGCGGCGGACGTGGGGGTCCAGGCCGGCGGTCGGCTCGTCCAGGAAGAGCACCTCGGGGTGTCCGACCAGCGCGGCCGCCAGGGCCACCCGCTGGCGCTGGCCGCCGGAGAGACGCCGGATAGTGGTCCCCGCGAACTCGTCGATGCCGAGCTCGCCGGCCAGCGCACCGACGTCCGCGGGGGAGGCGTAGAACCTGGACAGGTGGCGCAGCAACGGCAGGGGCCGCACCGCCTGGGGCAGGCCGCCGTCCTGGAGCATCACCCCGACACGGGCACGGTGCTCGGCGGGGGCGCGCCACGGGTCGGCACCCAGCACCTCGACGGTGCCGGAGTCGGCGTGCTGCAGGCCCTCGGCGATCTCCACCGTCGTGGTCTTCCCCGCACCGTTCGGGCCGAGCAGGCAGGTGACCTGTGCGGGCTGCGCCGTCCAGCTGACGCCGTCGAGGGCCCTCACCCGACCGAAGGCGCGGGTGAGCTGGTGGACGCGGATCACGAAGGCACTGTAGGCGACGGTGCTGGCGATTCTGACCTCGGCCGGGTGCAGGCAGGGACCGGGGGAATGAGGTTAGGCACCCCTTCGTTGGACCAGATGTGGATATACGTCACACTGGCATGGTGTTTATGGCAGACGGCACCCCAGAGTCCCGGACACGGGACCGGGTTCGTCGGGCCATCGGCGAGCGCGGCCCCATCTCGGCCCGCGACCTTGCCGACCTGCTGGGTCTGACCCCGGCCGCCGTGAGGCGCCACCTGGACGCTCTGGAGGAGGGCGAGCTGATCATCGAGCACGAGGCCGCCCCCGGCCGGCGTGGCCGTGGCCGGCCGGCCCGCAGCTTCGTCCTCACCGAGCGCGGTCAGGAGCAGATGTCCAACACCTACGACGACGTCGCCACCGCCGCCCTGAAGTTCCTGGCAGAGCACTCCGGCGAGTCCGCCGTGGAGGCCTTCGCCGAGGAGCAGATCCACGCCCTGGAGCAGCGCATCCGGGGGTCCGTCGAGGCTGCGGGCGACGACCTGGTCGCCCGGATCGAGGCCCTGTCCGAGGCCCTGTCGGCCGAGGGGTTCGCCGCCTCGACACGCCCGGTCGGCCAGGGCACCGGTCTGGCCGGCATCCAGCTGTGCCAGGGTCACTGCCCGGTGCGCAATGTCGCCACCGAGTTCCGTCAGTTCTGTGACGCCGAGACCGAGGCCATCTCGCGGCTCCTCGGCGTCCACGTGCAGCGTCTGGCCACCCTGGCCGGCGGCGAGCACGTCTGCACCACCTATATCCCCACCGGAGCCCTGACTGAGGGTCCGGTTGTCGTCGAGTCCACCGAAGGAAGGTCCATGCGATGAGCACACACATCGAAGAGCTGAACCCTGGTCTGAAGGACCTGGGCACCTATGAGTACGGTTGGGCGGACAGCGACGCAGCCGGCTCCATCGCCCAGCGTGGGCTGAACGAAGACGTGGTCCGCGGCATCTCGGGCCTCAAGAACGAGCCGGCCTGGATGCTCGAGCAGCGGGTCAAGGCCCTGAAGCTGTTCGACAAGAAGCCCATGCCCACGTGGGGCAGTGACCTGTCCGACATCGACTTCCAGAACATCAAGTACTTCGTCCGCTCCACCGAGCGGCAGGCGACGACGTGGGACGAGCTCCCCGAGGACATCAAGAACACCTACGACCGCCTGGGCATCCCGGAGGCCGAGAAGCAGCGTCTGATCGCCGGCGTCGCGGCGCAGTACGAGTCCGAGGTCGTCTACCACCAGATCCGCGAGGACCTGGAGGAGAAGGGCGTCCTGTTCCTGGACACCGACACCGCGCTGCGTGACCACGAGGACCTGTTCCGCGAGTACTTCGGCTCGGTCATCCCGGCCGGCGACAACAAGTTCTCCGCCCTGAACACCTCGGTGTGGTCAGGCGGCTCCTTCGTCTACGTCCCCCCGGGCGTCCACGTCGACATCCCGCTGCAGGCCTACTTCCGGATCAACACCGAGAACATGGGTCAGTTCGAGCGGACCCTGATCATCGCCGACGAGGGCTCCTCGGTGCACTACGTCGAGGGTTGCACCGCCCCGATCTACCAGACCGACAGCCTGCACAGCGCCGTCGTCGAGATCATCGTGAAGAAGAACGCCCGCGTGCGCTACACGACGATCCAGAACTGGTCCAACAACGTCTACAACCTGGTCACCAAGCGCGCGACCTGCGCCGAGGGCGCGACCATGGAGTGGATCGACGGCAACATCGGGTCGAAGGTCACCATGAAGTACCCGGCCGTCTTCCTGCTCGGTGAGCACGCCAAGGGTGAGACCCTGTCCGTCGCCTTCGCGGGCGAGGGCCAGCACCAGGACGCCGGCTCCAAGATGGTGCACGCGGCGCCGAACACCTCCTCGACCATCGTCTCCAAGTCGGTGGCCCGCGGTGGTGGCCGCACGTCCTACCGCGGCCTGGTGCAGGTGCTCGAGGGAGCCAAGAACAGCCGCTCCAGCGTCGTCTGTGACGCCCTGCTGGTCGACCAGATCTCCCGGTCCGACACCTACCCCTACAACGACATTCGTGAGGACGACGTGCAGATGGCCCACGAGGCCACGGTCTCGAAGGTCTCCGAGAACCAGTTGTTCTACCTGATGTCCCGCGGCATGAGCGAGACCGAGGCCATGGCGATGATCGTCCGTGGCTTCGTCGAGCCGATCGCCCGCGAGCTGCCCATGGAGTACGCCCTCGAACTCAACCGGCTCATCGAGCTGCAGATGGAAGGAGCCGTCGGCTGATGACCCTGCTCACCGACAAGCCCAGAGACCACGTCGACCCGCAGAGCACCGTGGGGAGCCCGCCGGAGGAGTCCCGGGCCGCCCGCCTGACCTCCTTCGAGGTCAGCGACTTCCCGGTGCCCAACGGCCGCGAGGAGGAGTGGCGCTTCACCCCGGTCGACCGGCTGGGCGGGGTCTTTGCAGACGAGGCCGACGACGTCCGTGGCGATGATCACCCGGCTGACTTCGACGTCTCCGGCGTTCTCGACGTGATGGGCGACTCGCTGGCTCCCGGCCAGGCCCCGCGTGGCACCGTCCTGGTGCCCGGCGACCGCGGTGCGGTCGTCGCCTCGGCCCACTGTGCCGAGGCGCTCTATCTCAAGCTCGAGGCCGAGCGGGAGTATGTCGAGCCGCTGCGGGTCAACATCCACGGCAACGGTGCGGGCCGCCTGTCCAGCGCGCACTACGTCGTGGAGGCGGGCCACCACAGCAAGGCCCTGCTGATCCTGGACCACACCGGCTCCGCCGACCACCGTGGCAACCTGGAGGTCATCGTCGGCGACGGCGCTGAGCTGACCGTCGTCACGCTCCAGCGCTGGGACGACGACGCGATCCACCTGGGCCAGCACGACGCACAGGTCGGCCGCGACGCGACCTACAAGCACATCGCGGTCAGCCTCGGCGGCTCGATCGTGCGGGTCAACTCCAACGTGCGCTATGACGGCCCCGGCGGCGACGCCACCCTGCTGGGCGTCTACTTCGCCGACGCCGGTCAGCACCTGGAGCACCGCTCCTTCGCCGACCACAACGCCCCGCACACCAAGTCCCTGGTCACCTACAAGGGTGCGCTCCAGGGCGACGGTGCGCACACGGTCTGGGTCGGCGACGTGCTGATCCGCAAGGAGGCCGAGGGGATCGACACCTACGAGCTCAACCGCAACCTGGTGCTCACCGACGGTGCCCGCGCCGACTCGATCCCCAACCTCGAGATCGAGACCGGTGAGATCGCCGGTGCCGGCCACGCCAGCTCCACCGGCCGGTTCGACGACGAGCAGCTGTTCTATCTGATGTCGCGCGGCATCGACGAGACCAACGCCCGCCGTCTGGTGGTCCGCGGCTTCTTCGCCGACATCATCGCCAAGATCGGGGTCCCCGAGGTCGTGGACACCCTGATGGCGGCCATCGAGGAGGAGCTCGAGGCCGACATGGGGGCGGCTGCATGACCGACCGCGTCCGGACCCAGGACGAGGGACAGCTGTCCTTCGTCCGGGTCTGCACGCTGGACGACCTGCCCCAGGTGGGCGCGGTCCAGGCCAGCTTCGACGGCCGTCTTGTCGCGATCGCCCGTGACTCCAGTGGCGAGGTGCACGCGTTCGACGACACGTGCACCCACGCCAACGTCTCCCTCTCCGAGGGGGACCTGGACGGACGCACCATCGAGTGCTGGCTGCACGGCTCGCGCTTCGACATGACCACAGGGGAGCCCACCGGTCTCCCCGCCACCCAGCCCATCGCCATACACACCGTGAAGATCGAGGGCGAGGACGTCCTCGTCGCCCTCACCGCCTGAAGACTTCGCAAGGAGAAGCACATGACCACTCTTGAGATCCGCGACCTGCACGTCAGCGTGGAGACCGACACCGAGCACAAGCAGATCCTGCGCGGCGTCGACCTGACCATCAACTCCGGTGAGACCCACGCCATCATGGGCCCCAACGGGTCCGGCAAGTCGACCCTCGCCTACGCCGTGGCCGGGCACCCGAAGTACACCGTGACCAGCGGCACGATCACCCTGGACGGTGAGGACGTGCTGGCGATGGGCGTGGACGAGCGTGCCAAGGCCGGACTGTTCCTGGCCATGCAGTACCCCGTCGAGGTCCCCGGCGTGACGGTGTCCAACTTCCTGCGCACCGCCAAGACCTCCATCGACGGCGAGGCCCCCAAGCTGCGCACCTGGGTCAAGGACATGAAGGGGGCCATGGAGGCCCTGCGGATGGACCCGGCCTTCGCCGAGCGCAACGTCAACGAGGGCTTCTCCGGTGGTGAGAAGAAGCGCCACGAGATCCTCCAGATGGAGCTGCTCCAGCCGAAGATCGCCGTCCTGGACGAGACCGACTCCGGCCTGGACGTCGACGCCCTCAAGGTCGTCGCCGAGGGGGTCAACCGCGTCAAGGAGCAGACCGGGCTGGGCGTCATGCTGATCACCCACTACACCCGGATTCTGCGCTACATCAACCCCGACCACGTGCACGTCTTCGTGGCCGGCAAGGTCGCCGAGTCCGGTGGCCCGGAGCTGGCCGACCGCCTCGAGAACGAGGGCTACGACCGCTACGTGCAGGCTGCCGCGGTCTGATGTCCGCCTTCACGGAGGATGAGCTGGCCCGGATCCGGGCGGACTTCCCCGTGCTCTCCCGCACGGTGCGCGACGGTCGCCCGCTGGTCTACCTGGACAGCGGAGCGACCGCGCAGAAGCCCTGGTGCGTCCTGGATGCCGAGCGGGAGTACTACTCGACGCACAACGCCGCGGTGCACCGTGGCGCGCACCAGCTCGCCGAGGAGGCCACCGAGGCCTTCGAGGGAGCGCGCGCCACGGTGGCCCGCTTCATCGGTGCCCGGCCCGACGAGGTCGTGTTCACCAAGAACGGCACCGAGGCGATCAACCTGGTGGCCTACGCCATGAGCAACGCCGGGGCACCCGGTGCCGTCGAGGGGGCCGACCCCGAGGTGGCGGCCCGGCTGCGGCTCGGGCCGGGTGACGAGATCGTGGTCACCGAGATGGAGCACCACGCCAACCTCGTGCCCTGGCAGGAGCTGGCCCGGCGCACCGGGGCGACCCTGCGCTGGATCGGTGTCACCGACGACGGTCACCTGCAGGACCCGACGACGGTCGTGGGGGAGCGGACCCGGATCCTCGCCTTCACGCAGGTGTCGAACGTGCTCGGCACGCTCAACGACGTCGCACCACTCGTGGCCGCGGCCCGCGCGGTCGGCGCCCTGACCCTGGTCGACGCGTGCCAGTCGGTGCCACACCTGCCGGTGGACGTGACGGCGCTCGGCGTGGACTTCCTGGCCTTCACCGGTCACAAGGTGATCGGGCCCTCCGGCATCGGTGTCCTCTGGGGGCGTCCGGAGCTGCTCGCGGCGATGCCGCCGTTCATCACCGGCGGCTCGATGATCGAGCTGGTCCACATGGAGTCCTCGACCTACGCGCCGCCGCCGCAGCGCTTCGAGGCCGGGGTGCCGATGGCCGCCCAGGCCGTCGGTCTGGCCTCTGCGGTGGACTACCTGACCGAGCTGGGCATGGACCGGGTCCACCAGCACGACACGGAGCTGACGGCATACTGCCTCGAGCAGCTGGCCGGGCGCCCGTGGGTGCGGGTGGTCGGGCCCGCCGCCCCGGCCGACCGGGTGGGGGCCGTGGCCTTCACCGTCGAGGGGATCCACCCCCACGACGTGGGGCAGGTGCTCGACGACCGGGGGATCGCGGTGCGCACCGGCCACCACTGCGCGTGGCCCCTGCACCGGCGGCTGGGCATTCCGGCCAGCACCCGGGCGAGCTTCTCCGTCTACACCGACCGCGCCGACATCGACGCCTTCGTGGAGGCGCTGGACACCGTGCCCGGCGTCTTCGGAATGACCGCCTGAGGAGGGACGATGGACCTGTACGGCGAACTGATCCTGGACCACTCCAAACACCCCCAGCACGTCGGGCTGCGTGAGCCGTTCGGCGCGGAGGTGCACCACATCAACCCCACCTGCGGCGACGAGGTGACCCTGCGCGTGCAGGTCACGGACGGGGTCGTGCGCGACGTGTCCTACGACGCGCAGGGCTGCTCCATCTCGATCGCCTCCACCTCGGTGCTGGCCGAGGAGACGATCGGTCACCCGGTGAGCGAGGCGCTCGAGACGTACCTCGCCATGCGGCGGATGCTGACCAGCCGGGGCACCGAGGCCGGCGACCCCGAGCAGATCGGCGACGGCGTGGCCTTCGCCGGGGTGTCCCGCTACCCGGCCCGCGTGAAGTGCGCGCTCCTGGGCTGGACCGCGTTCACCGACGCACTGGCCCGCAGCGGCGAGGACATCTCCGTGGTGTCCGACACGACACACAGCCGCACATGAGACCCTGAGACCACCACCTAGGAGGACCCGATGAGCCAGACCGTCACCCCACCCAATGTCGCCGACGTCGAGGAGGCGCTCCGCGACGTCGTCGATCCCGAGCTTGGCATCAACGTCGTCGACCTCGGCCTGATCTACGGCCTGACCGTCGACGCCCAGTCCCACTCCGTCATCGACATGACCCTCACCTCCGCGGCGTGCCCGCTCACCGACGTGATCGAGGAGCAGGTCGGGCAGGTCCTGGAGGGCCTGGTCTCCAGCTACCGGATCAACTGGGTCTGGATGCCGCCGTGGGGACCGGACAAGATCACCCCCGAGGGCCGTGAGCAGCTGCGCGCCCTCGGGTTCAATGTCTGAGGCTGTCCTGAGCACCAGCCCCACGCGTGTGGTCGAGGTCGACCCCGCGCGCCTGGAGCGGTGGATCAGCGGCTTCACCGAACGGCACGGTGTGCCGGAGCGGTCCCCCGGGGCCGACCCGGTCGCCGTGCCGTTCGTGCTCGCCGCCCCCGACGGCGCGGTCGCCGAGGTCCTGGCCTGGGCGCCCGGCCGGGTCGATCTGCCCGGGCGGCTCGGGCTGGTCCTGCTGCGCAGGGGCGGGTATGCCGTGGGGCTGGGCGTCGGGGAACAGCTCACCGACCACTACTGCGGCACCCGTTACGTCCAGTCCCGGACGGCCGCGGGCGGGTGGAGCCAGCAGCGTTACGCCCGGCGCCGCGGCAACCAGGCCGACGCCCTGGTGGGGCGGGTCGTCGAGCAGGCCGCGGACCGGCTCCTCGGCCCGCGCGGAGCCCTGGTGGACGGGCTGGTGGTCGGCGGGGACAGGTCCCTGGTGCGGCAGGTCCTCCAGGATCCCGGGCTCGCCCCGTTGACCGGGCTGCCCCGACGTGAGTTCTACGACGTGACCGACCCCAGGCTGAAGGTCCTGCAGGAGACCCTGCGCCGCGCACGGGCCACCCGGATCCGGCTGCGGGAGCCGGGCTGACCCGGGGGCAGCGGTCACGCCGCCCCCGGGTCAGCCCAGGCCCCGCTGCACGAGGCCGCCCTCGTCAGGCCGGCACGGTCACCACGTCGAGGTCCTCGCGCCAGGCGTGCCCGTCGCGCGGCGCGTCGAACACCTCCCGGTCGAGGATCCCCTCGCGGGCGGCGACGATCGTGGGCACCAGGGCCTGGCCGGCGACGTTGGTCGCGGTGCGTCCCATGTCCAGGATCGGGTCGATGGCCAGCAGCAGGCCGACACCCTCGAGCGGCAGCCCGATGGTCGAGAGGGTCAGCGTCAGCATGACCATGGCGCCCGTGACGCCCGCGGTGGCGGCCGAGCCGATGACCGAGACGAACGCGATGAGCAGGTAGTCGGTGAGCCCGAGGCTCACGCCGAAGAACTGCGCGACGAAGATCGCCGAGATCGCCGGGTAGACCGCGGCGCACCCATCCATCTTGGTCGTGGCACCCAGTGGCACGGCGAAGGAGGAGTAGGCGCGGGGCACCCCGAGGTTGCGCTCGGTGACGGCCTGGGTCACCGGCAGGGTGCCGATCGAGGAGCGCGACACGAACGCCAGCTGGATCGCGGGCCAGGCGCCGGTGAAGAACTGCTTCACCGACAGGCCGTGCATGCGCAGGATGACGGGGTAGAGCACGGCGAGCACCAGCGCCAGGCCGGCGTAGATGGCGATGGCGTACCAGCCCAGGGACCCGAGGGCGTCCCAGCCGTAGGTCGCCACGGCCTTGCCCAGCAGGCCAACTGTCGCCAGGGGAGCGAGCAGGATGATCCACCACAGGACCTTCTGCACCACGGCGAGCGCGGACCGCGTGATGTTGAGGAAGGGCTCGGCGGGTGCGCCGACCTTGAGGGCGGCCACTCCGAAGGCGATGGCGACGATGAGGATCTGCAGCACGTTGAAGGACAGGCCGACACTGCCGTCGTCCCCGGCCGAGCCCTGCAGACCCAGCACGTTGCCCGGGATGAGACCGGTGAGGAAGTCGAGCCACGAGCCGGAGGAGCCGGGCGCGGCCGCGTCGGCGGTGCTCACCGAGGTGCCGCGGGCCGGGTTGACGACCAGGCCGACCGCCATGCCGATGGCCACCGAGGCCAGGGCGGTCACGGCAAACCAGAACAGCGTCTGCCAGGCGAGGCGGGCCGCGCCGGTGACCTCACGCAGGTTCGCGATGGAGCTGACGATCGCGAGGAAGACCAGGGGCGGCACGATGGCGCGCAGGAGGGTGACGAACGAGGATCCGATGATCGTGAGGGTCTCGGTCAGCCAGTTGGGGTCCTCGGCGCCGCCACCCATCTGGCGGGCGAGCAGTCCGAGGACCACACCGAGGACGAGACCGATCAGGACCTGGGTGCCGAAACTGATCCGGCGCAGGCGAGCAAGCATGGAGGAATGAGCCTTTCGGGCAACGGTGCGGGGGAGGGCGTGGTCGCGGGCGCGCAGGGCTCAGCCGGCTGACCACGGGGGCCGCAGGGAGCGGCGGGCGGGTGCGGGGTCAGCGCAGACAGCGGGAGGTGCTGTGGCGCAGCAGGTCGACGTCGAGCCGACGAGTGAGGTCCCACACGTTGTGTCGCACGAAGACGGCAACCGCACGGCAAGTCGAGGCTATTCCCAAGGCCAGGTTATGTGACGGGAGTCACGCAGGGCCGTATGACGAGTGCCCGGCCTGGCACGTCTCCTCACGACAACGGCCGGTCACCCGAGGTGACCGGCCGCCTGCCCACAGAGGGAACCCGGGTCAGCCCAGGTCCTCGGCGGCGAAGGTGTTGCACTGGTTCGGGTCACCGGTCTCGTAGCCGGTGAGGAACCACTTCTGGCGCTGCTCGGACGAACCGTGCGTCCAGTTCTCCGGGGTCACCCGGCCCTGCATCTGCTCCTGGATCCGGTCGTCGCCGACCGCCTCGGCTGCGGACAGCGCGGACTGGATCTGGTCCTGGGTGATCGGCTCGAGGATCGCGGTGTCCTCCTGGCCCAGGCGGGTCCCGTCGGCGTGGGCCACCCACACCCCGGCGTAGCAGTCCGCCTGGAGCTCGACCCGGACGGCCCCCGACTCGGGGCCCTGCGGGTCCTGCTGGGCGCGGCCGAGCACCCCGTTGAGGTTCTGCACGTGGTGTCCGTACTCGTGTGCCACGACATACATCTGGGACAGCGAGCCGCCGTCGCCGCCCATCTGCTCGAGCTGGTCGAAGAAGCTCACGTCGATGTAGACCTGGCTGTCGAGCGGGCAGTAGAAGGGCCCGACCTGGCTGTTGGCCGTGCCACAGCCCGTCTGGACGGTGCCGGAGAAGATCACGGTCTGGGCCGGCTGGTACTGGGACCAGGCGCTCGTCCAGAAGGCCTGGACGCTGTTGACGGTCCCGATCACCCGACAGTCCTGGTGCTCGTTGGCGTCCGCGCCGGTCTGGCAGTGCGAGAAGTCCTCGGAGACCCCCTCGCCGCTCGTGGAGACCTCACTCGCGCCGAAGTTCCACGGTGACCCCGACGAGCCGGTCCCACCGCCGCCGAGGCTGCCGCCGAAGAGCAGGTAGAGCACGAGCACGATGATGCCGCCGATGCCGCCGCCGGCCGCCAGGCCGCCGCCGCCACCCCGTCGACCTCCACCGCCGCCGCGGACCTGACCCGTGTCGAGCCGGGCGTTCTCCTTGAAGGTCATGCTCTCTCCGCTCTATCCATTCGCCGGACGTGGCGCCGCGATCGTAGACTAACCACCTCCCGCCGTCTCAGCACCTGCTGTTGCCGTATGCCGTCCCCTAGGAGTCCTGCACGTGATCACTGTCTCGGGGGTCGAGCTGCGCGCCGGGTCCCGCCTGTTGATGGACGAGGTCACGTTCCAGGTGGCACCGGGGGACCGCGTCGGCCTGGTCGGGCGCAACGGTGCCGGCAAGACGACGCTCACCAAGGTCCTGGCCGGGGAGGCTGAGCCGGCCGCCGGGTCGGTGGTCCGGCGCGGAGACGTGGGCTACCTTCCCCAGGACCCGAGGACCGGGGACCTGCACGTGCTCGGCCGGGACCGGATCCTGGCGGCCCGCGGCCTGGACACCGTCATCCGTGACCTGCGCGCCGCCGAGACCGCGATGGGCAGTGAGGACGACGCGGTGCGGGAGAAGGCGATGGGCCGGTACACCCGCCTGGACGCCGAGTTCAACGCCCGTGGTGGCTATGCCGCCGAGTCCGAGGCGGCGTCGATCGCCTCGAGCCTCGGTCTGCCGACCCGCGTGCTCGACCAGGAGCTCGTGACACTGTCCGGTGGGCAGCGCCGCCGGATCGAGCTGGCCCGGATCCTGTTCAGCGGTGCCTCGACCCTGCTGCTCGACGAGCCGACCAACCACCTGGACGCCGACTCGATCGTGTGGCTGCGCGACTACTTGAAGACCTACCCGGGTGGGCTGCTGGTCATCTCCCACGACGTGGAGCTGATCGGGCAGGTGGTCAACCGGGTGTTCCACCTGGACGCCAACCGCGGTGAGATCGACCAGTACAACATGGGCTGGAAGACCTACCTGCAGCAGCGGGAGACCGACGAGCGTCGGCGCAAGCGCGAGCGGGTCAACGCCGAGAAGAAGGCCGCCACGCTGATGGCCCAGGCGGACAAGATGCGCGCCAAGGCGACCAAGGCCGTGGCGGCACAGAACATGGCGCGTCGGGCGCAGAAGCTGTTGGCGGGCCTGGAGAGCGAGCGGGCGGTCGACCGGGTCGCCAAGCTGCGGTTCCCCTCTCCGGCGCCGTGCGGCCGGACACCGCTGTCGGCCTCGGGGCTGTCGCGCTCCTACGGCTCGCTGGAGGTCTTCACCGACGTCGACCTCAACATCGACCGCGGCAGCAGGGTCGTCGTGCTGGGTCTCAACGGCGCCGGCAAGACCACGCTGCTGCGGATCCTCGCCGGGATCGACGAGCCGGACACCGGTCAGGTGGAGCCGGGCCACGGCCTGCGCCTGGGCTACTACGCGCAGGAGCACGAGACGCTGGATGTCGACCGGTCCGTCCTGCAGAACATGAAGTCGGCGGCCCCGGACCTGGACGAGACCGAGACCCGCAAGGTGCTGGGTTCCTTCCTGTTCTCCGGCGACGACGTGGACAAGCCGGCCGGGGTGCTCTCCGGCGGCGAGAAGACCCGGCTGGCCCTGGCCATGCTGGTGGTCTCGGCCGCCAACGTCCTGCTCCTGGACGAGCCCACCAACAACCTGGACCCGGCCTCCCGCGAGGAGGTGCTGTCGGCACTGCGCACCTACGAGGGTGCGGTCGTGCTGGTGAGCCACGACGAGGGTGCGGTCGCGGCGCTGGAGCCCGAGCGGGTCCTGTTGCTGCCCGATGGTGTCGAGGACCTGTGGAACCAGGACTACCAGGACCTCATCGCCCTCGCCTGAGGGACGGAGGGAGGACATGATGATGGGTCCCGGATCCGGCCCCGGCGCCACGATGCGCGGGTTCACCCGCGACCGGTCGGTGCGTGACCACCGGCTGCGGCAGGGCACGGGGCGCCGGGTCGTCGGCTACGGTCGGCCGTTCCGGTCGGACATCGGGCTCTTCCTGGTGCTCACGATCGTCGTCGCCGCCCTGGGCGTGGCCACCCCGCTGCTGCTGGGGCGGATCATCGACGACGGTGTCATCCCGGAGGACCGCCAGGTCGTCATCGTGCTCGGCGTCGTGGTCGCGGTCCTGGCCGTGCTCGAGGCCGGTCTGACCGTCATCACCCGTTTCTACGGTGCCCGCATCGGTGAGGGCCTGATCCTCAACCTGCGCACCGAGGTCTTCGCGCACGTGCTGCGCCAGCCGATCGCCTTCTTCACGCGCGCCCAGACCGGGGCGCTCGTCAACCGGCTCAACACCGACGTGATCGGGGCGCAGACGGCGTTCACCAGCATCCTGTCGGGCCTGGTCAGCAACGTGGTCTCCCTGGTCCTCATCCTGGGTGCGCTGCTGACGATGTCCTGGCAGATCACGGTGCTCGCCCTCCTGCTGCTGCCGGTCTTCCTGATCCCCGCGCAACGCATGGGCCAGCGGTTGTCGGCGCTGACCCGGCAGCAGATGACCCTCAACGCCGAGCTCGCCACGCGGATGACCGAGCGCTTCAATGTCGCCGGAGCGCTCCTGGTGCGCCTCTTCGGCCGGCCGGCCCAGGAGGACCTGGAGTATGCCGAGCGGGCCAGGGGGGTGCGCGACGCGGGGGTCCGGATCGCGGTCAACCGGGTCATCTTCCTGGCCGGACTGGGGCTGGTCGCTGCGCTGGCCACGGCGCTGGTGTACGGCATGGGCGGCCTGATGGCCGTCGCCGGCCAGCTCTCCGTGGGCACGCTCGTCGCCATGGCGGCCCTGCTCGGGCGGATGTACGGGCCGCTCACGGCGTTGTCCAACGTCCGCGTCGACATCATGACGGCCCTGGTCTCGTTCGAGCGGATCTTCGAGGTCCTGGACCTGGAGCCGCTGGTGCGGGAGGCCGCCGAGCCGGTCGACCTCCCCGACGGTCCGGTCGACGTGGAGCTGGAGGGGGTGTCCTTCGCCTACCCCGGGGCCGACCAGGTGTCCATCGCCTCGCTGGAGAGCCGTCCCGAGCTGGAGACGGGTGCCGAGGGTGCGGACGGTGCCGGCGTGCTCCACGACGTGACGGTGCGCATCGGTGCGGGTCAGCTCGTGGCGCTGGTCGGGCCGAGTGGCGCGGGCAAGTCGACCCTGACCACGATGGTCTCGCGGCTCTACGACCCGACGGAGGGCGCCGTCCGCATCGGGGGAGTGGACCTGCGCACCGCCACCTTCGCCAGCCTCTCCCGCACCATCGGGGTGGTGACGCAGGAGGCACACATGTTCAACGACACGATCCGCGCCAACCTGCTCTACGCTGCGCCGGCTGCCACGACCGAGGAGATCGAGCGCGCGCTGCGGGCTGCGCAGGTGTGGTCCCTGGTGGAACGGCTGCCCGACGGCCTGGACACGGTGGTGGGGGACCGCGGCCACCGGCTGTCCGGTGGCGAGAAGCAGCGGCTGGCGATCGCGCGGCTGCTGCTGAAGTCGCCGGCCGTCGTGCTGCTCGACGAGGCCACGGCCCACCTGGACAGCGAGTCGGAGGCGGCCGTCCAGCGGGCGCTGGACGAGGCGCTGGCCGGGCGCACGTCGATCGTCATCGCGCACCGGCTCAGCACGGTCCGGGAGGCCGACCAGATCCTGGTGCTGGACGGGGGGCGGATCGTGCAGAGTGGCACGCACGAGGAGCTCCTGGCCCAGGGCGGTCTCTACCGCACCCTGCACGACACCCAGTTCCGCACCGAGCGGCAGACGCCGACCTGCTGACGCCCTCAGCCGGTGAGCACCTCGTCGAGGAAGTCGTCCACGGCATGCTCCCAGGCCAGCGGCTGCTCCAGGTTGGGGTAGTGGCCTGCCCCGGGGATCCGCACGACGCCACGGCCGTCCCGCACACCCGCCACGGCCCGCTCGGTCATCCGGTGGTGGTCGGTGAAGTCCAGCTCGCCCACGATGCCCAGCACGGGCACGCTGATCTCGCCGAGCCGGTCCCACGATCCGGTGACGTGCTCCGGAGGGACGACGCCGGGCTGCAGGTGGGTGCCGACGAAGTGCCGGTGCAGGCTCGCGACGCGGTCGCGGGCCTGCGGGTCGACGTCGTCGAGACTGCGTGCGGGGCCGGCCATCCACTCCAGGGTCGCTGCCAGCCACCCCGTGACGTCCTGCGCCGCGATCGCCTCCTCCGACCGGCGGAGCAGCTCGAGGGCGGCGGCCGACTCGAAGACCGGCTCGTTCGTGCCCGCACCGCTGAGCACCAGCGCGTGGACGGTCTCCGGGTGCTCCAGGGCGGTGTCGACGGCCGTGCCGGCCCCCATGCTGGTGCCGACCAGCACCGCCGGACCGAGGTTGAGGTGACGCACCAGGGCGGCGACGTCGTCGCAGTGCCGGAAGGGTTCCAGCGCGGTCGAGGACCGGCCGTGCGTGCGGGCGTCGGGTGCCACGACGGTGGTGCGCATGGCCAGGTGCTCCAGCTCGCGGTCGTACATGCGGTGGTCGGTGTAGCCGGCGTGCAGCAGCACGACCGGCGGTGTGCCCGCGCCGTCGACGGCGTAGGCGAGGTGGCCGGAGGGCACCGCGAGGTGCTCCAGGTGACGGGTCGTGGTCATGGGTCGTTCCTCTCGGTGGTGGTGATCAGCTCTTCCAGCCGGGTGACCAGGTGGTCCAGGACGCGGACGCAGGCCGCGACGTCTGCGGGGTCCAGTCCCCGCGCCACGGTGACGAGACGGTCTGTCTCCGCGGCGTGCAGGGTGGTGAAGGTCTCCTCTCCCCGGGGCGTGAGGGCGACCAGGTGCGATCGTCGGTGCTCGGGGTTGGGGCGTGTCTGCACGAGACCGAGCTCCCGGGCGCGATCGACCAGGGTCTGCACTCCCTGCCGGGTCACGTAGAGGCGGCGGGCGATGGAGGGGACCGTCTGCGGGCCGTCGTCGTGGAGCCGTTCCAGGACGGCTCGCAGCGGGACGGTGAGGTCGGTGCCCTCGAGCGCCGCGCCGACGGCGCGCGCAGACAGCTCGTGGACGGGTCGGATCCGCTGCAGCACAGCGTAGAGCCGGGCGCCTTCGTTCATGACAACTAAACTGTCAGAATGACAAGTGAGTTGTCAAGTCTTCGGTCCTGGGCGTCCGGTGGGTGCTGACTCGCCACGCGCGTTGGGGCGTGCTGCGAGGGGAGGACGACCACGCCGGCGTGGGGGGCGGGCTCGCCCCCCGCGTGGGGCGTGCTGCGAGGGGAGGACGACGACCGGCCCGTGGAGGGCTGGCGTTCAGGCGTGCTTGACGACCAGCACGGGCACGGGTGAGTCCAGCAGCACGCGCTGGAGAGTGCGGCCCATGAGGAACTTGCCGATCTCCGAGCGGCGGCGCGACCCGACGACCAGCAGCTCGGCACCGTGGGTGGTCGCCAGCTGCACGAGTGCCGAGGCGATGTCACCCGCCGAGGTTGTCGACACCACCTGCCACTCGGGAGCCGCCTCACCGGCGAGCTCCGCCACCACCTGGGCGACCTCCTGCTCCACCGCCCGCACCCCGCTCTCGGCGGCCGGCACCCCGGCGGTGCCGGACAGACCGGTCTCCTCGACGTGGAGGACCAGGAGCGAGGTGTCGTGGACCCTGGCCCACTCCAGGGCAGCGGTCACGGCGGACCGCCCCTCGGGCCTGGCGTTGTGGGCGACGGCGACGGGCATGCTGGACTCCTTGGCTCGGCGGTGGCGCGACGTGCTCCGGGCGCAGCTCAGCGTAGCCGTTCGCCGGTCGCCCTCAGAGGGTGCGGGTCTGACCGCCGTCGACGGTCACCACGGACCCGGTCAGGTAGGAGGCGACCGGGGAGGTCACGAACGCGGCGACCGCGCCGAACTCCTCGGGCTGGCCGTAGCGGCCGAGCGGCACCACTGCCGCGTGGCGGGCCCGCCGCGCCGCCGCGTCGCCGCTGGCCTCGTCCAGCTCCCGCACGCGGTCGGTGTCGAACCGGCCGGGCAGCAGACAGTTGACCCGGTGGCCCTCGGGTCCGTACTCATCGGCCATGGTCTTGGCTGCCATGGCCAGCCCGGGACGCAGCCCGTTGGAGATCGCGAGGTCAGCGAGGGGCGCGCGGACCGAGGTGGACAGCACGAAGGTGATCGCCATCGGGCGCGTCGCGGCCTCCAGCAGGGTGCGGGCCACGCGCAGGGGCCCCAGGTGCACCTGCTCGAACGCCGCTCGCCACTCATCGTCCGTCTTCTCCCGCAACCGCCCGGGAGGGGGACCACCGACGCTCAGCACCGCACCGTCGAGACTGTCCAGGTGCTCCTGTGCCGTCCGGAGGATCTGGTCGGCGGCGGCCGGATCGGCCAGGTCACCGGCGAGGGCGTAGGCGGTGCCCGCGCCGAGGCCGGTCAGCTCTTCGGCCGTGCGTGCCACCCGGTCGGCGTCCCGGCCGACGAGGAGCACGTCGGCCCCGTCGGCGACGAGGCACTCGGCGCTCGCGCGCCCCAGGCCGCGCGATCCGCCGGTGACGAGGTAACCGCGTCCGGCCAGTCCCAGATCCATGCGCACATCGTCGCACCCGGCGAGCAGCGGCCGGTCGGCGGGAGGCCGTCGCGGTGGCGTGAGGCGGGTCTCGAGACGCCGTCCGTCTGCACCCGTGGCACGGACAGGCACCCGTGGCACGGACAGGCAGCCGGGCGTCGACGCCCGGGCACTGCACGTGGGACCTACTCGTCCTCCTCGTCCCAGATACGCACCTTCCGCGGACGGGCCGGGCGCGGCGAGGTGCCGTCCTCCCGCCCGTCCCGCCACTCGCGGCGTGCCATGACCAGCACCAGGACGAGCCCGACCGGCGCGGTCAGCCACCACTGCAGGGAGTAGGCGAAGTGCGACCCGAGGCCCGTCCGCGGTGCCGCCAGCGGGACCGGACGCGCGATCTGCGCGCCCGGCCGATCGGCATACTGCTCACCCTCCAGCACCAGGTAGGCGCCCAGGACCGGGCGGTCCCACTGCTCCGCGGCGGCGTCCAGGTTGATCGAGGCCAGCTGGCCGTCGGGCAGGTCCCGGCCCAGGTCCTCCTCTCCGGGCCGCAACCACCCCGTCACCTCCACAGGGCCGTCCGGGGCGGGCGGGACCTCGGGCAGCGTCGCGGCGTTCTCGGCGTTGGGAGCCCAGCCCCGGTCGACCGTGAGGGTGCCCACCGGCGTGTCGAGCGGCACGAGGACCTCGTAGCCGAACGTCCCCTGGTGCGGCCGGTTCCGCACGAAGAGCTGCTGCTCCACGGCATACGACCCGCTCGCCCGCACCCTGGTCCACTCCTGGTCCGGCGGGAGCACGGACCCGCCCGCGAGCACCTCCTCCAGTGGCACGGGTGCCGCGTCGTAGTGTGCCTCGACGCGGTCCCGGGCCTCGACCTTCTCACCGTGCCGGGAGTACTGCCAGTTGCCGAGCAGCACCGCGACGACGCCGAAGAGGACGGCCAGGGCCAGGGCGGTGAGCCAGCGGCGGGTCAGCAGGGTCCGCAGCAACGTCAGCCGTCCTGCTCGCCGAGCTGGTCGACGGGAAGGACCTCGATCAGGAATCCGCGCACCGACAGGAAGCTGCTCAGGTGCTCTCGGTGCTCGGCGCAGGCCAGCCAGACCTTGCGGCGCGTGGGGGTGTGCACCTTGGGGTTGTTCCACACCACGCCGTAGGCCGCGGCGCTGCGGCACCCCTTGGCGCTACAGGTCATCATCGGCACCGTCCGGGTGGCGCTGGGGTGCGGGCGGCAGCGCCCTGGTCGGTGAGGTGATGGTCCCCGCGGGGGCGGTGCGGTTGTCGACCGCGTTGGCGATCATCACGGCGATCTGCGGGAGGAAGGTGGCGGCTGCGGCCAGCACCAGGCCGACCACCAGCCAGCCGCTGAGCAGCGCCCAGACCGCCAGCGGGAAGGAGACGGTGCGGATCGCCATCGCGATCAGGTAGCTGCGCAGACGCTGGTCCCGGTCCTCCTTGGGGGACCGTCGGACGCTCGTCACCCCCTGGGCGACCTTTCTCCTGCGCACCTGTCCACGATACGTCTCCGCGTCCCCCGGACGCGCCCGCGGGTCGTGGGGCGGCGCCGTCCGCCGGGGTGGGTCGTGCGCGCGGTTGTCAGCGGCTACCGTTGCCCTGTGACCCAGACCCAGCAGACCGACCCCACCGTTGCCGAGCCCCGCAGCGTCCTGGTGACCGGGGGCAACCGCGGCATCGGCCTGGCCATCGCCCGCGCGTTCGCCGCCGCCGGTGACGACGTGGTCATCACCCACCGCAGCGGCACGCCTCCCGAGGGCCTCCGCGGCGTGGTCTGTGATGTCACGGACTCCGACAGCGTGGACCGGGCGTTCACGGAGGCGGAGGAGCTGCTGGGCCGGCCCGTGGAGGTCCTGGTGGCCAACGCCGGCATCACCAAGGACACGCTCCTGATGCGGATGAGCGACGAGGACTTCTCCTCGGTCCTGGACACCAACCTCACCGGTGCCTTCCGCTGCGCCCGGCGCGCGTCCAAGGGGATGATGCGCCTGCGCCGCGGCCGCATCATCCTCATCTCCTCGGTGGTCGGCCTCTACGGCTCCCCGGGGCAGACCAACTACGCCGCGTCCAAGTCGGCCCTGGTGGGCCTGGCCCGGTCGATCACCCGTGAGCTGGGCGGTCGGGGCATCACCGCCAACGTCGTCGCGCCCGGCTACATCGAGACCGAGATGACCTCCGAGCTGCCCGAGGACCGGCAGAAGGCCTACCTGTCCGCCATCCCCGCGGGGCGGTTCGCCACGCCCGAGGAGGTCGCGGGTGTGGTGCGCTTCCTGGCCGGGCCGGACGCGGGCTACATCAGCGGAGCCGTGCTGCCCGTCGACGGTGGTCTCGGGATGGGCCACTGACGTGGTCAACCCGACCACGCCGGGACGCTAGTCTGCTCCCCATGCTGCTCGAAGGAAAGAAGCTCCTCGTCACCGGTGTCCTCATGGACTCCTCCATCGCGTTCCACGTCGCACGACTGGCCCAGGAGCAGGGTGCCGAGGTGGTCCTCACCTCCTTCGGCCGCACCTTCCGGATCACCCAGTCGATCGCCAAGCGGCTCCCCGTCACCCCCGAGGTGGTGGAGCTCGACGTGTCGAACCAGGAGCACCTGGACACCCTGGCGGAGCGGCTCCGCGAGCACACCGACCACCTCGACGGGGTGCTGCACTCGATCGGCTACGCACCCCCCGGTGCCTTCGACTTCCTGGCCGCCGACTGGGAGGACGTCGCTACGGCACTGCAGGTGTCGGCATACTCCCTGAAGTCCCTCGCCGTGGCCGCCCTGCCGCTCATGAGCGAGGGCGGCAGCGTCGTCGGCCTGACCCTGGACGCCCAGCAGGCCTGGCCGGTCTACGACTGGATGGGCGTGGCCAAGGCCGCGTTCGAGGCCACCAACCGCTATCTCGCCCGCGACCTGGGCCCCAAGGGGATCCGGTCCAACCTGGTCTCGGCCGGGCCCATCGCGACCACCGCAGCCCGGTCCATCCCGATGTTCGAGCAGTTCGAGCGATGGGGTGAGCGCTCGCCCCTCGGGTGGGACCTGCGGGACGCCGAGCCCGCCGCCAGGGCCTGCGTCGCCCTCATGTCGGACTGGTTCCCGGCGACGACCGGTGAGATCGTCCACGTGGACGGCGGGTTCCACGCGATGGGTTTCTGACCGCGATGACCGACGCGACCGCGGTCCAGGTGACCGAGGTGCGCCTGCTCGAGGGCCCGAACCTCTACTTCGCGCGCCCCGCGGTCAAGGTGAGCCTCTCCCTGCCCGGCTACCAGGCCCTGGATGCCGAGGCGGCGACCGCCATCGCCGAGGTGGTCGGCCTGCGCCGCGCCGTGCCGGGCGCACCCCAGACCGAGCAGCGGCAGCGGTTCCTGAGCCGCCTCGCGAGCACGGTGCTCCGTCGTGTCTCGGACGCGGTGCCGAGCCGGGTCGGTGTGCGCGGCCGGGTCGGCACGGACCTCACCTCCGTGGTCGTGGCCTTCCCGTGGCGGCACCGGGGCCGGGCGGTGGCGCTCGGCGAGGCCCTGGGGCCCGTCCTGGACGGGCTGCTCTCCGGCGGCGGGGCCGACCAGCTGCTGGCCGAGGCGGCGGCGACGGTCCGCGCGGCCGAGGACGCCACCCGGCCCGCGCAGATCCGTCCCCGCATCCCGGTCGCGTCCGTCACCGGCACCAACGGCAAGACCTCCACCACCCGCCTGCTGGCCCACATGGGGATGACCGCCGGCCTGCGCTGTGGGTGGAGCTCCACGGAGGGTGTGTTCATCCAGGGGGAGCTGAAGGTCGCTGGCGACTACTCCGGCCCGTCCGGCGGACGCCACGTGCTGGAGGACCGCTCGGTCGAGCTGGGGTTGCTGGAGACGGCCCGCGGTGGGCTGCTGCTCAAGGGGATGGGGGTCTCCCACAACGACGTGAGCATCGTGACCAACGTGACCGCCGACCACCTGGGACTGCACGGCATCGACACCGTCGACCAGCTGGCCGAGGTCAAGTCCATCATCACGCGGGTGACCCGCAAGGACGGCTGGGTCGTGCTCAACGGCGACGACCCGCGCGTGCGGGCGATGGCCTCGCAGGCCAGCGGCCGGATCTGGATGTTCAGCCTCGATGCGGACTCCCCGGCCCTGCGGGAGACGGTCGAGCGTGGTGGTCGGGGCATGACGGTGCTGGAGGGTGACATCGTCATCCTGCGCCGCGGCGCAGATCCCGATCGACTGATCCGCATCCTCGACGTGCCGATGACCCTGTCGGGGCTCTCGGAGCACAACATCGCCAACGCACTGGCCGCGACGGCCGGCGGGCTCGGCCTGGGGCTGCCGCGCGAGGCGGTCATCGAGGGGCTGCGCACCTTCGCGCCCGACCTGGAGCACAACCCGGGGCGGATGAACGTGTGGACCCTGCCCGTGCCCTCGGGCGGGACCGCCACGATGATCGTCGACCTGGCGCACAACGAGGCCGGGCTCGAGGCGCTGCTCAACGTCGCGGAGGGGCTGCGCCCGCCCGGCGACCGGGTGCACCTCGGGCTGGGTGGGGTCGGCGACCGCACCGACGAGATCCTCATCGGCCTGGGCGAGATCGCCGGCCGTCGGGCGGACCGCGTGCACATCGTCCACAAGGGGCACTACCTGCGGGGCCGGTCCATGGAGGACCTCGAGGCCCAGTTCGTGCAGGGCCTGGCCAACGTCGGTGCCGTGTCCTCGGGGTCCTCCGAGGACGAGGTCGCCGGGCTCGCTGCCCTGGCCGAGCACATGGCTGACGGTGACGTCGGCGCGCTCATGGTGCACCGGGACCGGGACGGGGTCGTCGCCTGGCTGACGGAGCACGGCGCGATCCAGGACACCGCGCGGCAGATCCGGCGCAAGGTGCGGGCCGCGCGGGGCGAGCACGACCTGGAGGCGGTGCTCACCGCGATCCAGGACCAGCCCCCGCAGGAGCGTGTCGAGGCGGCACGCAACCTCCTCGAGCAGGCGCCGGAGGACCCTCGCCTGGTCTTCGAGCTGGCGGCCGCGCTCGAGGCGGCCGGGCAGACCACCCAGGCGGTCAGCCGCTACCGGGAGGCCCTGGCGGCGCGGCTGCGCGAGCCGCACCGGTTCCGGGCCCAGGTGGCCATGGCGTCCGCGCTGCGGCAGCTGGAGCGGCCCGGGGAGGCGCAGGAGGTCCTCGACGAGGTCGCGGTGCAGCGCAGCGACAGTGCCGCCGTGGTGGCGCTGCAGGCGCTGCTCGACCTGGACGCCGGCCGCCCGGGGGAGGGCGTGGCCCGGCTCATCGAGTACCTCATGGTCCACGCCACAGGCACCGACGACGCGGCACAGCGTGCCGGCCTGCTCGCCCTGGCCGAGGAGCTGCGGTCGGTCGACCCCGTCGGGCCGGCCGAGCAGCGGGCCTGAGCCGCTCAGGGGCGAGCGGTGTCCGGCTCGGTCGCCTCCAGGTCGGCGTAGTCTCCGCGCGCCTCCTCGGCGGAGGCCTCGGCGGCCTCCCCGAGCTCGATCGGGTCCAGGTCGGGATCCCCCGTGCGGCCCTCGTCGGCGCGTGACCCGGCATACGCCGAGCTGCTCATCTCCTCCAGCTCGGCCAGCACGCGGGCGTGCTTGTCGACGCACGCGATGACCAGGTCACCGGGGTTGGCCAGCACCATCGCGTGGCGCACCGCATCGACCTCGGGCAGCACGGTGTCGACCTTGCGCACCCGTGCCTCGCCGGCGGCGACGCACTCGTTGATGCCACGGACGACGTGCTGTGCACTCTCGCCGCGCGCGCGGCCGCGGGTGTTGTCGTCCTCCCGCACCACCAGCACGTCGAAGTGCCGGGCGGCCACCGCACCGAGCTCGGCCAGGTCGTCGTCGCGTCGGTCGCCGGTGCCTCCGATGACGCCGATCCGGCTGATCCGGGCGTTGTCGATCGCGGCCTCCTTCTGCTCACTCAGGTTGTCGACGAACTCCCCGAGCGCGCGCATACCGGCCGGGTTGTGGCAGTAGTCCACGACCACGCTGACCCCCTTGACATCCAGCATGTTGAGCCGTCCGGGGGAGAGGTAGTAGCTCGTGGTGAAGGTCCGCAGCCCCTGTCGGATGTCGTGCAGCGGCACGTCGCAGGCGAAGGCGGCACCCGCGGCCGCCATCGCGTTGGCGATGTTGAACCTCGCGGCGCCACCGAACGTGCTGGGGAGCAGGTGCGTCCAGGCCAGCTGCATCGAGCGGCGGCCGTGGCGGATGACGATCATCTCGCCGCGGTCGGTCGGCTCGAGCACCACGGCCCGGCCCCCGCGGCGGAGCCGGGTCTCGATGAACTCCCGCTCCGGGCTCCCTGGCGGCTGCATCGAGAAGTACACGACGCTGCCACTGCAGTGCCTGCGCATGTCGCGCACGTTGGGGTCGTCGGCGTTGAGCACGGCAAAACCGTTGCGCGGCACGGCTTCCACGATGACCCGCTTGACCGCGGCGAGCTGCTCGAGCGTGTCGATGCCGCGGAGTCCGAGGTGGTCGGCGGAGACGTTGGTGACGACCGCGACGTCGTTGCGGTCGTAGCCCAGGCCCTCGCGCAGGATCCCCCCGCGCGCCACCTCCATGACGGCGAAGTCCACGCGGGGGTTCTGCAGGACCATCCGAGCCGACTTCGGGCCGGAGGCGTCGGCCCGCTTGACCAGGCGCTCGTCGATGACGATCCCGTCGGTGGAGGTCATGCCGACCCGCTTGCCGAGGCCCTTCATGATGTGGGCGATCATCCGGGACGTCGTGGTCTTGCCGTTGGTGCCGGTCACCGCCACGATCGGGACCCGTGCGGGGGTGCCCGGCGGGAAGAGCAGGTCCACGACGGGCTTGGCGATGTACTGCGGCTCACCGACGGTCGGGTGCGTGTGCATCCGGAACCCGGGGGCGGCGTTGACCTCGCAGATCGCTCCGCCGGTCTCGCGGACCGGGGCGGAGATGTCGGGGCAGATGAAGTCGATGCCGGCGACGTCCAGCCCGATCAGCCGGGCCGCCTCCTCGGCGATCTCGACGTTCTCCGGGTGGGCGTCGAAGGTGCGGTCGACGGCGATGCCGCCGGTGGACATGTTGCCCGTGAGGGCGAGCTTCACCATGGTGCCCTCCGGGGGCACGTCCTCCATCTCGAAGCCCTGGTTGCGCACCAGGGCCACGGCGGCGTCGGTGACCGAGATGCGGGTGAGGACCTTCTCGTGCCCCACTCCTCGCCGCGGGTCGGCGTTGGTGAGGTCGACGAGCTCGGTCACGCTGTGCGTGCCGTCGCCGATGACGTGCGCGGGCACCCGCTCCGCGATGGCCTGCATCCGGCCGCCGACGATGAGGCAGCGGTAGTCGTTGCCGGTGATGAAGGACTCCACGACCATGACACCGCGCCGGGACTGCGCCGCTGCCACCGGGAAGTGCTCGCGGACCTCCGCCTCCGTGCGCAGGTTGATCCCGACCCCCCGCCCGTGGTTGCCGTCCAGGGGCTTGACGACGACGGGGTAGCCGATCCGGTTGGCGACCGCCACGGCCCCGTCCTCCGTGCGGACGGTGTCACTGAGTGGCACCGGGAGGCCGGCGGAGGACAGCAGCGTGTTGGTCAGCGACTTGTCACCGGCGATGTCGACCGCGAGCGCGGACGTCTTCGACGTCATCGTCGCCCGGATCCGCTGCTGGTGGACGCCCTGACCCAGCTGCACCAGGGAGGCGCTGTTCAGCCGGATGAACGGGATGTCCCGCGCCACCGCCTCCTCGAGGATGGCGTTGGTTGACGGACCGAAGGCCGCGCGCTGCGCGAGCCGCAGGAAGTCGTCCAGCTCCGTGGCGAAGTCGAACGTCGCATCCTGGGCGACCGCCGCGTTGATCATCCGCACGGCCAGTTCTCCGGCGGCGAGGCCGACGCGCTCGTCGATGTAGGAGTAGATGACGTTGTAGTGGCCAGGGGTCCCCTTCACGGCGCGCGTCTTGCCACGGCGCAGGTCGTGACCTGCCTCGGTCTGCAGCTGGAGGGCGAGGTGCTCGCTGATGTGACCCACCCAGGTGCCCTCCTGCAGACGCTCCACGAACCCGCCGGGCTTCCCTCGGGAGCACACGTGGTTCTGCAGGCCGGGCAGCCACTCCAGGAGCTGCTCGGTGAACCCGGGCAGCAGGTTGGAGGGGTACTGCTCGAGCACGCCGAGGTCCACGACGAGGTGGATCGCCTGCTCGTAGTTCCAGATGTTGGGGCCGCGGTAGACCCGCTGCTCGACGATCCGCAGCTCGGGCGCGGCAGGGGTGGTCGGGCTGGCGGTCTGGGTCATGGGAGAGCCTCCTGGTCCGGTCAGCGTCGCAGCGCGGCGGCTGCGTTGGCGGTGTCGTGCACGTCGCTGGGGGAGGTGACCACGGCCACCTCCGAGTGCATCTCGACGAAGTCGGTCAGCTGTGCGGCCTCCAGGTCGAAGGTGGCGCCGTAGGGCAGCGAGTGCACGACGGCACCGGACACCATGAGCGGCGCGTCCCGGCGTGCCTCGTGGGCGTCGCTGACCGCCGCCCTGGCGTCCACGACATACACCGCCCCGGAGCCCACTACGGTGAGGGAGCGCTCGTTGACGACCTCGGCCGCGGTGTCCTCGTCGATCCCCACCCCCAGCAGGCTGGGGGAGGCGGCGATCAGGGAGAGCAGGCGCGCGTAGCGGGTGCGCTGCCCGAAGTGCTGGTCGAGGATCACGCCGGGCAGCAGGCCGAGCCCGGCACTCAGCTGGGAGACCCGCTGGCGGGGGACCACGCCCTCCTCACCCATCGAGATCATGAACTGGCTGAGCACCGACGCCCCCGCCGACGTGCCCGAGACCACCGCACCCCGGTGGTAGGCCCTGGTGATCGCGTCGTGCACCGGGGTGCCGACGATCAGCTGGCTGAGCTTGAGCTGGTTGCCGCCGGTGAGGAAGACCCCGGTGGCACGGTCGATCGCTGCGGTGTGGGCGGAGTCCGTGGCGGCCTGCCGACTCTGCGGGTTGACCATAGTGACGTCTGTCGCGTGCTGGCGGGCGAACACCGACTGGTAGACCTCGAACGCCTCGTCCGCCATGGAGGACGCGGTCGGGATCACCACGATGCGGGCGTCACGGCCGCCCGCGAGCCGGACGAAGCGCTTGAGCACGACCACCCGTCGTCGCTTGTCCTCCGCACCGCCGATCACCAGGAGGGTCCGCTGGACCTCCTGGCTGGGTGGATCAACCGGGTCGGACACGGAGGCCATGTGCGTCGACATGGATGCACCCTAATGCGTGTGGCCTGCCGTGCCGTGCAGCGCGCTGTGGGTCGCCGGGGCTCTCACCCCTCGATCACGGTGCCCTTGCCGACCACGACCAGACCGCTGTCGGTGACGGTGAACCCGCGGGCGCGGTCCTCCTCGTGGTTGACGCCGATGCTGACACCCTCCGGGACGGTGACCTGCTTGTCGATGATGGCCCGGTGGATCTGGCAGCTCCGACCGATCTCCACGCCGTCCAGGAGGACGGACTGGGAGACGTTGCTGAAGCTGTGCACGTGGACCCGGGGTGAGACCACCGAGTCCACCACCGTGGCACCGGAGATGACGACCCCCGGGGAGACCATCGAGCCGAGTGCGTGGCCGACCCGGTCGTGCGACCCGTGCACGAACTTGGCCGGTGGGTGGTTGCCGTAGCTGGTGTAGATCGGCCAGCGGTCGTTGTAGAGGTTGAACACCGGGTGCACCGACACCAGGTCCATGTGGGAGTCGTAGTAGGAGTCGATGGTGCCCACATCGCGCCAGTAGGCGGTGTCCCGCTCGGTCGCCCCGGGGATGTCGTTGTCCTTGAAGTCGTAGACGTAGCCCTCACCGCGGTTGACGAACGCCGGCACGATGTCGCCCCCCATGTCGTGGTTGGAGGACTCGTTGTTCGCGTCGTCCCGCACCGCCTGCTCCAGCACGTCGGCGTCGAAGACGTAGTTGCCCATGGAGGCGAGCACCTCGTCGGGCGCGTCCGGCAGCGGCTTGGGGTTCTGCGGCTTCTCCAGGAAGTCGGCAATGCGTCGCGGATCCTCGTCGTCGACCTCGATCACCCCGAACTGGTCGGCGAGGCTGATCGGCTGGCGGATGGCTGCGACGGTGACCCCGGCCCCGGTCTCGATGTGCTGGTCGATCATCTGGGAGAAGTCCATGCGGTAGACGTGGTCGGCGCCCACCACGACGATGATGTCCGGCTTCTCGTCGTGGACCAGGTTCAGGCTCTGGTAGATCGCGTCGGCGCTGCCGGAGAACCAGTGCTTGCCCATGCGCTGCTGGGCGGGCACCGGAGCCACGTAGTTGCCCAGGAGCGTCGACATCCGCCAGGTGCGGGTGACGTGGGCGTCCAGACTGTGCGACTTGTACTGCGTGAGCACGACGATCTTCAGACACCCCGAGTTGACGAGGTTGGACAGGGCGAAGTCGATCAGCCGGTAGATGCCTCCGAACGGTACGGCCGGCTTGGCCCGGTCAGCAGTCAGCGGCATGAGTCGCTTGCCCTCACCTCCCGCGAGCACGATCGCGAGGACCTTGAGCCTTCCCATACGCGCAGCCATGTGGCCAACCTATTGCCCCGAGCACGGTTGGGCGACAGGGGCTAGCGTGAGCCCCGTGCGCATCGACATCCTCACCCGCGAGTACCCGCCCAACATCTACGGTGGCGCGGGTGTCCACGTCGCCGAGCTGGCGCGCGCCCTCCGCCGGCTACCCGACCTGACGGTCTCGGTCCGGGCCTTCGACGAACCGGTCGAGGAGGAGGGGACGACCGGCTATCCGACGCCCGAGAACCTCGCGTCCGCCAACGCCGCCCTGCGCACGCTGGGGGTGGATGTCGCCATGGCGTCCGACGTCGTCGCCGGCGGCGCGGACCTGGTGCACTCCCACACCTGGTACGCCAACATGGGGGGCCACCTGGCCAGCCTGCTGGGCGGCATACCGCACGTGATCTCCGCCCACAGCCTGGAGCCGCTGCGCCCCTGGAAGGCCGAGCAGCTCGGTGGTGGCTACCGCGTCAGCTCCTGGGTGGAGAAGACCGCCTACGAGGCAGCCGCAGGGGTCATCGCGGTGTCCGCGGGCATGCGCAGGGACATCCTCGCCAGCTATCCCAGCATCGACCCGGACCTCGTCCACGTCGTCCACAACGGCATCGACTCCCAGCTCTGGCAACGGAACACCTCCGAGACCGCGCGGAAGCAGGTCCGTGCCCTCGGCATGGATCCCGATCGACCCGCGGTGGTCTTCGTCGGTCGCATCACCCGACAGAAGGGTCTGCCCTACCTGCTGCGCGCCCTGGCCGAGCTACCGCCCGAGGTGCAGATCGTGCTGCTCGCCGGCGCGCCGGACACCGAGGAGATCAAGACCGAGGTCATCGGTCTCGTGGACGCCCTGCGCCAGGGTCGCGGGGGCTCCGGGGTGATCTGGATCGGCGACATGCTCCCGCGCGAGAAGGTCATCGCGGTGCTGTCCCACGCGACCGTGTTCCTGTGCCCCTCGGTCTACGAGCCGCTCGGCATCGTCAACCTCGAGGCGATGGCCTGTGGAGCTCCCGTGGTCGCGACGGCCACCGGTGGGATCCCCGAGGTCGTGGTCGATGGTGAGACCGGGTGGCTGGTGCCGATCGAGCAGGTCTCCGACGGCACCGGCACCCCGACCGACCCCGAGGCCTTCGTCGCGGACCTGGCGGCCGCGATCAACGACGCGGTCTCCGACCCCGAGCGGGCCGCCCGCAGGGGGGAGTCCGGTCGTGCCCGTGCGGTCGAGCACTTCAGCTGGACCACCATCGCCGAGCGCACGGTCGAGGTCTACCGGTCAGTGCTCGACGCCTGAGCAGCACCGCGTCCGACGGGGCGGTCCCGGCTCGTGGATGCCAGCCGGCGCGGTGCGCGCGCCCGACTGTTGGACGACGTCAGCGCCAGCCGGCGAGGTGCAGCGCACCCACGTTGGTGGCGGCGACGAGGGCGTGCGCGGCGACGTCGTGCAGCTGCTGCAGGATCCGTTCCCTCTGGAGCGTCGAGCTCGAGTCGACGCTGTGCAGGCGGTGGTCCAGGCCTGCGTCAGCCAGGCCGGTGATGGCACCGGCCAGCTCGATCACCCGGATCGCGCGCGGGGGTAGCCCCTCGGGAAGACCCCAGGACTCGTCGAGCGATCCGCGGACCGCGCCCTCGAGCCCGTGGCCGCTCAGCGGCTGCCCCGGTGCCCGGCCCAGCTCGCCGGTGAGGGCCGCCACCTCGCGCCGGAGCTGCAGCTCGACGTCGGGCAGCGCGAGCTGCTGCACCACGTGCTGTGGGACGGGGTCGGAGTCGTAGGCGGCCCAGCGGGCCTCCCACCCCTGGTCCCCCTCGGGCCCGAACTGGCGGATGTCCGGCACCAGCGCACCGCCCAGACCGGTGACGTAGACCAGCTCCTCCGCCTGCGTGGCCGCCGCCACGAGCTCAACGGGACCACGCGGCATACTCGTCAGGTCCCCGGGCCGGGGGAGGGCGACCAGGACGAGCCGCTCACCGAGGTCCCGCCAGAGCGTGAGCTGCGGCACCAGGCCGTCGGTGTGGTCCAGGTCGGGCATCGCGCGTCCGGGCACGTCGGCGAGGTCCAACCGACCGGCCAGGGCAGCGGTGGCCCAGAGCGCGACACGCACACTTGCCGGCAGGTCAGCCATGCGGTGATGGTACGCACTTCGGGGCGAACTAACCTTGCTCGACATGAGCGACGTCCTCGAATTTGCCGGTGTCGGCGTGCGCCGTGGCGGCAACACGCTCCTGCACGACATCGACTGGTCGGTGGAGGAGGGGGAGCGCTGGGTCGTGATCGGCCCGAACGGCGCGGGCAAGACCACCCTGCTGCAGATCGCGGCCGCCCGGATCCACCCCACGACAGGGGTGGCGGGCATCCTCAGCGAGGTGCTCGGGACGGTCGACGTCTTCGAGCTGCGTCCCCGCATCGGCCTGGCCAGTGCCGCCCTCGCCGACCGCATCCCGCAGGACGAGATGGTGCGCGACGTCGTCGTCACCGCGTCGTGGGGGGTGACCGGCCGCTGGCGGGAGGAGTACGACGAGCTGGACACCGGTCGGGCGGACGAGCTGCTCGTGGCGCTGGGCGTCGAGCACCTGGCCCAGCGCCGCTTCGCCACCCTCAGCGAGGGCGAGCGCAAGCGCGTCCAGATCGCCCGTGCCCTGATGACCGACCCTGAGCTGATGCTCCTCGACGAGCCGGCCGCAGGGCTGGACCTGCGCGGGCGCGAGGACCTGGTCGGTCGGCTCCGTCTCCTCGCCGAGGACCTCGAGTCGCCCGCGATGGTGCTGGTCACCCACCATGTCGAGGAGATCCCTCCCGGCTTCACCGACATCCTCCTGCTGCGCGAGGGGCGGGTCGTGGCGGCGGGCCCGATCGAGACGACCCTCACCGGTGAGCACCTGTCTGCGACGTTCGGCCTCCCACTCGTGGTGGAGAAGCACGGCGAGCGCTGGTCGGCGCGCGCCGAATGAGCCCGCTGGAGATCGGGGCCATCATCCTGGCGGGGATGTGGGCCGGCGCGATCAACACCGTCGTCGGCTCCGGCACCCTGGTGACCTTCCCGACCCTGCTCTTCTTCGGCTACCCGGCCGTCTCCGCCAACATCTCGAACAGTCTCGGTCTGGTCGCCGGGGGCCTCACCGGCGCGTGGGGCTACCGTCGCGAGATCCGGCCGCTGCGGTCGCTGCTCAAGCGGCTGGCGCCGGCCTCCTTCGTGGGCTCGATCACGGGCGCCCTCCTGCTCCTCGTGCTCCCCGAGTCCGCGTTCGAGGCGATCGTGCCGGTCCTCATCGCCGTCGCCCTGCTGCTGGTGGTCCTGGGGCCGCGCATCAACGCCTGGGCGGCCCGCCACCACGCCGACACGATCACCGGCGGCCGCCTGGTGGTGCTGCTCGTGGGCATCCTGTTCGCGGGGATGTACGGCGGCTACTTCGGCGCCGCCCAGGGTGTGCTGCTCATCGGCATGATGAGTGTGCTGCTGCCCAACGGTCTGCAGGAGATCAACGGCGCCAAGAACGTGCTGGGCCTGGTCGTCAACCTGACCGCAGCCCTGGTGTTCCTCGTGGTCGACCCGACGAAGGTCAACTGGGCCATCGTCGGTCTCGTCGCGCTCGGGTCGTTCTTCGGTGGGCTGATCGGCGCCCGCATCGGTCGCCTGATGTCGCCGTGGTTGCTGCGCGCCACCATCGTGGTGATCGGTGTGGTGGCCATCGTGGTGCTGCTCGTATGACGCAGGCCCGGCTCCCCGACGGCGTCACCTGGATCGACCGGCCCGACGACGAGCGCGTCCGCGACTATGTGGGCCTCACCGACGTCGCGCTCCGCCGGGTGCTGGAGCCGGAGCAGGGCCTCTACCTGGCCGAGTCGGCCAAGGTGATCGGCCGTGCCCTCGGCGCCGGCCACCGGCTGCGGTCCCTGCTGCTCACTCCTCGCTGGGTCACCGACCTCGCGGACCTGGTCTCGCGCGCGGTGTCCGAGGGGGCTCCGGTCTATGTCATGGACCCGGCGGTCGCCCAGGAGATGACCGGCTTCCACCTGCACCGGGGCGCGATCGCGGCGATGCACCGGCCGGTTCTGCCACCCCTGACGGAGGTGCTTGCTGGTGCCCGGCGGGTCGCGGTCCTCGAGGACATCGTCGACCACACCAACGTGGGCGCGGTCTTCCGCTCAGCCGCGGCCCTCGGGGTCGACGCGGTGCTGGTGACGCCGCGGTGCGCCGACCCGCTGTACCGGCGCTCCGTGCGGGTGTCGATGGGCACCGTCTTCCAGGTGCCGTGGACACGGATCGAGCCGTGGCCCGGTGCGATCGGGACCCTGCGGGAGTCCGGCTTCACCGTCGCCGCGCTGGCGTTGAGGGACGACGGGGTGGACCTGGGTCAGCTGGCGACGGACCCACCCGAGCGCCTCGCCCTGGTGCTCGGCACGGAGGGCGACGGGCTGGGGGAGCGCACCATCGCCGAGGCGGACCTCGCCGTGCGGATCCCGATGACCGGCGGCGTCGACTCGCTCAACGTCGCTGCCGCCAGCGCGGTCGCGTTCTGGGCCCTGCAGCCACCTCGGAGCGGGCCCGAGCCCGGCTGACATCTGCAGACCGACTGCGCACAACTCACCCTGGCCGGGCCGACGGATCGGTGTGCGCGAGATCGCGGGGCCAGTCGCACCCGCCTCTCGGGTCACAGCCAGGCGGACCCGTGCCGGAGAACTACCCCCTCGAGCGGCGCGGAGTGAGTAGTTTCCAGACACGTGCCGGCGTCGCCGGGGCTGGTGCGGATCACGGGACGTGCCGCGATCAGGCTGTGCGCTCGGGTCGCCCTCGTCAGTCAACTCATCAGGCCCCGTTGGCGGTCATCCCGCCGGCGACGATCGCGAGCGGGGTCGCGGAGGGTGGCGGCACCGGTCGGATCACGATCTGGTCGGATCCGTCGGGTTTGGCGACGCCACCACAGCACGACCAGGACGACGCCGGCCACGGGTAACACCGAGACTACGAGTGCAGTCGTCACTGGATCCATCAGGCGAACGTAGCGCGCCGGCGTCGGCTGGGCCAGGCGTGAGGTCTCTCCACGCGTGGCCGCGCGCAGCTGCCGCCACGGTGGAGGTGGAGCCGGCAGCAGGCGCACACGCGTCAGGTCAGCACGAGGCGCGCGGCCAGCACGGTCATGACGACGGCGACCACCGCGTCGATCACCCGCCAGGTGCTGGGTGAGGACAGTGGACCGGACAGTGCCCTCGCCCCCAGCCCCAGGGCGGTGAACCACACCACGCTGCCCACGCAGGCGCCCAGGGCGAACCACCAGCGGTGGTCCTCGTAGGCGGCCGCGAGGGTGCCGAGCAGCAACACGGTGTCGAGGTAGACGTGCGGGTTGAGGAAGGTCAGTGCCAGGGTCGTCGCCAGGACCGAGCCGCGCGAGGCCGGGGCGGCGGCGACCAGGGCTGTCGGCCGCAGGGCGGAGCGGAGGGCGCCGGAGGCGAACCAGAGGAGGTAGCCGGCACCGAGCCAGCGGATGACCGTGAGCACGGTGGGGTACGAGCTCACCAGCGCACCCACGCCGGCGGTCCCAACGGCGATGAGGGCGATGTCGGCGGCGGCGCAGACCGCGATGACCGTGGCGACGTGCTCGCGGCGGATCCCCTGGCGCAGCACGAAGGCGTTCTGGGCGCCGATGGCGATGATGAGACCGAGGCCGGACATCAGGCCGGTGAACACGATGGGGAGCACGGCATCCAACGTAGGACGCGACCGCAATGAAGCAAAACGCATGAGCCTAACCATCCATTAGAATCGCTTCATGCAGCTCGACCAGCTGAGAGCGCTCGTGGCGGTCATCGACGAGGGCACCTTCGAGGCGGCCGCCCGCCGGTTGCGGGTCACGCCCTCGGCCGTCAGCCAGCGGATCCGTGCCCTGGAGACGCGCACCGGTCGGGTGCTGGTCCGACGTGGCACGCCGTGCACCGCCACCGCGGCGGGCGCGCTGGTGCTCCGTTCGGCCCGTCAGGTCGACCTGGTCATCGGCGAGGTGGCCGAGGCGTTAGGGACCTCCCGAGGTGAGTCCGCGGAGGGCAACGGGAATGGGCCGGCGGGCGAGGGCAGCCAGGCACCGAGGACGGCCCTCACGATGGCGGTCAACGCCGACTCGCTCGCCACCTGGTTCCCTCAGGTGCTCCGGGAGGCCTGCACGTGGGACGACGCGGTGCTGCGACTGCGCGTCGACGACCAGGAGCACACGCAGGAGATGCTGACCTCGGGTGAGGTGCTGGCCGCCGTCACGACGGCCAACACGGCCGTCGTGGGATGCACAGTGCGGCCGCTCGGAGTGATGCGCTACCTGCCCGTGGCCACTCCCTCGCTGCTCGCTCAACACCGGGTCGGAGCGGGGGTGGACCTGGCCCGGATGCCCGTCGTGCAGTTCAACGTCAAGGACACCCTGCAGGACGCCGTGCGCTCAGCCGACCAGATCTCCGCGGCCCCGTGGCACGAGGTGCCCTCCTCCGAGGCCTTCGCCCGCGCCGTGCGTGCCGGCCTCGGCTGGGGCATGCTGCCCGAGCCCCAGATCGGTGCCGCCCTGGACTCGGGTCGTCTGGAGCGGGTGCCGGGTCTCGCGCACCAGGACGTCCCCCTGCACTGGCAGGTCTGGCACCTGGACTCGCGTCACCTGCGGCGGCTCACGGACACCGTGGTCGAGGCCGCCCGGGCGCTCCGACCGGTCTGAGCCTGGGCGGCGGCGTGGTCGTCGACGACCCCGACGGAGAGTCGCCGTGGCCGCTCAGGGCCTCGTGGGAGTCACCGGGGCCTGGGCAGACCAGGGGAAGACGATCCACTGATCCGTGTGTCTCCAGACGAAGTCGGGCTCGACGATGGTGGCCGGCTTCGCGTAGAGCACGGCGCTGCGGGTGTCGGCACCGTGGGCGCGGAGCAGCTCGAGCACGAGGGCGAGGGTGCGCCCGGAGTCGGCCACGTCGTCGACCACCAGGAGGCGCCGTCCCTGGATCGCCTCGGTGTCCAGCAGAGGGGCGAGCAGCACCGGGTCCGGCAGGGTCTCGTGCACGTCGGTGTAGAACTCGACGTTGATGGCGTCGGCCAGCTTCACGCCCAGCGCGTAGGAGAGGCCACCAGCGGGGAGCAAGCCACCCCGGGCGACCGCGATGATGATCTCGGGGTCGAAGTCGGAGTCGGCCACGGTCTGGGCCAGCTCGCGGCACGACCGGCCGAAAAGCTCCCAGGTGAGGACCTCCTTGTCGGGCAGGTCGGTGGAGTCTGCGTGGTATGCCGTCACGCAGGGGAGGCTACCGCGTGGCGGTCAGCGGGCCAGGCCCTCGATCACCTGGACACCGGGCAGCTCGGCCACCAGCGGCCCCGGCAGGCGCAGCTTGGACCCGCGGATGCCGGACCCGATGACCACCCGCCCGGACGCGACGACGCGGGCATCCACCAGGACCGGCCAGTCCTGCGGGAGCCCGACGGGGGTGATCCCGCCGTACTCCATGCCGGTGTCGGCCACGGCCCGGTCCATCGGCATGAAGCTGGCCTTGCGGACGTCCAGGCTCTTGCGGATGGTCGTGTTGACGTCGGCACGGGTGGTGGCCAGCACCAGCCCGGCGGCGACGCGCTCGGTCTCACCCCGGCGGCCGAGCACGACGATGCAGTTGGCACACTCCTCGAGCGTGACGTCGGTGGCGTCCACCAGGGCCTGGGTGTCGGCGAGGTCCGGGTCGATGGCCGCCACCTCGCACGACGCGGCCCAGGAGGAGCCCTCGAGCGCTGCGCGCACGGGTCCGGCCAGCAGGTCGGGGCGATCGGTGACGGGGTGCCAGGTCAGGTGCTCGGTCATGACACCAGGATGCGCATGAGGTGCTCGAGCGTGGCAGCGGGGTCCTCCGTCGTGCCGCCGTGGACGGGTCCGGGCTGCACGATCGTGCTGCGCGGCGCGCTGAGCCACCCGAACCGCGGCCCCAGCCGGTCCAGCCGAGGGGTCGAGGGCGAGTGCTCCCCGGCGGCGACCCGGCAGACCGCCTCCAGGGAGGCGCGCACCGCCTCCAGGTCCAGGTCCGGCGCGAGCGCGCGGGCCCGCTCCTCGCGGAGCTCGAAGTCACCACGGAGGAACTCGGCCTCCTGGCTGTAGAGCACGACGCCCACGTTGACGAACTCCTCGCGCTCTACGCGCGGGACGAGACGGAGCGTGACGTACTGGTAGTCGTAGCTCACGAGGCACCGCCCGGCAGCCACGCCTGCGGGGTCGCCACCCGGCCCAGCAGGTGCGCCGAGTATGCCGCGCGCACAGCAGGTGCGTCCGGCAGGTGGTCGGTGGTCTCGAGCCACTCGTCGGGGACCTTGTCGAGCACCTCACCCACGAGCTCGGCTGTGACGAGCGGGGCGAGGGCGGCGTGGGCTCCGGCGAGGTCGGTCGCGATGCCCCCGAGGACGTGGTCGTCCGCGCGGAACGGCTGCTGCGCGAAGCGCTCCGAGTTGGGCTCCTTGCTGGGCCAGGCGTGGTGGAAGTAGAGCGCGGCGCCGTGGTCGATCAGCCAGGTCTCGCGGTGCCACGTCAGCAGGTTGGGGTTGGACCAGGTGCGGTCGACGTTGGCGGTGAAGGCGTCGAGCCACAGGATGCGGGAGGCGAGCTCCGGCGTCGGCGGCCTCGAGCCGTCATAGCCGAGCGACCCGGGCAGCAGGTCGATGCCCAGGTTGGTGCCCGGCGAGGCGTTGAGCAGGTCCTGGACCTCCTCGTCGGCCTCGTAGCGCGCGATCGCCGGCGGCAGCTCGATGGTGACCATCCGGGGCACCGGCAGACCGAGGTGCCGGGCGAGCTCACCGACCACGACCTCGGCGACCAGCACCTTCAGGCCCTGTCCCGCGCCACGGAACTTCACGACATACGTCCCCAGGTCCGAGCCCTCCACCACGCCGGGCATCGAGCCGCCCTCGCGCAGGGGGGTGACGTAGCGGACGGCAGTGACGTGGTCGAGCACGTGCCGACCCTATCCGGGGGTTGTGTCACAGTGGCGCCATGCCCGCCGCCCGCCGCGAGTCCAGCATCCTGCACGTGGACCTGGACGCGTTCTTCGCCGCGGTGGAGCAGCGCGACAAGCCGTCGCTGCGCGGCCGGCCCGTCGTCGTGGGCGGCACCGGGCCGCGCGGGGTCGTCTCGACCGCGTCCTACGAGGCCCGGCAGTATGGTGCGCGGTCGGCGATGCCGACGGCGGAGGCCCGGCGCCGGTGCCCGCCGGGAACGGCCTTCCTGGGCGGTCGGTTCGACGCCTACCGGCTGAGCTCCGGGGTGGTGATGGACCTGCTGCGCCAGCTGTCACCCGTGGTCGAGCAGGTGTCGGTCGACGAGGCCTACGTCGACCTGAGCGCCGGGGGCCGGCACGACCTGTCGCCGGGCGGGCTGCGGCGCCTGGGTGAGGACCTGATGGGCGCGATCCGGGCCGGGACGGGCGGGCTCACCGCCTCGGTGGGGATCGCGAGCTCCAAGATGATGGCCAAGATCGGCAGTGAGCTGAACAAGCCGGCCGGGCTGGCCCTGATCGAGGCGGGGACGGAGCGGGAGGTCCTCGGTCCCATGTCCGTCCGGGCGATCGCGGGGGTCGGTCCGGCGACGGCGGCGCGGCTGCACGCCTTCGGCGTCGAGACGGTTGCCGACCTCGCGCGGGTCAGTGAGACCGACCTGGTCGCGATCTTCGGGCAGGCGCACGGCAGCGGGCTGGTGCGGCTGGCCCGAGGAGAGGACGACCGGCCCGTGGAGAGACAGCGGGAGACCAAGAGCGTCTCGGTGGAGGAGACCTTCGACGCCGACATCGCCGACCCGGCGGTGCTCGAGCGGGAGCTGGACCTCATGGTCTCCCGGGTCGCCAGCCGGATCGGTCGCGCCGCGGTCTTCGGGCGCACCACGACGGTGAAGGTTCGCCAGCACGACTTCAGCCTGCAGACCCGCTCGGGCACGCTGCCCTACGCCACCGGGGACCCGGCCGTCATCGGCCGCCAGGCGAGACGGTTGCTCGCCGGGATCGACGTGTCGTCGGGCATCCGGCTGCTCGGCGTCGGGGTCTCGGGCCTGACCACCCACGCGCAGGAGGAGCTCGAGCTCGGCGAGGGACTCTTCGCCGCCCCGCCGACCGGACACGAGGTGCCGGACAGCACGAGCGCGGCGCCGGGGGGACCGCCGGGGACAGAGGCCCCCGAGCGTCGGCATACGCCCGACGTGGTCCGCGGCACGGAGTGGCGCCCCGGCGCCGACGTGCGCCACGAGGAGTATGGCGCGGGATGGGTCTGGGGGAGCGGGCTCGCCCGGGTGACCGTCCGGTTCGAGGGGCCGCGGACGGCTCCGGGGCCGGTCCGGACCTTCCCTGCGGACGACCCCGCGCTCACGGCGGCGGACCCACCGGACTGGCGGGAGGACGGATCGGGGTGACCGGCGTCGGGGGGACCGGGCCGAGGACAGAGTTCGCGGCTTGGCGTGCTAATCTTTCCCGTCGTTGCCCACCGTGTGAAGCGGTGCTGGCAGACACCCTCGTCCGGGTGGCGGAATGGCAGACGCGCTAGCTTGAGGTGCTAGTGCCCTTAACGGGCGTGGGGGTTCAAGTCCCCCTCCGGACACTCGCGAAGGAGAACGCAGAAGCCCCGAGCAGCTGGCTCGGGGCTTCTGCCGTTCTGCTGGGGCTGGCTGGCTCGCGAGCGCTGCCCAGGGAGCCGACGTGCGCCCGGTTCATGCTGCCTGGAGTGCGTGGTCGGCGGCCTGAACGGGCCGCACGCCCCGAATGAGCAGGTAGAGCAGCATCGAGCCTTCGGCCAGGGTGAAGAGGATCACGAGGGCGGGGTTGAACGTGGCGGCGAGGTCCGGGGCCAGGAACTGCAGGCCCACGTCGAGCAGGTAGCCGGCTGAGGCGAACATCAGCAGCTGGCCCAGGACGCGGGGGAACATCCCGGAGCGGTAGGCCAGGAGTCCCAGCGGCAGGAGCCACAGGCCGAAGAAGATCTGCGCGATGAGGTAACCGTGGTGCTGCAGGTCGAGCATGAGCAGCACCAGGGCGTCTGAACCCTGAACTCCGATCGCTGCGGCGTAGGCCGGGTCGGTGGCGATGAGGAGTGCACCGAGCTGGTGGACCATGTTGAGGCAGGTGATGGCGACGGCGATGACGACGAAGATGACCATTGCCCGGGACCAGTTCTCGCTGACGTGGTGCAGCAGCCGGTAGAGCGTCATGACGACGAGGACCAGGAAGGTGGCTTGCACGAGGTCTGCGACGAGGCTGTAGTTGACGAGCGAGGCGTCGCTCACCACGTTCTGGGTCGAGGTCGCCGCGTCTCCCGGCACGTACACCCGGGCCCGGACCAGGTGCGCGAAGGCACCGAGGACCGCGACCACGAGGTAGTAGACGCCCGCAGTCCGGGCTAGACGCTGGGGGGAGTGCACGATGCTCACCGGACCGCGTGTCCCGGAGCCAGGGCACTGGGCCGGGCCGAGGTCAGATCGCTGCCAGGGGAGGAGGTGAAGCCCTTGACGATCAGCCAGATCGGCAGGACTGCGAACTCGAACAGGAAGCCGGGCACGAGGATCAGCATGCCGAGCCCTTCGTTCATGTTGAGGGTGCCGAGAAAGTCCAGGGGCACAGCCAGCGAGAACAGCCCGTAGCCGACCAGGCCGAGGATCGCGATGGCGCGGGGGACCAGGCCGGAGACGTAGAGCAGGTAGCACAGGATCAGACCGCCGATTCCGGTGGGGACGTAGATCCAGAGCAGGTGGTTGGGGATGACCTCGAGCGTGCTCAGCAGGTAGACGCCGCCGGCGACGGACACGGTGCACTCGACGATCCGGAGTACGGGGTACCAGATCGCCAGTCGTCGGTTGACCTCCTTCAGGACCTGGTACATGAGGAGGCCGATGCCGACGACGGCCAGGCCGGAGACGGTCATCAGCAGGACCCCGAGCCTCGGTGGCGCTCCTGCGTCTTCGACGAAGGCGTCGATCTGGAAGGTGCCCACCATGGCGGTGGCCATCTGGACGAAGAACAGCACTCCGACCGCGACCGCGATCATCCTGGTGGACATGAGGGCTCCTTGACGGGTCATGATCTCTTCCTTTGCGTGGTGAGCGGCTGTGCCCGCGGGATCCCGGCACAGGTGCCGGGTCGCGGAGCTGCCGACTCCGGGAGTAGTGACTCGAGGGTGGCAACGGTCGGTGGGGAAACGGTGGGGAACGGGTGGAGAAGCGGCATCGTCATCCGTGCGTGCCCCTCCGGTGTGCGAGAGTGGACGTGGCCAGGAGGACCTGAATGGTGCACGTCCAGCTCCTCGGGGGCATAGGTGCCGTCGGTGACGACGGGACACCGCTCCCCGTCGGGCCCAGCAAGAGCCGAGCAGTGCTGGCGGCGCTGGCGCTCTCGGTCGGCCAGGCCGTGCCGGTGACCCGGCTGATCGATGTCCTCTGGGGCGAGCGCCCACCCCGAACGGCCGACAAGACCCTGCAGGGGTATGTCGCTCAGCTGCGCCGGGTACTCGGGCCTCAGGTGATCGCGCGCGTGGGTGACGCCTACCGGCTCGACCTCGCCCCAGAGCGTGTCGACGTGGAACGGTTCCGGGCGCGTCTGGCGGACGGAGACCTCGACGGAGCCCTACGCGCCTGGACCGGCACACCGCTGGCGGGCCTCAGCGTCCCCGGCCTACAGGCCGCGGTCGACGCACTGGTCGAGCAGTGGCTGACCGTGCGGGGACAGGTCCTGCACAGGCAGGCTGTCACCGACCCAGGTGCGGTGATCGCACCGCTCACCGAGCTGACTGCCACCTACCCGTTCCGGGAGGAGCTGTGGGCTGCACTGATGACCGCGCTCTACCGGGTCGGTAGGCAGGCCGACGCGCTCGGGGCCTACCAGCGAGCCCGTCAGCACCTCGTCGACGAGCTGGGCGTCGAGCCCGGGCCCCGCCTGCGGGAGCTCGAGGGTCGGATCCTCGCCCAGGACGAGGAGCTTGACACCGGAGCCCGCGACCCCGGGCCGGCACCGGTCACACCCCTCCCGGGCCCGGCCCGTCCGAGCGGGACCGTGACCTTCGGTTTCGCCAAGGTGGCCGACGCCACCCGACTGTGGGCCAGTCATGGGCGGAAGATGGCCCTGGCGATGGCCCGACTCGACACCGTGCTCGGCGCGGTCACCGCCCGGCACCACGGCACCGTGAACATCTCGGCGGGCGAGTCGATCGGCGTGGTCTTCCACCGGGCCGACGACGCCGCCGCGTGGGCACTCGAGCTGCAGCTCGCCGTCGACCAGGAGCCCTGGCCCGGCGGCGTGGACCTGCGCCTTCGGCTTGCCCTGCACACCGGGGAGACAGAGGAGCACAACGGGGGCTACTTCGGCCCGACGGTGCACGCCGCGTCGCGGCTGGCCGCCGCCGCCCACGCCGGCCAGGTCCTGGTCTCGGACGTGACGGCTGCGCTCCTCGACTACGAAGGTCTGCGTGCCCTCGGTGCCCACCGACTCGACGGCGCGGCGGGGCAGCGTGACCTCTGGCAGCTCGACGACGGGGCTCACCCTCCGCCCAGGACCGCGACCGCCGGCAGGGGCAACCTGCCGGGCCGGGCCGTGCGCCTCGTCGGGCGTGAGGCGGAGCTGGCCGACGTCGCCGAGGCGATGGAGCTGGACCCGGTCGTCACGCTTGTGGGTCCCGGTGGGATCGGCAAGACCACGCTGGCCCTCGCCGCCGCGCGCCGCGCCGCCGTCGATGACCCAGGCCGCCGGACCTGGTTGGTCGAGCTGGCCGAGGTCACCAGTGATGCCGCCGTGCCACACGCCGTCGCCGAGGCGCTCGGCATCGCGGGAAGCGTCGGACGCACGAGGACGGAGTCGATCGTTGCGGCTCTGCGGTCCCGCACCAGCCTCGTGCTGCTGGATAACTGCGAACACGTGGCGGAGGGTGCCGCCGCACTCGCACAGGCCATCGCCGACGACGGCGCGGACACCTGGGTGCTGGCCACCTCGCGGGAACCGCTGGACATCCCGGCCGAGCGCGTGTTCCCCGTCGCGCCGCTGGATCCCACCGGGGCGGGGGTCGAGTTGTTCGTCCGTGCCGCACGCGCGGCGGCCGGCGCGTTTCCGCTGCACGAGGACCGGGCGGAGGTGGAGGAGATCTGCCGCCGGCTGGACGGTCTGCCCCTGGCCATCGAGCTGGCGGCAGCACGGACCGTGAGCCTCAGCGCGGCCCAGCTCCTGGCCCGCCTCGACGACCGGTTCCGGCTCCTTGAGAGCGGCAGACGGGCCCGCACCAGCCGGCACCGCACCCTCCGCGCGACCGTGCAGTGGTCGTACGACCTGCTGTCCCGGCCGCAGCAGGCGATCTTCGAACGACTCGCCGTCTTCGCAGGGCCGTTCGACCTGACCGCCGTCGAGGAGGTAGCCACCGACGGGGACCTCGACGCCTTCGGGACCAGCCGGCTCCTCGACGACCTGGTGAACCGGTCGATGGTCGCCGTGGAGCCGGGCCCCTTCGGACGCCGGTTCCGGATGCTGGAGACCCTGCGGGCGTTCGCCCTCGAGCATCTCCGGCAGAACGGTGGCCAGGACGCGGTCGCCGGGAGACACGCGGCCTGGTGTGCCGGCCAGGTCGCCGGCATCGGCGCCCTCCTGCGGGGACCCGGTGAGATCGAAGGTGTCACCCGGCTCGCCGAGCTGTGGCCCAACCTGCGTGCCGCGGTCGACTGGGCGTGTGACGCCGCTGACCCCGACCTGGCCGATGCCCTCGTCCGCCCTGTGGCGGCAGAGGTCGACCTGCGCCGCCGGGCCGAGATCGGTGACTGGGCCGAGCGGATCCTGCAGCTGCTTCCCGCCGAGGACGAGGAGCGAGTGGTGCGCTGGCTCCTGTGGGCCGGCCACCGGCGGGCCCAGGCCGGCGACCACGCTGGCTGGGCTGCGCTCGTCAGTCGGTACGGCTACCGGGACCATCCGGTCATCCGGTTCAACACGGCATACCTGTCGGGTGTGGGGGAAGACTCGCACGCGGCCTCACCCGCTGCCGTGGACTGGCTCCGAGCGCACGGCGAGGGCCACGCGGCCGACCTCGTCGAGGTGTCCGGCGTGGCCTCGTCCCTGATGACGCTGCAGCGCTTCCGCGAGCTGGAGACGCTCGCTGCCACGATGGCCGAGCGGCACCGTCACGGAGCGCCCACGCTGCGCTACTTCGCACTGGGTATGCAGGGCTACGCTGCGCAGTACCAGGGGCGACCCGGCGAGGCGGCGCAGTTCTTCACCGAGGCCGAGCAGCTGGAACTGCCTCCGGGTAGCTACCGCGTCATCCAGACGGTCCAGGCCAGGATCACCTTCCAGCGGGGCGACCGGGTGCGCGGCTACCGGCTGCTGCGCGACAACATCGAGGTCCTGCTCGACAGCGACTACACCGACGTGACGCGCATGATCGCCGTCGAGTTCATCACCATGATGGCCGCCACCAACCATCTCGTCGAGGCAGCGCGGGTCCTGCCCTATCTCGACACGACCGGCGACTTCGGCGTCCTCGTCCGCGCGCAGCTCGGTCCCGAGGTCACCCGCCGTCTCGACGCGCAGACCAGGACCCGAGGTCATCCAGCTCCAGCCCGCGACGCACGGGCAGCCCTCACGTGCATGAGGGATGTCCTGACCAGTCTGAGCGACGACTGAGCCCGCAACGGACCTGACGACGGGCCAGAGTCGCGTTCGGAGGAGGGTCTCGTCGTCGGAGGCTACCGCTGGCCGCGACTCATCTCTGCTCGGACGAGACGAGGATCTGGCCCTCCGCCAGCGACTCGGCCAGCACATCGTCCTCCACCGACGTGGACAGCTCCTTCTCACGGACGAAGAGGAGCACCACGGCAGCGACGAGCGCGAGCGGGACCATGTAGAGGAAGACCGGGATGAGGGCCTCGTTGTAGGACTGGATGATCACCTCGCGCAGCGCGTCGGGCAGGCCGTTGACCAGCTCGGGGGTGAGGGAGTGGGCACCGTCCTCGGGACCCGTCCCTGTGGGCAGCTTGTCCGCGACCAGCTGCACCAGCCGGCTGGTGAACAGGCTGCCGACCACGGCGGTGCCGAGGGTGGCCCCGACCTGGCGGAAGTACTGGGTCGAGGCGGTCGCCGTGCCCACCTCACGCACCGGGAAGGAGTTCTGCACGATCAGGGTGAGGATCTGCATACTCATCCCCAGGCCGATCCCCATCAGGGCCATGTAGCAGCAGACCAGCCAGATCGGGGACCCGACCTGCAGGGTCGAGAGCAGGGCGAGCGAGCCGGCGAGCAGGACCGACCCGGTGATCGGGTAGACCTTGTAGCGGCCGGTGCGCGTCACCTGCTGCCCCGAGACGGTCGAGCTCACCAGCATCGAGCCCATCATCGGGACCATCAGCAGGCCGACGACGGTCGCGGACAGACCGGTGGTCATCTGCAGGTAGGTCGGCAGGTAGCTGATCGCCCCGAACATCGCGACACCCGTGCAGAGGCTCGCCACGGTCGTCAGGTTGAAGTTGCGGTCGCGGAACAGGTGCAGCGGGATGATCGGCGCGGCGGCACGGGACTCCACGAGCAGGAACAGCGCGCCGGTCAGGACGGCGGTCCCGGCCAGCCCGAGGATGGTCGGCGACGTCCAGGCGTACTCGCCGCCACCCCAGGTGCCCACCAGGACCAGGGAGGCGGTCGCGGCGGCCATGAGGGCCATCCCGAGGTAGTCCATCCGGGGACGGTCGGTGCCCGAGTGGCGGATGGAGGGCAGGAAGAAGATGGTCGCCAGGGCCGCGAGTATGCCGAGGGGCAGGCTGATCCAGAAGACCCACCGCCAGCCGGGACCCTCGGTGAACCACCCACCGAGCAGGGGACCGGCGACCGAGGAGAAGGCGAAGACCCCACCCATGATTCCCATGTACCTGCCGCGCTCCCGTGCCGGGATGACGTCAGCGATCGCGGCCTGCGACAGGATCATCAGCCCACCACCTCCGACACCCTGGACGATGCGGGCGATGATCAGGGCCTGCATGTCGCCGGCCAGGGCCCCCATGACGGAGCCGACGACGAAGACCGTGATGGCGAAGAGCAGCAGGGGCTTGCGCCCGAACTGGTCGCTGAGCCTGCCGTAGATCGGCATCATGATCGTCGAGGCGAGGATGAAGCCGGTGATCACCCAGAGCATCTGGTCGACGCCGTGCAGGTCGCCCACGATGGTGGGCAGCGCGGTGGAGAGGACGGTCTGGTTGAGCGAGGCCAGCAGCATGGTGATCATGAGGCCGGCGAACAGCAGGGTGATGTCGCGCTTCTCGTGCCCCGGGCGGCGGGACACGGTCATCTGGGTGTCAGTCATAGTGCGGAGCGGAGAACCTCTCGGAAGGTGGCGATGGCCCGGTCCAGCGTCTCGTCGTCGTTGCCGGAGATGGCACCGGGGGTGGTGGCGAAGGTGAAGCGGACGACCGCGCCGGCCAGATAGACCAGGACGCGCGCCGCCTCGGGCGTGTTCGGGAGCGCCTCGGGGTGCTCCTCGATGACCTGCATGGCCAGCCGCTCGGTGTCGGCGACCCGGATCATGAAGCGGTGCTTGAGCTCGGGGTGCTCGGTCGTCAGGCGGCGGCGCCGGCTCGGGTCGTCGGAAGGCACGATGCTGGAGCGCATGGTCTGGGCGAAGAGCTCGACCACCCGGGAGAACAGGTCACGGTCGCTGTCGTCGCGGAACGCGGCCAGGGCCCGTTCGGTGCGCTCGGGGGCGTGGACGCCGAGGACGGCGTCCTCCTTGGTGGGGAAGTAGTTGAAGAACGTGCGCTGCGAGACACCGGCCCGCTCGGCGATCTCGTCGACGGTGACGCGGGCCAGCCCGTGGTCGAGGACGAGGTCGGCCGCCGCGTCATGGATGGATCGGAAGGTGTCGGTGCGCTTGCGTTCACGGAGGGAGACGGAAGGTTGCACTTCTGCAGTATATGCAGTTCTGCACAATTCTGCAAAGCGATGCCGCCCCCCCCGGGACTGCCGGCCACGGATGTGGTGCTACCGTGCGAGCAACCCCCGGGGAGCGCCGAACGGCGCTGAGAGTGCGGAGAGTCCGCAGACCCGTCAACCTGATCCGGTTCGTACCGGCGTAGGGAGCAGGGCATCCGCGTGACACCACTGTCGGCGTGGGTCTTGAGGTACCCGTGGGCGAGTGAAGGAACCTCGATGAGCACCACGCCCCATCTGGATGCAGCCCTGGCTGCGACGCCCGACACCGCGCCCGATGCCCTGGGCATCGGGATGCGCCTGAGCATCCATCCGCACTGCGACGACTTCGAGGCCGTCATCCTCAGCGCGCTCGCCGACGTCGCTGACGACCACCTCGAGGGACTCGAGGTGGTGACCGACGAGGTCAGCACCTACGTGGGGGCCAGGACCGGGCCGGCCGAGGAGCGGCTCGCGTCGTATGCAGCGGCCCTGGTCACGGCCACGTCGCGGCGGTCGCGAGGGGGGCACGTCGTCGCCCACGTCCTGCTGTCACGCGGGTGTCCGGGTGAGGTCACCTGCGACCTCACCGTCTCCGGCCTGCCCACGGCGGCGCCCGTTCGCCTCGCCCCGACCGGACTGCAGGCGGTGGCCCAGTGGTCCCTCTATCCGTTGCTCGACGGTGGCTCCGCGGACGGGAACCACATGGCACACATCGAGAGGGCCATCGCAGCCGCCCGTGAGCGGGGCACGGTGAGCGCGGCGACCCACTACGCGACCACGCTGACCGGCGACGTCGCCGAGGTCCTCGCGACGGCGGTCGATGCCTGGGCCCAGGTCGGTGCCGTCGTGCCGCACGTCGTCACCCACCTCACCGTGTCGGTGGGGTCCCCGACGGGCTCACGCGCATGAGCATCGGAGGATCGACCCGGGCCACAGAGACTCCTTCCCGGGGCGGGACTCGTTGGGCGATGAAGGACCTCGTCCTGATGGTGGTCCTCGGTGTCGTCTTCGGGTTCGCCTACTGGGCACTCGTGCACACCTGGAACGGGCTCAGCATCCTCATGGGGCCCGCGGGCGACCTGGCCCAGCACGTGCTCCTGGGCGGTTGGCTCCTGGTCGCCCCGATCGCCATCGCCATCATCCGCCGCCCGCTGGCCGGTGTGATCGCGGAGGTGCTGGCGTCGGTGGTGGAGGTGGTCTTCCTGGGCTCCCCGGTCGGCCCCACCCTGATCATCGCGGCGCTCATCCAGGGCGTGGGCAGCGAGCTGCCCTTCGCCCTCACCCGGTACAAGCGGTACGGCTGGACCGTCTTCGCGGTCTCCGGGCTGCTCGGAGCCGGGCTGGTGTTCTTCTACTCCGCCTTCCGCTCCGGTTGGTACGGGCAGGACCTCTTCACCCTCCGGCTCGCCGTGCAGTGCGTCTCCGGGGTCGTCCTCGGCGGGCTCCTGGCGCGAGTGGTGGTCGAGGCACTGGCGCGCACCGGTGTCGTGGACAACTTCGCCATCGGCCGTGGGCGGGACGGTCAGTGAGTCGGCCCGGAGGCCGGGTTCGTCCGCCCCGGAACGCGATGGGCCGGGCCGCGGCACCGGCGCGCGGTGTGGAGGCGGCCGCGGCCGGGGCGGGGTCCGTTGTCGAGCTCACCGACCTGACCGTGAGGTTCCCACGCCGGGAGCAGGAGGCGCTGCGGGACGTGTCGCTGCAGATCGCGGCGGGGGAGCAGGTCGTTGTGCTCGGCGCCTCCGGGAGCGGCAAGTCCACCATCCTGCACGCCGTCACCGGCGTCGTCCCGCACACCGTGGCCGCGGCCGTGGCGGGCCAGGTGACAGTGGCAGGGTCGGCGACAGGAGAGACCTCCGTGGTCGAGCGGTCCCGCCACCTCGGGGTCCTGGCGCAGGATCCCTCCGCGGCAGTGTGCCTCCCCGTGGTGGAGCAGGAGATCGCCCTGCCGCTGGAGAACCGCGGGACCGACCCGGCTCACATCGGCGGGCGGATCGCGTCGGCGCTCGACTCGGTGGGGGCCACCGGGCTGCGGGACCTACCGACCGCACACCTGTCCGGTGGTGAGTGCCAACGGGTCGCTCTCGCCGCGGCCCTGGTCGCCGAGCCCGAGGTGCTGCTGCTCGACGAGCCCACCTCGATGCTGGACCCCGAGGGCGTCGCCGCGGTCCGGGATGCCGTCCGCTCAGCGGTGACGCGCTACCGGCCCGCCGTCATCCTCGTGGAGCACCGCCTCGACGAGTGGGCCGGCGCCGAGGGGGTGGCCGGGTTGCCGGAGCGGGTGGTGGTGCTCGTCGACGGTCAGGTCGTGGCCGACGGGCCCACGAGCCTGGTCCTGCAGGACCAGGCCGCAGCCCTGCGCGCCGCCGGCTGCTGGCTGCCCCTCGACGCGGAGCTCGGCTCGCTGACCGGTGCCCAGGGCGGGCTGGCCTCACCGGCCAACCGTGCCCTGCTGCATACCCTGGGACGGCCCACCGGGACCCGATCCCGTCCGGCCACGGGAAGACCGTTGCTCGAGGCCAGCGGCCTCGCGGTCGGTCGGGCGCCCGCACCCGGGCGGGGCGGTCGGCGGGTGGACCGACGGTCGGCTGCGTTGCTCTCCGGGGTGGACCTCACCCTGCGTGAGGGGGAGGTGGTGGCCGTCCTCGGCGCGAACGGTGTCGGGAAGTCGACCCTGCTCCTGACCCTCGCCGGCCTGCTGACCCCGGTCGCCGGTCGTGTGCTCGGCGACCGGCCCGGCCTGGTGTTCCAGAACGCCGAGCACCAGTTCCTCGCATCCACCGTCGAGGGGGAGATCGCGCACGGGCTCACCTCCGACGTCACGGACGCTCGGGTGCTGGAACAGCTGCGGCGGCACCGGCTCGAGCACCTCGTGGGGCAGAACCCGTTCCGGCTCTCCGGCGGGGAGCAGCGGCGGCTCAGCCTGGCCGCGATGCTCGCCCACCCCCGGCCCGTGCTGCTCACTGACGAGCCGACCCTCGGCCTGGACCGTCGCGACGCCATCGCGACGGCACGCACGCTGCGGGAGACCGCTGACGGCGGTGGGGCGGTCCTGCTCGTCAGCCACGACCTGCGCCTGGTTGCGGGCCTGGCTGACCGCGTCGTCGTCCTCGGCGACGGTGCTGTGCTGGCGGACGGTCCGACGGAGCGCGTCCTCGCGGACCCGGTCGTGCTCGCACGGGCCAGTCTGACGCTGCCGCCACTGGTGTCCTGGCTGGTGGCGAACCTGCCTGGACGGGTCGCGCACGTGCTGCAGGGGCTTGACGCCACGGTGACGGGCCGGGCGGACGGAGTGGCATGAGAAGCGTCGAGCGGTCGTCGCCGCTGGCTCGACGCAACCCCTCCATCAAGCTGGGCGTCCTGTTCCTCGTCTCGCTGGTCGTGATGTTCGTCCTCGACCCGGTGACACCCGCGGTGCTCTATCTGCTCGCCCTCGTCGGCGTCGTGCTCTCATCGGGTGCTCCGGTCCGGACCCTCGCCCTCGCGCACGTGCCGTTCCTCGCCTTTGCGGCTGGCGTCCTCGTGGTCAACGCCCTCAGCCGTCCGGGCGCCGTCCTCTGGCAGAGCGGTCCGTTGCGGGTGACCGAGGAAGGCCTGAGCGTGGGCGCCGCGCTCGCGTTCCGGACCCTGCTCGTGGGAGTGCTCGCGGTCGGCTTCCTCCTGTCCACGGACGGGGTGGCCCTGATGACGAGCCTGCACCACAACGCCGGGCTGGGTGCGCGTCCGACGTACGCGATCCTCGCGGGCTACCGGATGCTGCAGGAGATGCCCCGCGAGTGGTCGCTGATCCGCGCCGCCCACGCGGTGCGTGGCGACCGTCGGAAGGATGGTCGCCCTCCCGGGGGTCCACGACACCTCGGCGGGGTGGTCTTCACTCTCCTGGTCGTCTCGATCCGCAAGGGCGAACGGGTCGCGCAGGCACTGGAGTCGAGGGGACTCGGGCTGGAGCCGCGGAGCACGTGGAGACCGGTCCGGGTGTCCACCGCGGACTGGGTGTTCGTCGCCGGAGTCGTCCTGGTTGTCGGCGTGGTCCTCGCGGCTAGCGCACAGCTGGGGCTGCTGCGTGGGCCAGGTGCCTTGTTCGGCTGACACGCCTCGGCCCCCTCCTGTTCGCTGCCCACAGTGGCACCGGGTGCGCCAGCGGCGTGCAGATCCGGCGCGGTACGGTCGGTCCCATGGCTATCGACTCCAGCACCGTGCCCTCCGCCCAGGACGAGGTCGTCCAGCTCTGCAAGGACCTCATCAGGATCGACACGAGCAACTACGGCGACGGCAGCGGGCCGGGAGAGCGCGTCGCCGCGGAGTACATCATGGAGAAGCTGACCGAGGTCGGCCTGGACCCCCAGCTGACCGAGTCCGACCCCGGCCGAGCCAGCGTCGTCGTCCGGACACCCGGGCGGGACTCCAGCCGGCCCGGCCTCGTGCTGCACGGACACACTGACGTGGTGCCCGCCGCGGCGGAGGACTGGCAGGTCGACCCCTTCGCGGCGGTCGAGAAGGACGGTTGCATCTGGGGGCGCGGTGCGGTCGACATGAAGGACATGGACGCGATGCTCCTGGCCAACGTGCGACACCTGGCCCGGACCGGTCAGCAGCCGCCGCGCGACATCGTGTGGGCGTTCTTTGCCGATGAGGAGGCCGGGGGAGTCAAGGGCGCGGGGCACGTCGTCGAGAAGCACCCCGAGTGGTTCGAGGGCTGCACCGAGGCGATCAGTGAGGTCGGCGGGTTCTCGATCACGCTCGAGGGCAAGGCGACGGGTGCGCCGGAACGTGCCTACCTGCTGCAGACCGCAGAGAAGGGCATCGCCTGGCTGCGCCTGCACGCTCACGGACGTGCGGGTCACGGCTCGGTGCCCAACCCCGAGAACGCTCTCGTGAGGCTTGCCGGCGCCATCAACCGGATCAGCGCGCATCCGTGGCCGCGGACCTACATCGCCTCGGTGCGGGAGCTCTTTGAGGGCATTGCCGGGATCACGGGCGCGACGTGGGACGAGGAGGACGCCGAGTCCATCCTGTCGCGTCTGGGCGGGGCCCGGGGTTTCGTGGAGGGCACTCTGCGGGACACGTCCAACTTCACGATGCTGGACTCGGGCTACAAGCACAACGTCATCCCGCAGACCGCCTCGGCCTCTCTCGACTGCCGGTTCCTTCCCGGGCACGAGGACGAGCTGATGGACACCATCCGTGAGCTGGCGGGGGAGCACGTGGAGGTCGAGATCGTCCACAAGGACGTCGCCCTCGAGGCGTCTTCCAGTGGCGAGCTGGTGGAGTCGATGAAGCGTGCCCTGCTCAAGGAGGACCCTGGAGCCCACGTCCTGCCGTACTGCCTGTCGGGTGGCACCGACAACAAGCACCTGTCCCGGCTCGGCATCGAGGGTTATGGCTTCGCGCCGCTCATGCTGCCACCCGACCTGGACTTCGTCGGTATGTTCCACGGCATCGACGAGCGGGTCCCGGTTGACGCGCTGACCTTTGGCACGCGGGTGCTGCAGCGTCTGATCGAGGACTGCTGAGTCGTTCTGGTCCGTGCCCGACGCCCCACCATCCTCTGAGCGGTGCCGGCGGAGCCGGACTGGGTCACAGCGCCGTTCTCAGGCGGTCCGTTGGACGCGGATGATCCTGCGCCGCAGGACCGCCTTACGAACTCCGCCGAGATACAGGCTGACCCGCCACAGCTCCCAGTGGCCGTACTCCGCGTGATCGGTGAGGGCCTGGCGGACGTCCGCCCGCGACTCATCCCGACCGAACGTCAGCATCTGGTACTCGTACTCAGCCATCGAGACAGATACTGCGCAGGGTGCGACCAGAAATCAACTCAGCCGCGACGCGCGCACCGACTCCGCCCAGTCCGTGGGCGACGCGGGACGAAGTTCGCTACCGTCATGCCATGACGTCAGACCCGCGCGCTGCGCTGTCCACCCTTGTCGCTGCGCTTGAGACCCATCTCGAGCTGTCGGCCGTACGCCGGGGAGAGAACGACCCTGCCGTCGTGACGGCCTACAACAAGGTGGCGGACGCCTTCGTGGCGTACGACGATGCCCTGCTGGACGCCTACGGTGAGGTCACACCGCTCGATGTGTACTCCGACGAGGAGGACGACATCGACGACGAGACCGTCCTGGAGGACGACGAGGACTTCGACGATGACGAGGACGACGACTACGACGACGACCTGGCCGCAGGCGCCCGCTCGGGTGGGTACGTGGGCCTGGACGACGACGAGTATGACGTCGACGAGGATGACGAGGACGACGACACCGAGGATGAGGACGCCGACGACGAGACGGACGCCGACGACGACCGGGATCGGGGCTGACCGGTGCGTCTTGGATTGAGCTGCGGCTGGTGGGGGACCGGCCGCGACCAGGACAACCTTGCCCTCGTCCGCCGGGCAGAGGAGCTCGGAGTACACGTGGTGTGGGCGTCCGAGGCCTACGGCATCGATGCGGTGACAGTCCTCTCGTGGATCGGCGCACAGACGTCGCGGATCCGCCTCGGAGCAGGGGTGCTGCAGATTCCCGGTCGGACACCCGCCATGACCGCGATGACCGCGGCAGGGCTGCGGTCACTGTCCGGTGGCCGCTTCGACCTCGGCCTCGGCGTCAGTGGCCCACAGGTCTCTGAAGGGTGGCACGGGGTGCCCTTCGCTCGTCCCCTGGACCGGACCAGGGAGTACGTCGACATCGTGCGGCTGGCCCTCAACCGGCAGAAGGTCGAGTACCACGGTCGGCACTTCGAGCTGCCCCTGCCCGGTGGCGCGGGCAAGGCCCTTCGCAGCACCGCGGCCCCGTCAGAGCACCCGGTGCCGATCCATCTGGCGGCAGTCGGTCCCAAGAACCTGGAGCTGACGGGGGAGATCGCGGACGGCTGGTTGGGCATCTTCCTGAGTCCCGACTTCACCAGTGAGCAGCTCTCCTCGATCCGCACTGGCCTGGAGCGGTCGAGCGACCCTGACCGGCCCTTCAGCCTCGACGCCACGGTGCCGCTGAGCGTGCACGACGACGTGTCCACCGCCGCCGATGCTGTGCGCGGCTATGCCTCGCTCTATGTCGGTGGCATGGGGTCGCGCAAGCAGAACTTCTACAACGCCCTCGCCGTGCGGATGGGCTACGAGGAGGCGGCTGGCACTGTGCAGGACCTCTATCTCGCCGGACGGTACCGCGACGCGGCTGCGGCCGTGCCCCAGCAGTTCATCGACGACACCAGTCTGCTGGGGCCACGCGACCGCATCGCCGAACGGCTCACCCGCTACGCAGAGGCCGGTATGACGACAGTCACCCTAGCGCCGTACGGCGACACCCTGGAGGAGCGGACCGCCGCGATCGAGGCTGCGGTGGCCGCCGCCGAGCAGGCCGGCATCCTGGACTGATGGCCATCGTGATCCTGGTGCGGCACGGCCGCACCGCGGCCAATGCCGACGGCACCCTCGCCGGGTGGACACCCGGCATCAGCCTGGACGACACCGGGCGCGAGCAGGTTCGCAGGGTCGGTGATCGCCTGAGCGCGACGCCGCTCGCTGCCGTCGTCAGCAGCCCGCTGGAGCGTTGCCGACAGACGGCAGAGGCCATTGTGGCTGGTCAGAGACCGATAGAGGCATCGGAGCAGAACGTCTCGCCGGGGCGGGTCGACCTCGCCGTCGAGGTCGACGAGCGGATCGGAGAGTGCCACTACGGCGCCTGGACCGGTCGGAAACTCAGCGACCTGGCCAAGGAGCCGCTCTGGCGTGATGTCCAGGAGCGTCCCAGCACCGTGACCTTCCCACCGCACGACGACTACCGCGCGGAGTCGCTGCCAGACATGCTCGACCGGGTGGTGGACGCCATCACCACGTGGGACCAGCGCATCGAGGCAGCCCATGGTCCCGGTGCCGTGTGGGTCGCAGTGAGTCACGGCGACGTCATCAAGGCCCTCGTCGGGTCAGCGTTCGGCAGTCCGCTCGACGCGTTCCAGCGCGTGGTCATCGACCCTGCGTCGGTGAGCATCGTGCGCCGTGCCAGCCAGCACCCCTTCGTGCTCCGGGTCAACGACAGCGGCAGCGACCCCGTCGATCTCACGGGGCTGTCCCGTGCTCTTGCGGAGTCCCGGCCGGGCGGACCAGACGACGATGCAGCCGTCGGCGGTGGCGCCGGCAGCGATTAGGGTCGCAGTCATGCCACAGCACGAGTTCGACCCGCCGGAGCGGTTCATCGCCGCCTCGGTCGGTCCACCCGGTCAACGCACCTTCTTCCTGCAGGTGTCCGGTGGCGGCCGACGCATGAGCGTGTCGCTGGAGAAGGAGCAGGTCCGCATCCTCGGTGAGCGGCTGGCAGACCTGCTCGACCAGGTCGCCGGGTTCGAGGGCGCCCCCGAGGCCGCGACCGGGCTCACGGACAACGCCCCGATGGACACGCCCATCGAGGACGACTTCCGGGTCCAGAGCCTCAGCCTGGCCTGGGAACCGACGCGACGCCGGGTCGTCATCGAGGCCCACGAGGCGGACCTGCCGGAGGAGGACGACGCCACGCTGAGCCCGGAGGAGCTCGCCCTCATCGGCAGCATCCGCGTCGTGCTGACCCCCGCGATGGCTCGTGCGTTCGCCCAGCGGTGCGCCCTGGCGATCGAGGGTGGGCGGCCCAACTGTCCCTTCTGCGGTCAACCGCTGGACCCTGGCGGGCACATCTGCCCGAGGGCCAACGGCTACCGACGGTGACGGCGGACGACCTGCCCCTCACGGGCGACTTCGAGGTCGAGGGAGTGCTCACGGATGCCTCGAACCTCACCGCCCGCGTGTTGTTCACCGGGGCCGACGGCAAGCCGACCGGAGAGCGGGCGCTCTACAAGCCGATCCGGGGAGAGGCTCCCCTGAGGGACTTCCCTCAGGGCACCCTGGGGCACCGTGAGGTCGCTGCCTACCTGATCAGCACGACGGGCGGTTGGGACCTCATCCCGAGGACCGTCCTGAGGGACGGCCCCCTCGGCCCGGGGTCGCTGCAGCGGTGGATCGACTGGGAGGCGGCCGGACACCAACCGGGCCAGTCACTGCTTGAGGCGTTTCCCGCTGCGGCGGTGCCCGAGGGATGGCTCACGGTCGTGCACGGGGAGGACGGCGAGGGACGTCCTGTCGTGGTCGCACACAGGGACGCGCCGGACCTTGCGTCGATGGCCGTGCTGGACCTTGTCCTGAACAATGCCGACCGCAAGGGCGCACACCTGGTGCGGGATGCGGACGGACGCCTCTGGGGGTTCGACCACGGGCTCACGCTGCACACCGAGGACAAGCTGCGCACGGCACTCTGGGGATGGGCGGGGCGGCCGGTGCCGGCTGCTGACATCGCCCGGCTGGAGCGCCTGCGGACGCTCCTGGAGTCCGGCTCGTCACGTGCTGCGATCGAGGAGCTCATCAGCGCCGAGGAGCTCGCCGCGCTCCAGGGACGGGTGACGAGGCTGCTGGCCGAGCCCGTGTACCCCGAACTGCCCACCGACCGCTATCCACTGCCCTGGCCCCTGTGGTGAGGCGACCGATGATCTGGGCGGTGGACGGGGGACGGTTCGGAAGCGGCATACGCACGGACTAGGCTCCGACTCGTGAAGACGTGGACCACTGCCCCCGTGCCAGAGCTCACCGGACGCGGAGGCCCCCTCCGGGTCCACGACACCGCCACCGGCACCGTGCAGGTGGTGCACCCGGACTCCGGCACAGCCGGGCTCTACGTCTGCGGCATCACCCCCTACGACGCCACCCACATGGGCCACGCGGCGACCTACCTGACCTTTGACCTCGTGGTCCGGGTGTGGCGCGACGCCGGCCTCGACGTCACGTATGTGCAGAACGTGACCGACGTGGACGAGCCGCTGCTGGAGCGCGCCGAGCGTGACGGTGTGGCCTGGCAGGACCTGGCGGCCAGCCAGATCGCCCTCTTCCACGAGGACATGGAAGCGCTCAACGTGCTCGCTCCACAGCACTACGTCGGGGCGATCGAGGGCATCCCGGACGACGTGACAGCAGTGCAGGAGCTGCTCGCGGCGGGCTCGGCCTACCCGCTCCCCGTCGAGGACGGCGAGGGGCACGACGTCTACCTCGACCTCTCGACCCAGCCGAGCTTCGGGAGCATGTCCGGCTGGAGCCGGGACCAGATGTTCGAGGTCTTCAGCGAGCGAGGGGGAGACCCGGACCGTCCCGGCAAGCGGGACGCCCTGGACCCGCTGCTCTGGCGTGCCCACCGGGACGGCGAGCCGCACTGGCCCGGTGAGGACCTCGGGGACGGTCGTCCGGGTTGGCACATCGAGTGCACCACGATCGCCCTGCGCTACCTCGGGGAGGCCTTCGACATCCAGGGTGGTGGCACCGACCTGATCTTCCCGCACCACGAGATGAGTGCCGTGCAGGCGCGGGCCCTGACCGGACAGCCGTTTGCCAGGGCCTACGTCCACCAGGCCATGGTGGGCCTCGAGGGCGAGAAGATGAGCAAGTCCAAGGGCAACCTGGTGCTCGTGTCAGCGCTCCGCCGCGAGGGCGTGGACCCGATGGCGATCCGGCTGGCCCTCCTGGCCCAGCACTACCGGCAGCCGTGGGACTGGACGCCCGAGATCCTGCAGACAGCGGTCGCCCGTCTGGCGTGCTGGCGCGGTGCCCTGGCTGCGCAGCCCGAGCCAGCAGCGGCCGACGCCCCAGCCGAGCCAGCAGGGGCCGACGTCCCGCCCGTCGTCGCCGAGATCCGCGCGGCCCTGGCGCACGACCTCGACGCCCCCGCCGCCCTGCGTTCCGTCGACGAGTGGGTCCGCGTCGGTGCACCGGGCAACCGTGCGGCTGTCGCCGCCGCCGTGGACGCGCTCCTCGGCATCAGGCTGTAGGTCGTGCGCCGCACCCTCCTGGTCACCAACGACTTCCCACCACGCCACGGCGGGATCCAGAGCTACCTGCACAACTTCGCGGCGCAGCTGCCGGCCCAGGACCTGACCGTCTTCACCTCCAGCTACCACCGGGCGGACATGGCGGCGTTCGACGCGCACCAGCCGTACGAGGTGCACCGGTCGAGACACACGATGATGGTCCCGACGCCGGACGTGGTGCGACGCGCGGCTGAGCTGGTCCGCAGTCACGCGATCGAGACGGTCTGGTTCGGGGCGGCGGCACCGCTGGGCCTGATGGCCCCGGCCCTGCGACGCGCCGGCGCACACCGCGTGATCGCCTCCACGCACGGCCACGAGGTCGGCTGGTGGATGTCCCCGGGGACCCGTCAGGCGTTGTCGCGCATCGCTGCCGGAGCCGACGTGGTCACCTACATCAGCGACTACACCCGGCGCCGGCTCGCGCGGCCGTTCCACCGCGCCGGAAGCACCGCCCACCTACCCTCGGGCGTCGAGACCGAGGTGTTCCGGCCGGATCCGGAGGCCCGTGCGGCGCTCCGTGAACGGTACGGGCTCGGAGACCGGCCCGTGGTGCTGTGCCTGTCGCGACTGGTGCCCCGGAAGGGAGCCGACTCGCTGATCAGGGCCATGCCGATGATCCGCCGGGACGTTCCCGGTGCAGCGCTCGTGATCGCCGGTGAGGGCAGCTACGAGAAGACCCTGCGCTCCCTGGCGGCACGTCACGAGGTCGGTGACGACGTGCTGTTCGTCGGCCGGGTCGCCCCTGACGAGATCGCCGCCCACTACGCCATGCCCGACGTGTTCGCCATGCCCTGCCGCACGCGGGGCGGTGGCCTCGACGTGGAGGGGCTCGGGGTGGTGTATCTCGAGGCGGCAGCCGCCGGGGTCCCCGTGATCGCCGGTACGTCCGGTGGAGCGCCCGAGGCGGTGCTCGACGGGGAGACCGGCCTGGTCGTCAACGGGCGTGAGACCGAGCAGGTCGGCCGTGCCGTCGTCTCCGTGCTCGGTGACCCGGACCGTGCGGCGCAGATGGGCGCGGCCGGCCGCGCGTGGGTGCGGAACCACTGGAGCTGGGAGATGCTCGGCGCCCGGTTGCGCGGGCTCATCGACGGGGATCGCTCCCAGGAGTCCGCAGGACCGTCGCTCTGAGCCGGCCCCGTGTCAGGGGCAGCAGGCACGAGGAGGGTGGCCTGTGCCGGGTCCGGCCGTGCGAGAACTGCCAGGTCAGCCGGCCTCGTGCCCGCCCCGGCGCCTCAGGTACTTCTCGAACTCCCGAGCGATGGCATCACCGCTCGCCTCGGGTAGGTCAACCGTGTCCTGCGCCTCCTCCAACGCCTCGACATACTCGGCGACCTCGTCGTCCGACGCGGCAAGCTCGTCGACCCCACGCTCCCACGCCCGGGCCTCCTCAGTGAGGTCGCCGTCGTCGATCACGCAGCCGAGCAGCTCCTCGAGTCGTCCGATGAGGGCGAGGGTCGCCTTGGGCGACGGGGGACCACCGGCGTAGTGCGGGACGGCGGCCCAGACCGACAGCCCCGGGAGCTCGGACTGGTGTGCCTGGTCCATGAGCACGCCCACGATGCCGCTCGGGCCCTCGTAGTTGCTCCGCTCCACGTCGTGCACCTCGCGCAGCTCAGGGTCCTCGGAGGTCACGGAGACCGGGATCGGCCTGCTGTGTGGCACGTCCGCGAGCAGCGCGCCGAGTGAGATCAGCAGCGACGCGCCCTGATCCACTGCCAGGCTGAGGATCTCGGACACATAGCTGCGCCACCGGATGGAGGGCTCGATGCCGAGCACCAGAATGACGTCCCTGCCCATGGGGGTGTCCCGCGCGAGCAGGACCCGGGTCGTCGGCCAGGTCAGCTGACGCTGCCCGTTCACCATGCTCACGCGGGGGCGGTTGACCTGGAAGTCGTAGTAGTCCTCGGGATCCATGACGGCGATGACCTCGGCGTCCCAGGCGCGCACCAGGTGCTCCAGGGCCCGGGTGGCGCTCTCACCCGCGTCGTTCCACCCCTCGAAGGCCGCGATGACGATCGGGTCGTCGAGATCGGGCACGTGCCGCACATCGATCATGATCAGCCTCCGCTCTGACAGGTATCCGCCAGCCTACGAGCCGGAGGGGGTAAACGGGTGCACCCGGGGTCACCTGGCCGGGTGGGCGTGCCCCGAGCAGGGCAGGCGAGGACGGCGGGACGGTGGTGCTCGAGAGTGACCGGAGCCCGGCTCTCGTCTGCCGGTGGATACCATCGGGTCCGTGATCCGTGAGTCTGTGCCCCTGCCCGCCGCGGTGCTCTGGGACATGGACGGCACCCTGATCGACACCGAGCCCTACTGGATGGCGGAGGAGACGGAGCTGATCGCCCGTGCCGGGGGCACGTGGACGCACGAGGACGCCGTCGAGCTCGTGGGCAACAGCCTGATCCGGTCGGCCGAGATCATCCTGGCCCGCACGCCGGTGACCGGCACCCCGGAGGAGATCGTGGACGTCCTGCTCAGCGGGGTGGTCGCCCGGACGAGGGCCTGTATGCCGTGGCGCCCCGGTGCGCGGGAGCTGCTCGAGGAGTGTGCGGGGCTGGGTGTGCCGAATGCCCTGGTGACCATGTCCTGGGCGCCCCTGGCAGACGTTCTGCTCGAGGGCCTGCCGGAGGGGACCTTCTCGGCGGTGGTGACGGGCGACCAGGTGGCCCACGGCAAACCCTCGCCCGACCCGTACCTCCTGGCCGCCGAGCGTCTCGGCGTGGCGCCCGCGGACTGCCTCGCCCTCGAGGACTCACCCACCGGCGTGCGCTCCGCGACTGCCGCTGGTGTGCCGACGGTCGGGATCCCGCACGTCGTGCCGATCCCACCCACGACGGGCATGGTCACCGTGGCCGGGCTGGAGGGGCTGGCTCTCCGGGACCTGATGGCGCTCACCGGACAGTTGCGCGTCGACCGAGCGGCCGGGCGCTGACCGGCAGCCGGGCGCTGACCTCCCAGCTGCGCGTCGACCGGGCAGCTGGGCGCTGACCCTGCCGCTGGCCGCTCCTGCAGAGGTCAGTCGGCCGCGTCGGCCGCAGGATCGGTCTGGCCGGTGGCTCGTGGGTCGAGCGCCCGGACGGCGGCGTCCTCCGGGAGTGGCGGGGGAGTGCCACCCCAGGCCGGGCAGATCGGTTTGTGGTGGCACCAGTCACACAGCCTGCTCCGGCTGGCTCGCCAGTCGCCGGTCTCGGCGGCACGCTCGATGGCCTCCCAGAGGGCCCTGACCTTGCGCTCGGTGGCCAGCAGGTCCTGCTCGTCGGGCGCGTAGCGCAGGATCTGTCCGTCCCGTAGGTAGACGAGCTGCAGCAGCGTCGGCAGGACACCACGGGTCCGCCACAGGACAAGTGCGTAGAACTTCATCTGGAAGAGCGCCTTGCCCTCCCACAGCTCCGATGGGGAGCGGCCGGTCTTGTAGTCGACCACGCGCAGGCGCCCGTCCGGGGCGATGTCGAGCCGGTCGACATACCCGCGGAGGACCAGACCGTCCACCTCGGCCTCGACGTAGAGCTCCCGTTCGGCCGGCTCCAGGCGGGTCGGGTCCTCGAGGGTGAACCAGGTGCGCACGAACCCGGCCGCCGCGTCGAACCAGGCCTGCTCACGGTCGGTGGGACCGTCGCCCGCCGCGGCGTCGAGTTCGCCGGGCTGGCCCGGTGTCGCAGTCAGCGCCGTCACCGTCCCGTTCGTCGGCCCCGGGAGGTCCTCCGAGGCTCCGACGAGCCCCGCGAGCTCGGGCTCGAGCTCGACGAGCCTGGCCCACTCCGTCGGCAGCAGCGCGACGGCTGCCTCGGGGGTGCGCTCGGCTGCGGGCAGGTCGAAGACCCGCTCCAGGGCGGCGTGGACGAGGGTGCCCCGCGCGGCGGCAGCACTCGGCGGCTCGGGCAGGCGGTCGATGACGCGGAAGCGGTAGAGCAACGGGCACTGCATGAAGTCGGAGGCCCGGCTGGGCGACAGTGCTGGCGTCATGACAAGCAGACTAGGCAATGCCACTGACGGTGGTGCCGACGTCTCCACACGCGCAGTTAGTGTTGCTGCATGACCGCGCCCCCGACCAAGGCGCCCGGGTGGCGCATCGGCCGACTCGCCGGCGCACCCGTCTACATCGGCCGCAGCTGGTTCCTGGTGGCGGGCGTCATCATCGTGCTGTTCGGTCCGGTGGTGCAGGACGCCCTGCCCGACCTCGCCGGGTGGGCCTACCTGGTGGCCGGCGCCTTCGCGGTCCTGCTGCTCGTCTCGGTGCTGGTGCACGAGGCCGCCCATGCCCTCATGGGACAGGCGTGCGGCTATGCCGTCAACCGCGTCGTGGCCGACTTCTGGGGTGGGCACACGGCCTATGACAGCCGGGACAGCACCGCCGGGCGCAGCGCGCTCGTCGCCATCGTCGGACCCCTCGCCAACGCCGCCCTGGCAGGTGTGGGCTGGCTGTGGCTCAGCCAGACCGAGAGCGGCACCATCGGTTACCTGCTGGCCGCAGGCTTCACCTGGGCCAACGGTTTTGTGGCGGCGTTCAACCTGCTCCCGGGTCTGCCCCTGGACGGCGGCTTCCTGGTCGACTCCCTGGTCTGGAAGATCACCGGCAGCCGGGGCGCCGGCATGGTCGTGGCCGGCTGGAGCGGCCGGTTGGTCGTGGTCGTGATCGCCTGGTGGCTCATCGGACGGCCGTGGCTGGCCGGACAGCAGGTCAGCACCACCAGCGTGCTGTGGCTGGTCGTCCTCGGAGGCTTCCTGTGGTTCGGGGCGAGCGAGGCCATCAAGGTCGGCCACGCCCGGCAGCGGCTGGAGGCCGTCCGGGTGGCGCAGTACCTCACGCCGGTGAGCACCGTGCCCGCTGACGGTCCGCTCACGGCGCTGCCTCCGCCCGCGGGTCAGCTCGTGCTCGGCACGGACCAGACCGGCCGTCCGGTCGGGGTCCTGGACCCCGCGGCGCTGACCACGGTGCCGCGGGAGGCCTGGCCCGACACGCGCGTCAGCGCGGTGCTGCAGCACCTGCCGTCCGCGTGGGTCGTGGCCGGCACGCCGGCGGACGACATGACCGACGTGGTCGTGGCGTTGCAGACCGACCACCTGCCGATGGTCGCCCTGCAGGGCCCCGACGGCCACGTCCACGGAGTCGTGCGGGCAGCTGACCTCTGAGGCACGGACACAGCCACCGGACAGCGGGACACCGACCACCACCAGGAGCCGTCTGGGCGTGCCGACCACGCGCACCTAGACTCTCCCGTTGTGACTGACGCCCCGGACGCCCCGCCGCCCAACCTGCCGGACCCGACCGGCGCCCCTCTGCGCCGTGGTCCGTTCCGGGAGGGCGACCGGGTGCAGCTGACCGACCCACGCGGCCGCCTCCACACCATCGCGCTCGAGGCCGGCAAGCAGTTCCACACCCACCGCGGCCACATCAGGCACGACGACCTCATCGGCGCACCGGACGGCACGGTGGTCCGGCACAGCTCGGGCACCGACTACCTCGCCCTGAGACCGCTGCTGTCGGACTACGTGCTGTCCATGCCACGCGGGGCCCAGGTGGTCTATCCCAAGGACGCCGGGCAGATCGTGACGATGGCCGACATCTTCCCCGGCGCCCGTGTCGTCGAGGCCGGCGTCGGGTCCGGTGCCCTCAGCCTCTCCCTGCTGCGAGCGGTGGGTGACGGTGGCCGCCTGTTCAGCTTCGAGCGACGTGAGGACTTCGCGGAGATCGCCCGGGGCAACGCCCGGATCTTCTTCGGCGCTGACCATCCCGCGTGGACGATCACCGTCGGGGACCTCGTCGAGGCCCTGCCCCAGACCGTTGAGCCCGGCACCATCGACCGGGTGGTGCTCGACATGCTCGCGCCGTGGGAGTGCCTCGACGTCGTGGGCGACGCGCTCACCCCCGGCGGCGTCCTGATCTGCTACGTCGCCACCGCGACCCAGCTCTCCCGGGTCGCCGAGGCCGCCCGCGCGGACGGCGGCTGGACCGAGCCGCGGGCCTGGGAGTCCATGGTGCGCGGCTGGCACCTGGAGGGTCTGTCGGTGCGGCCCGAGCACCGGATGCACGGACACACCGGGTTCCTGCTCACCACCCGCAGGCTGGCGCCGGGCACGACGGCGCCCCTGCGACGCACCCGGCCCGCTGCAGGTGCCTACGGGGAGGACTACACGCCGCCCGCGGAGGAGTGGACGGCCGAGGACCTCGGCCAGCGGAGCATCTCGGACAAGCGGGTGCGCCGGACGGTCCGCGACCTCAACCGCGACGTGGACCGGGTCTCCGGCAGGGACCCCGCCGCAGAGGACCACCGGACTCCGCACGCGGTCCGTCCCGGGCCCGACGACACCACCACGGGTGACCACGATGATCGGACCGAAGGCGTCTAGGCTGGAGAGACCCCCACTCAGAGGAGTCACCGTGTCCGAAGAGTCCCAGGACCGCCCCGCCGTCGCCGGGCACGCCCGTGTCCGTCTCCTCGAGCAGCGCATCCTGCACCTCGAGACCCGGCTGGGCAGCGTCACGGGCCAGAACGAGAAGCTCAGCACCACCCTCCAGCAGGCGCGCGCCCAGATCGTCCGCCTCCGTGAGGACCTGGACTCGATGGGCGAGCCGCCGCTGAGCTACGCCACCGTGCTGGAGCGTCACGAGGACGGTGCCGTCGAGATCTCCTTCGCCGGGCGCAAGCTGCAGGTGCGGGCCGTCTCGGACGTGCCGGCGAGCGCCCTCGCCCCCGGCCGCGAGGTCCTGCTCAACGACGCCCAGACCATCGTCGGGGTGGCCGAGTTCGAGCGCACCGGCGAGATCGTCACGGTCAAGGAGATCCTGGAGGACGGGCGCATCCTGGTCCTGGTGCGGGGTGACGAGGAGCGGGTGTGCCGCGCGGCCGGCTCCCTCGAGCCGCCGTACCGGGTGGGTGACGGCCTGCTCATGGACAGCCGTTCCGGCTTCGTCTACGAGCGGATCGCGATGTCCGAGGTCAGTGACCTGGTGCTGGAGGAGGTGCCCGACATCTCCTACGAAGACATCGGTGGCCTCTCCCGCCAGATCGAGATGATCAAGGACTCCGTCGAGCTGCCGTTCCTGCACACCGAGCTCTATGTCGAGCACCAGCTCCGGCCGCCCAAGGGGGTCCTGCTCTACGGTCCGCCGGGGTGCGGCAAGACGCTGATCGCCAAGGCGGTCGCGGCGTCACTGGCGCGGCAGTCCGCGGCACGCACCGGTCGCACGGACGCCAGCAGCTACTTCCTCAACATCAAGGGACCCGAGCTGCTCAACAAGTATGTCGGCGAGACCGAGCGGCACATCCGCACGATCTTCCAGCGGGCCCGGGAGAAGTCCAGCGACGGCACGCCCGTGGTGGTCTTCTTCGACGAGATGGAGTCGCTCTTCCGCACCCGCGGGTCGGGCGTGTCCAGCGACGTGGAGACCACGATCGTGCCGCAGCTGCTCGCCGAGATCGACGGCGTGGAGCGGCTGGAGAACGTCATCGTCATCGGTGCCTCCAACCGGGAGGACATGATCGACCCGGCCATCCTGCGACCCGGCCGGCTCGACGTGAAGATCAAGATCGAGCGGCCGGACGCCGAGGGCGCCCGGGACATCTTCACCAAGTACCTCACTTCGGACATCCCGCTGCACCCGGACGACCTCGCCGAGCACGGCGGCGACCGCGACGCCACGGTCGAGGCGATGATCGCCGCCGCCGTGGAACGCATGTACTCGCAGATCGACGAGAACAAGTTCCTCGAGGTCACCTACGCCGGGGGCGACAAGGAGGTCCTGTACTTCAAGGACTTCAACTCGGGCGCGATGATCCACAACATCGTCGACCGGGCCAAGAAGATGGCGATCAAGGACCTCCTCGTCTCGGGGTCCCACGGCCTGCGCGTCGACCACCTGCTCCAGGCCTGTGTCGACGAGTTCAAGGAGAACGAGGACCTGCCCAACACGACCAACCCGGACGACTGGGCGCGGATCTCGGGCAAGAAGGGCGAGCGGATCGTCTACATCCGCACCCTGATCTCCGGCAAGGACGGCACCTCACCGGGCCGCAGCCTGGAGCGCGGCAACACCGGCCAGTACCTCTGACGCGCACCGTCCACCATCCCGGGGCCTGACTGGTGCGCCCTGACGAGGGGAGGGGGTATGCCGACAGGTGCGTCGGCATACCCCCTCCCGTCAGGCAGTGGCTGACCGGGTCAGCCGTCGGCCACCTCCAGGTGGAGCAGCTGCCAGGCGGCGATGCCGCTCAGCAGGCCGCCCACGAAGGTGAGCAGGAGCCCCGGTCCGGGCATCCAGCCGGCCATGCCGACCTGGCTGAACATGTGCCAGAACTGCCACAGCGGGATGACGGTGGCGACCGCCGCGGCGATGACTGCCTGGGCGACCGCCAGCATGCGCAGCGGCACCAGCGCCCCGGCCAGGGCGAGCATCGCCACGGTGGCGGTCCACAGGCCGGGCCCGGACATGCCGGTGAAGTTGCCCAGCGGCGTGTAGAGCCACGGCAGGAACGCACCGATGAGCATCATCGCGCTGGCGGCGAGCAACCTCTTCTGTCCCGGCAGGAGACGCCGACGCGACGCGGCCACGGGTCTGCGCCCCACAACGGTCGTCACGCGTCGTCCTTCGGGTCGTGCTCGCCGTGCAGGATCTCCTCATCGAGGGCTCCCGCCGCGTGGGCAGCAACCAGCTCGCTGCGGCCCGGGTAGCGGATGTCCTCGACGAGCTGCTGCATCGCCGGTGTCGGCTTGGGCGTGAACTGCGAGACCACGATCGTCACGATGAAGTTGATCACCATGCCGATGGCACCGAAGCTCACCTCGTTGATGCCGAGGATGCCGTCGCTGTTGCCGTAGATGTCGATCGTCCAGATCTGGTAGGCCAGCGTCGTGCCGAGGCCGGCCACCATGCCCGCCGCAGCACCCGCCGCTGTGCACTTCTTCCAGAAGATCCCCAGGACCAGGATCGGGAAGAAGCTGGCCGCACCGAGCCCGAACGCCAGCGCGACGACCTGCGCCACGAACCCGGGCGGGTTGATGCCCAGGTAGCCGGCGACCACGATGGCAGCGGCCATCGCGATGCGGCCGACCATCAGCTGACGGGCCTCGGTGGCCTGCGGGTTGATCCGCTTGTAGTAGACGTCGTTGGCCACCGACGAGGAGATGACCAGCAGCAGACCAGACGCCGTAGAGAGCGCCGCAGCCAGGCCACCAGCCGCCACCAGACCGATGATCGGCGCCGGCAGGCCGGCGATCTCCGGTGTCGCCAGGACCACGATGTCGTTGTTGATCATCAGCTCGAAGCCCTCGCCCATGCCGCCGGCGACATCGATGAGGCCGTTGCCATTGAGGTCGTTGACGGTGATCAGTCCGACGTCCTGCCAGGACCGGAACCACTCCGGCTCGTCCCCGATCGTGGTGCCCGGGATGCTGTTGAGCACGTTGTACTTGCTGAAGGCACCGATGGCCGGAGCGGTCAGGTAGAGCAGCGCGATGAAGAACAGCGCCCACAGGGCCGAGTACCGGGCCGCGCGGACGCTCTTGGCGGTGTAAAAGCGCACGATCACGTGGGGGAGCCCAGCCGTGCCGAACATCAGCGCGGCGGTGATGAGGAACATGTTCAGCATGTTCATCTGGGTGAACGCGCCGGTGTACTCACTCAGCCCCAGGTCGGTCTGCAGGGCGTTGAGCTCGTCCATGATCTGCCCGAAGCCGATCTGGGGCACCGGGATCCCCGTGAGCTTCTGGGAGATCGCGATCGCCGGGATCAGGTAGGCGACGATCAGGACGGAGTACTGCGCGACCTGGGTCCAGGTGATGCCCTTCATCCCGCCGAGGACGGCGTACAGGAACACGATGACCATGCCGATGACGACACCCACCGTCGTGTCGACACCCAGGAACCGCTGGAAGACGACGCCGACACCGGACATCTGGCCGGCGACGTAGACGAACGAGACCACGATGGCGCAGACCACCGCGATCAGCCGGGCCGTCTCGGAGTACCGGTCACCCACGAAGTCGGGGACGGTGTACTTGCCGAACTTGCGCAGGTACGGCGCGAGGAGCATGGCCAGCAGCACGTAGCCGCCGGTCCACCCCATCAGGTAGACGGAGCCTGCGTAGCCGTTGCCGGAGAAGGCGATGATGCCCGCCATCGAGATGAACGAGGCCGCACTCATCCAGTCGGCAGCGATGGCCGCGCCGTTGGCTGGTGCCGGGATGCCGCCGCCGGCGACGTAGAAGCCGGCGGTCGTGCTGACGCGGCTGGCATACGCGATGTAGATGTACAGCGCGAAGCTCAGGCCGACGAAGATCAGTGTCCACAGCTGCACCGAGCTCATGAGCCGTGCACCTCGTCCTCGTACTCGGTGATCCCGAACTCCTGGTCCAGCTTGTCCATCCGCCAGACATAGATCGCGATGAGGATCAGGAAGGTGAGGATGGCGCCCTGCTGAGCGAACCAGAAGCCCAGGGGGACCCCCATGATCGAGAGGGTGTTGAGCTGCTCGACGAACAGGATCCCCGCACCATAGGACACGAGGGCCCACACGACGAGCAGGGAGGCCATCAGACGGAGATTTCGTTTCCAGTAGGACTGGCGGGCCGCGGCATCCATCAGGACCCCTCGGCACAAGGTTGGGTGGTAGCTGACACGGGGATCTCCTCCACAGTCGGGTCACGGCGTTGTGATACTCGACACGTTAGGGAGGCGGGGACGGCGGGGGCAGGAGGTCGTGACCGTGGCGCGGTCAGCGGCGGCAGTCGTCGCTAGTCGGCCCGCCCTGCTGCGACGAACGGTCCATCACGTGGGACGAACGGCTCGGCGGATCAGGTGCGCGTCCGCCAGCGGTCCTCGGGGTCCCAGGTGCCGCGGTCCAGGTCAACGCTCTCGGGGGTGTGCAGCCGGATCATGGTCTGGTTCACGCCCGGAGCCATCCGCCGCGGTGTCGCCAGCGACACCAGCACCATGACCAGGAACGCGACGGGCATGCTCCAGGCGGCTGGCTGGGCGAGCAGCGGCCCCCACCAGCCCTGCTCCGGTGCCCACACGATGGTGCCCAGCACCGCCAGCGTGGACAGACCACCCCCGACGACCAGCCCCGCGATGGCACCGGCGTCAGTGAGCCTGCGCCACCAGATCCCCAGCAGCAGCATCGGACAGAAGCTGGAGGCGGCGACGGCGAACGCCAGGCCGACCACATCGGCGATGCCCAGGGAGGGACTGAGCAGGGCCAGCGCGATGGGCACGATGAGGGCCAGGCTCGCCCCGAGCCGGAAGGCGCGCACCGGGTTCCGGACCCGGTGTCCGATCAGGTCCTGGGACAGCACGCCCGCCACCGAGATGGTCAGCCCAGAGGATGTGGAGAGGAAGGCCGCGAACGCCCCGGCGGTGACCAGGGCCGACAGGGCGTCGCCCGCCATCCCGTCGACGAGCCGGCCCGGCAGCAGCAGCACGACCGCATCGGTCCGGCCGGTCAGGAGCAGCTCGGGGGTGTAGATCCGGCCCAGCGCGCCGTAGACCGTCGGGAGCAGGTAGAACACCCCCAGCAGGCCGAGGACCGCGACGGTTGTGCGCCGGGCGGCGCGGCCGTCCGGGTTGGTGTAAAACCGCACGAGCACGTGGGGCAGGCCCATCGTCCCGAAGAACAGGGCCAGGATGAGGGAGTAGGTCGAGTAGAGCGGGTGGTCGCTGGCCGAGCGGAGCGGGAGCCGCCAGTCCTCACCGGCCAGGGGTGTGAGGTTATCCGCGTGGGGGATCTGCACGCCCGCAGGGAAGGTGATCTGCGTGCCACGGGCGAGGGTGTGGCTGCCGGGGGAGAGGCTGACCGGACCGTCCACTGACTCGCCGTCGACGGTGCCCTCCGCCTCGACCGCGATCGTCTGGAGGACCTCCACCGAGACACCGGTGGCGATGTCGACGACCGTCGGCTCGGCGAACACCGGTGGGCCGTCCTGGGTGATGCTCGGGGTCCCGTGCGACTGCCACACCAGCACGATGAAGATCGCCGGTAGGGCGAGGGCGGTCAGCTTCAGCCAGTACTGGAACGCCTGGACGAAGGTGATGCTGCGCATACCTCCCGAGAGCACCCCGACCAGGACGACGACGGCCACCAGGACCGGCCCCACCCACTGTGGTGCTCCGGTCACGGTGCGGACGGTCAGGCCGGCCGCCTGGAACTGGGGGAGCAGGTAGAGCCAGCCGATCGTCACGACGAGCACGCTCGCGGTGCGGCGTGCTGCCAGCGACTCCAGACGGGCCTCGGCGAAGTCGGGCAGGGTGTAGGCGCCGGACCGCCGCAGCGGGGCGGCAACGAGGACGAGGAGCACCAGGTATCCCGCCGTGTAGCCCACCGGGAACCAGAGCATGTCGGCCCCGTAGGCCAGGACGAGCCCGGCAACACCGAGGAACGAGGCTGCCGAGAGGTACTCGCCACCGATGGCCGACGCGTTCCACCAGGGGGTGACGGTCCGGGAGGCGACGTAGAAGTCGCTGGTGGTGCGCGCCGCGCGCACCCCCACCACCCCGACGAGGATCGTGGCCAGCGCCGTCAGCAGGATGGCGGCCAGCCCGGTGCTCGCGCTCATCGACGGTCGAGGAGGTCCACGAAGTCACGCTCCACCCGCTCGGCGTTGCGGGCATAGAACCAGGCCGCGCCGAGCAGGGCGGGGTAGACGACAGCGCCGAGGACGAGCCAGGGGAGGGTGATCCCGAACACGCTGATGCCGGTGACCTCTGGGAACAGCCGGAAAAAGAGCGGGAGGGCGGCCAGCACGCCCAGGGACACGGCGAGGACGGCCAGGCTGAGGCGCAGCTGCGAGCGGATCAGCGAGGAGAGATAGACCTCACCGAGACCGGTCTGCTGGTCGATCTCACGGGTGAGCGGCGTCGGTCGCATCCGTGGCCGTTGCCGGCTCGGGTGGGTGACCGTGACCCGCTCGGTCATCCGCCGGCCCGCCTCACCAGCAGGTCGCGGAGCTGGCGCGTGTGCCTCCGGCTGACGGCCAGCTCCCGCCCACCGACCACCACCGTGTAGCGCCCGCCGTCCACCCGGATCTCCTCCACGTGCTGCAGCGCAATGAGGTGGCTGCGGTGGATCCGGACGAACCCGGCCTCGGCCCAGCGCTCCTCCAGCGAGGCCAGCGGGGCACGGAGCAGATGGCTCCCCTCGACGGTGTGCAACCGGGCGTAGTCTCCCTGGGCGGTGACATAGCGGATGTCGCTGCGCCGCACGAACCGGGTGACGCCGCCCAGCTCCACCGGGATGGACTCGTCCTGCGGCTCGCTCGGTGCCGCGCCCGGGCCCTCGATGTGCTCCAGGGCACGCCCGAGAGCGGCCTCCAGACGCTCAGGGCGGTAGGGCTTCATGACATAGTCCACCGCCTGCACGTCGAAGGCGTCCACGGCATGGTTCTCGTAGGCGGTGACGAAGACGACGGCCGGCGGGCGCCGGAACCGGGCGAGGACGCGCGCCAGGTCCAGGCCGGACAGCCCCGGCATGCGGATATCGAGAAAGACGATGTCGACCTCCTCCTGCTCCAGCACCAGCAGAGCGCCGGCGCCGTCGGTGGCGGTGAGCACACGTTCGACGCGATCGTCCCGCGACAGCAGGTGCGCGAGCTCGCGCAGGGCTGGCGGTTCGTCGTCGACGGCGAGGACGCACGGCATACGAGGCAGGTTAGTCCCACGGTCAAGAGACGGGGCAGGCCCACGGGGGGATCGCTCAGGTGGCGTGGACACCCGGGGCGTACTTCGGCACGCGCAGGCTGATCCTGGTGCCGGCACCCGGTGCGGTCTCGACCACCAGGCCGTGCTGGTCGCCGAAGACGCTGCGCAGTCGCTCGTCGACGTTGCCGAGCCCGACGTGGTCGCCGCCCTCTCCCAGGAGGTTCTCCAGCACCCGCTCCGGCTCCATGCCGACCCCGTCGTCCTCGATGCTGATGCTGGCCTCGTTGCCCGCGTCCTCGGCGACGATGGTGATCCGGCCCGTGCCCTGACGACCCTCCAGCCCGTGCCGGACGGCGTTCTCCACCAGAGGTTGCAGGCACAGGAAGGGCACCGCGACGGGCAGCACCTCCGGCGACACCCGCAGCGTGACCTGGAGCCGCCCGCCGAAGCGCGCCTGCTCCAGGGTGAGGTAGCGCTCGATGGACCGCAGCTCCTCGGCGAGGGTGGTGAACTCGCCGTGCCGGCGGAAGGAGTAGCGCGTGAAGTCGGCGAACTCCAGCAGGAGCTCGCGCGCGTGCTCGGGGTCGGTGCGCACGTAGGACGCGATCGCGCCGAGGCTGTTGTAGATGAAGTGGGGGGAGATCTGTGCCCGGAGGGCCCGGATCTCGGCCTCGGCCAGCTTGGCCCGGGACCGGTCCAGCTCGGCGAGCTCCAGCTGCCCGGAGACGAACCGGGCCACCTCCTCCACGGCACGCACGAGCCGGGCGGACGGGCGGTTGCCGGTGTAGGCCGTCAGGGCGCCCACGACGTGGTCCTCGGTCGTCAGCGCGGCGGTGATCGCGTGTCGGACGGCGCACTCAGGGTCGGTGCACGCCACCGAGGACGGGCCCAGGACCACGGTCGAGCCGTCCCGCACCACGCTCTGCGCGTGGCTCACGGCGTGCTGCGCGTGGGCATCGTTGCCCGTCCCGTCCCAGGCCAGCACCGACGTGCCGTCAGTGAGTGCCAGGGCGGGTGTGCCGAGGAGGTCACGCAGGTGCCGGGCCGCCCGCTCGGCCCCTGCCTCCAGGCCCGCCCGCAGGGGCGGGGTGGCCAGGCTGCTGATGTGCAGCACCCGGTAGGTCGCCTGGTCCTCGGTGGTCCCCAGCACGAGGCGGGAGCGCACGAACCAGGTGAGCAGGGCGGCACCCGCAGCGACGATGAGCAGGCCGATCGCGACGGCCAGTGCCGTGTCCATGGCCGGTCAGCCTACGGCCCGGGACGACGCAGGAGTATGCCGAGCAGTCGCCAGCCCAGCAGCCCGACGGCCAGCACGACGGTCGCCACGACCAGGAAGGGCAGAGCGGTGCCCTGCCCGGACAGGGCACGCAGCCCCAGGCCCCCCAGAAGGGTGACCAGCCACACCAGTCCGCCGGCGCGGGGGCCGGCCAGGGGCAGCACGAGGGTCCGGACGGCGACCCAGGCCACGACGAGGGCGACCAGGAACGGCCAGAGCGCGTGGAGCGAGCCGAGGGAGGTGACGCCCTCGTCGTGGGTCGCCCGACCGATGAGGACGAAGGCGGTCACGACGAGGAGGTCCAGGACGTACGGCACGGCCCCAGGGTGTCACAGGGAGGGGCTAGACTCACCTACCGGTGAACAGTTGTTCACCGGCCGTGCCCGGGGCCGCTGCCCGCCGGCAGCCACGCACGGTCGTTCGTCATTCACGCACCATCTGCAGGAGCAGCGTGCCCGCCTCCCAGACCACCACCCGTCCCGACACCACTCCCGACGCCGTCAAGGGCGTCGCCACCGGCCTGATCATCACGGTCCTGGGCCTGTGCGGCACCCTGGTGTCCCTGCAGCAGACGCTGGTCCTGCCCCTGCTGCCGGACTTCCCCGAGATCCTCGACACGACGACCGACAACGCGTCCTGGCTGATCACCATCACGCTGCTCACCGGCGCTGTCGGCACACCGATCGTCTCCCGTCTGGCGGACATGTTCGGCAAGCGGCTGATGCTCCTGGTCTGCCTGGGGTCGGTCATCATCGGCTCGGCCCTGGGCGCCGTGAGCGAGACCCTCGCGCCGGTGATCATCGCGCGCGGTCTGACCGGTATCGGCACCAGCCTCGTCCCCGTCGGCATCAGCATCATGCGCGACCACCTGCCGAGTGAGAAGGTCGGCTCCGGCGTCGCCCTCATGAGTGCGACCCTGGGCATCGGCGGCGCGGTCGGGATGCCGGTCGCCGGGGTGATCTACGAGAACCTCGACTGGCAGATGCTGTTCGTGGTCTCCGGTGGCTTCGCCGTGCTCATGTTCGTGCTGGTCCTCCTCGTGGTGCCGGAGTCGACCGTGCGCACCCGCGGCCGCTTCGACTATGTCGGTGCCGTGCTGCTGTCCGGTGCGCTGACCAGCTTCCTGCTGGCCGTGTCCAAGGCCGGGTCCTGGGGCTGGTTCGACCGGCTCACCGTCTCCCTGGTGGTGCTCGCCGGCCTGGTCCTCGCGGCGTGGGTGCCGTGGGAGCTGCGCCAGGGCCAGCCCCTGGTGGACATCCGCACCTCGATGCGGCGGACCGTGCTGCTCACCAACGCGGCCTCGGTCCTCATCGGCCTGGCCATGTTCGCCAACTTCCTGACCAGCGCCCAACAGGTGCAGATGCCTGCGGGGACCGGCTACGGCTTCGGGCTGTCGGTGATCGAGACGGGGCTGGTGCTGCTGCCCCAGGGCATCCTCATGGTGCTCATGTCGCCCGTGGCAGCCTGGCTGATCCGGATCTACGGGCCGAGGGCGATGCTCATCGGCGGTGCCGTGGTCATCGCCATCGGCTTCGTGCTCCGGGCCTTCCTGCACGCCTCGGTCCTGGAGGTGATGATCGCCTCGGGCATCAGCTCCCTGGGGACCGCCCTGGCCTTCGCGGCCATGCCGACCCTGATCATGCGCTCCGTGCCGATCACCGAGACCGCCTCCGCCAACGGCCTCAACACCCTGCTGCGCGCGCTGGGCACCTCGAGCGCGAGCGCCCTGGTTGCGGCGCTCTTCGCGGCCATGGCGATGGAGGGCTCTCCCGCCATCCCGCGCTTCGAGGCCTACCAGCTGGTCTTCTGGATCGGCGCCGCGGCGGCGCTCATGGGTGCCCTGATCGCGGGCTTCATCGTCCGGCCGCAACCGGTCGCCGCGCAGCAGGAGGTGCCCGGCGAGGTCCTGGCCCCCGAGCGCCACGAGGTGAAGCAGCCGGAGGCCGAGAACGAGGTCGTCGTCGGCGGCATCATCACCGACCAGAACGACCGGCCGATCAAGCAGGCTGTCGTGACCGTGCTGCAGCCCGACGGACGCCACGTCGACTGGGGGCGCACCGACAACTCGGGCCGCTACACCCTGGCCCTGCCCCGGGCCGGACGCTACCTCGTGGTGGTCAGCGCCGACGGCTGGGGGCCGATGTCGGGGCTGGAGCACCTCGGCGACGCCGACCTGGACCAGATCCGCATGAACCGGCGCCTGCTCCTCACCGGTCACGTCACCGATGACGGCGAGCCGATGCCCGGCGTGATGCTCTCGCTGATCCGGCACTCGGGCGAGTACGTCGCGACCAAGCACGCTGATGACGAGGGTGCCTACGAGATCGGTCTGCCGCCTCCCGGGCGCTACGTGCTCACGGCGGTCGACCACGACACGGGACGGACGAGGTCCCGGGCGGTCCAGGTCGGCTCCACGTCCAGCACGCTGGACATCGACATCGTGACGGGCATACCCCGAGCCCGGCCCCGCCCCACCCAGGCGGCCCCGGTCCCGTGAGTGACACCCGGGAGCAGGTGCTCCAGGTCGCGCGCCGGCTGTTCGGGGAGCGCGGCTACGCGGCGGTGACGATCCGCGAGATCGCGGCCGCTGCCGGGGTGTCGCCCGCGATGGTGATGAAGGTCGGCGGGTCCAAGGAGCAGCTCCACGCCGACGCGACCCCGTTGGAGCCCGAGCCGCTGGCGCCGGACGTGCCGCTGGAGGGGCTCGGGGAGCTGCTGGTCCGCCGGGTGCTCACCCGCCGCGCCGAGGGGGGCGCCGAGCCGTGGCTGCGCGCGCTCTACCTCATCGCCGACGCACCCGACCCCGTCGCGGCCCGGGCCGACTTCCGCGAGCGCTTCCTCAGCCGGTTCACCGTGCCGGGCGCGGACCGGGCGCTGGCGTCGCACCTGCGGCGGCAGAGCGACCAGCTCGCCTGCCTGATGCTGGGTCTGGCGGCCGGGACCAGGACCATGGACCTGCTCGATCCCGCGGCGACCGACCTGGACGCGGCGGTCAGCGAGTACGGCGACCTCGTCCAGCAGGTCCTCGACCGGATCGCCGACCACCCCGTCGGGCCGGGATCCCGGGGCACCTAGGGTTTGCCCATGACTGTGCGCCGGGTGATGGGGACCGAGACCGAGTACGGCGTGACGCGCCCGGGCGACCCCCGCGCCAACCCGGTGCACCTGTCGGGCCAGGTGGTCCGCGCCTATGCCACGGGGGCCGGGCCGGCGAGGGCGCTGCCCACGGGCTCGGGCTGGGACTACGCCGACGAGACACCGCTGCGCGACGCCCGGGGCTTCGAGATGGCCCGCGCCCTGGCCGACATCAGCCAGCTCACCGACACCGACGACCCCACGACCGCCAACTCGGTCCTCTCCAACGGCGCGCGTCTCTATGTCGACCACGCGCACCCGGAGTACTCCTCGCCCGAGGTGGTGTCCCCGCGGGACGCCGTGCGGTGGGACCGGGCCGGGGACGAGGTGATGCTGCAGTCGCTGGCCACGCTCGCCGCACAGGGCGAGGTCCTGCGGCTCTACAAGAACAACGTGGACGGCAAGGGCGCCTCCTACGGCACGCACGAGAACTACCTGGTGCCGCGCGCGGTGCCGTTCCTGACCATCGCGGCCGGGCTGCTGCCGTTCTTCGTCGCGCGTCAGGTGCTCGTGGGCGCCGGTCGGGTCGGGCTCGGCCAGTTCTCCGAGCGCCCCGGCTTCCAGATCAGCCAGCGGGCGGACTACATCGAGGCCGAGATCGGGCTGGAGACCACGCTCAAGCGCCCCATCGTCAACACCCGTGACGAGCCGCACGCCCTCGGTGAGAAGTACCGCCGCCTGCACATCATCGTGGGCGACGCGACCCTCTGCGACGTCGGCACCCTGCTGCGGCTCGGCACGACGAGCCTCGTGCTGGGCCTCATCGAGGCCGGAGCGGCACCGCCGCTGGAGCTCGCCGACCCGGTCGCCGCCATCCGGGAGATCTCCCACGACCCCGGCCTACGGCATACGGTCGAGCTCGCCGACGGGCGCCGGATGACGGCCCTGGAGATCCTGGCGACCTACCGCCAGGCCGTCCAGGACCACCTGGGCGACGACGTGGACGCGGACACCCGGGAGGTCCTGGACCACTGGGACGGGGTGGCGGCCGACCTGGCGACCGACCCGACCAGGTGCGTCGGTCGGGTGGACTGGGTGACCAAGCTCGCTGTCCTGGAGGGTTACCGGCGCCGTGACGGGCTCGAGTGGGGTGACCCCCGGTTGTCCGCGATCGACATCCAGTGGTCGGATCTCGACCCGGCGCGTGGCCTGGCGGCCCGGATGCGCGCGTCGGGCCGGCTGGTCACCGTGGTCACCCCCGAGGAGGTGGCGGCCGCGGTGGTCGACCCACCGGTGGAGACCCGGGCGTGGTTCCGGGGCCAGTGCGTCAGCCGGTATGCCGGACAGGTGCGGGCCGCGTCCTGGGACTCGGTGGTCTTCGAGCCGGCTCCCGGGCGCCGGGACCTGCGTCGCGTGCAGCTGCCCGAGCCGCTGCGCGGATCCCGGGCCGATATCGGTGAGCTGCTCGACTCGGTCGGCGACGTCGACGACCTGCTTGCCCATCTCGTCACCGGCGAGGACTAGGGTCGTAGGTACCAGTCGTCGACGGTCACAGGAGGCAGCCATGGCCGGCCAGGAGCAGAAGCGCCCACAGCGGCGTGAGGACGAGGACACCCCGCCGCCGGAGGCACCGGTCGCCCAGACGCGCGAGTCCGCGCGCACGGACGACGTGGACGACCTGCTCGACGAGATCGACGGGGTCCTGGAGACCAACGCCGAGGAGTTCGTGCACGGCTTCGTGCAAAAGGGTGGCCAGTGACCGTCGGGCACGGGCGGGGCCTGCCCCCGGAGTTCCTGGCACCGCGGAGCAGCTCATTCAGCGAGTTCCTCGCCCTGCGCGCCCCTGAGCTGCTGCCCGGCGCCCTGGGGCGGGCCGGGGGAGAGGGCACGCTCGAGGCGCCGCACGGCACGACCATCGTCGCGGTGACCTTCGCCGGCGGGGTGCTGCTCGCCGGCGACCGGCGCGCCACGATGGGCACCTTCATCGCCAACCGGGACATGGAGAAGGTCTTCGCGGCGGACGACTACTCCGCGGTGGGCATCGCGGGGTCCGCCGGCACGGCGATCGAGATCGTCAAGCTGTTCCAGGTGGAGCTGGAGCACTACGAGAAGATCGAGGGCACGCTGCTCAGCCTCGAGGGCAAGGCCAACCGGCTCGCGGCGATGATCCGCGGCAACCTGGCCAACGCCCTCCGGGGCCTGACGGTGCTGCCCGTGTTCACCGGCTACGACCCGGACGACGGCACCGGCCGGATCTTCTCCTACGACATGACCGGTGGCTGCTACGAGGAGCAGCGCCACCACAGCGTCGGCTCCGGCTCCCTCTTCGCCCGCGGAGCGCTGAAGAAGCTCTGGCACGAGGGCATGGACGAGGAGCGGGCCCTGTCCGTCGCCGTCGAGGCCCTCTACGACGCCGCCGACGACGACTCCGCCACGGGCGGCCCCGATCTTGGACGCAGCATCTGGCCGACCTGTGCGGTGGTCACCGAGAGCGGAGTCCGCTTCGTCGACGACGGGCGGCTCGAGGAGCTGGCGCGCCAGATCGTCGAGGCGCGCCGCGGCAACCCCGGAGGTGCCCGATGACGATGCCGATGTATGTCTCGCCCGAGCAGCTGATGAAGGACCGGGCGGACTTCGCCCGCAAGGGGATCGCCCGCGGCCGGTCGGTGATCGTGGCCAGCTATGCCACGGGCATCGCCTTCGTCGCCGAGAACCCCTCCCGCACGCTGCACAAGGTCTCCGAGCTCTACGACCGGATCGGGTTCGCCGGGGCGGGGAAGTACAACGAGTTCGAGAACCTGCGGGTCGCCGGCATCCGCTACGCCGACCTGCGTGGCTACTCCTACGACCGCAGCGACGTCACCGCCCGCGGCCTGGCCAACGCCTACACCCAGACCCTGGGGACGATCTTCACCCAGGAGTCCAAGCCCTACGAGGTGGAGATCGCGGTGGCCCAGGTGGGGTCCACCCAGGACACCGACCAGATCTACCGCCTGACCTACGACGGGTCGGTCACCGAGGAGCGCGGCTTCGTCGCCATGGGCGGCACCAGCGAGCCGATCGCCACCGCGCTGCAGCAGCAGTGGTCCGCTGACCTGCCGCTGGCCGCCGTCCTCCGGCTGGCCGTGTCCCTCCTCGAGGGACCCGAGGGTGAGGGGCACCGTGACCTCACGGCCGCCGACCTCGAGGTCGCGGTCCTGGACCGGAGGCGGCCGCGGCGGACCTTCCGCCGGCTGGGCGGGCCGCTGCTGGACGCCCTGCTCGACGAGGCCAGCGCCACCGAGGACGTGCCGACCGAGGACGACTCGCGACCCGGTCTGCACGACACCCTCACCGAGCCCACACCGTCCGAGACCGAGAGGAGCGAGGCCCCCACGGGCCATCCGCACTCCAACCCCCAGACGCAGCGCGAGGACTAGATGGAACGGCGGATCTTCGGGATCGAGACCGAGTTCGGGGTGACCTGCGCCTTCCCGGGCGAGCGCCGGTTGGCCCCCGACGAGGTGGCCCGCTACCTGTTCCGCAAGGTGGTCAGCTGGGGTCGATCCAGCAACGTCTTCCTGCGCAACGGCTCCCGGCTCTACCTCGATGTGGGCTCGCACCCGGAGTACGCCACGGCCGAGTGCGACAGCCTCCTGGACCTGGTCGCCCACGACAAGGCCGGGGAGGCGGTCCTGCACGACCTCGCCCTCGACGCCGAGCACCGGATGGCCGAGGAGGGCATCGAGGCCCGCGTCTATGTCCTGAAGAACAACGTCGACTCCCGGGGCAACTCCTACGGCTGCCACGAGAACTACCTCATCAGCCGGCGCGGCGAGCTGAGCCGGGTCACCGACATCCTCATCCCGTTCCTCATCACCCGGCAGGTGATCAGCGGTGCGGGGCGCCTCAACGTGTCCGGCGGCCAGGCGAGCTTCCAGATCAGTCAGCGCGCCGATCACATCTGGGACGGGCTGAGCTCGGCCACCACCCGGTCCCGGCCGATCATCAACACCCGCGACGAGCCGCACGCCGACGCCGAGCGGTTCCGACGCCTGCACGTCATCGTCGGCGACTCCACGATGAGCCAGACCACCACGCTGCTCAAGGTGGGGGCGACCGACCTGGTCCTGAAGGCCATCGAGGCCGGCGTGACCTTCCCGGACCTCACTCTCCTCAGCCCGATCAGCGCCATCCGCGAGGTCAGCCGCGACCTGACCGCGCGGCACACGGTCACCCTGTCCGACGGGCGCCGGATGACCGCCGCGCAGATGCAGGCCGAGTACCTCCTGCGGGCCCGGCAGCACGCCGAGAGCAGCGGACTTGCCCAGCGGGAGCCCTACCGGCAGGTGCTCGAGCTCTGGGAGCGGACGCTGAAGGCGTTCGAGGCCCAGGACCTGGCCCTCGTGGAGCAGGAGATCGACTGGGTGCTGAAGTGGCGCACCCTGCAGCGGTATGCCGACCGGTCCGGTCTGTCGATGGCCGACCCCCGCCTGCAGCAGCTGGACCTGGCCTGGCACGACATCCATCCCGAGCGGGGGCTGTTCAACATCGTGTCCCGCCGCGGTGGAGCGGCCGAGGTCGTCACCGCCGAGCAGGTGGCTGAGGCCGGGCGCACGCCGCCGCAGACCACCCGGGCCAAGCTGCGCGGAGACTTCGTGGCGGCGGCCCAGGCGCACCACCGTGACTTCAGCGTCGACTGGGTGCACCTCAAGCTCAACGACTCCTCGCAGCGCACAGTGCTGTGCAAGGACCCGTTCGTCAGCGAGGACCCCCGCATCGACGAGCTCATCGCCTCGATGGCGCACGGTCGCTAGCCGGCACACGGTGCCGGGGTCGCTGTCCGTCGTCGGCCCGGGCGGCCCCGTGGGGACCCCTGCGGGTGGACCCAGCAGACACCCAGGTACTGCGGGTTACCCTTGGGTGTCCTACAGCCCTCTCCCAGACAAGGATGGCGCGTGCGCTCTCCCAAGTTCCGCCTGCTCGGCCTCGCCGTGGCCCCCCTCATCTTCCTGTCCGCCTGTGGCTCCGACACCGGCGGCACCGACGAGGCCAGCCAGAGCACTGGCACCGACGACGCGGCCGCGACGTCCATCGCGCCCAACGGCTCCGCCGAGGACGTGACCCTGACCGAGGCGGACGCCGACGGCACCACCGTGCCGGCGCTCGAGCTCACCAAGACCCCGCTGTCGGTCGGTGAGACCTCCGTGCAGGAGATCGAGCCCGGCGAGGGTGAGGGCGCGACCGCCGAGCAGGACGTCGAGCTGAAGTACCTCGCGGTCAACGGGACCACGGGCGAGGAGATCCTGTCGACGTTCCCCACCGACGAGACGGTCAGCATGTCGCTGGCCAACCCCAACCTGCTGCCCGGGTTCCTCAACACCCTCGAGGGGAGCAAGCCGGGCCAGAAGATGATCATCGCCATGTCGCCGGAGGACGGCTTCGGTGAGCAGGGCAACGCCCAGCTGGGCATCGGCCCGACCGACACCGTCGTCTTCTATGTCGAGGTCGTCGGGGCCACCACGCCGCTGACGCAGGCCGAGGGAGAGCCGGTCGAGCCCGTGGAGGGTCTGCCGACCGTCGAGGCTGACGGCACCTCCCCGGCGACCATCACGATCCCGGAGGGGGAGGAGCCGCCGGCCGAGCTCGTCGTGCAGCCCCTGATCAAGGGTGAGGGCAAGGAGATCCAGTCCGGCCAGCAGGTGCGCATGCACTACACCGGCGTGAAGTGGTCGGACGGCGAGCAGTTCGACACCTCCCTGCAGGAGGGGCGGCAGCCGTTCGAGACGGCGATCGGCGCCCAGCAGGTCATCGCCGGCTGGGACGAGGGGCTGGTCGGCCAGACCGTCGGCAGCCGTGTCCTGCTGGTGATCCCGCCGGACAAGGGTTACGGCGCCAGCGAGGGCCACGAGCTCCAGAAGGAGACCCTGGTCTTCGTCGTCGACATCCTGGCCGCCGGCTGACCCACTGAGCCGCCTGAGATGCTCAGCCGACTCAACGCCTGGCCGGGCCCACGGCATACCGATCCAGCAGTTCCCCAACGAGAGGAAAACCGCGCATGAGCGACAAGACCAAGCCTGAGGTCGAGTTCCCGGGCGACACCCCTCCCACCGACCTGGTGATCGAGGACCTCGAGGTCGGTGACGGCGCCGAGGCCACCTCCGGCTCCGTCGTCTCGGCCCACTACGTCGGGGTCGCCTGGTCCACCGGCGAGGAGTTCGACGCCTCCTGGAACCGTGGAGCCCCGCTGGACTTTCAGGTCGGGGTCGGCCAGGTCATCCAGGGCTGGGACCAGGGCCTGCTGGGCATGAGGGTCGGCGGCCGTCGCAAGATCACCATCCCGCCCCACCTGGGCTACGGCGACCGCGGCGCCGGCGGTGCCATCAAGGGTGGCGAGACCCTGATCTTCGTCGTCGACCTCGAGGGCGTGCGCTGACCCGCGCCACCTGACGTCCCGGGAGACCCCGGGCCGGTGCCACACGCACCGGCCCGGGGTCCTTCTGCGCTACGGTTCGGCCATGGTGCGCACAGTGGCGGTCGTGGGGGTTCTGCTGGCGGTGCTGGGGGTCGTGGCGGAGACCCTGGCGTTCCGCTACGTGTTCTCGGGACAGGCGTATGACCTGTGGGGCTCCTGGGGCCGAAACCTGTTCGGCCTCGGGCAGATCACCATCAGCCTGTGTGTGACCGTCGGGGTCGTCCTGCTGGCCGTGGCCCTCGTCATGGCGTTCACCGGCCGGGCACCGGGCTGGGGCACCAGCCCGGCAGCCCTCTGGTCGGGCGTCGGCCTGATCGTGGCCGCGGTGCTCCTGGAGGTCGCGGTGACCCGCGTGCTGCTTCCCGGCCTGAACGGGACCGGGCAGGAGACGCTGTTCCTGGCAGCGCAGAGTTTCTGGGGTGTGGTCCGGATGGTGGGCAGCGTCCTCATCGGTCTCTCGCTGGCCGGCCTGCTGACCGCGACCGCACCGCGGGCCCGCCGGGCTCCGGCGCAGGCACCGCTCGGTCCCAGCCGCCCGTTCTGACCTCCTGTCGGTCTGCCTCCTGCCCGGTCGGTCGTGCCCATTAGGGTCGTGGGGTGATCCGGTGGCGTGAGGGTGAGGTCGTCAGCGAGCGTGCCCGGTGGGGCGACGCCGTCGAGGTCGAGGTGCGACTCACCGCCCGGGAGACCGCTGGCGCAGCAGGGCCTGTGGGAGCGGGTGGCCTGGCCGCGACCTACGACGAGAGGAACCGGCCCGTCGTCCGCGCCCTCGCCTATGTCTCGGTGACCGGTGAGCCCGCGGTCGGTGACCGGGTGCTGCTGAACACCAGTGCCCTCGACAAGGGCCTGGGCACCGGGGGCGTGGCGATCGTCGTGGCGCTCCCCGACAGGCTCCCCGCCGACGCCCCCGACGACGCCTCCCACCCGGAGGGGGCGGGGCACCTGGTCAAGGCGCGGTACACGCCGCTGCAGACGATGGTCTTCGGGGTCGACGAGCAGGACAGCCCGCACCACGGGGTCCTGGCCGAGGCCGACGACCTGGGGGGCCTGCCGATCATCGCCGCCGACCTGCACTCCAGCCTCCCGGCAGTCCTGGCCGGTCTGCGGGAGCACGCCCCGCAGGCCCGGGTCGCCTACCTGATGACCGATGGGGGAGCCCTGCCGGCCGCCTTCTCCCGCACGTGCGTGGCGCTGCGTCAGCACGGCTGGCTGGAGGCGGTGATCAGCTGTGGCCAGGCCTACGGTGGTGACCTCGAGGCGGTCAACACCTACTCCGGTCTGCTGGCCGCCCACCATGTCGTGGGGGCCGAGGCCGTCGTGGTGGCCCAGGGGCCGGGCAACCTCGGCACGGGCACCACCTGGGGTTTCTCCGGGGTCTCGGCCGGCGAGGCCCTCAACGCTGTCGCCGTCCTCGGAGGCCGCGGGGTGGCCGCTCTACGCGTCTCCGGGGCCGACCCCAGGCAGCGGCACCGCGGCATCTCGCACCACAGCCGCACGGCATACGGCCGGGTGCTGGACCGGCCCGCCGACGTGCCGGTCCCCCTGCTGAGCGGGCACCCTGGGGCGGACCGGGCGCTGGCGGAGCAGGTCGCGAGGCAGGCCGACGAGCTGTTCGCGGCGGCCCCACACCTGCGACGGCACGACATCGACCTGACCGGCCTGGAGGCCGTCCTGGCGGACACTCCGGTGCGGCTGTCGACGATGGGCCGAGGCCTGGGGGAGGACCCAGCGGCCTTCCTGGCTGCTGCGGCAGCCGGCCGCTACGCGGCCTCCCTGCTCGGCTGACGTGGCGCCGCGCCGATTTCGCTGGACCCGTCAGGTAGCGTCGCACCCATGGCCCGTCCCAGTCCTGCCGCAGTCAAGACCGAACGGCTGCTCAATCTGGTGATCGCCCTGCTGTACACCCGCCAGCCGATGAGCAAGAGCCGGATCCGGACCGCCGTGCCGCAGTACGCCGCCAGCTCCGACGAGGCCTTCGACCGGATGTTCGAGCGTGACAAGGACGAGCTGCGCGAGCTGGGGATCCCGCTGCGCACCGAGGTCATCGACCCGCTGTTCACCGACGAGACGGGCTATCGCATCGACCGTCGCGAGTACGCCCTGCCGGAGATCTCCTTCGAGCCCGACGAGCTCGCCGTCATCGGCGTGGCCTCGCGGGCCTGGTCCCAGGCGAGCCTGGCCGGCCCTGCCGCGCAGGCGCTGCGCAAGCTCGAGGCGTCCGGCCTGACGAGGGACACGCGGTCCGTGGCGGGGGTGGAGCCCCTGCTGCACACCCGAGAGCCCGCCTTCGACGCGGTCCGGGACGCCGTGCTGAGCCGCCGCGAGGTCACCTTCAGCTACCGCCGGGGTGCCGCTGGCGAGACCACCGAGCGTCACCTGCAGCCCTGGGCCCTGACCTCGTGGCACGGGCGCTGGTACCTCACCGGTCACGACCTGGACCGCGACGCCCCGCGGGTGTTCCGGTTGGACCGCATGGAGGGACCCGTGCGTGCGACCGGCAGGCCGGGCACCTACGACGTCCCGGCCGAGCACGATCCCCGCGCGATGATCACGACCGCCACCGGCGAGGACGGCGACACCAGCGCCCGCGTCGCGCTGCGCACGGGCACCGGCCACCAGCTCCGGCGGCGCGGAACGCTGCTCGAGGAGCGTGGCCCGAACGGCTGGGACGTCATCGAGCTGCGCGTCGGCTCACTCTGGCCACTGATCGAGGAGATCGCCGGTCACGGTCCGGACGCGATCGCCCTGGCCCCGGCGGACCTCGTCTCCGGCGTCCGGCGGGCCCTGGAGTCGGTCCTGGCCGCACACGGCGGGAAGGTGCGCTGATGGCTGCACAGGAGACCGCCACCGAGCGGCTGTCGCGGCTGCTGACGATGGTGCCGTGGCTGATGAACCGCCAGGGCGTCGACATCGCCGAGGCCGCCCGCGAGCTCGGGGTCACCCAGGACCAGATCGTGGAGGACCTCCAGCTGCTCTTCGTGTGCGGGACCCCCGGGCACTACCCGGACGACCTCATCGAGGCCAGCTGGGAGGGCGGTGTGGTGCACGTCGGCAACGCCGACGAGATCGCCCGGCCGCTGCGGCTGGGTCGTGACGAGGCGCTGGCGCTCATCGTCGCCCTGCGGGCGCTGGCCGCGACGCCGGGGATCGCCGCCCAGGACGCCATCGAGCGCGCGCTGGCCAAGCTCGAGGAGGCTGCCGGCGCCGAGGGGCGAGCCGCCGCGCAGGTGAGCGTCAGCCTGGAGGTGGGGGAGACCGAGCAGCAGCGGCTCGAGCAGATCCGGGAGGCCCTCGCGGGGCCCCGGCGCATCCACATCCGGCACTACAACCCGACCCGTGACGAGACGACGGAGCGCGACGTCGACCCGATGCGCGTCGTCTCCCTCGAGGGCCGTTGGTACCTCGAGGGGTGGTGTCACCGCGCCCGGGACGTGCGCATGTTCCGGCTCGACCGGATCGAGGAGCTCGAGGTCCTGGAGCAGGACGGGACACCCCCGAGCGGCGTCAGCCCCCGCGCCACCGGCACGAGCGCGTTCCGCGCCTCACCCGGTGACGTGCTCGTCGAGCTGGAGCTCGCGCCGTCCGCGGCCTGGATCGCCGAGAACTTCCCGATGGAGAGCGTCGCGCGCCGCGACGACGGGTCCCTACGGGTCTCCCTGCTCGCCGCCGACCCGGCCTGGGTGCGCCGGCTCGTGTGGCGGCTGGGCGGCCAGGCCACCGTCGTCAGCCCGGCAGAGCTGGCGGCCGAGACCCGGGACGGTGCCGCACAGGCACTGCAGTCCTACCGCGTACACTGAGAACACCGAGGGACCACACGAGCGTGTGGTCACCACCCGTGCCCGAGAGGAGCCCCGCGTGAGGCCGTCCGCATGGCAGATCATCGCTGTTGTCGTCATCCTCATCCTGCTGTTCGGCTGGAAGAGCCTGCCCAACATGGCGCGCAGCCTGGGGCAGTCGATGCGCATCTTCAAGTCCGAGGTCGACCAGATGAAGGAGCCCAGCGCCGCCAGCAAGGACACCGTGCGCGGCGAGGCCGCCGACGAGGGCGACCAGGGATCCTCCGCCAGCCAGACCGGCACCGCGACGAGCCAGGGCACCGGTGACTCGCGCGCGGACGAGGCGCACCGCGACGAACCCCGCGCCTGACCAGCCGCCCGCGCCCCGTGGCTCGTCGTCGTGACCCTGAGGGGCGGATGTCCCTCGCGCAGCACTTCAGGGAGCTGCGCAACCGCGTCCTGATCGCCCTCCTGGGTGTGCTCGTGTGCGCGGTCGCCGGCTGGTACTTCTACGAGACCCTCATCAACTGGCTGATCGCGCCGCTGCGTGAGGTCCGCGACTCCGAGGGTCGCGAGATCGTCAACATCAACTTCGGCGCCAGCATCACCCAGCCCTTCTCCGTGCAGCTCAAGGTGTCGATGTTCGTCGGCATCGTGCTCTCCAGCCCCGTGTGGATCTGGCAGATCTGGGGCTTCCTCATGCCCGGGCTGAAGAAGAACGAGCGGCGGATCGCGCTGGCCTACTTCTTCGCGGGCGTCCCGCTGTTCCTGGCCGGGGCGGCCCTGGCCGCGTGGGCCATCCCGCGCACGGTCGCGATCCTGTTGTCCTTCACCCCGGACGACGCCGCGAACCTGCAGGACGCGATGACCTACCTCAACTTCATCCTGTACTTCATCCTCGCCTTCGGGCTGGCGTTCCTCATGCCGGTCGCGCTGGTGGGTCTCAACCAGCTGCGGATCCTGCCGGTCAGCCTGATGATCCGTGGCTGGCGCGTCGCGCTGATGGTCATCCTCATCTTCGCGGCGTTCGTCACCCCGGACCCCAGCGCGTGGACGATGATCGCCCTGTCCATCCCCGTCTACATCCTGTACTGGGGTGCGATCGGGGTCTCGGCCATCCTCGAGCGACGCCGCAACAAGCGCGACCCGACCAACCGGTGGAAGGACCTGTCGCCCGACGAGGCGAGTCCGCTGTGAGTCGCGCCGACACCTGCCGGTCGCGCTGGGGCACACTCACCTCATGACCAGGTATGCCGTGCTGCACGGGCCGCGTTCGGGCCGCCGGGGGGCCGGGGCGCTGGGAGCGCACGTCGTCGAGCAGCTGCGGGCCGCGGGTCAGCAGGTGAGTGAGCTGGAGACCGCGACGCTGGACGGGGCCCGCCAGGCGTGCCGGACCGCCGTGGCGGACGGCGTGGACACCCTGGTGGCGGTCGGCGGAGACGGCGTGGTGCAGCTCGTGGCCGACCAGCTCGTCGGCAGCCGCACCGCCCTGGGCATCGTGCCGTCCGGCACGGGCAACGACAACGCCCGCTCGCTGGGCATCCCGCTCAAGCCTGCCGAGGCGGTGTCCACCCTGCTGTCCGGCACGAGGCGGACCATCGACCTGATCCACGTCGGTCCGCTCGACCGGCACGTCGTCGGGTCGGTGCCGTGCGGCCTCGACGCGCTCATCGCGGCCCGGGCGGCGACCCTGCCCGGCTGGCTCGGTTCGCACGCCTACACCGTCTCGGTCCTCCCCGAGATCGTCCGGCTCCGCCCGATGGCCTACCGCCTCGAGCTCGACGACAGGGTGCTGGAGACGGAGGCCCTCGTGGTCGCCGTCTGCAACATGGCGCAGTACGGCGGTGGCATGCGGATCGCTCCCGACGCCGACCCGGCCGACGGCCTCCTCGACGTGGTGATCATCCGGCCGGTCGGTGCCGCCTCCGCGGTCCGGCTCCTGGCCGGCGTGTTCACCGGCAGGCACAGCAACCACCCGGCGGTGCGGATCGAGCAGGCCTCAGCGGTCAGGGTCGCGGGGCCGGACCTCACCGCGCACGGGGACGGCGAGGCCCTCGCGCGGCTGCCCGTCACCTGCACCGCCGTGCCCGGTGCCATCGAGGTCGTGGTCCCGGTCCGCTGACCCGGCCACACGGCATACCGTCTGCTGTGGTGGGCGCGCGCCTGACCTGCCCCGACGGGGCGCACCGCGTAGCCTGACACCATGTCCACTCCCGCCGAGCGGTATGCCGCTGCCCGCAAGCGGACCACGCAGGAACGGGGGGCGGTCGGCCGGTTCGCGGCCGGCTTCGACTTCCCGCTCGACGACTTCCAGCGCGAGGCCATCGCCGCCGTCGACGACGGTCGCGGCGTCCTCGTCGCGGCGCCGACCGGGGCCGGCAAGACCATCGTGGGTGAGTTCGCGGTGGCGCTGGCCCTGGAGACAGGCCGCAAGGCGTTCTACACCACGCCGATCAAGGCCCTGAGCAACCAGAAGTACCACGACCTGGTGGCCCGGCACGGCGCCGACCGGGTCGGCCTGCTGACCGGCGACTCCTCCGTCAACGGGGAGGCGCCGGTGGTGGTGATGACCACCGAGGTGCTGCGCAACATGATGTATGCCGGGTCGCGCACGCTGCAGGGACTCGGGTTCGTGGTGATGGACGAGGTGCACTACCTGGCCGACCGCTTCCGCGGTGCCGTGTGGGAGGAGGTCATCATCCACCTGCCCGAGTCGGTGCAGGTGATCTCCCTGTCGGCGACGGTCAGCAACGCCGAGGAGTTCGGTGACTGGCTGCGGACCGTGCGGGGCAACACCGAGGTGATCGTCTCCGAGGTGCGGCCCGTGCCCCTGTGGCAGCACCTGATGGTGGGCAAGGACCTGCTCGACCTGTTCGTGCACACCGGTGACGGCCTGGTCGCCTACCCGACCGCGCAGTGGCAGCAGGCGCGGATCAACCCCGAGCTGCTCGACCGGATCGGGACCCACGACCGCGAGTCGCGCTGGCGCCGGGAGGACGCGGGAGGCCCCCGAGGTCGCCGCGGCCGGCCGCACGGCCGCGACGACCGGGGTCGCAGGGGTCGGGAGTATGCCGAACGTGCCCGGGACCGCGACGCCGGCCGGTCCGGCGCGGGGCCCGGCAGCCTGCCGGGCGGGACCGCGAGCCGCGCCGAGGTGATCGACCGCCTGGACCGGGAGGGGCTGCTCCCGGCGATCACCTTCATCTTCAGCCGTGCCGGGTGCGAGGGTGCCGTCACCCAGCTGCTCAGCCGCGGCACCCGGCTGGTGCCACCCGAGGAGGGCGCCCGGATCCGCCGCCTCGTGGAGGAGCGCGTGGCCGAGGTCGACGAGCGCGACCTGCCCGTGCTGGGCTACCACGACTTCGTCGAGGGGCTCTCCCGCGGTTTCGCCGCCCACCACGCAGGCATGCTGCCGCTGTTCCGCGAGATCGTGGAGGAGCTGTTCACCGCCGGGAGGATCAAGGCGGTCTTCGCCACCGAGACGCTCGCGCTCGGCATCAACATGCCCGCGCGGACCGTGGTCCTGGAGAAGCTGGTCAAGTTCAACGGCGAGGAGCACGCCCCCGTCACCCCGGCGGAGTACACCCAGCTGACCGGCCGTGCCGGACGACGCGGCATCGACATCGAGGGGCACGCGGTCGTGCTGCACCGGCGCGGTCTGGACCCGGTGGACGTGGCCGGGCTGGCCTCGACGCGCACCTACCCGTTGCGCTCCTCGTTCCGGCCCACCTACAACATGGCCGTCAACCTGGTGGCGCAGTTCGGGCGGTCCGTGGCCCACGAGCTCCTGCAGTCCTCCTTCGCCCAGTTCCAGGCCGACCGGGCCGTCGTCGGCCTGGCCAGCCAGGTCCGGCGCAACGAGGAGGCGCTCGAGGGCTACGCGGAGTCGATGCACTGTGACAGAGGTGACTTCCGGGAGTACGCCCGGCTGCGGCGCCTGCTCAGCGACGCCGAGAAGGACGAGGCCCGCCGCCGCAGCGCCTCACGCCGCGCCGAGATCGCCGTCAGCCTGGAGGAGCTCACGCCCGGTGACGTGGTCAGCCTCCCCGAGGGCCGGCGCAAGGGGATGGCTGTCGTCCTGACGGTCCCGGCGAAGGCCGGGCGTTCGCCCGAGCCGGGCGTGCTCACCTCGGACGGTCAGCTGCGGCGCGTCAGCGCCAGTGACCTCCGCGATCCGCTGGAGCCGGTGGCCCGGCTGCAGATCCCGCGGGGCTTCAACCCGCGCAACGTGCGCTCGCGCAAGGACCTGGCCGCGACGCTCCGGGCCAAGGTGCCCTTCGAGCCGCCCCCCTCGCAGCGCCCCGGCGCCCGACGCGAGGACGCGGCCGACGCCGCGCCGACCGACGCCCCCGGTGCCGGACGGGCGGACGGTGCGGCACGGCATACCGACCCCGACGAGCTGCGCAGGCAGCTGCGCGCGCATCCCTGCCACCAGTGCCCCGAGCGGGAGGACCACGCGCGGTGGGCGGAGCGGTGGTGGCAGCTGAGGCGCGAGACCGACGACCTGCAGCGGCGCGTCAGCGGCCGGACCAACACGGTGGCCAAGACCTTCGACCGGATCTGCACGCTGCTCAGCGAGCTCGGCTACCTCACCGAGGACGGTCAGGAGGTGACTCCAGCGGGGGCCAGCCTGCGCCGCATCTACACCGAGAAGGACCTGGTCGCGGCCCAGTCCCTGACCCAGGGCACCTGGAAACGGCTGGATGCCCCCGCCCTGGCTGCGGTCGTGTCCACCCTGATCCACGAGCCCCGCGGCAGTGACGAGGTCCTCGCCCCTCGTTGGCCGTCCGTGGAGGTCGAGGAGGCGTTCCGGGAGATGGTCGCGATCTGGTCCCAGCTGACCGACCGGGAGGCCGAGCACCGCCTGCCGCTGACCGGCGAGCTGGACCCCGGGATCGCGTGGATGGTGCACCGGTGGGCCTCGGGCCGCTCGCTGGAGGAGGTCCTGAGGGACGGCGAGCTGTCCGCCGGGGACTTCGTGCGTCGCAGCAAGCAGGTGGTCGACCTGCTGGGGCAGATCGCCCAGGCAGCGGACGAGTCCGTCGCGGCCACCGCCCGGCGCGCGTCCGACGCGATGCTGCGCGGCGTCGTGGCGGCGGACCGGCTCGACTGACCAATTTTTGGGGAAGATCGGACCGCCCTCGGCACATTTTTGGGGAAGATCGGACCGCCCTCGGCACATTCTTGGGGAGGGTCGGACCGCCGTCGGCACCTTCCCGGGGAGGTCCGGACCGCCGGCGTCGCCTCTGCTGAGCGGCGCCACGACTCAGGGCCGGTCTGACCGTCGGCCGTCGGCCGGTGCCCCGGAATACCTTGGCGCTGTGGGGCCTTGACCTCTCGTGCCACTGACCCATGAGCCGTCGCGGCTGACCCGGCTGTTGATGTTCGGCGCCCTGGTGGCGATCGGTCCGCTGACCATCGACATCTACCTGGCCGCCTTCCCGACACTGGTCGAGGACCTGGGCACGACCGAGGCCGCCGTCCAGCTGACCCTCACCTCCACCCTCATCGGCCTCGCCATCGGGCAGCTGCTCATCGGCGCGGTCGCGGACGCGGTCGGGCGGCGGCGCCCCCTGCTGATCTCGCTCAGCGCCTACGTGCTCGTCTCGGTGGCGATCGCGCTCTCGGACTCGATGGACGCGCTGCTGGTGCTGCGCTTCCTGCAGGGCCTCACCGCGGCCTCGGGGATGGTCCTGGCCAACGCCATGGTGCGCGACCTCTATGACGGCTCCGAGATGGCCACCTTCATCTCCCGGCTGTTCCTCATCGTCGGGGTGGCTCCGATCCTGGCCCCCACGCTCGGCGCGCAGTTCCTGCACTTCGGCACCTGGCGCACCATCTTCTGGGGCCTGGGCGTGTTCGGCCTGGCACTCGTCGCTGTCGCGCTCTTCCTGGCACCAGAGACGCTCCCGCGCGAGCGTCGCCGCCCGGGTGGGGTCGGGCCCGCTCTGCGGTCCTACGGGGTGCTGCTCAGCGACCGACGGTTCCTCGGGCTGGTGCTCACGGCGTGCACGGCGATGGGCGCCCTGTTCGCCTACATCAGCTCGGCGACCTTCATCTTCCAGGACCTCTACGGCATGAGCACGCAGGAGTACGCCCTGGTCTTCGCCGCCGGCGCCGGCTCGCTGACGATCGCCAGCCAGGCCAACGGCTTCCTCGTGCAGCGCATCCACCCGGTCCGTATCCTGCGCGTCGTCCTGCCCAGCCTGGTCGTCATCTCCACCCTGCTGCTGGTCGCCGCCCTGCTCGACCTCGGCGTCGTCGTCATCATCGTGGGCGTCGTCCTCGTGCTGGCCTGCGCGGGCTTCATCATGCCGAACGCGCCGGTCATCGCGCTGCACGACCACGGTGAGCGGGCGGGAGCCGCAGCGGCCCTGCTCGGCGCCGGCAACTTCGTCTTCGGGGCCCTGATCGCCCCGGTCACCGGCGCCTTCGACGCCGCGTCGGCGGTGCCGATGGCAGCGGTGATGGTCGGTTGCGGGGTCCTCGCGGTCCTCGTGTTCTGGACCCTCGCGCGCCCCGGCGACATCCTCTCCAGTATGTCGTGGGGCCGGGGGAGCGGACCGGCTCGCCCCGGTGACCACGCAGGCCAGCCGGCGCGCCCGGCCGAGGAGCCCCAGGTCGCGGCAGCAGCCCCGGGCGCCTGACACTCGCTCGCGCCGCCTGACTCCCGCTCGCCGCCCGACGGTTCCCACGGCGCGCGACCGCATGACTGCCTGAGCCCCGGCGGCCGACGCGGACGTCTACCCGAGCCCCGGCGGCCGACACGCACTCCTGCCCACGGCGTGTCTTGGAGCACGTACGGGTTCTTGGCGCCGGCACTAGCCGGCTCGAAGAACGATGTCCGGCTCCCAGAGGGACATCCCATGCCTGTTCAGCCCGTGTCTCCGTCGGCGTAGCGAGCGCAGCCGCGCAGCGTGGTTGCCGGACACAACCGCTGGCCAGGTGGCAGGATCAGCCCCATGGGACTCAACAGCAAGCAGCTGGCCGACGGTGAGGAGATCGTCCTCAGCATCCGGACGCACTGGAAGGCCCTGGCTGAGCCGGTGGCGCTCGCGATCTTCCTCCTGGCCCTGCTCTGGGCCGTCTGGTGGTTCACCCGCGACCTGGCCTACGGCGGCTGGATCACCCTGGCCGTGGCGGTCCTGGCGGCCGGGGTGGCGGCGGTCTTCGTGGTCGTGCCCATCCTGCGCTGGTCGACCGAGCGCTACGTGATCACCACCCGGCGGGTCAGCCACCGCTCAGGCATCCTCACCAAGGCCGGGCGTGACATCCCGCTGCACCGCATCAACGACCTGGCGATCGAGAAGCACCTCCTCGACCGGATCCTCGGCTGCGGCACGCTCACCATCTCCGACGCCACCGACAAGGCTGGTATGGAACTGCGCGACGTACCCGGCGTGGAGTCCGTCCAGGTGCAGCTCCAGAACCTCCTGTACTCCTGGGACGACGGGTCCGACGACGGGGAGTGGCCGCCCAACGAGCCGCCCCGCGCACGCGGTCGTCGCTGAGGCTCAGCCGATCCGCAGCGCCTCCATCAGACGCCGCACCGGGCCCGAGATGCCATAGGCCTCGACGAACTGCTGCAGAGTACCCGGGTCGGCCAGCTCACGGGGCAGGGTGAGCGGTCGTTCCGCAAGGGGGGCGTCGCGGGCCACGAGGACCACGCCGGGAGCGACGTCGAGATAGTCGGACGCGGCCTGGAGGTTCTTGCGCCGAGCGCCCTTGATGGCGGGGTCCCCGTCGGCCAGCGCCTGCCGGACCCCGTCGAGCGAGCCGTAGTTCGCGATGAGCGCCGCCGCGGTTTTCTCACCGATGCCGGCGACCCCGGGCAGCCCGTCGCTGGTATCACCACGCATGATCGACATGTCGGCATACGCCTGACCGGACGCCACGGCATACCGCTCCTGCAGTGCCTCCTGGTCGATGACCTCCGCGTCCCGCACCCCGGCGCGGGCGGTGTAGGCCACGGTGATCTGGTGTGCGTCGTCGACCAGCTGGAACAGGTCGCGGTCACCGGTCACGACCGTCACCGGCATGAGGCCCGTGTGCTTGGCGACGAGCGTGCCGATGACGTCGTCGGCCTCGTACCCGGGGGAGCCGAGCACCGGGAACCCGAACGCCTCCAGCGAGGCACGGATCAGCGGCACCTGCACCTGCAGGTCCGCGGGCACCTCCTCCTGGTCCGTGGAGCCCTCGACCAGGCGGTGTGCCTTGTAGGACGGGATGGCTGCCGTGCGGAACGCCGGGCGCCAGTCGTCGTCCCAGCACGCCACCAGGTGGGTCGGCGAGAACCGGTTGATCAGGGTCGCGGTCATGTCGAGCAGTCCGCGCAGGGCGTTGGTCGGTGTGCCGTCCGCTGCCGGCGACGTCTCGCGCATCCCGAAGAAGGCTCGGAAGTAGAGCGACGCGGTGTCGAGCAGGAGCAGGCGCTGGTCGGGGTTCATGGCTCACTAGGCTAGGGCCTCATGGAAGCCGTTGACCGCCAGATCGTCGGACTGCTCGCCGCGGACGGGCGGATGAGTTTCGCCGACCTGGGTCGCGCTGTCGGACTGTCGACATCCGCCGTCCACCAGAGGGTCAAACGGCTGGAGGAGCGCGGGGTGATCACCGGCTACCGTGCCGAGATCGACTTCGAGAAGGTCGGCCTGCCACTGACCGCCCTCATCGCACTCTCCCCGTTTGACCCGGCGGCGCCCGACGACATCCCGGAGCGGCTCGAGCACCTGCCGCAGATCGACTCCTGCTGGTCCGTGGCCGGCCGGGAGAACTACGTGATCCAGGTCCGGCTCGCCAAGCCGTCGGACCTCGAGCAGCTGTTGGCCGACATTAGGTCGGCTGCGAACTGTGCGAGCAGCACCACCGTCGTGCTGTCAACGCCCTGGGAGGGCAAACCGGTCGAGCTGCCGCACGAGGCGTAGTAGGTGCGGGAGGCACTGAGGGCGCTGCTGTGGGTCGGTGTCGCCGCCGGGGTCGCCGTCGCCCTGGTGGGTGGTTACGCCCTGTTCCAGCTCAGCAACCTGTATCCCGACGAGGCGACCGGCGAGCAGGTCGCGGCCGAGGTCGAGGACGCCCTCGCGGCGCACCCCGCCCTCACCCCAGCGGTCACCGCGGACCGTGCCAGCGGTGAGGTGAGCGTCCGTCTCACCGCCGCACGCGGCGAGCTGGCCGAGGCGGACGTGCTCGGTGCCCTTCGCTCTCTCGGTGAGGTCATGGGGGAGCACGAGGGGTCTGGCTGGTCCGTCACCAGCACGATCGAGGGAGAGTGGGCCGGCACACCGGTCCGCATCTCCGGGTGGGACACGGGCCGATGGCCCGAGCTGTCGCCGATCCTGGACCTTCCCGGGGGCCACCGGACCCAGCTCAGCCTCGACCTGGCTGCCCGGGCCGGCGGGATCACCCGCGACCTGGACACCGAGCGCCTGTGCGGGACGGGGGTCGCACCTCGTGAGTTCTTCGGGAACAGCCTCTCCGAGGCCAGCGACGCCGCGACCGAGCTCGGCTGGACCGGACCCGATGACCCGGGCTTCTCGTTCGCGGGCAGTGGCTGCCAGGACCCGCGGCGGGTCTCGGTGCACCTGACCGGGGACGACCGGAGTGAGGTGCTCGCCGACCTGCAGGAGATCGTGGCCACGCTGCCGGATACCTACGTCCTCACCTCGCTCCACGCCGACGCGAACGGCGACCTCCGCCTGGACACACGGACTCCGGTGGGCAGGCAGAGGGTCCCTGAGTCCCTGGAGCGGTGGCCGCACGGCGAGGTCCGTGTCAACGGGGAGCTGCTGTCCTCGAGGTGACTCTCTGACGACGTCCGCGCCGGCCTCGCGGGGTCGCTTGCCGCTGGGACCCGACCGGAGTACTCTTCTAACTCACGTTAGACACTGGTCTTTCATGAGTCCTGAGGAGTCCCGATGCGCAACCTGATCGTGCTGGCCGTCGTGGGCCTGTTCGCCCAACTGGTGGACGGGTCGCTGGGGATGGGCTACGGCGTCACGTCCTCGAGCCTGATGATCGTCGTGGGCATTGCCCCGGCGGCCGCCAGCGCGGCAGTGCACCTCTCTGAGGTGGGCACGACGCTGATCTCCGGCTTCTCCCACTACAAGTTCGGCAACGTGGACTGGCGCATCGTCGGCATCATGGCCGTCCCCGGCGGCCTGGGCGCCTTCGTCGGGGCCAACTTCCTGGTCAGCCTGCCGGCAGACGTCGCCAGGCCGTGGGTCGCCCTGATCCTGTGCCTGCTGGGGGCGTATGTGCTGTGGCGGTTCCTCGCGCTCTCCGGTGCCCGCCCCCAGTTCACGGGCAGACTCCGCGCCGCGTTCCTGGTCCCGGTCGGGCTCGTGGCCGGTGCCCTGGACGCGATCGGTGGTGGCGGCTGGGGACCTGTGGGCACCACCTCCCTGCTCTCGACCGGGCGCCTTGAGCCCCGCACGGTGATCGGTTCGATCTCTGCGACCGAGTTCGTCGTGGCAGTGAGCGCCTCCCTCGGGTTCCTGTTCGCGCTGGGGCGGGAGGGCATCAACTTCGCCTGGGTCGGTGCCCTCCTCGCCGGTGGCATCATCGCCGCTCCGATCGCGGCCTGGCTGGTGCGCCACCTGGCGGCGCCGGTCCTGGGGGTCGCTGCCGGGTCGTTCATCATCCTGACGAACAGCAAGACCATGCTGGAGACGTGGGGGAGGGTCGAGGCCAACTCGACACCGGTCTGGACGACGCTGGCGGTCCTCGCGGTCGGCACCGGCTGGGTGATCACCCGCGCGGTGCGCAAGGACCGTGCCGCCCGGGCCGCAGAGCGTTCTGCCGAGCTCGACGCGGAGCACGTGTTCCTCTGACCCGGCAGCCGTGGCGGCACGCCCTGACACAATCAGTGGCATGCACATCAGCGCCAAGTCCGACTACGCCCTCCGCGCCCTCATCGTCATGGCCCGGACCGCGAAGGAGTCGGACGCGCCGCTGCCCGCCGAGGCCATGGCCACGGCACAGGACATCCCGCAGAACTTCCTCCTGGCGATCCTGGCCGACCTGCGGCGCGCCGGCATCGTGCGCAGCAAGCGTGGCCAGGGCGGTGGGTGGCACCTCGGTCGCGACGCCTCGGAGATCAGCGTCGCCGACGTCATCCGGGCGGTGGACGGCCCACTGGTCAGTGTCCACGGGCTCCGTCCGGAGGCAGTCACCTACCGCGATTTCGCGACCGTCCTCCAGCCTGTCTGGATTGCCGCGCGGAGCGGGCTCCGTGAGGTGCTCGAGTCCGTCAGCCTCGGCGACCTGGCCTCCGGTGAGTTGCCGGACGCCGTTCGAGCACGGACTGCGGCCGAAGATGCCTGGGAGCCTCGCTGACACACGAGGGATCCGGTCGCGGGCACCCCTCGGTTCGAGAGGATGCTCAGCGGCCGTCCAGCACTCTCAGCGCTGCCTCATCCTCCGGCGCACTCCGCCGGCGATGCGCCTGGCCCGCCGTGCGGCGTCCCGGGCGGCTCCCCGGGCCGCGGCGCCGGCGTGTTGTGGCACCCGCAAGGCCCTGGGCTCCGGTGACGAGGTGGCGTCCGGGAGGCGGCTGGCCCACTCCGGGCGTCTGCTGCTGTCGACCAGGGGTGGAAGCACCAGGAAGAACGTGCGGTCGTCGGTCACCCACGGCTGCACCGGCAACAGAGGGCCGTGCCCCGTCTCCAACAGCATGCGCTCGAAGCTCTCGAGGGTCGGCCAGAACGAGTGCTTGTTGCCCCAGGATGACGTGAGGACTCCCGGCTCACGGTAGTAGCGCCCCTCGTAGCCATCACCCTCGACGACCCGTTCGGAGAGTGGGTGCTTGTGGGACCCGTGGTCCAGATGGGTGTCGATGATCATGGGACGTCCGGCCGCACGCCGCAGCAGGTCCAGCTGGTCGGGAAGGGTCAGGTGGTAGAAGAGCCCGAGACAGCAGATGAGGTCGTATCCACTCAGGTCGTGCTCCCTGACATCCTGCTTGACCCAGGTGACCCGGTCGTCCTTCGGCCACCGCTCGGAACGGGCATCGACCGCGGTGACCTCCCAGCCGAGGTCGGCCGCGTGGACCGCGAAGCCCCCGTGTCCCGTGCCGAGGTCGACGAGCTTCCCGGGCGGAAACAGACTCAGGAGGTTGATGAAGATCGGTCGCCGCTTCCAGTGCTGCCGCTGTGCTCCTTCACCAGGGACCATGCGATGACGCTACTCGAACGACGGGGCGCGTGCGTCGCTCCGCGCCGGTGGGGGGCTAGCGGGCGATCGGTGCCACGGACGCACGGGTGAGGTGCACCAGGTCCTCTGGTGCCAGCTCAAGGTCCAGCCCCCGCTTGCCGCCGGAGACCAGGACCGTGGGGAAACCCAGAGCCGTCGCGTCCAGGACGGTCGGGAGCGCCTTCCTCTGCCCGAGCGGGCTGATGCCACCGACCACGTAGCCGGTCGTGCGTTCGGCGACCTTGGGGTCGGCCATGGACGCCTTCTTCGATCCCAGCGCCGCCGCAACGGCCTTCAGGTCGAGCTGTCGGTCCACCGGAACGATGCCGACCCCTGGTCCCGCGTCGGTCATGACGAGCAGCGTCTTGAGCACCCGGGCAGGATCCACCCCGAGCGCCTCGGCCGCCTCCAGCCCGTAGGACTCGGCCGCAGGGTCGTGGTGGTAGCTGCGCGGGGTGAACGGCACGTTCGCGGCCTCGAGCACGACGGTCGCGGGAGTGCCTCCACCGGCCCGGGTTCTCGACTTCGCCATGACCGCACCCTAGGAGACGGGCGCCAGCGCCCGAGACGGCGGGCTGACCAGCTAGTCGAGCTGGGCCACGGACGCCGTGCGGGAGGCGTGCGCGGCAACGGTCGCCGCCTCGTGCGTGGCTGAGGCGTCTCCGTGCTGGTGCCACCAGGCCTGACCCTCGCTGGAGAGGGTGTAGATCGGGTCGTAGTACGCGTACTCGGCGCTGGTGACGTCCACGTCCTCGGTCTCGATCGACGTGCGGTAGTTCTTGCGCCAGTAGGAGATCCCGCGCTCGGTGTCGTAGGAGTCCACCTGGTGCACCCAGCGCTTGCCGACGAACGGGACGTCACACACGATGCGCGGAGTGGCGAACCCCGGCAGATAACCCATGATCGAGTGCTGCAGGTGCTGCGCCTCGGCCAGCGAGGTCCGCCAGTGCTCGGCGAACGGGATCATGTCGCACATGTAGAAGTAGTAGGGCGTGATCGAGGCACCGTCGGCCAGGGCGAAGCACAGATCGAGCAGGTCCTCGCTGGTCGCATTGACACCCCGCATGAGCACACCCTGGTTGCGGACATCGCGGATGCCTGCATCGAGCATCGCGCGGGAGGCCTTGGCCACCAGCGGCGTCACCGACTGGACGGCATTCACGTGGGTGTGGATCGCCAGCCCGACGCCACGGCTGCGGGCCTTGCCGGCAACCCGCGCCACCCCCTCGACCGTGTCGCCGGCCAGCCAGTGCTGCGGGAGACCCATCAGCGCCTTGGTCGCGAGGCGGATGTCACGGATCGTGTCGATGTCAAGCACCCGGTCGAGGAAGGACTCGAGGTTCTTCCACGGCATGTTGGCCACGTCGCCGCCGGAGACAACCACGTCCCGGACCGTCGGTGTGCGCCGGAGGTAGTCGAGGATCGCCTCGTGCCGGTCCATCGGCTTGCCGGCGAGCTTGAGCTTGGTGACCTGGGGCGTGGAGTTGCCGACCAGGTCCATCCGCGTGCAGTGACCGCAGTACTGCGGGCAGGTGGGGAGCAGCTCTGCCAGCACCTTGGTGGGGTAGCGGTGGGTCAGCCCCTCGGCCACCCACATGTCGTGCTCGTGCAGCGAGTCCCGCGAGGAGTAGGGGTGGGAGGGCCAGTCGGTGCGCCGGTCCGAGAAGACCGGCAGCATGTAGTGGCGGACCGCGTCGGCGTAGAAGGCGGCCGTGAACTCCTCGCCCGCGGCCGGCATCCTGCCGTCGGCCCAGGTCATCTCCGAGACCATCGTGTTCATCATCTGCGGCGGGACGAGCATGGACATCGTCGCGCGCTCGGCCTGGTCGCGCTCCAGATCCGCATAGAACGTCTCGCTCAGCAGGTCGCCCATGAGCTCGCGGAGCTGCTTGATGTTCTTGACGCAGTGGGCACGCTGCCACTGCACGTCGGCCCACTGCTCGGTGGTGACGTCGTGCCATCCTGGGAAGCGTGTCCAGTCCGGCTCCACCAGCTCACGCTGCTGGTAGCGGTGGGGCTGCTCGATAAGACTGCTCATACATGGCATGCTACGGATATCTTGCGGCGAAAGCGAGCAACCACCGCAAGGTGTCTTGTCTAATACGCGTTTGGGAGGACGATTGACTGCCACGAGTCCGGTCGGGCTACACCGGGTCCTCGAGCCGGTGGGCCCCGAGCTGACCCTTCCCCAGGCCGCCCGACGGCTCGACACCTCGGCCGCCATCGGACGCGACGAGGTGCGGATCGACGTGGAGGTCCTCAACCTGGATGCGGCGTCCTACCGCCAGCTGGCGGGCAAGCACTCCCGCGAGGACGGCAGCGTGGACGGCGCTGCGCTGCGCTTGGAGGTCCTGGAGATCATCGCGGACCGCGGCAAGATGCAGAACCCGGTGACCGGCTCCGGCGGCATGCTGATCGGCCGGGTGGCTGAGGTCGGGCCCGACAGCCCGCTGGGCCTGCGCGTCGGCGACCACGTCGCCACGCTCGTGTCGCTCTCGCTGACGCCGCTCCGGGTGACGGACGGGCTGCAGCGCTGGGACGGGCTGGGGGAGCGGGTGCCCGCCGAGGGCCATGCGATCCTCTTCGGTCGCTCGATCGCCGCCGTGCTCCCAGAGGACCTGCCCGCCGAGCTCTCCCTCATGGTGATGGACGTCTGTGGCGCCCCGGCCCTGGTCTCCCGGGTCGTGCGGGAGCACCGCGAGCGCACCGGTCGGGCCCCCGTGGTCGCCGTGCTCGGCGGGGCGGGGAAGTCCGGGTCGCTCTCCCTGGCCGCGGCCGGACAGGCCGGCGCGGCGCGCCGGATCGCTGTGGTCCCCGTCCAGCAGGAGGCCGACCTGCTCGAGGGCCGTGGGCTCGCCGAGGCGGTCACGATCGCCGACGCCCGGTCGCCGCTCGGCCTGCTGGAGGCCGTCGAACAGGCCGGGGGCCCGGCCGACGTGACCGTGGTCTGTGTCGACGTGCCCGGGTGCGAGCAGCCCGCCATCCTGGCGACCGCCCAGGGCGGGACGGTCATCTTCTTCTCGATGGCGACCAACTTCGCCGCGGCCGCGCTCGGGGCCGAGGGCCTGGCCGCCGACGTCCGCATGCTGGTCGGCAACGGCTATGTCCCCGGGCACGCGGACTACGCGATGGAGCTGTTGCGGACCACGCCCGGTGTCCGGGACCTGTTCGAGTCCCGCCTCGCGGGGGAGCAGACTGGGGCCCCGTGAGCACCCTCCGAGAGCCCGAGACCGGCCGCACCCCCTCCATCCTCCTGCGCGGCGGCCGCCTGCACGGGCACCCCGACGCCCACGCGATGGTGTCCCGCGGCGGACGCATCGCCTGGATCGGCGAGGACGCGGCGGCCGCGTCCCACCTCGACTCGGTGGACCGGGTCGTCGACCTCGACGGCGCGCTGGTGACCGCCGCGTTCAGTGACGCCCACGTCCACCTGACCATGACCGGGCAGGGGCTGGACGGCATCGACCTGTCCGAGACCAACTCGGTCGGAGAGGCGCTCCGGCTGGTCGAGACGGCCGCGCGGCACCTGCGCGGGCGGCCGGTCTACGCGCACTCGTGGGACGAGACCAAGTGGGTGGAGGGCCGCCCGATCACCGCCCGGGAGCTGGACCGCGCCACCTACGGCGGGGTCGTGTACATGCCGCGTGTCGACGCCCACTCCGCCAGCGTGTCCTCGGCGATGGCCGCGGTCGCGCGGGTCCACGGGCTGGACGGCTGGGACGGCTCGGGTGTGGTGACGCGCGAGGCCTTCGCCGCCGTCACCAACGCGTTCACCTCGGCCATGACCGACGCGGACCGCGAGCACTACCTGGACCTCGCCCTGCGCGCCGCCTCCGAGCGCGGCGTCGGCCTGGTGCACGAGACCGGTGCCGACCACCTGACCTCCTTCGCGGACGTCCACCACGTGCTCGAGGCGGGGCAGCGACCGGCCCGGACGGCAACCGTCGCCTACTGGGGACAGCTGGTCGACGACCACACCGAGGCGCAGGAGCTGGGGCACTACCTCGGCGTGGCCGGCTTCGCCGGGGACCTGTGCGCGGACGGCTCGTTCGGCTCCCGCACGGCCCACGTGCTCGATTCCTACCGCGACGCACCCGGACACGGCTACGGCTACCTGAGCGCCGACCAGATCGCCCAGCACGTGATCGCGTGCACCCGTGCGGGACTGCAGGCCGGCGGGCACGTGATCGGTGACGCCGCCCTGCACACGATGGCCGAGGGGTTCCGACGCGCGTCCGAGGTGGTCGGGACCGAGGCGATGATCGCCGCCCGGCACCGGTGGGAGCACGTCGAGCTGCCCGACGCCGAGGTGCTGGCCACCATGGCCGAGCTCGGCATCTGGGCCAGTGTGCAGCCGGCCTTCGACGGCCTCTGGGGAGGCACCGAGGGCATGTATGCCGCTCGGCTGGGCGAGGAGCGCGCCCTCGCCGTCGTGCCGCTACGCAGCATGCTCGACGCCGGCGTGCGCGTCGCGCTCGGTTCGGACAGTCCCGTCACGCGGATCGACCCGTGGCGTGGCGTGCGCTATGCCGTGTGGCACCACAACGAGGAGCAGCGGTTGACCGTCGCCGAGGCGTTCGAGGCACACACCGTCGGCGGCTACGCGCTGGCCGGCCGCCCCGGCGGCACCCTGGCGCTGGGAGAGCCGGCCTCCTACGTCGTCTGGGACACCCCGGACGGTGACCTGCCGCACACCGAGGACGGTCTGCCCGACCTGGCCGCCGAGCCGGACCTGCCTCTGCCGGTCGCCCGGCTGACCGTCGTCGACGGACACGTGACGTTCGACCGAGAAGGAGTCTGAGTGAACACGCCCAAGGTCCTGGAGCTGGACCGCAGGACCGTCCGCACGGCACGTACCGCGGCCGCCCGGCTGGGCAGGCCGGTCGTCGAGCTGGCCCGGTCACACACCACGGTCTCGGTCGAGCGGGCGACGCTGCGCCTGGCCGGACTCGCCGGCGCCGACCACGAGCGGGTCCCCTGGGTCAACCACCTGGTCGACGCGGTGCGGGACCAGGTCGGCATCGAGCACGGCGTCACCACACCCGTGTGGGACGCGCTGCGCCGCGAGGAGGCACCCGACCTGCTCACGCTCGCCCAGAAGGCCTCCACCGGTGCGGTGACCTTCCAGATCCCGGGGACCAGGGCCGACCTGTCCCGCGCCCGACGGGCCGCCAAGGCCGCGGTGCGCCCCGGCATACGGCGGATCGACCGTCAACGGGCCGCCCGCGAGCGGCAGATCGCCCGGTTGGGTGACCCTCCGCAGCGTCCCTGGATCTATCTCATCGTTGCCACCGGCGACATCTACGAGGACATCCCGCAGGCCCAGGCCGCGGCCCGTGCGGGGGCCGACATCATCGCGGTCATCCGCTCCACCGGGCAGTCGCTGCTGGACTACGTGCCCGAGGGGGCGACCCGCGAGGGCTTCGCCGGCACCTACGCGACCCAGGAGAACTTCCGGCTCATGCGCGCCGCCCTGGACGAGGTCGGCAAGGAGCTGGGCCGCTACATCCGGCTGGTCAACTACGCCTCGGGCCTGTGCATGCCGGAGATCGCGACCCTGGCCGGGTTCGAGCGGCTCGACATGATGCTCAACGACTCGATGTACGGCATCCTGTTCCGCGACATCAACCCCATCCGCACCTTCGTGGACCAGCGGTTCTCCCGGCAGATCCACGCGCGCGCGGGGATCATCATCAACACCGGCGAGGACAACTACCTGACCACCGCCGACGCCGTCGAGGCCGCCCACACGGTGACCGTCTCCCAGCTGATGAACGAGTACTTCGGCAAGGAGGCGGGGCTGCAGGACTGGCAGCTGGGCCTCGGCCACGCCTTCGAGATCAACCCCGAGCTGCCGGAGAGCTTCCGGATGGAGCTGGCGCACGCCCTCCTGGCCCGACACCTGTTCCCGGACGCGCCCCTGAAGTGGATGCCGCCCACCAAGCACATGACGGGTGACATCTTCCAGGGCTACCTGCTGGACGGCTTCTTCAACCTGGTCGGCGCCCTGACCGGGCAGTCGATCCTGCTGGTCGGCATGATGACCGAGGCGGTCGTCACACCCTTCCTGTCCGACCGGGACCTGGCGCTGCAGAACGTCCGTTACGTGCTCAACGCGGCCGGGGGGCTGGTCGAGGACTTCCACCCGCCGCGGGACGGGTTCATCCAGACCCGGGCCAGGCAGGTCCTGGACGAGGCCATCGCCCTGATGCAGCGGATGAGCGCCGAGCCGTCCACGCGCGGCTGGTCACCGCTGCTGGAGGCGATCGCCGACGGCACCTTCGGCCACATGAAGCGCCCCGCCGACCAGGGCAAGGGACTGGACGGCGTGGCGCAGAAGGCCGACGACTACGACAACCCGGCCACCACCTTGCTCGAGGAGGGCGCGTGAGCAGCTCCCGGACCACGGACCCGCAGCCGAGCCAGTCGGCGCCGGACACCCTGGTATCGACCGTCCCGGTGAAGGGCACCCAGGGGTCGGTGATCCGTCCCTACGGGGACATGACCGGCGACGGCATGGTCCAGGTCTCCTTCACCCTGCCCGTCCCGCACGACAAGCGGGCGGAGGGGGCGGCGCTGCAGCTCGCCGCCAAGATGGGGATGGCCCCCGCCCTGCTCGTCCACGCCAAGGCCATCGGGCCCGAGCACACGTTCTTCGTGGTCTACGGCAGCGTCACGCACCTGGTGGAGGTGGACAAGGTCGTCGTGATCGAGCGCGACTTCCCGCTGCTGTCGGCCAAGGAGGTCAACCAGGCGATCAGGAAGAGCCTGCGCCGCCCCCTGGTGGTGGTCGGCGCCTGCATCGGCACCGACGCCCACACGGTCGGCATCGACGCCATCCTCAACATCAAGGGCTTCGCGGGGGAGAAGGGCCTGGAGTACTACTCCGAGATCCGGGTGGTGAACCTGGGCGCCCAGGTGCTCGTCCCCGAGCTGGTGGAACGTGCCCGTGAGGAGCAGGCCGACGCCGTGCTCGTCAGCCAGGTGGTCACCCAGCGAGACGCCCACATCCACAACACCACGGCCATGTCGGCCGCGTTCCGGGAGGCCTACCCCAGTGGGAAGGTGCCCCTCCTGATCGCCGGCGGCCCCCGTTTCGAGGAGGGCTCCGCCGGGGCACTGGGGGTCGACCGGATCTTCGGTAAGGGCACCACGCCCGCAGAGGTCGCGTCCTATCTCGTCCACGCCGTAGGCCAGCGCCACGGCACCCGGTCCTCAGAGGAGCAGCAGTGAGTCCAGCAGCGGTCGGCGACAGCGTCGTCCACTCCCGGTACGTCCCCTACAGCCACGCCCACTACGCGGGCGACCTCGTCGACGGCGCCTACAGCCTGGGGCTGTTCGGTGACGTCGCGACCGAGCTGTGCATCCGCACCGACGGCGACGAGGGACTGTTCGCCTCCTACACCGACGTGCAGTTCCTGGCGCCGGTCCGGGCGGGGGACTGCCTGCAGATCGTGGCCACCCTGGTCCGGGTGGGGACGCGGAGCAGGGAGATGGAGTTCGAGGTGCGCGTCGTCGCGCGCGGCAACACCGACCGCGGTGGCTCCGCTGCTGACGTGCTCGACCCGCCGCTCGTCGCGACGACCGCACGCGGCGTCGTCGTGGTGCCGGCCCGCGCCTGAGCCTAGCGTCGTCCGGGCAGCCCGGTGAGGTCCCGCAGCCAGGGGCCCCCGGTCCGCCCCGGCTCACGACCCCCGCGCGAGTCGGTCCTGCAGGCGACAACGATTCGTCGCGCCGGCGTCCGCCGGGTAAATATCGGGTAAGGACCTCGGCGTGTCGCACGCGACACGCCGAGGTCCGGTTGCCGTTCGTCGACGAGGCAGACCTTCGACGCGCGCCGATGACCTGCGCAAACGTGCATCAGCGCAGGTCAGGAGGGGTTTGACACGAGCGGCGAGAAGGCTATGTTGACCCTCAGGTCCGCTACCGGTTCCAGTGTCCCTGGGACCCGCGACCGTCCCAGACCGCGGTTGGACGTCAGCTCCCCGGAGCCGTGCCAACGGTCGACCGTGGCCCCTGGACGCTCGTGCATGCACGTTGGCGGACAAGCAAGGGCCCGCGATCTCAGTAGACAACGGGACCACCTGCAGCACCCGGCTGCGGTGGGTTCGGCACCAACGGATCGCGGGCCCTGGCTCATGCTCAGGGTGCCGCCGCCTCCTGCCTCCGTGCGTGCAGAACCGGGGGAGGGACGTGCGTCCCGAGTACCCGTGTATCCTCCTGCTATGACGATCGCTCGCCAGTATTGGTTCTTTGGGTCGGCTCCGGCCGGCGCGAAGTCCTGCTGACGCGCGCGACCGGAGCCGACCAGGGCGTGGACCAGACGGTCCGCGCCCTTCGCCATTCACAGGCGGGCGCTCCGGAACGTCTCGGGTGCACCGCCTCCAGACCGGGAGGAACACGATGAGCGCCACGATCGAACGCACCAGCACCAACGACCTGCGGGTCCGGCGGATGGAACCCCTGCCGACACCGACCCAGGTGCTCCAGGAGCAACCTCTGCCCGACCACCTGGCCAGCCTCGTGGACCGCTCGCGCCGGGAGATCCAGGAGGTGCTGCGCGGCGAGGACGACCGGCTGCTGGTCGTGGTGGGCCCCTGCTCGGTGCACGACGCCGATGCGGCCATCGACTACGCCCGCCGGCTGTCGGCGGTCAGCCAGGACCTCGCCGACGACCTGGTCGTGGTGATGCGCGTCTACTTTGAGAAGCCGCGCACCACGACCGGCTGGAAGGGTCTGATCAACGACCCGGACCTGGACGGCAGCTACGACATCCCCCGCGGGCTGCGCCTGGCGCGCACCGTGCTGCTGGGCGTCCTGGACACCGGTCTTCCGGCCGGGTGCGAGTACCTCGAGACGACGACCCCGCAGTACATCGCCGACACGGTGAGCTACGGCGCGATCGGCGCCCGCACCGTGGAGTCGCAGGTGCACCGCCAGCTCGTCTCCGGCCTGTCCATGCCGGTCGGCCTCAAGAACGGCTCCGACGGGAGCATCCAGGTCGCCGTCGACGCCTGTGTGGCCGCGGCCGCGCCCCAGACCTTCCTCGGGGTCGATGAGGAGGGCCGGGCCGCGCTCGTGGAGACCGAGGGCAACCCGGACGGGCACGTGATCCTGCGCGGTGGGCGAGGAGGGCCGAACAGCGACCCCGAGTCCGTGGCGGCGGCCAGGGGGCTGCTGGAGAAGGCGGGCCTGGCACCGCGCCTGGTCATCGACGCGAGCCACGGCAACAGCCGCAAGGACCACGTGCGTCAGGCCGCTGTCGCCGGGGAGATCGGCGCGCAGGTCGCGGCGGGCGACTCCTCCGTGGTCGGCGTGATGCTCGAGAGCTTCCTGCTGGAGGGCCGCCAGGAGCCTGCCCCGGCAGGACTCACCTACGGTCAGTCCGTGACCGACGCCTGCATGTCCTGGGAGACCACCGAGGCGGTCCTCGCCGGTCTGGCGTCCGCGGTGCGCTCACGACGCGCCCTGGCTGCCTGACTTCGGGGGTCGGTCGCCTAGGCTGAGCAGGTGCCCGTCCGCCTGGTCCTGTCCCTTGCTGCCGGGCTCTCCCTCTGGCTCGCCTTCCCCGGCTACAACCTGTGGTGGATGGCCTATATAGGCATCGGTGCCCTGGCGCTGGCCACGGCGCAGGTGGGCGTAGGGCGCGGGCTCGGTCTGGGTCTGGTCGCCGGCATGGCGTACTTCGTGCCGCTGCTCTCCTGGACCGGGATCTTCGTCGGCTCTCTGCCGTGGCTCGCGCTCTCGGTCCTCGAGGCGCTCTACATCGCGGCGTTGGGCGCGGTCTGCGGTTACCTGCAGCGCGAGGGGGTGCGGCCGCTCAGCGTGGCCCTCGCGTGGGTGCTCAGTGAGCTGGCACGGTCGACGACGCCCTTCGGGGGCTTCCCGTGGGGGCGCGTGGCGTTCAGCCAGGCCGATGCCCCGCTGCTCGGGGTCGCGTCCTGGCTGGGCACGCCCGGAGTCACCTTCGTCGCCGCCCTCGTGGGGGCACTGGGGGCCCTGGCCGTCGAGCGGACGCTCCGCCGCCCGGGCTCTCCGGCTCCCGGGGCTCCGCCGCACGACCCTCCCCGCACCCGTCCCGGGTGGTGGGTCGCACCCGTGGCCGCAGCGTCCGCCGTGGGGCTGCTCCTGGCGCCGCTGCTCATTCCCCGGCCCGTCGACGGCGAGCCCCTGCAGGTGCTCGGCATCCAGGGCAACGTCCCGGAGATGACCCTCGAGTTCAACGCGCAGCGCAGGGCGGTCCTGGACAACCACGCAGCCACCACCCTCCACGCGGCACAGCTCGTGGACGACGGCGAGCTCCCGCCGCCGGACGTGGTGCTCTGGCCGGAGAACTCCTCCGACATCGACCCGCTGCGCAACGCCGACGCAGCGGCCGTGATCAACGAGGCGGTCACCGCCGTGGGCGTCCCGCTCATCGTCGGGGCGGTGCTGAGCGAACCCCTCGACCACGTGAGCAACGTCAGCCTTCTCTATCTGCCGGGGGAGGGCGCCGTCGATCGTTATGTCAAGCAGCGCCCGGTGCCGTTCGCCGAGTACATCCCCTACCGCGACTTCTTCCGGATGTTCAGCGACAAGGTCGACCTCGTCGCACGGGACTTCGTGGCCGGTGAGGAGACCGGGGTGATGTCGGTGCCGCTGCCCGGGGGCGACCTGGCCCTGGGCATCGCCATCTGCTTCGAGGTCGTCGTCGATGACCTGATGCGGGAGAACGTGCTGGGTGGGGCCGAGGTGCTCTTCGTGCCCACGAACAACGCGACGTTCGGTTTCACCGACGAGTCCGAACAGCAGCTGGCGGCCTCGCGGGTGAAGGCGGTCGAGCTGAGCCGTCCGGTGGTGCACATCAGCACGGTCGGGGTCAGCGGGCTGGTCATGCCCGACGGGTCCGTGCACGAGGGCACCGAGCTGTTCACCCGGGACATCATCAGCGGGGCCGTGCCACGGCGGACCGAGCTCACGCTGGCCGCCAGGCTGGGACCGTGGCCGGAGCGGGTGGCGCTCCTCGCGCTCGGGGTGAGCCTCCTCGGCACTGTTCTCCGGCGCCGCAACAGTTAGGCTTCTGGGACACGCCGCCTACGGCGCACCACCAGTCGACCACCGGCAAGGCAGGGCCAGTCAGACCATGAGCAGCACCCTCGAGCGGGTCCTCGTCCTCATCCCGACCTACAACGAGAAGGACTCCCTGCCCGGCGTCGTGACCCGGGTCCGCGCCGCCCAGCCGCAGGTCGACGTCCTGGTCCTGGATGACAACAGCCCCGACGGCACCGGCGACGTCGCTGACGCGCTGTCGGCCGAGGACGAGCAGGTGCACGTGCTGCACCGCCCGGGCAAGCAGGGTCTCGGACCGGCCTACCTGGCTGGCTTCGCGTGGGCCACCGAACACGGCTACGACGCGGTGGTCGAGATGGATGCCGACGGCTCGCACCTGCCGGAGCAGCTCGACAGTCTGCTGCTCGCGGCACGTGACGCCGACCTGGTCATCGGGTCCCGCTGGGTCCCTGGCGGCGCGACGCACAACTGGCCGTGGACCCGCAACCTGCTCAGCCGTGGGGCCAATATCTACACCCGGACGGCACTCGGCATCCCGGTGCGGGACGCGACCGCCGGCTACCGGGTGTACCGCACCTCAGCGCTGCGCACGATGGACCTGGACGGCGTGGCCTCGCAGGGTTACTGCTTCCAGGTGGATCTCACGCTTCGGGCGGTTGATCGCGGCCTGCGCGTGGTGGAGGTGCCGATCGACTTCGTGGAGCGTGAGGTCGGCACCTCCAAGATGGACGGCAGCATCGTCCGGGAGGCCCTGGCCAGCGTCACGCTGTGGGGTCTGCGGCGGCGGGGTCTGCAGGCCGGCTCGGCGGTCGGGCGGCTGGGACGACGGGTGGGTTCGGGTGGCACATGGCACCAGCTGACGGACTGAGTGGGCCGGTCCGCCCCACGGGCGGTTCCGGTGGCGGCGGTGGTCGGGGGAGCGGCGCGGGCAGGGGGCCCGGTGGCCGTTCCTCAGGGAGTTACCGAGCAGGCGGCGCACCGCGGCGGCGAGCGCCACGACGGGTGCGCCTCATCGTCGCCGCGTTCCTGCTCCTGGTCCTGCTGGAGATCCTGCTCCTGCTCGCCGTCGGCCGGGCCATCGGTCCCTGGTGGACGATCGGTCTCCTGGTGCTGTTCGTGCTGGCCGGTCTCTACCTGGTCCGCCGGGAGAGCGGGCGCACCTGGAAGGCGCTGCGCCAGGCTGTGGACACCGGGCGGATGCCGGGGCGCGAGCTCGCCGATGCCATGCTCGTTCTGGTGGGCGGACTGTTCCTTCTCCTGCCCGGCTTCCTCAGCGACCTCGTCGGGATCTTCCTCATCCTGCCATTCACCCGGACCCTCAGCCGGCGGGTGCTCGCGGTGTTCATCGGCAGCCGGATGCCCCCGGTGGTGGTGACGGGAGGCCCGGCCAGGTCCGGCCCGGCGAGCGGCTACGGAACCGGCCGGCGGGATCCGGGGGGCACCGGTGCTGCGCCGGGTCCGCGACAGACTGACGACATCATCGAGGGCGAGATCGTCTCCGAGGACCCACCCACCGAGCAGTGACGGTGGGACGCGAGCAGTGACGGTGGGACGACAGAAGGCCCACCCGGTCGGACCGGGTGGGCCTTCTGTCGTCTGTCTGTCGGTCAGGCGGTGCGCTGACGGCGCGGCTTCTCGCCACGCTTCTCGCGGAGCAGCGCCAGACGCTCCTCCAGGAGCTCCTCGAGCTCGGGGACGGTGCGCCGCTCCAGGAGCATGTCCCAGTGCGTGCGCGGGGCCTTGGTCGGCTTGAGCTCCGGCTCGGGGCCGTCGTTGAGCTTGCCGTTGAGACCGCAGCGGCACTCCCAGATCGGCGGGATCTCTGCCTCGACGGAGAACGGCAGCTCCGTCACGTGCCCCTCGGGGCAGGTGTAAGCCACCATCTGGCGCTCAGAGAAGGTCACTCCCTCATCGCTCTCGAAGGACAACCAGGAAAGGTTGGTGCCTCGCAGGGACCTCTCGGCCATATCGATCTCCCATCGTGTTGGTGAACACGGTCATACATGCTGGCGGACTGTTGGTGTCAACGCTCGCGCGGAGCGTGGTGTTCCCACACAGCAGGTGCCGGTCGAGCGCGCGTGAGCACGGCTCGGTCCGACAGGCGGGCCTCGCTGGGACACCTTCAGTGGGGATAGCCCTATATGTTACCGAACCGTCGGCTCCGAGCGCCAATCCGCTGGTCAGGAGTGCACCGGTGACGCGCTACTGCCCGAGCCGGGGAGGGTTCAGACGATGGCGGGCTGGTCGTTGCCGGCTTCCGCGATGCCCCGCCGCATGTCGACCCGGGTCAGCAGCAGGCCGCCCACGACGAAGAAGACGATGAGCGCGATGATGGCCAGCCGGTAGGTGCCGGTGAACTGGTAGATCAGGCCGAACAGCAGGGTCCCGAACCAGCTCGTGCCGCGCTCCATGACCTGGTAGAAGCTGAAGAACTCGTTCTCCTTGCCGCGGGGGACCAGCTGGCTGTAGAGCGAACGGGAGAGCGCCTGGGTGCCGCCCAGGACGATGCCGATGCACACCGCGCAGATCAGCCAGACCGTGTAGGCCCCGGCCGGGACGAAGAAGGCGAAGGCCACCACGACGGTCCACAGGACGATGCCCCCCAGGACGACCCGCTTGGCGCCGTAGCTGCCGGCCAGTCGGCCGAAGAGCAGAGCGCCCCCGAACGCGACGAACTGCACCAGCAGGATCGTGATGATCATCTGGCTGCTGTCGAAACCGAGTGCCTCCGTGCCGTAGAGGCTGGAGGAGGCGATCACGGTCTGGATACCGTCGTTGAAGAAGAGGTAGGCCAGCAGGAAGGTGAGCGTCTGCGGGTAGTGACGCAGCTCACCGAACGTGGATCGCAGCTGGCTGAGGGTCCCGCCGACCACGCCCGCGGCCTTGTCGACCAGGGGAGCGGTGGTGCCGCGGATCCGGCGCAGGCCGAGGACCGGGATGAGCGTGAAGACCGCCCACCACAGGCCCGCGGAGAACAGCGAGATCCGGATCGCCAGGCCGTAGCTGACGCCGACCTGCTCGTAGAAGGTGAGGAGCCCGAGGTTGCCCAGGAGGAGCACGCCCCCACCCAGGTAGCCCAGGGCCCAGCCGCGGGAGGAGACCCGGTCCCGGTCGTCCGGGTCGGCCACCCGCACCAGGAGTGCGTCGTAGACCACGGTCGAGGCGCCGAGGCACAGGTTGCCGATGACCAGCAGCAGCACCCCGAGCTGCCAGTTAGTGCCGGCCAGGAAGAACATGCCCATCGCGGCCAGCGAGCCGACCCACGCGAAGCCACCCAGCAGCCAGGTCGGTCGCGTCGTCCGGTCGGCGATCGCCCCGACGAACAGCAGCACCAGGGCAGAGACGATGGTCGCCAGGGTGATCGTGTAGGACGACAACGAACCCACCGCGATCGGGATGCCGAGCACGCTGAGCATCTCGGTGCACCGCGCCCCCTCTGCCAGGTCGGGACAGACCGACTCCCGGGCGATGGCCGTGAGGTACGGAGAGATGAGCACCGTGCCGGTCGTCGTGACGTAGGCCGAGTTCGCCCAGTCGTACCAGCCCCAGGCGCGCTGGTGCCCGCGGGTGCGCTCGTGGGACAGGTCGCGGACCACCGCGTCGGCAGCCATCGGGGCGTCGGTCATGGGCGGATGATGCCACAGACCGGTGAACCGAGGGGGGTGATCGCCCAACTTGCGGCGCGTCCGCTCCCGGGTCACGGTGGATCCGTTCGAGTTTCCATCGACACCAGGAGGTTGCGGTATGGGTATCGGCGACAAGATGAAGAACGCTGCCGAGGAGGCCAAGGGCAAGGCCAAGGAGGCTGCGGGCGACGCCACGGACGACCGCGACCTGCAGGCCGAGGGCCAGGTCGACCAGGCCAAGGCGAACGTCAAGCAGGCGGGCGAGGACGCCAAGGACGCCTGGAAGGACGCCACCGACGGCTGAGCCGGCACAGCGCAGGAGGGCCGCACCGACCGAGGTCGGTGCGGCCCTCCTGTCTGCGGTGCCGCTCACGGGCCAGGGCCCGGCAGCACCGCCGACGCACCGCTAGCAGCTAGCCCTGCCGACGCACCCTGCTGCGCAACCTACCCAGGACCGGCGAGCCCGTGCGGCGCCGCGTCTCAGGGATCTCGTCGGAGGCGACCACGTCCCCCGGCTCGGCGCCGGGCTCGTGCAGCAGGCGGCGGTTGCGCTCACCGGCGCGCTCGCCGTCCCGGGCCGTGATGGCGCCCTCGGGCGTGGCCAGGGTCAGGTCCTCCGGATGCAGGTCGCCGGTGCGCAGGTCGACCTGCTCCGAGAGGTAGCGCAGGGCCACCACGACCGTCGCGGCGACCGGGACGGCCAGGAACGCTCCCGGGATCCCGAACAGCGTGCCTCCCGCAGCGACCGACAGCAGGATGATCACGGGGTGCATCTGCATGCTGCGGCTCTGCAGCAGCGGCTGCAGGACGTTGCCCTCCACCTGCTGCACCAGCAGGACGATGCCGAGCACCCACAGCGCGGTGACCCACCCGTTGGACACCAGGGCGACCAGGACCGCGAGGGTGCCGGCCACGAAGGCACCGACGATCGGGATGAACCCGGCCATGAAGGTGAGGACCGCCAGGGCGGGCGCCAGCGGCACCCCGAGGATGACCAGGCCCAGGCCGATGAAGAAGGCGTCGACGGCACTGACCACCGCCTGGGTGCGGATGAAGCCACCCAGGGTGCGCCACGCACGGGTCAGGATCTCGGTCAGGTGCTGCCCTGCAGTGTGGCCGGACACCCGCCGGAGCCAGGGCAGGAAGCCCGGCCCGTCCTTGATGAAGAAGAACGTCAGGACGAGCACGAGCGCGAGCGTGACCAGGGCGGAGGTGACCGCCGAGACGCCGGTGAAGACGCCGGAGGCGATGTCGCTGGAGCGCTCCTGCAACCAGTTCGTGGCCTCCTTGATCGCGTTGTCCAGCTGCTCGTTGTCCAGGTTGACCGGTGGCCCGGCGAGCCATTCGCGCACGGTGACGATGCCCTGGCTGGCGCGGTCGACGACATCACCGGTCTGGGCGATGATCGACGGCGCGATCGCCGCGAGGGTGCCCAGCACGAGGAGCACGGCGAGGACCAGGGTGAGACCGGCGGCCAGGGCGGAGGGGACACCGCGGCGCCGCATCCAGCCCACGGGTCCGGCGAGCACCGTCGAGACGATGAGGGCCAGCATCACGGGGAAGATGCCGACCCACAGACGCGACAGCAGCCAGAGCAGGATCGCCACGGCGACGCTGACGATGATGAACCGCCAGGCCCAGCGGGCTGTCACGGCCATGGCGCCGCCGATCACGACCCCCCGGTCCAGCTCATCCTCGCCCCGTGGGGACGGTGTGCCGAGTCCGGCGGTCTGGACCGGGTCGTCGGACGGCTCTCGGTGCCTGCGGCCGCGCGCGTCATCCCTCACTGGTGCCTCCGTGGTGTCGTGTGGCTGTCATCATGACCCATGCAGGGGCCCGACCCGGACCGTCGTGGACAGGGTGTGCTCGGCACCGGGCTCCAGCCGGACTGCTCCGTCACCCACCGCCGCGGCCTCCACGCAGACCATCTCCGTCCACTCCCGGTCGCCGAAGTCCTCCATCGCCGCAGCCTTCTCGGCCCACGGGTTCCACACGACCGTGTGCGGGGAGGAGGCCTTCTCCACCGTCAGCGTCCGCCCCAGGACGGGGTCGTGCACGGCCACCGGCCCGTCCGAGGTGTGCACCCGGTCGGTCTCGCCGGTGCACACGAGGTCACCGTGCTGCGTGGCCCCGGCGCGCAACACCTTGTCGAAGTAGTGGGCACCGTCCAGCCCGGTCAACCGGACCCTGCGGATGTCGCCGACGTGCAGGTAGGTGTGCAGCGCGGCCTCGTAGTCGAAGGCCGCGGAGTCCTCGTTGCGCACGGTGAGCGACACCGTCGCACGGTCGGTGACGCGCACCTCGACCCGCGCCCGGAAGGTGTGGGGGAAGCGCTCGGTGCCCGACCGCCCCGCTGTGTCCGCGGAGCTCAGCTCCCAGGCCAGGCGGACCCCTGCGTCGTCGACGACCTCGTCGACGAGCCGCCAGGGGGCGGTCCGGGCGAACCCGTGCGCCGGACTCAGGTCACCGCTCCGGCCGGGTCCGAACCAGGGCCAGCACACCGGCACTCCTCCCCGGATCGGCTGCCCCTCGGCATACCTGGCAAGGGCGCTCACCCAGATCACGGGCACGCCCCCGACCCGCCACTCGGTCAGCTGGGCACCCTGGTCGTGGGCACGTACGGTGCCGGTGCCTGTCCGGTGCGTCCGGGCCTCCATCAGGTCCCTCCCTGTGAGTAGGACGCGATGAGGACGATGCAGACGCCCGCGAAGATGATCAGCCCGACCGGCACGCTGAGCAGCGCCCCGATGACCAGGCCCAGCCCCCAACGGCGCGTCGCCGGCACGATGAGTAGCACGGCCACCGCGACGGCCGCGGGGAGGATGATCCACTGGGCCACGTCCGGGACCGACAGGCTGAGCCAGAACAGCCCGCCGGTCAGGAGCAGCCCGAGCAGCGCCCCGAGCCAGAGCGGTCGGGAGGACCGGCGCGGCGGTGGCTCGTAGGGGGTGCCGTAGGCGGGGTACTGGCCAGGGCCCTGCGGGTAGGCGTGGTGGTAGCCCTGGGGCGGTCCGCCCTGGCCCGGGGGAGGCGGCTGACCGTAGGGCTGCTGGCCCGGGGGAGGCGGCCGGTAGGGGTCGAACGGCTCGTCCGGTGGCTGGCCCTCAGACACGCGTGGACTCCCTCCGGTCGGTGCGGATGATCGGGCGGTATGCGGTGTGGCCGCCTCGGGCGGACCGGCTCACGAGGTCACCTGCCACCAGATGCCGGCGCCGCCGGCCAGGACGAGGAGGCCGAGATAGGCCAGGACCAGGCGGGTGTCGCGCAGCAGGCACTGGGACCGGGTCAGGCCCGCCCGGCGCGCCCGCCAGTAGCCCGCGAAGCCGAGCGCGGCGAACACCAGCAGGGCGAACGGGCCGGCCAGCCAGCCCAGCAGCGCGACGGTGGCGAAGATGCACAGGCGCAGCGGGTCGAACGGGGCGGCCTCCGGGGACGGGGCGGGGGAGCCGGGCCTGCCCACGGGCGGTCGGGGGGTGGCGGTCACGGAGACACCTCCAGCAGGTTGCGGCGGCCACCGGTCGCGGTCGAGAGCCGGGTCCGCGACAGCGGTGCCCAGGCCTGCACCGCGCAGAACGGCGCGCACTGGTGGGAACGGTCCTGCTCGTTGACCGTGGCGACGTGCACGCAGCACTGCGTGAGGCGCTCCTCGATCATCGTGTTGATGTCCATGAACGGTTTCACCGTCACCCGGAGCACCCGCTCGCCCAGCATCGCGCGCAGCCGGGCGTGCCCGCCGGGGAGCCGGGCGGTGGCCAGCCTGCTGAGGGTGCCGATCCCGATGTCGCAGTTGGTGCAGATGTCGCGCCAGATCGAGCCGATGCCGGGGTGGGACAGCGAGGACTGCTCACTGAGCAGGTCGAGCAGGCTGTCCTTGACGACACGCCGCAGCTGGGCGGGCAGCTCCTGGTCGGCGATCCGGTTGGCCAGGACGTCGGGCTCCAGGTCGAGCAGCTCCTTGAGCCGGTCCGGCCCGATGAGCTGCACGAGGGACTGCCACCGACCGGCGTCGTCGCGCAGCAGGTAGCCGACCGAGCAGCAGTGCGGGTGGGAGCAGGGCAGGGCGGTCAGGTCGCGCCAGGTGACCCGCCCGTCGGTCTGGGGCCCCAGCCGGCTCAGCACACCGGTGTGGGTCAGCCGCTCCATCGGGTCGACCCCGGCGGAGCGACCGGAGCCGAAGACGGGCTGGATGGTGACGCCCCCGACATACGGCGTGGCCAGCCCGAGGTCCAGGACGGCACCGATCTCCTCGTCATTGACCCCGAGCGCGGCGGTCATCGTCAGCGTGGTGAAGATGCCGTTCTCGGAGAGTCGGGCGATCGCGCGCTCCTTGAACCGACGCAGGTCCGCGCCGCGGTGGTGCCGCGAGGCGTCCGCGGTGAGCCCGTCGAACTGGAGGTAGATCTCGACCCGCTCCCGGTGCCTGCGCAGCAGCGCCAGCAGGGCGTCGTCCCGGGCGATCCGCAGGCCGTTGGTGTTGACCAGGATGCGCACGATCGGCCGGGCCACCGCTGCCTCGAGGATCTCCTCGAACTGCGGGTGCAGGGTCGGCTCGCCACCGGAGATCATCAGCACGTCCAGCCGGTTGTTCTCCCGGGAGAGCCGGGTGTCGATCGAGGCGAGGACCTCCTCCAGCGGTGCGGTCGCCGCCAGCTGCGGCGCCGACTCCGCGAAGCAGGTGGGGCACTTCAGGTTGCAGTGGTCGGTGATGTCCTCGAGCAGGATGCAGGTGTGCTGGGTCTGCATCTGCGGCAGACCGTCGGCGTATGCCGAGGGGACCGGTTTGAAGTTGCCCGTCACGTCCGCGGTGTGCTCCTTGGTGGGAGCGGTCCACTGCTCGAGGTAGCGCAGGATCTCGGCGGACTCGTCGTAGAGGGTGCGGACGAAGCCGTGGTCGGGGCAACCGCGCTCCAGGAAGACGCGGCCGTCGCGCTCGGCGAGCCAGCCGGAGAGACGACGCACGTCCTCCAGGGGCCGGTCGGGATCCTCCTCGTGGCAGTGCGGGCAGAAGGCGTTGACGTAGCGGTGGACGCGGAAGTCACGCAGCGCCGCCCCGCTCCCGACGCGCACGCTCACGGCGCCGTCCCCTCGGCGGTGGACGCCCGCACCGGCGACCGCTCGTCGGTGCGCCCGGCACCGTTCTGGTCCAGGACCACGTTCCCTGCCTCCTGTCGTGAGTAGACCCCGCGGCGAGCCTGCCACGCGATCCTGGCCAGCACGAGCGGAACCAGCACCAGCAGGAACAGCTGCGGCCGGCTCAGCCCCATCCAGACCACCTCGTTGCCGCGCACGAACTCCACGAGGAGCCGGAACACGGCGTAGGAGGCGATGTAGAGCACAAACGTCTCGCCCTGGGGCAGGCGCCGTCGGGACAGGCTCCAGCAGATCACGGCGAACGCGACCGTGTGGAAGGCGGCCTCATAGAGCAGGCTCGGGTGCAGCGGCACCCCCGCGATCCCGCCCAGCCGCTCCGCCGTGGCGGAGTCGAGCACCGGCCCCAGACCGAGCCGGCTCGGGGTGCCGGGCAGCTCGGTCAGGTGACAGCCCCAGCGCCCCACTGCCATCCCCAGCGCGACGGCGGGGACGAAGAGGTCACCCGTCCGGGTGCGGTAGCCGGACAGCCGCTTGGCCAGGTGGACGCCGAGCCAGGCGCCGACCAGGCCCCCGAGGATGCTCCGGTTGCCGTAGAGCCACTGCTCGACCAGCGTCGCGTTCTGCCGGAGGTCGGTGTCCTGCAGCCACGTGCCCAGCCGCATGAACACGGCACCGCCGACCAGCGCACCCGCCACGATGTAGAGCATCCGCTCGTCCCGGCCCGCCCCGGTGCGCCACAGCCGGACCCCCAGCACGGCGAGGGCGGCGAGCACGCCGAGGGCCACGAAGAACTCGTGGGTGCCGATCGGCAGATCGGTCCCGAGGAGATCCCCCAACGTCGGGTACATGTCGCCCAACCTAGTGCCCTCGACCGCTCCGCGGTGTGAGGCTGGGCGACCGGGTCGGTCAGCCGGCGATGACCTGCACCAGCAGGATCTTGAGGATGATGCCGAGCGCGAACAGCGCGGCGTAGCCGGACTCGATCCGCTCGTCGGTGAGCCGCCCGTTGGCGTAGGCCAGGATCGCCGGCTGACCGACGAACCCGGCCAGTCCGCCGGCGGCGCGGGCGGTGCTCACGCCGACCAGCCTGGCCGCGACGACGAACAGGACCCCACCGGCCACGCTCAGCACCGCGGCGGCGAGGACGACCCGCAGGCCGGTGCCCGTCAGGGCCTGGTCGGCGAAGGCCTGACCCGAGGCCAGGCCGGTCGCGCCCAGGAAGAGCAGGAGCCCGAGCTGGCGGATCGTCAGGTTGGCCGGCAGCGGCAGCACCCAGACCAGGGGGCCGGTGCGCTCGAGCCGGCCGAGCAGCATACCGACGACCAGCGGCCCCGCGGCGGAGCCGAGGGCGAAGGTCAACCCGCCGGGGAGCGGGAGGGCGACCAGCCCCACGGCCAGACCCACCGCGAGGCCGACGCCGAGGGACAGGGCATCCACCTCGCTCACCCGGCGCTCGGAGTCCCCGAAGAGCCGGCTGACCTCCCGCATCCGGCCGCGCGGCACGATCACCCGGACCCGGTCACCGAGCTCGAGGGTGCTGTCGTCGGAGGCGAGCATGTCGAGGTCACCGCGCCGCACCCGGGTGACGATGCCCCCGAACCGGCCGGGCACGTCGAGCTCCCCGATGGTGCGGCCGGCGAGGCGGGGGTCGGAGACCAGGAACCGGCGGTAGTCCACCTCGCGGCGGTCGTGGGCCAGGTGCTCGTCGACGCGCCGCCCCAGGTGGTCGCGCGCCCGGCGGACCGCGGCCTCGGGGCCGACGACCACCACCCGGTCCCCGACCTGCAGGTCCTCGTCCGGGGCGACGACCCGCATGCGGCCACCCCGGGCGAGGTAGGACAGCCGGACCGCCTCCGTGGCGACGCCAGGCACCTCCGACAGACGCCCGGGTCGCTCGACCTCCACGGAGATGTCCACCAGCCCCAGGCCGGCCGTGGAGTCCGGGTCCCGGCGGGCCGTCCACGGGCGGGAGAGCACGACCGCCATCACGACGATGGTGAGGACCACGCCGACGGGGTAGGCCAGCGAGTAGCCGACCGCCGGCTCGTCGGTGCCGGCGACCTCCGTCGCCGCGGCGAGTGCGGGCGTGGAGGTCAGCGCCCCGCTGAAGGTGCCCGCGCGCAGTGCGGGTGTCAGGTGCAGGGCCTCGCCGACCACGACGGTGAGCCCGGCCAGGACCGCGAGGACCAGCGCGGCACCGGCCATGAGGGGGAGCTGGCGCCGCAGGTCACGGAAGAAGCCGGCGCCGGCGGCGATCCCGACCGTGTAGACGAACAGGGCCAGGCCCAGGGTCTGGACCAGGCCCAGCCCCTCACCCAGGCGCGGGTCGAGGGCCCCGATGCCCAGCCCCACGAACAGCGCGCCCGCGGGACCGAACCGCAACGGCCCGAACGGGATCGCCCCGATGAGGGTCCCCGCAGCGACGACGACCATCATCGTGAGCAGCGGGGAGGAGGCCAGCACGTCCACCATGCGGTCAGCCTCTCACCCGGAGCCTCGTGCACCACACGGTCCTGGTCACCGCCGCGGACGCACCAGCCAGAGGGTGAGGGCGACCCCGACGACCAGGCCCAGACCGAAGGCGGGAACCAGGTAGTTCATCCGCCACCAGAGCACACGCAACCCCCACCAGGCGAGCAGCAGCACCACCGCGCCCAGGACCAGAGTCCATCCCGTGCGGCCCATCAGGACCGCCCGAGGTGTCGGTGCACCAACCAGAAGCCCGCCCCGACGACCGCGAAGAGGGTGCTCGACAGGGCCAGCGCGAAGAGCGACCCGGTGACCAGGGGCGAGATGGCACCAGCGAGCAGGGCGTTGAAGACCAGGCTGGCGAAGGTCGCCAGCGACGCGGCCGCGCCCCGGTGGTGCGGGAAGAGATCCAGCATGGACAGCTGCAGGACCGGGAACGCGATGGCCACGGCGAACGCGATGAGCGCCGGGCCCAGCACGGCATAGGGCAGGCGGGGGAGGGTCACCATCAGGGCGAGGTTGAGGGTGGCGGCCAGCAGGGCGACCGCGATGGCCCGGTCGACCAGGTGGGAGCTGTCGATCCGCCCGGCCAGCCGCCCGGAGAGGGCGGCGCCGACCACCATGCCGGCAATGAGGGGGACGAAGAGCATCCAGAAGTCCTGCTCGCCCTTGCCGAGCAGGTCGACGACCATGATCGGCGCCGAGACGATGTAGACGAACTGGGCGGCGAAGACGAAGGTGGTGGCGAGGGCGAGCCGCGCGAACGCCGCGTGCCGGCCGACCTCGAGGATCCCGGCGATCACGGAGCCCAGGCGCAACGGGTGCCGGTCCTCCGGTGGCAGCGTCTCCGGCAGGACCACGACCGTCGTGACGGCGATCGCCACGCCGTAGCCGGCGATGGCCCAGAAGATGACCGGCCACGGACCCCACGCCAGGAGCAGGCCACCGGCGACGGGTGCGATGGCCGGGGCGATGCTGAAGATCATCATCACCTGGCTCATCAGGCGGTGCGCCTCGGGACCGCTGTAGAGGTCGCGGATCACCGCGCGGCTGACGATCGTGGCGGCCCCGGCCGAGGCACCCTGCAGGGCACGGCACGCCAGCAGCACCGGCAGGCTGGGTGAGAGGGCGCAGCCGATGGTGGCCAGCACATAGATCGCCAGGCCGCCGAGCATGACCGGCTTGCGCCCCAGTGCGTCGGAGATCGGACCGTGGAGCACACTCATCACGGCGAAGGAGATGAGGTAGACGCTCGTGACCTGCTGCATCGCGGCGCTGCCGGCGCCGAAGTCGCGGCCCATGGCCTCGAAGCCGGGGAAGACGGTGTCGATGGTGAACGGGCCGATCATCGCCAGGCCCGCCAGGACCGCCGTGATGAGAAGACCAGCGCGCCGTGCCTCGCCTCCCCGCGGTGCCGGCGTCACGACGCGGCCAGGCCGAGGAACTGGCGGATGGCCGGCAGCTCGCGCCGCGCCTGGGCCAGCCCGGCGGCGTGGCTGGCCCGGAGCCGCCCGACACTGCGCTCTCCGTTGCCGACCGGCATCTGCTCGGGCACGAACAGATACGCACTGCCTTCGCGCTCGAGGGCGAACAGCTCCTCCCGCGTCGCGTTGTAGCGGGCCGGTCGGGCCATCAGCGCCTCGGCGACGGCCGGGTAACGGCGGAAGTGTCGGCGGAAGAACCACTCGCCACCCTGCGGCGGTTTGACGTAGCCCCGGTCCCGGGTCAGGACCGCCAGGAACCGGCCGTAACCGTCAGCGCGTGCGGCGTCCAGCGGGAGGCCACCGGCCGGCCCGAGCGCACCGTCGACGTAGACCTGGCCGTCGATGGTCACCGGCGGCATCAGCACCGGCATCGTGGAGGAGGCCTGGACCCGGACCATCAGGTCGTGGAGGTCGGCCATGTCCTCCCGTCCCCAATGGACCTGCTCACCGGTCGTCGCGTTGAGGGCACCGATGCGGACCCGTGCCGGGTTGGCCGCGAACGTCTCCCAGTCGAAGGCGAGGGCCTGGCCGGGGAGGCCGGCCTCCTGATAGATGTAGCGCGAGTTGAACAGTCCCTCGCCCCGCACGAAGGTCCGGACGTTGCCGAACCGCGGGTCGGCCGCGAAGTCGGTGAACGAGCGGCGCGCCCGGTCGGGATCGCGCGACAGGTAGTTGGCGGCGTTGCTGGACCCCGCGGAGATGCCACCGACCCAGTCCAGGTGGATGCCGGCCTCCAGCAGCGCCACCACGAGGCCGGAGGTGTAGCTCGCGCGCATGCCACCGCCCTCGAACAGGAGCGCGGTGTCGGTGACGTTGGAGGAGAGGCCGGGCACCCCGCATACGGTAGCCGGTGGGGGAGTGGCGCGGGACGGGCTCAGCGGCGCACGAGATGACGCGGCCGCTCGAAGAACAGTGCCGCGACGGCCCCGAGCAGGATCACACCCATGGGCAGGTAGAGCGACTCCGCCAGGGCCCGCGACAGTCCGTCGGCTCCGTCGGCTCCGGCCGCGCCGCCGGTGCCCAGGTGGGCGCTGATGCGAGCCTGCATGAGGACCGCGATCGCGGCGCTGCCCAGGACGGCGCCCAGCTGGCGGGTCGTGTTGTAGACGCCGGCACCGGCGCCGGCACTGGCCATCGGCAGGTTGCGGGTCGCCGTGGTCGACAGGGGTCCCCAGATGAGCGGGTTGGCGACCCCCAGGACACCGGCGGCCGCCAGGGCACGCCACAACGGTGCGGTGGGCGTCATGGCCACGGTGAGCAGCCACAGGCCGGTGGCCAGCAGGACGGTCCCGGTGCCCACCAGGAACCGCGGGTGGACCCGGTCGGTCAAGCGTCCGGCGGTGCGGGCCAGCAGGAAGGACAGGACGGAGGAGGGAGCCATCACCAGGGCGGCCTCCGTGGGTGACAGCCCGCGCACCGACTGGGCCCAGACGTAGAACGGGAAGATCAGCGCCGTGACGGTGAAGCCCATCGTGGTGATGCCGACGTTGGCCAGCGAGAAGTTGCGGTCGGTGAACAGCCGCAACGGCACCAGTGGCTCGCCGCGCTGCCGGGCCTGCCACCAGACGAACAGCAGGAGCGCGGCCACGCCGACGCCGATCAGCAGCGGCACCGACACCCAGCCCCAGATGCGGCCCCAGCCGTAGGCCTGACCCTCCTGGAGGCCGAAGACGAGGCAGAACAGCGCCACCGCGCTCAGGGCGACGCCGAGCACGTCGAACCGGTGGGTGTGCGTGGGCAGGCGGGGCACGAGCCGCCACGCCAGGACCCACCCGATCACCCCGACCGGCAGGTTGACGAAGAAGATCCACTCCCAGCCCAGGGAGTCCAGGAGCACGCCGCCCAGGAGGGGGCCGGCGAGGGTGGCGATGCCGGCGGTGGCGCCCCACAGGGCCATCGCGGTGCCGCGGCGCTCCGCCGGGAAGGTGCGGGTGATGACGGTCATCGTCTGCGGCGTCATCATCGAGGCACCGAGCCCCTGCACGACCCGGGCCGCGACGAGGCCGGCGAGTCCGAGCCCGAGCTCGCCGGACAGCCCGCACCACAGCGAGGCGAGGGTGAAGACCGCCAGCCCGGTCAGGTAGACGGGTCGGGGACCGAAGCGGTCTCCCAGCCTTCCGGTGACCAGGAGGGGCACGGCATACGCCAGGAGGTAGGCCGAGGAGACCCAGAGGACACCGTCGACGTCGGTGTCGAAGGTCTCCATGAGGGTGGGGACGGCAACCGCCACGATGGTCGAGTCGACGAGGATCATGAAGAAGCCGATGACCAGGGCCCACAGCGCGGGCCAGGGGCTCGGACGGTCCTCGGGTCCGGTGCTCACGGTGCCGCGCAGACGCCCGCGCGGTCAGCGGAGGGTCGCGTCGAGTCGTCCATGGCCACCATGATGCCGTCGACTACGGTGGGCCCACGACCTGACGGGAGGAGACCGTATGCGGGGGAGGTCCTTGCGCCCGGACGCCGAGGCGGTGAGGCGCCAGGCGCTCAAGGAGCTGAGCGCCCGCGAGAGGTTGCTGCTGCCGGGCTACAAGCTGTGGGGCTACAAGAACCACTTCGCCAAGGGCTTCCTGGTCACCGACGGAGACACCGACTACATCCCGCGGGAGGGGTGGGAGCGGCTGTCACTGGGGCCCTGGCGCGTGCAGGTCGACCCACTCCTGCCGCACCAGCTGGTCGAGCAGGGGGAGGTGGGCGTCCTCGTCCTCGGCTACGCGTTCGACGACCGGGGCCCGCAGGGCCGGGAGCACGTGCCGGCCCATCTCCTGCGGGTCCTGACGCGGCATCCTGAGCCCGCCGCCGGCCGGCGCGCCCTCGACGAGGTCATCGCGTGGCTCTCTGGGCGCTATCTAGTGCTCGTGCGTCGCGGTGCCGAGCTCGACGTGTACGGCGACCCGATGGCCACGCGAACCTGCTACTGGCACAAGGGGAGTCAGGGCGTCGCGCTGGCCTCGCACACCGGCGTCCTGGCCGAGCTGGCCGGCGGGCTGCCCAGCACACGGATGGACTGGGTCCTGGGCCACCCCGACTACAAGTCGCCCTTCGGCCGCTGGCTCCCCGGCCTGATCACCCCGCACGACGGGGTCGGCCAAGTCTACGCCAACGGGCGTCTCACCATCCGGGGGAGTGAGGTGCGGCACGAGCGCTTCTTCCCGCTCTCGGCGCGCTCGGAGATGTCGCCGGGGCAGGCCAGTGAGGGGTTCCTGGCCGAGCTCCGCCAGCAGGTGAGCAACTGGATCTCCGTGGCGCCCCTCACCGTCCTGGCCCTGACGGCCGGACGCGACTCCCGGGCCGTCCTCGAGGCGGGTCTGGTCCAGCTCCAGCAGGCCGGGGCGATGGCCCTGACCTACCACCCGTTCCACATCCCGGGCAAGAGCACCTACGCGGACCTGGCCACTGCCAACCGTCGTGCGGCCTCCGCCCAGATCCCGCACCTGGTCCTCGATGTGTCACCGACCAGGCTGAACAAGCAGATGCGCGGCCTCTACACCAGGACGTTCCCGACCTGGCAGCGCTACGCCAACCTCGCGAGCGCGCTGTATCTCGCGGCGCCGGCGCGGGCCGCGACGATGTTCGGTGTCGGGGGCGGCATTATCACCGGCATGATCCGCGACCGGTCTGACCCCGAGATCTCGCCGGAGCTGCTGGCCCGCAAGTACGCCTACTCACGCTTCTCCGAGGACCCCGGGCTGCATGCGGTGTTCGAGGCCTGGCTGGAGCACACCGACTTCTCGGTCGGGTCGCTGAAGGGCTACAACTTCTACGACTTCTTCCACTGGGAGCACCGGATGAGCAAGTGGGGGGCCAGCGGCTACTCCGAGTACGACCTGGCAACGATCCCGGCGCCGGTCCTGAACTCACGCAGGCTCCTGACGACGGCGCTGTCCCTGCCGGAACCGGCCCGGGAGGCCAATGTGCTCTACCGTTACATCTCGGAGGGCGGCTCCGTCGACTTCTGAGGTGCCGGCGATCGTGGGAGCGCCGAACCCGTCGGCCACCCGCGTGGGGAGTCAGATGATCCGCGACAGACGCGACCTGGACCTGGACCCGCTGTGCCGGGTGCTGGCGACGCTGGGCCAACCCCCGGGGTGCCGCTCGGACCGGGACCGCCGTGCCTGGTTGGAGGAGCACGATGCCGAGGTCTCCTGGGTCTTCGACCAGGCCCCGGTGTCCGTCGCCCCGACCGGGAACGTGGTCGCCCACCTACAGATCCTTGCGCCGCCGACCGCGGAGAACCGGCTCGTGGAGGCCGTCGGGCTGCCGTCCGAGGACGTCCTGGTGATCGGCAAGCTGTTCGTCGGAGCAGTTGGTCACGAGGACGGCATCCGCAGGTTCCTGCTCAGGGAGGCGGTCCGGGTGATCCGGGACCGCGGCGCCGTGCCGGTGCTGGACCTGTCGGCCAACCCCGGACTGTCACAGTCCCTGTGCGAGAAGCGCGGGTTTGTGCGGGTCGCCTCAGCCGAGCCAGGCACACTTCCCATGGTTCACCGCGAGAGCAGGGGGACTCGCTCCGGAGTGCAGTGATCGCCTGACGACCGTGAGCCTGCCGGAGTGTCGGCCGGTCGGTGCAGACTACTGCTGTGGCAGAACGACCCGAGGTGCCGGCGGAGTGGATCCGGAGGCTCGACCAGCTGTGCGGTGCGCTGCCCGAGTGCCACCGACAGCGAGCGTGGGTCGGCACGCGGTGGCAGGTCGGGCGGGCGACCGTGGCACACGTCTTCGGCGGTGAGGACCAGCTGTTCCGCATCGTCTTCCGCGCGGAGCTGGCGGAGGTGATGGCGTTCGAGCACCTTGGGCCGCCCTACTGGCTCATCCCAATCGGGGGTGTAGAAGTTGGGGTCTGAAGCCGCCGGTCTCGAGCAGGCTTCGGGCGATGTAGTTGGTCAGGTTGCGGAACCCGAGTGCGGAGCCGCGCAGGTGTTCGAGCCGTCCGTTGAGCGCCTCGGTCGGCCCGTTGCTGGTGCCGGGTCGTTCGAAGTAGGCGAGCACGTCAGCGGCTCGCTTCTTCAGGGTCCGGCCCAGGGTGGTGAGCTCGGTGAGCACCTTGGGGACGCCGGCGCTGAGGTCGGTGATCAGCTTCTCCATGAGCTCGCGGCCACGTTGCCGGTCCTCGTGGCGATAGGCGGCGATCATGCGCTGGTAGACACCCCAGGTCGCCTCGACCTCGACGTGAGCGTCATCAACGAACAGCGCGCGTAGCCTGTCGCTCTGCTTGTCGGTGAGCAGGTCCGCGCCGGTGTGCAGCGTGCGCCGCGACTTGTAGAGCGGGTCGTCCCTGAACCCACGGTGCCCGTGGATCGCGAGTTGGACCCGGCGCCGGCACCTGTCGAGGGCGTCACCGGCCAAGCGCACGACGTGGAAGGGATCCATCACCGTGACCGCGTCCGGGATCTCCTCTGCAGCGGCGGTCTTGAACCCGGTGAAGCCGTCCATCGCGACCACCTCGACCGCGTCACGGAAGGCGTCGTCGCGGTCGGCGAGCCAGGTCTTGAACGCCGCCTTCGACCGGCCCTCGACCATGTCCAGCAGCCTTGCTGGGCCGGCGCCATCGCGGACCGGGGTGAGGTCGATGATCACGGTGACGTACTTGTCGCCACGCCTGGTGTGGCGCCAGACGTGCTCATCGACGCCAATGACCTTCACGCCCTCGAACCGCGTGGGGTCGTTGATCAGCAGCCGCTTGCCTTCGGCCAGGACCGCGTTGTTGGCGGTGTCCCACGCGACCCCGAGTCCCTCGGCGACACGGGCGACGGTGAGGTGTGCGACCACGATCCCTTCCAGCGCCCACCGCAGCCCGGTGCGCGAGAGCTTCGCGCGTGGCTCCGCCGCGGCGCTGGTGTCTTGGCGCCACACGTGTCCGCAGTCGGCACAGCGGTAGCGGCGCACTACAACTTCCAGCACGGTCGGTCGCCAGCCCAGCGGCTCGTGGGCCAACCGCCGGATCACGGTGTCACGAGCAGCGCCTTCGCTGCCGCACCGTCGGCACCACTGATCTGGTTCCACCACGCGGCACGCGAGGACCGCACGATCCGGTTCAAGTCGTTGCCCGGTCACGCTCAGACCGAGGCCGTCGAGTCGAGCGAAGGCGGTCAGGTCAGGGCGGCCGAAGCCGGCCGGCGGGGTAGCGTCGGACACGTCGAGGTCTTTCGGATGGATGGCGTAGGAACCTCCGTCGTCGGGAGACCTCGACGTCTATCTGCGGACCGACGCGCCCGGCCGACCTACACCGTCATCTGGGAAGACCCCTGAAACGTCTTCGACGACGACGGGACCGGCTAGGAGGAGGGCGCGGTGAGCTAAAAGAATGGAGCTTGCTCGGCTTCGACGCCGCCGCAAGCTCCGGTGAAACGGTCGGTACTGGTCGGTCGTCGTCGGTCACCACCGGATGGCGGCGCCCCCACTCTCGGCGTTTGCGCAGGTCAGCGGCTCGTTCGCCCAGTGGGCGCATCAAGCGATAGACGCAAAGCCGACGTGATTAGGTCGTCGGTTCGATTCCGACAGGCGGCTCTGGCGAACAGCCCCTGACCTGCGGAAACGCAGGGCAGGGGCGGTTCGGTTTTGGTGGTCGCGCGATGCGCTGGCCTCACGGCTCTGCCCGACACCGACGTCGCTCTCCTCTGCGACGGACCCCTCGCCGGCTGAGCGCTCGCGGCCGGCATCCTGTCCGTGTGCCGATAGGCCTCGCTCCGCTCGGCAACGCGGCGTGGCGTTGTGTCGCGACCTGGACGTGCGAGGTGTCAACGGTGCGTCGGCGCAGCGATCGTTGTGTGCGCAGCGAGATGTTCCATGCCGCACGGGCGACGCGCACGAACGCAACGCCCGGAACGCCAACGACCCGTCATCGCTGCGACGCGCAACGCGTCTCCCGTCACGGCAACGGATCGCAACCAAGACCCGCCCACGGCGCCTAGCGGGACGGAGGGCAAGTTGACACAGTTGCGCTGCCATGGAACCGCGCTGGCTCTCTCGATGACCACCGGTGAACCAGTGCCGCTCCAGGCTTGCGCCTGGTGTTGCCTGGCCCCCCTCGTGATCGGCCCGTCGGGGATCGTCAACGTGGTGCGGGTGTCGAGGCGGTCGGGTCCGACGGCTCGGCGGGGCGCGATCGTCTCGTGCGTTGGCGGACTACGGGAGCTTGGACGCGAGGACGTCGGCCGCCAGGATCTCGGGTGCTGCGCCGAGGAGGTGCTGGTTGGCCATCAGGGCTGCGACGATGGCGCCGTTGGCGTGGGCGTCGCGAGCGGCCTCGTCGGGGAATGCATCGAAGATCCAAAAGGTGTCGGCGTGGGTTCTAGCCGCGAACCAGACAATCGTTCCCACTTCTTCGTTGGCGAGTGCGACAGCGCCGGCGAGCAGATCGGCGAGCGCGTCGTGCTGTCCATCGGCCGCGACGATCTTGGCGACGAAGGCATACGGAAGTGATGCGGGTGTGGACATGAGGGGTTCTCCTTGAAGTCGGGGTTCTTCGTGGGGCGAGTTCAGCGTATGACGAGCGAGGGCCGATGGGGAGTGGCGTATACGACAGTATTGCTATTGTTCGCGCCATGCGTATCGGACTGATCGCGATCGACGGCTGCTTCGGTTCGGCTGTCGCGTCGGTCATCGACATCGTGCGGGTGGCCGACGGAGCCCGCGGCGATATCGACCCGCGGATCGACCCGATCGAACTCGCCATCCTCGGACCGAAACGGCGAGTGACCACGACGGCATCGATGACCCTGTCGGTTGACCACCCGCTGTCGGAGTCCGGAGAGTTCGACGTGGTCGTCGTCCCTGCGCTTGGAACCCTCACGGCCGCCGCTACCAACGACGCCCTCCAGAGCCGAGATGCTCGTTCGGTCATCGCCTCGCTCGGGCGCCTCGACGACGCGACCACCCGGATCGCCGCGGCGTGCACCGGCGTGTTCGCCGTCGCCGAGACCGGACGGATGCATCTTCGGCGGGCGACGACCAGCTGGTTCCTGGGGCCGGAGTTCCTGAAGCGCTATCCGACCGTCGCCCTCGATCTCGACACCATGGTCGTCGTGGACGGGAACCTCGTCACCGCCGGCGCCGCGTTCGCCCACATCGACCTCGCGCTCTCACTCGTGCGATCGATCAGCCCCGACCTGGCCCAACATGTCGCCAAGCTCCTCATCATCGACGAGCGTCCGTCGCAGGCGGCCTTCGTCGCCTACGAACATCTCCGGCACGAGGACCCGATCGTCGTCGAGTTCGAACGCTTCGTGCGCGCCCGCCTGGACGAACCGTTCAACGTCGCCTTCGTCGCGCAGTCGCTCGGCACCAGCCGGCGCACCCTCGAACGACGAGTCCGTGCGGCGCTCAACCTCACTCCGCTCGGCTTCGTCCAACGGCTTCGCATCGAACGAGCTCGGCACCTCTCAGCAACCACGGACCTCACCTCCGCCGAGATCGCGCTACGGGTCGGCTACGCGAACGCCGAGACTCTGCGCTCCCTCCTGCGCAGGGAGCGACGCCGTTCCTGACCTATCGCCATGCCTGTAGCCGGTGTCCTAGCGCCCGGTTGGAACCACCTCTCAGCACGTCGCGTCGACGCTCCTGCGTCGCCCCTGGACGACCCACTCGACACGCCCGCAGCACAGGCCATGTGACGTGCCCCGGCTTCCCGGCCGGTCGGGGTTGGGTGGCTGTGATGTCGCTGCGTTCTCGTCGAGGGGGTCAGCAGACCCGATCAGGGTCGATTGGGATGAGACGCGAAGGCGGTCAGGTCAGGGCGGCCGAGGCCGGCCGGCGGGGTAGCGTCGGTCACGTCGAGGTCTTTCGGATGGATGGCGTAGGAACCTCCATCGTCGGGAGACCTCGACGTCTATCTGCGGACCGACGCGCCCGGCCGACCTACACCCTCATCTGGGAAGAGCCGCCCTACTTCAAGGCCGGTTGGGGGCAGAACGTGGTCGGCATCGTGCTCGACGACGACACCGACTGGGAGGACCTGGGGGAGATGCTCACCGACTCCTACTGCCTGCAGGCCCCGGCCACGCTGGCCGCACAGGTGCGCGACGTGTCCTGAGGCCACGTTCACCGTGCGGTTGTCGGTCGGACACCCTGTGGTCGGGGCGGCGACTCCTGCGGTCGGTATCACTGGTCGAGCATCCAGACCTTCGAGGGAGAGGCCCGCCCCATGACGACCGACCTGACCCGCCGCGGACTGATCAAGGTGGTGGGCGCCACTGCGGCAACCGCCGCCATCGGCCTGCCGCTGCGGGCCTCCGCCAGCGAGCCGGTGTCCTTCGCCTTCGCCAGCGACCCCTTCACGGTCGGGGTGGCCTCCGGCGATCCGACCCCGCGCAGTGTCGTCCTCTGGACCCGACTGGCACCGCTGCCCTTCCACGCGGACAGCGGGATGGGAGGCGCGCCGGAGGTGGTCGAGGTGGCCTGGAACATTACTCGTCGGGTGCCGGGGGAGCGGGTGGAGCACCGACGCTACTCGGGGGTCGTGGGCGCACGTGCCGACGAGGGCTACACGGTGCACCTCGATGTGGAGGCCGCGGACGGTGGCGGCCGTCTGGAACCCGGCGGTGAGTACCAGTACGAGTTCTCCGTGCCTCGCGAGGGCGGGGGAGTGTGGACCAGTGTGGGGTTCACCCGGACGGCGCCGAACCCCGAGGCCAGCGTCGAGGCAACCTTCGTCCTGATGGCCTGTCAGAGCATGGGTCGGGGCCAGCAGTTCTTCCCCATCGGTCAGCACCACCAGCGCCAGCGCACCGCTGGTGTCATCGACGCCGGCCCGTTGCCGCAGTTCGGTGTGTTCGTGGGGGACTACATGTACGAGTTCGCGAGCTCGTGGTCGGTGGGTGACGAGGCGCGTGCCCTGGACAAGGTGTGCAACAACGTGACCGCCTACCGTCAGCGTTACGCGTGGTACCGCTCTCGTCCCGACCTGCAGGACTTCCACCGCAACTACCCGTTCTTCGGTGTGCCGGACGACCACGAGTGGTGGAACGACGTCTACGGCGGCACGATCGCTCCGGGGCGCTACCGGAGGTTCAACGCGGCCCTGCAGGCCTACTGGGAGAACATCCCGATGCGGGCCCGGCCCGTCGGCACCATGGTGGACGGTCAGGTCAACAACGAGAGCAAGGGCACGCTCGAGCTGCATCGCCAGGTGCGGTGGGGACGCCATCTGAACCTGGTGCTTGCGGACGTCCGGCAGCACCGCCGGATCGACGGCAGCAGCCTGCTCGGGCAGGACCAGGCCGAGCAGGTGCTGGGCTGGGTGGGGGAGAGCCAGGCGACGTGGACCGCGCTGGCCAGTGGGGTGCCCATGGCGGTGTTCGGAGAGCGCGGCATCGAGTGGTGCTCCACGCCGGCTGACCGCGAGGCCATGACGGCAGTACTGGCACAGCGGCCCAACCGCATCAGCCTCGCCGGTGACCTGCACTGTGGCATGGTCAACGGTGTGCGTCGTCACGACGACTACACGAGTGACTTCGTGGCGACGGAGTTCATCTGCCCACCGGTCAGCTCGGGCGGCGACCCGAAGTGGGCCGACCTCATCGAGACGGGCTCACGGACGGACGCCACCGGCACCACTATCGAGCGTGCCACCTTTGTGACGGACGGCGCGCCGCAGCGTGGCTACCTGCAGTGCACCGTGAACCGCACGGAGTGGGTCAGCGAGTTCTTCGTCGGCGACGACGTCACGCGTGCGGATGCGCCGGTGTGGTCCGCGGGCAGGTTCCGGGTCGAGTCGGGTCAGGTGGGTGCCCACCGGGTCAGCTGATCCGACGGAACTGTCTTGGTTGAGTCCTAGACAGTGCGTCGGCAATCTGGCCTGGCCGTCACGGGGTCGGCTGGTGCAGGGCGGGCCGGTAGGTGAGCTCCTGGATGTCATGGTCCAGGGTTCTGCTGTCCAGCAGCTCCAGGTCGAAGTCTGCGGCACCTGCGAAGATCGAGTCCGAGCCGGTCTGTCCCGTCAGGACGGGGAAGATCGTCACCTGCAGGCGGTCAACCAGGCCGGCAGCCATCAGGGCCCGGTTGAGCGACAGGCTGCCGTGAGATCGCAGCGGCACGTCGGATTCCTCCTTCAGCCGTGTGACGACGGCTACCGCGTCGCCCCGGGCCACGGTGGCGTCCGGCCAGTCGAGCGGCTCATCGAGCGTCGAGGACACCACGGTTGCCGGCGACCGCACCATCTTGGTCACCCAGGGGTCCCGCACGTCGGAGTCCGGAGTGCTGGACGCCAGCATGGAGACAAACTGTCGAAAGGTGGTCGCGCCGAAGACCATGTGCACGTCGTCATACAGGTCGAGTCGGTGGGCGAGCAGCTCCGGTCCCTGTTTGCCCCAGTAGCCGCCCCAGTCCTCGGTCGCGGAGCCGTATCCGTCGAGGCTGGCGAAGATGTCGAAGGTGTACATAGCGGTCATGACGCGCTCCTGGTCTGGGGTCTCGTGTGTGAGGACTGACCCGCGCTACCCGCAAACCTCATCGGCCTGGCTGATGCTTGTCCAGGCTTCGCCAGGTGGGTGCACTGAGGTCATGACCACGGTGAACGTTGGACAGGCCAAGACCGAGCTCGCTCATCGCCCAGGCGAGGAGCGAACGCCTGATTATCGTCACGGCTGACGCACGCTTCCGCGCCTACGAAGTCCGGGTGCTGGAGGTGTAGCGGAACGTGCCCCTGACTGAGTCGGTTTAGTGCCGATAAGGCACATTATGTCAAGTTGCCTGGAAAGGGTAGGCGGCAAGACACTGGCGCTCCATTACATGACCCTTCGGACCACGGGCACCCGCCGCATGAGCAGCACCACCGCGGTAGTGACCAGACTGACTACGCCGAAGCGTAGGAGAAGCACCGGCCAGGTTGTCTCGGGCGTTCCGAGGAATCCCTGGGTCGTCCCCACGATCAGCACCAGGAAGTGCAGGGCGAAGATCCCCATCGTGGCCTCACCCAGCGGTGTGGCCCAGTGCATCGCACAAGGTGCCGTGAGCGCCCTCAGTGCTCCGTCCGGGCGGATCAGCGTCTGCGTGAGCAGCACGATGAGGATGGACAGGACCGCTACGACCGGGCTGTAGTAGTGCGCCCCGAGCCAGCTCGTGACCCACTCAGGCGCCGCCGGGTTGTTCCACTCCCAGGTGAGTAGCGCCATCAGGCAGACCACGGCCAGGACGGCGGGCAGGATCAACACCGTGGGCACCAGGACCCCGCGCAGGGCCCAGCCCATGAGGTAGGCCCCCAGGTAGGGAATCCACCACGTCCACGCCGACTCGTCGACGCCCAGCTGCCCGCCTCTAGGCAGGAGCGGCCACATCGAGAGGACCGGCACTGACCAGGCGACGACAGCTGCTGTCACGCAGGCCCGGCGTGACGCCTTCGCCACCCACGGGATCAGGGCCGGGGTGATCACGGAGAGTCCGAGCACGATCCAGAAGAAGTACAGGTGTGGCGCGACTCCCCCGACCAGTACGAGACCGAGCGCGTCTCGCCAGTTTTCACCCCAATTCGGCTGTGTGGCAATGAGATAGGCGAGGTATACGACGTTCCAGAACACGATGGCCGGCACCAACCGCCAGACGCGCTTGCGCAGATAGGCGCCGGTCCCCCGAAATCGCTGGGGGTCAAGCGCCAGCGCCCCGGACAGCATGACGAACACCGGCACCGCCCACATCAGCGAGAAATCCAGGGCCCGGGCGACCCAACCGTCCACGGTGGTCGTCGACCCGGGACCAGCGGCCGTCGATCCCACCGTGTGGATCATCACGACCGCATAGATCGCCACGATGCGCAGCCAGGTCACCCAGGCGAGCGGTCCGCCACTCCCCTGGCCCGCCGGGTCAGGACTCACCTGATCCGGGCGAGCAGTTCACCGTTGGGGATCATGAACCACGCGTCCGGGGCACTGGCCCAGGCGCGCCACCCTGCGGCGATCCGCTCGAGGTCCTCGGCCGTGCCACCCTGTCGCGCCGCCTGCTCGGCAAAGGTCGCGCCCGCATACCGGTCTGCCTGGCTGTTCCCCCACCACCGGCACGCCTCGGTGTCGGCGTAGTTCCACGCCGACACCGTGAGGCTCACCTCCTCCAACCCGGCCGCCAGGGCCCACGCGCGCAGCCGCCGCGCGGCGTCGGGCTCGGCGCCGTTCGCCCGGGCCACGGCGCGATAGAGCGTGCGCCACTCCTCGAGCTCTGGCAGCTCCGGGTGCCAGGCCATGGCCGCGTAGTCGGCATCACGAACGGCGACCCACCCACCGGGTCGGCACACGCGCGCCATCTCCTGCAGCGCACGCACCGGCTCGGACAGGTGTTGCAATACCTGGTGGGCGTGGACGACATCGAAGGAGTCGTCATCGAACGGCAGGTCCAGCGCTTCACCGGTCCGGAACTGGGTTCGCGCGTCGCCACGCGCTTGCGCGGCGGACCGCGCCGCGACCAGCGGGGCCTCGACGTTCTCGAGACCGACCACCTGCCCCGGAGCCAGGATCTCGGCCAGATCGAGGGTGATGGTCCCTGGTCCGCAGCCGACGTCGAGCAACCGCATGCCGCGTTCCAGGACGGGCAGGAGATAGGCCGCCGAGTTCGCCGCCGTCCGCCTGCCGTGCGAGGCCAGGGTGGCCACCTCGTGCCCGTGGGTGTAACGCGTCGGGCGCGCCGTCGTCGAGTCGCCGGTGTCCATGTCGTCAGCCTGCCCGACGAGGGGCGTCAGGCGCTGCGGAGGTGCCGTACCGACCCCAGCTGGCGATCTCCTCGATCGGCTTGCGTCCCGACAGCTGCGGCGAGGCCTGGGCCTGGGACGTGTCCGTGTAGCCCAGGCCGATCGCGGACCACGGCTCCAGGTGTGCCGGGATCCCCAGCAGCTCGCGGACCTGCTGGCGCGTCTCGGGGCTGCTGAACCAGGCGGTGCCGCTGCCGATGCCCAGAGCGTCGGCGGCCAGCATGACGCGCTCCTGCAGCCGGCCGTCGTCGTAGGCCACCGAACGGCCCTCCCCCTCGACGGCCACGACGATCGAGGCGGCCACACCCTCGAGGAAGGCGGTGAAGTCGCCGTATCCGGCGAGCGCCGCGTTGGTCTCCCGGTCGGTCACGACGACCAGGTGCCAGGGCTGGGTGTTCTTTGCGCTGCCCGTCCAGCGGGCCACCTCCAGCAGCTGCACCAGGTCGTCCTGCGGGACCGGCGTCGGGAGGAACCTGCGCGACTGGCGCAGGTTCCGCAGGGCGGCGAGGGGGTCCGGTGCAGGAGAGGCCATCGACCCATCATGCCCTGCGGGCACCACGCACTCCCCTTCCGTGAGCGCCGCTGGATTGGGCGCGGGCCCGCTCACCCCACTGAGGGTGCTCTCTCAGGAACGCACCCGTGGATCGGCAAGTGCCGCCGCGACAGCCGCCTCGAGGGCCGTGTCGCACAGGTCCGGAGCAGTGACCATCAGGACCTCACGGTCCTCCCAGTCGACCTGCTCGATACCTGGTTGGGCGGCCAGGGCGTCGTCCAGCTGGAGCGGCGCGTCGTCGTCGTGGTGCAGCAGCGCCTCGTCCCCGACCCACACCATGAAATGGACGTCCTGTTCGTCGGTCAAGGGCGTGACGGTGATGGCCTCCATCTCCACCAGCTCACCAAAGGTGACCGGTTCGGGGGTCGGCCCCTCGTCGCTCCACGAAGTCGACGGGGCCACGATCTGCCGGCGCCAGGACCGGTCGTGGGGCCCCGGGCAGCTGCACGCCGCCTCACTCGACCCTGCTGTCTCGGTGCGTCCCTCCCCGGCGGGCCCGACACCGGACCGGGTGAACTTCCGGCGCGCCCTGAACGGCCACATAGCCACAACGTGGTGCGCCGGTCGGCGAAGCAAAAGGGTGCCGGCGAGCACGGCCGCCCCGGCACCACGGTCAGGGTCAGGTTCGGCGCACAGGTCACACGCTCCCCCGGCCGTCGTCACCGGCCTGGCTGAGCGGTTCACGGTGGCGCAGGACGTGCAGGTCCCAACGGTCGCTCAGCCGGCGGAACAGCTCCACGCCGCGGATGGAGTTGCCGTGACTGTCCAGTCTGGGCGACCAGGTCGCCAGACCCAGCGCTCCCGGGACGACGCCGAGCATCGCCCCGGAGACTCCGCTCTTGGCAGGGATGCCGACCTGGGTGACCCACCGCCCGCTCGCGTTGTACATCCCGCAGGTCAGCATCACCGACAGGGTCTGCTGCACCACCCGCTCGTCGAAGATCCGCTCCCCCGTCACCGGGTTGCGACCCCCGCCGGCGAAGGTCGCGCCCATCACCGCCAGCTGCGTGGTCGTCACCTCGACGGAGCACTGCCGCAGATATCCCTGGACCACCTCGTGCGGGTCGTAGGTCAGCCTCCCGGACGAGGCCAGCATGTGGGCGAGGGCGAAGTTACGATCCGCCCGGACCTGCTCGGCGCGCAGCACCTCCTCGCTCACCGTCAACCGCTCCCCCGCCAGCGCCGAGTAGCGGTCCAGCAGAAGCTCCTCGCGCGCCTCGAGGGTGTCCCCGGGGACCAGCGCCTGGGCCATGATCGCACCGGCGTTGATGAGCGGGTTGAAGGGCCTGCCGTCCTCGTGCTGGGACAGCTCGTTGAAGGCCTCACCCGACGGCTCCACCCCCACGTGGTCCAGCACCCGGTCCAGTCCACACTCCTGCAAGGCGACGGCATAGGTGAACGCCTTGGAGACCGACTGCAGTGCCAGCGGCCGGTCGTGGTCTCCCACGCCCACCACCTCGCCCTCGGTGCTGCACACCGCGGCGGCCAGCGCGTCCAGATCGAGCCGCTGGACGTCCCGCAGGTAGTCGGCCGGCTCGCCCCAGCCGATCCCGCGGGCCTCCTCGAGGATCTGGGCGAGGTCCTCCTGCACGTGCTGGTCGATCATGGGCCCACTGTGTCAGGAAGGACCAGCACTCGTTGCTGCACCCGCCCTCTCGCAGACTCAGCCCTCAGCGCGTCCCTCGCGCCAGTAGCCCATGAAGGAGACCGACCGCCGGTCGATGCCCAGGTCCCGGACCAGGTGGCGGCGCAGCGTCTTGATGACACCGGCCTCCCCCGCGAACCAGGCGTAGAGCTCATCCGGTGACGCGGCCTCCGGAGCGGCCAGCTCCCAGAGGATGTCCTCGTCGACATTGACGTCCTCGGGCTCCTGTCCTGACGCCTGCGGCGCCCGGGTCATGGCGCCCGCGGCCCCCTGCACCGCGGGCACCAGGAGCTCCCCGTGCCGGCGACCGCCGCGGGCCAGCCAGGTCACCGAGACACCGTCTGGGGCGGCCACCTCCCACCGGTCCTCGGTCTCGGGCACCTCGAGGAAGGCAGCACCGGTGGTGTGGGCCGGGAGCTGGGACAGGATGGTGGTGATGGCCGGCACAGCGGTCTCGTCGCCGGCCAGCAGCACCTGCCGACCGGGCGCGGGCAGCCGGAACTCCACGCCGCCGTGCGGGCCCTCGGCACGGGCATTGGGGCCCATCAGGACCAGCGGCCACCCCACCTGCACCTGGGAGGCCCAGCGCGAGGCGGGACCGGCGTCCCCGTGCAGCACGACGTCGACATCGACCTCGCGGACCTCCTGTCGGACCGCGCGCGTGGTGTAGGTACGGATCGGGTTGCGGTGCTCCTCGGGCAGCGCGCGCCACCGCAGGTACCAGTCCTCGCCACGGGGTAGGTGGACGTGACCGTCGGCGATGGGCAGGATCAGCTTGGTCCGGGCGTCGTAACCGAGGTCGGCGTAGTCGTCCAGGTGCGGACCGGTGAGGGTGACCCGGAGGAAGCTGGGCGACAGCCGCACCAGGCGGGCGACCGTGACGTCGAAGTGTCGCCAGGTGGTGGTCGCTGGGGCGGTGGTCTGGGTCATCAGATGTCCTCTCGCTCAGGTGTCGCGGCCGCGGCTGCGCCACAGCAGGTAGATGAAGTAGGGGGTGCCCAGCAGTGCGGTGCCCACGCCGGCCGGGACCTGCACCGGCGCCAGGACCCATCGGCCCAACGTGTCCGCCCCGGAGACCAGGATGGCGCCGAGCAGGATCGCGACCGGGATGACCCGGGAGTGGCGGGCACCGACGAGCGCTCGCGCCGCGTGGGGGGCGACCAGCCCGACGAATGCCACCACACCGGTGGCGACCACGGCTGCCGCCGTGAGCAGCGCCGCAGTGCCCAGGAGCACCAGACGCATGCGGTCAAGGGGCACCCCGAGGAGTCGAGGAGTGTCCTCGTCCAGCGCCACGACGTCCAGCTCCCGACGGACCAGCACCGCGACCGGGGTGATGACCAGGAGGGCGAGGGCGACCGGGACCAGCTGCTCCATCGTGCGGCCGTAGGTCGAGCCCGCCAACCAGGTCAGCGCCAGGTTCACCTCCCACGGCCTCGTGGCGACGATGAGCAGGGTGATCAGGGCCATCACGCCGGCCTGCATCCCGACCCCGATCAGCACCAGGCGCGTCGAGCTCAACCCGCCGCGGTGGGCCAGCGCGAACACCAGCGCCGTGATGGCCAGGGCGCCCACGACAGCGGCCGCGGACATCGGCCACAGACCGATCCCGGGCACCAGCAGGAGGGCACCGACCGCGCCCAGACCGGCCCCGGAGGTGACGCCGAGCAGCCCGGGCTCGGCCAGCGGGTTGCGGCACACCGCCTGGACGATCGTGCCGGCCAGGGCCAGCGCCGCACCGGCCAGCAGCGCCGCCAGGACACGTGGGACCCGTCGACCCAGCTCCAGGGTGACTTCCCGCCCCGAGATCCCGTTCACCCAGTTGGCGACGTCACCGAGAAGGATCAGCCGGTCGCCCAGCAGTACCGCCGCGAGCAGCGCCCCGACCAGGGCGACGGACAGGGAGACCGCCACCACGGCATACGTCCGGCCCGTCCGCGGCCGTCCCGGCTGGCCAGAGGTCTCCAGCCCGATCCCCTTGTCCGGCAGCCGGCGGGCGAACCACACCAGCAGGGCGGCGCCGAGCACGCTCGTGACGACCCCGGTGGGCACCGACGTGGTCCGCGCCGTCGGGATGAACAGCCGCAGCCCGACGTCGGCCCCGAGCACCACCACGATCCCGAGGAGCGCGGCGAAGGGCAGGAGCAGGGCGTGCCGCCCCAGACCCGGGACCCGGCGGGCCACCATGCGGGCGATGAGCGGGGCTGCCAGGCCGACGAAGCCGATCGGGCCGGCCACGGTGACCGCCAGGGCCGCGAGCAGGACCGCCACCAGGATCGAGAACACCCGGGCCCGGCGGGCCGAGATACCCAGCACCGTGGCCGCGTCGTCGCCCAGCGCCAGCAGGTCCATCCGGCGGGAGAGCAGCAGGGCAGCGCCCACGCCGACCACGAGCACGGGAAGAGCCAGCGTGAGGGTCTGGGTGCCGGACTGCACGATGGAGCCGCTCCCCCAGGCGAACAGGCCCATGGACTCCTGCTCGAAGAGCACAAGCAGCATGGTGACCAGGGAGTGCAGCGCCAGGGTGATGGCCGAACCCGCCAGGATGAGGCGGGTGGGCCCGTCCGCGCCACCCCGGGACAGGCCCATCACCAGGACCGCGGCCGCCAGACCCCCGGCGAAGGCGATGGTGCCCTGCAGGTAGAACGGCACGGAGACGCCGAAGACCGCGACAACGACCACGGTCAGATAGGCCCCGGCGTTCACCGCGAGCGTGTCCGGGGAGGCCAGTGCGTTGCGGGCCACCGACTGCAGGAGAGCTCCGGCGACGCCCAGGGCGATCCCGACCAGCACCCCCGCCAGCAGGCGCGGGACGCGTGAGGCCAGCAGCACCGCCGCCGTCTCGTCGACGGCCTGGCCTCCCGTCACCCAGCGCCACAGGTCGCCGGCCCCGACCTGGGCGGTGCCCTGGGTCAGGTGCACAGCGGCCACGAGCAGGCCCAGCCCGACCACGACCAGGAAGGCGGTGGTGATTCCGGTGAACGAGACGCGTGGGCGGCGGGGCGCCCGCTCGGGCGCGCCGGAGCGCCCCGTCTGTGGGACGAGGTCGGTCACAGGTCGCGTGCTGGTGCTGCTCACCCCTCGGAGGTCAGGGTGTCCACGGTGGCGTCGATGAACGCCTCACCCGACAGGGGGCCGCCGAACATCCAGATGCCGTCGGGGATGCGGTGCACGTTGCCACTGGTGACGAACGGGAGCTGCTGCCAGATCGCGTTGTCGGCCAGTCCCTCGGTGAACGGATCGGGCTCTGAGTCGTTCGCGGCGTAGATGAAGTGCAGGTCCTCCAGGGCGGTGAGACCCTCGACGTCGGTCTGCGCGAGCCCGTAGTCCGGGTCGCCGCCCTCGGTCCAGGCGTTCACCAGGCCCAGCTCCTCGCCGAGAGCACCGAAGTAGGAGCCGGGGGTGAACATCCGGACCGACACGACGCCGTTGCTCAGCCAGCCGTCGGCCATGACGAACTCCTCGCCCTCCAGGCCGGCGTCGGCGATCGCGGCGCGCCCCTCCTCCAGGGCGGTGTCGAAGTCGTTGAGCACGACCTCGGCCTCCTCCTCGGTGCCGGTCGCCGTGCTCAGCAGCTCGACCGTGGAGCGCATGTAGCCGATGGGGTCCGCGCTGTCCGAGCCACGGACGGTCAGGACCGGGGCGATGTCCTCGAGCTGGGCAATGACGTTCTCGGGGATGTCGGTCGTCGTGACGATCAGATCTGGCTCGAGCGCGGTGATGTCCGAGAGGCTTGGCTCGCCCCGGGTCCCGACCTCGGTGACACCCTCCGGGTCCAGTGGCGCGACCGTGTCCCACGTGTTGTAGCCCTCGATGTCGGCCTGGCCGACCGGGACGACCCCGAGGGCCAGGAGGTTCTCCGTGAGCCCCCACTCCAGGGAGACGACCTCGTCCGCCGGCTCGTCCAGCGTGTGCTCGCCGCGCTCGTCGGTGTAGGTGACCGCTCCCGCTGCGTCGCCGCCGGACGTGGCGGCCGCGGAGTCCCCGGCCTCGTCGGTGTCCGCCTGGTCGGCGGTGCCCCCCTCCGGCTCGGGAGCGACCTCCTCGGTGGTGCCGCAGGCGGTCAGGGTGAGGGCCGTCACGAGCAGGGTGCTGGCGGCGAGGGTGTGGCGGGGCAGGCGCATGCTGATGAGTTCCTTCGTCGGTATGCCGTCCGCTGGGCGGGCGGTGAATGGTGCGGTGTGCGGGGGGCGGGTTCGGCGCGACGGACCCGGCAGGAGTGGCCCGGCGCGCGCCGGGTCAGACGGCGACCGGCTGCGGGACCTCGTGGCGGTCGGCGTGCCGGCTCCGCGCCTCACACACCAGGCGACAGGTCACCGGGTGTGTGTAGACATCGACGTGCAGGCCGTAGACCTCGGTCAGCAGCTCGGTCGTCAGCACCTCGGCCGGCAGACCGGCCGCACGGACCACACCGTGCTCCAGCAGGACCACCTGGTCGGCGACCGTGGCGGCCTGGTTGAGGTCGTGCAGCACCACGCCGATGGCCACGCCGTGGCCGGTCGCCAGGTCCCGGACCAGGTCGAGCAGGTCCATCTGGTAGCGCAGGTCGAGGTGGTTGGTCGGCTCGTCGAGGAGCAGGACACCGGTGTCCTGCGCCAGGCACGTTGCCAGCCAGACGCGTTGCAGCTCTCCGCCCGACAGCTCGTCGACGCCGCGCTCGGCCATGTCGCTGACGCCGGTGATCTCCATCGCGTGCTCCACCGTGCGCGGACCGTCGGGGTCGGCCGTGCGGAAGCGACCGCGGTAGGGGTGGCGCCCGAAGGTGACGACATCACGCACCGTGACGCCGCCCGGTGTGGGGCGGCTCTGGGAGAGCATGGTGACCCGTCGGGCGAAGCCCTTGGGGTGCAGGGCGAGGGCGTCAGGGACGTCGTCGAGGGCGACGGTGCCTGAGTCCGGACGGTGCAACCGGGCCAGGGACCGCAGCACCGTGGACTTGCCGGAGCCGTTGGGGCCGATCAGGGCGGTGACCCGTCCCCTCGTGAGGGACAGCTCGACCCCGTGGACCACCTTGTGGCTGCCGTAGGATAGGTGCAGCCCGTCCCCCTGCAGGGCGGGAGCGATTGCCGAACCGTGAACTGTCATAAGGTTAGGCTATCCATACTTAGGGTGTCCTCACCACACTTTCCCGGGGTGAGCGTGGTCACACGACGCACGTCCGGGACGCGTGGCATCAGACCACTACGCTTCCGGGTGTGACCGAGGCACGCAGGGCCGGGGGCGCCACGGCGATCAACCCGCGAGCGGTGGGGGCACGCCTGACCAGGCCCTCGCCCTACAACCCGCTGCGGCTGCCCGTCAGGGGAACACCCCACTCCGTCTACCCCGAGCCGCCGGAGAAGCAGTCCGGTCACGTCCTGCGCCACCTCTCGGTCCCCGGACTCACCCTGGGACTCATCACGCTGTGGGTGGCCCTCTCGCCCAGCCTCCTGCCCCGGGCCTGGTGGATGACCGCCGTGAACGTCGGCGTGAGTCTCGCCTACGGCTACGCCCTCGGCAGCGTGCTCGGTCGGTTCGCGTCATGGCTCGCGCGCCGCACGGACCTGAGGGTCGAGGTCAACGCCCGGTCCGACTGGACCTTCCGCACGCTCTGGCTGGTGTTCCTCGTGGTGGTCAGCGGCATCGTCTGGATCCGGAGCCTGCACCAGCAGGAGCAGATCTCGATCATGGCCGGCGTCCCACGCGGTGGTGCGCTGAGCCAGTTCGTCGGGGTGCTTGCCGGGGTGCTGCTCTTCGGGTTGATCCTGCTCATCGGGCGGGGAGTCGCCCGGCTCTGGCACGGCGTCCGGCGCCTGGTGCGCCCGGTCCTGCCACCGCTGGTCGCGCCCGTGGCCGCCGCCGTCATCGTGGCGCTGCTCCTGGTGCTGGTCAGCAACCAGGTCATCTACCAGCGCGGCATGAACTGGGCCCTGGGTAGGGCCACGCAGGTCAACGACAGCACCCCCGAGGGCCGCTCCCGTCCGACCGAGCCCCAGCGGACCGGCAGCCCGCGGTCCCACGAGTCCTGGGAGAGCCTCGGTCGCGAGGGCCAGATGTTCGTGTCCGACGGACCGCGGGCCGCGGATATCGAGCGGACCACGGGAGAGCCCGCGCTCGAGCCGATCCGCGCCTACGCCGGCAAGGCCGCGCACGACGATGTCGAGGACGCTGCCGAGGCCGCGGTGGCTGAGCTCGTCCGGGCGGGAGGACTCGAACGGTCGGTCATCAACGTGGCGACCACCACCGGCACCGGATTCGTCCAGGAGTGGTCGGTGCAGGCCCTGGAGTTCCTGACCGGAGGCGACGTGGCCACCGTGTCGATGCAGTACAGCTACTTCCCCAGCGGGCTGGCCTACCTCTCGGACCGGGAGACGCCTCCCCGTGCCGGCCGGGCGCTGTTCGAGGCGGTCGAGGCGGAGGTGAAGGCGCTTCCCGAGGACGAGCGCCCACGGCTCTACGTCAGCGGTGAGTCCCTCGGCTCCTTCGGGGGGCAGGGCGCCTTCGACGACGCCGAGGACCTGCTGGCGCGGGTCGACGGTGCGCTCTGGGCGGGCACACCACGGTTCACGCCGTTGTGGAGCTCACTGACCGCCGGCCGGCGTCAGGGGAGCCCCGAGATCGCACCGGTCATCGACAACGGACGACACATCAGGTTCGCCACCCGCCCGCGGGAGCTGACCGAGGACTTCTACGGCGCACCGTTCGTGGAGTGGGAGGAGCCGCGCGTGGTCTACGCGCAGCACGCCTCCGACCCGGTGGTGTGGTGGTCCTGGGACCTCCTGTGGCAGGAGCCGGACTGGCTCCGGGAGAAGGTCGGCCGGGACGTCTCACCCGACCTCAGCTGGTCGGCATACGTGACGTTCTGGCAGATCGCGAGTGACATGCCGCTCTCCGTCGACGTGCCCGCCGGCCACGGGCACGAGTACCGGGACGAGATGGTCCCGCTCTGGGCCGGTGTGCTGGGGCTCGACCCACTGGCCGACTACTCCCACCTCGTCGCCGCCATCGACGCCCTCGTGCTGGAGCGCTGAGCTGCCCGAGGTCCGTCCACAGCCTTCCGCGTCCGTGACTGCCGTCCACAGACTCAGACCTGTCGACACCGCCGGGGTCCCGCACCGGCCAGGGTGAGCAGCATGAGCCCGCAGCCCAGCACGAACGCCCCATCGGTCGAGAGCGTGAACACCATCCACCTGGTGGGTCGCGTGAGCTGGGGACCGGAGGCTCGCACCCTGCCCAGCGGTGACGAGGTCGTCCAGTTACGGATCGTCATCCCCCGTCGGTCGCCGCGGGGTCGGGGCGGGCGGACTCAGGTCGACGCCATCGAGGTCGCCTGCTGGAGCGCCCGCACCCGGGCGGCAGCCCTGCGGCTGGCGGTCGACGACGTCGCGGACGTCGAGGGCAGCCTGCACCGGCGCTTCTACGCCGCCGGTGAGGGCAGGGTGTCCCGCTACGAGGTGGAGGCGAGGAGGTTGCGCCGCGTCCGACCGTAGGCTCACGGTGTGCCTCCCGTCGAGTACCTCACCGAGAACCAACGCGTCACGCCGGACATGATCTCCGGCTTCTTCGTCGGGTGGCCGAGCCCGCCCACCCCGGAGCAGCTGATCGAGGTCATGGCCGGCAGCTACCGGCGGGTGTGGGCGATCCGCGACGGCAGGGTGGTGGGCTACGTCAACGCCCTCTCCGACGGTGTGCTCAACGCCTTCATCCCGTGGTTGGAGGTGCATCCGGACCACCAGGGCGAGGGCATCGGCGCCGAGCTGGTGCGGCGCGTCGTCGCCGAGCTCGAGGGGATGTACGCCATCGACCTGTGCTGCGACCCGGAGCTCTTCCCGTACTACGAGCGGCTCGGCTTCACCACGTTCGGCGGCGCCGGCCTGCGGTTCCCGGAGGCGATCCGCGCCCTCCGTGCCAACGGCTGACCTGCACCTACTCCGCGGAGAGGAAGGTGCGCAGCGCGGATACGAACGCCTCCGGCTTCTCCGAGTGCACCCAGTGCCCCGCCCCCTTGACCGTGACCAGCACGGTGCGCGGGAACAGGGCGCGCATCGTCGGCTCGGACTCCGGACCGATGTAGCGTGACCGCTCCCCCGCCACCCACAGGACCGGCCGGTCAAACGGGTCACCCGAGGGGACGTAGTCGCCGATGACCGGCAGGTCGCGCAGCAGCAGGTCGAGGTTCGCCTGCCAGCGCCAGCCGTCGCCGTCCGAGCGGAGGTTCTGCAGCAGGAAGCCCCGCGTGGCCCGGTTGGGGATCAGCTCCGTGAGGCGGGCGTCGGCCTCGGTCCGACTGGGCAGGTCGGTCAGGTCGAGCGTGGCCAGCGCCCCGAGCAGGTGCCGGAACTCGCCCATGTCGGCGCTGGCGATCGGTGCGATGTCGACGACCACGAGACGATCGATCAGGTCCGGGTGACGCAGGGTGAGGGCCATCGCGACCTTGCCGCCCATGGAGTGGCCCACCAGGTGCACGGGACCGTCGGCGGCGAACCCGCGACGGAGCTGCTGGGCCACCGTGTCGGCCATCCGCTCGAAGTCGACCTGTGTGGTCCAGTCGGAGCGACCGTGGTTGGGCAGGTCCACCAGCAGCGAGGCGAACGCGGGTTGGAGGGCCTTGGCGATGCTCGTGAAGTTCTTGCCCTGGCCGAACAGTCCGTGGAGGAAGACGATCCGGCGCGACGCACCACCGAACCCGGCCTCGGGCGCGGCGCCGACCGGTGTGGTGTGGATCGAGGGGCTCTCGGCAGCAACAGACACAGCCCAACCCTACGGTGGCCACTACCCTGGCCTCGTGCCAGTCGCCCAGATCATGCAGTGCGACTACTTCGATGCCGGGGAGTGCCGGTCGTGCGCGCTGATGGGCAGTACGTATCGCGAGCAGCTGGCCGACAAGCAGCGGCGTTGCACAGAGGCCCTCCGGCTGTTTGCCCCGGACCTGGTGTGGGAGGAGCCGTTCCCCAGCCGGACGGAGGGGTTCCGCAACAAGGCCAAGCTGGTGGTGGGCGGCACCCGCGAGGATCCGACGGTGGGCATCCTCGACCGGGACGGTGCCGGTGTCGACCTGCGGCACTGCGGGCTCTACGAGGCCGGCCTGGCCGGTGTGGTGGCTCAGGTGCCCGACCTCATCGGCCGCCTCGGTCTGGTGCCGTATGACGTAGCCCGCCGCAGCGGCGAACTCAAGCACGTGCTGGTCACCCACTCCCCGGACCGGGAGCTGATGCTGCGGTTCGTGCTCCGCTCCCCCGGGCAGGTGGGACGCATCCGGCGTGGCCTGCCCGAGCTGCTGGAGCGGTTGCCCGGTCTGCGCGTCGTCTCGGTCAACCTGCAGCCCGTGCACGCCGCCGTGCTCGAGGGTGCGGAGGAGATCGTGCTGTCGGAGTCGCAGGAGCTGCCGATGCAGGTCAACGACGTACGTCTCCGGTTGCGGACCCGCTCGTTCTTCCAGACCAACACCTCGGTGGCCGCGGGGTTGTACCGGCAGGCGCGCGCCTGGATCGACGAGGTGGACCCCGCGTCCCTGTGGGACCTGTACTGCGGGGTCGGCGGGTTCGCCCTGCACAGTGTGCTCCGGCCCGATGGGTCGACGCGGGACGTGCTGGGCATCGAGATCTCCGCAGAGGCCGTGGAGAGCGCGCGGTCGGCGGCCGCCGAGCTGCCGGGGGCAGCGCGCTTCGAGACCGGCGACGCGACGACTCACCTGCGCGGGGCACCTCCCGGCCTCGTGGTGGTCAACCCGCCACGGCGCGGGCTCGGCGCGGACCTGGCCGGTTGGCTCGAGGCGTCGGGGACCGAGCACGTGCTCTACTCCAGCTGCAACGTCGACTCCCTGGCGCGCGACCTCGCGGCCATGCCCTCCCTGGTCCCCGTGCACAGCCGGCTCTTCGACATGTTCCCCCAGACCCCGCACCTGGAGGTGCTCACCCTCCTGCACCGGGCCTGAGCACCGCCCCGACAGGGGCGCTGCCGGGTCCGTCACGACATGCGACCGGCGACCACGCGCCATACGGTGGGGTGATGGTCAAGAAGGGACTGCCCACTGCCAGCATGCTCCTCGATCTGGTGCGGAGCGTGCTGGATGGTGAGTGGCCAGTCACCCAGGGGGCCATCGACGCCTTCCTGGACCGGCTCGAGCTCGCTCGGGGCGAGGTCGCGCCGGGCCACACCGGTCAGGCGTTCCGGCTGACCGGTGAGCGGGACGTGGCCGCCGACTACCTGATCGTCCACGAGTTCCAGGACGCACTGGTCGGGTTCCACGCCCTCGGGATCGGGCGGGCGGAGGACGTCCAACGCGTCTACGGCGAGGCGGTGGACGAGCTCGCCGCCGTCCACGGAGCGCCAGAGAAGGCCTACGACCGCAGACGGCCACCGAGCGAGGTCTCCCACTGGGTGGTCGGCCCCGCACGGGTCAGCATCTTCTGCCACGCGGACCACCGAGCCCCCACCCAGACCATCCAGCTGGCCATCGAACACATCGAACGGAGCGCCCAGGCCGACGACCAGGCGGACACGGGCTAGGTCGACGCGGGTCAGCCCCCGGTGCGACCTGCTGGTGGGACCGTGGCGCGCTCCCAGCCCATCAGTGCCGCCCGGTGGGCAGTGCCCGCGTAGGCGAAGTCCGGCACCAGATCGCGGAAGCCCAGTCGTCGGTAGAGCACCCGGGCACGGCCCTCGGGGTCGGCCGTCAACAGTGCGCGGCGATGGGGCATCTCCACGAGCTGCCGCGTGAGCAGCGCGGTGCCGACGCCTCGGCCCTGGGCAGCAGGGTGCACCTGGAGCTCCACGAGCTCGAAGGCGTCGCTGAGCCACCCGCCGTGCCCGGCAGCGCGCAGCGGTCCCGCGACCTCCTGGGGCCACCAGTGCTGCAGCTGCAGGTCGTAGCCGTACAGGAACCCGACGATCTGCCCCTCCCCTCCCCCGGACACGGCCGCCAGGACCGTCGCGCCGTCGTACGTCTGGATGCAGGTGCGGAACGTGGCCGCAAAGTGCTCCGACGGCTCCGCCCGCGCCCCGAGCGCCAGACCATAGATCTCAGCGAGGCGTCCAGAGTTCTCGAGCGCCTCGGCAGGCCCGCACCGGCGCAGGACCACCGCCCCGCTCAGCTGCGCCCGGTCAGCCACCGGCGAACGGCGGCAGCACGTCGACGACCGCGTCGGTCGCCAGGGCCGTGGTGTGGTCGGAGACGTAACGGCCCTCGTACAGCAGCGAGCTGCGCCGCAGCACGTCCGCCAGGACCTCACCGTGCCGCTCGACCAGTCCGGTGACCAGCGCACCGACATCGGTCGCGGTCACCTGCTCCTGATCCATCCCAGCTGCCTCGGCCGCTGCGGCGAAGTATCGAACCGTGGCCACGTGTCCTCCTCCTGGCTCTCGGCTCCCAGTCTCTCAGAGACCCTCGCGCTCGCGGACGTGTGCCTGCCAGGTGGCATGGTCCTCCCAGGTGTCGATGTCGCCCACATGGGTGCTGGGCCCGGCGGCGACCGACCTCAACCCGGAGACCAGGTGGCGCACGGACGTGCCGTGGCCGGTGCCGACGTCGCGCAGGGCCGCCGTGAGTGCCGGGGTGCGATAGGCCGCCAGCAGCCACTGCGGGTGCCCCGACCCGTCCACGGGGCACACCAGGTCGACGTCAGGTCCGACCGTCGCCGCTGCAGACAGCAGCCCCGGCACCGCCAGGGCCGCCTCGGGCTGGTCGACCGCGAGCAGGACGGTCCACGGCGCCGGTCCCCCGGTGCCCGGCCCTCGGCCGGTCTCCGGTGCGCGCGTCAGGACCCTCATCCCGGCCACGATCCCCGCCACCGGCCCGCCGCCGGGCGGGTCCTCCACGGTCTGCAGGACACCCTCCGGGACCACGACAGGCCCCACCACGACTACGAGGCGGGCACCCTTCGTCGCATCCAGGGCGCGGTCCAGCAACCGGCGTCCGCCGACGACCAGCCCGGCCTTGTCCACACCTCCGAGGCGGGAGCCCGCGCCTCCGGCCAGGACAAGGAGGTCGTGCTCCGGCACGGTCGAGGGCGCTGCGGTCTGCCCGATCATCAGTATCTCGGCAGGCTCTGGTCGATGTGGTCGATCCAGCCGAGGATCCCGCCGGCCATGACCCGGACGTCGGGATGCCCCAGGTGCACGAGGTGGCGGGCGGCCCGACCCGCCCGCGGGCCGGTCTTGCAGTAGAACACCACCGGGCCGTCGCCGACCGCGGAGCGGTCCTCCCAGCTGAGCACCTCGCCCACCGGGAGCGTGCGGGCACCCGGCAGCGTGCCGAGAGCGTGCTCACCGGGCTCGCGCACGTCGATCACCTGGAGCTCGCCGAGGTGGGCCCGCACCTGCTCTGGGCGCATCTCACGGATCGCGACGACTCCGCGGCTCTCCCCCGTCTCGGGCAGCCAGCCTCGGGGGGCGGCCCCCGCGTCCGAGCCGGCCGGCCGGAGCGCGATCTCGCGGGTGCGTTGTGTCAGGGCGTCGAGGAGCAGGACGCGACCGACGAGTGGTTCGCCGGTGCCGGTGATCAGCTTGACTGCCTCGGCCGCCATGATCGACCCGACCTGGCCGACCATCGCTCCGAGGACGCCGGCCTCCGCACAGCTGGGGACGTCGTCGGGTCGCGGCGGGACCGGGAACAGGTCGCGTAGCTGCACGGCCGCGTCGCCGGCGAGCTGGCGCGGCAGGAAGGTCGTGACCTGGGCATCGAAGCGCAGGACGGCAGCCCAGACGAGTGGGAGCCCGAGCGCGACCGCGGCGTCGTTGACCACGTAGCGGGTCGCGAAGTTGTCGCTGCCGTCGAGGACGACGTGGTGGCCGGCGAGCTGGCCGCGCACGTTGTGCTCATCGAGGTGCTCGCGAACCGTCGTCACAGTGACCAGGGGGTTGAGGTCGTGCACGGCACGGGCCGCGCTGTCGACCTTGGCGGTGCCGATGTCGCTGTCCCGGTGGATCACCTGACGCTGCAGGTTGGTCAGGTCCACCTCGTCGTCGTCGATCACGGTGAGGTGGCCGACACCCGCCGCGGCGAGGTAGAGCAGCGCCGGGGACCCCAACCCGCCCGCCCCGACCACCGCCACCCGCGCGTTGACAAGGCGCTTCTGCCCCTCGATCCCGATCCCGGGCAGCAGCAGGTGCCGTGAGTAGCGGGTCAGCTGCTCCGGCGAGAGCTCACCGACGGGCGGGACGGGCAGCAGGTCAGCCAACCTTCTCCCATCCGCGCTTCGGTGCCCGCGTCCCGGTCGCCGCCCCCGGGCGGCTGTCGCGGCTCCGGTAGACGATATAGGGCCTGGTGAAGTAGCCGATCGGCGCGCTGAAGACGTGCACCAGGCGGGTGAACGGCCACATCGCGAACAGCACGAAGGCGAGGAACGCGTGCAGCTGGAACCCCAACGGTGCGCCCTCCATCAGTGACGCGTCGGGCTGGAACCAGAAGATCTGGCGGAACCACGGCGAGACGCCGTCGCGGTAGTTGTACTCGCCCCCGATCGTGAGCAGGCTGCCGGCGATGGTGTTCCACATGCCCAGGAAGATCACCAAGGCCAGCACGGCATACATCACCTTGTCGTTGACCGTCGTCGCCGAGAACACCGGGCCGACGGTGCGCCTGCGGTAGACGAGGATCGCCAGGCCGACGACGGCCGCGATGCCGGCCGGAATGCCCCCGGCCAGCGCGATGATGTGGTAGGCCTCGTGACTCAGCCCGAGCCGGTCGGTGAGGCTCTGCGGGATGACCAGGCCGAGGAAGTGGCCGGCGACCACGCCGAGCATCCCGAAGTGGAACAGCGGGCTGCCGATCCGCAACAGCTTGCTCTCATAGAGCTGGGAGCTGCGCGTGGTCCACCCGAACTTGTCGTACTGGTAGCGCCACACGTGCCCGACGACGAAGATCGCCAGGCAGATGTAGGGGAAGATCACCCAGAGGAAGGTGCTCATTGTGGGGCTCCTACGGGGATGGTCGGGCCGAGAGTATGCCGTGTGTCGGCGGGGTCGGTACCGTCGCCGCATCCGCCGGCCGGCGGGGTGCGGAGCTCGTCGAGGGCCGGGTCGATCGCGTACGGCGCGTTGAGCGCGGCGTCGTCCAGGCCGACCATCTCCTGCGGCGGCCCCTCGGCGATCAGCCGTGCCAGGGCCTCGGTGTCGTCGCCCTGCAGCTCGGGCAGGGTCGCCCGCACCGCCTGGACAACGTCGGCCCAGGGCGAGTCCCGGTGCAACAGTGCCCTCCGGAGCAGTTCGATGCCCACCCGGTGGTCGTTGAGCACCTTCCAGGCCGCGTCCGGGGCGACTGCGGCGCCGAACTCCAGGACGACTGCCAGGTGGTCGGGCAGCTCGGCGTCGTTGTCGGAGAGCTCGACGCCGTGCTGACGATAGAGCTGCTTGAACTGGACCAGGGCGACCCCGCGGTTGCGGGTGTCACCGTGCAGGAAGTAGGTCAGGTGCAGCGCACACTTGCGCGTGACGTCAAAGGTGTCGACATAATCCTGTTGCAGCACACCAAGGTCGGTGGAGGCTACGTGGTCCAGGAACCGCCCCAGCGGCTCAGCAGTCTGCGAGGACAGGGCGGCTGCCGCTTCCCGGAGCACCGGCAGGCGCTCCACGAGGGCCGGCTCCGGATAGTCCAGGAGCAGCGAGCACAGCTGCCAGGTGTCGGCCTGGACCCGCGGCTCGAGCCGGGAGGCGGTGCGCCGGTGGCGCCGCCAGGGCAGCATCAGGTCACCTTCCCGTCCGAGCCGGCGGTGTTGTCGGGGCGGGCGTGCGGTCCGTCGAGCTGGGCGGGTCCGTCCACCGTCGCGACGGAGGCATCCTTCTCGCTGTCCGGGAACATCCCGGCCGGCACCCCCTTGCCGTCCCAGTTGAGCAGGTTGACCCGACCCCGCTTGGCCCCACCGGCGACCAGGGTGTCGGAGGTCTGCCGGGTCTGCAGCATCCGGAAGTTCTCGACCGCGACGGGGGTGGCAGAACCGCGGCCGGACCCCTCGCCGAACGGTCCGGAGAGCTCCATCAGCTCGTCGTCATAGTCGCTCACCGGACAGTCGGTGGCGGTCTCCTCCAGGGCGTGCGCCTCCTCGCCGTGCGCCGACGGGATGACGTAGCGCTCGTCGTACTTCGCGATCGCCAACAGCCGGAACATCTCATACATCTGCTCCTCGGTCATGCCGACCGCCTCGGGGATGTGCGCCTGGGGGTCGCGTCCCAGGTTGATGTCACGCATGTAGGAGCGCATCGCGGCCAGCTTGCGCAGGACGAGGTCGACCGGGGCCGGGTCACCGGCGGTGAAGAGGTTGGCGAGGTACTCCACCGGGATCCGCAGGGCGTCGATGGCGGCGAACAGGTTGCCGTGGTCCTCGGCGTCGTAGCCGGTGTCCTTGATGACGTCCACGACCGGCGACAGCGGCGGGATGTACCAGACCATCGGCATGGTGCGGTACTCCGGGTGGAGGGGCAGTGCGACCTTGTACTCGCTGATCAGCTTCCACACCGGGGACTTCTTCGCCGCCTCGATCCAGTCACCGGGGATCCCTGCTGCCTCGGCCTCGCGCTGCACCACGGGGTCGTGGGGGTCGAGGAAGACCGCGCGCTGAGCCTCGTAGAGATCGTGGTCGTCCTCGACCGAGGCGGCGTCAAGTACCTTGTCGGCGTCGTAGAGCATGAGCCCGATGTAGCGCAGCCGGCCGACGCAGGTCTCGGCACACACGGTGGGGATGCCGACCTCGATGCGCGGATAGCAGAAGGTGCACTTCTCGGCCTTGCCGGTCTTGTGGTTGAAGTACACCTTCTTGTAGGGGCAGCCCGTCACGCACATGCGCCAGCCGCGACACTTGTCCTGGTCGACCAGGACGATGCCGTCCTCCTCGCGCTTGTAGATCGCACCGGAGGGGCAGGCGGCCGCGCAGCTGGGGTTCAGGCAGTGCTCGCAGATCCGCGGCAGGTAGAACATGAAGGTCTCGTCGAACTCCATCTTCACCTTGTCCTCGATGCCCTTGAGCATCGGGTCCTTGGCCGCGTGCTGTCGGCTGCCACCGAGGTCGTCGTCCCAGTTGGCCGACCACTCGACGTTCATCTGCTTGCCGGAGATCAGCGAGTGCGGCACGGCCACCGGGAAGTTCTCCTGGGCCGGGGCGTTGAGCAGCGTCTCGTAGTCATAGGTCCAGGGCTCGTAGTAGTCCTGGATGGAGGGCATCTTGGGGTTGGAGAAGATGTTGAGCAGCCTGTTGAGCCGGCCCCCCGACCGGAGCTTGAGCCGCCCCGCGGGCGTGCGCACCCAGCCGCCCTTCCACTCCTCCTGGTCCTCGTAGGACCGGGGGTAACCCAGGCCGGGCCGGGTCTCGACGTTGTTGAACCAGACGTACTCCATGCCGCTGCGGTTGGTCCAGGCCTGCTTGCAGGTGACCGAGCAGGTGTGGCACCCGATGCACTTGTCCAGGTTCATGACCATGGCCATCTGTGCCATGACTCTCATGTGTTGCTCCTCTTCCTGGTATGACGTGTGGTCGGGTGGTCTCAGTAGGTCACGGGCGCGGTGCGCTTGCGGATGGTGGTCACCTCGTCGCGGTTGTTGCCGGTCGGGCCGATGTAGTTGAAGAAGTAGGACAGCTGGGCGTAGCCGCCGATCAGGTGGCTGGGCTTCATCAGGATCCGGGTCAGGCTGTTGTGGATGCCGCCGCGCTTGCCGTCGGTCTCGGTCAGCGGCACGTCGATCAGCCGGTCCTGCGCGTGGTGCATGAACACCGTGCCCTCGGGCATCCGGTGGCTGACGATCGCGCGGGCCGCGACGACGCCGTTGCGGTTGACCGCCTCGATCCAGTCGTTGTCGAGGACGCCGATCTTCTCCGCGTCGAGGTCGGACATCCAGATCGTCTGGCCGCCGCGGGAGAGGGAGAGCATGAACAGGTTGTCCTGGTACTCGCTGTGGATCGACCACTTGTTGTGCGGGGTCAGGTAGCGCACCGACACCCCGAGATCGCCCTGGGCGCCGATCTCCGGCTCGCCGAACAGCTTGGTCATGTTCAGCGGCGGGCGGTAGGTCGGCAGCCCCTCCCCCATCGCCAGCATCCAGTCGTGGTCCACATAGAACTGCTGGCGCCCGGTCAGCGTGTGGAACGGCTTGGAGCGCTCGATGTTGATCGTGAACGGGGCGTAGCGTCGCCCGCCGCTCTCCGAACCGGACCACTCCGGTGACGTGATCACCGGCACGGGCGCGGCCTGGGTGTCGGCGAAGCTGATGATCTTGCCCTCGTGTTCGGCGGACAGGTCGTGCAGCTGGACGCCGGTCCGTTTCTCCAGGTCCCTGAACCCCTGGGTCGCCAGGTGGCCGTTGGTGGTGCCGGCCAGGTGCATGATCGCCTCGGCGACGTGCACATCGGTCTCGAGCCGGGGTTGGCCGTCGGCGACGCCGCCCTGCACGGTCCCGTTGATGGTGCGAAGCTTCTCCACGAAGTCGGTCGGGTCGTACTTCACCCCCTTGGTCACCATGCCGACCTGCTCCAGCAACGGACCGATCGCGGTCATCTTGGCGTAGACCTCGGTGTAGTCACGCTCGACCGGCACGAGCACGGGCATCGTCTTGCCCGGGATAGGCTCGACCTCACCGGTCTTCCAGTCCCGCACGACCCCGTGCACGGTGGCCATCGCCTCCGGGGTGTCGTGCCACAACGGCTTGGCCACCACGTCGGTGCGGGTGCCGAGGTGGTCCTGTGCGAGCTCGGAGAAGCGCCGGGCGATCTCCTTCCACGCATCCCAGTCGTTCTTGCTCTGCCAGGGCGGGGCGATGGCCGGATTGAACGAGTTGATGTAGGGGTGCATGTCCGTGGTGTTGATGTCGTGCTTCTCGTACCAGGTGGCGGCTGGCAGGACCACGTCGGAGAGCAGCGTCGAGCTGGTCATCCGGAAGTCGATGGTCATCAGCAGGTCGAGTTTGCCCTCGGGCGCCTCGTCGGCCCACACGACCTCCCGGGGCCGCTGCTCGGGGGCGGCCTCGGTGGCCTTGACCGCGTTGGTGGTCCCGAGCAGGTGTTTGAGGAAGTACTCGTTGCCCTTGGCCGAGGAACCGAACAGGTTGGCCCGCCACAGGGTGAGCACGCGGGGCCAGTTCTGCTCGGCCTCCGGGTCCTCGATCGCAAACCGCAGCGCGCCCTCCCTGAGCTGCTGCACGACATACTCCTTGACGTCCTGCCCGAGCTCGGCCGCCTCGTCGGCCAGCACCAGACTGGACCGGTCGAACTGCGGGTAGGACGGCGTCCAGCCCAGCCGCACCGACTGAGCGAGGACGTCCATCGTCGAGCGCCCCTGGAAGGCGCCGGCGCCGGCGCCGAGGTCGTCGGTGCTGAAGGTGTCGTAGCGGTACTGGCTGGTGTTGACATACCAGTAGGCGGTCTGGTTCATGTGCCGCGGTGGCCGGACCCAGTCCAGGGCGAAGGCCATGTGCTGGAAGCCCATCAGCGGGCGGACCTTCTCCTGACCCACGTAGTGCGCCCAACCGCCACCGTTGCGGCCCTGACAGCCGGTGATCGTGGTGAGCACCAGCATCGCGCGGTAGATCTGGTCGGAGTGGTACCAGTGGTTGGTGCCGGCACCCATCAGGATCATGCCGCGCCCGGTCGTGTCGATGGCGTTCTGCGCGAACTCGCGCCCGAGCCGCTCGATCTGGTGGGCCGGCACCGAGGTGAGCTCCTCGGCCCAGGCCGGGGTGGCCGGCACCGACGGGTCGTCGTAGCCCTCCGGCCAGGTGCCGGGCAGGCCCGGCCGACCGACGCCGTAGTGGGCCAGCATGAGGTCGAGGACAGTGGTCACCAGGTGGCCGCCGATCCGCCGGACCGGCACCCCGCGCCGCTCCATCGCGACCGTGTCGCCCAGGTCGAAGCGCGGAAGGGCCACCTCGACGGACTCCTCGGTGACGCCGTGCAGGGAGAGAACGGGGTCGATGTCACCCAGCTCGAGGTTCCACTTCCCCTCCCCCTCGGGACCGAACCGGTGCCCGATGGAGCCCTGCGGGATGGCCACCTCGTCCGTGCTCCGGTCCAGGACCGCCGGCTTCCACATGGCGTTCTCGGCCTGCGCCTGCGGGTGACCCTCGAGGTCACCGGCCACCAGGAACTTGCCCGGACGCCAGTGCCCGTCCCCGTCCTCCTGCAGGCTCACCAGGTAGGGCAGGTCGGTGAAGCGCTTGGTGTAGTCGGCGAAGAACTCGGTCTCCCGGTCGACGAAGAACTCCTTGAGGATGACGTGGCCCATCCCCATCGCCAGCGCCGCGTCCGTGCCGGGAGCGGGAGCGACCCACTCATCGGCGAACTTGACGTTCTCGGCATAGTCGGGCGCCACTGCCACGACCTTCTGGCCGCGGTAGCGCGCCTCGGTCATCCAGTGTGCGTCGGGAGTGCGGGTCAGCGGGACGTTGGAGCCCCACATGATCAGGTATGCCGCGTCCCACCAGTCGCCGGACTCCGGCACGTCGGTCTGGTCGCCCCACATCTGCGGCGAGGCCATGGGCAGGTCGGCATACCAGTCGTAGAAGGAGAGCATCGGCGCACCGATGAGCTCGTTGAACCGCGCCCCGGAGACGTAGCTGACCTGTGACATGGCCGGGATCGGGGAGAACCCGGCGATCCGGTCCGGACCCCAGCGCTTGATCGTGTAGACGTGGGCGGCCGCGATCATCTCGACGGACTCCTCCCAGGTCGAGCGGACCAGCCCGCCCTTGCCCCGCCCGGCCTTGTAGCGCCGGGACTTCTCCTCGTCCTGGACGATGCTCGCCCACGCGACGACGGGGTCACCGAACTCCTGCTTGGCCTGGCGGTACATCTCCAGCAGGGTGCCGCGGACGTAGGGATAACGGACCCGGGTGGGGCTGTAGGTGTACCAGGAGAAGGCGGCGCCGCGCGGACAACCGCGCGGCTCGTACTCCGGACGGTCTCCGCCGGTGGAGGGGTAGTCGGTCTGCTGGGCCTCCCAGGTGATGATCCCGTCCTTGACGTAGACCTTCCACGAGCACGAGCCGGTGCAGTTGACGCCATGCGTGGACCGGACCACCTTGTCGTGGCTCCACCGGTCCCGATAGAACGAGTCGCCCTCGCGACCGCCCTCCAGCGACAGGGTGCGCTGGTCCTGGGAGACCTTGCCCCGGGTGAAGAACCGTCGGGTCCCCACCAGGGCCGCGGACAGGGGACCGTCGAAGCCCACCTCCTGACCGGTCTCGGTGCGGGTCTCGGGCCGTGCTGCGGTGTCAGTCATCTCTGCTCTCCACGGTCGGGGAACGGGGTGTTCACGGTCAGGTGTGCTCGGCAGGTGCGCTGGTCGGTCAGGGGTTGCAGGTCGAGGTCGGCGCTCTCCTCACCCAGGGCGTCCAGGGCCCCGCGCAGGAGCCCTCGGTGGACCCCGCAGACCATCTGGGGGTTGTCCATGGCGAGCGCCAGGAACGGACAGTCCCGCATCAGGATGTCGACCTCACGCCCGCCGGAGGCGGTCCGCACCTCGGGCGCGTGACCCCAGCCCACCAGCAGGTCCAGGACGGCGCCGACCTTGCCCAGCCACGCTCCGGGCGTGGTGGCCGGGGACGGCTCGCCGACCCGGACGGCGAGGCGGTCGACATGGTCGCGCGCCCAGTCGCGTCCGGCCTGCTCGAGGGCCGCTGGCGTGTGCTCCGAGGTGGTCTGCTGCACCGGGCCCTGGCCCCCGAGTCGGTCGTCGGGGGCGTCCACGGTCGTGCCGGACCTGCCGACGATCTCCGACAGCATGGCGAAGGCCTGCAGCGCGTCGCGCTCGGTGGGCGCCTCCAGCCGGACGCCGGGAACCGCATAGAGCTTGCGGGGCCGGCCAGCGCCGGAGGGTCGGGCCTGGACGGCGATCAGCAGTCCTGCCGCGACCAGCTGGTCGAGGTGGAACCGGACCGTCGTCAGGTGCAGCCCCACGAGGTCCGCGAGCTCCTGGGCACTGAGCCCGGGCTGCCGTCGGCGCAGCGTCGCCGCGTCCTCGGTGGACTCGGCCGGCAGGGCGGACAGGTGGGTGTAGAGCCGGCGGCGCACGTCCGAACGCAGCAGGTCCAGCCCCTCACCCGCCTGATCCCTGGCCACCGGACGCCTTTCCGTCTGTATTTAGCGGAACGCTGACTCAGTCACCATAGCGCGTTGCCGGACCCGGAGATAGGCGGATCGCACATGTCGTGACCTGCACTTTCATCACCTGGGAGGATGCGCAATAGGAGACACTGTCGTGCCCTAAATCCCATCACCCGAGAGACTTTAGGAGCATTTAGAGGAATTCCTCGACGGCAGATCCGCCCGCTCGCCGGGTCGGTCAGGGTTGCGGGTCGCGGGCGTCGTAGGCCGCAAAGCCCGGTTGCAGGCGCGCGAGCACCAGCATCGCCACCATGCAGGCGACCCCGCCGAGCACGAGGGCTCCCCACTCCGACCACGCGGCCGCGACGGTCCCGGAGACCAGCTCCCCCAGCCGCGGCCCCCCGGCGACGACCACGATGAAGATGCCCTGGAGCCGACCGCGCAAGTGGTCGGGGGTCGCGGCCTGCAGGATGGTGTTGCGGAAGACGGAGGACACGGAGTCGGCGGCCCCGGCCGCGGCCAGGCCGAGGCACGCGAGGACGATTGCGGTGCCCGGCCCGAAGAGGCGACCGGACCCGAGCACCGCCAGCCCGACCAGGACGATGCAGGCGCCCCACGCCACCACCGCCCAGGTCACGGCCCGTCCCTGGTGGATCACCTGACCGACCGGCCCGGAGAAGAGCATGGCCAAGACGGCACCGACGGCCAGGGCCGCAGCGAGGACGCCGACGGTCGCCTCGCCACCGGCCAGGGCCACGACCGCGATGGCCGGGAACAGGGCGCGCGGTTGCGCCAGGATCATGGCGCAGAAGTCGGCCAGGAAGGTCATCCGCACGTTCGGTCGCGCGCCGAGGAAGCGCACGCCGTCGACCACGCTGGACAGGCCGGGAGCCCTCGCGCGGCCGCGCCCTCCCGGTCGGATCCTCGGCAGGCTCGACAGCCCCCACATCGCGGCCGTGAAGAGCGCCACGTCCAGGGAGTACGCCATGACGTAGCCCCCGAACTGCACGATCACACCCGCGAGCAGTGGCCCGAGCATCATCGAGATGTTCATGGAGGCGACGTTGAGCGCGTTGGCCGCGGGGAGCTGCTCGTTCGGGAGCAACCGTGGATAGATCGAGGACCGGGCGGGACTCATGATCGCGAAACCCGCGCTGTGCAGTGCGACGAGGGCATAGAGCACCCCGACGTGGGTGTTCCCGAGCACTGCCTGGAGCACATTGAGACCGCCGGTGACCCACAGGGCCACCCCCCCGACCAGCGCGATGCTGCGCCGGTCGTGCGTGTCGAGCACGGCGCCGCCGTAGAGGCCCAGCACGACGATGGGCACCAGGGCATACAGCCCCACCAGTCCCACGGAGAAGGAGGAGCCGGTCAGCTCATAGATCTGCAGCGCGATGGCTGTCGTGGCCAGCTGGGCCCCGACGCCCGAGGTGACCGTGCCGAGATACAGGTAGCGGTAGGGACGCGACTGCCGCAGGGGAGTGATGTCGAGCAGGACGCGGCGCACCGGCACATGCTGCCACCACGCAGACACCCGGGGTGCGCCCGGGACATACCTGCCTTCCCGCAGCATGCTGGGGACGGCAGGTGTGCTCCGGCCCAGGAGCCGCTGGGGAGCGCGGACCGGACGCTCCGCGGGGCAGGGTTCAGGCCGGTGCGGCCTGCTTCCTCCTGACGACGGTGATGGTCAGGATGAGCGCCACCACGGCGGTGGCTGCCAGGAGCAGCAGACCCCAGGCGTAGGAGTCGGTCCGGCCGTAGATGTAGCCCATCAGCAGCGGCGGCAGGAACCCACCGAGGCCGCCGGCAGCGCCGACGATGCCTGTCACGCCGCCCACCCGGGCCGGCTCGGTGACCTTGGCGATGAGGGCGAAGGTGGCCCCGCTCCCGGCACCCAGAGCGGCGGCCATCCCGAGGAAGGAGAAGGTGCCCACGTGCTCCAGGATGGGGGTGAAGGAGGCGAACGTCGCTCCCACCGCGACGATCACGAAGCACCCGGCGAGCACCGCGATGGCCCCGAGCCGGTCAGCGAGCCAGCCACCGACGGGACGGCAGATGACGGCAATCACCACGAAGCCCGCCATCCGGTTGGAGGCGTCACCCGGGTCGAGGTCGTAGGCAACCTTCAGGTAGGACGGGAGATAGACCGAGAAGGCGACGTAGCCACCGAAGGCGACGGCATACAGGAACGACAGCAGCCAGGTGATGGAGAGCCTGGAGTTGGCAACGACCCGCGAGACGAGACTCCCCGCGGGCGCGGTGTGTCCGGGCGCATCGCGCATGACCAGCCACGCTGCGACGGCGTAGGCGCCCAGGGCCACGGCAGTCAGCACAAAGGGCAGACTGTGGCTGGTCTCGTACAACGGCACCGTGGTCAGCGCACTGATCGCCGTGCCGCCCATGCCGGCCCCGAAGACACCGATGGCCAGGCCTCGCTGGCTCGGCGGGAACCATGCATTGACGAACGGCACGCCGATGGCGAACGTGGTGCCGCCGATGCCGAGGAAGAAGCCGGTGATGAGCAGCGCGAGCAGCGAGCTCTGGGCCCAGAAGCCGATCACCAGGACGGGCACGATCGTGGCGAGCGAGACGAGCGGGAACATGATGCGGCCGCCGTACTTGTCGGTGAGCGCACCCACGACGATCCGGCCGAGCGAGCCGACCACCACCGGCACGGCCACGAGCAGTGCGACATCACCCTCCGTGAGGTCACCGAGACTGCCGTCGTCCCGCCAGAGCGGTCCCAGGGGGCTCAGCAGCGCCCAGGCCCAGAAGTTCAGGGCGAAGCCCACGGTGGCCATGATGAGCATGAGCCAGGCCCGGGCTGGAGGTGCCTGCGTGGTGGTGGTCGTGGTGCCCGCGTGGTCGGACATCGTGCTCCTCGGTAGTCGTGATCCAGGATGAAGTTGTGCCGGTGTGTCGCCGTTCCTCAGACGGTGGCGCCCGGCCCTGCCGTGTCCGACTCCGGTGTCGTGGCGTCTCGCAGGTGGAGCCGACATGCGCCGGGCTCGACGAACGGCAGGAGCTCGACCGCCGTATGTCCTGCACCGTACTGGTCCAGCGCCCCCTCGACCAGTCCCTGGTGCACCCGGCAGATCACCTCGGGCATCTCCTCGGCGAGCTCGAGCAGGGGGCAGGTCCGCAGAGCGATGCCCTCCCCGGGTGCCTTGTCCGGGGCCGGCACCGGGGTGAAGCCGAGGCGCGCCAGCAGGCGCACCACGAGCGCGGTCGGATCGTCCCCGCCCTCCTCGCCCGCGGCGAGCTGCCGCCCCCAGGCGTGCCCGACCTCGCGCGCGTCGTCCGACGGGTCGTCCGACCGGGAGGCGAGGTAGGTCGCGAAGGCCGTGGTGAGGCCGCGGTACTCCGCGAACGCGGGGTCGTTCACTCGCGGAACGGCGCGTCCCCGCTCAGTGATCGTGTAGCGGTGGGCCGGTCTGCCCCGCCCTGCGGGCGGCACCGTCTCCTGGCTCACCAGCCCCGTGGCCGTCAGCTCGTGCAGGTGTGCCCGGACGGTGTTGGGGTGCAGCCCCACCACCTCGACCAGCTCTGCGGTGGTGACCGGACCGACCTGTTCCCCGAGGGCCGCCAGCACCCGCTCGGCGGGCGCCTGGTCGGCCTCACCGGAGGGGTGCCAGGGCTGCGGCCCGAGCCGGTTACATTTCTTCACAGGCCGAGTGTAATAATACGTTCATCTGATCCGCAAACCCGAGGAGAACCCACGATGACCAGCGAGATTCCCGTCAAAGACGTGTCCGGCTGTGCCTGCGGCGAGCACGATGTGGCCGTGCCCGAGCTCGACGTCCGTGCCATCCCGCACGCCATCCGGCACGCCACGGTGTTCGGCGCCCTGTCCGCCGTCAAGGTCGGGGGTGCGATGGATCTCGTGGCACCCCACGACCCCAAGCCGTTGCTCGCCCAGATCGCGGACCGCGAGGCCGGCGCCATCGATGTCGACTACCTTGTGTCCGGTCCTGACTCCTGGACGCTGCGCCTGACCCGGACCCGCTGAGTCACCCACGCCGAGAAGGATCCCCCGTGTGCTCGTACTGCGGCTGCCAGTCCATCACCGTCGTCGGTCGCTTCATGGCCGAGCACGACGAGATCATCAATTCCACCGGCGAGCTCGTCCGCGCGGCCAGCACCGGAGATGCTGAGCGGGTGCGCGAGACCGCACGTGTGGTGGCGGGGCTGCTGCACCCGCACACGCACGCCGAGGAGGTCGGCCTGTTCAGCGTGCTGCGCGAGCAGGAGGAGTTCACCGACCACATCGACGTGCTGTGCGGGGAGCACAGCAGCCTGGACGAGCTGCTGGAGGCCGTGGCGGCGGGTGCCCACGACCGGGCCCCTGCGTTCGAGAAGGCCCTGCGCACCCATATTGACAAGGAGGACAACGGGCTCTTCCCGGCGGCCGCCATGTCGCTGGACGGGACCGAGTGGGAGCGGGTGGACGCCACCACCCCGCAGGCGGCGGCACCCCTCACCGACGGGCGCGGTCACCTGCTGTCCCAGACCGACCACGTACACGATCATCACCATGACCACGAGCACGAGCACGAGCACGGCTCGAGCCAATCCCACCCGCACCCGTGAGACCCCCGGTAAGGTGGCTGCTCCTCTCGGGCGGTGGTGTCTCGCTGCTCGCCGGGCTCGACGCCAGCCTCCTTCTCCTCGGCCTCCCGGCACCGGTGACCGCCTCCCGGCTGGCTGACGTGCACGGCATCCTCATGGTGCTCGGCTTCCTGGGCACGGTGATCGCCCTCGAGCGCGCCGTGGCCCTGCGGCGCCCCTGGGCGCTCACGGCACCGGCGCTCCTCGGTGCGGGTGGCATCGCCCTGCTGACGCCGGCGCCACGGGTCGTCGGCCAGCTCCTGCTGGTGCTGGGCGCGCTCGTGCTCACGGCTGTCTACACCGCCCTCTGGCGACGGTCGCGCGAGGTCACGGTCCTGGTGCAGCTGCTCGGCAGCGTCCTCGCCGCCTGCGGCGCCGCCCTGTGGGGACGCACCGACGTGGCGGTGGTGCTGCCGTGGCTCGTGGCGTTCCTGGTCCTGACCATCGCCGCCGAGCGCGCCGAGCTGGCCCGGGTGTCCATGCCTCACGGGGCCGGTGAGCAGCTCCTCGGCCTGGCCGTGCTCCTCACGACGAGCGTGGTGGTGAGCCTGCTGTGGCCCGTCGTCGGGGGTCCGGTGTTCGGACTCACTCTGCTCGCGGTGACCGCCTGGCTCGCCCGGCACGACGTGGCGCGGACCCTCATCCGCTCCGGAGGCCTGCCGCGCTTCAGCTCGGCGGCCCTGCTGTGCGGCTACGGCTGGCTGGCGCTGGCCGGGAGCCTCTGGGCGCTCGGCGCCGTCCCCGGTGCGGGCGGCGGACCCCTGGGCAACCACCCCTCGGCCTACGACACCGTCATCCACGCCACCTTCCTGGGTTTCGCGATCTCCATGGTGATGGCCCACGCCCCGGTGATCCTGCCGGCGGTGCTGGCGGTCCGGCTGCCCTACCGGCCGATCCTCTGGGCGCCCCTGGTGGTGCTGCACACCGGCCTGCTCCTGCGCGTGGCCGGCAACCTGCTCGGCGGCGACAACCCACTCCCCTATCAGGCCGGCGCCGTCCTGACTATCGTCGCGGTGCTGCTCCTCGCGGTCACCGCCGTCCTCCTGGTGGCCACCTCATGAGTCCGACCGCGCCCTCGCCCCGACGTTCCCGCGGCAGCCAGGCCCGGGGAGAGTGGGCGCTGCGCGACCGTCCGGCGCTGCTCTGGATGGTCCTGGCCGTCGTCGTGGCCGTGCTCCACCAGTGGGTGCCGGACGCGACGTGGCTCATGGTGCACCTGGTGCTGCTCGGTGCGCTGACCCACTCGATCCTCGTGTGGAGCACGCACTTCGCCCAGGCCCTGCTCAAGACACCGGAGGCACTGGACACCCGCGCGCACCAGAGTCGGCGTCTGGCTCTGCTGCTCGCCGGGACCGCGACCGTCCTGGCCGGTGTCCCGACCGCCCGGTGGTGGGTCGTGGCCCTCGGGGCCGCCCTGGTCTCGACAGCGGTCGTGTGGCACGGCCTGATGCTCTGGCGGCGTCTCCGCCACGCGCTGCCCGGCCGGTTCCGGATCACGATCCGCTACTACCTGCTCGCCGCGGCCTGTCTGCCCGTCGGCGCGGCGTTCGGGGCCGCGCTGGCCCTCGGGCTGGACCAGACGTGGCACGACCGGCTGCTGGTGGCCCATATGATGACCAACCTGCTCGGCTGGGTGGGGCTGACCGTGACCGGCACCCTGGTCACCCTCTGGCCGACGATGCTGCGCACTCCGATGGACACCCGCGCGGAGGCATTCGCCCGTCAGGCCCTACCCCTCCTGGCCGTGGGCCTGGTCATCGTCGACACCGGCGCCGTCTCCGGCCTCGGGTCGCTGACCGTCTCCGGACTGGTGCTGTATGCCGCCGGGTTGGCCTGGTGGGGCCGCGCACTGTGGGCTCCGGCCAGGCGCCGGCCACCCCGGGAGTTCGCGACCGTGTCGGTGGCGGCCGCCCTGCTCTCGGCGGTGGTCGGGATCGGCATGACCGTCTACCTTGTCGCCAACGAACAGGTGACCGAGTCGGTCGGGACGCTGGCCGGTGTGTTCGTCGTCGGGTTCGCGGCCCAGCTCCTGACCGGTGCGCTGTCCTACCTGATGCCAACCGTGCTGGGCGGCGGACCGGCGGTCGTGCGCGCCGGCCAGGCCGTCTTCAACCGGCTGGCCGCCCTGCGGCTCGTCCTCATCAACGTGGGGCTGGCGATCTGTCTCGCGCCGGTCCCCAGCCTGGTGCGGGTCACCGTGTCCGTCCTGGTGCTCCTCGCGCTGGCCGCCTTCCTGCCGATCATGATCGGCGGCATCATCAGCTCGGTGCGGGCCCGGCGGGCACTCGGTGACGGCCTGCCCCCGCTCGATCCCGGAGCCCGGGTCGAGCGCCCGGCCCCGGCCCTCACCCTGGGCCAGACCGTCGCCGCGGTCAGTGCCCTGCTCGTGGCGGTCAGCGTCGGGGTGGGACTGGACCCGGTGGCCGCCGGCCTGGGCGGGACAGGCACGCCGGGACCGACGGCGACGGTCGTGGCGACCGGCGAGACGACCCGCGTGGAGGTCTCCGCCCGGGGCATGACGTTCACGCCGGACACCGTGACCGTGCCCCTCGGCAACCGACTGGTCATCGACCTCGTCAACGACGACCCCTCCACCACCCACGACCTGACCGTCGCGGGGCAGAAGACACCGCGTCTGGCGCACGGGGAGCACGCCGAGATCGTCATCGACATCGTCTCCAGCCCACTGGAGGGCTGGTGCACGATCGTCGGCCACCGACAGTCGGGGATGACCTTCTCCGTGCTGACCACGAGCGCTCGCCCGTCGGCCGGCGAGGCTGGCACGGTGACGGCGCCGGACGGCCCCGTGGCGGGCGAGCCTTCAGCGGCCCCTGACCACGACGCTGTGCCGCTGCTGACCGATGACCCGCCCCCCGTCATACGACCGGTCGACCCCGTCCTCGCACCTGCACCGCCCGCCACGACCCACCGGGTCACGCTGCGCGCCGAGGAGGTCCCCCTGGAGGTGGCGCCCGGGCTCTGGCAGCGGCGATGGACGTTCAACGGCCAGGCGCCCGGCCCCACCCTCCGCGGGAAGGTCGGCGACGTCTTCGAGGTCACCCTGGTGAACGACGGCACGATGGGCCACTCGCTCGACTTCCACGCCGGTGCCCTCGCGCCGGACGAGCCAATGCGCACGATCCCGCCGGGCGAGTCCCTGGTCTACCGGTTCACTGCCGAGCGTTCAGGCATCTGGATGTATCACTGCGCGACGATGCCGATGTCCTCCCACATCGCTGCCGGCATGACCGGCGCGGTGGTGATCGACCCGCCGGACCTGCCGGAGGTCGACCGCGAGTACCTCCTGGTCCAGTCGGAGGTGTACCTGTCCGACGTCGCCACCACACCGCAGGCCGCCACCGAGGTCAGCGCCGACAAGATCCTGTCCGAGGATCCCGACCTGGTCGTCTTCAACGGCATCGCCGACCAGTACGACGAGCACGCCCTCCGGGCGCAGGTCGGTGACCGGGTGCGGATCTGGGTGCTCGACGCCGGGCCCAACCGGCCCACCAGCTTCCACGTGGTCGGCGGCCAGTTCGACACCGTCTACCAGGAGGGCCGCTGGCTCCTGGGCGGTCCGGGCGTCGGGTCCGACCCCGGGGCCACCGTCCCCGACGGTGCAGGGACCGGGGGCAGCCAGGTGCTCGGGCTCCTTCCCGCCCAGGGCGGCTTCGTCGAGCTGGTGCTCCCGCAGGCCGGCCACTACCCGCTGGTGTCACACCTGATGGTCGACGCCGAGCGCGGCGCGCACGCCGTCCTGGAGGTCACGGGGTGACCGGCAGCGGGATCGCGACCGTCGGGTCGCCGAGGAGCACCGTGCTGGCGCGGTCGTAGGCCGTGGCCTTACTGTAGGTCGCCAGGTCCAACGCCTGGTCGGACCCGGCGTTGAACTGGGTGAGCGCCCGGCCGTGGCTGACCAGCAGGGAGCCGATCGCGTCGTAGTAGGCCGACAGTGCCATCCCGACCGGCTGACCGCCACAGACGCCCTCGTAGACCATCCGACGGAGACTGGCCGTGAGGTCCTGCCGGTTCGGCGGGAAGGACATCGTCCAGTTGAAGGTGGGCTCCACCTGACCGATGAACGCCCGCAGGGGCGTGGCCGCCCCCAGGAGCGCGCGCGGGGTCGGTGCCGTCTGCGCGCCGAGCCGGGCGACCTCGGTGAGGACCCGCCCGACCGCTCCCGTAGCAGCAAACAGCCCCTCGTAGGCCGACGGCTGGTCCGCGCCGGCTGAGCAGCAGGCCTGGGCCAACCAGACCGCCCCCTGCGGCGACCACGCCGCCGTGAGGGTCGACGGGTCGACGACCCGCTGCTCGCTGTCGACGAGCAGGCCGAGGTCCCTGGCCATCGCGGCCGGGTCGGTCAGCGGGCCGGTCCTGCCGTGACTCGTCGTCACGATCACCAGCGGCTGCTGCGCGACCAGCGCCGCCGTGAGGCTGGCGCCCGTGGCGGCCTCCACCGAGCCGTCGATGAACCGGGCAGCCGGCATGTCACTGTCCGCCGCGAACGCACGGTGCAGCCCGGCGCCGACCAGCTCGCGCATCAGGGAGGTGATGTCCCCTCCGCCGTGGTCCACCGACCAGACCAGCGGAGCCGCATACCGTGCGGTGGAGTCGGCCCATCCGCCGAGCAGGGCAGTCACGTAGTTGGACAGCCCCTCCCCGGTCAGGTCCAGGCGGCCGACGTACCGGACCGGGTTCAGGGCGTACTGCACCTGCCACGGCACCTGTGCCGGTGACGCGGCGATGAGCAGGTAGAGCGGCAGCTCCTTGGGTCCGGTGCCCTGGGGTGAGGCAGCGGTGAACAGGTCGCCACCGCCGGCGTAGTCGCGCAGCACCCACTGCGAGGACGAGGTCCCGGGACGGTAGCGGAGCACCTTGCCGCCGCGGTGGCTCACCAGCTCACGGATCGGCTCTGGCGCGTCGTCGGCCGTCGCGAGCGCGGCCGGGTCCAGGCCCTCCGGCTCCGGGAGGATGACGCCCCAGCCGACCCGAGGGTCCTTCCAGTCAGCCGGATCCGCCGCGCTCGGGACCAGGTGGGGCACGCCGAGGTCGAGCGCCCCGACGGTCCACCGGCCGAGCGTGGGGGCGAAGCTCCCGGTGGCCGGTCCGTCCTCGGTGAACGCGTTGGCCCGCACCTCCAGGTCCCGGAGAGGTGTGGCGTGCGCGTCGCCCGGCGGCAGGGTTCCCTGACTCATGCTGATCGCTGCTCCAACCTCGTCCGCAGACTCGCGAGCTCCTGGTCGATGTCGGCGAGCATCTGCGGGTCCCCGGCCCGCTCCACCTGAGCCCGGAGCCCGGCGAGGGCCTCGATGCTCAGCAGGAGGGAGCGGGTCGTCTCCCCGTCGGTCGCCCGCGCGCCGTCCGGTGACACCGCCTCCGTCTGCCGCGCCGCGACCTGCAGCACGAACTCGGTGGGCCTGGTGTAGACGACCGGCAGGGTCCACTCCTTGTGGGTGCCCCGGTTCGCGGCCAGCGGCTCGTACTGGTCGGCGATCCGTGCTCGGGCGCTGACGACCAGGCGTGTCCAGTCCACCTCCTGGTCTCCCCCGGCGCCGAGCAGCTGTTTGACCGTGGGGAGCAGCTCGTCGTAGAAGGCCCGGGTGAACAGGGTCGCGTCGTCGGAGCGGACCGGCTCGCGCATCCCGACGACCGCGGGCACGCCGAACTCGTAGATGAGGTCGAGCGCCACCGACCGCGCCTCCTCCTGGCCCGTCACCGCCGCCGTCTCACAGCTGTTCAGCACCACGAGCCAGGGAAGACCCTCCACGGGCGGGTTGAAGCCGCGGATGTCGCGGGCCTCCACCATCAGGCTGCTGGCGGCCCCGGTCAGCCAGTCCGAGCGCACCGCGACCTGCAGGTGCGGACTCGTCTCGGTGGAGAGCCCGTGACAGAACAGGTGCAGCACGTGGGCGTTGAACTCCTGCAGCCGCACCGAGAGGTCGTGGACCGTGGCGGGCACGAACTCCACGGTGACCCTGTCGACCGCGGCGGCCCTGATCTCCTCCACGAGTGCCTCCTCGCTGGCGAGCACCAGCAGCTCCACCGGCAGGTCCACGGCGGCGCAGGCCGCTCGCAGTGCGTTCCACTCGTCCGCCGCAGGCACCCCGAGGCAGGAGAGGACCGCTGCGAGCCGCAGCGGCGGCTCGAGGCGCCAGCTGCCGGGCAGGGGGCTCACTGTCTCGACGATGCGCCCCACCGCCCAGCGCTCGTCGAGGCCCAGGAACGCGCCGTCCTCGGTGCACAGGGCCTCCCACGGGAAGGACTCGGCGCCGCTGGTGGTCAGCTCCACGAACACGGGGCAGCGCTGTGGCGGCTGGACCAGCAGCGCGGCCTCCAGGTGTTTGCGCAGGTCGGGGTTGTCCCTGACCAGGGAGTCGAAGAGCAGCCGGCCCGCCTGCCGGACGGCGTTCTCGGGCGGCACGCCCCGCAGGGCCTGGAACTCCGGCGCGGTCGGGGCGACCGCCAGCTCCACGGCCTGTCTGCCGAAGGTCGCTGGCTCCCTCAGCTGGATGCCGAGGATGGGCCCCTGCGCGGACTGCAGGCCCACCACACTGAAGACGAGGCGGCTCACTTCTCCTCCCGGAACCGGGCCGCACGGCGCTCCACCAGGTCCGACACCCGCTTCAGCGCCGTCACGGCGTCCTCGTCGAGGGAGCCCTGCCCGGGCGTGATCCAGGTCGCCTGGAGCGACTCGAGGTAGCGGGTGCCGGAGGCGACGGAGGCGGGTGTGTCGGGTCCGGCGAGCACCTCCCGCGTGGCCTGCCGCACCATCGCGGAGTGGCCGGTCCGGGTGATCAGGTCCTCCTCGGGGTACTCCACGAACTTCGGGTGCGCCCAGCAGGAGATGCCCGGCAGCGGCGAGGTGACCGAGTTCTGCCCACCGAAGACCAGCTCGAGCACGCGGGTCAGCTGCTCCACGTCCGGGTCGAGGGCCAGGTCGTGCGCGATGCTGATCCCGGGGCTGTTGAGGGCGAGCGCGTCGGCCACCTCACGCAGTCCGGCCCCCGAGAAGTTGTCCGGAGGGCCGCTGACCACGAACGTCCATGCTCCACGTCCGGCGACGAAGGCGGAGAGCTGGGCCGCCCCGACGAACTCCGCGTGGCTGCCCACCCGGCTGGTCGGGTCGGCGGCCAGCGCCACAGAGCCCCGTCCACCGGCCAGATAGCCGTAACCGACGAGGTGCACGACCTCCACCGCGCGGCCCTCCAGCGCCGTGCCGATCCAGTCCAGCCACGGGTTGCTCAGCACCGACCTGCGGGGCGCCAGGTCCTGCCAGCCGGTCGGGTCGGTCAGCTCGACCCCGTCCAGCCCGGCCACCAGCTCGCTCAGGTGACCGTGTGCCCACGCATCGCAGAACAGGTGCACCCTGGTCTGCTTGCCCGGAGCGCTCAGCCACATCCGGGCCAGTCGGGCGAGGGTGGTGGCGGGGTCGAACTCCCCGTTCGCGAACGCCGAGCTGGCGCAGAGGGCGATCTCCAGCGTCTCCGACTGCGCTGCCGGGCGCACGGTGTAGTTGGGCAGCCGGACCAGGGGCCGGCCCAGCGGGGCGAGCAGTCGCTCCCACGGCACGAGGTGCAGGTAGCCGCGTGGGCTCACCAGCTCCAGCCACAGGGCGTTGTCCGGGGGCGACGCGGACGGTCCCAGCGTCGGGACCATCCGGGACAGCCGGTAGAGCACGTCCGAGGGGAGGCTGAACTGGTCGTCGCCGGCCCGGTCGGCGTCGCGGAAGTCCAGCGGCCCGAGCTCGGAGGCGCCGCAGAGCGCGACCAGCTCCGGCTCCCCCGCACCACGCAGCACCCAGAAGCACACCTCGGACCGTCCCCCGTCCCGGTACGCGATCCGCAGTGAGGGCAGGTCGTTCTCGGCACGCACCCGCATCGCCACGGGGTCACTCCATGACCTGGCACAGCAGCGCCCAGGCCGTCGCCGGGTTCTGCACGTCACCGTGCCCGCTGATGACCTCGTCGGACCGGACCGCCAGCAGCCTGGTGTCGGGCAGGTCATAGCGCTGCGGGGCCGTGAGGGCGTCCACCACCGTCACCGAGGAGGTGTCCTGGGGGCCGAAGCCGCCGAGCGCCGCATACTCCGACAGGCCCCCCGCGATCACGGCCTCGCGCGTGTCCGAGGCGCGCCGGGCCGCGAAGTGGAACAGCTTGGTCAGGGGCACGTCGTGGCTGCTGAAGGTCGTCATGAGCGGTTGTCTCGTGCGGTCGAGCGCGGGCCGGTAGCCTCCGGCAGGCTTGCCGTCGCCGGGGTCGGCAAAACACTTGGCCGACGTCGCCGGCTGCAGCAGGAGCACGGACTCGACCGGTCGGGCCGGCGCGGCACCGTGGGCAAGGGCCGAGAGGACCACCTTGCCGCCGTAGCTGTGCCCGACGAGGTGCACGCGGGAGTCGGTCGCCGCCCCGAGTATGCCGTGCAGCATGGTCCGCACGCCGGCTCCGCCGACGCGTCCGGCCCGGTCCTTCATCAGCAGCACCGTGGCACTGCGGATGATGTTGCGCGGGTTGAGCCGGTCGAGCAGGCCCGCAGTCTCCGGGGTCTGCTGCCCGCCCGGTGCGTCGGGAACGAAGCCGCCACGCTCACCCGGTGCCGGCTCCTCGGCCGGGGGCATGGCGGCCCAGAGGCGGACCAGCTCCTCGGGGTCGGGCACGGAGTCGGGACCGTCACCGCCGGGCACCTCGTCGTCGTGGCCGGCCAGGGCGGGTGCGATCAGCACGGCGAGCTCCGTGGCCTCGCTGAGACTGATCTCCGGGCGGTCGGCCAGGTCGTAGACCCTGGCGGCACCGTCGGCGTCCAGGTGCTGGGCCAGCAGGTCGACGCGCAGCTCCTCGACGCCCCCGGCGACGTCGGCCTCCGGCTCGCCGGCGATCCTCGGGCCACGCTCGGAGGGGAGCACCAGCGACGTGCTCGGCCAGTGGACGCCCACCAGCACCGGACGGTAGTCCCGTCCCGGTGGGTGCCACTGCGCCGCATACTGCTGGTTGAACTCGTCGATGAAGCGCGTGTAGTTGCGGGTCGCAGCCGCCCAGTCGTTGTTCCAACCGTGGCTGAACAGGAAGACGTCGGTCGCCTCGCGCGAGGCGTCCAGGAGGTGCGCCAGGCTGGCGGGACTGGAGCACACGCCCTGGGGGTCGAACCTGATCATGTAGAAGGGCGCCGTCCCACCACCGGGACCCGCCACCGTCGTCCATGGTCCTGTGATCGCGGCCATCGCCACGGCCCTCTCAGGAGAAAGACCAGTGAGCGTGGACGCTGCCCGGCCGCCGGCCGGTGCGTCCGACGCCTCGACGAGACCCTGGGCTCACGTCACCCGGGCACGCACCTGAGTGCTGGGACCGAGCGTACTCAGGGCGGGGGCGGCCGTCTAGAGTCGTCTCGCCGGGTCGCCCTGCCGCTCAGGCCGGCCCGGAGCCGGCAGCGGACCGGGCCCGCGCCGAGATCCGTCGCGACCGTTCGGGCTAGGCGAAGGGTGCGCTGTCCCCCGCGCCCTCGCGCACGACCTGCGGGTAGCCCTCCGAGAAGTCGATCACGGTCGTCGGCTCGTTGCCGGTCTCGTCCCCGTCGATCACGATGTCCACCTGGTTGTCCAGGCGCTCCTTGATCTCCCACCCCGTCCCCAGCGGCTCCGCCTCACCCGGGAGCAGCAGGGTGCTGGACAGCATCGGCTCCCCCAGCTCGGCCAGGATCGCCTGCGTGATGCGGTGCTCGGGGATGCGGACACCCACCGTCTTCTTCTTGGGGTGGAGCAGCTTCTTGGGCACCTCCGGTGTCGCCGGGAGGATGAAGGTGAACGGTCCGGGGGTGGCCGCCTTCACCGCCCGGAACACCGCGTTGTCCAGCTGCACGAACTGACCGAGCTGCGCGAAGTCGGCGCAGACGAGCGTGAAGTGGTGCTTGTCGTCCAGCTTGCGGATGCTGATTATCCGTTCCTTGGCCGCCTGGTTGCCCAACTGCGCACCGAGTGCGTAGCAGGCATCGGTCGGGTAGGCGACCAGCCCACCGTCGCGGAGGGTGTCCACCACCCTGCTCACCAGGCGGGGCTGCGGATCCACGGGATGGATGTCGAGGAAGGTAGCCATGCGTCACCCTAACCACGCGGTCGCCCCGAACTCGACCGAGCGCGCCGTGACGCGGCTTTCCGGGCCACCGAGCGCGTGGTGGCTCGACGTTCCGGGCCACCGAGCGCACCGACGAGGAGCTCCTCAGCTGCTCCGCGCCTCACGCTGGTAGGAGGCCGTCACCTTCGCCAGCTCGAACCCGGCCTTCTCGTAGAGCCGCGTCGCGCCGGTCGGGCTCGCCGAGTCCACATCCAGCGCGACGTAGTCGAACCCCTCGGCCCGACTGATCGTGCGCAACAGCGCGGCATGGGCCAGTCCCCGCCCCCTGGCGTCCGGCACCGTCCCGACCAGGTTGACGTAGGCCTCCTCGGGCACCCACTGGCCGACCAGCACGTAGGCGAGGACACGTCCCTGCTCATCCAGCGCGAGCGTGGAGACCGACATGCGGTTGGACCGGGCGGTCCAGGTGTCTGCCCAGGCCTCCGCGGACTGCGGTCCGGATCCCCAGTGGTCGCGGAACGCCTCGTTGTGGGCGAGGCGGGTGGCCTCCCGGTGCTCGTCCGTCGGCGAGACCAGGACGGCGTCGACCTCGGGCACGGCCACCGGCTCACCGTTCAGTGGCCGCTTCATCTCGTTCCAGTAGCGCACGACCTCATAGCCGCGGTGCGCCAGCAGGGCGCGCACCGAGGCGCCCTCCAGCCCCCCGGAGACACGCCACAGCTGACGGGAGCCGGGGTGCCGCTGGCCGGCCAGCTCGACCGCCCTCGTCTCCATCCGCCCCAACAGCTCGCGACCCAGGCCGCGACCCCGGTGGTCGGGGTGGATGCCACCACCCAGGTGTGCCAAGGCCCTGCCGTCGTGGTCGAGCCGCAGACGCAGCTGTCCGTAGCCGACCAGCGACCCCTCCTCCCACACCGCCCAGGAGTCCAGCTCCGGGGAGAAGCCGTGCTCGGTGAGCTCCTCGGCCAGGTCCTCGGGCTCGTAGAACTCCTCGGTCTGGTCGACCGTCGCGAGCAGGTTGGTCAGCTCGGCCCAGGCCGGCACGTCCTCCGCGCGGAGGTGTCCCCAGATGGTCATGAGGTGGAGTGTCCTTGGTCGGACTCCGTGGCGCCACTGCATTTCTCCACGACCGGGAGGTCCGGGGTTCCCTCAGGTGACGCGCCGGCGGCGGGTCAGCAGGAACGCCACGATGCCCACGGCGAGGACGAGCACGCCGCCCGCGACCGACTGCCAGGGCAGGGTCCAGGCCAGCACCAGACAGCCGACCAGCCCGAGCAGCGGCACGGCCGGCGCCCCGCGCCACTCACCGCGCAGCGTCCAGGCGCTGGCGTTGGCCACGGCGTAGTAGGTCAGCACCCCGAAGCTGGAGAACCCGATCGCCCCGCGGAGGTCCACGACAAGCACCAGGAGCAGGACGATCACCCCGACGGCCAGCTCGGCGTTCCGCGGGACCTGGCGGGCGTCGACGCGCGCGATGGCCGCGGGCAGGTAGCCGTTCCGTGCCATCGCCAGCGAGGTCCGGGAGATCCCGAGCACGAGGTTGAGCAGGGCACCGAGGGCCGCCAGTGCGGCCACCGCCCGGACGGCCCAGACCCACGGCTCCCCCAGCACGGCGGCGGTCGCGAGGGCGACGGGGTCACTCGCCCCGGCCAACCGGTCAGGACCCAGTATGCCGAGGGTCAGGACGGCGATGACCGCGTAGACCCCGAGCACGGCCACCACGGTGATCGCCACCGCCCGCGGGATGGTGCGGGCGGGGTCGCGGACCTCCTCGGCGAGCGTGGCGATCCGTGCATACCCGGCGAAGGCGAAGAACAGCAGCCCGGCCCCCTGCAGGACGCCGTAGGCGCTGGCGTGGTCGGCAAAGAGCTCGGGTCGGACGCTGCCCTCGCCGCCGGCCAGGCCGGCGACCACGACCCCGCCGAGCACGGCCAGGACGATGGTGACGATCACCCGGGACATGCCCGCCGAACGCTGCACACCGCTGATGTTCAGGACCGTGACCACCACGACCGCGACCGCGGCGGCGATCCGCTCCCGGCCGGGTGCGACATACGCGGCGATGGCCATCGCCATCGCCGCGCAGGAGGCGATCTTGCCGACCACGAAGGACCAGCCGGCGAGGTAGCCGGCGAAGTCTCCCAGGCGTTCCCGCCCGTAGAAGTAGGTGCCCCCCGCGGAGGGGTAGCGGGCGGCCAGGGCGGCCGACGACCAGGCGTTGCACGCGGCGACGACCGCCGCCAGCACCAGGCTGAGCAGCAGCCACGACCCGGCAGCCCGGGCCGCCGGTCCCCAGACGACGAAGGCGCCGGCACCGATCATCGACCCCAGTCCGATGGCGACCGCGTCGCCGGGTCCCAGCCGGCGCGCGAGCTCGGTCACTCTGTCACGTAGCTGACAGGCGTGGGCAGCTGCACGGTGCGCGAGACGGTGCAGAGCCGGTCCCTGGACTTTGCGACCGCGTCGGGCAACCGGGTGCGCGCCGCCTCACCCTCCTCGCCCTCCGGGAAGCGCACGGTGAAGGTGATCGTGACCTCACCGAGGTGGTTGCCCTCCTCGTCCCGCAGCTTCTCCGCCTCTGCCGCGACGGTGAACCCGGTGGGCTCGGCGAGGCGGGTGGTGAGGTAGTCCACGTCGATCGCCGAGCAGCCGGCCATGGCGGTCAGGAGCAGCTCGACGGGCGTGAAGTCGGTGCTGCTGCCGTCACCGAAGGACAGCCGACCCCCGCGGGGGTTCTCGGCCTCGTAGGCGCCGGTGGCGTGTCGGGTCAGGGAGATGCTGCGCAGGGAGTCGGAGGTCATGGGGTCTAGCCTGCCAGAGTGACCCAACGACTCATCCTGGTGCGCCACGGAGCGACCGAGTGGTCCGAGTCGGGCCAGCACACCGGCCTGACCGACCTGCCGCTGCTGCCGTCCGGGGAGGAGGGCGCGCGTGCGCTCCGCCCGCTCCTGCAACGGTTCGACATCACCCACGTCCGGTCCTCACCCCTGCAGCGGGCCCACCGCACCGCGCAGCTGGCGGGGCTCGAGGTCGACACGATCGACCCGGATCTCCTCGAGTGGGACTACGGCGCCTACGAGGGTCTCAGCACGGCGCAGGTGCGCGCGGAGACCGGCACGTCCTGGAGCGTGTGGACCCACGGCGTGAAGCCAGGGGCGACACCGGGTGAGACCGTCGAGGAGGTCGCTGCCCGGGCCAGCCGGGTGCTCGCGACCGTCGCGGGCATCGACGGCGACGTGGTGCTGTTCGGGCACGGTCAGGCGTTGCGCATCCTCGCCGCCGTGTTCCTCCGGACCGAGCCCCGCTTCGGAGCCAACCTGACCTTCGACACCGGAGCACTCGGCATACTGGGCCACCACCGGGAGGACCCGGTCATCGTGGGGTGGAACGTCACGGCCTGACCCGGGCCGCCTCACCGGGCGCCACGGTGCTCGCCGTCGGGACCTCCCAGGTGTGCACCGGCTGGTTGTCCTCGCTGTGCTCGATGTAGAGCGCCAGCATCTTGTGCAGGGCGGTGGGACGGTCATCGCCCTGGGCCTCGAAGTGCTCGGTGCACGCCACCTGCCAGGAGGCGCCGTTCTGACCGGACCGGCAGCGCTCGGCGATGACGTCCAGGTAGTGGCTGCGGACCTCGCGCCGCAGCCCCAGCCCGGCCAGGCCCTCGTCCGCCAGCGGGAGCAGGTGCTCGGCCACCAGCTCGGTCACCGGCACCTTCCCGAAGCCGGGCCAGGCGAGCACCGAGGTGATGCCGTGGCGGGCGGCCTCCTCGAAGTTCTGGTCGGCGTCCTCGAACGGCATCTTCGTCCAGATCGGCCGGCCGCTGCTGGTGAACTTCTCCAGCAGCCCGTAGTAGAAGCAGGCGTTGGCGACCATGTCGATGACGGTCGGCCCACCCGGCAGCACGCGGTTCTCGACCCGCAGGTGCGGCACGCCGCGCACATTGTCGTAGATGGGGCGGTTCCACCGGTAGACGGTGCCGTTGTGCAGCCGCAGCTCACCGAGCTCGGGGACCTCCCCGGCCTTGTAGACAGCCACCGGGTCCTCGTCGGACTGCTCGGGCAGCAGCGCCGGGAAGCACCGGACGTTCTCCTCGAAGAGGTCGAAGATCGAGGTGATCCACCGGTTGCCGAAGTAGGCCCGCGGCCGCACCCCCTGGGCCTTGTGCTCCACCGACCGGGTGTCCACCATCTGGCTGAACAGCGGGATCCGGGTCTCGGCCCACAGCCGGCGCCCGAACAGGTAGGGCGAGTTGGCCGCCAGCGCCACCTGCACGCCGGTGATCGCCGAGGCGGCGTTCCAGTAGAGCGGGAAGTCCTGGGGTGTGACCTGCTGGTGCAGCTGGACGGAGGTGCAGCCGGAGAGCGGCCCGATCGTCTCGAAGTAGCCCGAGACCCGCTCGCCGGTCGGGCCCTCGATGTCCAGTTCGAGCCCCTCGCCCCGCTCGGTGAGGATGGCGTTGTTCAGCGCGGTGTAGCGCACCCCGAGGCTCAACCAGTCACCATCGAACAGGTCCTGCATCAGGGTCGGGAGTATGCCGACAGCAACCACCTGCGCCCCGTGGCCCCGGGCCGCGTCCCCGGCCCGGCGCAGGGACTCGTTGAGCCAGCGCTCGAGGCGCACCGCCTGGTCGCCGGCCATCGGGCGCGGCGGCACGTTCATCTCGATGTTGTAGCGCCCGACCTCGGCCTGGAAGTCGAACTCGCTGCTCTGCAGCTCCTCCAGCACGGTCTCGTTGATCAGGGCCGGGTCCAGGTTGCCGTCGACCAGGTTGAGCTCGATCTCCAGGCCCATCTGGGGCCGCGTGAAGTCGAACCTGCTCTGCTCAAGCATGTGCTCGAACACATCGAGAGACTGCAGGACCTTGTGACGGTAGGCCTGCCGGTCCTCACGGCTGAACGCGGCAGAGCTGACTTCCTGACCCATGTGGCGCCTCCTGACGTTGTCGACAGCCTAGTCAGGCCAGCGCCACGACGGGCGGTCGACACAGGACCAGTGCGCGACTCCACCACCGCGTCGCGACCGTATCGGCGCTCACGAGAGGCCGATCAGGCTCGTCGGGGACGACCTGTCCACGGGGCTCGGGCGGACAACTCCCGCTGACCAGCCGTGTCTGCTCCGCCATCGGTCATGGCTGTGGGGCGAAGACGAAGACGATGGTTCCGCCGAGACAATCATAGTCGTCCTCGGGGTAGCCAGGATCGTCCGGGCCCATCCACATGCCGGGGACGAACACGTCCTCGTCGCCCAGCACCAGCTCTCGACCATCAGGCAGGCGCGCTCCGCCCTCGATGGGCTCGGTGCCCGGGGGCAATGACAAGACTCCAGGCTCCTCATCGAGACCCTGGAGCCCAAGGCACCCCTCAACCTCCACGACCGTGCCCCCGACACCACCCGCCAGGCCACTGGGCTCCCGCTCGGCTGTGATGGCCAACTGCGGGCCGTTGCTGGTCGGATCGGACTGGCTCGGCATTTGGGAGGGGTCGGGGATCCCGCCCTCATCGTTGGAGCATCCTGAGCCGACGAGGATGATTGCAGCACCCCCCATGAGAGCCGCCCACGATCGCAGGCGAGAGCTCAAGCACGCTGAGGGTGTCATTGGGTCAGGACCCTCCAGCCTCGGGGCGGAAAGATCCCCACCCGGGTGAAGCTGTTCGTCCCGCCGGTCTCGGTGCACCAACGGGACGTGACACCGTACGCGTGAGTCGACGTGAACCAAGGACCACCGCTGTCCCCGCTCGTAATCTTATCTCGATCCATGATCGTTAGTGCATGAGTCATTCCGTTATCCGCACCACCGGAGCACGACCTTGAAAATACCGAGACGATCGCTGACTTCCGCGCCCTCGTGGCCCACCCGAACACACTGAGGATTTGCCCATACCCAAGTGAGCCGGGTCCGGCCTATATTGGATGTCCTCCTTGACGCCGTACTCGATGAGAAACGCCGGATCAGTTGCTGTAGCTGCCCTGACTTCTGAGGCGCTCAGCGACGCACTCGTTGTCACCGAGAGTTGGCTCCACGTGGATCTATGTCGACGAAAACAACGCGATCATCATCCACACCAGAGGAGAGCTCTGCCAGCACAGCAGCAGATGCTGCTTCCAGCTCAGCCAGATCAAAATTCGAGGTGTACACCTGTACGGCTGGATACCGAGCAGCCGCCAGCTTTGAAGCAACATCACCAGGAACTTCCCCCTCCCAGATCACATACGGAACGGACCCCTCAAAGCCCCACCCGGCATATCCTGGTCGGCTCTCCCACGTCGCCGCCAGCCCACCCAGATCGTCCGCGTCCGTGCCTCGTTCCAGCACCTCCTCCACCGTGAGTCCAAGGTCATAGGCCGCGAACACTGTGTCCTCAAGCTCGGCGACTGACAAGCCACCAAAGGAGAGGTCAGGGTCATAGGTCACATCAGACCCCTCGGGGGCGCTCGCGCGGGCTATCAACTCAGTGTGGACGGACTCACTAGACCGAGCACCAAGAGCGTCGCGACCGCGAGGCTCCCCGCCGACGACGCGTCACGACTCCACTCACCATCATGCCTCCCCGAAGTTTGCCTGAGCCTAGGGCAAACTTCGACCAGCGACGAGAGTCCTCCTGACCCACCGGATGATGTCGATCCACGTGACGGGTTCAGCTCTCGAAGGCCTCCGGCGGCGGGCACGAGCAGACCAGGTTGCGGTCGCCGAAGGCACCGTCGATCCGTTTGACCGGCGGCCAGTACTTCGCGGCCGCACCGCCGGGGAACGCCGCCGCCATGCGCTCGTAGGGGTGGTCCCACTCCCCCGCCAGCTCGACTGCCGTGTGCGGGGCGTTGGCGAGCATGGCGCGGGAGGCCTCGTCCTCCATCTCGGCACGGATCGCGATCATGGCCTCGATGAACCGGTCCAGCTCGCCGAGGTCCTCGCTCTCGGTGGGCTCCACCATCAGGGTGCCGGCGACGGGGAAGCTCATGGTCGGCGAGTGGAAGCCGTAGTCGATGAGCCGCTTGGCGACGTCGTCGACGGTGACACCCGTGTCCTTGGTCAGACCGCGCAGGTCGAGGATGCACTCGTGCGCGACGAGGCCGTTCTCACCGGCGTAGAGCACCGGGTAGTGCTCCCCCAGCCGCTTGGCGACGTAGTTGGCGTTGAGCACGGCGACCTCGGCGGAGCGGGTCAGGCCGGCACCGCCCATGAGGCGCACGTAGGCCCAGGAGATCGGGAGAATGCCCGCCGACCCGTAGGGCGCTGCAGAGATGGCGCCCACGCCGGACTCCGGTCCTGCCTCGGGGTCGAGGGGGTGGTTGGGCAGGTGCGGGGCCAGGTGCTCCCGGACGGCGACGGGGCCTACCCCGGGGCCGCCTCCGCCGTGTGGGATGCAGAACGTCTTGTGGAGGTTGAGGTGCGACACGTCGCCCCCGAACTCGCCCGGCTTGGCCAGGCCCATGATGGCGTTGAGGTTGGCACCGTCGACGTAGACCTGCCCTCCGGCCTCGTGGACGAGCTCGCAGAGCTCGCTGATGGTCTCCTCGAAGACCCCGTGCGTCGAGGGGTAGGTGACCATGATGGCCGCCAACTCCGCGCGGTGCTTGTCGATCTTGGCGCGCAGGTCATCCATGTCGATATCGCCACCCGGCGCGGTCTTGACGACGACGACCTTGAGGCCGGCCATCACCGCGCTGGCCGCGTTGGTGCCGTGCGCGCTGGCGGGGATCAGGCAGACCGTGCGGTCGTTGTCACCGTTGGCCAGGTGGTAGGACCGGATCGCGAGCAGTCCGGCGAACTCGCCTTGGGAGCCGGCGTTCGGCTGCAGGCTGACCGAGTGGTAGCCGGTGATCTCGGCCAGCCACGCGGACAGCTCGCTCACGATCCGGCGGGAGCCGACGGTCTGGTCGAGCGGCGCGAACGGGTGCAGCCCGGCGAACTCGGGCCAGGTGATCGCCTCCATCTCCGTGGTGGCGTTGAGCTTCATCGTGCACGAGCCCAGCGGGATCATGCCCCGGTCGAGGGCGAAGTCCTTGTCACCGAGGGACTTGATGTAGCGCAGCATCTGGGTCTCGCTGCGGTGGGTGTTGAAGACCTCGTGCGTCAGGTAGTCACTGGTCCGGCCGTGCACTTCGTCCCAGGCGGGCCCGGCGGGCACCTCGACCGGGTCGACACCGAAGGCGCGGAGCACGACGTCCAGGTCCGCGGTCGTCAGGACCTCGTCGGTGCTCAGCAGGACGTGCTCGGCGTCCACGGCCCACAGGTTGACGCCTCCCTCGAGGGCCGCGGCCAGCACCGCGGCCGAGTCGGCCCGCACCGTGAGTGTGTCGAAGTAGCTGCCCGTGACGACCTCGACGCCACCGGCGGCCAGCGCCTCGCGCACGTAGCGGGCCTTGGCGTGGACGTCCTCCGCGATCCGGCGCAGACCGTCCGGCCCGTGCCACACGGCATACATGCTGGCCATCACGGCGAGGAGCACCTGGGAGGTGCAGATGTTGGAGGTGGCGCGCTCGCGCCGGATGTGCTGCTCGCGGGTCTGCAGGGCGAGCCGGTAGGCCGTGCCGCCGGCCGCGTCCTTGCTGACCCCGACGAGCCGGCCGGGAAGGGTCCGCTCCAGGCCTTCGCGGACGCTCATATAGCCGGCGTGGGGGCCGCCGAAGGCCATCGGCACACCGAGCCGCTGGGTGCTGCCGACCGCCACGTCGGCGCCCCAGGCGGCGGGCTCGCGGAGCAGGGTGAGGGCGAGCAGGTCCGCGGCGGCGGTGACCAGTCCCCCGGCGGCGTGCACCCACTCCGCCATGGCGGCCCAGTCCCGGATCTCGCCGTCGGCGCCGGGGTACTGCACGACCACGCCGAAGACCGGACGCCCGCCGGCAAGGGCTTCGGGGTCGGACAGGTCACCGGTCACGAGCTCGATGCCCAACGAACGGGCACGGGTCGCCAGAACGGCTGCGCTCTGGGGCAGGAGGTGCTCGTCGACCAGCATGACCGCGTCGTCGGCGACCTTGCTGGCGCGACGCATCAGCGTCATGGCCTCGGCCACTGCGGTGCCCTCGTCCAGCAGGGAGGCTCCGGCGGTGGGCAGGCCCGTGAGGTCGGAGACGACGGTCTGGAAGTTGAGCAGCGCCTCCAACCGACCCTGCGAGATCTCCGGCTGGTAGGGCGTGTACGCGGTGTACCAGGCCGGGTTCTCCAGGATGTTGCGCCGGACCACCGGGGGCGTCTGGGTGCCGTAGTAGCCGAGCCCGATCATCGAGGTGACCACGGTGTTCTCGGCGGCCACCCCCCGCAGCTCCTCGATCACGGCCCGCTCGGAGGCAGCCGCCTCGATGTCCAGGGCCGCGGCGCTGCGGATCCGCTGGGGCACGGCCGCATCGACCAGCGCCTCGAGCGAGTCGTAGCCGACGGTCTGCAGCATGGTGGCGATGTCCGCCTCGCGCGGGCCGATGTGGCGGCCGGCGAACTCGGGCAGCGGTGACATGAGGGCTCCTTGAGTCTCGCCCCCTCTGTCCGGGTGTCCGTTCAGAGTTGCCTGTCCCGCGCGTTCCTGGCGCCTGAGAGCTTGGCGGGGAGATTGCCCCTTCGGCGCCTCACCACGTGAGGACTCTCACGCGCGGTGTCAACAGCGGGGCCAGTCTAGCCAGTCGCGCGGCACAGTTCACGTTGCGTGCCGGCGACAGGCCGGGAGTATGCCGTGGGGTCAGCTGGTCTTGCGGGCGCGGCGGCGCTTGGACAGCTCGTCGTCGCCCGTCCCGGGCTCCTCGGCGCGCTCGCTCGGCATCGAGGCGAGGGTGCCCTCCACCTCGCGCCACACGCTGCCGACCGCGATCCCGAAGACGCCCTGCCCGCCCCGCACCAGGTCGATGACCTGGTCGTCGGAGGTGCACTCGTAGACGCTGGCGCCGTCGCTCATCAGCGTGATGTTGGCCAGGTCCTGGACCCCGCGCTCGCGCAGCTGGGTGATCGCCACCCGGATCTGCTGCAGGGAGACGCCCGTGTCGAGCAGGCGCTTGATGATCTTGAGGACCAGGATGTCGCGGAAGCTGTAGAGCCGCTGCGTGCCGGACCCCGAGGGGTTGCGCACCGAGGGCTCCAGCAGGCCGGTCCGCGCCCAGTAGTCCAGCTGGCGGTAGGTGACCCCGGCGGCGCCGCAGGCAGTGGGTCCGCGGTAGCCGACGCCCTCCTGGAGGGCCGGCACATCGGAGGTGAACAGCAGACCCTGCTCGGGCGTCGCCGCATCCTGCGGTCCGCGCACTTCGGCTCCAGTGCCCACTGGCACCCCTCCTAGACTACGTTGGTGTGATTCGACGGTAAGCCTTCCGGGGCCCCGGGTCAATGACCGCCACGCGGTCACGCGCCGTCATCACTGCGCCGGATGTTCCTCTCGTGCCCGGTCAGTCCCGTGGTTGCTCCGGTGGGTCCTCCCCGCCGGACTCGAAGTCCTCCGCCGAGACCTGGTCGAGGAACTCGCGGAAGCGCTCCACCTCGTCCTCGTCCTCGACCGCCATGGCCACGCCTGCGGCGTCGAGGACGTCCTCGGCGACCAGGATCGGCGTGGCGGCGCGCAGCGCGAGGGCGATCGCGTCGGACGGGCGCGCGGAGATCTCGATCTTGCCGTCCAGGACGAGGACGGCGTAGAAGATGTTGTCCTCCATCTTGGTGATGCGGACCTCGTCCAGGCGGTGACCGAGGTCCTGGATGAGGGTGACCATCAGGTCGTGCGTCAACGGTCGCGGTGGCTGCACCCCCTGCTGCGCGTAGGCGATCGCCGTGGCCTCCGGGGCGGCGATCCAGATGGGGAGATAGCGCTGCCCCTCGCGCTCGCGCAGCAGCACGATCGGGTTGTTGGTGGGCATCTCGACCCGCACACCCAGGACATCCAGCTCCTTCACCCCTCCAGGCTACTGCGTCTGCCCCAGTCCTGCCCTCACGAGGGCTACGTGCAGGGCCAGGGTGCGTGCCACGATCTCGGTCTCGAGCTGCTCGGGGTCGGCGTCGGCCGCTCCCCGGGCGCGGCGCCGGCGCACCGGCTCGAGGATCTGCTGGGCCAGGCCGATCTCCCGGTCGGCCGCGACCCGGAACAGGCGCAGGTGCCGTGGCTCCAGGCCGTAGGCCGCCAGGGCCGCGCACTCGCGGGCGACGTCGAGGTCATCGGCGGGGTGCCGCCCGGCGGAGTCGGTACGGATCAGGCCGAAGGCCTTCAGCTGGGTGTAGGCAGCGACATCCAGACCGGTGTGCTCGCGCAGCTCGGTGGGGCTCAGCCGGATCGTGCGGCGACGACGCAGCTGACCCGCGGTGGGCAGCCGCACGGCCTGCGCGCCGTCCGGTCCCGGCGAGGCGGGAGCCTCGCCTCCTTCTCCCGTGCCCGCCGGGGCCGGGACGTTCGTCCCCGGGCGCCCCCCGTCCCCACCGGCGGCCCCGTCGGTGGAACGGCCGCCCGGCCCCTCGGCATACGCAGGGTCGTTGGTCTGGGCACCGGGCACGTGCGGATCGACGCCCAGGTCCATCCGGTCCAGCGCCGCCTTGATCACCTTGAGCGGCCAGAACCGGTCCCGCTGCGCGCGCAGGACGAACCGGAGCCGTTCGATGTCCTCGTCGGTGAAGGCCCGCTGGCCGGACTCGCGCCGTTGCGGCAGCACCAGTCCCTCCGTCTCGAGGAACCGGATCTTGGAGACCGTCAGCTCGGGGAACTCCTGCTGCAGCAGCCGCAGCACGGTCCCGATCGGGTGGAGCGTCACTGCCGCCCGCGGTAGTAGACCAGCCGGAACTTGCCGATCTGCACCTCGTCACCCTGCCCGAGGCGCTGCTGGTCGATGCGCTCACGGTTCACGTAGGTGCCGTTGAGCGAGCCGACGTCGCGCACCTCGTAGCCCTCACCGGTGCGGGCGAACACCGCGTGCCGGCGCGAGACGGTGACATCGTCCAGGAAGATGTCGCTGCTGGGGTGCCGACCGGAGCTGACCTCGTCGGCGTCAAGGAGGAAGCGCGCCCCCGTGTTGGGGCCCCGCAGGACGATGAGCAGGGCGGTGCCGGGGCGCAGCGCGTCGACAGTGCGCTGGTCCGCCTCCGACAGGCGCGGCATCTCCTCGTCGAAGGTGTATCCCTGTGCGGGCAGGTCAACGCCCGCCGGCAGATTCGCCGTGGGGTCCACGCCGGACCCGTAGTGCTCGCGCTCCCGCTCGCTCACCAGCTACCTCCTCGTTCGGTGTGCCAAGCCTAGTTGGTCTGCTCCCGGTAGGCGCCGACGTCCAGCAGCCCGTCGAGCGCCGCCTCGTCCGCGACCTTGATCTCCATCATCCAGCCCTCGCCGTAGGGATCGGAGTTGATCAGCTCGGGCGTGGCGTCCAGCGCGTCGTTGACCGCCGTGACCTCCCCGTCCAGCGGCGCGTAGAGGTCGCTGACCGACTTGGTCGACTCGACCTCGCCGCAGGCGTCCCCCGCAGTGATCTCGTCGCCGACGGCGGGAAGGCTGACGTAGACGACGTCGCCCAGGGCGTCCTGGGCGAAGGCGGTGATGCCGACGCGCACGACGCCGTCGCCCTGGTTCTTGACCCACTCGTGGTCGGAGGTGTAGCGAAGGTCCTCGGGGTACTGCAGCTCACTCATGGGGATCCGGTCTCCTCGTCGAAACGTACGGGTGCAGCAGACCCTACTCTGAGGGCACGGGGCGAGCGTACTGAGGCTCCTCGACACGGTGCAACGCGTCGATGACGAGCTGCTCACCCTCGACGACCTGGACGTTGCCACCGATGCCGCGCACACTGTCCGTGAAGCCTCCCGGGATCGCCATGGCACCCGAGAGGGTGTGCGGGTCGCCGATGGCCACGATGCGGAAGGGCGCCTCGACCCGCTGACCGTCGACCAGCAGCGTCCCGTCCTCGATGCCGATCCAGCTGGTGGCGACCACGCGGACCGCACCGATCTGGATCGCCTCGGCACCGGCGTTGCGGAGCTCCTGCATCAGGTCGATCATCATCGTGGGCGTGAAGCCACCCTCCCGTGCCTCGACCGTCATGGTGACCCCCGGGCCCTCGACGGGGACGGTGCCGGCGAGGATCTGGTGGCTGGTCAGTCTCGTGAGGGCCGCCTCCGCGGCCTCGGTGCCGCTGCCCTGCTCCAGTGCCCGCTTGTCGCTCTCGAGGAGCCTGATCTCTGCCTCCAGCGTGTCGGCCCGCTCCGACACGTCGTCGAGCAGGGCGATCAGGTCGGTCTCCCGCAGCTCGTCCAGGGCGACGTCGTTGGCCGCCTGGACCTGGGTGACCAGGGCGAAGCCCACCGCCAGGGTCATCAGGGCGGCGAGCACGTTGCCGGTGCTGAGGCGCGGCCTGACCAGCCGGCCCAGACGTCGCCAGGCGTGTCGCGTGGAGACCGGCATGCTGCTCTGCTGCTCGCTCACCGGCTAGGCCCCCATGAGGTGGCGCCGGATGGCCGCCACGTTGGAGAAGATGCGCAGCCCGAGCACGACCACGACGCCCGTGGACAGCTGTGCGCCCACGCCGAGCTGGTTGCCGAGGAGCACGATGAGCGCAGCAACCAGGACGTTGGACAGCACCGAGACGACGAAGACCTTGTCGTTGAACGCGGCCTCCAGGGCGGCGCGGATTCCACCGAAGACGGCGTCGAGGGCAGCGATCACGGCAATCGGCAGGTACGGCTCCAGCCAGAGCGGCACCGTCGGGGACAGGACCAGCCCGATGACGATGCCTGCGGCGAGACCGATGAGGGGGATCACGAGTTGTCCTCCGTTGTCGCGGTGGTGTCGGGCACGGTAGCCACCCTGGTGCTGAGTCGCGAGGCCGACGGCACGGTGACCTCGTCCTCCGGGACGAGTTTGACGAGGATGCCGTAGTCGGAGCGCAGCTCGGTCAGGTATGTGCCGGTGCCACCAGAGCGCAGCTCGTCGACCAGCTGGTCCTGCGGTCCGATCGCCTCGATGACATAGGGGCGGGCCAGGGCCTTGAGGTCCACGACGATCGCCTGCCCGGCGAACCGGATCGTCGAGGTGGAGGTGAGCCGCTGTCCGTTGATCGCGATGGCCTCGGCGCCCGTCGCCCACAGGCCGTTGACGATGATCTGGAGGTCACGGGAGAAGACGCGGTCGCCGTCGTGGCTGTCGGCGCTCAACGGGGCGTCGTTGAGGGTCAGCACGACTCCTTCTCCGACGACCGCCCTCGCGCCTGCCTGGAGCGCTGCCGCGTCGGCCAGTCCGGGGTCCAGCGGCGGCCGGGCGCGGAGGTCCTGCAGGGCCTGGATCTCCTGCCGGAGGACCTCGATCTGCGCGGCGCGCTCGTCCCCGATCCCGTCCGCGACCTCGATCCGGTGGCTGAGCTCCTCTCTGGTCGTGGCGTCGGCCGAGTCGGGGGTCCGGAGCGTCTGGGCCGCGACCGAGAGCAGGAAGCCGAGCGTGACCGCCGCCACCAGCAGCAGCAGGCTGCGGCCGCCTGTGCTGCGGGGCAACCCGGCTGCCTCACGGGCTTCTGCCCACGAGGCGTAACCGGGGTCCAGGGGTGGGTCCATGACCTCGCGCAGCAGCGCCATCGACGCGGCGGGGTCCCGATCGGGGTCGGCGACACGGTTGCGGAGGAACCTCACGCTCCCACCGCCTGCCACTGTCGTCGCCTGGTGGCCACCATAACCCCGACCTGCCAGGCGTAGACCGCCGCACCGAGCCAGTACAGACCGGTCCCCCACCACGCGAACGCCCAGCCGACCGGGAGCGCGGCGGTGCCCAGCCAGGTGTCGAACTGGCCGAGCAGCAGGAGGGGGAAGGCGTACAGCAGGTTGAAGGTGGCCGCCTTGCCGATGTAGTGGACCGGCGGCACCGGCACGCGGAAGGTGTGCACCGCTGGGTACATCCCGAGGATGAAGGCGTCGCGCGCGATGAGCAGGAGCACGAGCCACCACGGGATGACCTCTCGCCAGGCCAGCCCGAAGAGCGTGGAGGCGATGTAGAGGCGGTCGGCGAGCGGGTCGAGATACTGCCCCAGCTTCGTCACCAGGCCGTAGTGGCGGGCGATCTTGCCGTCCAGGTAGTCGGTGACCCCCGAGGCCATCAGCACCACCAGTGCGAGGACGTCCTGGTGGGTGAGGATCGCCCAGAGGAAGACGGGCACCCCCACGAGCCGGAGCGTGGAGAGCACGTTGGGCACGTTGAGCGCACCCCCTCGGCGACCCCCGTCACCCTGTGTCCTGCTCACGGGCACAGCCTACGTTCCTGAGGGGCCCTGTCCGGTCACCGCCGGGCCGATGAGTATGCCGCGTGGTCCCGGTCCGTAGGGATAGCGGCACGCTCCCGTGCCGCAGACCGCGAGGAGGATCACCATGCGACAGATCAGCACGTGTCTCTGGTTCAACACCCAGGGCGAGGAGGCGGCGAACTTCTACGTGTCCCTCATCCCGAACTCCCGCATCGTCAAGGTCAGCCCCTACGTCGTGGAGACGCCGTCGCCGAACAGGGTGGGCAGCGTCATGACGGTGGACTTCGAGCTCAACGGGCAGCCCTACCAGGCGCTGAACGGCGGGCCGGAGTTCACCTTCAACGAGGCCATCTCCATCGTCCTGGCCTGTGACTCCCAGGAGGAGTCGGACCAGCTGTGGCACGCCCTCGGCGACGGCGGAGAGTTCGGCCCGTGCGGCTGGCTCAAGGACAGGTTCGGACTGTCCTGGCAGATCTATCCGGCCGAGTTCGACGATCTCGTCCAGGACCCCGACCCCGAGCGCGCGAAGGCGGCCATGACCACGATGCTCACGCAGTCGAGGATCGATCTTGCCGAGATCAGGGCTGCCATGCAGGCCGTCGCTCAGTGATCAGTCGCTGCTAAGACCGTGAGAGATCGGGGTAGCGCTGCTCGAAGTCAGGGTCACGGACGCTGTCGGGATCCGCGTCCATGACCACGTTGATGCCGGTCGGGTGGTCGTGCTCGCCGTCGGCACACACGTCGACGGTGCCGTCGATGACAGGGGCATCCGAACGCGGGACTCCGGGCAACGCCGTGACAACCTGCGTCGTGCCACGGGGCCGGGCTGTCACCTCGAAGATCTCCCGTTCGGAGGTGCCGGCACCCGGGCGCCAGCTGACGTCCAGCACGTCGGCGATGACCCGCGTGCCGTGCTCTCGGAGCTGCCTGCGCCGTTGGTGCTCCACGTGCCGGCGCCGGACCGTGCGGACAAACCTGCGGTAGGTGAGAGCCGCGAGGAGCAGGGCGAGGAGGCCGGCGCCCGCCAGGGCGAGCGCGACGATCGGTCGGACATAGCCGATGCCGGCCGCGACGAGGGCGAGCCCGGTGCCGGCGAGGGCCGCCTGCAGACCAACCGTGTGGGGGGCGCCACCGATCGATGACCAGGGGTCGTCCATCGAGAGGAAGATCGAGATGCCGAGCGCGGCGAAGACCGAGAGCACGGCGACGGTGATCCCGAGGCCCTCCCACCCGTCCGCGGGAGGCCAGCGGACCTCGAGGATCCCGATCAGCGCCGGGTTGCGCGCCTCAGGGAGAGGACAGACCCTGGATCCCGTCCCGTTCGAAGAGCATTCCGGGTCCATCTGCGGAATCAGGAACGCGAAGATCGTGAAGGTCGCCAGCGCCGAGAGCGCCGCCACAGCAACGCCCTGAGCCGCCACTGTCCGCCAGCCACCCTCCGGCTCGTGAAGAGTGCGGAAAGGCGACCCCTGCATCTCGCCCCCCGTTCGATCACCGTTGCGATGCCTCGTGCCTCAAGTTTAGGCACCCCGAAGGATGTGAACCTGCGTCCCCCCGCTGTCCCCGCTGAAGCTGGGTCAGGGACAGGTTCGGACTGACCTGGCAGATCTGTCCGGCCGAGTTCGCCGACCGCATCCCCGTGATGCCCCACCGATTCAGGCGCGCGCCCCTTCATGAGGTACATTTCTCGTTGCCCCGCCAGGGGCAGCACGGGCTGTGGCGCAGTTTGGTAGCGCACTTCACTGGGGGTGAAGGGGTCGCAGGTTCAAATCCTGTCAGCCCGACAGATGTGCCAGCTGGCACGGCGCCCAGATCCACTGCAGGTGGGTCTGGGCGCCGTACTGTCGGTCGCCTGCCGTGATGACGCAACCTGGATAGTGTGGTGTCCATGCCACGGGCGCGCTCCTATACCGACGAGGACTTGGTGGCAGCTGTCCTGTCCAGCCACTCCTGGCGCGGGGTGCTGCGGGTTCTGGGCCTCACCGCCACATCGTCGGCCGCCATCCGTTCTGTTCGACGCCATGCCGACGCCCTCCAACTCGACCACAGCCACTTCCGGGGGCAGCGGACCTGGAGCGAGCAACAGTTGCGCACTGCTGTGGCGAAGGCGAGGACCTGGCAGGAGGTCGCTGAATCCCTGGGGTTGAATGGTGGCTCGAGTCAGTCGACCATCCGCGGCCACGTCGTCAGGCTGGGCATCGACGCCGAGCACCTTGCCCCGATCCGGCCGGACTCCCAGCAGGAACTCCCCATGGGCCCCAGCCGGGCGCACCTCTCCCGGTCCGGTTCGCTCCTCGCGGCTGGCTGGTTCTCCCTGTGCGGCTATCAGGTGTCCTGGCCGCTCGAGCCCTGCAGGTACGACCTGCTCGTTGAGCACGCAGGGGTCACGCAACGCATTCAGGTGAAGACCACGACCGTCCGCACAGGTCGATCGTGGACAGTGTGGCTCTCCACAACGGGCGCGGAGAGAGTTCCCTACGCAGTCGACGAGATCGACGCCTTCTTCGTCATCGACGGGGACCTTCGCTACTACCTGATCCCGGTGGAGCGCGCCGGTGGCCTTCACGCGATCCAGTTGTCTGCCTACGCGAGCTACCGCCTGTCCGGCACGCCGGTGCAGTGGCCCTGAAGGTCGGGCTGACCTTCAGCGGCGACGCTTCTCGCGGACCCTGACGGAGATCTCGATCGGGGTGCCGTCGAAGCCGAACTGCTCACGCAGCCGCCGCTCCAGGAAGCGCCGGTAGCCGTGCTCGATGAAGCCGCTGGCGAAGATCACGAACCGCGGCGGCCTGGTGTCGGCCTGGGTCGCGAAGAGGATGCGAGGTTGCTTGCCGCCCCGTACCGGGTGCGGGTGGGCGGCGACGACCTCACCGAGGAACGCGTTCAGCCGGGAGGTCGAGATGCGCTCGTCCCACGACTCGAGAGCCTTCTCCAGCGCGGGCACGAGACGGTTGGTATGCCGCCCGGTCGCCGCGGAGATGTTGACCCGGGGGGCCCAGGTGATCTGCACGAGGTCGCGCTCGATCTCGCGCTCCAGGAAGTGTTGCCTGTCCTCGTCGACCTGGTCCCACTTGTTGTAGGCGATCACCAGCGCGCGACCCGCATCGATGACCTGCTGGATCACGCGGACGTCCTGTTCGGCGATCTTGTCGGCCGCGTCCACCAGCACGACGGCCACCTCGGCCTTCTCCAACGCCGTCTGCGTGCGCAGCGACGCGTAGAAGTCAGCACCCCGGGTCTGGTGGACCCGCCGACGGATCCCTGCGGTGTCGACGAAACGCCACTGCTTGCCGTCCAGCTCGATCAGCTCGTCAACCGGGTCTCGTGTGGTGCCGGCGACGTCGTGGACGACCGCACGGTCCTCCCCCGCCAACCTGTTGAGCAGGGAGGACTTGCCCACATTGGGGCGCCCCAGCAGCGCGACCCGACGCGGGCCACCACGCGGGTAGGCACCGGCCACACCGGAGGTGTCCGGGAGGTTCGCCAGGACGGCGTCGAGCACGTCGCCGCTCCCCCGCCCGTGCAGCGCCGAGACCGGCCAGGGCTGACCGAGGCCCAGGGACCACAGGGCCGCGGCCTCGAGCTCGGTCTTCTCGTTGTCGACCTTGTTGGCCACCAGCACGACCGGCTTGCCCGACCTCCGCAGCAGCCGCACGACCTTCTCGTCCGTGGCAGTCGCCCCGACGGTCGCGTCGACCACGAACATCACGACGTCACACAGCTCGACGGCCACCTCGGCCTGCTCGGCCACCCGCAGGTGGATGCCGGTGGCGTCGACCTCCCAGCCACCGGTGTCGACGAGGGTGAACCTCCGCCCCGCCCACTCCGCATCGTAGGCGACGCGGTCGCGGGTCACCCCGGGGAGGTCCTCGACCACGGCCTCCCGGCGCCCGAGGATCCGGTTGACCAGGGTCGACTTGCCGACGTTGGGGCGACCGACGACGGCGACGACAGGACGGGTCTCCGCCTCGAGGTCCTCAGCGGCCTGGCGCCGACGCCCCTCGACGAGGGCGAGGTCCTCCTCGCTGAGCTCGAACTCGTCGAGCCCGGCGCGCAGGGCCTGCTCCAGGGACGGGTCCGCCTGAGCGACCTCGTCGTGGGTGTCCGGCACAGTCACTGCCTCTCGTCGATGGTGGTGCGGGCCCGCACCTGACGCTTGATGCGCCCCAGCATGCCCACCATGCCGCGCATCCGCAGGGGCGACACGGCCTCGGAGAGGCCGAACCGGTAGGGCGCCTCCTCAGGCACGGCGAGCACGTCGTCCGCACCCAGCCCGTCCAGGCTCTCGTGCAGGATACCGGCGAAGCCCCGGGTGGTCGGCGCCTCCGGCGGCGCAGACAGGAAGATGTGGACCGTGCGCGCGGCGTCCGCGTCGACCTCCACGGCGAGGAAGACGGGTGACTGGCACTCGTCGACCTTCTCCATCTGCTCGAGGCGACCGGCATACCGCTCCGGCAGGTCCGGCAGGTCGTTCGCCAGCTCGAGCAACAGCTGCAACCGCTCCTTCGCCTGCAGCGCGTGGAACTCGGCCGCGAGCTCGGCCATCGCCTCCGGCAGGTCGTCGGTGCGAGCGGATGCGGTGAACTGCCCCGCCATCAGCGCTCCACCGGAGCCCCGACCGAGTTGCCCCACTCGGTCCACGAGCCGTCGTAGTTGCGCACGCGCTCGAAGCCGAGCAGGTGCGTCAGCACGAACCAGGTGTGGCTGGAGCGCTCACCGATGCGGCAGTAGGCGACCACGTCGTCGGACGGGTCCAGCCCCTGCTCCTGCTGGTAGATGGCCTCCAGCTCCTCACGGGTCCGGAATGTGCCGTCCTCGTTGGCCGCCCGACCCCAGGGCACCGACCTCGCGCCGGGGATGTGCCCGCCGCGCATCGCCCCCTCCTGGGGATAGTCGGGCATGGAGAGCAGCTCGCCGGAGAACTCGCCCGGCGACCGCACGTCCACCATCGGCTTGCCCAGGTGCTCCAGCACCTCCTGCCGGAAGGCACGGATGGCGGTGTCGTCCCGCTCGATGACGGGGTAGTCGGTCGGTGTCACCGGACGGACGTCGGTGGTCATCTCCCGGCCCTCGGCGACCCACTTGGCGCGGCCGCCGTCCAGGATCCGCACGTCCTCGTGCCCGAACAGGGTCATGACCCAGAGTGCGTAGGTGGCCCACCAGTTGCTCTTGTCCCCGTAGATCACCACGGTGGTGTCCCGGCGGATGCCGCGCTCGCCCATGACGCGGGCGAACTGCTCACCGTCCACGTAGTCGCGGGACAGCTGGTCGTTGAGGTCGAGGTGCCAGTCGAGCTTGAGTGCGCCCGGGATGTGCCCCGTGTCGTAGAGCAGCACGTCCTCGTTGGACTCGAGCACGACGAGGTTGTCCTCACCCAGGTGCTCGGCCAGCCAGTCGGTGGTCACCAACCGCTCGGGGTGGGCGTATGCCGCCAGCTTGCTCTGCGGGTCGGTCTGGGTGGTCATCGGTTGCCTCCGTCGTCAGGGGTGTGGACAGGTCGCCGGGTGGGGGCGGCGGCGCGCACGGCGTCGAGCACGGCCCCCACTGACTGTTCAAACGTCAGATCGGAGGTGTCGATTCCCACGACGCCCGGCGCCGGCTCGAAGAACGCCGAGACAGTGGAGTCCGCGGCGTCCCTGCGGACGATCTGGTCGTGGGTGGCGCTGATGGCCTCCGCGTCGTCCGTGGCGAACAGCTCCCGTGCACGGCGGGCCAGGCGAGCCTCCTCCGAGGCGGTCAGCAGGAAACGGTGCTCGGCGTCCGGGGCGATCACGGTGGTGATGTCACGCCCCTCGACGACGATCCCGGCACCGGTCTCGCGTGCCTCGGCGATGATCCGGCGCTGCTGGTCGCGCATCGTGGCCCGCACCTCCAGGTTGGTGGCGATGTGCGAGACCTGCTCGCTCACACGGGTCTGCCTGATCGCCGCCGCCACGTCCGTGCCACCGACGTGGACGGTCGGTGCGTCCGGGTCGGTGCCGATCTCCAGGGGGTAGGTGTGTGCCTGCTCCGCCACCTCCTGGGTGTCGGTCAGGTCGATCCCCTGCTGGAGGCACCACCAGGTGAGGGCGCGGTACATCGCACCGGTGTCGAGGTAGGTCAGCCCCAGGCGGCGGGCGACCTGCTTGGAGACGCTCGACTTGCCTGATCCACTGGGGCCGTCGATAGCGATGGTGATCGGGTTCTCAGGCACCGGACAAGCCTATCTGCTGCCGGGGCGTCGCCCGGCCGCGGTCAGAGCCCTGCGGCGCGGTAGAGCCCACCGACCTCCTCGGCGGTCAGCGCACGGGTCCGGCCCGGGCGGAGCTGGCCGAGCAGGATCGGACCGACCTGCACGCGGGACAGCGCCTCCACGGGGTGCCCCACCTCGGCCAGGAGCCGGCGCACCACGTGTTTCTTGCCCTCGTGCAGGATGAGCTCGACGATCGCCTTGCCCGGGGCGGAGTCGATCAGCTTGAACGAGTCGACCCGGACCACGCCGTCCTCGAGCTCCACCCCGGCCCGCAGGATCTTGCCGAGCTCGCGAGGGACGGGGCCCGGCACCCGGGCGATATAGGTCTTGGGCACCTCGTAGGCGGGGTGCTGCAGCCGGTGGGCCAGCTCACCGTCGTTGGTGAGCAGCAGGAGGCCCTCGGTGTCCGCGTCCAGGCGTCCGACGTGGAACAAGCGCTCGTTGCGGGGTGGGAGGAAGTCCGAGATCGACGGTCGGCCGAGCTCGTCGCTCATCGTCGAGACCACGCCCAGGGGCTTGTTGAACGCCAGGTAGACCCTGCTGTCGTCGAGCACGACCCGGGTGCCGTCGACGTGGATGGTCTGTCTCACCGGGTCGACGCGCACCCCGAGCTCGGTGACGATGTGGCCGTCCACCTCGACGCGTCCCTGGGTGATCAGCAGCTCGCACGCCCGGCGGCTCCCGATGCCGGCGGAGGCCAGCAGCTTCTGGAGACGGACCCCGTCGGGGGTGTGCACGTCGGCGCCGGAGTCGTCCACCGGCGGCGGGCTCTTGGGCCGCTTGGGCGTGATCTTGCGCACCGGGCCGGCGCCGGGGCCGACCGGGCGACCGGAACGTCCCCTGGGCACGTGCCGCCCCTTGCCACCCGGGGAGCCACCTCGGCGCTCTCCACCGGAGCCACCTCGGGCTCCACCGGAGCCACCTCTGGCCCCACCGGAGCCACCTCGTTGCTGGGGCGGGTTCATGCGTGTCCTTCCGAGGCGAGTTCGTCGATCACGTCTGCCGACGGCAGGTACGGGGCCAGAGGGGGCAGGTCGTCCAGGCTGTCCAGGCCCATGCGTTGCAGGAACAGGTCGGTGGTGCCGTAGAGCGAGGCGACCCCCGGCTCACCGTCCAGCACGACCTCCTCGATGAGACCGCGGGACACCAGGGTCCGGACGACGCCGTCGACGTTGACGCCGCGGACGGCGCTGACCCGGGACCGGGAGATCGGCTGGCGGTAGGCGATGACCGCGAGCGTCTCCAGGGACGCCTGGGTCAGGCGCGCCTGTTGCCCACCCATGAGGAACTTCTCCACGACCGGGGCGTAGGCCGGCTTGGTGTAGATCCGCCAGCGACCACCCAGGCGGCGCAGCATGAACCCCCGGTGACTGTCGGCATACTCGCTGGCGAGCTCCTCCAGGATCGCGATGACGTCCTCGAGCGGCAGCTCCAGGGCGGAGGCGAGCACCGCCTCCTCGACCGGCTCGTCGATGACCATCAGGACCGCCTCGATGGCCGAGCGGGCGCCACCGGGGAAGTCGTTGATGTCGAAGGCGACCTGCTCGACGGCACCGTCCTCCGTCGCGGTCGGCTCGTCCTGGGGCTCACTCATCGGCCACCTCCTGGCTCACGGGTTCGGTGTCGTCCTCATCGCCCTCGTCGAACTCGTCACTGACCTCGACGGAGCCCGTGGCGGTGCCCGTCCAGTGGACGGTCAGCTCCCCCAGGGCGTCCTCCTGCTCCAGCGAGAGCAGTGACTCGCGGAACAGCTCCAGCAGGGCCAGGAAGCGCGCGACGATGACCAGCGTGCTGTCCGCGTCCGCCACCAGGTCCCGGAAGCTCGCGGAGCCGGTGGCCCGGAGCCGGTCGACCACCAGGGCGGCCTGCTCGCGCACCGACACCTGCGGCGCGTGCAGGTGGGTCAGTCCGACCGTCGGCGGTGGCTTCGGCGTCATCGCGCGGGCCGCGATCATCGCGAGCTGGTCGGGGGTGATGTGCATGACCAGCTCGGGCAGGAGCCGGGTGAACTCGTCCTCCAGCGCCACGTCGCGCGGGAAGATCCGGCCGACCGTCTCCATGCGGGCGGAGAACGCGGCGGCGACCTCCTTGAACGCGCGGTACTGCAGCAGGCGGGCGAAGAGCAGGTCCCTGGCCTCGATGAGCTCGAGGTCCTCCTCGTCCTCCTCGCGCCGGTTGGGCAGGAGCCGGGCGGCCTTGAGGTCCAGCAGGGTGGCGGCGATGAGCAGGAACTCCGAGGCCTGGGACAGGTCCCACTCGTCCTCCCGCTCCTGCGCGGCCCGGATGTGGGCCACGAACTCGTCGGTGATCTTGGCCAGCGCGATCTCGGTGACGTCCAGCTTGTGCTTGGCGATGAGGCCCAGCAGGAGCTCGAACGGGCCCTGGAACACGTCCAGGTGCACCTCGAAGGGAGCCGGGCCGCGGCGGGTGAGCACACCACCGGGCACGACGCCGGCGTCGGGTGCGGGCGACGCTGCGGGGGCGGGCGACGCTGCGTCCGTCGTCACCGTCGGGTCGGCAGGCTGCCGGTCACCGGCCTGGTCGGGCCCGCTCCCGGGCTGCGCCAGCGTGGTGTCCAAGGTCAGGGCGCGCCGCCGCGCGAGATCAGCTCGCGGGCCAGCTGCCGGTAGGCCTCGGCGCCGCTGTGCGTGCTGGCGTAGGAGGTGATCGGCTCGGCCGCGAGGGTGGCGTCCGGGAACTTGATGGTCCGGCTGATGACGGTGTGGAAGACCTTGTCCTGGAAGTGGTCCACCACACTGCGGACGACCTCCCTGGAGTGCAGGGTCCGTCCGTCGAACATGGTTGCCAGGATCCCGTCGAGGGACAGGGCCGGGTTGAGCCGGTCCGTGATCTTGTCGATGGTCTCGATGAGCAGGGCGACACCGCGCATCGCGAAGAACTCGCACTCCAGGGGAATGACCACGCCGTGCGCCGCCGTGAGCGCGTTGACGGTCAGCAGGCCGAGCGAGGGCTGGCAGTCGATGAGCACGACGTCGTAGTCGTCCAGCACCGGCCGCAGCACGCGGGCCAGGATCTGCTCCCGGGCGACCTCACCGACCAGCTGCACCTCTGCGGCGGACAGGTCGATGTTGGCCGGCACCACGTCAAGGTTCTCGACGCGCGTCTTCTGGATCACGTCCCTGAGGTCGTGTCCCCGCTCGACCAGCAGGTTGTAGATCGTGACGTCGAGCTGGTGCGTGGGGATCCCGAGGCCCACCGACAGCGCCCCCTGGGGGTCGAAGTCGACGAGCAGGACCTTCCGACCGTACTCGGCCAGCGCCGCGCCCAGGTTGATGGTCGTCGTGGTCTTGCCGACGCCACCCTTCTGGTTGCACATGGCGATCACCCGTGCCGGACCGTGCCGGTCCAGCGGCGGTGGGGTGGCGAAGTCCGGCAGCGGCCGGCCGGTGGGCCCGATCTGCCCGCTCCCGGCGGTCTCGGTGCCGGGCAGCCGGTCGTGGGTCGCGCTGCTGCCGGTCGCCGCGTCCTGCCTCGTCGCCTCGGATGTCACGCTCACTCCGCCCTCTGGTCCGTGGTCGGCGTCTCGCCGATCGCTCCGACCCTAACCGGACACGCGCCCGGTCACCAACGGGCGTCGCCTCAACGGGCTCGCGGGTGCGCCTGGGCATAGACCTCACGCAGGTGCCGGGCAGTGACCAGCGTGTAGATCTGGGTGGTCGCCACCGACGCGTGCCCCAGCAGTTCCTGGACGACCCGGACGTCCGCGCCCCCGTCCAGCAGGTGGGTGGCGAACGAGTGCCGCAGTGTGTGCGGGCTCAGGTGCCCGGACAGGTCCGCGCGCTCCGCGGCCCGCTGTATGACGTTCCACGCGCTCTGCCTGGACAGTCGCCCGCCGCGCTGGTTGAGGAAGACGGCAGGAGTCCCCCTCCCCCTGGTGGCGAGGGCGGGACGGCCCCGGACGAGCCACGCCTCGACGGCATCCGTGGCATAGCTCCCCAGCGGCACGATGCGCTCCTTGCTGCCCTTGCCGAGGAGCCGGACGACCGCATCCTCGGTCACCGTGCCCTCGGCCCCAGTGCCCTGGGTCGCGTCGCCGCGCCCCAGGTCGACATCGTCGAGATCGAGTCCGATGGCCTCACTGACCCGGGCACCCGAGCCGTAGAGCACCTCGAGGAGCGCGCGGTCGCGGAGGCTCGCGGGGGTGTCGCCCACCGAGGCCGCCTCCAGGAGGCGCTCGACCGCGTCGATGCTGATCGCCTTCGGCAACCGGCGCGCGGGGGTCGGAGGTGCGACGAGCTGGGCCGGGTCCTCGACGACGTCGCCCTCGGCGGCGAGGAACTTGTGGAACCCGCGGACAGCGACGAGGGCCCGGGCCGCCGAGGACGCGGCCAGCGGGCGGTAGTCCTCGCTGCCCGTGCGCAGGTGAGCCAGAAAGTCCGTGACGACGCCCTCCCCGACCTCCGACGGTGAACCGATCCCCCGACGCCGCAGGAACTCCTGGTAGCGGCGCAGGTCCCGCTCGTAGGCCCGGAGCGTGTGCTCGGAGGCGCCGCGCTCGACGCGCAGGTGGTCCAGCCAGCCGCGCACCGCACGGGACAGCGCGTCGCGGGGTGCGGGGGTGGCCGTCGGCATACGGTCATTGTCATGCACTGGTATGCCGAGACCCCGGCCCGACGCACGCGGCAGGTCGTGGGCGACCTCCTCGCCCTGGCCTGGGTCCTGCTCTGGCTGCTCATCGCACGCTGGACCTTCGACCTGGTCCGGCTGCTGGCCGCGCCGGCGGATCCGCTCCGTGCCTCCGGGACGACGGTGCAGCGCCGGATGTCCGAGGTCGCCGGTCAGGTCGGTGAGGTGCCACTGGTCGGCGACCGGCTGACCGGGCCGTTCACCGGAGCGGCGGACGCGGGTGGCTCGCTGATCTCGGCCGGTGACGCCCTGGACAGTGCGGTGACGCGCGTCGCCTGGCTGCTGTCGGTCTTCGTGGCAGCGGTGCCCATCCTCGTCGTGGCGGGTGCCTATGTGCTGCTGCGGTATGCGTGGGCCCGCCGTGCGAGTGAGCTGGGACGGCTGCGGCAGGGGACGCATGCCCTGGAACTGCTGGCGCTGCGCGCCCTGGTCCACCAGTCCCCTCGGCGGCTCGCCCGCGTGGCGCAGGACCCGCTGGCCGGGTGGCGGACCGGTGACGCCGACACCGTCCGTGCCCTGGCCGACCTCGAGCTGGGCCGTCTCGGGCTCCGGGCCGGGCCGCAGCGCGGCGGTTGAGCGGTCAGGACGTGGGGCTCCCGTCGGAGTCCCGGGTGGGCGAGGGCCCGTCCGGCGGAGCGTCGTCGCTGGTGGGGGACGCGACGTCGGCGTGGTCACCGTCCGGTTGCACCGCCGAGCGCTCGTCGTCCGACGGCACGTGGTCCGGTCCCCCGGCGCCGGCCCGCTCGACCCACGGCTCCCGACCCTTGCGCAGGGTGTGGGCGATCGCGAACAGCAGCAGGCCGGCGATGATGAAGGCCACAGCGGTGACCTGGTTGGTCCGCAGCGGGCCGACCATGTAGCTGAAGTCCGTGCGGATCCCCTCGATCCAGAACCGGCCGGTGCCGTAGACCACCATGTAGAGCGCGATCAGCTTGCCCCAGCCCAGCCGGAACCTGCGGTCGATCCACAGCAGGAGCAGGCCACCCAGGGCGTTCCAGGTGAGCTCGTAGAGGAACGTCGGCTGGAAGGTCTCCACGTCGCGGTGCTCGGCGGGGCGGTGGTCGCGGTCGATCTCCAGCCCCAGGGGCCCGTCGTCGGGCCCCCCGAACAGCTCCTGGTTGAACCAGTTGCCCAGACGGCCGACTGCCTGCGCCAGGATCAGGCCGGGGGCGAGGCTGTCCGCGAAGGCGGTCAGTCGAGCGCCCTTCCGCCAGGCCACGAAGGCCGCGCCGAGGGCACCACCGAGCACCGCACCGAAGATGGCGATGCCACCCTCCCAGATGTACAGCGCGCTGACCGGGTCCCTGCCCTCGCCGAAGTAGTCCTCCCAGTGCGTGGCCACGTGGTAGATACGGGCACCGACGATGCCGGAGGGGATCGCGACGATCGCGATGGACTCGAAGGTGTCGGCCAGGCCTCCGCGCGCGACCCACCTCTTCCGTCCCAGCCACCAGGCCAGGATCATGCCGGCCAGCAGGCACAGCGCGTAGAAGCGGATGGTCAGCGGACCGAGGTCGAACTGGCTGATGTCCGGGCTGGGGATCGACATGATCACACCGCCCATCATGCGGGACCGGGCACCCCGGGCCGAAACCGGCCAGTGCGTCGGTCACGCCGTCACTAGGCTGAGGTGGTGACCGCCACCCGCACCCCGGCTCGCTCCACGGCGCTGCCCTACCAGGCCGTCGCGGTCGGTGCGGGGCTCGCCCACCTGGCCTTCGTCGTCCTCGTCGTGCTCGGTGGCTACCTCGCCTGGCTACAGCCGTGGGTCCTGTGGCTGCACCTGCCGGCCCTCGTATGGGGCATGGCCGGCCAGGTGCGCCCCCTCCCCTGTCCCCTGACCGACCTGGAGAACTGGGGCCGGGTCCGCGGCGGCTGGGCCCGGCTGCCGGCCAGTGGCTTCATCGAGTACTACCTCACCGGCGTGGTCTATCCCGCGTCGTGGAGGTCCCGGATGCCCTTCGTCGTGCTCGCGGTGGTGCTGCCCTCCTGGCTCGGCCTGGTCCTGCGGTAGTTCCACGATCCGGACGACCACGAAGACCCCGGGGCCGGCCGTGACCGCACCGGAGGCCTCCAGGACGTCATAGCGGTGCAGGGTCCAGGACAACCCCGAGAGAGCGCCCACGGCAAGGTCGTCCTCGAGCGCCACAACAAGCCGGCGCCCCGCGGCCTCTCCGACCGGAACCGGCGCAGCCGCCCGGTGGACCAGCACCTCGGCCTCGGCGTGTCCTCTCCTGGTCATCACGTTGAGGTCCCGGGTCGGCCCGGCGGGCAGGGCGCACGTCACCGGTGCGTCACCGCTGAAGCGGAAGGGTTGCAGAGGCCTGAGCTCCTCCTGCCAGTCCTCGGACCGAAGGACCATGACGCTGCCCTCGAGCAGGGTGATCGCCCGGTCCACGCCCGGGAACGTGGAGAACGTTCCGGCCCGGTCCACGTCAGCGATGCTGACCCGCCAGTCGAAGTCCTCCGCGCCCGAACCCGGCGGGTGGGCCCGCAGCTCGCGCGTGACGCCACCGCCGTTCTTCCAGGGCACCGCCGGCCGGTCCCGCCACCGGCGCACCGCCGCCTCCTCAGCCATGCCACCACTCTGCCACCAGTGATCCTGCCGCGCCGTGCGGCGACCGGTCTCGCACGGTGGAGGACGCGGGTCGGGCGTGCCGCTCTCCGGTGTCGACAACCCGTCGTCGGGTTGTCGACACCGGAGAGCACGAGGCGGTCAGGGCGTCAGGAGAGTGCCACGACGCCGGGTCGACGCCTCCGGAGGGCGACGAACGCGCCGAGGAGCAGGGTCACACCGACAGCGGCGAGGGAGCCCGCCGTCAACGCCGCGGGATCCAGTGAGCCCGCGGGACCGCCGGGCGCACCACCGCCGGCGTCCCCAGCGACAGGCAGCGCGGCCGCGCTGTCCCCACGATCCGATGCGCCGGTCTCCAGGGCCGCGTTCCTGGCGCCGGGCGCCGGCACCGGGGTCTGCTCGAGGGCACGCCGGGCCCGCTCGAACTCCGGACGGGTCACGTCGGGAGCCTCACCGGCGGTGCGCCACTCCTCCAGCTGCGGCATGTCGGCGCACGCCGACGGGTAGGTGTCGCAGTAGCTGAGCCGGCCGTCGTGGCTCTCGGCCGAGAGGACGGCCTTGGCGATCGCGCGGGAGAGTGTCGTGGAGCCGGCGTTGAAGATGCCGTTCAGCTGGCGTGAGTCGGCCGGGTCGTTGATCTGCAGGGGCTCTCCCTCGCCCGTCGAGACGGCGAACACGGTGTCTCCGTCGGAGAGCGTGTGGATCGGGTAGATGGCCCTGGCCATCCCGTCGTGGGCGTTGCCCGACATCCGCTGGGCCGCCGCCTTCTCGAGCGGCGCGTTGGTCACCACGACGGCGATGGTGGTGTTGAGCGACTCCTCGGACATCTGCTGCGCAGCGGCCGAGTCCTCGCTGTGGCACTCCTCCGCCGAGGGGACCTGGTAGCCGTCGAACTCGCCCCCGACCCCGTAACGCACGCCGTAGAGGGAGCAGTCGAGCGGGTCCACGGGCGAGCCTGCCGGGTTGACGATGACCATGGCTCCCACCCAGATCCCGTCACCGAGGTAGGTGCTCGCGGTGCCGACACCGCTGCGCAGCCCACCGCCACGGGCGCCGGTGCCACCGCCGACGCTGCCCTGTCGCACCGGGCCGTCGGTTGTGGCCTCGGCCGCCAGGTAGCCCCACTCGGCGGACGTCCGCGCCTTCGGGTCGCCGCCACGGTTGAGGTCGTAGATGTCGGCCGCGGGCACGATCGGTGCCACGCCGGCCGATCCCAGCGGCACACCCTCTCCGCGGTCCTCCAGCCACCGGATGATCCCGTTGGTGGCGGAGAGTCCGTACATGCTGGAGCCGCCCAGCTGGATCGCGTTGACCCCCGGGTTGGAGTTGAGCGGACTCAGCAGGTCCGTCTCCTTGGTGGCCGGGGCGCCGCCGCGCTGGTCGACGCTGGCCACGGACATCTCGGGGGTGTAGATGACGGTCGTGCCGGTCAGGAAGGGGGCAGTGTCCGACTGCACCTGGCCGACGTGCACGCCGGGCACGTCGGTGATCGCGTTGTGCTCGCCGGGCTGGCCTATCCCCTCCTCCGCGGCGGTCGCCGACGCGGGGGCCACCGCGAGCAGGGACGAGGCGAGCGCTGCGGTCAGCAGCGCAGGCAGGGTGGGCTTCATGAGGTGTTCTCCGATCCACAGGGCCATCGCGGGGCAGGGGCCTCCGCGAGCTGGCCGGGCTGATGCGATCACGGAACCGGAGGCACCGGCGCCGCTTGGAGTGAACCTACTTGGTGCGGCGCGGCGAGGATAGCCCTGGGGAGAACGTGGACCAGGTCGGTGAGGCTCAGCCGTGACGCCGGCGCAGCTCGGCCTCCACGTCGGCCAGACCGAGCCCACGGCTCCGCAGCAGGACCAGGAGGTGGTACAGCAGGTCGGCCGACTCCCCGACCAGGTCGGGGTCCTCCTGGGCGACGGCGGCCAGCGCCGTCTCGACGCCCTCCTCCCCCACCTTCTGGGCGATTCGCCGCACGCCACCTTCCAGGAGTGAGGTCGTGTAGGAACCCGGCGGGCGCTCACGGTCCCGGGTGATCACGACCTGCTCCAGCTCGGGCAGGAAGGTGCCCGCGCCCTCCCCCGTGAAGCAGGACTCCGCCCCCGTGTGGCAGGTCGGTCCGTCCGGGTCACACAGCAGCAGCACCGTGTCGCGGTCGCAGTCGATCTCGACGGCGCTGACCCGCAGGTAGTTGCCGCTGGTGGCGCCCTTGACCCACTGCTCCTGACGGCTCCTGCTGTAGAACGTGGCCAGCCCGGTCTCCAGGGTCGCCGTCAGCGCCTCCTGATCCTGGTAGCCCACCATCAGGACACGGCCCGTGCGGTGGTGCTGGACGACCGTGGGCACCAGGCCGTCCTGCTTGCCGAAGTCGAGGTCGCTGAGGCCGAGGCCCTCGGGCAGCTGGAGGACGCTCACGGCGCCACCGCTGCGGAGGAGTCGTCGAGCCGGACCTCGATGCCCGCGACCTGTAGCTGACGCTTGAGGTCCTCGATCGCCAGCTCACCGGAGTGGAAGACACCGGCCGCCAGCGCCCCGTCGACGTCCGCCTCGCGGAAGACGTCGATGAAGTGCTGGGCGCTGCCGGCCCCGCCCGAGGCGATGAGGGGGACGCCACAGACCTGGCGGACCGCGCGGAGCTGCTCCACGTCATACCCCTGCCGGACACCGTCGGAGCCCATCGCATTCAGCACCACCTCGCCGGCACCCAACTCCTGCACCCGCTCGACCCAGGCCAGGGTCGTCGTGTTCAGGGCCCGCGTCGCGTCCGGGTCACCGGTCAGCTGCCGGATGCGCCACTGACCGTCCTCGTCGCGGAGGCTGTCAACGCCGACGACGACGCACTGGCTGCCGAACTCGCGGGCCAGCTCGGCCACGAGCTCGGGGCGCCGCGTGGCGGGGGTGTTGACGGACACCTTGTCCGCCCCGGCCAGGAGCACCGCACGGGCGTCCTCGACCGAGCTGATCCCGCCGGCGACGCAGAACGGGATGTCGATCTCACGGGCGACCCGGTCGATCCAGTCCACGTCGACGCGCCGCCCCTGCGGACTGGCGGTGATGTCGTAGAAGACCAGCTCGTCGACGCCCTCGGCGCTGTAGCGCGCCGCGAGCTCGGTGATGCCGCCCATGTCCTGGTGGTCCCGGAACCGGGTGCCTTTCACGACCCGGCCGTCCCGGACGTCCAGACAGGCGATGATCCTGCGTGCCAACGTCATTGGCGCTCCTCGGCGATGGCCTCGTCGATGGTGAGCTTGCCCTCGAGCAGGGCCTTGCCCAGGATGACACCGGCACACCCGAGCTTGCGGACGCTGCGCACGTCGGCGGCGTGCCGGGTGCCCCCGGACGCCTGCACCGCGATGTCGGGGACCGCGCGGGTGAGGAAGGTGTAGAGGTTGAGGTTGGGACCGGACAGGGTCCCGTCCCGTCCGATGTCGGTGCACAGGGCGTGGGCCAGCCCGGAGCGGGAGTAGTGGCTCAGCAGCGCGGCGAGATCGGTCTCGGAGTCCGAGGTCCAGCCGCTGGTCGGCAGCACCCAGGACCCGTCCTCGCCGGTCCGGGCATCCAGTGCCACGGTGATCCGGTCGGCCCCGAACTCCTCGATCCACTCCGACACCGTCTCCGGCTCGCGGATCGCCAGGGAACCGATCACGACCCGCGACGCCCCGGCCTCCAGCAGCGCGGTGACGTCGTCCTTGCTGCGCACTCCCCCGCCGGTCTGCACGGACAGTGGGGTCTCGGCGACGATCTCGCGCAGCAGCGGGGTCAGCGTGTAGCCACCGGCGCGCGCGGCGTCCAGGTCCACCAGGTGCAGCCAGGAGGCGCCGCCCTCGGCATACTCCCGGGCGACGGTCAGCGGCTCGGTCGGGTAGCGGGTCTCCCGGTCGTAGTCGCCCTTGTGCAACCGGACGACGCGACCCTCGCGGACGTCGATTGCGGGATAGATGGTGAAGTCGGTCATGGCGCCACCTCCAGGACGAAGTCTCTCAGCAGGCGGGCGCCGGTGCGGGCCGACCGCTCGGGGTGGAACTGGGCGCCCCACCGGTTGCCGTGGCGGACGACCGCACTCCAGGTGCCGGAGTGCTCGGTCGTCAGCACCGTGTCGGGCGTCACGGGGACGGCGTAGCTGTGCACGAAGTAGGCCCGGGAGCCGTCGGCCAGACCGGCGGTCAGCGGGTCCTCCCGCAGCGCGGTCAGGGTGTTCCAGCCCATGTGCGGGACCCGGAGCCCGGGCGCCCGCGGGATCGGGACGACCTCGCCGGCCAGCAGGCCCAGGCACTCGGTGCCGCCGTCCTCGGCCGAGCGCTCGAAGAGCAGCTGCATGCCCAGGCACACGCCGAGCAGCGGCTGCTCGACCTGGTGCAGCACGTCGACGAGTCCGGCCTGCCGCAGTCTGCGCATGCCCGCGCCCGCGGCGCCGACCCCGGGAAGGATGACCCGGTCGGCGGCCAGGATGTCGGCCGGGTCGCTGGTCAGGCGCGCGTCCGCGCCGATCCGGTCGAGGGCGTACCGGACCGAGCCGATGTTGGTCCCGCCGGAGTCGACGAGCGCGACCCGCGGCCTACCCACCGGACCCGCCACTCACAGCACGCCCTTGGTGGAGGGGAGCTCGGTGCCCTCGACGCGGATCGCCTGGCGCAGCGCGCGGGCCACGGCCTTGAAGCCGACCTCGATCTTGTGGTGGGCGTTGTCCCCCGTCACCGACAGGTGCAGGGTGGCGCGCAGCGACTCGGCGAAGGAGCGCCAGAAGTGCTCGACCATCTCGGTGGGCAGGTCGCCCACCATCTCGCGCTCGAAGTCGCACTCGAACTTCAGGAACGGGCGCCCCGAGAGGTCGAGGGCGGCGCTGGCCTGCGCCTCGTCCATCGGCGCCGTGAAGCCGTAGCGGCCGATGCCGCGCCGGTCACCGAGGGCCTCGTCCAGCGCCTGACCGATGGCCAGCGCGGTGTCCTCGGTGGTGTGGTGCTCATCGATGTGCAGGTCACCCTCGCAGGTCACCTTCATCGAGAAGCCACCGTGCTTGGCGAGCTGGTCGAGCATGTGGTCCAGGAACCCCAGTCCGGTCGAGACCTCGATGTCGCCGGCCCGGTCGAGGTCCACCTCGACGTGGATCCGCGTCTCGGAGGTGTTGCGGTCCACGACGGCGACCCGCGGCCGGTTGGCCAGCTCGTGCGCGATCTGCTCCCAGGTCACGGCCTCCTCGCCGCCCTGCCCCATCGAGCTCTGCAGCAGGTAGGTGCGGATGCCGAGGTTGTCACCGAACTGGCGGTCGGTGAGGCGGTCGCCGACCATCATCGAGCGGTCCCAGTCGATGCCGCGGTCGCGCAGCAGGTGCTTGACCATGCCGATGCCCGGCTTGCGGGTGTCGGGCTGGTTCGGGCCCGGCGGGTGCGGGTCGACGAAGACGTCGCGGAAGGTGATGCCCTGGCTCTCCAGGATGTGCAGCAGCAGGTCGTGCGGGCCCTGGAAGGTCTCGACCGGGAAGTTCGGGCCGCCGAGGTCGTTCTGGTTGGACACCATGATGAAGTCCCACCCGGCGTCCCGCAGCGTGAGCAGCGCGGGGAGGACCCCGGGCACCAGACGGAGCTTCTCGTAGGAGTCGATCTGGCAGTCGGCGGGTTCCTCGATGATGGTGCCGTCCCGGTCGATGAACAGGACGGGGCGCTGGGTGCTCATGGGTGGGTTCCTCGTGCTGGTGCGGTGGTGGACGTGGTCGGATCGGGTATGCCGGACGGCTGGCGGCTCTGCGTCTGCGACCCGGTGGTGGGTCGGGGTGTGGTGTCCCGGCCATCGCCGGGCCCGGACCCGGAAGGGTCCTCCCGGACGGCGTCGGCCAGGGCCTGCTGCACCGCCTCGATCTCCTCGGGTGAGCCTACGGTGACCCGCAGGGCGTCGCTGAGGAGGTGGCGCATGTCGCGGACCACGATGCCACTGGCCCTCAGGTCGGTGAGCAGGGTGTCCACCCCGGGCCCCCGGACCAGCAGGAAGTTGGCCTCGCTGGCATAGACGGTGGTGACCCTGGGGTCGGCGGCCAGGAGCTCGGCGAGCCGCTCGCGCCCGGCCCGGGTCTGGACGACCCGTGACTCCACGGAACGGCGGACGGAGCCGGAGAGGGCGCTGACGGCGAGCTCGGTCACGGGGACCGGCAACGGGTAGGGGGCCTGCACGCGGCGCAGGACGACCGCCAGGTCCGGGTGGCACAGGGCGGCGCCGATCCGGGCACCGGCCAGGCCGTGGGCCTTGGACAGGGTCCGCAGGACGACGAGGTTGGGGTGGGTCCCCAACAGCGTCGTGGCGCTGGGGGGCCCGGCGAACTCCTGGTACGCCTCGTCGACGACCACGACCGCTTGGTCCGCGAGGGCGCCAGCCAGTGCGTCGATCTGGTCCAGCGGGACCACCGCCCCGGTCGGGTTCCCCGGGCTGGTCAGGAAGACCAGCCGGGCCCCCTGCTCCTCCACCGCGGCGCGCAGGCCCTCGGTGTCGACCTCCCAGAGGGCGCCCAGGTCCCGCTGGGGGACGTCGACCACCGGGACACCGTGCAACCGGGCCGACACGGCATACATGCCGAAGGTCGGAGACGCCTGGGCGATGCCGTCCTCGCTGCCGGGGGCGCAGACGGCCCGGACGAGCAGGTCGATGCACTCGTCGCTGCCCCGGCCCACCACCACGCGGTCGGGCGCCACGCCGTAGGTGTCGGCGAGGGCGGAGACCAGGTCCGCCGGCTGCGGGTCGGGGTAGCGGCGCTGCGCGCCGTCCGGGTCCACCGCGCTGGCGGTCGAGGCCTCGTTGGCGTTGAGCCAGATCGAGGCGGGGACGCCGCTGTCGCTGGTGCGCGCCGAGGAGTAGCCGGTGAAGTCGCGCAGGTCCGCACGGATCAGGTCAGCCGGGAACTCCCCCCATTCTTGGGGAGGTTCGGACCGGTCCCTGCGGCTTTTTGGGGAGGTTTCGCCCGGTGTCACGCGCGGACCTCGCTCCCGGGTGCGCCGCCACGGGCCAGACGACGGGTGACCGCGGCCTGGTGGCCGATCAGGCCCTCCGCCCCGGACAGGGCCACAGCGGTCGGGCCCACGGCGGCCAGCCCCTCCGGGCTCACCCGCTGGACGGTCATGGCGATCTGGAAGCTGGCGACGTTGACACCGCCGGTCCACCGGGCGGCGCCGGCGGTCGGCAGGACGTGGTTGGTGCCGCTGCAGTAGTCACCGAGGGTCTCCGGGGCCCAGTCACCCAGGAAGACCGAGCCGGCCCGCTCCACGCTGTCCACCCACGCGTCGGGCTCGCGCAGCGCCAGGATCAGGTGCTCGGGGGCGTAGTCGTTGCTGATCGCGAAGGCCTCGGGCAGGTCCTCGGTGAGGACGATGGCGCTGGCCGCGAGCGACTTCGCGGCGATGTCGGCGCGGGGCAGCACCTCCAGCTGGTCCTGCACCTGCTCGGCGACGGCCTCCGCGAGGGCGGGGTCGTCGGTCAGCAGGAGCACCTGGGAGTCCGGTCCGTGCTCGGCCTGGGACAGCAGGTCGGCGGCGACGAACTCGGGGTCCGCGCCCGCGTCGGCGATGACCAGCACCTCGGAGGGACCGGCCGGCAGGTCGATGCCCGGACCGCCCTCGGCGGTGCTCATCTGCCGCTTGGCCTCCGTCACCCAGGCGTTGCCGGGGCCGAAGATCTTGTCGCAGCGCGGGACCGACTCGGTGCCGTAGGCCATTGCGCCGATGGCCTGCGCTCCCCCGGTGACGAACACCTGGGTGATGCCGCACTCGGCGGCGGCGGCCAGCACGGTGGCGTCGGGCAGCCCGTCCTCCCCCGGCGGCGTGCACAGGACGATCTCGGGGCAGCCGGCCAGCTGCGCGGGGACGCCCAGCATCAGGGCGGTGGACGGCAGTGGCGCCGAGCCGGCGGGGACGTAGAGGCCCACCCGGCGGATCGGGCGGACCACCCGGGCACAGCGGACGCCGGGGGCGGTCTCCACCTCGTAGTCGGCGCTCATGCCCGCGCGGTGGAAGGTGCGGATGGTCCCGGCGGCCGCAGTGATGGCCGTGCGTAGCTCCTCCGGGAGCTCCTCGGCAGCCCGGGTGATCTGCTCAGCGGGCACCACGAGCTGGCGGGCCGGTGCGCGGTCGAAGCGCTCGGCATACTCCTGCAGCGCGGCGTCGCCGCGCTCCCGGACCCCCCGGAGGATGTCGGCGACGCCCGTGGTGACCTGCGGTCCGGCTGCTGCCGTCCCACGGGCCAGCAGCTCCGTGCGCGCGGCGTCGTCCAGGGCGGACCAGGTGACCGTCCTCATGCCAGCATCCCCTCCACCGGCAGCACCATGATCGTGTGGGCTCCGACCCGCTTGAGCTCCTCCAGGCGCGGCCACGGCACGGCGTTGTGGCAGAGCAGCTGCACGGAGACCTCGTCGCGACCGTCGACGGCCAGCACGGTCGGCTCCCCACCTGCCGGCAGCCGCTTGAGCACCTCGGGCAGCACGTCCCGGCCCGCGCGCAGCATCAGCAGCCGGGTCTCCTTCAGCCGCAGTGCTCCGTCCATCCGGCGCAGCAGGAGGTCGGCGATCTCCTCGCGGCCGTCCTCCAGCGGTGCCGTCGGGCCGGCGATGACGGCCTCGGAGTGCAGCAGCGTCTCGACCGGCTTCAGCGCGTTGGCGGCCAGGGTGCCCCCGGTGGAGACCAGGTCGCACACCACGTCCGCCTGCCCGAGGCGCGGGGCGATCTCGACCGAGCCGGACAGGGTGACGACCTCGGCCGCGACTCCCTTCTCGGACAGCCAGCGGCCCAGGGTGCGCGGATAGCTGGTCGCGATGCGCTGCCCGGCCAGCTGCTCGGGCCCGGTCCACTGCTCGTCGTCGTTGATGGCGATGTCCAGACGGCACACGCCCCAGCCGAGCTGGCGCCACTCCTTGAGGGCACTGGCCTGGCCGTTGGCGGTGCGGCCGAGGTCGTGCTCGACGAGGACGTTGCGACCGACGACGCCGAGGTCGCAGACGCCGTCGGCGATGAGCCCGGGGATGTCGTCGTCACGGACCAGGAGGAGGTCCACGGGCAGGGACTCGCCGTAGCAGAAGAGCCGGTCGCGGCTCTCCCGCCAGGTGAGCCCGCAGGAGGCGAGCAGGTCGCGTGCCGGCTCGGCGAGGCGGCCCGACTTCTGGATCGCCACGCGCAGGCGGTCTCGGGTGGTGGGAGGCGGGGTCATCGTGACCTTCCGGATCTGGGCCGGGGTGGGCCCTGGCTGGTGGGGGCGCGTCGTCGCGCCGGTGTGGTCGGGCGCCCTGGTGCGCCGGGTGTCGGGTGGTGCGCTCAGCCGTGGGCGGGCTGCGCACCGCGCGTATGCGCCAGCACCGCGCGGTAACCCCCGGTCCCGTGCTCGAGACAGCGGGCCACCCGCCCGACCGTGGTGACGCTGACCCCCGTCTGCTCGTGCACCTGCCGGTAGGAGACGCCGTCGGCAAGCAGCGGCACGACACTCCAGCGGTCGGCCAGCGCCTCGAGCTCGGCGGGCGTGCACAGGTCGGTGAGGAACGCGGCCATCTGCCCGGGGCTGTCCACGGAGGCCAGTGCCTGAGCGAGGGCAGCCTGGGCCTGCTCGCGCTGCGACAGCTCGTCGCTGGCGGGCCGGTCCTGGCCGGTCTCTCGGCGCTTCATCGGGTGCTCCCGTGGTCGTTGCCGAGGATCGCCCGGCAGGGGTGGTGTATTAACGCGCTATTACGCTAGCACAGCCTGACGGTGGTCAGAAACTCAGGGCTCTCACCGCCGCCATGACGGCGGGAGCGTCGAAGTCACCGCGGTAACAGCTTTCCTCACGCCTACCGGTTGACCACGCCGGTGCCGGAAGGGCGCCGGATCCGAAAGGGTGCGAAGGGAAGACCGATGAATGCAGAAGTGACACAACTGGCTCAGTCGGGCACAGTGCAGGCCAATGGACAGGAGTTGTACTACGAGGTCCACGGTGACGGACCGGCCCTCGTCCTGGTGATGGGGATCGGATACGACTCGTCGCTGTGGACACTGGCGCAGGTCCCCGCCCTGTCGACGGAGTTCCGTGTGGTCATCGTCGACAACAGGGATGCCGGCCGCAGCTCCAGGGGCGGAACACCGTACACGATCGCGGACCTGGCCGATGACATCGCCGGCCTGCTCGACGTGCTGGAGATTCCAAGGACCCATCTGCTCGGGCTCTCGATGGGCGGGATGATTGCCCAGGAGTTCGCGCTCCGTCATGCGGACCGACTCGATCGGCTGGTGATCAGTGGGTCGGGGGCGGCTCCGGCGCGAAGCGCGGTCGATCCGATCCGCATCTGGAGCTGGGTCAAGGCGCATGACCCAGGCGGAGAGGTGTTCGGCGGCCAACAACTCGCTGCGCTGTTCTCCACGACATTCCTGCGCAACCGTCAGGCAGTCCAGGACACCACTGCGCTGCTCGCCAGCAATCCCTACCCGATGGGTCCAGAGGCGTACGCGCGCCAGGCCGAGGCATACCTGCAGTTCGACGCACTCGACCGGCTTGGCACCGTCGCCGCCCCGACGCTGGTGCTGGTGGGTGAGCAGGACCTGCTGACCCCACCGTGGATCGCACGTGAGGTTGCCGACGCGATCCCAGGCGCACGGTTCGAGATCATCCGCGGCGCCGGGTCCTCGCACGTGGTGCCGATCGAACGTCCGGAGGATTTCAACCGCCTCGTGTCGGACTTCCTCGCCGGAAGGCAGCCTCATGAAGAGCGGGTGCCATCCGGTAGGTAGGCGCAGTAGGTGCCGGTCCGAATGCTCCGTTGGAGGTGCTGCCCAAGCTCGGGGTGATGCTCCCCGATGAGTCCGATGGCTTGGCGTTTCGCCCGCGTCACCGCGACACGGGCTCGCTCGGTGGCCGAGCCGGCGCGTCGCGGACGACCACCCAGTCCGACGGCGCGGGACAGCTCCAGGAGAAGAAAGTCTCGCTCGGCGTCCGCTTGGAGCTCCCGCCCGTCGTCGTTGCGGGCGCGAGCATCAGAGAGATCCTCCTCGATCTCGGCGAGGCGGCGCCGGTAGGCATCCCTGGCCTTTGCGTCGAGCATCTCACCGGCGTCGCCGAACGCCTGATGCGCGGCAGCCGCCTCCTCCACGCCGGGGATGGGGTTGCCTGCCTCGGCAGCGACGAGGTCGAGCGCGTGCAGGCTGCGGCCCGGCCGGGCGAGCAGCCGGGAGAGGTGGCGCATCCCCTTGCGGTCGCGCACGCGCACCGTCCGGCCTTCGAACGTCACGGTCCAGTAGTCGCCCTCGCGCTCAAAGCCCAAGGCGAGCGTGCCCGGTGCCTGGATGCGTTCGATGATCTCCGTCGCCGTGCGCCGCTCGAGACGGGCCCGGTGAGTGCTGCCGCTGGCGTCGCAGGCGTCAGCCAGCCCGAGTCGGGCGACTGCGGCCTCGTAGGGCGCTCCGACGTCGCTCCAGAGTTGGACGGCCTCAGAGAACCGGTGTTGAGCTTGGACCGGGTCGCCGTCGGCCAGGAGCACGCGGCCTCGGGCGTGCTCTGCCGCTGCGGACAACGCTGTGCTGTGAAAGCGCTCAGCGATGGTGTTCAGCTCCTCGCTCGCAGCTCGTGCTCTGTCGACGTCGGCGGCGGTAAGGCCGATCTCGACCTGTGCCGCGAGCAGGGGCGCCCGTTGCAGGTCGGAGTGTGGCGGGCGCTCCTTGGAGGGCACCCATGTCGGGTGCTCAAGCGCGTCGCAGATCGATGCTGACGCCGACGCCACGTCACCCCGGGCGAGGAGCATGAGCGCCAGAGCCGGTTGGGGATCCCAGCCACACTGCTGTGCTGACAGCAGGGCCTCTCCCGCACCGGCCACGTCACCCATGCGCAGCCGGATCCCACCGAGCTCGGTCAGCGGCCAACCCAGCTCCCGGCGAACGTAGGGCCTGAGCTCCTCGCAGGCTGCCAACGCCTCGGCCTCGGCCTCGTGGCAGCGGCCCCGCAACCGGAGGATCTCGGCACGATGCACCCGGCAGCGGCCGTGCAGACTGCCGACCGCGTTGCCGCGGGACCACTGCTCCATCGCTGCTGTCCACTCCTCGGCGAGGTCGTACTGCGCAAGTCCCTGGAGGGCGCACACCAACTCGCAGTACACGATGCCCGTCGACAGCGGGTCCAGGCCTCTCGAGACCGCGGCAACGCCCGCCTCGTCAAGCAGTGCCAGGCCCTCCTCGACGGCGCCGTCGAGGATCAGCAGGCGCGCCTCGGCGACGCGCCCGATGGCGGCGGCGGCAGGGTCGCACTGCGACCCCACCTCGATGGCCCGCCGCGCCCAGGTATCGGCGGCCGAACGGTCGCCGATCTGCATCCGTTCATAGCATCGGACGACCGCGTACCACGCGTGTGCCGACGTCGCGCCGTCGTCATTGAGGAGTCGCCCCGCCCGAGCCAGCCAACCACGTACCGGCGCCAACAGAGCGGTGTCGAACAGCAGGTGCATCGCCACCCGGACCGCCGCACCTGCCGCGGCGACCTCCTCGCCCGATGCCGTCAGTCCGGAGTGGGCCCGCTCCCACAACTCGATGGTCACATCGAGATGTCCCGATCCGTACGCAACCCCGGCAAACACCGGAAGATCATCGAGACCAACCTGGCCGGCCGCGTCCGCCTCGGCGAAGAAGCGGAAGGCCGTCTGCCAATCGCCCCGCGACGCGGCGTCACGGGCGCGCTGGACCATGCTGGACGTGGCGCCGACCCTCATTCAGCACCCTCCGTTCCGCGGCTGCACTAGCGTCACCCAGTCTTGCGCATCCGGTGACCGGCGCCACCCACGGAGCGATCGCTCAGGTGACCTGGAGGGTCAGTCCTCGTGTGGCACGTCCAGCGGCTGGGCGAGCTCGACGCGCACGGCCGGCACTACCTCGTCGCGGGCCACCGTGAACTGGTCCTGGCGGCGCAGGTCCTTGATCGTGACGGTGTCCGCCGCGACCTCCTGCTCCCCCACGATGGCGACGAACCGGATCCCGGCACGATCGGCATACCGCAGCTGCTTGCCGAGCTTGCCACCGTCCAGGACCACCTCGGTGTTGATGCCGCCCTGCCGCAGGTCGGTGGCCAGCGCCAGGCACTGCGGCAGGTAGGCCTCGTCGAGCTGGGGCACGAGCACCTGGACGGTCGACTCGGCGGTGCCCACCAGCCCCACCTCGCGGAGCTGCCAGAAGAGCCGCGTGAGACCGATGGACAGCCCCACACCAGGCAGCTTGGACTTGGTGTACTGCCCGGCCAGGTCGTCGTAGCGCCCACCGGAGCAGACCGAGCCGATCTCGGGGTGGTCATCCAGCGTCGTCTCGTAGACCGTGCCCGTGTAGTAGTCCAGGCCGCGGGCGATCGACAGGTTCAGGGCGTAGTCACTCTCGGGGACACCCAGGTCCCGCAGCACGGTGAGCACCTCCCGCAGCTCGGCGACGCCGGTGGCCAGGACCTCCGAGCCGGTCGACTCCGCCAGCACGCGGTCCAGGTGACCGAGGGCGTCCGCGTGCGACGTGGACCGGACCGCGACCAGGGCGAGGACGGCGTCAGCCGCCTGCTCGGTGAGGCCCAGGGCCTCGCCGACCAGCGTCTCGCGCACGGCGTCCGCGCCCCGCTTGTCGAGCTTGTCGACCTCCCGCAGCACGGACACCTGGTGCTCGCCGTCCGTGATGCCCAGGTCCTCGAAGAAGCCGCGCATCAGCTTGCGGTTGTTCAGCTGGATCGTGAACGGGCCGATGTCCAGGTCCGTGAAGATCGTGTGGATCACCGCGGGGCACTCGGCGTCATGGCGCGGGCTGAGCCCGTCCTTGCCGATGATGTCGATGTCGCACTGGTAGAACTCCCGGTAGCGCCCCTTCTGGGGGCGCTCGCCGCGGTAGACCCGCTGCATCTGGTAGCGCCGGAACGGGAAGGTCAGCTGGTGCTCGTGCTCGGCGACGTAGCGCGCCAGGGGCACGGTCAGGTCGAACCGGAGAGCCAGCTCCGGCAGCCCCGGCTCCTCCTGGGCGGCCGACTTCTCCAGCGACCCGGTGGACTGCACGAAGTAGACCTGACGCTCGGTCTCACCGCCGGTCTTGGTCAGGAGGACGTCGGTCAGCTCGTAGGCGGGTGTCTCGATCGGCAGGAACCCGAACCGCTCGTAGCCGGACCGGATCACATCGAGCATCCGCTGGAAGGCGATCTGCTCGGTGGGCAGGAGCTCGAGGGTGCCGGGGGCGGTGCGGGGTCTGATCACGCGGCGAGTCTAACGAGGCGGGACGCCGGCGCCGGCCGCCCCGTCAGGCCAGGGAGGTCAGGTAGGGGTTGGTCGCCCGCTCGCGCCCCATCGTCGTGGCGGGCCCGTGGCCCGGCAGGACCAGGTGGCTGTCGGACAGCGGGAGGACGACGTCACGCAGGGACCGCAGCATCGCCGAGTGGTCTCCGCCCGGCAGATCGGTGCGACCGATGGAGCCGGCAAACAGCACGTCCCCGGTGAGCACCGTGCGGTCCACGTCGTCCGGCACACCGCCGGGCACGCCGGAGAGGCCGTAGAGCACGGACCCCTCGGTGTGCCCGGGAGCGTGGGAGACCTCGAGGGAGAGCCCGGCCAGGTCGAGCACCTGACCGCCCTGCAGGTCGACGACCGTGTCCGGCTCCTGCCAGGAGGCCCGGGTGCCGAACTGTTGCTCCAGCATCGCCAGCAGGCCAGGGCTGGTACTGGCGAGGGGGTCACGCAACCAGTAGCGGTCGTCCTGGTGGATGTAGGCGGCGGTCGTCCCCCCGCACACTGGTGTGACGGCATACGTGTGATCGACGTGACCGTGGGTGAGGAGGACCGCCGCGGGTCGCAGACCGTGCTGGGCCAGGGTCTCGGCGACCTGCGCCTCCACCCCCACGCCCGGATCGACGATCAGGCACTCCTCCCCCGCACCCGGTGCGACCAGGTAGCAGTTCGTGCCGAACGCGGCCGCCTCGATGCGAAGAACCAACACGTGACCAAACCTACGTCCTATCGTGTCCAAACCGTCATCGGCCCGTGACCACATCGCTGGGAACGGCTGCCTAGACTGGCCGCTCCACCCCCGCCCGAGCACGTCAGGAGCACGACTATGACGCTGGGTCGTCACCGGTGGCAGGCCCTCGGAACGCTGGTGTCCAGCGTTCTGCTGGTGGCCGCCTGCGGCAGTCCCGAGACGACTGACCAGTCCTCCGCCCCCGGACAGGACGACATCAGTGTCCCCTCAGCCACCCTCACGCCCGCTGGTGCCAGCGCGGGGTGCACCGAGCCACCGGTCGTGCCCAGTGGCCGGACACAGGAGCCGCTCGAGCCGCCGGCCGACGAGGCCTCCGGGACCTGGACCGCCCAGATCGAGACGAACTGCGGGGCCATCGGGGTCGAGCTCTACGGGGACCTGGCACCGGTGACAGTCGCCTCCTTCGCCCACCTCGCCGGGGAGGGCTACTGGGCGGACAGCCCGTGCCACCGCCTGACGACCCAGGGAATCTTCGTGCTCCAGTGCGGCGACCCCACCGGCACGGGGCGTGGGGCGCCGGGTTACACCTTCGGCATCGAGAACGCCCCGGCGGACGGGACCTACCCGCCCGGGACACTCGCGATGGCCCGCAGCCAGGACCCCAACAGCAACGGTGGCCAGTTCTTCATCGTCTACGAGGACACGGAACTGCCGGTCGCGGGCGGCGGCTACAGCATCTTCGGTAAGGTCACCAGTGGAATGGACATCGTGGACCGCGTCGCCGAACAAGGCGTCGATGGCGGCGGTGCCGACGGAACCCCCGCGGCGCCGATCAGCATCCTCTCGGTCGAGGTCACACAGGAAAAGGCGACACAGTGAGCGAGCAGCCGCAGGGAACCAGCAACACGCCGGACGACACGTCGGCGGCACCCGAGGAGTCACCGGCCACGGCAGATGAGCAGGCCCGGCCGGAGAGTTCACCACAGGCCCCTGACCCAACGGAGGCTGCCGCATCGCCCGAAGAGGTGACCGGGTCGGGCGACGCCCCACAGGAGCCGGCAGTGGCCGAGCCCGAGGCGGCAGAGCCCGAGGCGGCAGAGCCCGAGGCTGCCGGCGAGACGGTCCCGGAGCCCCCGACCCCGGGTGAGATGCCGAGTCCCGACCCCTCAACGGTTCCCGTGCCCGGGGAGCCCGAGCCGGTCACTCCCGAGCCCACCCCGGAACCCGTGACTCCCGAGCCCACCCCGGAACCCGTGACTCCCGAGCCCACCCCGGAACCGGTCACTCCGGAACCCACGGGCACCGCAGAGGCCGCACCCGGGTCGGCTCCCTCGCCGGCCGCGGCAGCGAAGCCGGCACCGCCGAAGCCGGGCCCCGTTCCCTCCCCCGCTGCGTTGGCGGGACGTCGTCCATCCGTCACACCGGCAGTGCCGAGTCCCCCGCAGGCGGCGTCCACGTCCAACGCCATCACCTTCGGCCGGGTCGGCGACGACGGCACCGTCTATGTCCGGGACGGCGAGGAGGAGCGCGCTGTCGGCTCCTACCCGGAGGCGAGCAACGAGGAGGCCCTGGCCTACTTCGCGCGCAAGTACGACGAGCTGGCGGCCACCGCCACACTGCTGGAGCAGCGTCTGGGCCAGACCGAGATCTCCGCCAACGAGGCGCGCGAGGCCCTCAAGGCCCTGCGTGACCAGATCGGTGAGGCGAACGTCGTCGGCGACCTGCCGGCGCTCCGCGAGCGTGTGACCGCCCTCGAGGTGGCCGTCAAGGACCGGCAGCGCGCCGAGACCGAGCAGCGCGCCCAGGCCAAGGCGGAGGCCACGACGGTCCGCGAGGCCCTGGTCGCCGAGGCCGAGAAACTGGCTGCCTCGGACGTGCACCAGATCCAGTGGAAGACGGCGAGCGCCCGCATGCGCAGCATGCTCGATGAGTGGCGGGGCCTGCAGAAGAAGGGGCCAAAACTCGATAAGGATGTCGAGAACGCACTCTGGCACCGGCTCAGCACTGCGCGCAGCGCGTTCGACAAGGCCCGCAAGGCCTTCTTCAGCGAGCTGGACACCCAGCACGCCGAGGCGAAGCGCACCAAGGAGAAGCTCGTCGCGGAGGCCGAGGCGCTCTCGACGAGCAAGGACTGGGGCTCGACCGCCGGCGCGTTCAAGCGGTTGATGCAGGAGTGGCGCCGCGCCGGCCGGGCCCAGCGCGCGGACGACGATGCCCTGTGGGAGCGGTTCCGCAGCGCCCAGGATGCCTTCTTCAACGCCAAGGACGAGGTCGTCGCCGCCGAGAACGAGGAGTTCGAGGCCAACCTCGCTGTCAAGGAGGAGCTCCTGAAGGAGGCCGAGGCACTGCTCCCGGTCACCGACCTGGAGGCCGCCAAGAGCCAGCTGCGCACCATCCAGGACAAGTGGGACGACGCCGGCAAGGTGCCCCGCAAGGACATGTCGCGGGTCGAGGGCCGGCTGCGAAAGGTCGAGCAGGCCGTGCGCGACATCGAGGATGCCAAGTGGTCCCGGTCCAACCCCGAGCTCAACGCCCGTGCCCAGTCCATGGTCGAGCAGCTCGAGCGCGCGGTGCAGGGTCTCGAGCAGGACCTCGAGGCCGCCCGGGCCACCGGCAACGACAAGAAGATCGCGCAGGCGCAGGCCGCTCTCGATGGCCGGCGGCAGCTGCTCGACGCTGCCCGCGGCGGGTTGTCCGAGTTCGGGAGCTGAGGATGAGCCACCCCTTCGGGCCGGACGACGTCGCGACGCGTCTGGCGGACTATCTCGACGCCTCGCCGTCGCCGTTCCATGCGGTCGAGAGCTCGGCTGCCCTGCTCGAGGCCAGCGGCTTCACCAGGGTGGTCGAGACCGACCCGACACCGACGGAGCCGGGTCGCTACCTGACCATCCGCGGTGGCTCGCTGATCGCGTGGTCCACGGAGGCCGACCAAGGGCCGGCCACGCCGTTCCGGGTCGTCGGTGCGCACACGGACTCCCCCAACCTGCGGATCAAGCCGCGCCCGGACCTGGTCCGGGCCGGGTGGCAGCAGCTCGCTGTCGAGATCTACGGCGGGCCGCTGCTCAACACCTGGCTGGACCGGGACCTGGGCCTGTCCGGACGGGTGGCTGTCCGGGGCGCCGGGGGCGTCGAGGGGCGGCTCCTCCTCATCGATGAGCCCCTCCTGCGAGTGTCCCAGCTGGCCCCGCACCTGGACCGCACTGTCCACACCGAGGGACTGAAGCTCAACCCGCAGCAGCACCTGGTGCCTCACTGGGGTCAGGGTGAGACGGCCGGCGACTTCGTCGGCTTCGTCGCGGACCACCTGGGCGTCTCGCCGGGCGACGTCCTCGGCTGGGACCTGATGACCCACGACCTCACACCGGCGCGTCGCATCGGCCGGGACCGCGACCTGCTGGCCTCGGCGCGTCTGGACAACCTGGCGACCTCGTTCGCCGCCACCATCGCACTGGCCACGTCCGCGGAGGAGGGGCAGGCGGGCACCTCCGCCACGGTCCCGGTGATCGCCCTCTTCGACCACGAGGAGGTCGGCAGCACCACGGAGCGGGGCGCCCAGTCGACGTTCCTGCCGTCTGTGCTGGAGCGGATCGTGCTGTCCCGCGGCGGGTCCCGGGAGGACTACCTGCGCGCGCTGGCCGGCACGGTGATCGCCTCGGGCGACATGGCCCACGCCACCAACCCGAACTATGCCGACCGCCACGAGGCCGGACACCACGTCCAGATGAACGGTGGCCCGGTCCTCAAGATCAACGCACAGGCGCGCTACGCCACCGACGGGCTCGGCGCCGCCGCCTTCCGGCTGGCGTGTGAGCAGGCGGGCGTGCCGGTGCAGAGCTTTGTCACGCGGACCGATCTGCCGTGCGGTTCGACCGTGGGGCCGATGACCTCCGCGCTGACCGGTGCGACGACGGTGGACTTCGGCGCCCCGACCCTGTCGATGCACTCCACCCGGGAGGCCTGTGGGGTCGCGGACCAGACGATGTATGCCGGAGCGCTGGCGGCCTTCCTCTTCCCCGCCTGAGCCGTCGGCCGGCAGGCCCTGTCAGGCGCTGCGGTGGCGCCGGTGCGGGTCGGTGTTCGACGTCCCGGTGATCCGGTAGGCGTCCAGCACGCCACTGACCCGACGCACGGCCCGGATCACCGACTCCAGGTGGCTCGGGTCGGCCATCTCGAAGGTGAACTTGGACAGGGCCACCCGGTCGCGGCCGGTCTGCACCGAGGCCGCCAGGATGTTCACGTGCTGCTCGGTGAGCGCCCGGGTGATCTCTGCGAGCAGCCCGGACCGGTCCAGCGCCTCGACCTGGAGCTGGACGAGGAAGACGCTGCTCTCGGTCGGCGACCAGGCCACCTCGATGATGCGCTCAGGGTGCTGCCTGAGCGACTCGGCGTTGGTGCAGTCCGTGCGGTGCACGGAGACGCCCTTGCCGGTCGTCACGAAGCCCATGATCGGGTCCCCCGGCACCGGCGTGCAGCACTTGGCCAGCTTGACCCAGACATCGTCGGTGCCGACCACGGTCACCCCCGAGTCCAGGGTGCGGCTCCGTCCACGGCTGGGCAGGGTGGCCTCGGCCAGGTCCTCGGTGGCGCCGTCCTCCCCGCCAAGGGTGGAGACGAGCTGCTTGACGACGTGCGGTGCCGAGACGTGGCCCTCGCCGACCGCGGCGTAGAGCCCGTCGACGTTGGTGTAACGCAGGTCGCCGGCGACCGCGGTCAGCGTCTCGTGAGACATGAGCCGCTGGATCGGCTGGTTCTGCTTGCGGAGCACCTTGGCGATCTGGTCCTTGCCGGACTCGATCATCTCCTCGCGGCGCTCCTTGGAGAACCACTGGCGGATCTTGTTGCGCGCCCGCGGGCTCTTGACGAAGTTGAGCCAGTCGCGGCTCGGGCCGGCGTCGGCGGCCCTGCTGGTCAGGATCTCGACCACGTCACCGTTGCTGAGGCTGCTGTCCAGCGGCACGAGCTTGCCGTTGACCCGTCCACCCACGCAGTGGTGGCCGACCTCGGTGTGGACCGCGTAGGCGAAGTCGACGGGGGTCGCCCCGGAGGGCAGCGCCATGACGTCGCCGCCGGGGGTGAAGACGTAGACCTCCGCGCCGCTGATCTCGAAGCGCAGCGACTCCAGGAACTCCCCCGGGTCCGAGGTCTCCTTCTGCCAGTCGAGCAGCTGCCGCAGCCACTCCATCCCCTCCATCTGACCCGGCCCGCCGTCGGCGCCGACGGCGGTCTTGGCCCCGTCCTCCTTGTACTTCCAGTGCGCGGCCACGCCGTACTCGGCGCGCCGGTGCATCTGGTGGGTGCGGATCTGGACCTCCACCGGCTTGCCGTCCGGACCGATCACGGTGGTGTGCAGCGACTGGTACATGTTGAACTTCGGCATCGCGATGTAGTCCTTGAACCGGCCGGGAACCGGGTTCCACCGCGCGTGCAGGGCACCGAGCACGGCATAGCAGTCCTGGACCGTCTCGACGAGCACCCGGACCGCCACGAGGTCGTAGATCTGCTCGAAGTCGCGCCCGCGGACGATCATCTTCTGGTAGACCGAGTAGTAGTGCTTCGGTCTACCGGTCACGACGGCCTTGATCTTGGCTTCCTTGAGGTCCTTGCCGATCTCGGCCCGGACCGTCGCGAGGTACTCCTCGCGTGCCGGGGCGCGCTGCGCGACCATCCGCACGATCTCGTCGTAGATCTTCGGGTAGAGCTGGGCGAAGGACAGGTCCTCCAGCTCCCACTTGATGGTGTTCATGCCCAGCCGGTGCGCCAGGGGAGCATAGATCTCGAGGGTCTCGTTGGCCTTGCGCGCGGCCGACTCGCGGGAGACGTAGCGCCAGGTCCGGGCGTTGTGCAGCCGGTCGGCCAGCTTGATGACCAGCACCCGGATGTCGCGCGCCATGGCGACAACCATCTTGCGGACGGTCTCGGACTGGGCGGCCTCGCCGTACTGGACCTTGTCGAGCTTGGTGACGCCGTCGACCATCATCGCGATCTCGTCGCCGAAGTCCTTGCGCAGCTGGTCGAGGGAGTATGCCGTGTCCTCCACCGTGTCGTGCAGCAGCGCCGCCGCGAGGGTGGACGGGGTCATCCCCAGCTCCGCCAGGATCGTAGCCACCGCCAGGGGGTGGGTGATGTAGGCGTCCCCGCTCTTGCGGACCTGGCCGTCGTGGGCGCGCTCGGCGACCTTGTAGGCGCGCTCGATCAGCTCCAGGTCGGCCTTGGGGTGGGTGGCGCGCACGGCGCGCAGCAGCGGCTCCAGGACCGGGTTGGACCCGGTGCGGGTGCCTCCCAGTCGGGCCAGGCGTGCGCGGACGCCGTAGCTGCTGTGGGAGGAGGCCGGGGCGACATCCTCACTCATGACGTGATTGTAGGCCGCTCGGGCAGGAGGTTGTGCCTCGGCTCGGGCGTGGTCAGTCGACCAGCAGCGCGTGGACGTCGGTGCCGCCCAGCCTCTGCCGGCCGTGGAGGAAGCCCAGCTCGAGCACGACCTCGACCCCCACCACCTCGGCGTCGCACCGGCGGACCAGCTCGACCGCGGCCGCGGCCGTGCCGCCGGTGGCGAGCACGTCGTCGACCACCAGGACCCGCTGGCCGGGCCGGAGCGCGTCCGTGTGCACCTCGATGGTCGCGGTGCCGTACTCCAGGTCGTAGGAGACCGAGTGGGTCTGCGCCGGCAGCTTGCCCTGCTTGCGCACGGGCACGAAGCCGGCTCCCAGCTCGTGGGCGATGACCGACCCGAGGATGAACCCGCGTGCCTCGATGCCGATGACGACGTCTGCGCTGCCGGCGCGCCGGCGCACCACGTCGGCGACGACCCGGTCGCGCAGCGCGGGGTCGAGCAGCAGCGGGGTGAAGTCCTTGAAGACGACACCCGGCTCCGGGAAGTCCGGGATGGCCCGCAGGCTCGCCGCCACGTCTGCGGCCAGGTCGGGGTCCGGCCCGTCGACGACGTGGTCCGCGGGCCGCAGGTCCTGGGTCATGACTCGAGTATGCCGCCCGGCCGGGTCAGCGCTTGGACCTGGGCGGCCGCTTGGGCTGGTTGCGCGGACCGCGGGCCCGGGGATGCACCTCGCGGGCCGCCCGTGGGTGGACCCCGCGAGCAGGTGCCGTGGGGCTGCCCTCGGCGCCGAGCTCCTGGTCCGCGGTCGGCACGGCCTCCGGGTCGGAGCCGGTGGCCTCCTCGGTCAGCAGGGCGACGCCCGAGGTCTCACCGTCGGTGCCGATGGTCTCCATCCCGGGGGGCGCGTTGCCGTCGATGGACTCCATGCCCGGGGGTGCGGAGTAGTCGACCTTGCCCGCCTGACGGTCCTCCCGCTTGCTGACCTTCTTGTCCAGCGCCCGGACCTCCGGCTCCCCCTGGCGCAGGTGCACCAGCAGCGGGGTCGCGATGAAGATCGACGAGTACGTGCCGACCGCCATGCCGACGAACAGGGCCACGGAGAGGTCGAGCAGCGTGCCCGGTCCGATGAGGGTGATCCCGAAGACCAGGATGGCCGCCACGGGCAGCAGCGCCACGACCGAGGTGTTGATGGAGCGCACGAGGGTCTGGTTCACGGCCAGGTTGGCCGCGTGGGAGTAGGTGGTGCGCTTGGAGTCCAGGGCGTACTCGGTGTTCTCCCGCACCTTGTCGAACACGACGATGGTGTCGTAGATCGAGTAGCCGAGGATCGTCAGGAAGCCGATCATGGAGGCCGGCGAGATCTCGATCCCCAGCAGCGCGTAGATGCCGACCGTGAAGAGGACGTCGTGCAGCAGCGCGATGAGCGCTGCGGCAGCCATCTTCCAGGTGCGGAAGTACAGCGCCAGGACCACCGCGACGAGCACGAGGAAGGCGACGAGGGCCTGGATCGCCTTGTCGGTGACCGTGTCGCCCCAGGACGGCCCGACGAACGAGCTGGTGACGTTGTCGGCGTCGACCGCGAACTCCTCGGCCAGCGCGTTGATCGCGTTGTTGGACTCGTCGGCCGTGAGCTCCCCGGTCTGGATCCGGACGGTGTTGTCACCGATCTGGGTCACGGAGACCTCGGCGGCGTCCGGGGCCTGCTCACGCAGGGTGGAGTCGGCGCGCTGCTCGTAGTCCTCCATGCTGCTGACGCCGGGGACCCGCAGCTCGGTGCCCCCGCGGAACTCGATGCCGAAGTTGAGTCCCTTGACGAAGATCCCCAGCAGGGAGACCACGATGAGCACGCCGGCGACGGCGTACCAGACGTTGCGCCGGCCAACGATGTTGAACGAGCGCTTGCCCGTGAACAGGTCATTACCGAACCTGGCGAAGCTGAACATCAGACGATGCCTCCCTCGGTCTGCTCACGGGTGGGACCGGTGCGTTGCGGCTCAGGCATGGCGAACTGGCCGCGTCCGAGGTAGGTCGAGCGGCGGGCGCCCAGGTGCTCGGGGTCCATGCCCGACCACTTGTGGCCCTCGCCGAAGAACTTCGTGTTGGCCAGGATGCTCACCACGGGGTGGGTGAACATCATGACGACCAGCAGGTCGATCACGGTGCTGAGGCCGAGGGCGAAGGCGAAGGCCTTCACGCCCGACTCGGACAGCAGGTAGAGCACACCGGCCGCCAGCAGGTTCACGATGTCGGAGATGATGATCGTGCGCCGGGCTCGCCGCCAGCCGGTGTCGACGGCATAGCGCAGCGGACGCCCGGTCCGCACCTCGTCACGGATCCGCTCGAAGTAGACGATGAAGCTGTCGGCGGTGACACCGATGGCGACGATGAGTCCTGTCACCCCGGCCATGGTGAGCCGGAAGTTGTTGGTCCAGCCCAGCAGGGTCACGGCCAGGTAGGCCAGGACCGCGGCGATGATCAGCGAGGCGATCGTCACCAGGCCGAGCGCGCGGTACTGGAACAGCGAGTAGATGAAGACCAGGATCATGCCGATCAGGCCGGCGATCATGCCAAGCCTGAGCTGCTCACCACCGAGCTGCGGGCTCAGCTGCTCCGAGGTCTGCACGTCGAAGCTCATCGGGAGGGCACCGAACTTCAGCTGGTTGGCAAGCTCCTTGGCGCTGTCGTTGGTGAAGCCGCCGGAGATCGTGGCCACCCCGTCGTTGATCGGGCTGTTCACGCCGGGCGCCGAGATCACCTGCCCGTCGAGGACGATGGCGAACCGGTTCTGGGAGGTGTTCTGCCCGAAGTTGAACAGTCGGGTGGTGATCTCCCGGAAGGCCTCCTGGCCCTCGCTGTTGAACTGCAGGCGCACCTCGACGACACCGGTGGGCTGACCGCCGGCCCCGACCTGCAGACCGGAGCTCGCGTCGGTCAGTGATGCTCCGCTGAGCTCGGAGGGGCCCAGGATGAACTTCTCGGTGCCTCCCACGGAGCAGGCCACGATGGGCTTGTCCATCGGGGCGCTCGAGGCGGCCCGCTGGTTCTCCGGGTCGTCGCAGTCGTACTCCATGAACTCCTGCTGGAGCTCGGGGGTGATCCACGCCAGGTCGCTGGCGCTGGTGGGCTCCGGGGCCTCCGGCCCCTCCGTGACCTGGGCGTCGTCCGGCCCGGCCGTGGACTCGGCGTCATCGGTCGTGGTGCCCTCGTCGGTGCCGGTCGGCTCCTCGGTGCTCTCGGCGCCGTCCGTGGTCCCGCTCGCCGGGAACTGCTCCGCAGCACCCACCATGGGCTGCTGGTCGGCCAGCAGCCCCTCGGGGTAGGCCGCGTTGGTGGTCTCTGCGGGGTCGGCACCCGGCTCGGTCGTGGGGGCCTCGGTCGGGGACTCGGTGGGGCCGACCGGCATCGGGAGCTCGCGCGGCGGCTCGGTGGGAGCCTGCTGGGTCACTGGCGCCGAGACCAGCACGGCGCGGAACCGCAGCTGCGAGGACCGGCTCAGGGCCTCCAGCTGGGCGGCCGTGGGCGTCCCTGGGATGGCGACCTGGATGTTGGAGCCCAGCCGGGACACCTCGGCCTCGGCGACGCCGCTGCCGTCGACGCGTCGTCGGATGATGTCGATGGCCTGGTCGAGCTGCTCGGCCCGGACGGTCTGGCCTCCCTCGACGATCGGCTCGATGACCACCTGCCGTCCGCCGGCGAGGTCAAGGCCCAGCAGCGGCGTCAGCTGCGCCCTGGGCGTGCCCCAGAGGTTCGCTGCACCGAGGCCCCCGCCCAGGACCAGGATCAGGGCCAGCAGGGCGAGGAGGGTGTTCCGCGCGCTGCGGTTGCGCGGATGACCCGCCATCAGTTGTCTCCCTGGGTGTCATCGGGACCGGGCTGGGCGTGCGGCGGCTGGGCCCCCGGAGCCTGCATCACGACGCGCCGGTCAAACTGCAGGACGACGCCGGGGGCGGCCTCGATCTGGACGGTGGTCTCGTCCATGGCCGCGATGGTGCCGTACAGACCTGTGGTCGTCATCACCCGCGACCCGACGGCGAGGTCGGCCTGCATCTCCTTGAATTTCTTCTGGCGGTTGCGCTGCGAGATGAAGAGGAAGGCGATCAGTGCGAGCGGGAGCAACAGCAACAGCATGCTGAAGCCGTCACCGCCGCCTGAGGAGGCGGCGGCCGAGGCCAGTGGCGACATGGAGATTCCTTACAACGTCTGTCGGAGGGTGTCCCGGTGCCCTGACCGTGGGGCGGCCCAACGGCCGGTAGACACTCGCGGCAGTCTAGGTGACACGGCTGTGCCCGCCCAACACCCCGTGCCGCACATCAGGTAAAGATCCGGTCACAACCGCCCTTTTCGCGCCACGAGCGTCGGGAAACACGCCGGGTCAGTGGTCGAGGCGACCGCCGAGCGGTAGCTGGTCCTGGCTCGGCGTCGACTTCGGTGGCTGCAACCCGAGGTGCTCCCAGGCCGTCCGTGAGGCGGACCGACCTCGGGGGGTGCGGACGATGTAGCCCTCGCGCACCAGGTAGGGCTCGGCCACCGTCTCGACGGTGTCCGGCTCCTCGCCCACGGCGACCGCGAGCGTGCTCAGCCCGACCGGCCCACCTCCGAACCGTTTGCACAGCGCCTCGAGCACCGCGCGGTCGAGACGGTCCAGACCCTGCTTGTCCACGTCGAACAGCTCCAGGGCCGCGAGCGAGGCGTCCTGGTCAACGAGGTGCTCCCCGTGCACCTGGGCCCAGTCACGGACCCGGCGCAACAACCGGTTGGCGATCCGGGGGGTGCCACGGGAGCGGGAGGCGATCTCGTGGATCCCCTCCCGGGTCGCCTCGATCTCCAGGAGCCCGGCGCTGCGGGTCAGGATCCGCTGCAGGTCCTCGGTGTTGTAGTAGTCGAGGTGCCCGGTGAAGCCGAACCGGTCGCGCAGGGGTGCCGGCAGCAGACCGGACCTCGTCGTGGCGCCCACCACGGTGAACGGCGGGAGCTCCAGGGGGATGGCCGTGGCCCCGGGGCCCTTGCCGACGATCACATCGACCCGGAAGTCCTCCATCGCCAGGTAGAGCATCTCCTCCGCCGGACGGGCCATGCGGTGGATCTCGTCGAGGAAGAGCACCTCCCCCTCGGCCAGCGAGGACAGCACCGCCGCCAGGTCGCCGGCGTGCTGGATCGCGGGGCCACTGGTGATCCGCATCGGCTGCTCGAGCTCGGTGGCGATGATCATTGCGAGCGTGGTCTTGCCGAGGCCGGGTGGCCCGGAGAGCAGGACGTGGTCCGGCGGAGCCTGTCGGCGCCTGGCAGCCTCGAGCACCAGCCCCAGCTGGTCACGCACGCGTTGCTGGCCGGGGAAGTCCGCCAGGCGGCGCGGCCGCAGGGCTGCCTCGATGCGTCGTTCCTCGTCGGTCGGCGCCGCGTCGACGACACGGGCGGTGGCATCGATGGAGCCGTCCTCGCCCCAGTCACCCACCGGACCATGACTCCGTCCGGCGCCGGCGTCCTCGGGCAGTGGCCGGTCACGGGGCCCCTCGTCGGAGCGGGACGTCACCGACCCAGCTCCCGGAGGGCCGACTTCAGGAAGTCGGACACCGCGGTCGGTGTCGCGCCCGTGGCCCGGACCCGCTCGATCGCGTCGTCAGCCTGCTTGCTGCTCCAGCCGAGACCGACCAGGGCCTCGTGGACCTGCGCGCCCACCGGGTCCGCACCGGTGCTGGGCGTGGTGGGACCGCCCAGGGACGGCTCGACGCCCATGGCCAGGATCTTGTCCTTGAGCTCGAGCACGATCCGCTCGGCGCCCTTCTTGCCGATGCCGGGCACCTTGGTCAGGGCGGCGAGGTCTCCCCCGGCGATGGCCTGCCGGACGCCGTCCGGGCTGTGCACCGACAGCATGGCCAGCGCGAGGCGGGGCCCCACGCCGGAGACGGTCTGCACCTGCTCGAAGAGGCCACGGGCCTCCGAGCCATCGAAGCCGTAGAGGGTGAGCGACTCCTCGCGCACGACCAGCGTCGTCGCCAGTGTCACCTCCCGACCCGTGGTGCAGCCGGCGGCCGTGGCAGGGGTCGTGTGGACGTGGAGCCCGACGCCACCGACCTCGACGACCACGTGCTCGAGGCCGACATGGAGCACGGGTCCCCGGACTGAGGCGATCACTGGACGCTCCTTGTGCTGGTGGACTCGCTGGTGGTGGACCGGCTGGTGGTGGACTCGCTGGTCGTTGACCGGTTGTTGGCGGACTCGCTGGTGGCGGACACGTTGGCGCCGGGCGTGGGCCCGGGTCGCCCGCTGCCGGGCGTGGCTCGCACGCTGAGGGGGCCGCGGCGCACGGTCGCCGGCGGTGGGCGGCGCGCCGCCGGTGCCTGCGCCCGCGGTGCGCCCGCACCGGGTCGTGCCGAGTGCGCGGCGTGCAGCTCCTCGAGCCTGTTGCGGGGGGCGCGGGCGGCGTCCTGCGCGAGCTGCTGCAGGGTGTTGCCCCGGGCTGCGGCCTGCAGCCGGGCGTCGGACTGACCACGCCACAGGTGACACACGGCGAGGGCGAGGGCATCGGCGGCATCGGCCGGCCTGGGCGGGGTCTCGAGCCCCAGGATGCGGGTGATCATCGCCGTGACCTGTGCCTTGTCGGCCCGGCCGTTGCCGGTCACAGCCGCCTTGACCTCCGTGGGCGTGTGCAGGGCCAGGGGAAGTCCGAGCCTGGCTGCGGCGAGCATGGGCACGGCCGAGGCCTGGGCGGTCCCCATGATCCCCTTGATGTTGGCCTTGGCGAAGACCCGCTCGACGGCGACGGCGTCGGGACGGTGCTCCGCGAGCCACGCGTCGATCTCGGTCTGGAGGGTGAGGAGCCGCTCGGCCGGGTCGTCACCGGGCGGGGTGCGCACCACCCCGACGGCGATCATCCGCACGCTGCGGCCGGGGCCCGCCTCCACCACCCCGAGGCCGCACCGGGTGAGCCCGGGGTCGACACCAAGCACACGCACCGTGGCACACCTCCTCGCGAGTCCTGTCGGCCCGGGGACCCGACCGGTCTCCGAACACCTGTTCGCGAACCACGCTACGACACTGCACCCTCACCGGCGGAGAGGACTCGCCGTGGTGGCCTGTGCACGGCCCCCGCCCCACGGCATACGGCTGGCGGAGGTCAGTCGTCGTTCTCGAGCTCGGCCAGGACCTCGTCGGACACGTCGGCGTTGGAGTAGACGTTCTGGACGTCGTCGCAGTCCTCGAGGGCGTCGACGATGCGCATCATCTTGCGGGCGCCCTCGGCGTCGAGTGGCACCTCCATGCTCGGCACGAAGGTCACCTCGGCCGAGTCGTAGTCGAGGCCCGCCTCCTGCAGCGCGGTGCGCACGGCGACCACGTCGGTCGCCTCGGAGATGATCTCGAAGGAGTCGCCAAGATCCTCGATCTCCTCGGCACCGGCCTCCAGGACGACCTCCAGCAGGGCGTCCTCGTTGGTCTCCCCCGCCTCCTGCTCCTTGGGCACGACGACCTGGCCCTTGCGGTCGAACAGGTAGGCCACCGAACCACTGTCGGCCATGCTGCCGCCGTTGCGGGTCAGCGCGGTGCGGACCTCCATGACGGCGCGGTTCTTGTTGTCGGTCAGGCACTCGATGTAGAGCGCGACGCCGCCGGGCGCGTAGCCCTCATAGACCAGGGCCTCATAGCTGGCACCGCCCGCCTCGGCCCCGGAGCCCCGCTTGACGGCACGATCGATGTTGTCGTTGGGGACGGAGGTCTTCTTGGCCTTCTGGATGGCGTCGAACAGCGTGGGGTTGCCGGCCGGGTCACCGCCGCCGGTGCGCGCCGCGACCTCGATGTTCTTGATCAGCTTGGCAAAGAGCTTGCCGCGCTTGGCGTCGATCACCGCCTTCTTGTGCTTGGTCGTTGCCCACTTGGAGTGCCCAGCCATCAGTCGTCCTTGCTCGTTGTGCTCGCGGATCCCTCGGGTACTGCTCGGCCCCCGATGCTACCCGCAGCACGGACCATGTCCACGAACATCGCGTGCAGCCGGGCATCGTCGGTCAGCTCGGGGTGGAAGGACGTGGCCAGCACGTTGCCCTGGCGGACCGCCACCACGTGGTCGACCCCGTCGCGCTCGATGCTCGCCAGGACCTCGACGTCCTCACCGACCCGCTCCACCCACGGGGCGCGGATGAACACCGCGTGGAAGGCGCCGTCCAACCCGACGACCGGCAGGTCCACCTCGAAGGAGTCGACCTGGCGCCCGAAGGCGTTGCGTCGCGTCGTGATGTCCAGCGCACCCAGGACCTGCTGGTCGCGGTGCCCGTCCAGCACCTCCCTGGAGAGCAGGATCATCCCGGCGCACGAGCCGTAGGCAGGCATGCCGTCGGCCAGCCGTGCGCGCAGGGGCTCGGCCAGGTCGAAGATCCGCAGGAGACGGTCGATCGTGGTGGACTCCCCGCCGGGGATGACCAGCCCGTCGACGGCCGCCAGTTCCTCGGGGCGGCGCACTGGGACCGCCTCCGCACCGGCCAGGGTCAGGGCGCGCACGTGCTCGACGACGTCGCCCTGGACGGCCAGGACCCCGATCAACGGGGCCGGGGTGTGTCCGGTCACCAGCCGCGCTCGGCCAGCCGGTGCGGCTGGGGGATCTCGTCGACGTTGATGCCGACCATGGCCTCGCCCAGGCCCCGCGAGACCTTGGCGATCATGTCCGGGTCGTCGTGGAAGGTCGTCGCCTTGACGATGGCCTCCGCGCGGGCAGCCGGGTTGCCGGCCTTGAAGATCCCGGAGCCGACGAACACGCCCTCGGCGCCCAGCTGCATCATCATCGCGGCGTCCGCGGGGGTGGCGATGCCACCGGCGGTGAACAGCACGACGGGCAGCTTGCCGTTGCGGGCCACCTCGGCCACCAGGTCGTAGGGGGCCTGCAGCTCCTTGGCGGCGACGTAGAGCTCGTCCTCGGGCAGGCTCTGCAGCCGGCGGATCGCCTGGCGGATCTCCCGCATGTGGGTGGTGGCGTTGGAGACGTCGCCGGTGCCCGCCTCGCCCTTGGAGCGGATCATCGCGGCGCCCTCGGTGATGCGGCGCAGGGCCTCACCGAGGTTGGTCGCCCCGCACACGAAGGGCACGGTGAAGGCCCACTTGTCGATGTGGTTGGCGTAGTCGGCCGGCGTGAGCACCTCGGACTCGTCGATGTAGTCCACACCGAGGGACTGCAGCACCTGGGCCTCGACGAAGTGGCCGATGCGGGCCTTGGCCATGACCGGAATCGAGACGGCCTCGATGATGCCGTCGATCATGTCCGGGTCACTCATCCGCGAGACGCCGCCCTGGGCGCGGATGTCCGCCGGGACGCGCTCGAGCGCCATCACGGCGACGGCCCCGGCGTCCTCGGCGATCTTGGCCTGCTCGGGGGTCACCACGTCCATGATGACGCCGCCCTTGAGCATGTCGGCCATACCGCGCTTGACGCGGGTGGTGCCGGCCTGCTGGACCGGGGCGGTCGCGGAGTTGGTCTCGTGCGTCGTGCTCATCTCTGGTGCCTTCCGGGGCGTGGTGGGACTCCGCCTACGGCGAGGTCACGGGGTGGTCGTGCCCGGCGGGACGGGGCATCCCGGACAGGGCAGCCCACCAGGTGGACTGGTCGGTTCTCCAGTCTACGGTCACCCGGGCACGGCAACCGCACGCGGCACCGGTTCCCGGCCCTCAGCGCGCGCTGGGCCAGTCGTCATCGAAGGTGATCGGCAGCGGCACCTTCGCGGAGCCGGCCAGGTGCAGGAAGCGGACCAGGCGCTGCCCTCGCACGTCCCGGGTCTCCCGCACTGCCTCGTTGTGGAAGCGCCGCGCCAGCTGCACCCGCTCCCCCGTGCCCCGCAGCCGCTCGAGCAGCTCGACCACCTCGGCACCTGCCGCGTTGTCCGGCGCCTCGGTGGCCCGCAGGACCCCCGTGAGCTGCGACTCGGCGTCGAGCCTTTCCTGGGACCACGTCTCCGCCTGGTCCAGGACCTGACCGGCCGAGGCCGCCATGAGCGTGGCCGAGGCCGGGTCGATCCCGGCGATGTAGGCCACCTCCAGGGCCGCCTCCGCGCGACGGACGAGCTGGGCGTCCAGGGCGGCGGCCGTCCCCATGACGCGGTGGTGCAGGCGGTCCAGCCGCACGGCCGTGTAGGAGAGGTACCAGCCGAGGGCCAGCAGCACGGCCAGGACGGCCGCACCGATGATCGCGATCTCCTGCGGACCCCAGTCCACGCCCGTGCTCATCGGCCGAACCACCGTCGGACGGTGCGGCCGAGCGCGCCGGAGGCGCTCGAGGCACGCACGGCGGCTGCCGCCGGCAGGGTGGCACGCGACCGGCCGCGTGCCCCGGCACGGTCGGCCAGTATGCGGCGCGCCCGGCCCCCTGCACGGGCGGGCGGAGCGTCCGTCCCCGGCGGGGCCGCCACGGGCGACCCAGCGCCTGCCTCCTGTCCTGCGGGTCGGAGTGTGCCCCCGAGCGGACGGTCGGCCGCACGCTCCACGGCCACGGAGTCGTAGACCGCCTCGATGCGCGCCCCGACCCGGGACCAGTCGAACAGGCGGGCGCGCTCGCGCCCGGCAGCGCTCAGCCGGGCCTGCTCGGTCGGGTCCTCGAGCACCCGCACGATCGCACCGGCGAGCGCGCGGTGGTCGCCGACCGGGAACACCACACCGGCGCCGGAGTCCCCCACGACGGCCACGAACGCATCCAGGGCGCTGGCCACCACGGGCGCGCCGGCACTCATCGCCTCCACCAGGATGATGCCGAAGCTCTCCCCACCGGTGTTCGGCGCGACATAGGCGTTGGCGCGCGCGAGCAGCGCCACCTTGTCGTCCTCGCTGATCATGCCGAGGAAGCGCACCGAGCCGGCGACCTGCTCCGAGAGCGCTCCCCGGACCTCCTCGATGTCGCCCGGGCCGGCGACCAGGAGCTCGGCGTCCGGGACCTGCGCCAGCACCAGCGGCAGGGCCGCGAGCAGCACCGGGAGGCCCTTGCGGGGCTCGTCGAACCTGCCCAGGAAGACGATGCGCGGCGGACCCTCCCGGTCCGGCACGTCCTCGTCCCCCGGGCAGAACCGGTCCACGTAGACCCCGTTGGGGATGACCAGCGTGGTGCCGCCCACGCCCGAGGCCATCGTCCGGTGCGCCGCGTCGGAGACCGCGATCCGCGCGGAGATCTTGTCCAGGCCGGGCTGGAGCAGCGGTTGGGCGGCACGCAGGGTCCCCACGCGCGCCTGGGAGCTGTGGAAGGTTGCCACGACCGGCACGTCCGCCGCCCACAGCGCCAGGAGGGACAGGCTGGGAGCCGCGGGCTCGTGCAGGTGGAGCACGTCGAAGTCCCAGTCCTCCAGCCACGCCTCCACCCGGTTGGCCACGATCGGGCCGAAGGACAGGCGGGCCACCGACCCGTTGAACCGGACGGGGACCGCCCGACCGGCACTCACGACATACTCCGGCAGCTCGGTGTCCTCGTCCGCGGGGGCGAGGACGGAGACCACGTGTCCGCGGCGCAGGAGGTGCTCGGCCAGGTCCCGGACGTGCAGCTGGACCCCGCCGGGCACGTCGAAGGAGTAGGGACAGACGATCCCGATGCGCATCAGCGGATCCCGTCCGCCACGAAGACGCGCTGCATCATGTGCCAGTCCTCGGTGTGCTCTCGCAGCGTCGCACCGAGGTAGTCGGCGCACGCCTGGGTCATCGCGACGATCTGCTCGGCCCTGGTCCCCCCGTCCGGAACGGCGACGGCGGGGCCGAACGTCAGGACGACACCGTATGCCGTGGGGCCGGGTCGTCGCCCGAGGGCCCCGCCGGTCCGTGGTTGGCGGCGCTCGTAGGTGACCGTCACCGGGTGCAGCGGCGCGCCCGTGGCCAGAGCCAGGGCCGCGGGGCCGCCGGCCATCCGGGCCGGGTGCCCGCAGAGGCTGACCTCGACCCCGGAGTCGGTGAGGTCCCGGTCGGCCAGGAGGGGCACCAGTCCCCCGTCGTGGACGGTGCGGACCAGGGCGCGGAAGGGTGCCTGCCCGCCGGTCAGGGGCAGGATCGTCATGCCGAGGGACTCCCGGTAGGCGACGAAGCGCTCGTAGACCTCCTCGGGACGCAGGCGCTCGGCCACCGTCGTCACCGGCGCCAGGTGGTGCGTGGCCCAGGCCCCCACCGTGTCCCAGTTGCCCAGGTGGCCCAGGAAACAGACGACGCCCCGGCCGGCGTCGAGGGCCTCCCGCGGCGGACCGTCGCCGATCACGCGGACGCTCGCCGCCAGCTCCTCGGCAGTGCGGTCGGGCAGGCGGAACGACTCGCACCAGTAGCGCAGGTAGGAGCGCAGGCCCGCCCGCACCAGGGCGTCGAGCTCGTCGGCCCTCAGCTCTGGCCTGACCCTGGCGTAGTTGGCGCGCATCCGCTCCACGCCCTTGCCACCGCGGCGGTGCATGACGTCGGCGATCGTGTCGAAGAGCCGGTAGGCGGCCGCCGCGGGGAGCCGGCGCACCGCCGTCCAGCCGAGGCGGTAGGCCAGCACGGCTGCCTGGTCTCCCCCCATTCTTGGGGAGGTTCGGACCGCCTCCCACGCCTTTTTGGGGAAGGTTGGCCCGTCGGCTCGCGAGCCGCCGGCGCGCGACGAGGTGAGCCTCGGCATACTCACGACCCGATCGGACGGGTCAGGGCCTGGATCCGCACGGTGACAATGCGCTGCAGGACGGTGATGAGGCTGGCGAGGGCGAGCAGGGCGAGCACCGCGGTGAGCACCCACGTCGGCAGGAACAACCCGACGAAGCCGGTCGTGACCAGGGTGGCCACGAGACGGTCGGCCCGCTCGGCGATCCCGACGTCACAGGTGAAGCCGAGGCTCTCGGCGCGTGCCTTCGCGTAGCTCACGACGAAGCCGAGGATCAGACAGGCCAGGGCCAGCCCCGCGTTGAGGTCGTGGTCGCCGCGGCCGGTGAAGTAGAGGATGAGGCCGCCGAACACCGCTGCGTCCCCGACCCGGTCGAGGGTCGAGTCGAGGAAGGCGCCCCAGGAGCTGGTCCGCCGCGACATCCTGGCCATCGTGCCGTCGACGAGGTCGGTGAACACGAACGCGGTGATGAATAACGTCCCCCACCAGAGCTCGCCGCGCGGGTAGAAGTAGAGCGCGCCGAAGGTCACCCCGACCGTCCCGACCACCGTCACGACATCAGGACTCACCCCGAGGCGCAGCAGGAGGCGGGCGATCGGGGTGAAGAGTGCGGTGAAGAACGCCCGGGCGTACTTGTTGAGCATCGTGGACCCCAGGCTACTGATGCGTGCTCGGTGGGCGGCCACGACGTGCCGGGGAGCCACGTGCCGTGCGTCACGCCGGCGCGTTGTCCCGCCTCAGGCGGGCCAGGCGGCGAGCAGCGCCTGCCGGGCGTCCTCGAGCAGGGTCGGCACGGCCTTGGTCTGACCGATCACCGGCAGGAAGTTCATGTCCCCGCCCCACCGAGGGACGACGTGCTGGTGCAGGTGTGCGGCCACCCCGGCGCCAGCGACCTCGCCCTGGTTCATGCCGATGTTGTAGCCGGCCGGCGCCGATGCCTTGGTCAGGGCACTCATCGCCGTCTGCGTGAGATGTCCGAACTCGACCGTCTCCTCGGGCGTGAGGTCGGTATAGAGGGGCACGTGCCGGTACGGGCAGATTAGGAGGTGGCCGGGGTTGTAGGGGAACAGGTTGAGCACGACGTAGCAGGTCTCGCCGCGGTGCACCATGAGGCCCTCGGCGTCGTCCTTGTCCGGCGCCGCGCAGAAGGGGCAGCCCGTGCCGGCGTGGTCGGAGGGCCGGTCGCCGCGGATGTACACCATCCGGTGCGGCGTCCAGAGACGCTGGAACCCGTCGGGCACGCCGGCGAAGTCCGAGGCGTGCTCCTCCGTGGTCGGCTGGCCGGCGGTCCCGGCTGCTCGCTCGGCCGGCTTCTCCTGGTCCACCATGCCGGCGATCCTATCCGCGTGCCGTGGCCGGACCAGGGAACCGTCCGGCCCTGCTCCGCGTCCGACCGTCATGCAACGACGCACCCGGTCCTGCCTGGCCCTGTTCGTGACCGTGCCGGTGGTGATGACGCTGACGTCCTGCGGTCCCCAGGCCCGGGACGTGCCGCCGGGTGACACCGCGACCGGAACGCTGCCCGCGAGTCAGGTGGTGCGCGCCGAGGTCATGCTGGCGGAGGCGCGTGCGGTGGCCGACGTCGTGGACGCCGCCGACGTGCTGGGCCTGGACCTGATCAACGAGGGAGCTGGCACGACCACTGTCACGTCGCCGGCCAGCCTTCAGGTCGCGCTGTCGATGGCAGCGGAGGGTGCCGAGGGCCAGACCCTGGCTGAGCTCGAGGCGATCATCGGCGCAGAAGGCGCAGACCGCAGCGAGGCGATCAACGCGCTGACGGCCACGCTGGAAGAGTTCGACGGCGACCCGGCTCTGGTGCAGGACGACGAGCTGCCCGAGACGCCCCTCGTCCACCGTGCCGACCGGTTGGTGATGGACGACAGCCTCGACGTCAGGCAGGACTTCGTCGACGCCCTGACGGTGAACTACGGAGCGACGGCGGACGTCACGGATCTGGCCGGTCCGGCCGGCAAGAAGGTGCTGGACGAGTGGGTCAATGAGCACACCGGTGGCCTCGTCCCCGAGTCCGCGATCCAACCGACAGACACGCTGCGCCTGGTCCTGCAGGACGCCATCGTCCTCGCCGCACGGTGGGAGGCGCCCTTTGCCGCGTCGCTGACGACCCCACAGGACTTCACGCTGCCGGGTGGCGAGACCGTCACGGTGGACATGATGACGACGGGGCGGGCGCGCGAGGTCTACTACGCAGAGGTCGAGGGCTGGCAGGCCGTGCGGCTGCCCTACACCGGTGGCAGGCTCCATGCCGACATCGTCCTCCCGCCCGAGGGCAGTGCACCCACGGCGATGAGCCCGGCTGTGCTCGGCCAGATCCGCGCCATCCTCGACCGAGAGGAGCGGGTCGCGGTGATCCTGAGTATGCCGGTCGCAGACACCAGGTCGGCTCTCGACCTGAAGCCGTACCTCACCGACCACGCTCCCGCTGCCCTCGACGGCGGTTTCTCAGGTATCAGTGACACGAGTCTGACGATCGAACAGGCCTTCCAGCAGGGCGTCCTTCGGATCGACGAGGAAGGCACCGTGGCGGCTGCCGTCACCGAGATCGGCTTCGGCGAGTCCGGGATGGCCGAACCGCCTCTCGAGTTCAGCGTCGACCGCCCCTATCTGGTCCGCATCGCTGACGGAGAGACCGGCTGGCCGCTCTTCCTGGCCCACATCACCGACCCGCGCAGCACCGACTGAGACCCGGGCGCACCTTCACTGAGGCGCGGCGCGGCACCAGGTGCCGCAGGAAGGTCCGGACTCACGCGGACGGTCGTGACTCACCGTGACCGCCGTGGCTCACTTGCCATCGGCCAGCAGTCCTGCCAGATGCTTTCGAGCGGACTCAGCTCACCGGCTCGGGAACCTCCACGCCAGCGACCGGTCAGCAGCAGGTGACGTCTGAGGTGCTGGGATCCATGGCGGCTGGGCCGGTCGGCCGGGTGGCCCGACGGGTGTGCGGAGCCGGATCGTCACCTCGCCGTGCCGGCGGCGTCGACAGCTCATCGCGCTGGTGCGTGCCGGCCTCGACCCCGGCCCCGGTCCGGGACCGGTCGACGGTGGCGGCGCGGCGTCCTCACGCGAGCCCGCCCGCGTCACCTCGGGCACACCCGCACCCAGCGGCTCCGCCCCCTCGGCAACAGCGCCAGTGGTCGTCGCACGAGAGCCGTGCACGGACCGACGAACGGCATCCCTCAGCGCGCGGTCCGTGGCAGCCCCCGGCCCAGGGCCGAGGGTGGGCAGGACGGGCGGGGGCTGGGAGTAGTAGATGTGCCCGGTCGGGGTGGTGATCCTCACCGTGTGCGACCCATCGGGCAGATCGACGACCTCGTGGGACCAGCCGGTGGCCTCCTTGGCATAGTTGCAGGCTTCACACAGCCCCTGCCCCTCCCCGGCAGTGGTCCGCCCACCCCGAGCCCACGGGACGACGTGATCGGCGTGTCTCACCGGGGCCTCGCACCGCGGGGTCCGGCACACCTGGTCCCGCGCCACCAGGAACCGGCGCAGCGCCCCGGTGAACCGGCGCCGCCGCCCGTCCTGAACGGTCAGCACCCCGGTGACCGGATCGGCATACAACCGCCGCAACCAGACCACTGCCTCCCGCGCCTCCCGGAGCAGATCCCGGGCCAACGGCGCCGGGAGCGGGCCATACCCCTCCAGGCGGGCCGGGGTCTCCTCCGCCCCCACCAGGGCCTTGTCGGTCATCACCAGTCCGACCTCGATGGTCACGTCCTCCGCGGTGTCCTGACCGGTCAACCGCTGCGTGAACACATCGGCGCGCAACTGGTCCAGGGACCGCTCGTCCCCCGCCGCCCGCAACGCCTTCGCCGCCTCATCCAACGCCTTATAGCAGGCCACGCCCTGCGCCACCGGCAGATACCCCGACACGATCGCCATCACGTCCGGGGCCGGCCGCACAGTGACCCGGCGGTCCTTGACCGCCTTCCGGCCGCGGTTGGCTACCGAGTACGGATCCAGCTCATACGCCTTCGCCTTCGCCGCCGCCACCAGCCAACGGTGCGAGGCGGTCCCGAACAGCCCGGCCAGGTGCGCATCCACCCTGGCCCGGTGCTCCACCGACAGGCACGCGGTCTCCTTCACCACCTGCGTCGCGGTCCACTCCCCGATCAACCCCGCCGTCAGCGCCGCGTGCGTGGCCGGCATCTCCCCCACCACGGCCCGGGCGAACCCGACGTGCCGTGACCCCGCGTGCGGCGACTCGCGCCGCGCCAGTGCGAGCTGCGCCCCGACCCCCTTGGCGGCGGTCTCCTCCGACGCACCGTCAGCCACCGCCTGCTCCTGCAACCTCGCCGCGGCGAGCACCGTCACCCGCGCCTGCGCCGCAGCCGCCGCATTCTTCAACACCTCGAGCCGGTGCAGCACCTCGCACAACTCCGCCGGGCCCACCTCCGCCAACGGCCCGAGATCACCACCGACAGCCATCCGCTCCACCCACGAGGCCACCTCGCCCGAGGACAACGCGCCACCGCTCACCGCCGAGGAAGCGTCCCGCCCCGTGACGGCCTGCGCGGCGTCCACTGCCAGCCCGACACTCTCAGCCTGTGCGGTCACGGTCCCCTCTTCCCGACCACGGCGATCCCTCTCCCAACATGAACCACGTTAGCACAGGTGTACGTCTCCTGACCTTTGTGTGGGTGTTTCGCCGTTGGGTCGGGACCCGTGCAGGGGCGGGAGCGAAAGGGGTTGACGTGTGACGCGCACGTCGTGTTGTCCGTAGGTTCGGGATTGCTGAAGTCCTCGATCCG
>NZ_QDDJ01000019.1 GCF_003121625.1 Ornithinimicrobium cavernae | reverse complement strand
GGCGACCCAGCGGCATACCCCCGCTCGTCCGCCACCCCCGCCTGCCGATCCATACCTCGAACATACATACGACCACCGACAGAGCGCTGACCAGCACGTTTGTCGGAACGGCCACTGAGCGCGGGCGGCTCAGCAGTAGCCCTCAGGCAGTCCCGCCAGCGGGGTCAGGGCCGCGGTTCGGCACGACCGGCGCCGGGCGCCTCGCGTCGCAGCGCAGCCCGCGCCTCCCCCATCTCGTCCCACGGGATCGTCTCGGTGTCCCGCTCGAGCGTCTCCTCCGGGCCCTTGCCCGCAAGGACGACGGTGTCGTCGGGGCCGGCCGCGCCCACGGCATACGCGATGGCCTCCCGGCGGTCACCGATCGCGACGTAGTTGTCCCGTCCGGCCTCGCGCGCGCCGCGCTCCATCTCGTCGAGGATCTCTTGCAGGGGCGTGTCCCGGTGGTCCTCCTCGGTGAACACCGCGACATCCGCGAGGGTGGTCGCCGTCGCGCCGAGGGGCGCCCTCTTGGAGGGGTCGCGGGGGCCACCGGCGGACCCCAGCACGACCCAGAGCCGTCCGGCGGTGGTGACCCGCACCGTCGTCAGCGCCTTCTCCAGGCTCGGCGGCGTGTGCGCGAAGTCCACGATCACCCGCGGCGCCCCGGCGGTGCGCTCCACCATCTCCATCCGGCCCGGCACCCCGCCGAACGTCGCCAGGCCGGCCACGAGGGTCGGCACGTCGACGCCGAGCGAGTGCACACCGGCCAGCGCGGCCAGCGCGTTGGCGACGTTGAACCGGCCGATCATCGGCAGCACCGCGTCGAACTCGCCCTCGGGCGAGTGGACGGCAAACCGCAGGTCGTCCGGCCCCTCCACCACACCGGTCGCCCGCCAGTCGGCGTCGGTCCCCTCGGCCGAGTATGCCGTGTGGCTGGGGGCCATGGGCCGCAGCCGCTCGGTCCACGGGTCGTCGGCGTTGAGCACGGCGTGCCGCGCCCGCTGCACCAGCTTGGCCTTGTCGGCGAAGTAGCCCTCCATGGACCCGTGGAAGTCGAGGTGCTCCCCGGTGAGGTTGGTCCAGACGGCCACGTCGAAGTCGACCGCACGCACCCGGTCCAGGGCCAGGGCGTGGCTGGAGGCCTCGACCACCACGTCCTCCGCCCCTGCGGCCAGCTGGTCGGCGAGGATCTGCTGCACCTGGGGCGCCTCGGGAGTGGTGAAGTGGGCCGGCGGCTGGCGCAGCACCCCGTCCGGCAGCTCGTAGCCGATCGTGGACAGCAGGCCCGTGGCCCGGCCCGCCTCGCGGAGCAGGTGACGGGCCAGGCAGGAGGTCGTGGTCTTGCCGTCGGTGCCGGTGACACCGAGCACCTTCAGCGACCGGCTCGGGTGGCCGGCCAGCTCCGCCGCGGCGTCGGCGAGCGCGGCCCGCGCCCCCGGCACCACGACATACGGCACGGGACAGTCGACGCCCTCCGGCAGCCCTTCCCCCAGGACCGCCACGGCACCTCGCCGGAGCGCCTCGGGGATGAAGGTGTGGCCGTCGACCCGTGTGCCGCGGATGGCCACGAACGCGTCCCCGGGCCTCGCCCAGTCCGCCTGGTGGGTGACGCCCGTGACCTCGACCGCCGGGTCGCCGTCGAGGGTCAGGTCGAGCGCGGCCGCGAGGTCACCCAGTCTCATGGCGCCACCCTAAGACGTGGTGGGCACCAGACGGTCCACGCGCCGGTGGCGGGACTGTGGATAACCGCGTCGCGGTGTCGGATCGCGGCCCTAGCGTCCTGGACAGAGCGCGCACCGGGTGCGCACGGGGAGGACGACATGGACGACTCAGCAGCACTGAAGGCCTTCGAGGACCGCCAGCGGAGCCTGATGACAGAACACATCCGCACCTACGGGGTGCATCTGACGTACGTCTTCGGCGGTGAGGAGGCCGACTGCGACTGTTGCCGCGTGCTCGGCGACGCGGCCCCCGACGTGGGGGACCCGGTCGCCGAACAGCTCGGCGGACCCGAGGGACTCCCGCAGCGGCTCGGTCAGCCGTTCTGCTACACGACGGGCCTCTACGGCGTCGGCCACCCCGAGCTCGTGGTCCTGGGCCTGCCACAGGACGTCTCGATGGCGCTGCTCAACACGGCAGCGCACCAGGTCACCGGCCACCACCAGGACCTCGTGCCCGGCCAGCTGGTCCCCCACCTGTCCCTGGCGGTCCTGGTCGAGGAGATCCCCAACCCGGGCATGGTGGTCTTCGAGGCCAACAACTACTACCGCCGACCGTTCCTGGAGTCGGTGCCGGCCTATCAGCTCACGTGGGCGGATCCTCAGGGCAGGTTCCCGTGGGACGAAGGACACGAAGGACCCTGGGCCCAGCCGCGACCGGGCACCTACCGCGCCTAGGAGAGGGGTCCCTTCCTGGCTGGGATCCCGTCCGGATCCGTTCCGGCAGACCGCGACACGGCTGACAAGGCAACGCCGTGAACCACGGGTCAACGTCTGGTCTGCACTGGCCTAAATCTTCGTCCGTGCCCTGGCTGGCCGAGTCGGTTCACTGGCAGGCTCGGGCCGACGGGCTCGCCGCCTGGTGGCCCGCACTGTCACTGGAGGGGATCCACCATGAACCACATCACCACACCACAGGACCCGGCGCGGGACGAGGGGCTCTCTCGGCGCACCGTCCTGATGGCACTCGCCGGCGGGGTCGCCCTGACCGGCGCCACCACCGCGTGGGGCCCGGGACTGCCGGCCGCCAGCGCCGCGACCCTGCGCAACGGCCGCTGGTGCAACCCGGCCAGGGGGAGGTTGTCGTCCGCCTACGGGTGGCGCACCCTCAACGGGAAGACGACCTGGCACGCGGGGTGGGACATCGCCAACTCCACCGGGACGGCGGTGTATGCCGCGGCGGCCGGCACCGTGGTCCGGCGCGGCTGGAATGTCGTCACGGGGCGCACCGGCAACGGCCTGGTCGTCTCCCACGGGGGTGGCGTCTACAGCTACTACGGCCACCTCAACACCTTCCGGGTCTCCAACGGGGCCTCGGTCTCGGCGGGCCAGCGGATCGCCGACATGGGCGCGACCGGCAACGTCACGGGACCGCACCTGCACTTCGAGGTGCAGATCGGGTCCATCGGTGATGACGTCAACCCGCGCACCCATCTGACCAACCGGGGCGCCGTGATCGGCGGCGGCTGGCCGACGCTGGACCCGGAGGCACGCGGCCAGCGGGTGAAGGCGATGCAGTACCTGCTGCGCCAGCGCGGCCGGTCGATCACGGTCGACGGCTACCACGGCCCGAAGTCGACGGCCACACTGGCGGCCTGGCAGAAGGCTGTCGGGCTGGTCGGGGACGGGCAGGCAGGCCCCAAGACCTGGCCCGTCCTGGACTACGTGCTGCGCAAGGGTCATGGTGGCGACCACGTGCGGGCACTGCAGACGGTGCTCAACAAGCACGGTGCCGGGCTGTCGGTGGACGGCGCGTTCGGCAGTGTCACGGACTCCGCTGTCCGGACCTATCAGTCCGTCAACCGCCTGGTGATCGACGGCGAGGCCGGCGGCGTGACCTGGCAGGCGCTCACGTCCTGAGGCGCCGACCCACCGGCGGGCGGGTCGAGCCCGTCGGTGGGTCTACGCGTCCGCCGGGAGACTCTGGCCGTCGAGCCGGCGCCGCGCGGCAGAGGTGAGGCGCGCGAGCAGCCAGCCACCGCCGAGCACGACGAGGGCGATGGTGGTCCAGGAGGCGGCCACCAGGCCGATGGGTCCGCCGAGCGCCCAGCCGAGCGTGGGGAGGGCGGCCAGCAGGAGCACGGTCACGGGCAGGAACAGCAGGTGGGCGGCCTTCTGCGGTCCGACCCACAAGCGGGAGCTGCCGACGAAGAGGGCCACGGCGATCCACAGGGGCAGCGCCATCACAGCCCCCGTGACCGCGCCGACGAGCGCCCCGCCGCCGTAGCTATTGGTCGTCACCACCTCTGCCCCGTCAGAGGTCGACGTGGCCTCGACCATGAAGGCCGCCGTGCCGCCCACCGTCAGCAGCACGATGACAACGGCGAGCACCTGGAGGACGGCGACCGTCACCGGCACCCAGCCCCGGTCGGCGATCGGCCGCCTCACTGGAGGTGAGGGGTGAGGTGAGCGGACGGCATACTGCCCGGACTCGTAGGCCTCGCGGGCCACGAGATCTGGTGGCCCCAGCTCCGCGAGGACGGACTGCACGTCGGTCTCGGCGCCGGGACGCTCGGCCAGCGCGGCGTCGATGTGCTCACGCACGCCCGCCAGGACCTCGGCGCGGTCCTCGGGGGGCAGGTCGGCCAACATGCGGGCGAGGTCGTCAAGATACGTGGACACGAGGCGGTGCTGGGTGCTGTTCATGAGGTTGCTCCCTCGCTGAGGACGGTGTCGACGGCATCACGGAATGATGGCCAGGTGCGGTGGAACGCCTCGAGGGCGGCGGCCCCCGAGCCGGTGAGGGCGTAGTAGCGGCGGGGGGGCCCGCTGGTGGACTCCTGCCAGGTCGTGTCGACGAGACCGGCCTTGCGGAGGCGGGACAGGAGCGGATAGAGGGTGCCCTCGCTGGTCATGAGCACGCCGTCACGGGTGAGGTGGCGGGCGATGTCGAAACCGTAGGTGGGCCCGTCGCGGAGCATGGCCAGGACGCAGTACTCCAACGCACCCCGCCTGAGGTGGGTGAGGATCGCACTGTCGCTAGGTACCATGCGTCACAAGGTAGCGCTTAGATGACGATGCCACAAGAGGGTGTGCCGACCGTTCTCGTCCTACCTGTCCAGCGCAGGGCCCTCAGGAGGCGGCGCGTGGAACACTGCCTCCACGTTGTTTCCGTCGGGATCGCGCACGAACGCGCCGAAATAACCCGGGTGGTACTCCGGGAACAGCCTGGGCGCGTGCAGCTCCTCGGCGCCCAGGCTCAGGGCAGCCTGGTGGAAGGCACGGACCTGCTCCTGGCTGTCCGCCCTGAAGGCGATGTGCACCTCGCGGTTGGGCCCGTCCGCGGCGCCGTTGCTGATCCAGAAGCTGGGAAACCGGTCGCCGTAGCCCATGGCGACGCCGTGGTCCATCATGCGGCGCAGCCCCAGGGTGGCGAGCACCGTGTCGTAGAACGTCGCGCTCGCCGTGAGGTCCGCGCAGTTGATGCCGAAATGGTCGATCACAGGTCGCATGCCGCGTCCTCCTCGGGTCGGTGACGGCCAACCGGTCGTCGTTCGCGAGTCAAGCACCGCCCGCCGACAGCCCCCTCAGCCGCGACCAGGGGTCTCGTCGTCGCGGCCCAGCATGCCGACGCTCACCCAGGAGACCGCGACCACGATGGCGCCGACCACGGCGTAGGTGGTGCGGACGTCGTCGCCGACCACGGCGAAGAGCCCCCCATAGATGATGGTGATCACGAGCGCGATGTATGACAGCTTCTTGCGTTCCATGGGCGCCATCCTGACTGGTGCCGTGCCTGCTCACCCGTGACTGGCCGCCCGTGTGCGGCAGGACAGATGTCACGGCCGACCGGAGTTAACCCGTCGACAGCACACCACGGGTCTGACAGCGTGGCACGCGTGCGTGACCTCTTCGACGCCAGCCAGGACGAGCTGTGGGACGCCGCCGCCGCGGCCCGCTACGACACCCCGGGCAGCGGCATGTTCGCCCCCGAGGTGCTCGGTCCGACGATCGACACCCTCGCCCGCCTGGCCGGGGACGGAGCCGCCCTGGAGTTCGCCGTCGGGACCGGACGGGTCGGCATACCACTGTCCGAGCGGGGCGTGCCGGTGACCGGCGTCGAGCTCTCGCGGCCGATGATCGCCCGCCTCCGGGAGAAGGTCGGCGAGCAGACCCTCCCCGTCGTCCACGGCGACATGGCCACGACCCGGGTGCCGGGCGAGTTCACCCTCGTCTACCTGGTCTTCAACACGATCGCGAACCTGCTCACCCAGGCCACGCAGGTCGAGTGCTTCCGCAACGCGGCTCGGCACCTGCGCCCCGGCGGTCGCTTCGTGATCGAGCTGTGGGTGCCCGAGCTGCAGGCCCTGCCACCCGGTCGAGCGGCGACCGTGTCCGCCGTGACCGAGGGCTACCTGGGGCTGGACAGCTACGACGTGCTGCGCCAGCGGGTCGTCTCCCACCACGTCCGGTTCGGGGACGGGCCGGAGGCCCGGATCGGTCGCACGCCGCACCGCTACATCTGGCCGGCCGAGCTGGACCTGATGGGCCAGCTGGCCGGCTTCGAGCTGGAGAGCCGCTCGGCGGACTGGGACGGTGTCGAGTTCACCGCGGAGTCCCGCTCGCACGTCTCGGTCTACCGGTTGGCCTGAGGGTCCGTATGCCGTGCGGCCGGCTACGGCGACCCGTCGACCTGACCCGTGGGCACCGGTCGGCACCCACGGGTCACGTCGGTCGGCTCAGAGGAAGCGGGCGAGGAACGCCTTGGTGCGCTCGTGCTGCGGGTTGTCGAGCACCTGGGCCGGGGGGCCCTGCTCGACGATGACGCCCTTGTCCATGAAGACCACCCGGTCGGCCGCCTCGCGGGCAAAGCTGATCTCGTGCGTCACCACGGCCATGGTCAGGCCCTCGTTGGCGAGGTCCCGCATGGTGGCCAGCACCTCACCGACCAGCTCCGGGTCCAGGGCCGAGGTGGGCTCGTCGAACAGCATGAGCTGGGGCTGCATCGCCAGCGCCCGGGCGATCGCCACGCGCTGCTGCTGCCCGCCGGAGAGCTGGCGCGGGTAGGACTTCTCCCGCCCGGACAGTCCCACGCGCTCGAGCAGCGACTGCGCCGTCCGGATGGCCTCCGCCCGGTTCTGTCCGCGCACGCCGACGGGGCCCTCGATGATGTTCTGGAGCACGTTCAGGTGCGGGAACAGGTTGAAGTGCTGGAACACCATGCCGATGTCGGCCCGGCGACGGGCCAGCTCGGCGGGCGCCAGCTCGTGCAGCCGGCCCTTGCGGACCTCGTAGCCCACGTCCCGTCCACCCACCTGGATGCGCCCGGCGTCGAGCGTCTCCAGGAGGTTGATGCACCGCAGGAACGTCGACTTGCCCGAGCCCGAGGGCCCGAGGATGACCACGGTCTCGCCCTTGGCGATCTGCAGGTCGATGCCCTGGAGCACCTCGAGGTGCCCGAAGCTCTTGTGCACGCCCCGAGCGTCCAGGACGGGGCCGGAGCCGGCCGCTCCGGCGGACCGGTCGAGCGTGGTTGCCGAGGTCATGCGGTCACCCCTTCGGTCACCGCGGGAGGCGTCGGCCTGCCCTTCGGACGGATCCGGAGGAAGTCCCAGAAGCTCGTCCTCTGGTGACGGTCGCCACGGCTGTAGTGGTTCTCGATCCGGGACTGGACCACGTACAGGATCGAGGTGATGATCAGGTACCAGACGCAGGCGACGATGAGCATCGGGATGGTCTCGAAGGTCCGGTTGTAGATCGCCTGCACGGTGTAGAGCAGGTCGGCCAGGGCGATGACACTCACCAGCGCCGTCGCCTTGACCATGCTGATGACCTGGTTGCCCGTCGGCGGCACGATGAACCGCATCGCTTGCGGCAGCACGATCCGGCGCATGATGCGACGGTCCGTCATGCCGATCGCGGCGCCCGCCTCACGCTGCCCGTGGTCCACCGAGAGCAGGCCACCACGGACGATTTCGGCCATGTAGGCGCCCTCGTTGAGCCCGAGGCCCAGGATCGCGGCCAGCATCGGCGTGATGAGGGTGTTGGTCTCGAAGACCACGAACTCCGGCCCGAACGGGATGCCGAGGGAGATCTCGGGCATCAGCGCGGACAGGTTGTAGAAGAAGATCAGCTGCACCAGCGTGGGCGTGCCGCGGAAGAACCAGATGTAGGCGTTCGCGGTCGAGCTCAGCAGGGGGTTCGCCGAGAGCCGGCACACGGCGAGGAGGACCCCGAGGACGATGCCGATCACCATCGCGATGACGGTGAGCAGCAGGGTGACGCCGAGTCCCTTCATGATCGACTCTGCCGTCAACCAGGCGAAGACGACGTCCCACTCGAAGTTCTCGTTGGTGATCAGCATGTTCACCAACATCGCGAGCAGCACCAGCACGACGCCCGCGCCGATCCAGCGCCAGGGGTGGGGCCGGCGGCTGGCGTCCTTGACGTCCAGCTCGGGCGGGTCCTGGGTCACCGCCTGCTGGCTACCTGTGGTGGCCGTCACGGTCACTGCCCCAGGTTGATTCCGGGCGTGTCGAGCGTGTTGCCCTCGAGGCCCCACTTGGTCATGATCGCGTCGTAGGTGCCGTTGGCGTGCAGCTCCTCGAACGCGGCCAGCAGGACGTCCGCGGTCGGCGAGTCCTTGGGGACGACGGCGCCCTGGAAGAGGTCGTCGAAGCCGTTGGCCTCACCGGTGCCGGCGAGCTCCAGCTCACCGTCGGACTGCTGCACGAAGTAGGTCAGCGGGGCCTGGGAGGAGAAGAAGGCGTCGGCGCGACCGGACTGCACGGCGAGGATCGAGGAGGGCTGGTCCTTGTAGGACTGGACCTCCACGGGCTCCTCACCGTTCTCCTCGCAGGTCACGGACTGCTCCTTGATGGTGCGCTCGGCCGAGCCCGCGGCCTGGACGGCGATGCGGGTGCCGCAGGTGGAGGCGATGTCCTCGATCTCGGCCGGGTTCCCGGCGGGGACGGCGAAGACGACGTACTCCTGGACGTAGTCGACGAAGGTGGCCTGCTCCTGGCGCTCGGGGAAGTCGCCGATCGGGCCGAGGTCGAGGTCGTAACGACCACCGTCCATGCCCTGCAGCACGCTGGCCAGGCCGTCGATGGTGGTGTGCTCGATCGTGATGTCGAGCATCTGCTCCAGCGCGGTGGCGAGGTCGGCGGTGGCGCCGGTGACCTCGTTGTCGCCCTGGACGATCGTGTAGGGAGGGAAGGAGCCGGTGTTGACCGACACCATGGTGCCGCTCTCCTGGACGTCCTCCGGCAGCTGCGAGCGCAGGTCCTCGTTGAGCTCCTGGGTGGGGATCTCGACCTCGGCTGCGGCCGAGGCGGTGGAGCTGTCGGTGTCGGCGCCGGTGGAGCCGCCCCCGGCGCCGCCGGTCGACGGCTCGGGGTCGGAGGTGCAGGCCGCGAGGACCAGGGCGGGGACAGCCAGGAGGCTCAGGGCGGCGGTGCGGGTGCGGGACATAGCGGGTTCCTTTCGGGGCGCGTCAGGACGCGGGGACGACAGTGAGGGCGCGAGGCGTGGCCTCGACGTTGAACCGGTAGTTCTGGAGGACGGGCAGGCGACGGCGGGCGTCGTCGAGCCGGTCCCTGGTCAGCGTGGCGGTGATCGAGCCCGGGGCCTCGGTGCCCTGGGCCAGGGCGACGCCGAGGGGGTCGACGATGAGGCTCTGCCCGATGTTCGCCTCGCCGCACTCGCCGCTGGCGACCAGGTATGCCGTGTTGTCCAGGGCGCGGGCGGTCACCAGGGTGCGCCAGTGGTGCTCCTTGAGTGGACCCTTCACCCAGGCGGCGGGCAGGACGAGGACGTCGGCACCGTTGAGGGTCAGGATCCGGGCCAGCTCGGGGAAGCGGACGTCGTAGCAGGTCATCAGGCCGACCTGGAAGCCGTTGACCTCGACCAGCGGCGGGATGTCCTCGGCCGCGGTGACGTTGTCGGACTCGAGGGCGTTGAAGGCGTCGTAGAGGTGCAGCTTGCGGTAGACCTCGATGACCCTGCCGCCACGCAGGACGACCAGGGTGTTGAAGGGCCGCTCGGTGGCGGACCGCTCGTGGATGCCGACGACGACGGTGACCTGCTTGCCCTCGGTCAGTGCCGCTGCGCCGGTGACGAACGGGCCGTCGAGCGGCTGGGCGAGCTCGCGGATCCGCTCCTTCTGGTCGATGAACCGCGCCATGACACCCTCGGGCAGGACGAGGAGGTCGACGCCGTCGACCTCGGCCTGGTCGATGATCGGGCCGATCGTGGCGAGGTTCTCCTGCCAGTCGATGCTGGCGGCGAACTGGCTGGCACGCACGTTCAGGGTGCTCACGCGACATACTCCTTGCTCGTGGACGGGGCCACCTGGTGGGGGAAGAGCTCGTGGTCCGGCACCGGTGCCGGGAGCAGGTCCTGGGTGACCAGGGCCTGCTGGAAGTCGGCGACCATCGGTTGGTCACCGGGCCACCCGTAGGGCAGCCAGTCGGTCCCGAACGTGCGCGCGGTGCGGGCCTGCTCGCGGTCGTGCCACGGGAAGGCGTCCTGCAGCTTGTCGCGCAGCCGGGCGTTGTGCTGCTTCGCCTCCTCGAAGGCGTCGACCAGTCCCTGGGCGAGCGCCGGCTGACGGTCCAGCAGCGCGGTCCGTACGGCGATCAGGTGCATGCCGGGGAGGTAGCCACGCTCACGGTAGTACGCCTCCTCCGCCGACTGGGAGTCGCGGTGCAGGGTCCGCAGTCCCGACCGGGTGTAGAAGCCGGGTGGCATGAAGGGGGTCATGATCGCGTCGAGGTGACCGCGTTCGAGGGCGTGGGTGAGCCCGTCGCCGGCCTCCAGCTCGTGCACGTTGCCCGCGAGCTCGACGCCACCACTGCGGTCGAACTGTGGCGCGTCCGGGGTGAGCGGGCCGAGGAACCACTCGATCCCTCCGAGGTCCACCCCCTCGCGGGTGAGCAGCTCACGGGTCCACGTGTTGCCGCTGTCGGGCCAGCCGGTCAGCCCGATCCGGCGGCCCGCCAGGTCGGCCGCGCTCTCGAGCGGGCTGCTCTCGGGCACCAGGATGCAGCGCTGGCGGAACCCACGCATGACGAAGATCGGCAGGCCGGTGACGCTGTCGTCGCCCGCCGAGCGGGCGCGGACGTACTGGCTCAGGGAGGTCTCGGCGACATCGAGGTCGGGCTCGTCCCAGATCCGCGGGGTGGTCGCCAGGGCGTGGTAGTCGACGGCGTGTCCGGCGACCGTCACCCCGGCGCCCAGGGCTGTGACGTGCGCCCAGGGGCGCGCGCCGACACGGAGAGGTTTCAGGGCCATGCTGCGAGACTTTATGTTCAGTCGTGCATGATTACAATACGATCGAATGTTACTGAACATAAGGGGATTCCATGACGCGGGACGCTGAGGAGGCCGCCCCGGCCGCCTGGCTGGCAGCGCAGATCGAGGAGGCCAGTGCGGCGGGCATCGCGGCGACGGTGTCCCGACTGATCCGCGACGGCACGCTGGAGGCGGGCACGAGGCTGCCCACGGTCCGCGATCTGGCACCGCGGCTCCACGTCGGTCCGGGCACCGTCTCGGCCGCCTGGCGGGCCCTGCGCGAGCAGCGGTTCGTCGAGGGCGGGGGCCGCGGCGGGATGCGCGTGGCCGGCAGCGTGGGCGGCCCGAGTCCGTTGCGCTACACCAACATCACGAGGTACTGGAGCCCGGACACCCTCAACCTGTCCCGCGCCGTGCCGGACCCCGCGCTGCTGCCGGACCTGGCGCCCGCGCTGCAGCACGCCCTCACCGACCCCAAGCTCCACTCCTACGAGGTGGACCCGATCACCGCGTCCCTGCAGGCCGCGGCCGCGTCGACCTGGCCGTTCCCGGCCGAGGCGTGGCTGTGCAGCCGCGGCGGCTACGACGGCCTGCTCGGCCTCATCTCGACCTCGGTCGTGGCCGGCGAGACGGTGGCGATCGAGGAGCCTGCGACGCCCCGGCTCCTCGACATCCTCGACCACGTCGGAGCGCGCGTGCTGCCGGTCGCGCTCGATGACGACGGGCCGGTCCCCGAGCGGCTCGCCGCGGCCCTGCGCCACAAGCCCGTGGCCTTCATCTACGAACCGCGCAACTCCTCCTGGGCGGGCGCGACGGTCACGCCGACCCGGCAGGCCGAGCTCGCGCAGCTGCTCGAGCACGAGAACCTCCTCGTCATCGAGGACGACGCCTGGGGCACGCTGAGCGCCGAGCCCTACCACGGCGTCGGGGCCCTCCTGCCCCACAAGACGGTGATGGTCCGCAGCTACTCCAAGTCCCACTCCCCGGACCTGCGGATCGGCGTCGTCGGGGGGGCCGCCTCCCCCATCGAACGCGTGCGGGTGTTCCGGCAGTTCGGCGACGGGTGGACGAGCCGGATCCTGCAGGACGCCCTCGCCTGGCTGCTGACCGACCCGGAGAGCCAGGCGACGGTCACCCGGGCCTCCGAGGTCTACACGGAGCGCCGCCAACGGTTCGCGGCCCTGCTCCGGGAGCGCGGGCTGGAGGTGCACGGCGGGGACAACCTCGCCCTGTGGGTGCCCGTCCGCAACGAGCACCAGGCGATGCTCGTCATGGCCTCCCACGGCATCGCCACGATCGCCAGCAGCGCGAGCTGGTCCGGCAGAGGGCCCGAGGGCGTGCGCGTGGTGACCGCCCACCACGTGCCGGAGCTGGAGAAGGTCGCCGACGTCATCGCCCTGGCGGCGCAGGCACACTGACCCGCTGCGTCCGTATGCCGTCGCGCCGGCCGGGTGCCAGGGGCCGGCTGACCGGGGGCCTGCCCGGTCTGCGCGTCCGTGCGTAGGCTGGCACGGACCGCCGCCGAAAGGATCCACCGATGACCACCACCGTCGCCGCCCCCACCGTGCTCACCGAGATCGACGCCGAGGCCCGCGTCGCGACGGTGACGCTCAACCGCCCCGAGAAGCGCAACGCCCTCTCCCTGGCGCTGATGAGCGAGCTGATCGAGGTGCTGCGCGGGCTCGGCTCCCGCCGGGACGTCTCGGTCGTGATCCTGGCCGGGGCGGGTCCGGCCTTCAGCGCCGGCCACGACCTCGGGGAGATGACCGGCCGCAGCGTCGAGGAGTACCGCGAGATCTTCGACCGCTGCTGCGAGCTGATGGAGCTGGTCCAGTCCATCCCGCAGCCGGTCATCGCCCAGGTGCAGGGCATCGCCACCGCCGCCGGCTGCCAGCTCGCGGCCACCTGCGACCTGGTCGTCGCCGAGGAGGGGGCCCGCTTCGGCACGCCGGGTGTGAAGATCGGCCTGTTCTGCTCCACCCCGATGGTCGCGATCAGCCGCGTCGTGGGCCAGAAGCGCGCCATGCAGCTGCTCCTCACCGGTGTCCCGATCGACGCGCCGACCGCCGCCGACTGGGGCCTGGTCAACGAGGTCGTCCCCGCCGACCGGCTCGCCTCGCGCACCCGTGAGCTGGCCGGGCAGATCGCCGCCGCGAGCTCGGTGGTCACGGGCATCGGCAAGGAGGCGTTCTACGCCCAGATCTCCCGGGACCAGCACTCGGCCTACGACTACGCCAAGACGGTCATGACGATGAATGCCCTCGCCGCCGACGCCCAGGAGGGCATCTGCGCGTTCCTGGAGAAGCGGCAGCCCACCTGGTCGGACCGTTAGGACGTGTCACGCACAGCGCAGTATGTCGGCGTGGTCGGGCCCGGCTCCGACGTCACCGAGGAGGTGCTCGCCGAGGCGGCGGAGGTCGGCCGCCTGCTCGCCATCGCCGGGTGCATCGTGGTCACCGGCGGCCTGGGCGGCGTCATGGAGGCCACCTCGAGAGGTGCCTCGGTCGCTGGCGGGGTGACTGTCGGCATACTGCCCGGTGCGGTGCGGGACGAGGGGAACGAGCACCTGACGATCGCCCTGCCCACCGGGATGGGTGAGATGCGCAACGCCCTGCTCGTCCGCACCTGTGACGCGATCATCTGCGTCGGCGGCAGCTGGGGCACGCTCAGCGAGGTCGCCCTCGCGGTGCGGACCGGCGTCCCGGTCGTGATGGTCCGCGGCTGGGACCTGCCCGAGGGTCCCCTCCCCGCACCGGACGCCAGCGCGGCGGTGGAGCTCGCCCTCACGCTCCTGGATCAGCGCTGAGGCTGGGGCACCGCGAACCGGTCGTGGTGTGCGCGGGCTACCGGCACGACCTCCTGACCCAGGGGGAGCAGCGCCAGCGGCACCATCTTCCAGCAGGCGATGCCGAACGGGATCCCCACGATGGTGAGACAGAGGAACAGCCCGGCCAGCAGGTGACCGATCGCCAGCTCCCAGCCCAGCAGCAGGATCCAGATGATGTTCCCCACCACCGACCAGAAGCCCGCATCGCGCCGCCAGACGGCCGTCCGCCCGAACGGCCAGACGACGAAGCCGGCCAACCGGAACGAGGCGATGCCGAACGGGATGGTGATGATCAGCACGCACGCGAAGAGGCCGGCGACCAGATAGAGCAGCGCGAGCCACCAGCCGGCCAGGAGGAACCACAGGACGTTGCCGAGGGTGCGCACGCCCCGAGCCTAACGATCCGACCGGCGGACGGTGTTGCGCACCGACCCGGAGAGTGGTTGCGTTGAGCGGGTCAGCCCCCTGAACGGGAGGAGCAAGCCATGATCACCAAGGAGCAGCTCCACGACCTCATCGCCAACCAGGCGGAGGTGGAGGACAACCACGGCCGGACGGTGGGCCGCATCGGCCGGATGTTCTTCGACGAGAGCACCGGGGACCTGGAGTGGGTCACCGTGCAGACGGGCCTGTATGCCGGCCACGAGACCTACGTCCCGCTCCGGGGGGCCGAGATGGACGGGGAGAGCGACCCGCCGCGGTTGAGGGTCGGGTTCGGCAAGGGCCTCATCGAGGACGCACCCCTGGTCGCGGAGGAGTACATCTCCCACCACGAGCACCACCTCTCGGCTGCGCAGGAGAAGCAGCTCTACGCCTACTACCGGTACGACACGCACGGCAGCGACGACTGACGCCCCCTCGGGTGCCGACGCTCAGCCGGGGCGCGCCTCGAGCGCGTCGAGGTCGCGCACCGCGTACCTGTGGTGCTCCCATTCCTCCTCGAGGATCGTGTGCAGGCAGGACAGGACCGTCTCCGCGTGCTGCGGCGCCCAGGGGTTGGTGCGCGGTTCTGCCAGGACGGCCGGGGTCACCTGCCCGAGGAAGTCGCGCACCATCCTGACTCGCTCGGACCTGGCGCGGAGCACGTCCGGGTAGCTCGGGGCCTCCGTCGTGAAGGGCGACAGGTCAAGCCCGTCCTCCTCCGCCCCGGCGTTGGCCAGGCCGAGCGGGTGGTAGGGCTGCTCCGCCCGCAGGACGGCTTTGCCGAGCCAGGTGTCCGTGGCCATGACCAGGTGGCGCAGTGTCTGGCTGAACGACCACTCGCCGGCCACCGACTCCTCGACCGTGCCCTCCGGCATACCGGCGACGCGGGCGAGCGTGCCCTCCCAGGTCTGCTCGAGGGCGGCCCACGCGGACCGCAGCCCCTCGGGGTCGCTCGCGCGCCGTTGTGCGCGGCCCGGGAACCGGTCGTTCAGCGCCGCGTCCACCAGGGGCACGATGTCGACGCCGTTGACGAGCAGGGAGCCGTCGCCCTCCGTCAGCCACGGTGAGTCGAGCTCGATCCCGGCGATCTCGCTGCCCCGCACCACGACGCCGGTCAGGTCACTGTCGCGGAAGCGCGCACCCCTGAGGTTCGCGCCGACGAACTCGGCCCCCTCGAGGTCATCAGATCGGCCGAACGTCGTCATGAGCTCTCCTCCGTGGTCCCGGAACGCCCGTGTGGACCCGGCCCCGGCGGCGCGCCGTCCGTCGCGGTCGTCCGCTCCGACACTAGCGACGAGACCTGCTCACCGCACCTCTTGACCGGGCGGTCAATCAGGCCGGAGAATAAGAGCACCCGCCTCCAGGACGGTCGACGGGTACCGGCTCAGAGATGGAGGTTTGCCATGAAGAAGTGGACACGATGGCAGGACTGGGCGGCGCTGCTGGCTGGCGCCTACGCAGCCCTCGCACCGCTGTGGACCGAGACGACCACCAGGGCGACCTGGACGATGGTCGCGCTGGGAGTTCTCACCGCAGCAGTCTCACTGTGGTCGCTGGCGACGCCGGACGACCGCAACTCCGAGATCGCCCACGTCGTGCTGGGCGCGCTCTTCGTCATCTCACCGTGGGTGATGGGCTTCAGCGACATGATGCCGATGGCCTGGACGGCCTGGATCGTCGGCGCCGTCGCCATCATCGCCGGCGGCCTGGCTCTGCCGGAGAGCAACCGGCTGCACCGGGAGCACCACGCCGTGGCGCACTGACGCCCGCACTGCCGGCGGACCGGCCCGGTCCGCCGGCACACCCGGGCGCTGAGAGGAGAGCTATGGCCCAGGACCGTCGCACGTCGATCCTCGATGCCGCCGAGCGGCTCTTCGCCGAGTCCGGCTTCGACGCCACCCCGACCGCCCGGGTCGCCGCGGAGGCGAAGGTGCCCAAGGGTCTGGTCTTCTACTACTTCCCGCACAAGATCGACCTGCTGCTCGCGCTGGTCACCGAGCGGCTGCCGACGCACGGCCCGGACGAGGCCGACCGGGTCGTCGAGCCCGGCGACGCGACCACCTCTCTGATCCGCCTCGATGAGCACGTCGGCCTCGCCGAGCACGCCTCGGCGACCCTCCGCACGATCCTGTTCCGCGAGGCAGGGACCCACCCGGAGGTCGGCAAGCACCTCCGGCACCTCCGCCAGAACCTCGTCGCCCTCACCGAGAACGTGCTCGACCGCACCGTCGGCGTGGTCCTGGACCCCGGGCTGCGTCGGGACGCCGCGCACACCTTTGTCGCGGCGATGCTCGACCGGGCGAACACCGTGCGGACCGGTGAGGTCGCTCCGGACCTCGCCGGCGTGGCACGCGTGGTGTCGATGGCGCTGCAGCCGGCCCGCTAGACCACCGGCCCGACGACGCGGCGGCGCTGCCCGACCGCGTCGTCGACGCCTGCCTCAGTTCGCGATCTCGGACTGCCAGCGGGTGACCCAGTCGGCCAGGTTCTCGGCGATCGCCTGGTTGTCGAGGGCGACCAGCTGCTCGATCGCCTCCGTGCCGTAGGGGATGTAGTTCTCGTCCAGGAAGGCCTGGTCGAGCTCGACCGTGCTGTTGGTCGGGCCCTCGGCGATCGTGGTGATGAACTTCTTGTTCACCTCCGCGGAGATCTGGAAGTCGATGTAGTTGTGGGCCAGGTCGAGCTGGGAGGTGCCCTTGGGGATGCACATCGAGGACAGGATGGCCATCGCCCCCTCCTCCGGTGTCACGAACGCCACGGGCGCGCCCTGGCGCTTGAGGGAGCTGAGCCGGTCGGCGTACCAGGGGCCGAGCCACGCCTCCCCGCTCGAGAGCAGCCGGCTCATCTCGTCCGGGGTGTTGTAGATCGCGGCCAGGTTGGGCTTGAGCTTGGCGACCGCCTCGAACCCCGGGTCGATCTCCGTCTCGCTCCCGCCGTGGATCCGGGCCATCTGCGCGAGGAACTGGTAGCCGGCGGTGCCCGAGACGTTGCTGATCGCGACCCGGCCCTCGTACTCCTTGTCCCACAGCTGCTTCCACGACGTCGGCGGGGTCTTGACGTGCTCGGTGTTGTAGGCGATCCCGGTCATCGAGACCAGCTCGGCCACCCAGTAGCCCTCCTCGTCGACGGCGAGCGGGTACATCTCGCCCAGGCTGGGGATCTTGGCCCGGTCCATGGGCTGCAGCAGTCCTGCGGCCCTGGCCTGGTAGATCGGGACGAGGTCCATGTAGGCCACGTCGAGAGCCGGCTTGCCCTCGGGGGACGAGCGCAGCTGGGTCAGCGCCTCGCTCGAGATGGCGGTGGTGACGCTGACCTGTGCGTCGAACTTCTCCTGGAAGGGGTCGACAACGACACTCTGGACGGCCTCCTGGAAGGTGCCGCCGAAGCTGTTGATCTTCAGGACGTTCTGGGCACCTCCGTTGGCGGCGCCCTCACCGCCGGAGCGGGCACAGGCGCCGAGCGAGCCGGCCAGGCCTACGCCCATCAGGGCCAGACTGCTGGCCTTCAGGAAACCGCGGCGGTCAAGGTGGGGATACATCGGTGACTCCAATCGGGGTGGGGGTGGGGGTCAGTGCATCGTGCGGCCGCCGTCGACGGCCAGGGTCGAGCCGGTGACGAAGCCAGTGCGCGGTGAGGCCAGGAAGCTGATCGCCGCCGCGATCTCGTCGGGGGTCGCGGACCGGCCCAGGACGTTGCGCTCGCCCGGGACCCCCGCATCCACCGGCTCGCGTTGCGAGCGGACCAGGTCGTTGAGCGGGCTGTCGACCGGTCCGGGAGCCACGCAGTTGACGCGGATCCCCCGCCCGGCAAGGTCGAGGGCCAGGGAGCGGGTCAGACCCACGACGGCGTGCTTGGAGGCCACGTAGGCCGCCATGCCCGGGGCCGGTCGCAGCCCCGCCCCGGATGCGACATTGACGACGGACGCCCCCTCCGGCATGAGCGGCGCCAGGTGCTTGGTCATCAGCCAGGCGCCGGTGACATTGACGGCAAAGGCGTCGTTCCACTCGGCCACCGTGCAGGCGAGGCCGTCCCCGACCGGCGCGACGCCGGCGCTGTTGACCAGCACGTCGCACCGGCCGTGGGTGCGACGGACGTGGTTGGCGAAGGCCACCACGGAGGTCTCGTCGGTGATGTCGACCGACACCGCGTCGCCGGGTGCCAGATCGGCCACGACCACGTCGGCACCCTCGTGCCGCAGGGCCGTGCACACCGCCGCCCCGATGGCCCCCAGGCCTCCGGTGACGACCGCGATCCGGCGACCCGGGTCAGGCACGGCCGACACCGGCATGACCGTCGGTCAGTCGCGGGCGCACCCGCTCCGCATACCCCGCGCAGCCGAGGAACTCGCCGGTGCCGGCCTCCTGGATGTGGCGGATGGTCTGCTCGAGGACCCACAGCCGTGAGGGGCGGCCCACGACCTGCGGGTGCATGCCCAGCATGAAGTGGGTGTCGTCCTCCTGGCTGATGCCGTCGTACTCCAGCGTCCAGGTCTCCAGCACGGCGCTGGGCGCCGACATGCTCCTGCCCGGCAGCCGGTTGCTGTAGAGGAAGAAGGGTGCGTCGTCCAGCGCCCAGGCGAACGGCAGCTCGACGATCTCGGTCGTCCGGTCACCGTCGGCCAGGAAGTGGGCCGAGTCCGAGCCGAACAGGTTGCTGGAGAAGTCGAACCCGAACTGCTCCATGAGTCCCACCGTGTGCGGCGTCAGCTCCCCGGCAGGTGAGCGCCAGCCCCGCGGCTCGCGGCCCGTCGCGGAGACGATCGCGTCCCAGCCGCGCTGGAACTCCTCGGCCTCCTGCTCGGCCGTCAGCGTCTCGGACCAGGCGTGGGAGTAGGAGTGGTGCTCGATCTCGATCCCGGCCTCGAGGATGCTCTCCACGGCGGCCGGGTAGCGCTCGACGACGAGACCCGGGATGAAGAAGGTGGCGGCCACCTCGTAGCGCTCGAGGAGGGACAGGATGCGGGGCAGGCCGACGTTCGGTCCGTAGTGTCCCTGGGAGAGCCAGACGGGCCGGTTGGTCGACTCCGGGTCCCGGGCCGTCCACAGGGTCTCGGCGTCCATGTCGAAGGTGAGCAGGACCGGCGTGGTCACGGGGTGACTCCTTCTGTCAGGGTGGATCGGGCTGGCAGCCCGACGGGGGCGGTGCCGTCCTGGAACTGCCTGGCCAGGTCCAGCAGCATCGGCTCGGACCCGGGCCGACCGATGAGCTGCAGGCCCACGGGCAGCGAGCGCACCGTCCCGCAGGGCACCGTGACCGCGGGGAAGCCGGTGTAGTTCATGAGGAAGGTGAAGGCGACGAAGCCCCGACGGGCGTCCTCGGGGAGTGCCTCCGGCCCCTCGGGGACCGGAGGCGCCACGAACGCCAGGGTGGGCGTCAGCAGTGCGTCGTGCCCCTCGAGCAGGCCCAGCAGGTGCTCGGTGGCGACCAGCTGCGTCTCCAGGGCGCGGGAGTATGCCGCACCGCTCACCTGGGTGCCCCGCTGGAAGTGGTGCCGGGCATAGCCGGTCAGCTGCTCCCTGGTCCCCGGGTCGGTGAGCAGGTCGCCACCACCCGTGGAGATACGGTCCGCCTGCATCATCACGTAAAAGTCGTCGCTGAACCGCGACGAGTCGAGGCTGACGGGCTCCGCCGTGAGGGAGTGTCCGGTCTCTGCCGCGAACCGGCGGACGCCGGCCGAGACGTGGCTGACCACGTCGGTCTCGGCCCCGGGCACGCCGCTGTCGCCGACCCACCGCAGCCGAGCCGGCCGGTCCTGCGGCCACGGCTCCGCGAGGACGCCGGTGGGGCTGAGTCCCCGCGACACGGGGTCACTGTCGGAGGGGCCGGCCATGACGGCCAGCACCGCGGCCGCGTCGTCCACCGTGGTGGTGACCGGGCCGGAGGACGAGAAGCGCCGGGTGCCGATGAAACCACCGCGTGGGACCGTGCCCCGGGAGGGCAGGATGCCGACCAGCCCGCACAGTGCCGAGGGGATGCGCGTCGAGCCACCACCGTCGCTGGCGACTGCGAAGGGCACCATGCCGGCGGCGACCGCCGCAGCGGAGCCGCCGCTGGACCCGCCGGTCGTGCGGCTCGGGTCCCACGGGTTGCGCGACTCGGGCTGGAGGTCGTTCACCGTGCGGATGTAGATCGCGAACTCGGGGGTGTTGGTCTTGCCGACCAGCACCGCACCCGCGGCCCGCAGCCTGGCCACCACAATGGCGTCCCGGTCCGGCACGTTGTCGGCGAAGGCCCGGGAGCCGTAGGTCGTGCGCACACCCTTCGTCTCATAGAGGTCCTTCACCCCGAACGGCACGCCGCACAACGGGCCCGGCTCCTCCCCGGCCGCCAGGCGGGCGTCCAGCTGGTCGGCCTGCGCCAGGGCCTCGTCGGCACAGACCGTGAGGAACGCGTGCAACGGTCCGTCGCGCTCCTCGATGCGCCGCAACGCCTCCTCCACGACCGCACGCACCGTCGTGCTCCGTTCGGCGACCGCGCGACGGATGCCCAGGACCGTCCACTCCATCAGGACCAGCCTCCCCAGATCGACCATCCACCATCGACGGCGAGCACCTGCCCGGTCACGTAGGACGCGTCGCCGGACAGCAGGAACGCCACGGCGGTGCCGATCTCGCCCGCCTCGCCGAAGCGCCCGAGCGGTGTGCGCTCCAGCACCGCCTCGGGGTCCAGGAGGCCGCGCTCAAAGTTCCGCTGCACCAACGGGGTGCGGATGGTGCCCGGCGAGATGGCGTTGACCCGCACCCCGGACGCGGCCCACTCGGCGGCCAGGCCCCGTGTGAGACCCTCCAGGGCGGCCTTGGCCGTGCCGTATGCCGTGCGGCCGGGGAGGGCACGGGTGGCCGCGACCGAGGACATCACCACCATCGCGCCGCGGGCGGCGGCCAGGTGCGGCCCCGCCTCCCGCGCCAGGCGCACAGCCGTGTCGAGGTGCACCGACAGCACGGTGTGCCAGTCGTCGTCGGTCAGGTCCGCAAAAGGCTTCGTGAGCCCCGACCCGGCGTTGCTGACGACCGCGTCGAGCCGACCGAAACTGTCGGTCGCGCACCCGACGAGACGCCGCGGCATACCCTCCTCGCGGACGTCACCCACCACGGCGGCGACCCGGGCACCCGCCGCCTCCACCTCGGCCCGGGCCGACTCGAGCTCGGGACCGTCGTCGAGGCCGTGCAGCACGAGGTCGTAGCCCCGCGCCGCGAGCACGGCGGCCGTGCCGCGCCCGATGCCGGAGGAGGACCCGGTCACCACGGCGACCTTGCGCTCGGGGCCGGTCGTGGGGTCAGCGGTCATCGGAGTCCTTCGGGGAGCGCATGGTGAGCGCCACGAGCACGAAGCTGATCGCGATCAGCACGGTCGAGACGGCGGCGATGGTGGGGTCGTTGGAGTACTGCACGTAGGTGAAGATCGTCACCGGCAGGGTCTCGAACGAGGGGCCGGTGAGGAACAGGGTGACCACGGCCTCGTCGAAGGAGATGACGAAGGCGAAGACCAGCCCGCTCATCGCGCTGCCCAGCACCGAGGGCAGGGTGACTGTGAGGAAGGCCCGCAACCTGCTGGCCCCCAGCGACATCGCGGCATCTTCCAGGTGCGGGTCCATGTCCCGGAACCCCGCCAGCACCGACCGGATGACGAAGGGTGAGGCGATGATGACGTGGCCGAGGAGCCCACCGACGAAGGTGCCGCGGTAGCCCAGCGCCGACAGCACGAAGAGCAGGCCGAGCCCGAAGACGACCGCTGGCAGCATCAGGGGCGAGAGGAACACCTGCTCCAGCAGCGTGGCGGTCCGACCCGGGTGCCGGGCGATGGCGTAGGACGCGGGGATGCTGACCAGGGCGCAGATCGCGGCGACCGCCAGCGCCAGCTGCAGGCTGGTGAGGAAGGAGTCGACGAAGGTGCTGTTCCGGGCCGCCGCGCCGTACCACTCCAGGGAGAACCCCTCGGGCGGGAAGGCGAGGTAGCCGGTCGCGGTGAACGAGCTGGCCACCACGACGGCGAGCGGCGCGACGATGAAGGCGAGGACGGCCAGCACGGTCGCCCACATCGCCACCCTGACGGGCCTAGTTCCGGGAGCCACGGCCCATCACCACCGAGTTCAGGAGCAGGATCAGGAAGGTGATCGCCAGGAGCACCAGGCCCAGCGCCGAGGCCAGCGGCCAGTTCTGTGCCGAGGTGGCCTGGGTGTAGATGACCGTGACCAGGGTGTTGACCCGCCCGCCACCCAGCAGCTGGGGTGTGACCAGTGCGCTCATGCTCGTGACGAAGGTGAGCACCATGCCGGCGGCCAGCCCGTTGCGGGTCTGCGGGAGCGTGACCTTGAAGAAGACGCCGAGCGGACCGGAGCCGAGGGAGGTGGCAGCCTCCTCGGTCCGCCGGTCGATTCTGGCCAGGGCCGCGACCAGGCTCAGCGCCATGAACGGCATGTAGGTGTGGACCAGGCCGATGACCACACCCAGCGGGGTGAATAGCAGCTGCACGGGGATCCCGAGCGAGTCCAGCACCCCCTGGAGGAACCCCTCCCGGCTCAGCAGCACCGTCCAGCCGAAGGTCTTCACCACGACGCTGGTGAGCATCGGCATCAGGGTCAGCGCCATCAGGATGCCGCGCAGCCGCCGCGGTCCACGCGTGATCGCCAGCGCCAGGGGGTAGCAGATCAGGATCGACACCAGGGTCGTGACGAGCGCCAGGAGCAGGGTCCGCACCAGCAGGTCGCGGTAGACCTCGGTGCCCAAGATCGCCGAGAACTGCTCGGTCGACCAGGCCGGGATCTGCCCGACGGCGGACTCGAACCGGTCGAAGGCGAACCTGCCGACCGTGAGGAGCGGGTAGGCAAAACCGAAGGCGAAGACGAGGAGCAGCGGGGTCAGCAGGAGCAGGAAGGTGCCGCGACCCACCGGCTGGTAGGCCGATCCCTTCGCCTTCCGTGAGCCCGCCCGCGACGCGTCGGGGACCACCGCCGTCATGTGTCACCGCCCGGCACGAGCACCGCCACCTCCGGGCTGTAACCGAGCGTGACGACGGACTCCTGCGCCGGAGCCGGCGTCGAGCCCGGCAGATCCACCGTCAGCACCACCCCGGCCGTCTCGACCTCGGCCACCAGGCTGCTGCCGTAGTAGAACGTGTCCACCACCCGGCCCTGCAGCCGCGGACCGTCCTCGGTCCCGGACACGAGGTGCAGGTCCTCGGGACGCACGAGCAGCTGGGCCGACTCCCCCGCCACGGCCTGGCCCCGGCCGGGGAGCGTGCCGGCCGCCGTGCGCACCCACGCCAGACCGCCGTCGGACCGCTCGACGGTGCCCGGGATCAGGTTGGCCTCTCCGACGAACCGGGCCATGAAGGGCGTGGCCGGCGTGGTGTACAGCTCGCGGGGAGTCCCGAGCTGCTCGATCCGCCCACCGCGCAGCACGGCGATCCGGTCGGCCATCCCGAACGCCTCCTGGCGGTCGTGGGTGACCATGATGGCGGTCGTGCCGGTGCGCTGCTGCAGCCGCCGGATCTCCTCACCGACATCCCGTCGCAGGTTCGCATCGAGGTTGGACAGCGGTTCGTCCAGGAGCAGGACCTCCGGTCCCATCGCCAGCGCCCGGGCCAGGGCCACCCGCTGCTGCTGACCGCCTGAGAGACGCGCCGGCTTCTTGTGCCCCTGGCCGTCGAGGCGGACCAGCTCGAGCAGCTCCGTCACCCGGGTGCGGACCTGCTCGCGCCGGGTGCCCTGCACCTTCAGGGGGTAGGCGATGTTCTGCTCGACCGTCAGGTGCGGGAAGAGGGCATAGCTCTGGAAGACGAGGCCGATGCCGCGCTTGTTGGGGGCGGTTCGCGTGACGTCCTTGCCGTCCAGGCGCACCCGACCGGAGTCGGGTGTGAGGAAGCCGGCCAGGATGCGCAGCGCCGTGGTCTTGCCGCTGCCACTGGGACCGAGCAGCGCCACGAGCTCGCCCCGCGTGACCTGCAGGCTGAAGTCGTGAAGGACCTGGTGAGCCCCGTAGCTCTGGGTCACTCCGTCGAACTCGACGACGACAGCGCCTGCGCCCGTGTCGGGCCGCCCGGGCTCCGCCCGCTGTTCCGAGATCTGACTCAACCTTCGGCTCCATCACATCGTTGTCCGGTGAGCTACTGGTCAGACCAGTAGTCGAAGTCGTGCCAGTTTCGTGGCAGAGTGATCCCTTGTCAACCCCTCCGACGGCAAGGAAGCCGTGGGCGGCAGGGTCCGGAAGGAGTCGCGGGTGTTCCAAGAGGTGGAGCGATCACGGGCGTATGAGCAGGTCGTGGAGCAGATCGAGCAGGCCATCCACGAGCAACGCCTGCGCCCCGGGGACCACCTGCCGTCCGAGCGCAACCTCGTCGCGCAGTTCGGGGTCGGACGCTCCACGATCCGGGAGGCGCTGCGCGTCCTCGAGAGCCTGGGCCTGGTCGAGACCGTCCACGGCAGCCCGAAGGGACCGCGCGTCTCGAGCTCGACCGCCGGCCTGCGTCGCGCCCTGATCGGTGCGGTCAAGCTGGAGCAGACCGGACTGGTGGACCTGGTGCAGTACCGCATGATGACCGGCTCCACGGCCAACCGGCTCGCGGCACGGCTGCGCACCGAGGAGGACCTCCTCGAGATGGAGGCGAGCCTGCGCGGGATGCAAGACTCCTCCACGTCGCCGGAGGAGTTCGCCCGCAACGACTGGAGCTTCCACGCCGCCATCGCCCGGGCCTCGGGCAACGTCATGCTCAGCGTGATCGGGCGGGTCGTCGAGCAGGCCATCGAGGAGCTGGTCGCGACCCGGGTGGCCACGGCCACGGAGGGCGCCGAGGCGACCCGGGCCCAGTTCATCGCCGTGCACGAGGAGATCCTGCAGCGGATCCGGGACGGCGACGGGGACGAGGCGGCACGCCTGTCCCGCGCCACCCTCTACGAGGTCTATGCGCCGATGCTCCCCGAGGACGAGCGCGAGCGGTTGCGGCTGCTGCTCTGACCACGCCACGGCCGTGCGAGGCGATCGAGGCGGGTGGCGACCGGCTCGGCGGCGTGGTCATCACCCACGCCCAGTGGGACCACTGCTTCGCCCTCGAGTCGCTGGCGGGCCTGCCCGCCCATGCGCACCCGACAGCCATCGAGGGGCTCCGCGAACACGGCGAGGCACAGCGGTCTGCTGTTCTCGGGATGGCGGGACCGGAGACCACCGCGCCACTGTGCGAACTGACCATCACCCTGCCCGACGTGGCGATGGCTCGACCGCTGACGCTGCACGTCGGGAGCCGTGAGGTCGCGAGCGTCTCGAGCACCACCGGACGCTGTTCACGCAGTCGTCGGAATCCGCACCCTGAGGTGCCGAAGGCAGCCTTGACCCCGCCCGTCGGAACCAGTGGAGGCCGAGGTCGGTGACCGCGGACGTCACGCAGAGTTGGATCACGTCTCCATGACTGTCAGCGATGAAGCGTCATACCACCCAGCAGATCAGCGCTCGTTGGACCAGATGAAGGGCGGCGCATCCGCCCGCATATACCGAGTGTCGGACGTGCTCCTTCGGGCTCCGATGTCGTCTTGGAGCCGCCAAGCGTTCTTCGAGCCGGCTATTTCACGCTCTGAGAACGATGCGCGGCTCCAAGACGACATCCGCGCCGCCCACACGGTCGTATCCGCATCTGCCGCGCTCAGGCTCGTGACAGTCTCTCGGTGAGTTTCAGGACGTCGGCAGCGACGGTTGCTGGGTCGAAGAGGAAGTGCAGGTGACCGCCGGCGACCACCGTGTACGGCCACCCGCTTTTCTGCGCGAAGGCGAGCTCCTCCGCATAGGTACTCCCGAAGGCCAAGTAGGCGTTGGGTGCATCAACCCACCCTTGGGGCGCAACTATCTGAGCGTCGAAGTAACTCACCGGCAGCCGGGGACAGTCACGATCGAGCTCGTCGAACCTGTCCGCCGGGATGACACCGTCCAGGTCCTCAAGGGACCACCAACGGGTCCAAGGCGGGAGCTGGCCGTCATCACTAGCCAGGCTCGAGATGTGGTCGCGGAACTGGCTCGGCGCGAGGAGTGTTGGCCCGGACTCCGGAGGAAGTGCGGCGTCCATGAAGATCACGCGCCCGCCCCTGCCCGCAAGGTCCCTGACCGCGGGTGCGAGGTAGCCGGCGTTGCTGTGGGCAATCAGGGTCGCGCCTGGGCCCGCCAACGCTGCCCAGGTCCGTACGAGGGTCCTGGCGTCAGCGGCCTCCCCGGATGTAACCGACGCCACCGTGACGTCGGCGCCTGCCTGCACCAGTGACGCGGCAAGCCCGCCATAGGCCGACACCGGCAGCAGCGGGCTGGGCAACAGGAGGGCGCTCTCCACAACTCGACTCTACGTCCCTCAGGAACGTCCTGAGCTGCCGCGGACGGTATGTCACCGATAGACGTCAGCGCGGTGCTCGATAGCGGTGATGGTGACGCGCGTGTCGATCCGGTAGATGATCCGGTAGTCGCCGCGGCGTGCGCTGTGGAGCCCCTCAAGATTGAGGCGCAACGCTTTGCCGACGCGTTGGGGGTTACTGGCCAGGGGGCCGTAGATGAACTCGATGGCCGCCGTCGCGACCTTCTCGGGAAGTCGCTGGAGTGCGCGCTTTGCGGTAGGGGTCCACGCGACCTCGTACGCGTTGGCCATCAGTCGCGCAGCGTCCCGAGGATCTCTTCCTTGCCCAGAACCTCCGCTTCGCCGGCGGCGAGCTCAGTGAGACTGTCCCGGACCTGCGCCATGAGCTTCGGCCGGCTCATGACTTCCAAGGTCTCTTCCAGGGAAGCCAGGTCATCGGTGCTGATGACGACCGCTGCCGGCTTGCCGTGGCGGGTGATGACGACCCTGTCATGCTCACGCTCAACCTGGTCTACGACCTCGGACAGGCGGTTCTTCACATCCCGTAGGGCCATTGCAGCGTCCACACTCATAGCCACAAGTGTAGCCACATTCTGTGAGCCGTCAATGTTCCGCTCTTGCCGCGGCGGGCGCTTGGGTCGTGGCCTCATCCGCGCGAGTTCCACCGCATGCCTCGCAGGGTCCACCCCCGAAGCGCCGATCTGTCGCAGGCAGTCGCGAACTCTTCAGGGTGGCGCAGAATCCCCTGTTGGCAGCGGGTTACGCCTGGGCGCGCAGGTACCGCCCGAAGTGCGGCACGGTGAAGGCGATACGCCCGCGCTCGCCGGAGTAGATCAGGCCCTTCTTCAAGAGCGCGTCGCGAGCCGGTGAGAGCGACTGCGGTTTGCGGTCCAGGTGGGCCGCGACGTCGGCGGTCGGCACCGACTCGACGACGTCGACGGACTCCGGGTCCTCCGCGGCCGCCTGCGCGCCGAGGTCGGCCATGGCGCGCAGGTACTCCCGCTCCCCCGGCGTGGCCCGCTCATAGCGCGACCCGAAGAAGCCGACGGCCAGCTCCTCCTCCGCCTCGGGTGAGGCGACCCGCACGTCCTCGGCGGTGATCGGCGTCTCGGGCGCGTGGTCCCAGACGGCCTTGCCGTAGGCCTGGATGAAGTACGGATACCCACCGGTCGCGGCATACAGGGCGTCGAGAGCCTCCGGCGTGAAGTCGGCGTCCTCGTCCTGGGCCGGCATCCGCAGGGCCTTCTCGGCATTGTCGCGGTCGAGCCGGTCGATCCGGCTGTAGCGGAACAGCCGCTCGGAGTAGGACTTGCTCGCCGAGAGCACCGCGGGCAGGTGCGGCAGACCGGCCCCGACGACGATCACCGGCAGGGCCGACTGGGACAGCTCGTGGCACGCGGCGCAGATCGCCGAGATGTCCTCCGGCGAGAGGTCCTGCATCTCGTCGATGAAGATCGCCACCCCCTTGCCGACGTCCGCGGCGAGCCCACCGACATCGGTGAACAGCTCGACGAGATCGATCTCGATGTCACCGGAGTCGGCTCGTCCCGTGATGGCCGGCACGTCGATGCCGGGGTTCCAGCGGTCCCGCAGCTTCGACCCGGGCTGGTCCTTCTGCGCGAAGGCCTTGATCACGCCGAGGACGTGGTCGACCTCCTCGCCCTGCGGGTGGCCCAGCTCGCGCACCGCCATGTGCAGGGCGGCCGCCGTCGGCCGACGCATCCCCTGGTCGGGGCGTGCCTCGTACTTGCCGGTCCCCCACCGGGACCGCACGGCGGTCGAGCGGAGGGCGTTGAGGAGCACCGTCTTGCCGACCCCGCGCAGACCGGTGAGGATCATCGAGCGCTCCGGTCGCCCCCGCTGGATCCGCTCGAGGACCACGTGGAAGCGGTCGAGCTGCTCGTCGCGGCCGGCGAGCTCGGGCGGGCGCTGCCCGGCACCAGGGGCATAAGGGTTACGGATCGGGTCCACGATCGGAGCGTATCCGGCTATCTAGGGGCTTTCTGATATCTCGGGATACTGCGCGATCGGCGTGTCGGACAGGAACTCCGCGCCCCGGGGCCAGTGGGCCTCGAGGTAGTCCCGGTCGTGACCGCCGTCGTCGAACTGCGTGACGGCCCGGGGCAGCTGGTCGGCGAGCGCCCGGTTGGTCTCGGCAAAGCTGTCGTCGTCGCCGCAGGCCAGCCAGACGGGCAGCCCGCAGCGCGCCGACCCGCTCGAAGAGGTCGTGCCGCGCGAAGTCGTGGGCGTCATCGAAGGCTCCGGGCGCCGCCTCGGCCGCGGAGAGGTAGACCGCGGCGCTCACCGCGGCCACACCCAGGACGCGTTCGCGCGGCAACCGGGTGGCGAGCAGGAGCGCGCCGTAGCCACCCATCGAGAAGCCCGTCAGTCCCACCCGGTCGACGGGCGCACCGGCACGCTCGAGCACGGGCAGCAGGTCGTCGATCACCATCGTGCCGGTGTCGGTGCCGTCCGCTCGGGCGTGCCAGTAGCTGTTGCCACCGTCGACGGCCGCCACGGCGATCCCGAGCCGCTGCGCGGTGCTCGGCGCGAGCGGCGGGTCGAACCACCACCCCGCGTCCCCGCCGTAGCCGTGCAGCGCGATCACCGTCGCGCTGGCCGCCTCGGGCAGCGCCAGCATCCAGCGCGGTTCCACCCCGGGCCAGTGGGCCGTGATCAGCCGGCCCTCCTCGACCGGGGCCAGGTCACCACGGGGCGAGCCGCATCCGGAGAGTCCAGCCGCACCCGCGAGGGCGAGGAGGCCGCCCTCCAGCACCGCCCGGCGCGCGGGGCGAGGAGGCGGGAGCCGGGTCACACGGTCCATTCTGAGCCGACCCGACCCAATCCACCACGGACCGATGAAGCAGAGTTCCTCCCGTGGAACTCGTGGTGACGGCCATCGTGCCGATCGTGCTGCTGCTGGCCCTCGGTTGGACGCTGCGCCACCGCCTGCTCACCGACGCGGGCTTCTGGCAGGGACTGGAGTGGACCAGCTACTACGTGTTCATGCCCGCCCTGTTCATCAGCTCGATCACCGGAGCGGACCTCTCCGCCGTCTCGCCGGGACCGCTGCTCGCCAGTCTCGTCGCGCCGGTGCTCGCCGTGGCCACCATCGTGGTCGTGCTGCGCCGGCCGCTCCACGCGGACGGGCCGGCGCTGACCTCGCTGGTCCAGGGAAGCATCCGCTTCAACACCTACCTCGGCCTGGTGCTCGCCGCGGCCCTGCACGGTCGGGAGGGCATCGCGACCTTCGCCCTCGCCGCCGCCCTGATGGTGCCCCTGGTCAACGTGCTCAGCGTGAGCCTCCTCGCCGTCCACGGCGACCGCGGTGCGCATCGCCCGCGCCTCTGGCGGGAGCTGGCCGGCAACCCGCTCATCCTCAGCTGTGTCACGGCGCTCGTGCTCACCGCGCTCGACATCCCCCTGCCCGGCCCGCTCGGCACGACGGTCGACCTGCTGGCCGGGCCGGCCCTGGTGTGCGGCACGCTCGTCGCGGGGGCCGCCATCACACTGCGCGTCGACCGCCGCGACGTGCTGCACATCGTGGTGACCTCGCTCCTCAAGCTGGTGCTGCTACCCCTCGGCGCCGGGGCACTGGCCAGCACCCTGGGGATCTCCGGCGTGATGCTCGCCAGCATCGTGATCATCACCGCGATCCCGACCCCGCCGACGGCCTATGTGCTCGCCAGCCGGATGGGCGGCGACACCCGGTTGATGGCCTCCCTCACCGGGGCACAGACGGTGGTGGCCATGCTCTCCCTGCCCGTCATCGTCCCGCTCGCGACGAGTCTCTAGCCGCTCTCCCAGTCAGTGCCCGGTGGTTTCGCTCGCCGTTGATCCCCTTGTATGCCGGAGTCTCACCTGATTCGTAGAGGTCCAGATAATCTTCGATCGTCGGTCGATCACGGCCGATAGCCTTCTCTACCGGTTGTGACAGAGTGACCGATATGACGGCAGCGAGACTCCGGACACTCCCGCTCGGGAGCCGCGTGGTGGTGCGCTACCTGATCGAGGAGGGCGAGCGCGCGACCGACGCCCTGGGCGAGCTGGTCGAGCGCACCGAGGACCACGTGGTGGTCCGGACGCGACGCGGCACCGAGCGGGTCCCGCTGGCACAGGTGCTGCTGGCCAAGCCCGTGCCGCCTCCCCCTCCGAGGCGGAGCCGGGGTCCGGGCACGGGCTGAGGGCTGCACAGTCATCCGCAGGGATGACACGGATCATCCGTGCGGACGATGCCGCACTCCTCCCACCACCGGTTGAGTGTCACCAGCAGTTCCGTGACACACCATCCGCACACCCCTGGAGGAAAGCTATGTCCCGCTCAACCATCGTCCGTCGCGGCGTCGTCGGCGGAGTGGCCGCGTTCGCGGCCGTCGCCCTCGCCGCCGGCCCGGCCCTCGCGCACCACTGTTACGTCCCGATGTACTCGTTGAACGGCCCGACCTCAGCCAACTGGGAGGTCTACACCGCTGAGGACGGAGCAGCCCTGTTCTTCGGGTTCATGGCCGAGTGCGACGAGCAGGTCGACGCCGGCTACGACGCCCTGCGGGCCGAGGGCCTGCCCGTCGGCATCAAGATCAACGCCAAGATGACCATCGGTGACCCCAAGGGTGAGGAGCGGATCCCGAACCCCAACGGCGCCAACGGCAAGGGCCTGGAGTACTTCGGTGCCGGCTCCACCCTGGCCGACCAGATGATCGTCACGTGGGTCGGAGCCGCCGAGGAGGTCGACTGCGGAGCCTGACCACCCGGGCCGCCCCCGGCTCACCGACGATGTCGGTGCCGGGGGCGTGTCCGTGTCAGCGTGGGAAGGCAGCCACGCTGGTCAGATGACGGTCGGCTCGCTGCCGTCCTCGCTGCGCATCTGCTTGCCGGCGGCGGCCCAGGCGCGCATGCCGCCGTCGACGTTGACCACGTCGAAGCCCTGCTGGACCAGCCACTGGACCACGCGGCCCGACCGGCCGCCGCTGCGGCAGATGACCGGGACGGGCTCGTCGGTGGCTGGCAGCGCCCCCAGGTTCTCCGGGACGGTGCCCATCGGCACATGGATCGCGTTCGGTGCGTGTCCGGCGTGCCACTCGTTGTCCTCGCGGACGTCCACGACGACAGCGTCATCGGGCAGGTCGGACACGGAGATCAGTGGCGTCTGGCTCATGGGCCCATGGTCACACGACGCGCTCGGTCGGACGAAAACCCGGGCGACGATGCGCCCGGTCGGAGAAGAGCCCAGGCGACGACGCGGCCGGTCAGTGGCGGGTTACTTCAGCAGCCTCGACATCCGCCGGTCGGCCAGGGGCTTGCCCCCGGTCTGGCAGGTCGGGCAGTACTGCAGCGCCGAGTCGGCGAAGCTGACCTCGCGCACCGTGTCGCCGCAGACCGGGCAGGCCTCCCCGGTGCGTCCGTGGACGGCCATCCCCTTGCGCTTGGCGTCCTTGAGCTCCGCGGCCGGCTTGCCCGAGCTGTGCGCGACCGCAGCCTGCAGGATGTCCCGCAGTGCGGCATACAGCGTGTCGACCTGCTCCTCGGTGAGCTTGTCGGCGAGCGCGAAGGGCGACAACCTCGCCGCGTGGAGGATCTCGTCGGAGTAGGCGTTGCCGACGCCGGCGATCGTCCCCTGGCTGCGGAGCAGGCCCTTGATCTGGGTGCGCCTGCCCGCCAGGATCTGCCCGAAGACCTCGCGGGTGAAGCCCTCAGCCAGCGGGTCCGGCCCCAGGGAGGCGATGGCCGGCACGTCCGTGGGGTCGTCCACGACATAGGCGGCCAGCCCCTTCTTGGTGCCGGCCTCGGTCAGGTCGAAGCCGGAGTCGTCGTCCAGCCGCACCCGCAGCGCGATCGGCGACTTGCCCGGGCGGACACGGGTCTGCGGCATGGTCTCGGAGTAGCGCAGCCACCCGGCGCGGGCCAGGTGGAAGACCAGGTGGGTGCCGTCGACGTCGAGGTCGATGAACTTGCCGTGCCGGCTCGCCCCGTCGATCGGACGGCCGATCAGCGAGTCCGGCGGCGGGTTGAACGTCTTGAGGACCGCGATCGACCCCAGCTCGACGTCGGTCACGACCCGGCCGGTGACCCTGCCGTGCAGGAAGTCGACCAGCGCCTGCACCTCGGGCAGCTCAGGCATGCTCCACGCTCCGGGAACGCCGCCCGGTCAGCGACACCTTCGGGCGCAGCCGCTCGAGCTCGGCGCGGCTGCGGCTCAGGATGGTGTGCAGCATGAAACCGTCGGGCGCGCGCAGCATCGGCACACCGGAGTAGTCCTTGCCGAGCAGCTCGTCGTTGGCGATCGGCAGACCGTGGCTCAGCACCTGCTGGGCGGTGGTCAGCTGCCGGATCAGCACCGCCTCGATGGCGTCGGGGTGCTGCCGCGTGAAGTCACCGTAGATCGTCGGGTCGTGCTGCCCGTCGTCGCCGATGAGGATCCAGCGCATCCCCGGGAAGTCGCGCAGCAGCCGGTGCAGCTCGTTGATCTTGTGCTGCTGGCCGCTGCGGAACCAGCCGGTGTTGGTGGCTCCCCAGTCGGTCAGCAGGAGCGGACCCTCCGGGTAGTGGTGGCGGCGCAGGAAGCGGGTCAGCGTCGGGGCGGTGTTCCACGCACCCGTGGAGAGGTAGAAGACGGGGGTGCCGGGCCGCTCGGCGACCAGCGCGCGCAGCAACGGCGCCATCCCCGGCACGGGCTCGCGCGCCAGCTCGTCCCGGAAGAAGGTGTTCCACGCCGCGATGAGCAGGCGCGGGAGGTGGGTGACCATCACGGTGTCGTCGATGTCGCTGACCACGCCGGCGCCCACCGCGGGGTCCAGGATCCAGACCGGAGCCCGCACGGTGTCGCCGTTGTCGCTGCGGACCAGCGCCTCGTGCCAGCCGGGCCCCAGACCGTGCCCGCTCAGCTCGACGTCGAGGTAGCCGCCCCGGTCGACGGTGGCCTCCAGCGTGGCGTCCCCGAGCACCACCGTGACCGGCGCGCTGATCGCCGGGGCGGTGACGAAGTTGCGCCAGCCCCTGACCGCGCTCTGCAGCGCCTCGGCAGCCTGCTCCACCGCGTTGCCGCCGGCGGGCTCCGGGCCGATCTCGTCCTCGAAGGAGCCGGACTCCCGCGGGACCGCGCGGCTCAGCAGCACCCGCCCCAGGACCCTGGCCTTCTCGGCCGTGCCGTAGCCGGTATAGCCCGTCACCCGTTCCTGCCAGCCGCGGCGCCGGAGCACGGCCTCCACCCGCCCGAAGAAGGTGTCCTCGAGCACGGCAGCAATGTGCGGTCTCGCCATGGTGCAACCCTAGTGGTCGGTGCCGACCCCGGCCCCGCGACCGCCACCGGTGACGCGGTGCTCAGCGGTGGATGCGGTCCCGCCAGTCCTGCGGCACCGCGCCGGCAGGGCCGGGCACCGGCTGGTCGTCGGGGCGGGCCCCTGGGGGTGCCAGCTCCGGACCGTCGGTCATCTCCTGTGCCCCGTAGTCCCAGAACCAGTCCTCGCCCGGCTCGAAGCTCTGCACCAGTGGGTGCCCGGTCTGCCGGTAGTGCGCGGTCGCGTGCTGGCTGGGGGAGCTGTCACAGCAGCCGACGTGGCCGCACGCGGCGCACCGGCGCAGGTGCACCCACCACCCGCCGTCCTCCAGGCACTCGGCGCACCCGGTGCCGCTCGGTGGGGCCTCGGGATTGATCGTCGCCTCGGTCATCTGCCCAAACTACGCCGGTATGCCGACCCGCGCCTCTCCCCTGACGCGCCGGGTAGCGTGCCCACCGTGCACACCGTCGACGTCCTGGTCATCGGCGCCGGTCAGGCGGGCCTCTCGGCCGCCTTCCACCTCCAGCGGCGCGGATTCCGCCCGGCCGCGCCACGGCATACGGCAGGGGGTCCCGAGCCGACCTATCAGGTGCTCGACAACGAGCAGGGGCCCGGCGGGGCGTGGCGGCACCGCTGGCGCTCCCTGCGGATGGCGACGGTGAACGGCATCAGCGACCTGCCCGGCATCGCGGCGCCGGACGTCGACCCGTGCGAGCCCAGCTCGGAGTTCATCACCAGGTACTTCAGCGACTACGAGGACGAGCTGGACCTGGCGGTCCAGCGGCCCGTCCGGGTGCACCGGGTGTCCCGTGAGGACGACGACCCGCGCGGCAGGCTGCGGGTCGAGACCTCCGAGGGCACCTGGTCCGCACGCGCGATCATCAACGCGACCGGCACCTGGACCAAGCCGTTCTGGCCGCTCTACCCCGGCCAGGAGACCTTCGGCGGTCGACAGCTGCACGTGGCGGACTACGTCGCGGCCGAGGAGTTCCGGGACCTGCACGTCGCCGTCGTCGGGGGTGGCATCTCCGCGGTGCAGCTCCTCGAGGAGATCTCCCGTGTGACCTCCACGAGCTGGTTCACCCGCCGGGAACCGGTGTGGCGGGACACCCCCTTCGACGCGCGGGCCGGGCACGACGCCGTGGCGATGGTCGAGGAGCGGGTGGCCAGGGGGCTGCCGCCGCTGAGCGTCGTCTCGGTCACCGGGCTGCTGTGGACCCCCTCGCTCCGGGAGGCCGCCGCGCGCGGCGCGCTGGACCGCCGCCCGATGTTCACGGAGATCCTGCCCGAGGGCGTCCGCCTGGAGGACGGCAGCGTGCTGGACGTCGACGTGATCCTCTGGGCGACCGGCTTCCGGGCCGCCCTGGACCACCTGGCACCGTTGCGGCTGCGCGGCCCCGGTGGCGGCATCGCCATGGAGGGCACCCGGGTCGCCGACGAGCCGCGCGTGCACCTCGTCGGCTACGGCCCCTCGTCCTCGACGATCGGCGCCAACCGGGCCGGGCGGGCCGCGGTCAACGACCTGCTGCGGTTCCTCGACGGCACCTGAGCTAGAGGAGGTCCCGGGCAGCCTTCTCGATCGTCTCCTCCGACAGCAGCACTTGCAGTGCGGCGTCGCCCAGCGGGATGAAGCTGTCCTCGCTGGTCACGCGCGCGATCCGTCCGTCGAACCGGTGATCCACCAGCGCGGTGACCACGCCCTCCGAGACACCGCCGGTGCGCCGGGTCTCGTCCACCACGAGGACCCGCCCGGTCGCACCGGCCTCCCGCAGCAGGTCCTCCACCGGGAGCGGGCGGAGCCAGCGCAGGTCCACCACCCGCGTGCCGATCCCGTCCGCCTCCAGCCGCGCCGCCACCCGCAACGACATGGGCACGCCGTTGCCGAAGGTGAGGATCGTGAGGTCACCGCCCTCCCCGTAGGTGCGCGCCCGGCCGAGCAGCGGTTCCGACACCGTGCCGGGGGCCGGGTAGGGCGCGGCCCAGGCGCCGTCGCCCGGCTCGTGCAGGTCGGTGGTGTGGTAGAGCGCGATGGGCTCCAGGAAGACGCACGTCGACCCGTGGCTCCGCGCCGCGGTCAGGCAGGTGCGCATCATCGCCGCCGCGTCGTCCGGGCGGGACGGCGACGCGATCACCAACCCCGGGATGTCGAGCAGCACCCCGAGCGCGTTGTCGTTGTGGAAGTGCCCACCGAAGCCCTTCTGGTAGCCGTAGCCGGCCACCCGCACGACCATCGGGTTGGTGTACTGGCCGTTGGAGAAGAACGGCAGCGTCGCCGCCTCCCCCCGCAGCTGGTCCTCGGCGTTGTGCAGGTAGGCGAGGTACTGGATCTCCGGGACCGGCAGCAGCCCGGAGACCCCGGCGCCCAGGGCGATGCCGAGGATCGACTGCTCGTCCAGCACCGTGTCGAACACCCGCGCCCGGCCGAGCCGTCGCTGCAGGGTCCGGGTCACGCCGTAGACCCCGCCCTTGCGGCCGACGTCCTCCCCGAAGACCAGCAGGCCCGGGTCGGTCGCCGCGCCCTCCAGCAGGGCGCGGTTGACGGCCTGGGCGAACGTCAGCGGTCCCTCGTCCTCCGGCAGGTGGTCGCCGAAGACCGCCCGCCGGGCGGGGCCGTCGGCGGGCCGCTCGGCGAGGGTGGCCACGCCCACGGGGTCCGGCCCGGCCAGGGGCTCCATCACCTGCGCCGCCGTCTCCAGCTTCGGCAGGGCGGTCACCTCCGCCGCCACCTCGCGCACCTGCTGCCGGACAGCCTCGTAGCGGTCCAGCACCTCGGCCGGTGAGAGTACGTCCGCGCCGACCAGCAGCCGGGCCGTCGCGAGCACCGGGTCCCGGCCCATCTCCGCGGCGACATCAGCCGGCGACCGGTAGGCGGACTCCACGTCGGATCCCGCGTGGCCCATCAGGCGCACGGTGCGCAGGTGCAGGAAGGCGGGTCGGCGCCGGGTCCGCACGTAGCGCGCCGCCTCCCGGGAGACCCGGACCGCCTCGGCGAGGTCGGAGCCGTCGGCGCTGAAGTACTCCAGCCCGGGACGGTGCCCGTAGGCCGACTCCACCCAGCCCGCCGAGGTGCGGACGCTGATCCCGATCCCGTTGTCCTCGCAGACGAACAGCAGCGGCACGGGCAGCCCCTGGTAGGACGCCTGCACGGCGGCGTTGACCGCGCCCACCGCCGTCGAGTGGTTCGCCGAGGCGTCACCGAAGCTGCAGACCACCACCGAGTCGGAGGGCCACGGGCAGTCGACCCCCAGCTTGGCCGCCCGGGACACCGAGAAGGCCACGCCCAGCGCCCGCGGCAGGTGCGAGGCGATCGTCGAGGTCTGCGGGATCACCGCCAGGTCGTGGTGCCCGAACACCTTGTGCCGACCGCCGGAGATCGGCTCCGAGGCGGCGCCGACCAGCCCGAGCAGCACGTCGCGCACCGCATCGTGGCCGGGCACCTGCGCCGCCCGCTGCAGGTAGAACCCGCCCGAGCGGTAGTGCAGCAGCGCGGGGTCGCTCGGGCGCAGGGCGGCCGCGACCGCCGCGTTGCCCTCGTGACCCGAGGAGCCGATGGTGTAGAAGCCCTCACCCTGACCCCGCAGCCACCGGGCCGCGAGGTCGAGGTGCCTGCTGCGCAGCTGCGCGTCGAACAGCTGCAGCGCCCCAGCGGGTTCCAGCCACTCCGGGAGCGTGGCACCCGGTGCCCGGGCGAGCGCCTCGGCCTGCTCCAGGAAGAAGGTGTCGATCTGCTCGGTCACTGCGACCTCCGATGATCCGGACGGCGGGTGCCCAGCACGCCTGGTGTCGTCATGCGGCTGGTCATACCGAGAAGTCAACTCCCTGGGCCAGCGGCAGCTCGCCGGAGTAGTTGATGGTGTTGGTCGCCCGGCGCATGTAGGCGCGCCACGCGTCAGAGCCGGACTCGCGGCCGCCACCGGTCTCCTTCTCGCCACCGAAGGCGCCGCCGATCTCCGCGCCGGAGGTGCCGATGTTGATGTTGACGATGCCGCAGTCCGACCCCTCCGCCGAGAGGAAGATCTCGCTCTCGGCCTGGTCCCGGGTGAACAGCGACGACGACAGCCCCTGCGGCACGTCGTTGTTCAGGGCGATGGCCTCCTCGAAGCGGTCGTAGGACAGCACGTAGAGGATCGGGGCGAACGTCTCCCGGGTGACGATGTCGCTCTGGGCGGGCATCCGCACGACGGCGGGTCGCACGTAGTAGGCGTCCTCGGCGCCGTCCGCGAGGACCCGCTCACCGCCGACCACCACCGTGCCGCCCTCGGCCGTGGCCTGCTTCAGCGCAGCCTGCATGGCGTCGTGGGCGTCGCCGTGCACCAGCGGACCGACCAGTGTGCCGTCCTCGAGCGGGTTGCCGATCGGCAACCGGGCGTAGGCCTCGGTGAGGCGCTCGGTCAGCTCGTCGACGACCGAGGAGTGGGCGATGACGCGGCGCATCGTCGTGCACCGCTGGCCGGCTGTGCCCGCGGCGGCGAAGACGATGCCGCGCAGGGTCAGGTCGAGGTCGGCCGTCGGCGAGACGATCGCCGCGTTGTTGCCGCCGAGCTCGAGCAGGGAGCGTCCGAACCGGTTGGCCACACGGGGCCCGACGGCCCGGCCCATCCGGGTCGACCCGGTGGCGCTGACCAGCGCCACGCCGGTGTGGTCGACGAGCGCCTCGCCGACCTCCGGGCCACCGACGACCACCTGGCTGACGGCGGCCGGTGCACCGGCCTCCTCGAGGGCGCGCCCGAGCAGCGCCGCCGACGCGTGGGCGCACAGGGGTGCCTGCTCGGACGGCTTCCAGATCACGGTGTCACCGCAGACCAGGGCGATGGCGGTGTTCCACGACCAGACGGCCACGGGGAAGTTGAAGGCGCTGATCACCCCGACGACGCCCAGCGGGTGCCAGGTCTCCATCAGCCGGTGACCCGGACGCTCGGAGACCGACGTGCTCCCGTAGAGCTGGCGGGACAACCCGACGGCGAAGTCGCAGATGTCGATCATCTCCTGCACCTCGCCCTGCGCCTCGGAGGTGATCTTGCCGACCTCCAGGCTGACCAGCGTCCCGAGGTCTGCCTTGTGCTCGCGCAGCAGCTCGCCGAAGCGCTTGATCACGGCGCCGCGCTGCGGTGCCGGGACGGTGCGCCACTGCAGGAAGGCCTCGCGAGAGCGCTGGACGGCGGCGTCGATCTCGGTGGCCTCGCTCCACCGGACGCCGCCGAGGGACTCGCCGTTCACCGGGGACCGGTGCGGCCGGTCCCCGGACACGGCGGCCACGTCGACACCGCAGCGTCGGGCGGCCTCGTGGGCCAGCTGCTGCAGGGTCTGTGCCGAGGGGATCTGCGTGCGGGACATGGTGTCGCTCCTTGTGTGGTCAGACGATGTTGAGCTCGGGACGGACATCGGCGCGCTCGAACCGCGCCAGGTCCAGCGCGGTGACGTCGATGAAGGGTGTGCGGTCGAGATAGAGGTCGCGCATCACCTCCCCGACCGCCGGCCCCATCAGGAAGCCGTGGCCGGAGAAGCCGCACGCATAGAAGAAGCCGGGCACCTCGCGCGAGCGCCCGATGAGAGCGTTGTGGTCCGGGGTCATCTCGTACAGACCCGCCCAGCCGCTCTGGATCCCGACGTCGGCGACGGAGGGCATCCGGTGCACCATCGCCTCGGCGAGGCCCGGCAGCCACGCGCTGTCACGGCTGGTGTCGAAGCTCCAGGAGTCCTTGTCCTCGGACATGCCCACGAGCAGGCCCTGGCCCTCGTTGTGGAAGTAGAGGCTCGAGGAGAAGTCGATCGTGAACGGGGTGGCGGGATCCAGGTCGGGCACGGGCTCGGTGATGACGATCTGGCGGCGCAGCGGCTCGACCGGGAGGGGGACGTCGACCCAGGCGCCGACCTGCTTGGCCCACGCGCCGGCGGCGCACACGACCGAGGAGGTGGCGATCGTGCCGCCGGGGGTGAGGACGCCGCGGATGTCGGTGCCCTCGGTCTCGATCCCGGTGGCAGGAGTGCTGGTCAGGATCGTCACGCCCGCGGCCCGGGCGGCCCGCGCGTAGCCCTGCACGACCGACTCCGGGGTGCAGTGGCCGTCCCGCGGGGACCACAGCGCCGCCTGCAGCCCGTCGGTGTCGATCAGCGGCGAGAGCCGTTTCGCCTCCGCCACGGAGATCATCCGGCTGTCCACGCCCATGGCGTTCTGCAGCTCGGCGTTGCGGGTGAAGGTCTGCACGTGCTCGTCGTTGTCGAGCAGGAACAGGTAGCCGACCTGGTGCAGGTCGATCGGCTGAGCGAACTCCGGCTCGAACTGCTCGAAGGTGGCCAGGCTGTGCAGGCCGAGCGCGATGTTGATCTCGTCGGAGAAGACGGCACGCACCCCGCCGGCGGCGCGGGACGTGGACCCCTCGCCGAGGGCCCCCTTCTCGAGCAGCACGACGCGCTCCACCCCGGCGCGGGCCAGGTGGTAGGCGGTGCTGAGACCCATCACACCGCCGCCGATGATCACGACGTCGGCGCGGGCCGGGAGCTGACGGTTCTGGATGGTCACGAGTCTCTCCTGGGAGTTGTTGGGCCGGGCAGGGGGGTCGGCTCGGGCAGGTGGTCGGTGTGGGCACTCTGCCCACCGTCCACGACGAGGGTCTGACCGGTGAGGGTGAGGGGCGCCTCGAGCGCGAGCCAGACGGCGACCCCGGCGATCTCCTCCGGTTCGCTGGCCCGCCCCGCGGGGATCAGCCGGGCGACGGCCGCCGGGTCCGCGGAGTCCAGGTAGGGCGCCGCCATCGGCGTGCGGATCCACCCGGGCGCCACCACGTTGACGGCGATGCCCCGGCCGGCCAGCTCCACGGCCGCCGACCGGCTCAGCGCCACCAGGCCCGCCTTCGCGGCCTCGTACGCCGCGTAGCCGCCGCGGCTGACCAGGCTGGTGACGGAGCCGATGTGCACGATGCGACCTCCGCCCGCCAACCGGGGCGCGGCAGCCGCGGTGAGGACCATCGGTGCGACCAGGTTCGTGTCCAGCACCTCGCGGGCCACGCCGGGGTCGAGGTCGTCCAGGGGCGTCGCGGCATACCGGCCGAGCGTGGTGATCACGCCGGCCAGGGCGTCGTGGTGCTGCACGATGGCGGTCAGCGTCTCCTCCACCGCTCCGGGGTCCGTCGGGTCCGTCAGCTGGTGGGTGGTCAGGGTGCCGGCACCGCCGGACGCCGTGCCTGCGGCCAGCTGGTCCAGCTTCTCCGTCGACCGCCCCACCGCCGCCACCCGCACCCCGCGTGCGGTGAGGGCGGCGACGCAGGCCGTGCCGACCCCGCCGTAGGCACCGAGGACGACCACGGCGCCGGTCATCGCGACCACCCGCCGCGGGTGGGCGCGAGCGCGGCCAGCCGCGGGTCCGGACGCTCGTCGAGCAGGTCGGCGACGAGCACACCGGTGACCGGGGCCAGGGTGAGTCCGAGCATCGCGTGACCCGTGGCGAGGGTGATCCTCGGCTCCCCGGGCAGCCGGCCGATGAGCGGCAGCCCGTCGGGGGTGCACGGGCGGAAGCCGGACCAGATCCGCTGCACGGTCGCGGCGGACCAGGCCGGCAGTGCGTCGCCTCCCGAGCGCAGCACGGCGTCGACGCGGCGCCGGTTGATGGAGTCGTCGAAACCGGCGAACTCCATGGTGCCGGCCAGGCGGAGCCTGCCCTGCAGCGGCGTCACGGCGACCCGTGCCTCCTGGAGCATCAGGGGTCGCTGCAGGGGCGCCCGCTCACCTGCCGTCAGGTCGACCGTGTAGCCCTTGCCGGGTTGCAGGTCCAGGCGGGTCCCGAGCCGGCGGGCCAGCGGCCGCGACCAGGAGCCCGCGGCGACGACGACCTCGTCGGCGGCGAAGGTCCCCTGGGTCGTGCGCAACCGCACGTCACGGCTGCTGCTGTCGGCGTCGAGGACCTCGGCCCGGCCCACGAACCGGGTGCCGGCGCCCACTGCCCGGTCGGCCTCGGCCCGCACGTAGGCCGCCGGCTCACAGTGGGCCTCGTCGGGGAAGAGCACCCCACCGACGACGTCCTCGGCCAGGTGCGGCTCGGCCTCGCGGACCGCGTCCCGGTCCAGCACCTGGCAGGTCACGCCGTTCGTCAGGTGCTCGGCCGCCCCGGCGTGCCCGCGCGCCAGGCCCGCCTCGGTCCAGTAGGTGTCGAGCAGGCCGTCGCGACGGAAGCCGGTGTCGGCCTCGGCCGCGAGCTCCTCGTGCATCCCCAGACTCTGCAGGCACAGCTCGCGGGACAGGGACCGGCTCTCGGCGACCCGGGACGCCGACATGGCCAGCAGCCGGCCGAGGAACGGGACCAGCACCGGCTGCGGCCGCACGCCCAGGGGGCTGTCCGGACGGGTCATCCACCGGATCCCCTGGGCGACGTCGGCCGTGCTCGCCCACGGGCCGGCGTGGCTGGGGCAGAGCAGGCCGGCGTTGCCCCAGGAGGCCCCGGCCGCCCAGTCCGGCCCGCGGTCCAGCACGAGGACCGAGCGGCCGCGACGGGACAGCTCTGCCGCGGTCGCGGCACCGACCGCACCCGCGCCGACGACGATGACGTCGGCCCGGTCGCGGGGGGCAGCTCCCGCCCACTGCACGCGGCTCGTCACGATCCTGATCTCTCCCTTCCCCGGTCAGTCGCCGATGAGGCGGGCCTCGCCGGGCTCCGCCGCCGACTTGTCCAGGTCGTGCTCGACGAGGATCTCGGCCAGCCGGCCGCTCTCCCGCAGCTCGGCGATGTCCTCGTTGATCGCGGTGAGCAGGCCCTCGCTGCCCTTGGGCACCGGGAAGCTCGACTGGGCACCCTCGGTCGAGGCGGCGACCTCCTCGAAGCTGTCGGCCACCACCACCTCGACGTCCTCACCCTCGGTGTTGAAGACGCCCGAGCCGTAGCTGTCGATGGCGTAGTCGATGCGGCCGGCGTTGAGGTCCTGGTACATGTTCAGCGGCGAGTTGTAGATGCTGAGCGAGTCGCCCAGGTAGGCCTTCATGTCGGCGACCCAGAGGTAGCCGTCGACGGTGCCGACCTTCTCACCCTCCAGCTCGGGGATGGCGGTGGGCGCGACCTCGCCGACGATGGCCATCTGGTCGGTGTAGATGGGGTCGCTCAGGTCGACGATCTCGGCCCGCTCGGCCGTGCGGTACCAGTCACCGGCCGCCACGTCGGCGCGTCCGGCCTGGACCGCAGGGATGATGGCGGCGGCCGCGGCCGACATCACCTCGATCTCCAGGCACTCCATCGCGGCGATCTCCTGGAGGATCACGCCGTCGACACCGACCAGCTTGTCGCCGTCGATCCGGGTGAACGGCGGCAGGTCGTAGGCCGCGACCGTCAGCTTGCCGTCGCTGATCGTCTCGAACTCGTGGGCGGGCTGGCAGTCGTCGGGGACGGACCCGGCCTCTGACCCGCCGCCGCACGCGGCGAGCAGGGCTGTGCTGGCGGCCAGGGTGGCTGCCATGACAGTGCGCTTGGACATGAGTTTCTCCTCGGGTTGGGCGGTGCGGGTCGGGGTCTGTGGGTGGTCGGGTCTAGAGGTGGCGGGACAGGCGCAGCTCGACGCGTTCGGTCAGCATGCTCATCGGCACGGTGATGGCGACATACATGAAGCCGGCCAGGGTGAGCACGCTGAGATAGCGGAAGGTGGAGGACCCGATCGAGTAGGCGGTGGCCAGCAGCTCGGGAAGCGCGATGGTGTAGGCCAGAGCCGTGCCCTGGAAGATGAGGATGGAGAAGCCCATGAGCGAGGGCACCGCCACCCTCATGCCCTGGGGGATGACGATGAAGCGCAGGGTGTCGAACCGGGACATGTTGAGGGCCTCCGCCGCCTCGACCTCACCGGCGGGCACCGACTGCAGGCCACCGCGGATGATCTCGCTGGTGTAGGCCGCGGTCGTCAGGGTCAGCCCGAGGGCGGCGGCGGTGAAGGAGGCGAACGACACCCCGAGGCTCGGCAGGCCGAAGTACACCAGCTGCAGCATCACCAGCGCCGGCATGCCACGGCCGATCTCGACCAGGACCACGGCGACCGAGCGGACCACCCTGCCTCCCGAGCCGTTCGCGATGGCCAGGGCCAGACCGATCGGGATCCCCACGCCGAGGCTGATGGCGGCCAGCCGCAGGCTGACGAGCAGCCCCTGGAGCAGCTGGGGGAAGTAGGTGCCCCACTCGCTCAGGACAGTCATCGGGCCACCCTCCTCCGGAGCCGGGCGTTGAGCGTCCGTGCTCCCCAGGCGCTGAGCACCGAGAGCAGGATGTAGACGGCGGCGACGGTGAGGAACGGGCCGATGGCGTCCGTCGTCGCGCGCGACTCGGAGCTGGCGAAGTAGAGCATCTCGTTGACCCCGATCGTGAAGGCGATGGACGAGTCCTTGAGCAGTCCGATGCCGTAGGTCGCGACGGCGGGCACCGAGACGCGCACGACCTGCGGGCCGACGATGCGCGACATCATGTCGGGGGTGGACATGCCGAGGGCCATCGAGGCCTCGTACTGGCCCTGGTTCACCGCCGCGAGACCACCGCGGTAGATCTCGGCCAGGTAGGCCGCGGAGATCGCCCCCATGCCCAGGATGCCGGCGGTCAGCGGCCCGAGACGCACTCCCAGCGAGGGCAGCCCGAAGAAGATGAGGAACAGCCACACGATCGGCGGTATGCCGCGCAGCACCTCGATCAGCAGCCGCACCGGGAGGCGGATGAGGGCGACCGGGGACCGGCGGAGCAGCACCAGCGGGATGCCGCCCAGCGCCCCGAGCGCGAGGGCTCCGGCCGTGAGCACGAGGGTGGTCGGGAGCCCCTGCAGGATGGACAGGAGGACCTCGGGTGTCACCGGTCCAGCACCGCCCGCAGGAAGCGCCGCGTCCGGGCGTGGTGCGGGTCGGAGAAGATCTGCTCCGGCTTGCCCTGCTCGATGATCCCCCCGTGGGCCATGACGATCAGGTGGTCGGAGACGTCCCGCGCGAACTGCATCTCGTGGGTGACGACGACCATCGTCATCCCCTCGGTGGCGAGCTCCCGCATCACGGCCAGCACCTCCAGGCCCAGCTCGGGGTCCAGGGAGCTGGTCGGCTCGTCGAAGAGCATCACCTCCGGGTCGAGCGCGAGGGCCCGCGCGATGGCGATGCGCTGCTGCTGACCACCGGAGCAGCGGCTGGGGTACTGCGCCGGCTTGTCAGCCAGGCCGACCCGCTCGAGCAGCTCCATGCCGCGGGCCTCGGCCTCCGCCCGGGACCGGCCGAGCACGCGCTCCTGGGGCAGGGCGACGTTGCGCAGCACGGTCAGGTGCGGGAACAGGTTGAAGGACTGGAACACCATGCCCAGCGACCGTCGCAGCTGCTTGACGTCCTTGGGTCTGATCGGCGCCGAGGCGTCGATGGTGGTGTCCTGGACCCGGAAGCGTCCTCCGTCCGGTTTCTCCAACAGGTTGAGGCAGCGCAGCATGGTGCTCTTGCCCGCGCCGCTGGGGCCGATGACAGCGGCGACCTCACCCTCGGCGACCTGCAGGGTGACGTCATCCAGGACGACGTGCTCGCCGTACTGCTTGCGCAGCGACTGGACGTCGATGACGGGGTGCGGTTCCATGCGGGACTCCTCGGGTGGCATCAGGTCTCAGGGCACCTGGGCGGGTGTGGGTCGCAGGGCATCGGTGGCGTTCTTGGCGTCGGCGGTGGCGTCCGCGACGCGGCGGGGTCTCAGGAGGTCACCGATGAGCAGGGGGTCGAGGCCGGCCGAGCGCAGCTCCGCGCGCAGGGAGGTGTCCGGGTCGCCGCCGGCCCAGGCGACGACGACGTCGGCCGGCACCCGCGTGGCGGGGCCGCCGAAGACCCCGTCGAGCACCACCTCTCCGTTCTCGGCCCGCACGGGCCGGACCCGCTCGATCGTCGGGATCCCCTGCTCGGCCAGGTGCCGGAGCATCGGGACCAGGGTGTTGATGCCCTCCCCCTCGCCGACGTGGATCCGGGGGGTGGTCAGCACCACCTCGGCGCCGGTCGAGGCGAGGTAGTCGGCGATGAGGGCCCCGTCCAGCTCTCCCACGCCGTCGTGGACCAGGACGCGTCCGGACACGGCGCCCTCGTCGAAGGCGGTGTCCGGGGTCAGCACCTCGACGCTGCCGTCGCCGGGGAGGGCGACCGGCGCGGCCGGGGCACCGGTCGCCAGGACGACGGTGTCCGGCGCGAGGGCGGTCACGCGCGTGGCGTCCGCCGCGACACCGAGCCGGACGTCGACGCCGAGCTCCTGTAGCTGGCGCTGCTGCCACCGCAGCCACTTGGTGAACTCCCGCCTGCTCGGCGCCCTGCCCCACTGGGCCATCCGGCCACCGAGCACCAGGGACCGCTCGAGGAGCGTCACGCGGGCGCCCCGGACGGCCAACCGGCGCGCAGCCTCCAGGCCCCCGGGTCCTCCACCGACGACGACGGCGCTCTGCCCGTCCAGCCTGGGGGCGGCGGTGAGCGCACCGGAGTCGGCGACGTCCGGGTTCACCAGGCAGGTGAGCGGCTTGCGCAGCATCAGGGAGTTCACGCAGACGCTGGCACCGATGCAGGGGCGGACGTCCGCCGTGCGCCCCGCGCGGGACAGGGGCAGCAGCTCGGGGTCGGCGATCTGGGCACGCACCATGCCCACCAGGTCGGCGTCCCCGGAGGCGATGAGGTCCTCGGCGAGGTCCAGGGTGAGGATGCGACCCACGGCAGCGACGGGCACGGAGCTGACGTGCTGCTTCACGGTGCGGACGACATCGCGGAACAGGCCCGGCCGGGCGGGCGTCGGCGGCCAGTGCCGGGTGCGGGCCTCCAGCCGGTTGTTGTTGCCCACCATGATGCTGAGGTAGTCGACCCGGTCCTCCAGGGCGGCCGCGATCCGGCCCGCCTCCTCCGGCTCCAGACCGCCGGGTACCAGGTCGTCGGCCCCGAGCCGGACGCCCAGGACCAGGTCCGGTCCGATCGCCTCCCGCACCGCGTCCAGCACCTGGACGGGGAAGGTGAGGCGGCGCTCGAGGTCGCCACCGAACTCGTCGTCGCGGTGATTGGTGAGGGGCGAGAGGAAGGCGGCCAGCAGCAGGCCGTGCGCCATGCTGATCTCGACCCCGTCGAGCTCACCCCGACGGCACCGGTCCGCGGCCCGTGCGTACTCCCCGACGATCCGCTCCAGCTGGTCCGGGGTCGCGGCAACGGCGACCTGCCGGCTCACCTCCGAGAAGTCACGGGAGGGCCCGATGACCTCCACGCCCTCGAACTCGGTCGGACCGGGGTGGGCGAGCTGGGCGATCATCCGGCCGCCCTCGGCGCGCACGGCCTCCCCGAGACGCTGGTAGCCGGGGACGATGGACTCGTCGATGTTCCACAGGCAGATGTCCGCCCACTCCACCGACGGTGCGATCGGGGTGGCTCCGGTCACCTGCATGGCGGCACCGGCACGGGCCCGCTCCCGGTGGTACGCGACATACCGGTCCGTGACCTGGCCGTTGGACGCCAGCCCCGGCTGGTGGGCAGGCAGGTACACCCTCCCGGGGAGAGTGAACGGTCCGACCGTGATGGGCCGGTCGACCTGCCGCTGTGTCACGACGCCTCCTTGAGTCGATGCGGACCGGGCCGCGATGCCCGGTCCCCAGTCACCCTGCCCGGCTGACCGCGCCGGCGAAAGGCATCGAGGCGCAGGATTGGTCGGGGTGGCATAAGAGGTCCTTAACCTTGCCTGGTCGTCAGGGGGCCGGGAGGTAACCTGCCCCATGCTCAATCCCGTGCACCTCCGCACCCTGCACACCGTGCTGCGCACCGGGTCGTTCGCCGACGCCGCACGTCAGCTCAGCTACACCGGGTCCGCGGTGTCCCAACAGATCACGGCGCTGGAGCGCCAGGTGGGCACCACGTTGTTCGAGCGGGAGAGCCAGGGCGTGCGGGCCACCCCGGCCGCGCACTTCATCGGAGAGCGCTCCCTCGACGTGCTGGGACGGCTCCAGGCCCTGGAGGACGACATCGCCCTGCTCCGCGAGGGTGGCACGGGCCGGCTCCGGCTGGGGAGCTTCCCCACGGCCAGCGAGCGCCTCCTCCCGGAGGCCCTGTCCCTGTTCCGTCAGGAGCGCCCCGACGTCCAGGTCCGCCTCGACGAGGGCGAGGAGTCCGAGCTGACGCCGCTGCTGACGGCCCGGGAGCTCGACGTGGCGATCATGTACCGCTACGGCCTGGTGCCCCGACGGCACCCGCGGGGCTTCCGCACCGAGCGGCTGCTGGTGGAGGACCTCATCGTCCTCATGCCGACCGACCACGCCCTGCTGGGCGGCTCGGCGTCCATCACCATGGACCAGCTGGAGCAGGAGACCTGGATCACGCCGCGGCTCGGCACGCCCGGGGCCGCCATGATGCGCCGGCTGTGCGCCAACGCCGGCTTCCTGCCCGACATCGTCTACCGCACCAACAACTACGCCACGGCAGGCGGGCTGGTCCGCGCCGGGATGGGGATCGCGCTGGTCCCGGCCCTCGGTCACACCCCGCAGAGCGGGGTGGTGGGGCTGCGGCTCGCGGACCACGGTGCGCACCGTGAGGTGATGGCTGTGCGTGCACCCGCCACGACGGAGGGTGCGTGGCGCAGCATGGTGCAGGCCCTGCACCGTGCTGCGGCGACGCTGGCCGACAGCGCTCCGGGCGTCAGTCTCCCCACGGCATGAGGTGCCCGAGCCCGGCCTCGCGGGCGGCCGGCAGCAGGGCGGCTGCTGCCGCGGCGTCCTGGGCACCCAGGCCGACCGTGGTGTAGACCACCAGCTGGTCCGCAGTGGTCCGACCGGGGGCGTCCCCGACGAGCACCTGGCCCAGGGTGCAGACCTGGTCATCGCTGAGCAGGCCCTCGGCCAGCGCCCGGGCGACCGGCCCGGCGTCCGTGCGCGCCGTCTCCAGGTCGTCCACGACGATGACATCCGCCCGCTCCAGCACGTCCTGGTCGTACTCGTGCCGGTCGGGGGCGAACGAGCCGACGCTGATGAGCGTCGCCCCCGGAGCCAGCCAGGACCGCTCGAGGACCGGTGTCGCGCTCGTGGTGCAGGTGATGACCAGGTCGGCGTCACGGACGGCTTCCTCGGCCGAGGGCGCCCCGCTCACGTCCACCCCGGTCTCGGCGCCGAGATCGGCAGCCACCTGTGCGGTGTGCTCGGCGCGTGGCCCCCACAGCCGCACCTGGCGCAGCGCGTGGGTGTGGTGCAGGGCCCGGACGTGCGCGACGCCCTGGGTGCCGACGCCGATGACTGCCAGCGTCTGCGCGGTCCCGGCCAGCGCCTCGGCGGCGACCGCGGAGGCCGCAGCGGTGCGGATCTCGGTGATGCTGGTGCCGTCCATGAAGGCTGCCGGCCTGCCGGTCGTCTCATCGAGGACCACGATGACCGCGTGGATCGCGGGGAGGCCGCGGCTGCTGTTGCCCGGGTTGACGCTGCCGAACTTGCTGACCGCTGGCCCGTCCGGACGGATCCGTGCGGCGTAGCAGAAGGAGACGTCAGGGCCGGTCCCCGGCACGAGCAACCGTGGTGGGAGCACCGCCTGGCCGCCGCCCAGGGCCCGGAAGGCCTCCCGCTGCGACTCCACCGCCAGCGGCACGGTGAGGACCTCGCGCACCTCGCGCTCGTTCAGGACCAGGATCGACATCACGGTCTCCTTCGTGGACGGAGGGCTGTCTCCTTCGGTTGTAAGGAGAGCTCAGCGGACCAGCTGTCCCCGCAGCTGCATGGCCTCCCGCACGCGCGCCTGCGCCAGGAGCCGGGCCGCCTCGTGGGTATGCACCCCGCGCCGGGCGCCCTCCTCGAGCACGGTGGTGGCGTTGGCCCGCATCTTGGTCGAGATCATCTCCAGGACCCCCGCGGGATCCACGGTGAAGGCGGACCGCCGGGCGTCCATCGAGTGGGCGGCCGCGACCACCCCACCGGCGTTGGCGATGAAGTCCGGCACCACGGCGACACCGCGCTCGTGCAGGATCTGCCGGGCCTCGGGGGTGGTGGGGAGGTTGGCACCCTCGACGATGAGCGAGGGCGTGATGCGCCGGGCGAGGTCCTGGTCGATGACGTCCTGCAGGGCCGCGGGGACCAGGATGTCGGCGTCGACCTCGAGGACCGCGGCGGGGTCGGTCACCGCTCCGTAGGCGGTGACACAGTCGTCGCCGTGCTCACCGCGCAGCTCCACGAGCTTCGCCACGTCCAGGCCATCGGGGTCGGTGACGGTGCCGGTCGCGGTGGCGACCGCGACCACCACCGCACCGAGCTCCGAGAGCCGTTGGGTCGCGGCCTGCCCGACCGCGCCGAAGCCCTGCACGGCGACCCGGGCACCGGCCATCGGGACGCCGAGGGTCGCAGCCGCGGCGTCGGCGGCCTCGGCCACACCGAAACCGGTCACCCCGAGCTGGTCGTAGGGCAGCCCGCCCAGCGCGCTGGGCAGCCCCACGGCGGCACCGCGGTCGCCCAGCTCATCCATCAGGATCGCCGCGTCCCGCTCGGTGAGGCCCACGTCCAGCCCGAAGACGTACTCCTCCGGGACCTCGTTCCGCAGCGCCCTGGCGAAGGCGCGCAGGACGGCCTCCTTGTCGCCCGAGCGGGGGTCCCCCACGAGACCCGCCTTGGCACCACCGAAGAACAGGTCGACGGCGGCCCACTTCCACGTCATGGCCCGGGCGAGCCGCGCCACCTCGCCGACGCTCAGGTCCACGCGCATCCGGGTGCCCCCCTTGCCCATGCCGCGCGCGGTGTTGTCGATGACCAGGACGCCCTTCATGCCGGTGCGTCGATCGGACACGCAGACAACCTTCTCCGGACCCCACTCATCAACGAGGTCGAACACGTCACTCACCGCGGCTGCTCCCTTGGACCGTTCGGGCATGTGCGCTCCATCGTGGGCGCCAGCGCCACCCTTGGCCAGGCCTGCCAGGGCTCGCGTCTCGGGGGCCGCCGTTAGCGATCCTTATCGCTGTCCGGCGCTTCCGGCTCCAGGCCCCGGATCAGGCTGCGGATGCCGAGCTCGAAGCTGTCGCGGTCGATCCGCTCGGCCTGGTCCCTGAGCCGGTGCGCCTGCGTCAGGTGCGGGTAGCGGTCCAGGTAGACCTGCACGTCGTCAGCGAACCCCGAGGCGAAGGGGGTGGAGGCCGCCCCGATCACCAGGTACTTGACCGCCCCGGAGATCTCGGTGGCCCGGCGGGGCGACCACCCCGCGCGCAGCAGGCCGCCGTGGACGGCGTCGGCCATGGCGAGGAACTCGGTGCGCTGCTGCGTGCCCGACGCGATGAGCGGCACGGCGTTGGGGTGGGCGTGCAACGCGGCGCGGTAGGACCGTGCCCACACCAGCAGTCCCCGGCGCCAGCCGTGCTCGAAGCCCGTGGTGTCCACGTCGGCGACCAGGAGGTTGGTCACGGCGTCGAGGACCGCGCTCTTGGTGTCGTAGTGGCCGTACAGCGACGCAGCGCGCACCCCGAGCACCTCGGCCAGCCGCCGCATGGACAGCGCCGGCAGGCCCTCCTCGTCGATCAGGGTGAGGGCGGCGTCCCGGATCCTGTCGCGACTCAGCAGCGCACTGGGCGGGCGGGCCATGGTCAGCTCCTCCTTCTCCGGGGCGGGCGGGTGGCACCACCGACCGGGGGCTGACAACCTTACCGAACGCTGTTAGGTTTAGCCGCACCAACGCACGACACCCGCAGACCACCACTTCGGACGGAGACCCGGATGCCCCGGACGCAGACCCCCACCCGACCCCTGGAGCTCTTTGCCACGGATCACCTCGTCTCCGAGGAGGACCGGGCCATGCAGGCCACGGTGCGCCGCTTCGTCGACGACCGCATCAGGCCCGAGATCGGCGCCTGGTTCGAGACCGGCACGATGCCCGCGCGTGAGATCGCCCCGGAGCTGGGCCGACTCGGCCTGCTCGGCATGCACCTCGAGGGGTATGGCTGCGCGGGCACCAGCGCCACGGCATACGGCCTGGCCTGTCTGGAGCTCGAGGCCGGTGACTCCGGACTGCGCTCCCTGGTCAGCGTCCAGGGGTCCCTCGCCATGTTCGCGATCTGGAAGCACGGCTCGGAGGAGCAGAAGCAGGAGTGGCTGCCTCGCATGGCAGCCGGTGAGGCGATCGGCTGCTTCGGCCTCACCGAGCCCGACTTCGGGTCGAACCCGGCGGACATGCGCACCCGGGCGACCCGCGACGGGTCCGACTGGGTGCTGCAGGGCACCAAGATGTGGATCACCAACGGCTCGGTGGCCGACGTGGCCGTCGTGTGGGCACAGACCGACGACGGCGTCCGAGGCTTCGTCGTGCCCACGGACACCCCGGGCTTCTCCGCACCCGAGATCACCCGCAAGCTGTCGCTGCGCGCCTCCGTGACCAGTGAGCTGGTGCTCGACAACGTCCGCCTCCCCGACTCGGCGGTCCTGCCCGGGGCCAAGGGTTTGTCCGGGCCGCTCTCCTGCCTGAACGAGGCCCGCTTCGGGATCGTGTTCGGCGCGCTCGGCGCGGCCCGGGACTGCCTGGAGACGGCGATCGACTACGCACAGGGCCGGGAGATCTTCGCGCGTGCCCTGTCCTCCTACCAGCTGACCCAGGCCAAGTTCGCCGACATGGCCCTGGAGCTGGGCAAGGGCATGTTGCTGGCACTGCACCTGGGGAGGCTCAAGGACGAGGGACTGCTCTCTCCCCAGCAGGTCAGCCTGGGCAAGCTCAACAACGTCCGCGAGGCGATCGCGATCGCCCGCGAGTGCCGCACGGTGCTCGGCGCGGCCGGGATCACCCTGGAGTTCCCCATCCTGCGCCACGCCAACAACCTGGAGTCCGTCCTCACCTACGAGGGCACCTCCGAGGTCCACCAGCTGGTGATCGGTCAGGCACTGACGGGCCACGCCGCCTTCCGGTGAGATTCAGCCCTCGCGACTCCAGCCCTTCGGCGTGGGTTGTCGTGCGACTCCCTCAGGGAGTTAGCTCGTTCACGATGTGCTTGGTCGACGGGTAGAGCTGCGCGTAGAGGTTGAACATTTCCTCGTACCGTTCGTGGGTAGACCCGTCGGGGATGACCCGCTCAGCAACTGTGGCCCAGTTGGTGCCAGGCGGCACGAGGCCGACCCCCGTCGCCGCCAGCAGGGCATCGCCGTAGCTCGCACCGATAGTCTGCGCAGGCACCTCCTGCTCGAGTCCGCAGACATCGCTGACGATCTGCGTCCACAGTCGTGCCGTCGTACCACCGCCGACCGCCACGGCACGTCGCACATAGTCACCACCGTCCTGCATGACCTCGAGGATCTGTCGAACGCCGTAGCCCACACCTTCGTAGGCTGCCCGGTAAAGGTGCCCTCGACCATGACGCAGGGTCAGACCTGCGATGACGCCGCGTGCCTTTGCGTCAAAGACGGGAGTTCGCTCACCCGCGAAGTACGGCAGCACAAGCAGACCCTCGGCCCCCGGAGGCACCTGACCGGCTTCGTAGGCAAGCTGGTCAAATGGGACATCGCCCGTGAGACGCCGCACCCAGGCGGTGAGACTGCCTGATGTCCCCATCCCCGCAGCCATGGTCTGCTGTCCCGGTTCCACGCCGTTCGTCTGCCAGAGCAGCGGGTGGACGCGAGGCACGTCGGGAACGTGAATCATGAACATCGTCGAGCCGTACATCACCATCAGGTCGCCCGGGTTCCGCACACCGGCGCTCCACGCCTCCGCCCAGGCATCGATGGTTCCCGTCATTACCGGTGTTCCTCTGCGCAAACCTGTCTGTGCAGCGGCCTCCTCCGTCACAGTGCCTGCCGTCTCACCTGGCCACGCCAGACGAGGCATCTGGAGATGCTCGGCAACGTCGGTCGCCCAATCCGTCGCCCAGGACGAGCGACGGATGTCGTATAGCGGGTCGCACTGGCTCGCCGTGTGGTGGTCCATGACGTACTCGCCGGTGAGGCGCGAGACCGCGAACGAACTTGAGCCGTACCAACGGTTGGCACGCCTGAAGTTTTCGGGCTCATGTCGGCTGGCCCACAGCATCTTGGGCCCTACTGCCTGGGTTGACAGCAACTTTCCGCAGCGTCTGAGGATGGCGTCGTGTCCGAACCGTTCCGTCAGCTCCTCAATCTCGGCGGTAGCGCGGAGGTCGATCCCGTAAAGGATCGCCGGCCGAACCGGCTTGTCACCCTCACAGAGCAGCAGGCATGGCCCGACGCCGCTGACGCAGACGGCGGCGACCTCTGCACCGCTCGTCTGCGCCAGGAGTTCCTGACAGAGGGCCACGACGTCGGCCCACCACACACCCTCTGCGTCGAACTCGGCCCAGCCTGGGCGCGGCAGCGACATGTCGTGGTGTCGCGTCGCTTGAGCCATCACCTCGCCGGTGGGCGTGGTGAGCACGCCCTTGCTGCTGCCGGTGCCGAGGTCGATGCCGAGGAGCAGATTGGGCACTGCCTCAGTCATCTCCTGCTGCGATGGGGCCTCCCGGGGAGCTCATCGACTGAATCCAGACAGCGAGCGCGGCGTGTAGTGCTTCTCTAAGCGCTGAACCTCGTCCTCCGCGAGCTGGACGTTCAGGGCTGCCACAGCATCGTGGATGTGCTGGGGCTTGGTCGCGCCGACGATAGGTGCCGTGATGCCCGGGCGGGTCGCCACCCATGCCAGGGCAACTTGGGCCATAGGGATCCCCCGCGCGGCGGCGATGGCCTCAACCTCGTCGATGATCTGCTCGTCCTCGGCGACGTACAACGAGTGACTGAAGGGGTCCAGCCGACTCCGGTTGCTGTCCGCGTGGAACGGCTTGGCGACACGCCCGCGTGCCAACGGGCTCCACGGGATGACAGCGATCCCCTGGTCCTGGCACAGAGGGATCATCTCCCGCTCCTCCTCGCGGTAGAGGAGGTTGTAGTGCGGCTGCATGCTCGAAAAGCGGGTCCAGCCGTGCCTATCGGCCAGGTAGAGCGCTTTGGCGAACTGCCAGGCGAACATCGATGACGCCCCGATATACCTCGCCTTCCCAGCTTTGACGACGTCGTGCAGCGCCTCGAGCGTTTCCTCGATCGGGGTGGTTGGGTCCCACCGGTGGATCTGATAGAGGTCGATGTAGTCGGTGCCCAGTCGGCGGAGGCTGTTGTCGATCTCTGTCATGATGGCCTTGCGGGACAGGCCACCACCATTTGGTCCAGGACGCATCGGGGCGTGCACCTTGGTGGCGATGACAACTTCCTCGCGTCGCGCGAACTCGTTTAGTAGTGTGCCGACGACCTCTTCGCTGGCGCCTCCGGAATACACGTTCGCCGTGTCGAAGAAATTGATGCCGGCTTCGATTGCCTGCTTGAAGAAGGGGCGGCTTGCATCCAGGTCCAGAGCCCAGTCATGCGTAGCAGCCTTCGGGTCGCCATAAGTCATGCATCCCAGCACGACTCGGGACACGTCCAGACCTGTTCTACCCAGCTTCACGTACTCCACTTTTGTCTCTCCTCGTCTTCAGGGTGTGCACGGCGGTTATCCGCCGCTTGTTCAGATCGGCATACAGAGGCGGACTGCGTCATACATGGCTGCATGCACGTTTCTACTTGCCACAGCGTCACCGATCCGGAAGAGCTGGAAGCCTCCCGCGGGGTTGCGTTCCAGCGTCTGGGGACGCAGCTCGACGAAGGCCGCCTGGTCCAGGACTCCGTTGTTCAACGAGTGCGGCTTCAGCGCCTCGTAGAGGTCGTCATTCGGCGATGTTCCTTGCTCGACGACCACGTGATCGACTAGGCGCTGCAGTCCCGGCCCGTTGTACTCGTTTTCCAACGTTGCCATCAGCAGACCATCGGCTGCCCGACTCACTTCTGTCAGGCGGTGCCCGAGGGTTACCCGGACGTCCTTCTCTGCGAAGTTCCGCAGGTACCCAGGTGAGGTGAGGGGACCGACTTCGGGTGCGATGGTGCGCCCGCCGGTCACGTACTCGAGTCTCGCCCCCTGGTCGAGGAGCTTCTCCGCAGCATCTAGGCCGGCGTGACCGCCGATAGCGTCGAAGAGCAGGACCTGGCCTGTGATTCGGCTGCCACCGGACATGACGTCCCACGTGTCGTCGACCAGGTCCTGTCCCTGCCGGAGGGACGTCGCGTTCGGCAACCCGCCAGTCGCCACGACGACGATCTCCGGGTCGAGGGCAAGGATGTCCGTCTTCTCTGCCAGGACTCCGCACCGGAGCTCAACTCCCAGGTGTGCTAGTTCTGCGACCCGCCAGTCAACAATCCCGATGAGGTCTCTACGACGGGTGGACCGCGCTGCGATGGTCAGTTGCCCACCGGGCTCCGTGTTGGCTTCGAGGACGATGACATCGTGTCCTCGTTCGCCCAGGATCCGGGCGGCCTCGAGGCCGCCCGGTCCAGCTCCCACGACCACGCAACGACGCCCAGGTGTATCGCTGCGCGGTACGACGTGGGGAATGGTCGCCTCCCGACCCGTGGCGACGTTGTGGATGCACTTGCTGTCGCCAGTGCGGTGCAGTGCGTCGAGACAGTAGGTGGCTCCCACACAGGGACGTATCCGGTCGGCTCGTCCATCGGAGATCTTGCGGACGAGGTGCGGGTCTGCCATCTGCGCCCTGGTCATCCCGACGAGGTCGACCAGTCCTTCCTGGACTGCATGGCGGGCGGTCTCAACGTCCGCGATACGTGCGGCATGCATGACCGGCACGTCGAGTGACCGCTTGACCAGGCCGGCAAAGTCTAGGAACGGTGCCGACGGTGTGCCCATGGGCGGGATCACTGCCGCCAGCCCCTCATCGTCTGCGATCGTTCCCTTGATGACGCTCAGGAAGTCGATTCCTTCACCGATCAGCGTCCTCGCTGCAGCGAGCCCGTCATCCGGCTGCAGGCCATCCGGATGCCCCTCGTCAACCGCCATCCGCAGGCCCACGATGAACTCTTCTCCGACCGCCGAACGGATCGCCCGAACAACGGCGCGCGGGAACTCGAGCCGAGCCTGGGGGTCGCCGCCCCATTGGTCGTCACGGTGATTGGTGAGCGGGGAGAGGAAGCCGTCGAACAGGTGGCCGTAGGACTCGATCTCGATACCGTCCAAGCCCGCTTCCTGGCAGCGCGAGGCTGCCGATGCGTAGTCGGCGATGACTCGCTCAAGATCCCAGTCCTCCGCCACCTTCGGCACGGCGCGGTGGAATGGCTCGGCGATGGCGGACGGGGCCAGCGCAGGTAGCCACTCGCCTGTGTAGTGACTCGTGCGGCGACCCAGGTGGGTCACCTGGATCATGACTGCCGCCCCCTCGGAGTGCACGTCCTCGGCGAGCTTGCCGAGCCAGTCGACGACCTCGTTTCGGTGAAGGACGAGGTTGCTACCAAAGGACGACGGGCTGTCTGGTGAGACCATCGACGTGCCGATCATGGTGAGCGCGCACCCGCCACGAGCCTTCTCCAGGTGGTAGAGCCGATAACGATCCTTCGGCATCCCGTCCTCACCGTACGCCGGCTCGTGAGACGTGCTCACAATCCGGTTGCGCAAGGTGAGGTGCTTCAGTTGGAACGGCTGAAGCAGGGGATCGTTAGATGACATGGGAGTCCTCCTGTCGTCGGTCCGACGGGTTAGTTCGCACCAAACCACGAAGGAAGAGCGGTGGTCAGCGGCGGAAAGAGAATGATCAACAACAAACACAGGACAAGTCCTGCGAAGAATGGCAGGAAGGCGCGAGTGAACTCCCCTATTCGGACTCCGGTAATCGCCGCGACGGTGAAGGTCACGGTCCCGACCGGTGGCGTGACACCGCCGATGCTGAACGTCAGCACGAGAACGAGGCCGAAGTGCACCGGATCGATACCCAGGCCAGCGCCGATCGGAGCCAGGACCGGAATCAGAATGATCATCAGGGACAGTCCCTCCATGAATGTTCCAAGGAACAGCAGGAGGGCGCAAACGGCGAACATGAACACGATGGGGGAAACCGATGCGGCAGAGAGTATGCCCTGCAGTGTCTCAGGGATCCTTTCGTAGGAGACCATGAGGCCGAAAGCGCCTGCCGCAGCGACGATGAGCATGATCATGGCGGTTGTCAGGGCCGCCTCACGCAGGATGGAGGGCAGGTCCCGCCATGTGATCTCTCGGTAGCCGAAGAGCGCAACGATGAGGACGTAGATGACAGCGACCGCGCCGAGCTCCGTCGGGGTGAAGATGCCCATCCGCAGGCCGACGAGCAGCAGAACCGGCATGAGAAGTGCCAGCGCAGCAACTCGGGCACCTTGTCCGATCTCGCGCAATGATGCGCGGTGTGGCCGGGACGGCGCGAACCCGTGGCGCCGTGCCATCAGGTAGACCGTCGTCATCATGAGGATGGCGAGCACAGCGGCCACACCGATGCCGGCGACGAAGAGGTCACCGATGGAGACGTTGGCCATAACGCCGTAGATGATGAGGCTGATGCTCGGCGGAAGGAGCGGCGAGAAGATGCTCGACGTGGCCGTCAGGGCACTGGCGAACCCGTTGGTGTAGCCCTTCCTGCGCATGACCGGAACAAGGACCTTGCTGTCGATCGCCGCGTCGGCGCTGGCAGACCCCGACATCCCGCCGACCATGACGCTGTTCAGGACGTTGACCTGGGCCAAACCACCCCTGAAGTGACCGACCAGGGTGTCAGCAAAGCCGATGAGCCGCTCGGCGATGCCGCCGCGCGCCATGATCGTTCCGACGAGGACGAAGAAGGGCACAGCCATGAGGGGAAATGAGTCCAGTGCCGTGATCATTCGTTGAGCGACGATCGTCTCGAGGCTAGGTGTGATGAAGAAGTAGGTCAGTGACGTCGCTAGCATCGCGAAGGCGATGGGTACTCCGACCGCAATGAGCGCAAGCAACACAAGGACCATCAGGAAGATCACGATGAAACCGTCCCTCGCTCGGCGGCCCCGATACCCAGCTCGAGTTCATCGTGCTCGCCAAACGTCTCCCTGTCCCCCGAGTAGGAGCGGCCGGCCACTCCCCTGAGCGCCTGCACGAGTTGGAGGGTCGCGTGGAACAACATGCCTGCCGCAGCCACAAGCACCGCAGCTCCCACGTAGCGCCGTGAGAGACCCGTCGCGGGGAGATCGGTAAAGTGCGTTGTGGCGACGAAGAGGGACGCCTGCCACGTCAGCATCGTGAGCACCGTGCCAACCACGAGAGCTGTGACTGCGTCGAGGATCGCCCGGTATCGCCCGCTGACGTGCTGATGCAGGATATCGATAGTGACATGCCGCCGCCGGCGCATCACACCGATGGAGGCTAGGTAGACCAGCCAGATGAAGCAGATCTGAGCAATTTCTGCCGCCCAACGGATCGGGTGGTCGAAGGCGTATCGACCGACGACATCTGCTGACAGCAGGCAAACCATGAAGGCAAGCAGAACTGCTGGAATGTCGTCCTCAACGGTGCGAACGAGTCGGGTCATGGCTTCCTCCTTCGGATCTTCTCGTGAGTGAGGGACCGAGCGCCCACTGGACACCTCGGCACTGCCCGCTCATGAGTCTCCGGCTGCTGCCCGGACCTCGTCGACCAGGCCCGGCTCCCAGTTTGGAGAGTTGGCGTAGAACTCCTCTGCGATCTCCCGAAACGCGGCTACGTCGATCTCGTGCACCTGGACGCCGCCGTCCTTCATGGCCTGAATGTTCTCTTCAGTCAGGTCCGCGTGGCGCTGAGCGGCTTCCTCACCAGCGGCTTGAAACTCTTCCACCAGGATCTGCTGGTGCTCCTTGCTGAGGTTCATGAACGCGTCGTTCCCCATGGCGTAACCGAGCCACGGACGGATATGTCCGGTCCGAGTGAGATGCTTGGCTACTTCGTGCCACTTGGCGGCGTAGATGGCGTTGGGAGAAGACTCCGCCCCGTCGACCACTCCCTGCTGGAGAGCGCCATATGTCTCGCCGTATGTCAAGTTGGTCGGAGTGACCCCGAGTGGGGAAAACGTTTGAACCCAGGCGTCCAGTGGGGGTAACCGCAGCTTGGTCCCATTGAGAGACTCGGGTGTCGTGTATGGCGCATTCCCGATGATATCTCTCGGAGCATCGAACCAGTTGAGCGCCAGAATGCGCAAGTTAGCCTCGGAGGCAAGAGTTTCAGTCCACTCGCCAAAGAGCTCGGACTTACTGAACTCGTTTGCCTGCTCGACGTCATCGAAGAGCCAAGGGCCGCTCAAGATGCCCATCTCTGGCACTCCCTGCTCAGCCGCCCCAGAGGCATCCACGAACACAATGAGATCTCCGCCGGAAACCGCTTGTTCAACGACGTCAGCGTTTGTCCCCAACTGGTTATCCGAGAAGACCGACAAGTCAAGCTGTCCATCAGTCCGCTCCCGGATGCTGTCCGCTGTTTCCTCGAGCACCTCGTGCTCCACAGAGTCATTAAAGTAGCCGTGGGCAACGCGGATTGTGATTGGCGTGTCTGCTCCTGCCTCATCGTTCGTCGACGAACATGCGGTCAACATCATGCAAAAGGCTGTTGTGGCCGCAAGAGGGTACGTTAGACGCCGATCCTTCTTTGTCGTACAGCGCATGGGTTCCGCCTTCCGTGGAGGGTTAGTCATTCTGATCCTGCAGCGCGCGGACTACTTGTTGTGCTTGCCACTGAGGTCGTGCCTGATGGGCGGCGACCGCCTTCTCGACCGCAGAGATCCCGCGCGAACGCATGTTGTCAAGGAGTCGGATGATCTTTTCGGTCTCGGCGGCGCGGATCAGCTCGATGAGCTTTTCATGATCGGCGAAGACGATCTCCCTATGTTTTGCGTCAACCGCAAAGATGAATCCGTAGTAGATCGTCCGCCAGGCGTCGGTCGAGTCCCACAGGTTTCCGAGGATTCGTAGGATGATCGGGTTCTCGCAGGCGCCCAGGAGTGTGAAGTGCAGGCTGCGAGTTAGGCCGGCGACCCTGCTGATGTCGGTCAAAGGATCTGCCGTAAGTTGCTCTTGGATCAGGCGCGTCGCCTCGGCAAGTTCGGGGCCAAGGCGTCCTGCCGCTCCCGCCTGCCGCACGGCTTCGGCCTCGAGCAGCTCCCGGACCCGCTGGATGTTTTCCAGCGTCTGGACGTCGATGCGAGCGACGAAGAATCCCCCCGACTCCTGGTGCACCACGAGCCCCTCGGCCTCGAGCGTCCTCAGGGCCTCGCGCACGGGAATCCGAGACAGTCCAAGGCCTGCGGCCAACTGTTCCTGGACCAGACGGGCACCCGGAAGGAGCCTGCCCTCCAAGATCCACTCACGCAGAGTCGTCACGGCCGCCTGCCGGGCTGAGCCACCGCTACCGGTTCGCTGCGTCATCTGGACCACCTTGTCCACTTGCTCGATGTGTGTCGACCCACTGTATTCGTTGACTGGATACAGTGAGTGTATTCTTAACATGCCTCTCAGCTGACGTCAAGGGAACACGGCTCACAAGAGCCGCCGACTCATCGAGCCCTCCCACACCGAGAGTTGCGGCCGCAAGGCCGCGGACCTAGGCAGAGACTCTCTTGGACCACGACCCGACCATCACCGTCATCCCCGCGGCCAAACCGAAGTGGCCCTCGCCCTCCTCACTGAGGGCTATGCCAGGGCTGCACCCGGTCACGTGTTGGTGAATATCAGGCGATCCGTCACGTGCGGAAGGACGCCGTTCCGAGAAGATCCCTCGGACGTTCCCACGCTCAGAAGCGATAAGTCCGTCCGTAGCACGGCGCCGTAGACCCCTCTTCCGAACCTCGCCCGGTCAGTCGTAGGGGTGGAGCCGCACGGACAGGCAGGTCACACAGCCCTCCAGCTTCACGAACTCACTCACGTCGAGGGCGACCACGGACAGGCCACGCTCCGCGAACAGCTCGGCCGAGCGGGGTGCCGCGTCGGACATCAGCACGGTCTGCTCGTCCAGCACCACTACGTGCGCGCCCTCGGGCTCGGGCACCGGGAGGAACGGCGACCACCGGGCCACCTCGTCCACCCGCGGTGGGTAGCCCACGACGGTGCCGTCCGGCAGGGCGGTGACCTGGCTCTTCAGGTGCAGGGTCTGCCGGACCGGCACCGGCACCACGACCCAGCCGAGGTCGGCGAGCAGCCGGCCCAGCGCGTCGGCACCGGCCCGGGTGGTCCGGCCACCGACCCCGACGTAGCAGGTGGTGCCGATCTTGAGGACGTCACCGCCGTCCAGCCTGACCGGCTCGTCGTGCTCCCCGCGGTGGCCGTGCACCAGCTCGACGGTCTCCAGACCGAGCATGCGCGCTGCGACCCGGGTGCCGTTGACCTCGTCGCGGCGCTCCCTCGCCCCCGGCGCGGTGACCACCGCGAGGTCCTGGACGACCAGCAGGGCGTCCTCGACGAAGACGCTGTCGGGGTGCTCGGGGGCCGGGCTGACCTCCGTGACGGCAAAGCCCGCCTCCGCCAGCGCGGCGCGGTAGGCCTCCCACTGCCGGACCGCACGAACGGGATCGACGGTGTCACTGCGCTCGACGTGGGTGACCAGCCCCTCGGCCAGCCGCGGGCTCGGTTCCCGGACCAGCGCGCGGGGTGCCACCGGCCTCAGCGCACGGGGCTCGCGGAGAGCCTGTCGTCGACCGCCCCGTCGGGGGCACCCGCACCAGGCGACAGCGCCGCCTTCACCCTCGCGGCCTCAGCCTCCGCGTCCGCCTTGGCCTTCGCCTCTGCAGCCCTGGCCGCCTCGGCCTCGGCCTCCGCGCGGGCGGTGGCGGCCTCATCGATCGCCTTCCAGGTCGCCGCGTCGACGACCCCGGTCTGCTCCAGCTCAGCAGCAGCCTGCGCGTCCAGCACGGCCTGCTGGGTGATCGGTCCGAAGATCCCGTCGCCCTCGACGCCCAGCAGCTCCTGCAGCACCTCGACCGCGTGGCCGGTGTCCTCGATCTCCAGCTCGGTCGTGCGCAGGGCCAGGTGGGGGTAGGCCTCCTGCTCGAGCAGGTGCCACACCAGGGTGTCCGTCGCGGTGAGGTCATCCGGCAGCAGCGGCTGCTCCTCGGCGAACTCGGTCAGGGCCGCAGCGGTCAGCGGGCCGAAGATGCCGTCGCCGTCCACCCCGAGGGCGTCCTGCAGCACCTTGACCGCCTCACCGGTGTCACCCTCGGTGAGGACCTGACGCCTCACCGGCGTGAACTCGGTGGTCAGGGCCTCGGACCGGTCGACGGCCAGTGCCCCCTCGGGGAGCTCGGGGAGCTCCTGACCCAGCGCCGCGGCATACGTCAGCTGGTCCAGCACGCCGGTCTGTGGCACGCCCTGCTCACCCTGCCAGACCAGCAGGGCCTCACGGGTCGCGTCGTCGAGGACACCCGTCTGCTCCACGTCGAGCAGTGGCTGGACGAGGCCGACGCCCTCACCCTGGCCGCCCGGTCGCACGGTGGCGTAGCCGGTGTCCTCGGGCCAGAACTCGGCCGGGGCGCAGGCCTCCGTCCGCGGCGCCTGGGGCAGGGCGGCATAGGCGCCACCGATCACCGCGCAGGGGCCCTGGTCGGCATTCTCGGCGGTCACCGCGACGCCGGTCCACCAGGAGGTGCGCATGAAGGCACCGTCCCAGTTGAGGGAGATGTGCACGTGGTCGGTGTGCGCGCTCTGCCCGACATAGGCGCGCCAGGTCGTGTCGCTGGCGTGCCAGGCACGGTGGTTCCAGATGATCGACTGGATGCCCAGTCGCCGGGCCACCTCACCGTCGTTGTCGGTCAGCCAGGTGACGGCAGCATCACCGATGCGACGGTCGTGCGGGTCGTTGGCGTTGAGCGTCCAGTCGACCGCCCTGCCGTCGTAGTGCTCCGAGCGCTGGTCGATGCAGGAGCGGGAGAGCGAGTGCGCGGGGCGGTCGTAGTGCTCACCGAGCAGGTTGGCGACGGCGATGACTCCGGGCTTGGCCACGGGGTCGCAGATGACGTTGGACTGGAAGACGCCCGCTTCATCTACCTCCTCGGGCAGCTCGACACCCTTGGGCAGGAACTCGTTGGTCGGGGGCTCCGGGACCGGGTATGCCGGGTCGGCCGGCAGCGTCTCCAGGGGCGCCGGCCCCAGCGAGCGGCCGCCGTAGCGCAGGCCGCCGCCGTCCGCTGGCGGGGTGCTGCCCTGCCCCGGCGGGGTGCCCGGGTCCTCCGGAGCGGTGCCCTCCTCGGGCGGGGCCCCCTGCTCAGGAGGTGCGCCTGGGTCGGCCGGTGCCTCGGAGCCCCCGGGCTCCCCCTCGGCCCACACCGGGAACTGGGTCATCGAGATCGCGAGTGCCGCCTCCAGCACCGCGATCGCCCCACGCCGAAACTCCCGGTGCCGGCCCGCGGCGTGCCGCGCCCCGTCACGCCCCGGAGTGCCCCCTACGGTCATGACTGATCCTGCTCCCTCTCACGGTGACTTCAGACAACTGCCAGCGACTCTATGCTCCGGAGACGGTGCTTGACTACCGCAGGCGTCGAATCTCTGGGGCTCCGGTCGCCAAATCTTTACCTGTCACCCCTCTCTGTGTGACAGGTGGTGCTGATGTGACTACAGAGGCCCTGGAGACGTCACCCAGACCGCGCCGTGCGGTTGGGCCTGCTCGCGCTCGGCTCGGGTGCCCGCCAGCGCACAGGCGGTCCAGCTCGTGACGGGTGTCACTCGCCGCGGATGACGCCCGGACGTGACGTCCCCAGTGCCGATGGGGCAGGCTCGGTCCATGACCCCCAGCCCCGGCACGGCCACCTCGACAGTGGACCCGTGGGACCGGTTCGGCTGGCTCATGGGCGCGATCTGGCTGGTCTTCCTCGTGTTCCCCGTCGTCGCCCTGGCGACCTCTGACCTGCACCCGGTATGGCGCGTGGCCGGGATCGGCGGGATCGTCGCCTTCGGGGCGGTCTACATCCGGGGCTTCCTGCGGGTCGGCAACAGCGACACGTGGCAGCAGGTGATGCGCACCGGCATCGGCCACCTGGCCGTGATGACCGTGCTCGCCCTGGCCCTCGTCCCGCTGCTGGGCGTCGGCGTCCTGTCGCACGTGCCCTACATCATCGCCCTCTCGATGTTCTGTCTGCCGCTCGCGTGGGCCCTTGCCGTCGCCACCCTGGGGATCCTCCTGTGCGTCGCCGCACCGCTCCTGGACGGCTCGTTCGGCGAGAACTGGTTCTTCACGCTCATCGTGGCCCTCGTCGCGATCTCCACCGGTCTGGTCCGGGTGCTGGAGCAGCGCGGAGGCCTGGCCCGTGCTGCGGCGGCCGAGCTGGCGCTTGCTGCGGAGCGGGACCGGGTCGCCCGCGACGTGCACGACGTGCTCGGACACAGCCTGACCGTCGTCACGGTCAAGGCAGAGCTCGCCCAGCGGTTGATCGAGTCCGACCCGGACCGGGCGCGGGACGAGCTGGACCAGATCCAGTCCCTGAGCCGCGCCGCCCTCGCCGAGATCCGGGCCACCGTCGCCGGGCTGCGCGTGGCCAGCCTCGCCGACGAGGTCGCCGCGGCGGAGGCAGCCCTGTCCGGCGCGGGGATCAGGGCGGAGCTGCCCGACAACCTGGGGGCGGTCGACCCGCGCCACCGCGTGCTGCTGGCCTGGGCGCTCCGTGAGGCGGTCACCAACGTCGTCCGGCACAGCGGCGCCACCCTGTGCACGGTCGAGCTGGAGTCTGGTCGCCTGCGCGTCATCGACAACGGGCGCGGGACCACCGGCCGCAAGGAGGGCAACGGGCTGCGTGGGATCCGGGAACGGGTCGCTGCCGCCGACGGGACCCTCACCCTCACGCCGGGACCCTCCGGTGGCACCGTCCTGGAGGTATCCCTGTGACCGACAGCCGTATCCCCACCTCCGCACACCCGATCAGGGTGCTCCTCGCCGACGACCAGGCACTGGTCCGCGGCGCCCTCGCGGCCCTTCTCAACCTGGAGCCGGACCTCACGGTCGTGGCCGAGGTCGGCCGCGGCGACGAGGTGGTCGATGTCGCCCGGAGCTCTGGGCCGGACGTGTGCCTGCTCGACATCGAGATGCCTGGTGCCGACGGCATCGAGGCGACCGCCCAGCTTCGCGAGCAGGTGCCCGGGGTGCGGGTGCTGATCGTCACGACGTTCGGTCGGCCGGGCTACCTGCGGCGCGCGCTGGACGCCGGCGCGAGCGGCTTCGTGGTCAAGGACACCCCGGCCCGGGAGCTGGCCGAGGCCGTCCGCCGGGTCCACGCCGGCCTGCGCGTCGTCGACCCGGCCCTCGCCACCGAGTCGCTGCTGGGCGGTCCGAACCCGTTGACCGACCGGGAGCGGCAGGTCCTGCGGGAGGCGATCGCCGGCGGCACCGTCTCGTCCATCGCCGCGCGGGTCCACCTGTCCCAGGGCACCGTCCGCAACTACCTGTCCTCGGCGATCGGGAAGACGGGGACCGCCACCCGCGTCGAGGCCGCGCGCACCGCGCAGGAGCGCGGCTGGCTCTGAGCCCGGCACGGCGCACCTACGTGTGCCGGACCGACTAGCGCTGCGCGAGGAGCTGCTCCACCGCGCCACGTTCCGAGACCGACCCGCCAGCGCTCTCCACCTCCTCGATGAGTCGGAGGCAGCGGGTGAGTGCCCAGCGCCCATGGTCCTCCCGACCGGCGGCGCGCTCGGCCCCGCCGAGCTCGTAGAGCGCCCGCGTCTCACCGGCCACGTTTCCGACCGCGCGGTACAGCTCGACCGCCTCCGCGAACGCACGGCACGCTCCGTCCGGGTCGTCCAGCGCGAGCAGGGCACTGCCGACACCGTCCATGGCCAGTGCCTCCGATGCGGTCACCCCCAGCTGCCGGGCGAGGCGTCGGCACTCCTGGGCCCTCGCGAGCGCGTCGTGCGGGCGTCCACCGTGCAGGTGCGCGTTGGCCAGGTTGCTGAGGGTCGCCAGCATCTCCCTGCGGTCGGCCCCTCGCTCGGCCATCGCACGGAGCAGACGAGTGAACTCCTCGACGGCCTCATCGTGGCGGCCAGCCTGGTCATACAGCAGCGCGATGTTGCTGCGGGCGCGGGAGGCACTCAACCAGTGGTCGGCTGACTCGGCGTGCCGGATGCTCAGCTCGAAGCACTCCCTCGCCTCCGCCGTGCGCCGTTGTCGGCCATAGGCGATGCCGAGGTTGTTCGCGGCCCCGGCAATCGCTTCGTCCGTGCCGAGGAGCTGCGCGCTGTCGAGTGCGATGGTGTCGAGCGCCAGCTCCTCGGGGCGCACCTCGAGCAGGGACAGGTAATAGCTCACCCGGGGCACCAGCTGGCACACCAGCGCGTGGTCTCCCTCCTCGACTGCACGGTGGATCGTCTGCGTCAGCGAGCGCCGGTGTCCGGCGAACCACGCCTGCGCGCGTCGTGCGCCCGTGAAGGTCTCGGGGGTGATGTCCCGCTCCAGTGGCCCGACCTCGATGAGCGCCGGGTACCGGCCCAGCGCCAGGCACGCCGCTTCGGAGGAGTGCCGGTACCAGCTGTGCAGACGGCGGCGGGCCGCGGCCTCCTCCGTGCCGTCGTGCTCCACCCGCAGGGCCTCGGCCGCGTAGTCGCGGGCCAGGTCGTGCAGGTCGAACCAGCCGGGCCGGAGGAGCCGCAGCAGGTGGAGCTCCACCAGTCCATCCAGAGCCTGCTCCGCCTCGCCGGGTCCGACGCCCCAGAGGGCCGCCGCGGCGCCCGTGCTGATCGGCGCCAGCGGGTGCAGGGCCAGCAGGCGGAACATCGCCGCCCCGTCCGGTTCCAGGGAGTCGTAGGTCGTGGCAAAGACGCCGCGGACGTCGGTGAGGGGGTCCGGACCGCGGCTCAGCAGGCCGAGCCTGGCCCGGTCGTCCCGGAGTCGCTCGATCAGGGCACTGACCGCGCCCTCGCCCTCGCGTGCCACCCGCTCGCCCGCGACCACCAGCGCGATCGGCAGGTTGCCGCAGAGCTCCGCGACCTCCGCGATCCGTTCGTCCGGAGGGCTGGGGCCCCGGAGCCGCCGACGCACGAGCGCGACCGCTTCCGGTGGACTCATCGACCCGACGGTCAGGGGAACGGCACCCTCGATGGCCGTGAGGCCCCGCAACTGGTTGCGGCTCGTGACGATCACCGCGCTCGGTCCGCCCGGGAGCATCGGGCGGACCTGCTCGGCGCTCTCCGCGTTGTCCAGCACAATCAGCATCCGGCGATCGGCCAGCTCGCTGCGCAGTCGCGCTCCCCGCTCCTCCACGCTCTCCGGGATGTCACTGCCGTGCACGCCCACCCCCCGCAGCAGCAGCTCCAGAGCCAGCGGAACGGGTACGGTCGGCCCCCGGCCGAAGCCTCGGAGATTGAGGAAGAGCTGCCCGTCCGGGAAGCGGTCCGCGGACCGGTTTGCCCAGTGCAGCGCCAGGCTGGTCTTGCCGCTGCCACCCGGACCGTGCACCGTCACCAGTCGGGAGTCCGGATCAGCCCCGAGCAGCAGCGCGTCCAGCTGCTCCAGCTCCGGTGCGCGGCCGGTGAACCCCGGCACGTCCGACGGGAGCTGCCGAGGGACCGTGCGGACCGGCGTGCGGTCTGCCGCATGCCCCGGCAGGTCCCCCTTCAGCAGGAGCTGATGGAGCTCCTGCAGCGCCGGCGACGGGTCCACGCCGAGCTCGTTCGCCAGCCTGAGGCGGACCTGCTCGTAGGCCTCCAGCGCGTCCGCCGGGTGACCGTCCGCCCACAGCACGCGCAGCAACCGGACCCACAGCGTCTCCCGCAGGGGATGCTCATGGATGAGCGAGCGCAGCTCGACCGCACACCGGTCGTGCTGACCTGCCTCCAGGTCCAGGTCGACCCGGCGCTCGAGGGCCCGCAGCTGGGCCCCCACCAGACGCGGTGTCTCGTGCCGACTCAGCCACTCGGAGAGCTCCTCCCCGAAGGGGGCGGCGTCCCACCGGTCCAGGGCCTCGGTCAGCAACCGCCGTTCCTGCGCCGGGGAGGTCGCGGCGGCGGCCCGGTCGAAGGCGTCCACCAGCGCCAGGACGTCCACCTGTTCGCGGGGCACGTGGAGCCGGTAGCCCGTCGGTTCGGTGACCACGGCCCCCGCGCCGAGGACCTGGCGCAGCCGCGCGACCAGCGTCTGGAGGGCAGGCCGGGGGCGGGCCGGACGCTCGTCCTCGTCCCACACCCGTGCCGCGAGAACGTCGACCGGGAGAGTGCGCCCGGCAGACAGGGCGAGCACCGCCAGGAGGGCACGGACGCGGCGTCCGCCCAGAGGCAGCGGCACCGTCTGTCGTTGGGCCAGCACCCCACCGAGCAGCCGGATGACGAGTTCGTCCATGACACCCCTCGGTCCGTCGTCCGATCGTCCCAGGTCACCGAGCATGCCAGGCCCGAACGCCCCCCTGACAGTGGTTTAACAGCGATCGGGCAGTGCCCCGTCCTAGCGTCCGCGCCGTCAGCACACCAGCCGCACCGTCTCCGGGGGGAGCCCATGCCGAGCACCACCACCCTCGTGACCTTCACCCTTGCTGCCGCCGTCCTGGTGGCGGTCCCAGGACCGTCGGTCGTCTACATCACGGCCCGCGGGGTCGAGTTCGGCCGCAGGGCTGGTCTGGTGTCCGTGGCCGGCCTCGAGGCCGGCTCCCTGCTGCACCTGGTCGCGACCGTCGCCGGACTGGCCACCCTGCTCGCCGCCTGGCCCACCGGGTTTCGTCTCCTGCAGTGGGCGGGTGCCGCCTACCTGCTGTGCCTGGCCCTCGACCGCTTCCGGACCGCGCGGGGAGCGGCGGGCCAGACCGCTGCGGGCACCGTCAGCAGCCGCCCGTCCACCTTCCAGCTCTTCCGGGACGGCCTCCTGATCGACCTGCTCAACCCGGGCACGGCCCTGTTCTTCCTCGCGGTCCTGCCCCAGTTCGTCGACCCCGACCGCGGCCCGGTCGCCGGGCAGGTCCTCGTGCTGGGCGCCTGCTACCTCGGGTTGGCAGTGGTCAACGACAGCGCCTACGCGCTCGCGGCAGGCGGGCTGGCGGGCCGGTTCACCGCCTCAGCCGCCTCCCGGCGGCGCACCGCGATCGTGACGGGCGTCGTCTACCTGGGGCTTGCCGGAGTCGCCCTGCTCGTGTGACCGCACTGCACGCAGTGCCGCCCAGCTCCTCGTTCCCGCAGCGAGGGCTCCACGGGAGGGCGGGCTACCCGTCACACCCGCGGAGGCGCGGGGCCGCAGGTAGATTCGGGGCATGAGCACCAGCAGGCAGCAGGAGATCATCGCCGAGCTCGGCGTCCGGGCGGAGTTCGACGCGGCGCAGGAGGCGGAGCGCCGGATCCAGTTCCTCGCCGACTACCTCCGGGACAGCGGGACCAAGGGTTATGTCCTCGGCATCAGCGGTGGGGTGGACTCCACGACGTGTGGTCGGCTCGCCCAGCTCGCCTGTGAGCGGGTGCGCGAGGCCGGGGGTGAGGCCACCTTCCTGGCCATGCGGCTGCCCTACGGCACGCAGGCCGACGAGACCGACGCCGCGGCAGCGGTCGCCTTCATCGCGGCCGACGAGACCGTCACGGTCAACATCAAGGACTCGACGGACGCGATGTTCGCCGAGGTGGACGAGGCGGGCATCGACTTCACCGGCATCGGGCACGCCGACTTCGTCAAGGGCAACGTGAAGGCCCGGCAGCGGATGGTGGCGCAGTACCTCGCTGCCGGGGCCCGGTCGATGCTCGTCCTGGGCACCGACCAGGCCGCCGAGGCCGTCGTCGGCTTCTACACGAAGTACGGCGACGGCGCCTGTGACCTGACCCCGTTGGCCGGCCTCACCAAGCGCCGGGTGCGCGCGGTCGCGGCGCACCTCGGCGCACCGGAGCACCTGGTGACCAAGGTCCCCACGGCCGACCTCGAGGACGGCAAGCCGCTCAACCCGGACGAGGCAGCGCTGGGCGTCAGCTACGACGCGATCGACGACTACCTGGAGGGCCAACAGGTCTCCGACACCGACCGGGAGGTCATCGAGGGTTGGCACGCCCGCACCGCCCACAAGCGGGCCATGCCCGTCACGCCGGACGACGTCTGAGCAGCCGACACCCTCAGGCGGTCGGCACGGCGTCGATCTCGGAGACCGGTTTGTCGTCGCGGTAGCGCAGCACGCGGGCGAAGCGGAGCGCGACGCCGCCGGGGTAACGGGGTGAGCGTTGCACGCCGTCGTAGGCGACCTCGACGACCTGCTCCGGTCGCACATGGACCACGTGGCCCTCGCGGTGCGTCTCCAGCTCCAGGAACCGCTGGGTCTGCCAGGCCAGCATCTCGTCGGTCATGCCCTTGAAGGTCTTGCCGAGCATCACCAGGTCACCGGTCTGCGGGTCACGCGCCCCCAGATGGATGTTGGACAGCCATCCCCGGCGCCGACCGCTGCCCCACTCGACCGCCAGCACCACCAGGTCGAGGGTGTGCCTCGGCTTCACCTTGACCCAGCCGGCGCCCCGCCGGCCCGCGGCGTAGGGCACCTCCGGGCTCTTGACCACCACACCCTCGTGGCCGGCCGCGACCTGCGCGGAGAAGAACTCCTGGGCCACCCCCGGGTCGGCCGTCAGCGTCCGCGGCACCAGCAGGGCCGGCGCGAGGGCCTCCAGGGCCGCCCACCTCTGGTGCGCCGGCTCGTCCACCAGGTCGCGACCGTCCACGTGCAACAGGTCGAACAGGAACGTCGTCAGGGGCACCCCTGCACGCAGCGCGGCCGGGTCGGCCGTGCTCGCGGTCCGCGCTCCCGTCACCTGGAACGGCTCGGGCCTGCCGTCGGCAGCGAGCGCGATCACCTCACCGTCGAGCACCGCCCGCTCGGCGGGGAGCGCGGCAATGGCCTCGACGACCTCGGGCATCCGGTCGGTGACCTCCTCGAGGGTGCGGGTGAACAGGCGCACCGTGCCCTCGAGCAGATGGGCCTGCAGCCGGATGCCGTCCACCTTGGTCTCGACCGCCACGGGTCGCTCACCGTCCACCACCTCGGCGACCTCGGCAGCCGAGCCGGCCAGCATCGGCCGGAGGGGACGTCCGACCTCCAGCCGGATCGCCGCGAGCGCCTGCACCGCCGCCTCGCCACCGCCCGCGCCGAGGGCAGCCGCCGCCACGGGACCGGCGAAGCCGGCGAGCATCACGGCGCGACGGACGTCCGACTCGGGGACCTGTGCCGCCTCGGCGACGGCCTTGAGCAGCACACCGTCCCCGGCACCCTGCCGCAGCTCACCGGTGATCAGTCCGACGAGCCACTGCTGCTCGGCGGCGGTCGCCCGACCGAACAGGTCCGCGACCGCCGCGCCACGGCTGACGCCCGACCCGACGCCGGCCAGTGCCGAGAGCGCGGACAGCGCAGCATCGACCTCGCTCACCGTCAGCGTCGACTGACCGGCAGGCTCCGGCAGTGACCGGAGCCCACGCCAGCCGACACCCACGGTCCGCTGTGGCAGACGGCCGGCGAGGTAGTCGGCAACGACACCGACCTCGGCACCATCCGCCTCGCGCAACGTCTGCGCGAGGGCCGCCACCTTCGCCGTCCGGGACCTGGTCCCAGCGACCGCTGCCGATGTCTCGATCACCCGGGCGAGCTGCATACGCCCAGCATCCACCCGAGCACCGACGCTCACCCTGCCGGCGCCTCCGCGGGAGGCTGGATCACGCCGAACGGCTCCCCGTCAGGACCACTGATCACGGCGACCCGGCCGAACTCGAAGTCGTAGGGCTCCATCAGCACCCGCGACCCGCGCGCCGTGGCGCGCTCGATGGCGGCGTCGGTGTCGGGGACGTTGAAGGTCACCGCCCAGTAGGGCGGCTGCTCCCCGTCGACCAGACCGATGCCACCGGCGGGGCGCTCGCCGCCGGGCACGCTGAACATCGCGTAGCTGAAGCCGTCGCCGGACATGTCCTCGTAGCTGAAGTCGAAGGCGCGGGCATAGAACTCCTTGCCCGTCTCGAACTCGCCGACCATCGCCTCGCACCAGGAGACCGACCCCGGGGAGTCGTAGACGTTGAAGCCGGTGTGGTCGCCGTACTGCCAGACCCCGAACACCGCGCCGGTCGGGTCGGTGTACAGCCCCATCGAGCCCAGGGTCTCCAGCTGCATCGGCGGCAGCACGACGCTGCCCCCGGCGCCGGTGACCGCCTCGGTGGCGGCCTCGATGTCGTGGCTGCCCAGGTAGGTGGTCCAGACGTGCGGCCCCTGGTCCATGCCCTCCATGGGCGGTGCCAGGCCGGCCGCCGGCTCACCCTCGACCAGCGCCATGAAGTAGCCACCGAAGTCCTCACCCGACGCGGTGAACTCCCAACCGAGGACGTCGGCGTAGAACTCCCGGGAGGCCTGCGGGTCGGAGACGGACAGGTCCACCCACACGGGGGTCCCGGCGGGCCAGCTGTCCTTGTGAATCGCCATGCGCACTCCTTCGTGGTGGCGCCGGCCGGGACTGCGAGCGACGACCGGTGCGGAGGTGTGCCGGCAGGTGGACCCCACCGGCTCCGAGGGCTCCCACACTAGGACCGGGTGCCGACAGTGGAACACTCATCGGGTGAACTCCCCGGAACGTCTTCGTGACCTGCTCCGCCAGCACCCGCTCGTCGACGGCCACAACGACCTGCCGTGGCGGGCACGTGCGCTCGTCGGCTACGACTGGGACGCCCTGGACATCGCCGGCCCGACGCCCAACCACACGGACCTCCCGCGCCTCGACGCCGGCGGGGTCGGGGCGCAGTTCTGGTCGGTGTTCGTCCCCTCCGACCTGCCCGCAGACCAGGCGGTGGTCCAGACCCTGGAGCAGGTCGATGCGGTGCACGCGATGGTCGACCGCTACGGCGACCGGCTCGGCCTGGCCACGGCGGCCGACGAGGTGGACGCGGTCTTCGCCTCCGGGAGGATCGCCTCGCTGATGGGCGCGGAGGGCGGGCACTCGATCGGCTGCTCCCTGGGCGCACTGCGGATGCTGCACCGTCTCGGCGTGCGCTATCTGACCCTCACGCACAACGACAACGTGCCGTGGGCCGACTCGGCCACGGACGAGCCGGTGCTCGGCGGGCTGTCCGACTTCGGTCGGGAGGTGGTCCGCGAGATGAACCGCCTGGGGATGCTCGTCGACCTCTCCCACGTCTCGGCCGACACGATGCGCGACGCCCTCGCCGTGTCCGAGGCGCCGGTGATCTTCTCGCACAGCTCGGCCCGCGCCATCTGCCCGTCCCCGCGCAACGTCCCGGACGACGTGCTGGAGACCCTGGCCGCCGGGGGCGGGACCTGCATGGCGGTCTTCGCGCCGCAGTTCGTCTCGCCCGACGTCTGGGAGTGGCGGGTCGAGGCGGCCGCCGCCGCGGCGCTGGAGGGGGTCGCCGCGACCGACCTGGTCGCCTTCGAGCCCTGGGTGGAGCAGTATGCCGCCACGCACCCCCGACCCCGGGCGACCCTCGAGCAGGTGGTCACCCATGTCGAGCACCTGCGCGAGGTCGCGGGGGTGGACCACATCGGTCTCGGCGGTGACTACGACGGCGTGGCCAGCCTGCCGATCGGGCTGGAGGACGTGTCGGGCTATCCCCGGCTCCTCGCTGCCCTCGCCGAGCGCGGCTGGTCCGACGAGGACCTGGTCAAGCTCGCCGGTGGCAACGTGCTGCGCACGCTGCGCGACGCCGAGGCGGTGGCGCGCGACCTGCAGACCCAGCGCGGGCCGAGCCTGGTGCGCTTCGCGGGCTGACGAGCACCGCACCCCGCCGGGTGGTGCACGTCCGCGGGACACCGTTGGGGCCGCACCAGACGGTGCGGCCCCAACAGCCGTTCAGCGTGCGCTGACCGTGGTCAGCTCACGTGGTGCTCACAGACCCTCGACGCGGTCCTCCGGAGCGGTCAGGCCCGGGTGGGCGCCCAGGAACTCGACCAGGTTGGCCAGGTCCTCCGGGCCACCCGTGAGGTTGGTGCCCTCGGTGAAGGCGGTGAAGCTGTCGCCACCCTCCTGCAGAAAGTTGAGCGTCGAGACGCGGTAGGTCGCGTCCAGCTCCAGCGGAGCGCCGTCAAGCGTCATGTTGCTGGCCCGCTCACCCTCCGGCTTGCTGGCGTCCCAGGTGTAGCTGAAGCCCTCGGACACGCCCAGCGCCAGCATCGGACGGCTGCCGCGGTCCGGGTTGGTCGGCTGGTACTGCTGCTCCAGCACCGCGTCGATCTGCGCGCCCGTCAGGTCGACGGTGACCAGCAGGTTGCCGAACGGTGCGACGTCGTAGGCCTCGGCGTAGGTGATCTCACCCACGGCCTCGTCATACTTCGGAGCCATCTCGAAGCTGGCGCGCACGCCACCGACGTTCATGAAGGAGATCTGCGCACCGCCGTCCTCCGGGGCGGAGGTGCCGAACAGGATCGCGTCGGCGACCAGGTCGGCCATCGGGGTCTCGATGCCGCGGTCACCGCCGGAGTCTCCGGTGATGTCCTCGGAGACCGTGCCCACGACCTGGGCAGCCATCTCGTTGGCGAGCTCGCCCCACTTGGTCAGGACCTCGGTCTCGGCGGGGTCGGCGACCTCGCGCAGGACGAGGTGGTTGGCACCGACGAGGTCCTCACGGATCACGTCACCGGTGGTCCGGTCGATCGGCAGGTTGGAGGCGGTGACGACGCCGCCGTACTGCGCGGCGGAGGTCATCAGACGCGGGTTGCCAGCCGGGTCGTCCAGGGTGCAGACGTAGGGCTGGTGGGTGTGGCCGGTCACGACCGCGTCGATGGAGGCGTCCAGGCCGTTGTGGATGTCCACGATGGCGCCGGAGATGCCCTCACAGCCGTCGTAGGTCGTGGTGGAGTAGCCACCCTCGTGCAGGAGCACGACGATCGACTCGACGCCCTGGTCCTGCAGCTTGGCAGCCTCGGCGTTGGCGGTCTCGACCTCGTCCTTGAAGTCCACGGACTCGACACCGGCCGGGCTGACCAGTGAGGGGGTCGACTCGAGGGTCATGCCGATGAAGCCGACCTTGACGCCGTCGAGCTCACGGATCTCGGTGCCCGGCAGCAGCGTGCCGCTGCCGTCCTTCTTGACCACGTTGGCGGCGAGGTACTGGTAGTCCGCGCCGGCGTAGGGCTCGTCGGGGAAGTAGCAGCCGTCGACCGGGTGGCAGCCGCCGTTCTGCATGCGCAGCAGCTCCTCGGTCCCCTCGTCGAACTCGTGGTTGCCGACCGAGGAGATGTCCAGGCCGAGCACGTTGAGGCTCTCGACCGAGGGCTCGTCGTGGAACATGCCGGAGAGGAAGGTCGAGCCACCGATCAGGTCGCCGGCGGCGACGGTGAGCGACTGGTCGTCCTGGGACCCGACGCGCAGCTCGTTGAGCTTGGTCGAGAGGAACTCGACCCCACCGACGATGTGCTGCTCGGGGTCCTGCTCCTCGGTGAGGGTCTGACCCTCCTCGGCCTCGAGGTGGCCGTGGTAGTCGTTGAACGAGAGCATCTGCACGTTCAGGGTGTTGGCCCAGCCCGGCAGCCCCACGTTGACCTGGGCCTCCACGGTGGGGGCAACGGCGGCCTCGCCACCGAAGATGGCGACGCCCTGCGGCGAGGCGCCCTTCAGCGCGGCCGCGGTGTCCGAGGGCAGGGCGCCGGCGCGCGACAGCACCAGCGGTGCCGCCTCGAAGCCGGCCAGGCTGGAGCCGGTCAGCGCGTCGGGGAACTGGACGCCGGTGGCGAGGAAGGCGCGCTCGCCGTCCTTCTCGTAGCGGTCGGCCAGCAGCTTGGCGGTCTCGTAGCGGTCCTTGCCACCGACACGACGCGTATCGTCGACGAGCTCGGCGACCTCGGCCTCGACCTCTGCGCCGATCGCGGCCTCCCGACCGAGGATGACCACGGACGAGGGCTGGAGGGTCTCCAGCGCCGCGCGGGTCGCCTTCGGCAGGTGGTCGTCCTTGGCCAGCAGGATCGGGGCGTTCGCGCGGGTCGCGACGGCACCGCCGGTCAGGGCGTCGGGGTAGTTCTCACCGGACGCCAGGAACACGATCGGCGTCCCGGTCGGCCAGCGCTCGGCGATCGCGGCCGCGGTGGCGTACCGCTCCGCACCGTCCAGCCGCTCGGTCTCCTCGGCGTAGTCGCCCAGCTCCTCGGCGATGGCCTCGCTGACGACCTCGTCGCCACCGACCACGATGATCGTGCTCGGCGCGAGGTCCTCCAGCGCGGCGCGGGTGGCGCTCGGCAGGTGGTCGCGCTGCGTCAGCAGGACCGGAGCGGCGTTGCCGCCGTCCTGACCCTCGGTCCACAGGTTGTCACCCAGCGGGGCCGGGCCGGCCTCCGCGCCGGCGGGGTGCCGGGCGCTCAGCGCGTCGGCGTACTTCTCGCCCGAGGCGACGTACACGACATCGGCGCCGTCGGGGTACTCGGCCGCGACCGCCGCCGCGGTGGCGTAGCGGTCGGCGCCTTCGATCCGCTCTGCCACAACAGCATCAGGGGTCTCGGACGGTGTGTCCTGGGGGTCGGCCTGCGCGACCGTGGTGGACAGTGCTGCGCCACTGGCCACCAACGACGCGGCTGCGAGCGCGGCGAGAGGGCCGCGACGCCACCGGCGGTGGGAAAGGGTCATGAACTCGCTCCTTCTAGATGGACGCCGTGGACCGGCGCTCACGGGCGACGCGGTGGACCGCCTCCGCGGTCGCGCGCCTCCGGCGAACCTAGTCGGAGTCGGTGACATTTGGCTACCCCCACAGTTGACTCCGCGTGAACAACGCAGGCCCCTGACCATGCCGTATGTCGGCAGGTCAGGGGCCTCGTGTCCGTCCCCGGGGGTTCCGGGTCGGGTGGGTTCCGTTGCGGGAGTGGGTCAGCGGCTGCGGCCACCCCGGGAGCCGGCGGAGAAGGACGCGGCGCTGCCGCCGGAGCTGCTCGAGTAGCGCACGGCCGAACCGGAGCGCTGACCGCCGGAGCGACCCGCCCCGGAGCGACCGGAGCCGGTGCCGGACGCGGAGCGCTGACCGCCCTGTCCCCGACCACCACCGGAGCGCTGACCGCCGGCGCCGGCGCCACCGGAGCGCCCGCGACCGCCGCCCTGGGGGCGGCCGCCTCCACGCTGACCGCCACCGGAGCGCTGACCGCCACCGTTGCGCTGGCCACCGTTGTCCTGCCCGCCGGCAGGGACCGGCGGGACGTACGCCCCGGCATACTCCCGCTCGCCCGGCGCCAGCTCCTGCAGCAGCGGGTGGCTCGGGTCGACGCGGGTGGTCGTCGGCTTGATGCCGGCCTTGCGGGTCAGGTCACGCACGTCGCGGACCTGGTCGTCCATCATCAGGGTGACAACGGTGCCGGAGTTGCCGGCCCGCGCCGTGCGGCCCGAGCGGTGCAGGTAGGCCTTGTGCTCGACCGGCGGGTCGGCGTGGATGACGAGCGCCACGTCGTCGACGTGGATGCCGCGGGCGGCGATGTCGGTCGCCACGAGAGTCTGGGCGGCGCCGCTGTGGAAGGCGTCCATCGTGCGGACCCGGGCGTTCTGGCTGAGGTTGCCGTGCAGCTCGACCGCGGGGACACCCGAGGAGTTCAGCTGGCGCGCCAGCTTCTTGGCGCGGTGCTTGGTGCGGGTGAAGACGACGGTGCGGCCCGGCGCGGCGGTGAGGTCGAGCAGCACCTTGAGGTGCGCGTCGTTCGTCACGTGCAGCACGTGGTGGCTCATCGCGTCGACCGGCGACTGCTCCGAGTCGGCCTCGTGGGTGACCGGGTTGGACAGGAAGCGCTTGACGATGACGTTGACCCCGGCGTCCAGCGTGGCGGAGAACAGCATCCGCTGGCCGTCGCGGGGCGTCTTGTCCATGATGCGCTTGACTCCGGGCAGGAAGCCCAGGTCGGCCATGTGGTCGGCCTCGTCGAGGATGGTGATCTCGATGTTGTCGAGTGAGATGTGGCCCTGGCCCATCAGGTCCTCGAGACGTCCGGGGCAGGCGACGACGACGTCGACACCGGCCGCGAGCGCGCGGACCTGCGGGTTCTGGCCGACACCACCGAAGATCGTCATGGTGCGCAGCCCGGCGATCTGGGCCAGCGGCGCCAGGGCGGTCTCGAGCTGACCCACGAGCTCGCGGGTCGGCGCCAGGATCAGCGCGCGGGGGCGCTTCGGGGTGCGGCGCCGGCCGGAGCCCATCAGGCGGGTGACCATCGGCAGCAGGAAGGCGTAGCTCTTGCCCGAGCCGGTGCGGCCGCGGCCGAGCACGTCTCGGCCGGCGAGGCTGTCGGGCAGCGTCGCCGCCTGGATCGGGGTGGGGGTGGTGATGCCCTTGCTCGCGAGGTGGTCGCACAGCGGGGCGGGCACGCCGAGGCGTGCAAAGTCCTGGGACACAGGGAGACTCCGAGTCTGAAAAGTGGTGTCTCACCCATCGCGCCAGTCACTGCCTCGTTGCAGAGAGTGAGGGCGCAGCGGCACTGAAATCGTGATCGCACTGCAGGCAGCCCGCGGCAAGACGGATCGGGGTGCTGCGACCAGTGTACGCCAGTCAACGGCGTCGCCTGACCACCGACACCAGGGGTGTCCCGCCCCTGGGCACCTCCGTCTCAGACCTGGTGCCGCGCCAGCCGCCGGGTGAAGACGTAGAAGACGGCGGCCCCGAGGAGCACGGCGACACCGATGCTGACCGCCGGCACCGTGCCGAGGACCATGTCGAAGATGAGCACGGCCGTGCCCGCGAGCATGAGGACGACACCGGCGATCACGACGCGCAGGATCCGGTGCCCGAGCTCCACGGTCTCGCGCTTCATCCGGCGCCGGAACAGGGCGCGGTGCAGGCTGACCGGCGCCAGCCCGAGCGCGGTGGTGGTGACGCCCAGGACGACCAGGACCAGGTAGACGGTGAGCTGGAACGCTGTCAGGTCACGCATACGGTCCTGGAAGGCCGCGGCCAGCAGGAAGCCGGTCATGATCTGGGTGCCCATCTGGGTCACCCGGATCTCCTGGAGCAGCTCGACCCAGTTGCGGTCGTAGCGCTCCTGGTCCGTCTCGTGCCGCCCCTTCTCGACGTGCCCGGCGTCGTCCGAGTCGTCCCGGTCGTCCGCTGAGGGTCGTTCGTCCCGCTCCTGCCGGCCGTCCGGCGGGTCGGTCAATGCGACCTCAGCGCGTCGATCAGCTCGTCCTTCTTCATGTCGCTGTAGCCCTCGATGCCGAGCTCCTTGGCCCGGTCCTTCAGCTCCTCGACGGTGCGGTCCTCGTAGTTCTCCGCCTCGCCCCCGCGGCTGCCGACGGTGTCACGGCCCTCCGCGGCCGCCGCGTTGCTGATGCGGGCAGCCTTCTCCTTGGAGTTGCCCTCCTCCCGGAGCGACTCGTACATCTCCTCGTCCTTGATCGAGTTCTCACTCATGGAGCCTCCTTCGGGTTCTCCGCCACGCTGCGGCGGACCCCTCCAAACTACGACCGGGTATGCCGTCGCGCACCTGCTCGTGGCAGGGCGCCGACCGGCCCGGCGCGGGGTCTGACCCCCGGTCTCCGGCCGGGGACCGGGGTGAGGGACGGGTGTCGGTGCGTGACGGCATACTCGTCGGCATGTGGTCGGGCAGGGAGGTCGCGCTGCTGCGGATCGTGGCACAGGGGCTGGCGGGGCCCCGACGCGCCAGCCCGCTGGAGGTGGTGCGCCACCTGGGCGCGGCCCAGGCGCAGGACCTGCCCGGGGCCCTGACATCCGTCGCCCTGCGCGTGGCGGGTGGCACCCGCGCCGGCGTGGTCGCGGCCCTGGACGCCGGCGAGCTGGTGCGGTCCTGGCCGATGCGCGGCACCCTCCACCTGGTGCCGGGCGCGGACCTGGGCTGGATGCTGGCGGTGACGTCGCCCCGGAGGGTCCACACCGGCGGCGCACGCCGCAGGCAGCTCGGCATCGACGACGCGACCATCGCGACCGCGCGGGAGATCGCCCTCGAGGTGGTCAGTGGCCGCGCCGTGTCCCGGAGCGAGCTCCTCGGTGCGTGGTCCGCGGCCGGCCTGGGCTCCCACCCGCAGGCGGGCATCCACCTCCTGGGCCAGCTGTGCCAGGAGGCCCTGCTCGTGCTCGGCCCGATGCAGGGCACGGAGCAGCTGATCGTGCTGCTGCACGAGCACGTGCCCGAGCACCACGAGCTCGACCGCGAGGACGGGCTGGCCGAGCTGGCCCGCCGGTTCTTCACCAGCCACGGACCGTGCACCGAGCGCGACCTGGCACGGTGGGGCTCGCTCACCCTGGCCGACACCCGGGTCGGCATCGAGGGCGCGCGGGCGCACCTCGCCTCGATCCAGGTCGAGGGCACCGAGCACCTCATGGCTCCGGATCTGCCCGACCTGCTCGCGGAGCACCGGGCGCAGGCACGACGGCTGATGCTGCTGCCGGGCTTCGACGAGCTGGTGCTGGGCTACGCCGACCGCAGCTTCCTCGTCCCCCCGGCCCACGCGGAGGTCATCGTCCCGGGCAACAACGGGATGTTCCGCCCCACCATGGTCAAGAACGGCGTCGTCATCGGCACGTGGAAGCGCCCCAGCGCCAGCCGGCCCCGGTTCGAGCCCGAGCCGTTGGGCGACTTCGGCCCGCGGCTCCGCGCCGCAGCCGAGCGAGCCTTCGCAGAGCTGCCCTGAGGGCCTGCCCGGCTCGCCACTCTCCCACCAGAGTTCATTCTTCCACCAGGTGCGCGAGCCAGACGTGCGGCGGCGTGTCCGGTATGGCATGGTCACCCTCGCGAGATCGCCGGTGGTGATCGCCTGGTCCCCCGACCAGCAGCCCCTCACAGACGGAGCACACACGCAATGGAGCGTCGTACTGTCCTCAAGCTGTCGGCCGTGGCCGCAGCCAGCATGTTTGCCGGTTCCCTGCCGCTCGGCCAGGCCCTGGCCACCACGCCCCCGAGCGCGCGGCTCGACCCACAGCTCGCCGAGCTGTTCGCCGCGCAGCCGGGCGTGCCCCAGCAGGCGATCGTCACCTTCCGCCAGTCGGGGCCACCGACGGCGACGCAGAGCCGGGCCCTGAGCGCCCTTGGGATCGACACCGGGGTCCTGATGCATGCGCTGCCGATCGCCGGTGTGGTCGCCACTGCGGCTCAGGTCGAGAGCCTGTGCGCGCGCGACGACGTCGTCTCGGTCTTCCACAACGCACGGCTGACCTACTTCAACAGCGACTCGAGGGAGATCACGGGTGCGCGGCGCGCCGTGGACAACCCCAAGGACTTCGGCCGGACCCTGCCCTTCAGCGGCAAGGGCGTCACCGTGCTGGTCAACGACTCCGGCATCGATGCCGCGCACGACGACGTGAAGTTCGGCCCGCACGTCATCGAGAACGTCCTCGCCCCACAGAACGTCCTCAACGAGGTCGTCGGCCAGGGGATCCTGCCCCTCTCCTACGTCGAGGGCGTCGTGAACACCGACCTCGGCTCCGGACACGGCACCCACTGCGCCGGCACGGTCGGCGGCACCGGCGCGCGCTCCAACGGCTACTACCGCGGCGTCGCCCCGGGGGCGAAGCTGATCGGCTACGGCTCCGGTGCGGTGCTGTTCATCCTCGACGCCGTGGGAGGCCTGGACTACGCGGCGGTCAACCAGTTCCGGTTCGCCGACCCCATCCGCGTCACCAGCAACTCCTGGGGCAGCTCGGGCCCGTTCGACCCGACGCACCCGGTCAACGTCGCCTCCTACGAGCTCTACAAGCGCGGGATCGTCAGTGTCTTCGCCGCCGGCAACGACGGGCCCGGGGAGGACACGCACAACCCCTACTCGCAGGCGCCCTGGGTCATCTCCGTCGGTGCGGGCGAGAAGGACGGCCGGCTCGCCGACTTCTCCTCGCGCGGCAAGCGCGGCGAGAGCGGGACCTTCACGATGCCCGACGGCACGTCCTGGGTCTACCGCAACCAGCCCGACGTCGTCGCCACGGGCGTCGACGTCATCTCGGTGCGCGACTCCGCCGGCCTCCTGCCCGCCCCGCCGCTGAGCAGGACGCCGCCGCCCTCAGCCCGGGTCAGCTGGCCTTCTACACCCAGATGAGCGGCACCTCGATGGCCACCCCGCACGTGGCCGGGATCGTCGCGCTGATCCTGGAGGCCGCCCCCGGGCTCACCCCGGACGAGGTCGCCGACCTCCTGCAGCGCACCGCGACCAACATGACCGGCCGGCTCCCGTGGGAGGCGGGAGCGGGTTACGTGAACGCCTACGCGGCACTGGCCGAGGCCTCCGGGACCCGCGACGGATGGGGTTCGACCGTCAACCAGCGGCGCACCTTCAACGCGGACGCCATCCTGGTCCCGGGCGAGACGTCGGCGTTCTCGTTCACCTTCTCCCCGGTCGGGCCGACCGGGGAGAAGACGTTCACGGTCGCACCGGACGTCGCCTGGGTGGCCGTGCGCGCCGTCATCGGGGCGAACACCCTGGCACTGGTGCTGATCGACCCCGAGGGCACCCGGTACAGCTCCTCGATCGCCCTGCCCGCCCTGGGCGACACGGTGACGACCGGGGCTCCCGGCAAGCCGGGCACGTGGACCGTGACCGCGCGCGGCATCGGGTCCGTGTCGGGCACGGGGCTCGACCCTGCCAAGGTCACCAACGGTTACGGGCTGCCCGGAGAGGTCAGTGGCGAGATCTCCCTGCTGCTGGGCGGCGGCTACACGGGCCTGACGGACATCGCCGGGCACCCCGGCCGTCAGGCCATCGAGTACGCCGTGGCCAACCGGCTGGTCGACAGCGACCAGGACGGTCGGTTCCGCCCCGACGCCGACCTGACCAGGTCCGACCTGGCGCAGTTCCTGGTCATGGGCCAGAGCATCCGCCAGGCGCTGCCCCTCGCGGGCGGGTCGTCCTTCTCCGACGTCAGGGCCACCTCGCCGCTGGCGCCGTTCGCCGAGGCGGTCGGCACTCCCGGCGGGGCGCTGCCCGACGCCGGTCAGTCGCAGGACGCCGTGGTGCAGCCGGTGTCCGGGGCGTTCCGGCCCAGGGGCGCGGTGACCCGCGCGGCGCTGGCGTACTCACTGGTGCAGAGCACGGGCCGGCAGGAGGAGGCACGCAGCTTCAGCGGTGAGCTCAGCGTCTTCCACGACGGCCAGCGGATCCCCATCGAGGATCCCGGCACGATCGGCGCGGTGCACCCCGGTTACGTCCAGCTCGCGCTGGACGAGGGGATGATCAACGCGCGTTTCACCGTCACGCAGGGACCCTTCGACCTGCAGCCGACGCTCCACGCGTTCTTCGACGGCGACAGGCCGGTCTCGCGCGCTGCCTTCGCGGTGGCCTCGGGACGCTTCATGGAGGCCTACCGGTAACCCGGGCCCACCTGTCCCGAGCACCCTGCGCGCCCGCCGGCCCCCAGCCGGCGGGCGCGCCTCTGGACCACCACCCCCATCGGGAGGATGATCAGGAACCTGACCCACGGCATACGCAAGGAGGCGTGGCATGAGCACGGACCAGGGAACAGTGGCCTCGGAGACCGGTGTCGCGGGGAGGCCCGCGATGTGGAAGTTCTTCGTCTACAGCGCCATCGGCGCCTTCATGTTCTTCGTGCCGATCACGGTGAACGGCAAGAGCTCCATCCCGCTGGACCACATGGTCACCTGGCTGCGCGACAACGTGCCCGGGGTGCTGCCCTACTTCGCGCTGCTGGTGCTGGTCGCGGGTGCGGTCTACCCGTTCGTGTCGGGCACGTGGAACACGTCGGTCGTCAGCAAGGTCTTCTCCGTCCTCAAGGTGCTGGGGATGGTCGTCGGGTTCATGCTCGTCCTCGAGGTCGGGCCTGCCTGGCTCTTCGCCGACAACATGGGGCCGTTCCTGCTCAACAGCCTGGTCATCCCGGTGGGCCTGCTCGTGCCGATCGGTGCCGTGTTCCTGGCCCTGCTGGTCGGGTACGGCCTCATGGAGTTCGTCGGGGTGCTGGTGCAGCCGATCATGCGACCGGTCTTCAAGACGCCGGGGCGCTCGGCGATCGACGCCGTCGCCTCGTTCGTCGGGAGCTACTCGCTGGCGCTGCTCATCACCAACCGGGTCTACAAGGAGGGGCGCTACACCGCCCGCGAGGCCGCGATCATCGCCACCGGGTTCTCCACGGTGTCCGCGACCTTCATGGTGGTGGTGGCCAACACCCTGGGCCTGATGGGCCACTGGAACCTGTACTTCTGGTCCACCCTGGTGATCACCTTCCTGGTCACCGCGATCACCGTGTGGCTGCCGCCGCTGCGCACTGTCCCGGACGAGTACTACCCGGGAGCGACACCGGACCCGGAGCAGAAGGTCACCGGCGGCCGGATCAGGCACGCGTGGACGGAGGCCGGTCACACCGTCGCCCGGGCTCCCGGTCTGGCACGGAACATCTGGGACAACCTCAAGGACGGGCTGGTCATGGCGATGGCCATCCTGCCCTCGATCCTCTCGATCGGGCTGCTCGGACTGGTGCTGGCGGAGTTCACCCCGGTCTTCGACATCCTCGGTTACCTCTTCTACCCGATCACCTGGGCGCTGCAGGTCCCAGAGCCCCTCCTGGTGGCCAAGGCCTCGGCCCTCGGCATCTCCGAGATGTTCCTGCCCGCGCTCCTGGTCGCCGAGTCGGCAATGGCCACCAAGTTCGTCATCGCCGTGACCTCGGTCAGTCAGATCATCTTCTTCTCGGCGCTGGTGCCCTGCGTGGTGGCCACGGAGATCCCGATCTCGGTGGGTCGGATGGTCGTCATCTGGTTCGAGCGCGTGGTGCTGACTCTGATCGTCACGATCCCGTTCGCCCTGCTGCTGTTCTGAGGCGGCGGTGCCCCGGCACTGCGCGCTGCCGGTGCCGGGGCCGGTTAAAGGACCAGCGGCGGGGACTCGCGCCAGGCGCGGAGCGGGAGCTGCAGTCCCTGCTCGAGGACCGGCAGCTGCGGCACCAGCGAGAAGCTGGCCACCGCCTGCAGGCTGCGCGCGGCGTCCATCACACGCTGCACGTCGGGGTCGATGGTGCGCATGCCCAGCGGGCCCGCGGCCTCGTCATAGGCGGCGGCCGCCTCGGGGCCGTGGCCCGCGAGGTCCCACTCGACCGGTCCCAGGCAGACGTCCTCGAAGTCGCCGAAGACCAGGCCCTTGGTCGACCTGATGACGTTGTGGGACGGCGCGTCACCCTGGATCGGCTGCAGGTCGGCCTCGGGGAACCGCTCGCGGAACGCCTTCGCGCTGGAGAGCACCGGCTGCAGCGCGTGCCACTCGGCATGGGCGCGGTCAAGATCGTCGTCGGTCAGGTGCGGCGACCCCTCGAGCGCCTCCATCATCGCCGGAAGCCCCTCGTTGAACGGGGAGAGGAAGGGCAGGACACCCGGGTAGGCGGCGAGCGCCGCGTGCAGCGCCGCGCACACGGCGTGGTCGGCAGCGGCATACGGCTCGTGGTCCTCGGCGACGTCCACCAGCTCCCAGAACGTCATCGTGAAGTCGTCCTCGCGCACCGGGTCCAGGGGCACCAGGGGCGAGGGTCGGACTGCCGGGACACCCTCTCGTGCCAACCAGTCCGCGACATCGAGCTCGCGACGTTGCCGCAGGACGAGGGCCTCCGGGGTGGTCCCCGGAGGCAGCACGAGCGGGATCCGCACCACCACCGGCGAGGGGTGCAGGTGCAGCACGAGCGAGAAGGCATCGTGGAGCACCCGCGTCTCCTCGACCAGGAGGCCGAGGTCGGTGGCGGCGTTGAACGCGGCCTCTGTGGCCACCGTGGTGCGGGCGGTCAGTTCCTCCGGTGTGAGCACGACGTCGGGCATACCCCATCGTGACATCGACCGGTGAGCGCCGCAGCCCACAGCGGGCCGAGTGCCGTCCTGCGTGGCGATAGTGATCAAATGAACCGCATGGGGAATCCGCTGCTGTCGCCGTCCACACTGCCGTTCGGTCTGCCCGACTACGCGTCACTCACCGATGACCACGTGCGTGAGGCCGCGGACACCGGGATGCGGGAACAGCTCGCCGAGCTCGAGGCGATCGCCGCGGACCAGTCGCCACCCACGGTCGAGAACGTGCTGCACGCCTGGGAGCGCAGTGGTGCGACGCTCGAGCGGACCGTCGCCGCGTTCTGGGTCGCGCGCTCGGCGGACACGACACCCGAGCGTGAGGCGATCATGGCCGACCTCTCCCCGCGGATGGCAGCGCACACCGACAGCATCCTGTTGCACCGTGGTCTGTACGACCGGCTCCGGGCTCTCGCCGACCGCGCCGGGCGCGGGGAGATCGAGCTGGACGAGCAGGATGCCTACAACCTCGAGAAGCGACTCATCGACTACGAGCGAGGCGGCATCACCCTGGCGGAGGACGAGCAGCAGCGCTTGCGGGAGCTCAACAGCGAGCTGGCCAGCCTGTCGGTCGAGTTCGAGCAGACGGTCACCGCCGGCCGCAACGCCGCCGCCGTGCACGTGAGCGACGAGGCCGAGCTCGCCGGACTGTCCGAGGACGAGAAGGCCACGCTGGCCGCCGCAGCGAGCGACGCGGGGCTCGACGGCTGGCTCGTCCCCGTCGTCAACACGTCCGGACAGCCGCTCCTCGACGTGCTCGAGGACCGGGCACTGCGGCAGCGGATCTACCAGGCCTCGGTGGCCCGGGGCCTCACCGGTGAGCACGACACCCGCGACACCCTCGTGCGGCTCGCCCGGCTCCGCGACGAGCGGGCGAGGCTGCTCGGCTACCCCCACCACGCCGCATACTCGCACGAGACCACCTGCGCCCGGACCACGGACGCGGTCAACGGACTGCTCGGCCGGCTGGCACCCGGAGTCGTGCGGATCGCCGAGCGGGAGGCGCAGGTGCTCCAGCGGCGCCTGCAGGCGACCGACCCCTCAGCAACACTCGAGCCGTGGGACTGGCAGCTCCTCGCCGCCCGGGAGGCCGCCGAGAACAGCTTCGACACCGACCAGCTGAAGCCCTACCTCGAGTTCGAGCGGGTGCTGACCGAGGGCGTGTTCGCCGCGGCGACCGCCCTCTACGGGATCACCTTCCACGAGCGGCCGGAGCTGGTCGGCTACACCGACGAGGCCCGCGTCTTCGAGGTCCGCGAGGAGGACGGCACCGCCCTCGGCGCTGTCGTCATCGACCCCTACACGCGCCCGACCAAGAAGGGCGGCGCCTGGATGACCTCGCTGGTCAAGCAGGCGCACCTGACCGGTGACCTGCCGGTCGTGACCAACACGTGCAACGTGCCACCGCCGGCGCCCGGCTCGCCGAGCCTGATGACGTGGTCCAACGTGATCACCCTCTTCCACGAGTTCGGTCACGACCTGCACGGCCTGCTGTCGGACGTGCGCTACCCCTCGAGGTCGGGCACCGCGGTCCCGCGCGACTTCGTGGAGTTCCCCAGCCAGGTCAACGAGATCTGGGCCTGGGAGCCGTCACTGCTGGCGCGCTACGCCCGCCACCACGAGACGGGAGAGCCGGTCCCCGCCGAGTGGGTCGACGCGCTCGTCGCCTCCCGGCAGGAGACCGGCTACCACACGCTCGAGCTCCTCAAGGCCATGCTGCTCGACCAGGCCTGGCACCAGAGCCCGCTGCACGAGCTGCCCGAGGACGGCTCCGGCGTCGAGGGGTTCGAGGCCGCGGCGCTGGAGCGGGCGGGCGTGGCCTTCCCGCTGATCCCACCGCGCTACCGCTCCAGCTACTTCGCGCACATCTTCTCCGGTGGCTACTCCGCGGGCTACTACTCCTACCTGTGGTCCGAGGTGATGGACGCCGACTCGGTCGCGTGGTTCCGCGCGAACGGCGGCCTGTCCCGCGAGGCCGGCGAGACGTTCCGGCGCAGCCTGCTCGCGCCAGCCGGCTCGCTGGAGGCCATGGACACCTACCGTCGCTTCCGCGGCGCGGACCCGGACGAGTCCCACCTGCTGGAGCGCCTGGGCCTCACGGACTGACCAGCACCGCCGTCCGCCTCTTGGCGGCCGCCACGGACCGTCCGACGGCGACCATCACCACCGCCGCCAGCGCGAGGAAGGCACCACAGACGAGGACCGCGTTGGTGCTGCCGCTCATGCTGCCGTCTTCACCCTTGATGAGGGCCACCATGTAGGGAGCCACAAAGCCGGCGATGTTGCCGATGCTGCTGATGAGCGCGATCCCGGCGGCGGCCGCCATGCCGGTCAGCAGCTTGGGCGTCTCCGACCAGAAGCACGGCAGCGTCGAGATGCAGCCGATCGCGCCCAGGCTGAAGCCGAGCAGTGCCAGCACGGGGGAGGTGGACAGCGTGAAGGCGGCGAGCACGAGGCCGGCTGCGCCGACGGCGGCCGGCACCGCGTAGTGGTAGGTCCGCTCGCCGAGTCGGTCCGAGCGTCGGGCCAGCAGCACCAGACCCGCCGACGCGAACACGTAGGGGACCGCGGTGATGAACCCGATCTGGAGGGTGGAGTACGACCCCATCTGGTCGACGATCGTGGGCAGGAAGAAGGCGAGCGCATAGATCGGGATGATCATCGAGAAGTAGACGACCGACATGCCGAGCACCCGCACGTCCCGCAGCGCCCCGAACAAGGACCCGACCCGGTGTCCGTGCTGGGACTCCGCCGTCTCCTCCTTCTCCAGCTCCCCGATCAGCCAGCCCCGCTCCTCGTCGCTGAGCCAGTCGGCGTCCGCCGGTCGGTCCGTCAGGTACCTCAGCACGAGGACGGCGATGAAGAGGCAGGGCAGGCCCTCGACGAAGAACATGAACCGCCAGCCGTCCACCCCGAACGGCGTGAACCCCATGAGCCAGCTGGACAGGGGTGCCCCGAGCACCGTGGACAGAGGGACGGCCAGGTAGAAGATGCCGATCATCCGGGCGCGACGGACCGAGGGGATCCACTGGGTGAGATAGAGGATCACACCCGGGACGAGGCCCGCCTCTGCCACGCCGAGCAGGAAGCGCAGGACGTAGAAGCTCCACTCGTCCTGGACGAACGCCATGCCCATGGCGACGAGTCCCCAGGTCACCATGATGCGGGCGATCCACAACCGCGCACCGACCTTGTAGAGGATGACGTTGCTCGGCACCTCGAAGATCACGTAGCCGACGAAGAACAGCCCCGCGCCGAGCCCGTAGGCGGCCTCGCTGAGTCCGAGGTCCGGTTGCAGGTGCAGCTTGGCGATCCCGATGTTGGTGCGGTCGAGATAGTTGAAGATGTAGACGACGAAGAGGAGGAGCACGAGCCGGAGGGTGATGCGGCGCATCGCCGAGCGCTCCACCGCCGAGCCCTCGGCCTTCCTCGGCCGACGGGTCGTGACGTCGTTGTCGTTGATCATGGCGGCGCCTTACGGGAGGACGGTGGTGTCGGGCGCGGTGGACAGGGTCGCGATGAGGTCGTCGACGCCGAGCGACTGGGCAGCCGAACCCTCGGCGCGGATATCGGCCCGCCACCCGGTCTCCCGGTCGCGGACCGCACGGGCGAGCGCGAGGACCGACTCGGCAGCCTCGTGCGGGATGACCACGACGCCGTCCGCGTCGCCCCGCACGATGTCCCCGGGCTCCACGACGACGCCACCGCACTGGACCGTCGCGTTGAGGGCCCCCGGGCCCTCCTTGGACGCGGTCGCCGGGTGCACACCGCGGGCGAAGATGGGCAGGCCCAGCTTGCGGAGGTCACTGAGGTCGCGCACCGCACCGTCGACGACCATGCCGACGGCACCCCTGTCGCGGACGAGCTCACTGAAGATGTCGCCGATGACCGCGGCGTCCAGGCGACCACCACCGTCGATGACGAGCACATCGCCCTGGGTGATCAGGTCCGGTGCCTTGAGGATGAACAGGATGTCGCCGGGCTTGGTCCACAGGGTCACGGCACTGCCGCAGAAGTCGGTCTCCTCGGTGACCGCCAGCACTCCGGGGTCGATGACGGCCACCGGGCCGCCCGAGTCGGCGATCTGGCTCGTGTCCAGCTCACGGAAGGCCTCCACGAGCTCGGGTGCGGCGCGGTCGATGTCCGTGGTGATGGTCCACTGAGCGGGGTGGGAGCGACTCATGTGCCTCGTCCTGTCTGTTGGTGGCTCGGTCCTGAGCAAGGATCGTCAGGGAGCGCAGGCCACCGGCTCAAGGGCGACTGCTCACTCAGTGGACACCAGTTCCTCGTCGGTGGAGGTAACGTCGCGAGGATCATGAGGACCTCGGACCGCCCTGACAGGGCCCCCACGGATGACAGCATCGTGGCGCGCGTTGCGGCGATCCTCGGCACCTTCACGGTGAGCGATGCCGGGATCCCCGTCGCGGAGATCGCCCGACGCGCAGGACTGGCCCGGTCGACGACCAGCAGACTGGTCGGCCAGCTCACGGCTGCGGGACTGTTGCAGAGGGACGGCAGTCGGGTCCATCTGGGGCTGCAGCTGTTCGAGCTGGGGCAGCTGGTGCCCGTGCAGCGGACCCTCCGCGCCGCCGTCAGCCCGTTTCTGCACGACCTGCGGGACGCCACGCGGCACACGGCCAACCTGGCGATCCTCGACGGTTCCGACATCGTCTACCTCGACCGGGTGCCGGGGCCGAACTCCGCCCCGATGCCCTTTCGGCCGGGCGGTCGCCATCCCGCCCATGCCACCGCCCTCGGCAAGGCGATCATGGCCCACGCGCCGGCGGAGGTCGTCGACGTGGTCTGCGGTGCCGGGCTGGGTGCCCTCACGGCGCACACCCTCACGACCCGGCAGGCGCTGGAGAGAGAGCTGGACGAGGCCCGGCGCACCGGCCTGGCGTTCGACCGTCAGGAGACGCGGCTGGGCGTCTTCTGCGTCGCGAGCCCGATCTTCGGGCGGGACGGCGCCGTGCTGGCCGCCATCTCCGTCACCGACCTGCGGGGGCCGAGTGCGATCACCCGCTTCGGCCCGGCGGTGCGCAACGCGGCGCTCAACCTGTCCCGGACGCTCATGCCGACCCGGGGTGCCTACTGAGCGGCAGCCACCGGTGAGACCTCCTCGCCGGTCCGTCCCTGCGGAGCCGGGACACGTCGTGGACGCAGTCGGCTGATCGCGACGCCGACGAGGGACACCGCACCGCCGAGGAGGGCCGGCAGGGTGGGCACCTCGCTGATGAGGAGCCACGCCAGCCCGACCGCGAACGCGGGGACCAGGTAGCTGCTGACGGTCAGCTGGGCCGCGTCGATCCGCCGCAGCGCGAAGGCCCAGAGGCAGAACGCCAGGGCACTGGGGAAGACCCCCATGTAGGCCGCGCCCAGCAGGGCCGTGGCCGGGGCCACCGAGGCCTCCCGCACCAGGTCCGGCGCGAACGGCAGCAGCACCATGGTGCCGACGACGAAGCCCCACCAGGTCGCCGACAGGGCGTCGATGCAGGCCAGGGCACGCTTCTGCAGGAGCACGCCCGCGGCATACAGGGTCGCGGCCACCAGGCCCAGGCAGATCCCCACGAGGCTGCCCCCCGCGGCGCCGTCTCCCAGGGCGATGATGCTCACGCCGGCGAAGGCGACCAGCAGCCCGAGGACCAGCGGCAGCGGGAAGCCGGCTCGCTGCACCAGCCCGACCCAGAGCATGACCAGGATCGGGGCGACGTTGACGAGCATGGCGGTCGTTCCCGCATCCAGGTAGATCTCCGTCGCGTTGACCACGACGGTGTAGACCCCCATCCAGAGGGCGCCATAGGCCACCACGAGCGCCCAGTTGCGCACCCCGCGGGGCCGTCGCAGGCCCAGGCGGAGCGCGAACGGCGTCAGGACCGCTGCGGCGACCGCGAGGCGCAGGAGCGCCAGCGGGCCGGGGGACAGCGCCTCACCGACGACCCGGATCACCACGAAGGTCGAGGCCCACAGGAGCATCGTCACCAGCACCGCGACCACGGCGAGCCGTCCGGCGGCCGGCACGACGGCCGGCGAGGCGGGAGCCGCACTGTCGAGAGTCGTCATGCCGTCCATGATGGACACTCACAACCCATCAGCACAAGCGATGATTCCTTCACAACCATTCAGCGTGACTGTAGTATTGAGAAATGCTCGATGTGCAGCGGCTCCGGATCCTTCGCTCCGTCGTCTCCACCGGATCGGTCAGCGGCGCGGCGCAGCTGCTGGGCTACACGCCGTCCGCCGTCAGCCAGCACCTGAGCGCCCTGTCCAGGGAGACCGGTCTGACCCTGGTCGAGAAGGCCGGCCGCGGGATCGCACCCACCTCTGCCGCCCGGTCCCTGGCGGTGGCCACGGACGACGTCCTCGGGGCCCTCACCGGCGTCCAGGACGTCGTGGACAGCCTGCGGACCGGACGCAGCGGCACCCTGAGGCTGCGCTACTTCGCCTCGGCGGGGCTGGCCTGGATGCCTCACGTCGTCTCGGTGCTGCAGGACGAGTTCCCTGACGTGAGCCTGGAGCTGCGCCACGCGGAGCTCGCCACGGACCAGGAGTCGGCTCCGGCCGACCTCGATGTCCACGTGCTGGGGCTCCACCCACGACCGACCGTCGGGTTCACGTCGCACGACCTGCTCGAGGACCCCTACCTCGTGGCGGTGTCCCGCAGCCACCCGTTCGCGGGACGCGACAGCGTCGGCATGGGCGAGCTGCAGGGCGAGCGCTGGGTCGACAACGACGTGGGTGACGCGCCCTGCCGCGCCATGGTCCTGGACGCCGCCGCGGCGGCCGGCTACCGTCCCCGGTTCGCCATCGAGGCGCGCGACACCGCGGTCGCGCTGGCGTTCGTCGCCCTGGACCTGGGCATCACGGTGATCCCGCGGCTCGCCTGCCGGCAGCTCCCGGAAGGCGTCGTGGCGGTGCCCCTGGTGGATCCCACGCCGGTGCGGACGATCGCGGTGAAGGTGCGCGAGGCGGTCGCCGGCACCCCCGCCGCCCGCCGGGCTCTCGAGCTGCTGCGGGAGGTGGCCGCGGAGGAGTCGGGCAACCATGCGGCATACGGCTGAGCACAGAAGGACCGGCCCGGGCTGCCCCTCGCAGCCCGGGCCGGTTCCCTCATCTGTCAGCAGGGTCGGCCTGACCGGCCCTGCAGGGTGACTCAGTCCTCGTAGGTGAGCCCGTAACCGAACGGGAACAGGGCCCCATCGTCGGTCTCGTCATAGCCCGGGAGGTCACTGGCCTGCTGCTCGATCGCCTCGCGCGTGCCGGCCAGGGCGAACGGCATCCGGCCCTGGGGTGCGAACGCGCCGGAGAGCACGTCGAGGAGGGCCGTGTCGGTGGTGCCGAAGTCGGCCACGATCGCACCGGCGTCCCGCAGACCGCTCTCGGCATCCAGCACGAACGGCTGACGGAAGTAGATGTTGAGCACGACCTTGCTCGGGTCGCCGACCTCCGCCATGACCTGCTGGACGGTGCTCAGGGACGGGGTGACCTGCCACGACTCGGCAGCCTCCATCCCCGTGAAGTCGAGCACGCTGGACTCCCACGGGAAGGACCCGCCGAACCGCAGCCCGTTGTCCGTGCAGGACTCGGCGCCGTAGGAGACACACGCGTCGGCCGCACCGAAGGGGCTCTGGCCGTCCAGACCCAGCACGCCCTCGAGGATGCTGGGGTTGATGTGGTCCGGGTTGAGACCCGACGCCGGGTCGTTGCTGACGTAGGCGTCGGTGCCCTCGTTGACGCCGGTCATCGACACCAGGACATAGTCGTGCCCGGCGGCGCTGGGCCGCTCCTGGCCCTCCTCGACGTTGCCGTCGGTGACCTCGTAGCCGTAGGACTCCACGGCCTCGGGGTCGATGTCACCGAGCAGGTAGACCGAGGAACCAGCCTTCATGGGCAGCGTCTTGCCCTCGCCGGACGCGGACGGCTCGTTCTGCAGCAGGACGGTGGACTTGCGCTGCAGGTCCAGGCCGACCGCGCGGTGCTCCTCGCTGCCGACGGTCTCGGTGGCGTGCTCCTCGTCGACGTAGGGGTTCTCGAACAGACCCATGTCGAACATCGGCGTCAGCAGCCGGGTGGCCGCCTGCGCGACCCGCTCCTCGGACACCAGGCCGTCCTCGACGAGGTCGGTGATGGTGCCCACGTCGTGGAAGCCGGAGAGCGTGTCGGTGCCACCGTTGACGGCGGCGGCCACCCGCTCGGGTACGGTCGCGGTCTCCAGTCCCCAGGCACGGTCGTTGATGATGCCGGTGTCGGAGTTGACGTAACCCTGGAAGCCGAGCTCGTCGCGCAGCAGCTCGTTGACGATCTGGTCGGAGAACGCGAAGCCGACCTCGTCGTACTCCGTGCCGTTGTGGGTCACGTCCACGGGCACGCCGTAGTACGGCATGATCGAGGAGACGCCGGCCGCGATGGCCGCCTCGAACGGCTTGAGGTGCTCGCCGAACGCCCCGCCGGGGTAGACCTGGGCCTTGCCGAAGGCGTAGTGCGGGTCCAGGCCCAGCTCCTGCGGGCCTCCGCCGGGGAAGTGCTTCATGGTCAGGGCGACCGAGGTGTCCGGGCTCAGCGAGTTGCCCGTCCGGTCGACCGGGCCCTGCAGGGTCCGGACCAGCGTGGTCATCAGGTTGGCCGCCAGGTCCGCGTCCTCGGTGAACGTCTCGTGGGTGCGGTACCACCGCGGCTCGGTGGACAGGTCGGCCATGTAGCCGTACATGCCGCGCAGGCCGATGGACTCCCACTCGGCGCCCATCACCTCGGCGAAGTCCTCGACGACACCCATGTCGCCGACGGTCGGCGTCTCGCCGGTCCGCAGGGCCTCCTCGCCCAGGGCTGCTGCGGCGATGCCGGCCTCCTTGGGGAAGGCGGTGAACGCGCCGGCCGACTCGTTGATGCCGGCGCGGGCGTTGGGGTCGATGTGGTTGCGCGCGTTGGACTTGTAGAGCACGGGGATGCCGAGGCGGCTGCTCTCGCTGAGCTCCTGCACGTCGTTCATGAAGCCGGCCGCCTCGGCGGGCGTCAGGCTCGTGCTGGCCCGGAACCCACCCCCGGCCGCCCCGCACTCGGCCTCGTCGGGGCTGGTCACGACGTTGCGGAAGATCAGCCGGTGCATCTGCTCACCGAGGATGTAGTCGTCGGTGTTGTCCGGCAGGGTGCCGCGCACGCCGTCCGTGCACCCGGCGTTGAGGGTGTCGATGAGCATGAGGCCGGCCTGCTCCTCCAGCGTCATCCGGTCGACGAGGTCGGCCACCCGGACAGGGGTCGGCAGGCGCCAGTTCTCGTAGGGGTCGACCGTGCCGTTGGCGTTGAGGTCCCGGAACTGGAACGGGCCGCGCTGGATGAGCGGCTTCACCCGCGTCTCGACCTCGGGCTGCTGCAGTCCCGGGGCGGTGTCGGGTCCCGCTGCGGCGGGCTGCGGGGACGCGGCCTGCCCGCCCGCGACAACACCGAGGGTGAGGGCGGCGCCCGCAGCGGCTACTCCGCGCAGGGCCTTGCGTGATCGTTGCGTCATGACGACTCCTTCGTCTCCACCCCGGCGGGGTCCGGGGCGTGGCCACAGCGTCGGCGGCTACCGCCCGGTCGCACACCGGTTGCCAGATGTTGCCTGGCGTCCGGCCGGCGGGCTCCGCCTCTCCGACCAGATACAACCGACGGGGGCCGTATGCCGGATGCCCGGGCGGGCAGGTCCGGTCACCTTCACCAGAGCTGGTCTCAATCCCGTTGTGCCGCAACCTCACGAGGGTGATGGCGGAGGCTCACGACGGCCTTGCGCAATCCTCCCCGCTGGGAGGATGATGTGCCCCTCCACCGCGAGACCGTGACCCCCGCCGGAGGAGCACCATGTTGTCGACCCCTGAGGGCCCACCCGGGTCCACCTCGACCGCCAGTCCCGATCCACCCCCCGCACGGCCCAGGGCGCCCGTCCCCGGGCCGGCTCCACAGTCCACCCTGCTCTCCGACGTGGCCCCGCTCCAGGCGCGGGGACGGGAGGCAGAGGGTCGTGCCTCGCCTCGGGAGCAGTCCCCCGGTCCCTCGCGCGATCCCGGGCCGGGACGTCAGGGCACCAGTGCCCACCCACTGCTACCGGACACCGGCCTCGGTTCAGTGGGGCACGACGCCGGTGCCGTGGCTCCGTGGCTGGCCCACCACCAGCTCGGGGTGGCTGCCGAGTCCATCGGTGCCGAGGCCGCGCGCCTGCTCGGCGTGGTGCCGCAGACGGAGCGTGAGGCCATGTCGACCGCCCTCACGGAAGCGCTCGCCAAAGCGGCACGTGATCTGTTGGACCGGACGGCCGAAGCCGAGCTGATCGGGCGGCCTCGCAGTGCGCTGGAGCGAGCATGCATGGCCGCCCTGGACAGGGAGGCACGGCTTTCGATCGAGGAGGCACGGCGCAGGAACTCCCTGGAGGCGGAGACGACGGAGTGGCCTGTGTCGTGGGGTCAGTCCCGGGCAGCCCCCGTCGTGCCCGCGAGGGAGCCGGTCGGCGGGAGGCACGATCACGACCGGGTGGAGCCTCGCGGGAGGAGCGAGGACGATGCCTCGCTCCCACTCCGCGTGCTCGTCACCGACGATGCGGCAATCGCGGGCGGCGACTGGCACTCCCAACGACTGCGGGCTCAGGTGCTTGCCCACCGGGAGGCCCTGGAGGCTCTGTCCGAGCAGGTGCGAGCGGCGACAGACGACCTGGAGCGCAGCCTGGACCGCTGGGCCAGTGTCTCTCCCGAGGCGGGGAGCGCTCGACCGCGGTCTGACCTGTCGGGTCGCGCAGCGGACGAGGCCGGAGGCGCACAGACGAATCCCGATGACGGCGGTGCCGCGATCCCCGGCCGTGTGGCAGCCGAGGTCACCAGAGGAGTGACGGGCGGCGCCGCAGGCGGGGTGACGGGCGGCGCCACAGGCGGGGATACCGGAGGCGTCGCGGTGTTCGGCGGCGAGGCAACGCCGGAGACCATGACGGCCGTCGAGCAGACTGCACCCGGCGCCGAGCTCGTCGGTGCCCGCCCCGTCCTCAGGATGCTCTTACGGGCGAGTGCGGAGCTGACCGTGGCCAGCCGTCCGGTGGCTGCGGGTGCGGACGAGCTCCTGCTCCGGGGCGCAGCCGCGCTGGCCGCCAACCTGGGGGACCGCGGCACCGTGGTCGCCGACGGGATCACCACCCTGGAGCCCGCCACCTCACCGCTCCTGGAGTCGGTCACCAGCCTCCTGGCCCGGCGGGCTGAGCTCGCCTCGACCACCGCTGCCCTGACGGGCCTCGTTGCGGTCGCCCGCTCACTGACCGACAGCGACGCGCTGAGAGAGCACCCGAGCGCCACGCACCCGCACGACGCAGGGCACCCACCAGGCACAGGGCACTCCGAGGGCACGGCCCGACCCGAGGGCACGGCCCGACCCGAGGGGACGGCCGGACCCGAGGGCACGGCCCGACCCAAGCACACGGCGCACCCCGAGGGGGCAGTTCACCGAGCAGAGGTCTCAGCACCGACCATCGGCGCCGGCCCGGGGGAGCTGGCCCGGCTCACGCAACGTCACGAGCGGCTGGTGGCGCACGTCGACCACGTTGCCCGCACCGTCGATGGTGACCTCGCCGAGTGGACGACACCACCTGCAGCCGGCGGGCCGCCGCCGCTCCTCACGGCACTGGGGCGCGAGCGGCTGCACGAGGACCCCGGCCGCTTCACGCACGTGCTCATCCTCATCGACGAGGGGCTGGCGGCCGCGATGGTCAGTCGCCGGTCCGTGGTCGGTGCCTCAGGTCGGCTGACGCACGTGGGCACCGCGACCGTCAGCTGGCTGCTCATCTCGGCGACCAGCGGTGAGGTGATCGGTGGCGGGCAGGCCGCACCCGCTCGCAGCCTGACCCAGGATCTCGCGACCGGTCGCGCGTCGGGCCGCGAGCTGCGGCCGGACAGTTCCGCGGGACTGCCGCTGGACTCCCAGCACAGCCTGGAGTTCGCGGTGAAGGCCTTTGCCGTCACCACCGGACTCGCGTTGCTCGTGTTCGCGCTGGTTGCACTCCTCACACTGTTTCTGGACTGAGTCAGACGTCGGTGGACGCCCGGCGAAGGTGCACGGCATGTTCTCTGCGGAGTGAGCCTGGCTGCTCCGGGAGCGAGCCTGGCCACCGTGCCGTTCCGGGCTCCGGATAGGTTCTCGCCATGAGCACCCAGCTGATGCGCAAGGTCACCCAGGACGCCTTTGGTGGACCGGAGGTCCTCCGCCTCGTCCAGGCCGAGAGGCCCTCACCCGGGCCGGCCGAGGTCCTGGTGCGCGTGCACGCCTCCGGGGTGAACCCCACCGATTGGAAGCACCGCGCGGGCGGACGCTTCCTCGGCGAGCCACCGTTCACGCTCGGTTGGGACGTCAGCGGCGTCGTGGAGGCGGTCGGTCTCGGTGTCGCGGTCCTCGAGCCCGGTGACGAAGTCATGGGGATGCTGCCCTATCCGGGCTCCGGCGGCGGATACGCCGACTACGTCGTGGCCAGCCCCCGCACCTTCGTGCGCCGACCCGCCGGGCTCGACGCGACGTCTGCCGCTGCGCTTCCCCTGGTCGGGCTCACCGCCTGGCAGGCCCTGGTGGACGTGGCCGCGGTGCGGCCCGGGCAACGGGTGCTCGTGCACGCCGCGGCCGGGGGCGTCGGCCACGTGGCGGTCCAGATCGCCAGGCACCTCGGCGCCCACGTGATCGGGACCGCGAGCGCGCCGAAGCACGATCTCGTCCGGGGGCTGGGTGCTGCGGAGGTCATCGACTACCGCTCAACGGACTTCGCCGCGCAGCTGTCCGACATCGACGTCGTGCTGGACACGATCGGCAACGACTACGGTCCGCGCAGCCTGGCGACGATGCGGCGTGGCGGCACCTATGTCTCGATCACGCCGGCCAACGTGCACCCCGACCTCGCAGAAACGGCAGAGCAGGCCGGGGTCCGCACAGCCGTGATGCTCGTCGAGCGCGACCACGCCACCCTCCGGGAGCTGGCCCGGCTCGTCGAGCAGGGTGAGCTGCGCATCGAGGTCGCCGCGACCTTCCCTGCAGAGCAGGTCGCGGAGGCCCACGCCCTCGCAGAGCGGGGCGGCACGACGGGCAAGATCGTCCTCACCTGGTGACCTCTCGTCACGTGGTCTCGCGATACTGCAACTGCCCCTGAAGCACCACACGCTCCTCGGGCACCGGATACCCGGGCGCCTCCAGGAGCATGTGCATGGCCCGGTCCACACCGAGTGGACCGTGCATATCGATCGTGGACAGCCGAGGGTGGGTCTGGATCGGCAGCGCGTCATCGCAGCCCAGCACCCTGATCTCGCCCGGGACGCGCGCGCCGGACGCCAGGATGCCGTCGAGAATCCCGTGGGCGACCACGTCATCGAAGGCAATCACCGCCTGGGCACCTGCCCGAACCACGTTCACGGCAAGGTCACGTGCTTCTCCGTAGGTCCCGTTGGTTGTCTGCAGCAGAGACACCTCCATCCCCAGTTCGTGACCCCGTTGCACCACGACCTCCTGGCGCTCCCCGTTCGACCACGACCGGTGAGGTCCCCCGACGTAGCAGACCCGGACGACGCCCTCTGCGCTCAGATCACCCAGCGCCGTGTGCAGGGCCGAGCCCGAGGACAGGAGGACCCGCGCAGTCCCCTGGACGTCCCGGTTCAGGAACACGCATCTCGTGCTGGACGCGGTGCGCACCAACGCCTCGTCTGCCTGTCGCGGTGACGCAAGGATCAATCCGTCAACCTGCGGGACAAGCTGCTCGATCTGCCGCGCCTCACGCTCTGGGTCGTTGTCGGACTCAGCCACCAGCACCCCGTAGGACATGGCCTCGGACACCCGCTGTGCCTGCCGGATGATGGGTGGAAAGAACGGGTTGGTGATGTCCGGCACGACAATGCCGATGGCGCCCGTGCGGCCGGTACTCAGCGCCTTCGCGTGCCGATTCGGAATGTATCCGAGCTCCTGCGCGATGTCGTGAATGCGTTGCACGGTCTCCGGTCTCAGCAGCCGTGGGTGGTTGAAGGCGCGTGACACGGTCGATGGCGAGACGCCTGCCCTGCCTGCAACGTCGATGATCGTCGCGAACTGGGACACTTCTAGCCTTGCGCCCCGAGCAGGCCCCCGGAACGCATCGTGGCCTGAACGCTGCCGTCGGCCGTGAGCAGCACGAGGTCGGCCGGTTGACCGACCCTCAGCAGCCCTCGAGGTCGGGACCCACAGCTCTGCACGATCCGCCCGGGGACGGAGGTGACCAGGCCCAGGGCCTCGGCCAGCGACAGGCCCACGTGGGACACCAGGAACCGCAGACCCTCGCCGAGACTCACGGCAGCGCCCGCCAACAGGTCCGTCCCGACATACGACAGCCTGCCTGAGCCGTCCAGCTCCACGAGCCCGCCGACGGCCGTCTCGTAGCGGCCCGGTGTCGATCCAGCCAACTCGACAGAGTCCGACACCAGGAAGGAACGGTGCGTTCCCTTGGCGCGGATCATGGCCTTGAGGGTATCCGCGGGCAGATGGTGTCCGTCCGCGATGAACCCACAGGTGAGGCGGTCGTCGGCGAGTTGGGTCCAGATGGGGTTGGGATGACGTGGCAGCTCCGGGAAGATGCCGTTCCCGAGGTGGGTGGACAGTTCCGCGCCTGCGTCGACCGCCGCCGTGATCATCTCGCTGTTCGCGTGTGTGTGCCCGATCGCCACCACCGTGCCCCCCTGTCGGATGCGCGCGATCTCCGCAGCACTGTTGCTCCAGTGGGGCGACACCGTGACATAGCCGACCGGCCCGGTCTGTCGCCATCGCTCCACCTCCGCGGCGTCGATAGGTCGGATGGCGTCGGGGGCGTGCACGCCACGCGGGCCGGGGTGATCAGACAGGAAAGGGCCCTCGACATGGATGAATGGGATCGCGGCATGCGCGTGCGGGTCCTGCTCGCGTGCCCGTCGGACGGCGGCGATCGCCGCATGGATGGCATCCTCCGGTGCGGTGACCACCGTCGGAACCCACGTCGTGACGCCCCGCTCTGCGAGGGCTGCGGTGATCGCGACGATAGCCTCCGGCGTCGGCTCCTCGGCATTGACATCGTGACCCACAAACCCGTTGACCTGAAGATCGACCAACCCGGGGGAGACAAATGGCACCTCGGCCGGGTGATCAGCCGCCCGGTGGATCTCTGCGATCACGCCCTGCTCGACCCTGATGCGGAGAAGCTCCCCGGTCGCCGGGTCCCGTCCCTCGATGCCGGTGGGTGCACTCATCGCGGATCAGACTCTCGGTCGAGATACAGGTGGACTCCAGGGCGGAGCTTCAGTGCCGTGCCCGGGACGTCTGGCGTCGGCTCGAGCTCCAGCGTGGCCCGCACCGCCGCGCACTTCTGAGCGCCAGGGACGGAGCAGATGACGTGATCAGCATTGAGGATGCGAGGGATCGTGACAGTGAGCGCCCGGGTCGGCACAGCAGCGAGATGCGGGAAGTGCCCCTCATCGACCTGTTGCCGACGTGAGGCATGGTCCATCTCGATGAGACGCACCGGTTCCGGGTCGTCGAAGTCGCTCCCCGGCTCGTTGAAGGCGATGTGTGCATTGACACCGAGCCCACAGAGCACCAGGTCGAACGGCGCCTCGCCGAGCAGGGCCGCGTAGTGCGCGGCCGCCTCCACGGGAGGCAGGGACATCTGCATCCGGTGAAAGACCGGCGCCTGGGGCAGGTGCCGCAGGAACTCGCGCTGCAACCAGTTGGCGAACCCCTGCGGCGCATCGGACGGAAGGCCGAGGTAGTCGTCCATATGGAAGAACTCCACCCGGCCGAAGTCCACGTCGGCCACCTCAGCGAGCGCTCGGAGGGTTCCCAGCTGGCTGGGCGCCGCTGCCAGAAGGACACGCGCGCTACCGGGCCGGGCCAGCCTCTCGGAGAGGATCCTTCCTGCGTGGTCCCCGGCCCGACGGCCCAGGTCGACGGGGGTCGGGTGACTGTGCACGGTCAGTGGATAGGACCGACCCCCACTGTGACGCCCATGCCCCACCCCGCTCACAGCAGCCTGACCCGTCTGCGGAACTTCTCGATGTAGCGGGCGTTGGCCTCATCACCACCGGGAGCGTTCCCACTCATCCATACCGGAGGTTCGACGTCCTGGGCGACGAGCTTGGCTACGGTCAGGATGGAGAGCAGGTTGATAACAAACGCATTGACGTAGGTCGACACCGCACCCGTCGGCATACCGAACCCCGGGATCTCGATCACCGCGTCGCCCAGTGGCACCTTGGAGTCGATGGCCACATCGACGATGTCGTGCAGGTTCTTCTTGGTGGGGTGCCGGGCCGGATGGTCCGGCCCCACGGCGAGGGCGTGGCCGCGAGAGCTCACTCCGATGGTGCGCGCGCCTCGCTCGCGGGACCTCGTCGCGGCGTCGATCACGGCCGAGTTCATGCCGTAGGAGTTGACGATGACGATGAGGTCGTCCGGCCCCAGGGCCTCGTTGTCGATGACGACCCGCCCATAACCAGGAGTCCGCTCCATCGCCATCGAGCGCAGCGCACCGTCGGACAGGAGGGTGCCGCTGTCCAGGATGGCCGAGATGTGGATGAGTCCTCCGGCGCGGAAGAAGGCCTCCTGCGTCGCGAGGTTGGCGTGACCGCCGGGACCGTAGACGTGGATCAGACGATCGTTCTTGACCTGCTCGACCATCAGGTCCGACGCAGCATCGAGCGAGCTCGACTCCTCGTTCTCGATCTGCTCGAGCAGCACGGCGATCTTCTCTCGGTATACCCGTGCCATGTCGGTCACCTTCACCGCAGTCATGTTGGGATGCCTCCTCGGGTCAGTTGTGTGCAGGGGTCAGAAAAGGGCTTCGGGAATGGCCGTCGAGATGAAGGGCAGGAAGGTGACCAGGACCAGGGTCACGCCATAGACGGCGAGAAACGGTCCGCACTCTCGGACGAGGTGCGCAAAGTCGACGCGTGCCAGCTTTGTCACCACGTAGAGCAGCGCACCCACCGGTGGTGTGATGAGCCCCATCATCAGGTTCACCACCACCGCGACGCTGTAGTGCACCGGGTCGATGCCGAGCTCTATGGCCGCGGGGAGAAGCACCGGCAGGAAGATCAGGATCGCGGGGATCGCATCCATGATGAGTCCCAGGACGACAAAGAAGACCATCGTGGCAAGGAGAAAGGTGATCGGACCCATCTGCGCCCGTGCCACGAAGTCCGAGACGTCCTCACCGAGACGCAGGGTCGCCACGACGTAGGTGAAACCGCCGACCGCGGCAAAGATCATCAGGATCGTCGCGCCGAACTGGGCCGTGTGCTTGAAGACGCTCAGCAGTGCCCCGATGCTGAGCGAGCGGTAGGCAAGGCCGAGCACGAGCACATAGAGCGAGGCGAGGATCGAGACCTCGGTGATCGTCGCGAACCCGGACACCACCCCGACAAGGATCAGGGCCGGCGTCAGGAGGGAGGGGAGCGCCCTCACCAGGAGCGTCGCAAAACTACGATCCCGGGAGCTCGCGGCAGCATCCGTCGACGGCGTGCGACCGCGCGGGGCCATCACGTAGACAGTCAGGACCAAGCCGGTGACCATGATGATCGCGGGACCGACCCCGCCCAGGAAGAGCTGGCCGACAGAGAGGCCCGTCACGAGGGCCACGAAGATGAACGGGACGCTCGGGGGAAAGACCGGTCCGAGCACCGCGGAAGAGGCCGTCACCGCAGCGGAGAACTCCCGTTTGTAGCCCGACCTGCCCATCAGCGGCAACATCGCCGAACCGATCATGGAGGCCGCGGCCGGTGCCGACCCGCTGACCGAGCTCGCGAACGCACTGGACGCAACCACTGTGTAGGCGAGCCCGCCGCGGACACGTCCCAGGAAGAACATGAGCAGGTCGACGATGCGCTCTGTCAACCCGGCGCGGTACATCAACTCGCCCATGAGAATGAAGAACGGGATCGCGAGAAGCTCGTAGGAGTCCACACCGGCGGCCATCTGCGTCGGCAGCACGGTGGCGCTACCCAGCCCGCCGACGAAGAGAGTGGCCAGCACCGCGAGGAGCATCGCCACAAAGATCGGCGTCCCAAGGGCCATGAAGAAGAACATGACACCGAACAGGACCAGGAGTTCCATCAGGCACCGCCGCCCTCGCGTGAGCGACGCTGAGCGGTCTCGATCTCCGTGGCTGCCAGCTCAACCGCCGGGTCCACTTCGGGCGAGGAGGGGGTCGCGCGGAGACGGCCCGTGAGCGCGAAGAGCAGGACGAGACCGGCAAAGACCGGCACCGCCAGGTAGGCGATCCCCGTGGGGACTCCCAGCTGGACGTAGTCGATCCCCATCCTGGTGCTGAGGATCGCCGTGCCAGCGATCAGGAGGATCACGCAGAGGGCGATCTCTGTCAGTCGCACGACCATCGCGCAGGCCGTCCTCAGCCTGGCCGGCGCACGTTCCACAACGAAGGTGACCGTGATGTGGTCGTACAACCCGTAGGCGGCGGCACCGCCGAGCAGAGCGACCCACACGAACATGAGGCGACTGAAGTCACTGACCCAGATCCAGCCGCCCCCGAACGCCCGCTGGAAGATCTGGGCGACGTTGACCGCGAAGATCGCGAACAGACCCATACCGGCGATCCACGCGATCCCGGTGGCTAGGATCTCGCGGATCCGTTGGATCTGGTCGATGGTCGCCGAGAGCCGTTGCCTCACGAGTGCTCTTCGGCCAACGCTCGCGTCTCCTCGAGCAGGCCCTCGGGCCACATCTGACCGTCGAACTGCTCGAACACTCCCTCGAGTGCAGAGCGGAAGGACTCCCGGTCGACGTCCACGACCTCAAGGTGCTCCTCGAGCGTCGCCATGGCCTCGGTCATCTGCTTCTCGGTCTCCTGCGTCGTCACGTCACCAGCCTGCTCGGCCTGCTGACGGAGCACCTCCTGGTGCTCGGCACAGATGGACTGCCACGTGGAGTCGGTGAAGTACCAGACCCGGATGTCCCGGATGTAGTCGATCGGCATGTAGTAGTCCTGCACCTCCATCAGGCTCTGGTTCACCATCGTGATGGCACCGTTCTCCTGTGCCTCGACAACGCCTTGTCGCAGAGAGAAGTAGAGGTCTGAGAACGGGATCACCTGCGGCCTGGCTCCGAGGGCCTTGGCAAACTCCTGGGGCAGCGGCGCATCGGCGATGCGAAGCTTCAGGCCCTTCATGTCCTCCGCAGTCTGGATCGGACGGTCGGCGCTCAGGGCTCGCGGCTCGGCGTCGCCGCCGATCGCGATGACTCTGGCCCCGGTGCTCGTGGCAGCCTCATCCAGGAGCTCGGTGTAGCGGTCGGACTCGAGGACCGCACGGAACTGCTCGTAACTGTCCCAGAGGAACGGAACGGTCGTCACTGTGAACGCCTCCGCGCCCTCAAGCGTCGAGTAGGTGCTGATTCCCTCGTAGAACATGTCGAGGTTGTCGCCCGCGGCGACGCCGGCGTACAGGTCATTGGCGTCTCCGAGCTGACTGTTCGGATAGACCTCTACGGTGACCTGTCCCTCCGTCGCGGCCTCGACGCCCTCGGCGAAGGCTGTGGCGCCGAGCGTTGTCGGGTCATCGTCCGTGCGGATCGTGGCCAGGCGGAGCGTCAGGTCACGGCACTCGCCGCCAGCCGAGTCGCCGGACTCACCGGTCACGAACCCGCAGCCGGACAAGAGCACTGCGAGCACTACTCCACCTCCTAGCGGGACCGTTCGGTGGATGAGTCGGCTTCTGGTGGGGTACATCGCTGGACCTCATTTCGTGCTCTGCGGGAAGCGGCAACCTACTCCGCCACGGGGAATGGCTCCTTCATCGACGCTGGCATGCAAGCGTTTGCATGTCAAGGGTTGCCAACGGCAGGCTGGCTGGCGACATCAACCGCCACCTCGACAGGCACCCCTCCCGGTAGACTGGCCAGGCAGCGATGACGTGCGCGTCATCGCTGTTTCGCTTTTCCCAGGTGCGAGCGCCGCACCCTTCCATCCTGCCGAGGAACCACGTGCCACAGTCGAACCCGTCCACCCTGCCCGCCGAGCCGCATACGACGGTCGTCCCTGAGGCTGGTGAACGAGAGACGTCGACGCGGGCGGCACTGCGCAACCCCCGCCGGCTGCGCACGGAGGTCCTGGCGGGCCTGGTGGTCGCGCTCGCGCTGATCCCGGAGGCGATCTCGTTCTCGGTGATCGCCGGTGTCGATCCGCGCATGGGACTGTTCTCCAGCTTCGTCATGGCGGTGACGATCGCGTTCGTGGGTGGCCGACCGGCCATGATCAGCGCCGCCACCGGTGCCGTCGCCCTGGTCATCGCACCCGTGGCGCGGGAGCACGGGGTCGACTACTTCCTGGCGACGGTGATCCTGGCGGGTGTGCTGCAGATCGTCCTCGCGGTTCTTGGGGTGGCCAAGCTGATGCGGTTCATCCCGCGGATGGTGATGGTCGGCTTCGTCAACGCCCTGGCGATCCTCATCTTCATGGCGCAGATCCCCTACCTGATCGACGTGCCGTGGCTGGTCTACCCGCTGGTCGCACTCGGCATCCTCATCATGGTGGCGCTCCCCAGGCTGACCACCATCGTGCCCGCGCCGCTGGTGGCGATCCTGGTCATCACGACGCTGATGTGGACCGCCGGCTGGGAGCTTCCCGACGTGGCTGACCAGGGGGAACTGCCTACCTCGCTGCCTCAGCTGCTCATCCCGAACGTGCCGCTGACACTGGAGACGCTGCAGATCATCGGCCCGTTCGCGCTGGCCATGGCCCTCGTCGGGCTGCTGGAGTCCCTCATGACGGCCAAGCTCGTCGACGGGATCACCGACACCCACTCGGACAAGACCCGCGAGAGCTGGGGCCAGGGCGTGGCCAACATGCTCTCCGGCGCCTTCGGTGGCATGGGCGGGTGCGCCATGATCGGTCAGACGATGATCAACGTGAAGGTCTCCGGCGCCCGCACGCGGATCTCCACCTTCCTCGCCGGCGTGTTCCTGCTCGCCCTCGTCCTCGGCGCCGGGCCGGCTGTCGGCATGATCCCGATGGCGGCCCTGGTCGCGGTGATGATCATGGTCTCGGTCGCCACCTTCGACTGGCACAGCATCCAGCCGACCACCCTGCGCCGGATGCCGCACAGCGAGAACATCGTCATGGTCCTCACCGTCGGCGTCACCGTGGTCACCCACAACCTCGCCTACGGCGTCATCGTGGGGGTGCTCGCCGCCATCACGCTCTTTGCCCGCAGGGTGGCCCACTTCGCCTCGGTCACCGCGGTGACCGACAGCGACCTCGACGGCGACGGCACCTCCGGCGTGCGGGTCTACAAGGTCGGCGGAGAGCTGTTCTTCGCCACCAGCAACGACCTCGTCTACCAGTTCGACTACGCCGGCGACCCTTCGCGGGTCGTCATCGACCTGTCCGACAGCCACATCTGGGACGCCTCGACGGTGGCGGCCCTCGACGCCATCGAGACCAAGTACGCCCGCCACGGCAAGACCGTCGAGATCGTCGGCCTCAACCAGTCCTCGGCGGCACGCCACCGCCGCCTCACCGGCCAGCTCGGCGAGGGTCACTGACACACTGACTCACGCTGCGCGCGGATCACGTCTCAGTGGTGGCGGCCTCGCCTCGTGCCGTCAGCGTGTCACCAACCAGGCCAACCCGCCGCCGACGACCGCCACGAGTCCCGCGAGCACGCCGTGCAGAAGGGGTGAGCGCGCGAGCACCCCGACGAACTCGCGCAGCACCGCCGAGGGGAAGTAGTACCGGGCGGTCGGGGCCCCGACGACCTGGGCGTCCAGGCCGAGCTCGCGCGCGATGATGGCCGCGCGGAAGGCGTGGAAGTCGTTGGTGGTCACGACCAGAGAGGTGCCTCGCCCCTCGTCGACGAGGAGGTCGCGGGAGAGAGCGAGGTTCTCCTGGGTGTTGCGCGAGGCCGACTCGACGCGGACCAGGTCGGAGTCGGCCCCCGCCCCCACGGCATACGTCGCCATCACCTCACCCTCAGGGGCGGTCTCGTCGGGTCCCTGCCCACCGGAGAGGACCAGCAGCGGGCGGCGCCCCTGCGCCTTCTCCGCCGCCAGGATCTCCAGACCCTTGGTGATGCGCGCTGCCAACAGCGGCGGGACCCGGTCACCGTAGACCCGGGAGCCGAGCACGACGATCGCGTCCATCCCGGGCTGCGCCGGCAGCCGGGCGTAGCCGGCGCCGTAGAGCACGAACGCCCCGAGCAGGAGTCCCAGGTGGGCAGAGACCGCCAGTCCGGCGACCGCCGGCACGATGAGCCACGTCCAGTCCAGCAGGACGCCGACCGCGAGGATCAGCACCAGCCCCAGCACGCCGACCACGGCCAGGAGACTGAGCGCGTTGCCCAGGGACCTGCCCTCGTGGCGCACCGCGACGATCCCGGCGTAGACCAGGTACCCGGCGAGCGCGACGTTAGTCAGGACGAGACCTGCCGCGGTCACTCCGGCGAGGCCGATCCCCACCGCCGGGGACAGCGCCACGACGGTGAGGAGCACCGAGATGCCCAGGTAGGAGACCCCGCCGACGATGAACACCGCCGAGCTCAGTCGCCGGGGGTCGGTGCCCCGCTGTCGCAGGCCGTGGGCCGGTGCGTCATCGCGGGAGTCCACCAGGACCAGGCCCGAGGCGTAGCCACTGATGCCTCTGGTGTTCACGAACATCACCACCGAGGCAGAGAGCACCGCCCACGCCGAGCCGATCTGGTCCGTGCCGACGGACCCGAGGTCGCCGGGGAGACCCAGCAGGACGTAGGCGCCGGCTCCGGTGAGAAAGCGAACGACCCACTGGTGCCAACCCGGCGGGCCACCGTCGGGTCGAACCGGGCGGAGGTAGACCAGGTGCTGTCCCAGGGTGGCGCCCGTGGCAGCCGGCAGCACCAACAGCAGGCCGACCGCCGCAGTGAGCGTGGCCGCGACCTGGATCAGGGCCGAATGGGCCTCATAGTCCCGGCCCAGCACGTACAGGGTGATGCGCATCCCGAGCGGGACACCGACGCCGACGAGAAGGACCGAGAGCAGGTCGACCGCCATGCCCGTCAGCCGTCGCAGCGGCCTCACCGGCTGCGGTTGATCCGCGGGACGCGCGTGCTGGCCGGGCGCGAGGCGGAGCACTGGCGCCAGCCCGACACCGATCGCGGCACCGAGGGTGTTGGCGAGGAGGTCGTCGGTGTCGAAGAGCCGGAAAGCACAGGGATAGATCCACCAGATGCCGGTGAGCTGGGTCAGCTCGATCAGCAGGGAGACGACGAGCCCGCTGGCAAGGCACGTGAGGGGGTGCCAGCGGAACAGGTGCCGGGTCAGCATGCCGAGCGGCACGAACAACGCGACGTTGAGGACCACCTGCCGGACGGCGGGGTCCGCGAGAAGCCCAGCCGGTCCGCGTCCGGGGGCGATATCGCTGAGGAAGTGGAGCGGCAGGAGCTGTGCCCGGAGTGTGCCGTCGCAGACCAGGTCCTCGACGCGGGGAAGAGGAACGATCGTGTAGGTCCACAGGGCCATCAGGTAGACCAACCCCGCGGCGCAGATCAACGCGTGACCCGGTCCGGTGGTGCCGCGGCGGAAGCTCCAGGCGATGTAGGGGATGAAGACCAGCGGGAGGAGCATGAGCCCGAGGAACACAGCGAGCACCGCCGAGACGCTGAACCCTTCCACGGGCCCGAGCCTAGGTGGAACTGACAGGAGCGCCGCCGGTTCCGCGCCGGGGCCACGTCGACCGGCAGCTGTGATGCTGACGCAGGGCCTGGAGACCGCCCGCGTGCGTGCTGGCCACTCCTCTGCGACCGTGGGAGTCATGAGCCGTGAGCCCTGGGTGTGCGTCGTCGCCCCCACCTCGATCCTCATGGTGGAGATCGAGCGCGCGGAGGGACCCGACGCCGGCATCGGCACGCACGCGGAGATCCACGTGCACCGCGGCGGCCAGGGGCTGTGGGTTGCCTCGATGGCCCAGGCGCTCGGCGCCAGGGTGACGGTCTGCGGCCCGTTCGGCGGGGAGACGGGCACGATCCTGCGGCAGAGTGCCGCGTCCGCAGGCCTGGAGGTGACTCCTGTCGCGTATGCCGAGGGGAACCCCGCCCTGGTCCACGACCGGCGCAGTGGGGAGCGTGAGGAGATCGCGAGCATGCCGGCCCGTGCCCTCGGTCGCCACGAGGCGGACGAGTTGTTCGGCGCGGCGCTCGTGGCCGGCACCGAGGCCAATGTCTGTGTGCTGACCGGTCCGCAGCCTGCGTCGGTGCTGGGCGCAGGATTCTTCGGCCGTCTGGCACACGACCTGCTCGTCGGCGGCACCGTGTTGGTCGCCGACCTGTCCGGCGATGCCGCTGTGGCCGTCGCCGAGCAGGGGCCGACCGTGCTCAAGATGGCCCACGACGAGGTGATCGGCGCGGGACTGGCCAAGGAGGACACCGTGCGAGACCTCCGTCTGGCCGCGGAGGCACTGATCAGACAGGGTGTCGGGACTGTAGTGATCTCACGGGCGGACCAGCCGACCCTGACGGTCCGTGACCACAGCGCCTGGCTCGTGCACGCCCCGCCCCTGACCTCCGTCGACCACCGTGGGGCCGGTGACTCCATGACCGCCGCCATCGCCGTCGCCCTCGGGCGGGGCGCGCCGGTGCTGGACGCGGTCCGCCTCGGAGTGGCCGCCGGGACACTGAACGTGACCCGTCGTGGACTGGGCACCGGCAGCCGCGACGAGATCGAGCGGTTCTCCACCAAGGTACGGATCGAGGAGCTGGACTGATGAGGATCCTGGTGACCAACGATGACGGCATCGACTCCCCTGGGCTCACCGTGCTGGCCAACGTCGCCAAGGCAGCCGGCCATGACGTGGTGGTCGCCGCCCCGGCGCACCAGTACTCCGGTGCGTCCGCGTCCCTGATCGGCCACGAGAGCGACGGCCGTCTTGAGCTGACCACCGGCAGCCCACCGGGCCTGGTTGATGGGGTGCGCGCTTTCGGGGTGCGCGCGGCACCGGCGCTGATCGTGTTCGCTGCCAGCTACGGCGCGTTCGGGAAACGGCCGGATCTCGTGCTGTCCGGCGTCAACCTTGGCGCCAACACCGGGCACGCGACGCTGCACTCCGGCACAGTCGGCGCTGCCCTCTCCGCCGCCACCCAGGGCATACCTGCGCTCGCTGCCTCCATCGCGTCAGCGGACCCCGAGCACTGGGAGACCGCCGAGGACGTCTGCCGGGTCGCGTTCGACTGGCTGGTCGAGCACAGCCCGGAGGGCCGGGTGCTGAACGTCAACGTGCCGGACGTCCCCCCGGACCGGCTGCGGGGTCTCCGCACCGCACGGCTCGCGGACTTCGGCGCCGTGCAGGCCGCGGTCAAGGAGCGGGGAGAGCGCTGGGTCCACATGAGCTATGAGGAGATCGACGTCGAGTACGAGCCGGGGACCGACGCCTACCTGCTGGCCCACGGCTGGGCGACGTCCTCCCTGCTGCGCACCCCGATCCATGACGTGCACAAACCGCCCCCACCGGAGTTCACCACCGAGGCGGCCGAGCAGGATGTGCCGGTCGTGGAGGTGAGCCGAGGGCAGACGATGTCATCTGGTTCACAGGAGCCTGACTCCTGACGCGCAGCACGTGTGACGACGTCCGTGCCTCAGCTGCTTCGCCTTCGTGCCAGCATTCGCCACCGACGTCGAGGGCACCCTCCGTCAGCTGTGTGAGTGATGTGCCCCTCAGCTGGTGGCGCGCTGACCGGCGAGCACTTCCCCGATGCGGTCGTCCCGGATGGCTGCCACAAGGCCGTCGATGGCATCCTCGATCTGGTCGTACATCCGCGTGTAGGCCTCCGGCGGCAGGCCCCACGGGTCAGGAACGTCCCGAACGCCCTGACCAGCGTCACTGGCGAACGCACCCAGCCGCACCACCTTGGCCTCATCCTCCGGTCCGCGCACCAGCGCGAGGATGTTGTCCTCGTTGCTGGCATCCATCGCCAGGATGAGGTCCGCCTCCTGGAAGTGGTCGGCCGCGAACTGGGCGGCCACGGAGCTGAAGGCGTAGCCACGTCCCTCGCCCTCTGCGACAGAGAGCTCGTGTGGGCCCTTGCCCACGTGGTAGTCGGCGGTCCCCGCGGACGAGACCGTGACGTCAGTCAGGCCGGCGTCTTCGAGCCTGCGGAGCAGGACCGCCTCAGCGGCGGGGGATCGACAGATGTTGCCCAGGCAGACGGTCATGATGTGCATGGCCAGAGTCTCCCAGGGTCTATGCGCCGGACCGAACCGCGGCTGCAGATCGGCACTTGCACCGGCAAGTGAGGGAACGGTCGGTTCAGAAGGGTGGTGGAGCATCGGGGTCTGATCGCCAGGGAGTGGAGGGGCCGTCGTTGCTCGCGCCGCTGGTCGTCTCGTCGTGGCTCTCGCCGTCACCGGTGTCCTGGTGGTCGGTCGAGCCCGCGGTCTGGCC
>NZ_QDDJ01000018.1 GCF_003121625.1 Ornithinimicrobium cavernae | reverse complement strand
CCTACCCGGGGTGCAGTGTGCCCGGCACCTGGTGCGATGCGCATCACCTGGTCTGGTGGTGCCGCGGCGGCGGGACGGACATCATGTTCCTGGTGTTGTTGTGTCCGCGGCACCACACCCTGGTCCACGAGCAGGACCTGATGGCCACCGTCACCGGGTCCACCGTGACCTGGCACGTATAACGACCACGCCCCACAGCCCGGCCCCACCGGCCGGGCCCACAACCATGCCCGGACATCAGGCGCCGCGTCTTTCTGGGGTAGTGGCGGTGGCCGTGGGCACGGGGAGCAGCGACATGTTCCGACGACTTCTGACGTCGGCGCAGGTCTGTCTGAGGATGGACACCATCATCGAAGGAATCGCCTTCGGGGAGTCGCCCCGTTGGCGCGATGGCCGCCTCTGGGTCTCGGACTGGGGTCGCGGACGGGTGCTCGCGCTCGAGCCGGGAGGTCACGAGACTGTCGAGGCCGAGGTCGACTCGTTCCCGCTGTGCATCGACTTCACACCGGACGGCCGGCTGTTGCTGGTCTCCTCCACCGACCGGCGGGTCCTGCGGCGCGAGGCTGACGGATCCCTCGTGACCCATGCCGATCTCGGCAGCGCCGACACGACGCCCTGGAACGACATCGTGGTCGACGGGCGGGGCAACGCCTACGTCAACAACATCGGCTTCGACTTCCCGGAGGCCGAGCCGGGGCCGGGGTTCGTCGTGCTGATCACCCCGGACGGCACGGTCACGCGGGTCGCCGACGACCTCGCGTTCCCGAACGGGATGGCCGTCACCGCCGACGGCGCCACCCTCGTCGTCGCCGAGTCCTATGCCGAGCAGCTGACGGCCTACGACATCGCACCGGACGGCAGGCTGTCCGGGCGGCGCGTGTGGGCATCCACACCCGGAGACCATCCGGACGGCATCTGCGTCGATGCGACCGGGGCAGTGTGGTTCGCCGACGTGGGCAACGGGCACTGCCGGCGCGTGGTCGAGGGCGGTGCCGTGCTGGACACCGTCGCCTTCGATCGGGGTGCCTTCGCCTGCACACTCAGCCGTTCGGGCCCGCCGACGCTCTACGTCGTCGGACAGCACTTCGGTGCGCCGGAAGACGCCGGACCGACCGGCATCGTCGGTGCCTTCGCGGCTCCGGCCGGTGGCGCGGGCTATCCCTGACCAGTGCTCGTACCTCTGACCTGCTCAGCCGTCGCCTAGGCCCGACGGCAGTGCGAGGTCCGAGGTGGCCAGCGCGCAGCGGACCTGTTCCCGCAGCCCGGGGTCGAGGAGCCGGTCGTGGTCCATCACCTCGGCGAGGTGCGTCGGCAGCCGTCGTCCCAGCCACCCGAGCACACCGGCCTGGTCACGCAGCTCCAGGGGAGATCCGGACTCCCCGAGCACCCCGTGCACCGAGTCGTAGACCTCGACGCCGGTGAGAGGTTCGCCGCCCAGCAGGCACGGCATACTGCCGGGCAGGGGGACGCGCTGGTAGTTGGGCTCGGTCAGGTCCATCGCCTCGAGCTGGGGCTGGTCGAACCAGCAGACCGTCACCGGCCGTGACGCGGCGCCCGCGAACGGCGCTGCCGCGACATAGCCGCGTGCGCTGACGTGTGCGGAGTGGCCGACCGCGAGCCGCTCGACCTGTGCCTCACCGATGGGCAGACCGGTGGAGAGCAGCCCACCGAGCTTGCCCTGCAGGACCGTGGGGGAGGCGTTCGAGCCGACCGCAGCCACCGGCACCCGGCCAGAGACCTCGCCACTGACATCCCCCTCGTGAAGGGTCTCCTCGGTGAGCAGGCCGGTGCGCGCCGGCTCGGCCCAGGGGTAGTCGCTCGGTGACAGCTGCCTCATAGTTGCTCCGCCCATCGTGACACGCGAGGTTCCTTGAGTCGCCCGGAGACGGCCACAGTGTCTCACTGTACGGATGCCATGACGCGATAGATGAGACTTTCTGTCGCCTAGGCGTTGACTCCTCGCCCTGAGTGTCCTACTCTTGCGACTAGACGTCCTGCCTAGCGGGACACAGCAACGGTGCTACCAGGAGCGGACATGGCGGAGCGAGACACCAGCGACATCCAGGTGATCGTGCGCTGCGCCCAGATCCTCCGGCAGCTGGAGCCGGGCGTGCGCCTGCGCGTCGGCCCCCTGGCCAAGGAGCTCGGGATCGGTCGCTCCACGCTGCACCGCTACCTCAACTCCATGTCCAGCGCGGACCTGATCGAGCGGGTCGGCGACGGGGAGTACGCGCCCGGTCCGCTCCTGGCGCAACTGGGGACCATGGCGCTCAGCTCGCTCCAGGTCGTCGAGATCGCCGGTGTCGCGATGCGCCAGCTCTGCCAGCAGGTCGGCGAGACCGTCGTGCTGAGTGTGTGGGGCGGTCTCGCGCCGGTCGTCACCCGCGTCGAGCTCCCGGACCAGCTGATCCAGGTGATGGTCCGCGTCGGCTCCCCCCTGCCGATCAACGCCGCCCAGACCCGCGTCTTCCTCGCCTTCCTCGACGAGCCCCGCACGGTCGAGCGGCTCCTCTCCCTCGTTCCCGAGCGCCGCGCAGAGATCGACGAGGACATCGAGCGGGCGCGCAGTGAGGGCCTGCTCGTCTACTCCGGCTCGGTCGTCGGTCTGAGCACCGTCGCCGTGCCGGTCTTCAACTCGCGCGGCATCGCCGCCACCCTCGCCGTCATCGGCACCGACCCCTCGGTGCTGAGCCAGGACCGCACCGACCTCGGCACCGAGCTGCGTGCCGTGGCCCGTTCGCTGAGCGAGCAGCTCGGCTTCGACGGCCAGTACCCCGGCGCCGAGCCGGCCGCCATCGCCTGACCTTCATCCGCTGATCACACCCGACCCCGAGGAGACCCCATGGCATCCGCCATCGAGACCGTCCTGTCCGGCATGGTGGACATGCACTGCCACTCCGGCCCGAGCCCCTTCCCGCGCCAGTTCAACCACGCGGAGGCCGCCCGGGACGCCTACGAGCGCCTGCAGATGAAGGCGATCGTGGTCAAGTCCCACCACCACAACACGGTCATGGACGTGCTGTCCATGGAGCCGCAGCTGCGGGACGTGCCGACCAAGGTCTTCGGTGGCATCGCCCTCAACGGCATGGTCGGTGGCCTCAACCCGTGGGCGGTCCAGATGTGCCTGCAGATGGGCGGCAAGGTCGTGTGGTTCCCGACCTTCTCCTCGGGCCGGCACATCGACTGCCACCCGGAGCACGCCGGCTTCCCCACCCCGACGGTCAACCTCACCGTGGAGAAGACCGTCGTCAGCCGGGACGGTGAGCTGGTCCCCGAGGTCGGCCCCGTGCTGGACCAGATCGCCGAGGCGGACGCGGTCCTCAACGGCGGGCACATGTATCCCGAGGACATCGCCCTGGTCTTCGCGGCCGCCAAGGAGCGCGGCATCTCCCGGATGGTCGTCAGCCACCCCGACTTCGTCATCGGTGCGGACCCGGAGCAGTGCCGCCAGTACATCGAGATGGGCGCCTTCATCGAGCACGAGATGCACATGTACGACCCCGAGGCCGGGATGAAGTGGCCGATCGAGAACCTCTACAACTGGATCTCGGCGCTCGGCCCCGAGCACACGGTGCTGTCCTCCGACTTCGGCCAGCTCGGCCTGCCCAAACCTGTCGACGCCTTCCTGCGGGTGTGTGGTGCCCTCCTCGACCTGGGCCTGCCCGAGCGCGACCTGCAGCTCATGGTCCGTGGCAACCCCTCCCACCTGCTCAACATCTGAGCGACGAGTCAAGGAGTCTCCATGTCCTACGGCAACGACCCCCGCGCCAAGCTCGCCTCCAGCCCGAAGACCGCCCCCACCGCCACCGGCGCGCGGACCCCGCAGTACTACCAGTTCGACCTGCACGCGCCCGCCGAGCAGACCGAGGCCGGCAGCCCCACCTGGTACTTCCGGGGGCAGAACTTCGTGCTCGCCCAGACCCGCCTGCAGGCGGGGGACACCCTGGAGGTCACCGGTGCGGAGCAGGAGTATGTCGTGCTGCTCACCGAGGCGACGGCCGACGTCACCGTGCGGGCCGGCGAGGAGTCCGAGCAGGTCAGCGAGCACGCCGTGATCGTGGTGCCCGCGGGTGACAGCAGGGTCGAGGCGCACGCGACGACGGTCGTCTCACGGCTGTTCGACGTCCGCTCGCCCCTGGTGGAGCGCGCGGCCAATGCCGAGGCGTATGCCGAGGCTGACCCGATCGTGGCACCTCTCGTCCCGTGGCCGGACCCGGTGGGCGGGGCGAGGCTGCGCGTGTACCTCCCCGAGCGGGTGGAGGCCGAGCCCGGTCGCTTCGGTCGCATCTACCGGACCTCCTCGTTCATGATCAACTTCCTCGACGAGCAGCACGGTCCCCGCGACCCGGAGAAGCTCTCGCCGCACCACCACGACGACTTCGAGCAGTGCTCCTTCGTCCTGGAGGGCTCCTACGTGCACCACATCCGGGCGCCGTGGACACCGCGGCGCAGCGAGTGGTACGAGGACCAGCACCAGTACATCGGCGCACCGTCGGCCACCATCATCCCGCCGCCCACCGTGCACACCAGCGAGGCCGTCGGTCTGGGACTCAACCGCATGGTCGACATCTTCTGCCCGCCGCGCGAGGACTTCTCCGCGATGGACGGCTGGGTGCTCAACGCCGAGGACTACCCGCAGCCCGAGCGTGAGCCGAGCGCATGAGCCCCAGGACCCTCGAGCAGCTCCTGGCTGGTGACGGCCCGGCCGTCGGCACCTGGGTGAAGCTCTCGGCCGCCGAGGGCGTCGAGCTGATGGCCCTGGCCGGGTTCGACTTCCTCGTCCTCGACCTCGAGCACTCGCCGATGTCCCTCGAGACGGCGGCGCAGCTGATCACGGTCGCCCGCGGGCACGACATCGTGCCGTTCGTGCGCACCCCCGACCACGCGCAGAGCTGGATCCAGCGCTGCCTGGACGCGGGCGCAGCCGGCGTGCTCGTCCCGCACGTGGACACGGCGGACGAGGCCACCGCGGCGGTGGCGGCCGCGCGGCACGAGCCCGTGGGGCGTCGTGGCGTGGGGCCGACCAGCCGCGCGGGCGACTGGGGCCTGGTCCCGATGGCCGACTACCTGCAGCGCGCCGGTGAGCAGGGGGTCATCGTGCAGCTGGAGAGTCCCACCGCGGTCGCCAACGCGGCAGCGATCGCAGCGACCGGCGTCAGCGCGCTGTTCGTCGGGCCGGCCGACCTGTCCGTCGCGATGGCTGTGCCGGTGTCGGACCCGACCGTGCGGGAGGCGATGAGCCGGGTGCTCGCCGCCGCCCGTGACGCCGGGGTGCCGTGCGGCACAGCAGTCGGAGACCCTGCCCAGGCGCGTGCGCTGGCGCAGGAGGGCTTCGACTTCGTCATGGTGAGCAACGACGCCACCATCCTCGGGCTGGGGGCCCGAACCCTCGTGAACACCTTCCACTCAACCGTCTGACTCCCCAGACACACCCCCAAGGAGAACCTCCCATGAAGAAGTCTCGCACCCTCACCGCTGTTGCCGGCCTGGCGTCGGCGACCCTGCTCCTGGCCGCGTGCGGCACCGGCACCGGCTCCGGGTCCGACGGAGGCGACGCCGACGGCGCCACCACGATGACCTATGCCTCCTACGGTGGCACCTTCGAGGCGGGACAGGTCTCCGCGTGGCAGGAGCCCTACACCGCGGAGAACCCCGGCATCACCTTCGCCAACACCTCACCCTCCGACACCGCGATGATCAAGGCCCAGGTCGAGTCCGGCTCGGTCCAGTGGGACCTGGCCGATGTCAACCCGTTCTTCGCCGCCGACTACTGCGGTGAGCTCGTCGAGCCGCTGGAGCTGCCGAACGTCGACACCTCGCAGTTCGACGAGGCCCTGATCGGCGAGTGCTACTTCGGCGCCTACCAGTTCGCGCTGATCGTCAGCTACAACACCGACAAGTGGCCGGACCCCGCCACCGCCCCCAAGACGGTCGCCGACTTCTTCGACACCGAGAAGTTCCCCGGCCAGCGCGGCGTCGTCAACGACGTCACCAACGGCATGCTCGAGTACGCCCTGATGGCCGACGGCGTCACCCCGGAGGAGCTCTACCCGCTCGACGTGGACCGGGCGCTCGCCAAGTGGGACACCATCCGCGACGAGACCACGTTCGCCGCCAACAACGGCGCGATGCTGCAGCTGGCCACCGGCAACCAGGTGGACATGATGATGCTCGTCTCGGCCCGCACCAAGGCCTCCCTCGACGAGGGCGCACCGTTCCGGCCGATCTGGGACCAAACCATGGTCACCTTCCACACGCTGGTCGTGCCCAAGGGAGCGCCGAACAAGGAGCAGGCGATGGACTTCATCGAGTTCGTCCTGCAGCCGGAGCAGTCCGCGGCCTTCGCTGAGGCCGCCGGGGTGTCGCCGACCAACAAGGAGGCCGTGATCGAGCTGGACGAGACCGCCACCCAGGTCAACGCCTTCGACGAGAAGGTCAACACCGGTGGTGTCGTCACGACCGACGCGGAGTGGTGGGGCGAGAACGTCACCGACGTGGCCGACCGCTTCAACACCTGGCTCAACGGCTGACCCGTGGCTGGAACGGCAGTAGCGCACGGTCGCCTGGGGCGGCCCGCCCGCTGGAGCGGCCCGGGACTCCTCGTCCCGGCGCTGGTCCTGATGAGCGTGGCCGTCCTGGCGCCCCTGGCGATGAGCCTGTGGCGCAGCCTGACCGACCCGAGTCTCGGGCTGACGCACTACACGGACCTGTTCACCGACGGCATCACCCTGACCATCGTGTCGCGGACGCTCATGACCTCCCTCATCGTCACGGTCGGGACGGTCGTGCTGGGTTACCCCTACGCCTACCTGATGACCCGGGTCAGCACGACCACGCGCATCCTGATGCTGACGGCCGTCCTCGTCCCGTTCTGGACCTCGATGACGGCGCGCAACTTCGCGTGGCTGATCCTGGTGCAGCGGGACGGCCCGGTGGACAAGATGTTCTCCGCCGTCGGCATCGACGGTGTCGTCCTGCACGGGACCGTCGCGGGCGTCGCCGTCGCCATGATCCAGGTCATGCTGCCGTTCATGGTGCTGCCGCTGTACAGCCACATGGCCGGCATCGACCGCAAGCTGCTGCTGGCCGCCCAGGCGCTCGGATCGACCCCGATCCGTGCGTTCCGCAAGATCTTCCTGCCCCTGTCCGTCGGTGGTGTGGTCTCCGGCTCTATCCTCGTGTTCGCGCTCAGCTTCGGCTTCTACGTGACACCCGCGATCCTCGGCTCGCCACAGCAGTCGCTGGTGGCCCAGCTCCTGGGCCAGCGCACCCTGCAGCTGCTCGACTTCGCCGCCGCCGGAGCACTGGGCATCGTGGTGCTGCTCTTCACCCTCGCCCTGGTGACGGTGGCCAACCGGATGGGCGGCAGCGTCTCCGCGCTGGGCGCCAGCGTCGCGAAGGGGAAGTGAGGACCATGGCGACACACACCCAGAACCCGGCCCCTCGGCATACCGAGGAGCAGGGGCGACCGGCTCGCCGACAGAAGCCGGTCGACGCAGTTCCCCTGTGGCTCAAGGCCGTCGGCGTCCTCGTCGCGATCTACCTGATCCTGCCGACCCTGGTGGTGATCCCGATGAGCTTCTCCGCGGGAGCCACCTTCCAGTTCCCGCCGCAGGAGTGGTCGCTGCGCTGGTACGAGAGCTTCTTCACCGACGAGCGGTGGCTGCGGGCACTGAGCAACTCGCTCAAGGTGGCGGTCTCGGTCATGGTCGTGGCCACCCTGGTCGGCACGGCCGCCGCCCTGGGGCTGTCCAAGTCCCGCGGCCGCTGGGCCGAGGCCGTCCGGTCCTTCCTGATGCTGCCGCTGGTCGCGCCCGGCATCGTGATCGCGGTCGTGGTCTACATCGCCTACCTCAACTGGCAGATGGTCGGCTCCTTCTGGGGCTACCTGCTGATCCACACGGCGATGGCGCTGCCCTTCGTCCTGGTCTCGGTGACCGCGAGCCTCAGCGGCTTCGACGCCAACCTGCTGCGGGCCGCGAGCTCGCTGGGCGCCAACCCGCTGCGCGCCTTCTGGCGCGTGCAGCTCCCGCTCATCCTCCCCGGTGTCCTGTCCGGCGCGGTCTTCGCGTTCGTCACGTCCCTGGACGAGGTCGTGGTGGCCCTGTTCATCCGGTCGCCGCTGTTCGAGACGCTCCCGGTCCGCATGTTCAACTCCGTGACGATCGAGATCGACCCGACCGTCGCCGCGGCCTCGTCGATCCTGGTGGTCCTGGCCACCCTGTTCATCCTGACTCCCCAGCTGTTCCGCCTCGTTCGGCGCAAGAAGTAGCACGGAAAGGCACCGCAATGAGCACTGCCACGCACACCCCCCAGGCCTCCTCCATCCAGACGGAGGGCACGCACATCTCGCTGCACGGGGTGACCAAGGACTACGGCCTCGAGCGGCCGGCCGTCGCCGATGTCGACCTGGAGATCGAGGGCGGGGAGTTCGTCTCCTTCCTCGGCCCGTCCGGCTCCGGCAAGACCACGACCCTCAACATGATCGCCGGGCTGGAGACCGTCACCCGCGGCACCGTCAGCCTCGACGGGGTCGACGTCAGCCACCTGCCGGCCTACAAGCGCAACCTGGGCATGCTGTTCCAGAACTACGCACTGTTCCCGCACATGACGGTCGCGCAGAACGTGGCCTACCCGCTGCGCGAGCGCAAGGTCGGGCGCGCCGAGATCAAGGAGCGCGTGGCCGCCGTCCTCGAGCTGGTGCAGCTCACCGGCCGGGAGGCGGCGCTGCCCAGGCAGCTCTCCGGAGGCCAGCAGCAGCGGGTCGCACTGGCCCGGTCGATCGTCTTCAACCCCCGGGCGCTGCTGCTCGACGAGCCGCTCGGCGCGCTGGACAAGAACCTGCGAGCGGCGCTGCAGCTCGAGCTGCGCCGGATCCACCGGGAGGTGGGCTCGACGTTCGTCTTCGTCACCCACGACCAGGAGGAGGCGATGACCCTCTCCGACCGGATCGTGCTGTTCCGCGAGGGCGGCGTCGAGCAGGTCGGGACCCCAGAGGACCTCTACCAGCGCCCCAACACGCTGTTCGCCGCGCGCTTCCTGGGCGACTCCAACACCTTCCGCGTCGTCCCCGGCGCCGACGGCGTGTCCTACGGCGACGTGTCCTGGGCCGCCGTGCCGGACACGGTGGCACCGGGCGTGGCCGGGTCGCAGGCCGCCTATGTGGTGGTCCGGCCCGAGCACATGGAGCTGGCCCAGGACGGGCCGGTGCCGACGGGTGCGCCCTCGACGCGGGTGCGGATCCAGGACGTGGAGTTCGTCGGGTCGTTCCTGCGGGTGGTCGCGCGCAGCACCGACCGTGACGAGCTGATCACCGCCAAGCTCTCGCCGGGCAGCGCGACTCCCGAGGTGGGCACCGAGGTCGACCTGTGGTGGCGACCGGAGTCCCAGCGCATCGTGGTCCCGTGACCGGAGCAGACCCCCTCGCCACCTCCCTCGCGGGCGTGCAGTTCGCCAACCCGGTCTGGGTGGGTAGCTCCGAGCTGACCATGACCCGCGAGGGGATCCTGGCCTGTCTCGGAGCCGGCGCGGGCGCCGTCATCGCCAAGTCGGTCAACGAAAGCGAGGCCGCGCGGCGCCAGCTGGACATCGCGGACTACGCCTTCCTGGACGACCGTCGGGCACGGGTCCCCGCAGCCGCTGCGGACCGCTCGGCGGCCCTGCTGAACCGGTCCGGGCTGGTGCAGCAGTCGCTGGAGGACTGGCTCGCCGTGCTCGAGGAGGGCCGGCGTGCGGCGGACCGGCTCGGCAGCGTCCTCATCGGCAGCATCACGACCGGCGACCCCGCGGCGGCGCCGGAGATCGTGCGCGCCCTCAGCTCGGTCACCGGTCACGTCGAGGTCAATGTGGGAGCCCCGCACGCCCGGGAGGCGGCCGGCGGCGCCGTCACCCAGCTGACGTCGGGGGAGGGCCTCCGCGAGCTCGTCTCGCGGGTGCGGCCGGTCTGCGACGGGCTGCTGCTACTCAAGCTCCCCGACGCCGGGCCACTGACCCCCTCGCTCGTCGAGGCCGCCCGGAGCGCCGGCGCCGACGCGGTCGTGCTGACCGGCCGGCAGCACGGCTTCCTCCCCGACATCGAGACCCTGGACCCGCAGCTGGGGTCCTGGGGGGCCTACAGCTCACCGGCCGCGCTCCCGATGTCCCTGTATGCCGTGAGCAAGGCCTTCGTGCAGACTGGCGGGGAGCTGCCGCTCGTCGGCACCAACGGCGCACGTGACGCGGCCGACGTGCTCCGCTTCGTGCTGAGCGGGGCCCGGGCCGTCGAGCTGGTGACGGCCCTGTGGATCGAGGGGCCGGCCTATGTGTCGACCCTGCTGCGCGACCTCGAGCGGCTGCTGGCCGGCATCCCGGCCGCCGGGCTCGAGCAGGTGGTCGGCGCGAGCGTGGCCCGGTCCCGCGCCTATGCGGACGTCGAGCCGGTCGTCCCACCTGCGCGGCCCTGGGCGCGCTGGTTGGAGCAGGCCGACCCTCCCGGCAGAGCCTGATGCGCGCCCACCTCGTGTACGCCCACCCGGAACCCACCTCGTTCACCGCGGCCCTGTGCGAGGCGGCGCGCGAGGAGCTGGTGCGACTCGGCGCGGAGGTCTCGGTCGCCGACCTGTATGCCGAGGGGTTCGACCCGACGGCCGGCCGGCACGACTTCACCACGGTTGCCGACAGCGAACGCTTCCACTACCAGTCCGAGCAGCTCCACGCCGCGCAGCAGGACGGCTTCGCCCCCGAGCTCGCGCGGGAGCAGTCCCGGCTGGCGGAGGCGGACCTGCTCATCCTGGTGTTCCCGCTGTGGTGGGGCGGCGTGCCCGCCATCCTCAAGGGGTGGATCGACCGCGTCCTGGCCTACGGCGTCGCCTACGAGGACGGTCGCCGGTTCGAGGAGGGCTACTTCAAGGGGCGGCGCTCGCTCCTCGGGCTGACGACGGGCGGTGGGCCTCGCCGGTACTCGCCGGACGGCGTCTACGGCAGCATCGACCAGGTGCTCTGGCCGGTGCAGCGCTGTGTGGCCGAGTACCTGGGCTACGAGACCGCACCACCCTTCGTCGCGTACGGCGCCCCGCGCGCCCAGGACGACGAGCGCAGGACCTACCTGGAGGAGTGGCGCGCGGCCGTGCGCGACGCCGGCATGGCAGCTCGCGGCAGCCCCGGGACGCCGCGAGCTGCCGGCTGCCGGCAGCGGTTCACAGACCGGCTGGAGCACCCCCGGCTGACCGGGCGGCAGGGGACGGGGTCACCCGAGGATCTCGTCGGCCGCGCGGCGTCCGGAACGAATGGCGCCGTCCATGTAGCCGTTCCAGACGGAGGAGGTCTCCGCGCCCGCCCAGTGGATACGGCCCACGGGCTCGGCCAGGGCCGTGCCGTACTGCGTCCAGGCGCCGGCGCCCAGTCGTCCGCCGTAGCAGCCGCGGGTGAACTCCTCAGTCGTCCAGTCCTGTTCGACGATGTCGAACGGCTCCGCCGCCTTCGGTCCGAAGTACCTCACCAGGGTATCGACCACGGTCTGCGGCGGTCTGCGGCGCTCAGCGCACTGGCGTTGCGGGCGTGGGAACCCTCCAGGAAGCCGACCAGCACCCCGCACGACCCGTCGTTCGGACTGTTGTCGAGGACGACGTTGAACGCGTCGTCGAAGCTCCACACGGAGCCGCTCAGTCCGTCCTCGCGCCAGAAGGGTGTGTCGTAGCCGATGTGGAACTTGATGACGGCCCCGGCCGGCATCTGCTGGGTGAGCCCGTCACGCAGTGCGGGCAGGGGCGGGACGTACCGCAACCGCCCGGCCAGGGTCTGGGGTACGGCGACGATGACGTGCTCGGCCCTGATGCTGCCACCCTCGTACTCGACCAGCACGCCCGTCTCGTCCTGCCGGATGGTCCGGACCACGCAGCTGAGCCGGACCACGTCGTCGCCCAGCTCTGCGGCCATGCGCTCGGCGATCTGGTGGGTCCCGCCGACGACCCGCGACTCCTGGGCCCCTCCGGTGGTGCTCATGAGCGACTCCAGGCTGGTGCCGGACCTGATGTAGAAGAGGAAGTGGAGGAGGGAGAGCTCGGGCGCCTCGGCAGAGAACAGTGCCGGGACGAGGAGCCGGAAGAAGCGTCGAGCGAGGCTGTCCTCCGAGTTGCTGACGAGCCACGAGTCAAGGGTCTGCCGATCCAGCTCCTCGGCCCCGTCGGTCTCCCACGGCTCCTCGACCGCCACCGTTGAGGCCAGGTCCTCGAGCTGCTCCCAGAGACGGGTGACCTCAGCGGCCGACTCGGGTGGCAGGCCGTAGGTGTCGTCTGCGTAGCGGACGACGTTGCCGTCGTACACGGTCAGGGCCTCGCCCCGGTCGAAGCTCGGGAAGGTCTCCAGTCCGAGCTCGTCGATGAGCTCACGCACCACGTCCTGCGTCGAGCCGATCCACTGTCCGCCCAGCTCCACCGGCACGCCGTTGCTGAGGAAGCCTCCCTTGGTGCGGCCCGCGACGCGGTCACGCGCCTCGAGCACGACCGTGCTCCTGCCCGCTCCGACCAGCCTGCGGGCGGCGCTGAGGCCGGCCAGGCCGGCGCCGATGACGACGACGTCCACATCACCCATCGTGAGGCCCTCCCACGGTCAGTTCGCGTCGAGCACGGTGAGGTCGCGCCCACGGGCGGCCGACTCGATGAGGTTGTCCCCAGCCAGCGCGTCCCCGGACGTCACGGCGTCGGTCCAGGCGCTCGTCGTGGTGACCGCGGTCCAGTTGGAGTTCAGGACGGCCATGATCGTCTCGTGCACCTGCTGTGCCGGCGCAGAGCCCGCGGAGTTCACGATGTCGATGGCGCCGGTGGCATCCGAGAGCACCTCGACGGTGAGGCCCAGGGGCTCGGCCGCGGCGGTGGACCCGAGGACGCAGTTGTTCGTCATGTAGCCCACGAGGGTGATCGTGTCGATCTCGCGCTCGCGCAGCCAGTCCTCCAGGCCCGTGCCGGCGAAGATGCTGGCGTAGGACTTCGTGAAGCGGTGTGCCGCGCTCTCGGCGCGCTGCGCGATCTCGGGGTGCAGCTCGAACGTCGGCGACTCCGGTGCGAAGACGGGGAACCCAGCGGGTGCCTGGTGCTGCACGACGACGGTCGGGACACCGGCCTGCTCGGCGGCGTCCATCGCCTCGGCGATGCGGGCGAGTGACTCGTCCCGTGCGGGGTACTGGATCTGCAGCAGTCCTTCGAAGTACTCCTGCTGGGCGTCGATGACGATCAGGGCGCGGCGGGGTGCGGACATGGGGATCTCCTCTGGTTGATGCGGTCAGGTGGGACTCGGCGGGTGCCGAGGGGAATCAGGGGTTTGCGGGCATGCCGTAGTGCTCGGCGAGAAGGGCGATCGTGCGTTCGTCCGCGCCGCGGGAGTGGGAGCCGAGCACGACCATGACCTCATCGACACCGGTCTGCTCGTGAAGCTCCTCGAGTCGGCGGGCCGCCGTCTCTGCCGTGCCTGCATAGGCGCGGTCCGTGTAGGTGTCGAGGACCGCGCGCTCCTGTGCCGTTGCCGGGTGTGCGGCGACCTCTTCCGGCGAGAGGAGCGTGTACGGCTCTCGCTTGAACATACGCAGCATCGCCATGGCCGAGGTCGAGGCCTCACGCCTGGCGTCGGTGGCGTCCTCGGCGACCACCGCGCTCACACTCACCAGTGAGTGCGGGTGCTCGAGCACCTCCGAGGGGGTGAAGTTCTCACGGTAGATGCGCATGGCCGTGGTGATGTCGGCGTCGCCGAACTGTAGGGCGAAGGCGTAGGGACGACCGAGGTGCGCGGCCAGGTGCGCGGAGTAGGGCGAGGAGCCGAGGATCCACACCTGCGGGTTCGTCGCCGGGGCCGCCACCCGGTTCTGCGCGGCCTGCCACGGACCGGGCACGGCGTGGACGTCGTGGAAGGGGTGGCCGGATGGGAAGTCATCGGCGAGGAAGCCCAGCAGCTCGGCGACCTGCTGCGGGAAGGTGTCGTTCGCCCCGGCTCCCCGACGCAGGGCGGCAGCTGTGGCGTTGTCGGTGCCGGGAGCCCGCCCCAGCCCGAGGTCGATACGCCCTGGCGCGAGGGCGTCGAGCATCCCGAACTGCTCCGCGATCACCAGCGGGGCGTGGTTCGGCAGCATGACCCCACCGGCGCCGAGCCTGATGCGTTCGGTGTCGGCGGTGAGGCGGGCCAGCATCAACGGCGGAGAGGCGACCGACAGCGCGGGCATCGCGTAGTGCTCCGACATCCAGAACCGGTGATAGCCGTGGCGGTCCGCAGTGCGCGCGAGGCGGATGGTGTCCGCGAGCCCTTCCTCGGCAGTGTGGCCCACGCCGGGGCCGCCCCCGGTGTGCACGGACAGGGCAAACGGGGCAGACCCGAACGTCGGAACAGAGTGCAAACCAAAACCTCACGTCTCATGGCAATCAGCGTGTTTTCGCGTGAGTCCACAGCGTAGCAGGAGATCACGGTAAATCGCCACTGATGCCATGAGGTCCGTGATCTGGGGTCGCGACGTCACCCCGCGGGAGTCCGCCCGGCCGCACCCCTCGCCGATGTGCAACACCGGGGTGCGTTCCGGCATACTCCGAGTGTCCTCACCTCCGCGGGAGGACTCCTGATCACCATCGGGATGGGGCCTCCTGACCCTTCGGTGAAGGCCCCGGTGCGTGACGGGTCGGACTACGCGAGCCGGCCCGTCACGCAGCCGAACACGGCCGCGCCACATCAGTGCGAGCGCGTGACCAGGGTGCTTTGCCTTTTCTTGGTGCGTGGCTGATACTGCTCTGACGTTCCCAGCGCAGTGACCGAGAGGAATCGTCTCGTGACCGAGGCACTCACGACCAGCACCGTCTCTGGCTATGACGAGAGGGTCCGCGACGCGCGTGATGCTGCCTTGGAGGTGCTGGAGCGGACGTTCAGCTTTGGTAGTGGCCCGTTCGGTGCCACGACGGACACCGGGCAGTACCTGGCTGTCGACGAGCGGGCGACGGTCGTCGAGGGGACGCTCGCTGCGACTCTGTACGACAGGGACGACAACGAGCTCGCCGACGTCTCACTCCTGGTCACCGTCACACCATCGGGCACAACCCCGGAGTAGCCGAACCCCCGAGGGCCCACAAGGGTGCCATCGGGCTGCAGGGTGACGTGGTGCGCTCGGCGGGACTTGAACCCGCACACCCGAAGGCACAGGAACCTAAATCCTGCGTGTCTGCCAGTTCCACCACGAGCGCGTCGACCCCGATCGTATGCTGTCCGCCGCGCCAACAGGCACGGCACCCGAGCGTTCCGCTCGGCAGGTCGCCCGGTGAGGGAGGGGCGTGTCTGGTCCCGGAGTGCACGAGGGGGATGGTGCGGCACCCCGCGCGGGAGTAGCGTTCTCCCGTGGCAGCCCGCCCGCCCGCACCCGGGCAGGAGATCCGCTTCACCCGAGGCGTCGATGACGTGCGCCTCGCGTGGGCGGTGCACGGCGCAGGGCCGCCGCTCCTGGTGAACTCGTGCTGGCTCAGCCACCTCCAGTACTACTGGCAGAGCCCCGTCTGGCGCCACTTCCTGGAAGCCCTCGGCGCCATGGCCACGACGGTGCGCTACGACGAGCGCGGCTTCGGCCTCAGCGACTGGGACATCGCCGACTTCTCGCTCGGGGCGCGAGTGCGGGACCTGGAGATCATCGCCGACCAGCTGCCCTTCGACCGGTTCGCCCTGATGGGCATGTCGGCCGGTGCCCCCGTGGCGATCGCGTATGCCGCTCGCCACCCGGGGCGGGTCAGCCGTCTGGTCCTCTATGGTCCGGTCCTGTCCGGCTGCTTCGCCGGGAGGGGCCAGGACGAGGCGGTCGAGCAGGCGCTCCTCGCGGCGATCCGCGCCGGCTGGGGCGGCCAGGAGCCGCAGTTCCGCCGGTTGTTCACCTCCTTCCTGATCCCGGCGGCGAGCGAGGAGCAGATGACCTGGCTCGATGAGCTGCAGCGCATGTGCACCTCACCGGCCAACGCGGTCGCCAGCAGGGTCGCCCGCCACGGCATCGACGTCCGGGACGCGATGACGGCCGTGCGCGCGCCGACCCTGGTCCTCCACGCCCGCGGTGACCTGTCCGCACCGTTCGACCACGGGACCGAGGCGGCCGCGCTGATCCCCGGTGCCCGGCTCGTGCCGCTGGACTCGCGCAACCACATCCTGCTCGGGGACGAACCGGCCTGGCCGGTGTTCCGGCGGGAGGTCGAGCAGTTCCTCGCCGGGGACCGACAGCCCCTGGAGGGACCCACGGTCCGGCTGCCGGTGCTCACCGCACGCGAGCAGGACATCGTGCGGCTGGCCGCGGAGGGGCTGGACAACCAGCAGATCGCCGCGCGTCTCGTGCTCAGTGTCCGCACCGTCGAGCGCCACCTGCAGAACGCCTACCTCAAGGCCGGGCTCACCGGTCGCACGGCGCGGACCGCCCTGGTGTCCCGCTACCTCTCCGGCCGCGAGCTCGTCGGCTGAGGCCTACGCGTCCACCGCCAAGCCCGGCCGGCCGACGGGGCGGATCTGCGCGTCGGCGCCGATCCGCGGCTCCCGCGTCCCTCCCTAGCGTCGGAGCAGGCGCCCGCACCCTGCGGGCCACCACAGAGGGAGCAGACCATGACCACCACCAACGTCCACGAGGCCGCGCTGGCCACCTTCGGTGCCGACGACCAGGCGGGGCGCGGGGCCCCGAAGGTCCACGCCGAGCTGGCCAACGGCCGGGCCCGGCTGTCTGCCGGCCCGTTCAACTGGGACGCCGACCTGCCCGCCGTCGTGGGCGGCGGCAACCAGGCCCCCAGCCCCACGGCATACCTGCTCGGGGCGCTCTCCGCCTGTGCCGTCGCCTTCACCCACGACACCCTGGCCTCCGAGTTCGGGGTGGCCATCGAGAGCCTGTCCGCCGACGCGAGCTGCACCGCCGACGTGGCCGGGCTGGTCGGCCTGCCCGGGCGCGACCCGCGGCTGCTCGACCTGAGCCTGACCGTGACGATGGCCGCCTCGCCGGCGGAGTCGGTCGCCCGTCTGCAGGCCGCCTGGGAGGAGCGGTGCCCGATCTACCTGGCTCTGGGAGGACCCGAGAATGTGCAGGTCACCTGGGTGTCACCCGAGTGAGGGAGACTGGTGGGGTCGGTCGGCAGGCCGGCCCGCACCAGGAGGTGACACGCATGAGCGACTTCCGGCTCGAGCGGATCGGGGTGGTGCCACAACGTGGGCCGGGCCCCGGGGTGTGGAGGAGTCTGACCGTGCTGCTGGCCGTCGCCTGCGCCGTGCTGTCGTTCCTGCTGGTCCGGGCCCAGGCCGAGGACGGCTTGGGCCCGACGCGTTCGGCGGAGTCGACGGCGGCGCTGGCCTGCCGGGTGCTGGCCGAGATAGAGCCCGACGGGATCGTCGACCCGGCCAGGGCGGACGGTTACCTCGCCCTGTCCCGGCTCAGTCTGGCGACCGAGCTCGCCTGGCTCGCCTTCCTGCAGGACGACTCCTACGGCGCCTGGCGCGCAGAGGTCGAGGCCCCGCGGTTCGAGTTCGCCCAGACCTTCAGTCCTGACAGCGTGGAGTTCACCCGGGCGCTGGACCAGGCGCGGGAGGCCTGCGCCGACCTGCCCCACGCGTGAGCGCTCCGGGGTGAGGGCGCGCGCCGCCGCCCTGGTGCGTTGCGGTGCCGGTGCCATCCGTTAGTATTGGGAATCATTCTCAGTAGATAGTGCGGAAGGAGCACAGATGAACGCGCCGGGGACGGACCGATGAGGACGCCGACCTACCTGGTGACCGGGTTGCACGCGGAGGCCATGATCACCGCCACGCTCCGGTTGCAGCTCGAGCTGCCGGAGGCGGTGGTGGTCCGCCACGAGGTGCGCCGGGCCGAGGGCTGCCTGGTGCGCACGATCAGCGACCTCACCGGTGTGCTGGAGCGCGAGGTGGTGCCGCTGGAGCACGCCTGCACCAGCTGCGCGGTCCGGGAGGACATCCTGCCCACCATCGAGCGGCTGGCCGGCCTCGCCCGGTGGCCGGTGGTCGTGAGCCACCTGCCGGTGGCCGCGGACGGACTGGCCGTATGCCGTGCGCTGCGGCGGGTGCAGAGCCTCGCCCCGAGCGCCCGGGTCGCCGGGGTGGTGTGCGCGGTGCACGGTCCGGACGCCCTGTCGGACCTGCTCGGGGACGACCTGGTGGGAGAGCGGCTGCCGCAGGAGTGCGCGGGTGACCAGCGCGGGGTGGCCGAGCTGCTCGCCGCGATGGTCGAGCACGCAGACCGGGTCTGCGTGGCGGGCGAGGTGTCGGACGAGGCGGAGGACCTGCTGCGGCTCCTGGCGCGGCCGGGCGTGCCGCTCGCCCCGGACTGGCCCGGGCTGGGCCACGAGGAGCTGCTCCGCGGCGTCCACGACCACGGAGCCTCAGAGCGCTGGATCGCCGAGGTGCCCCAGGGGCCGGCGCGCGATGCCGAGGGGAGTCACGCCTGGCGCCTGGAGCTGACCACGCGGGTCCCGCTGCACCCGCAGCGGCTGCGGGAGGACATCGGGGGTCTGGGTGGCGGGCGGCACCGCAGCCGCGGCTGCTTCTGGCTGGCCAGTCGGCCCGGTCAGGTCGGTGTGTGGGACGGCGCAGGGGGCCAGCTCAGCATCGGCGTGACCGGCACCTGGGCGCGGGACAGGCCGGTCACCAGGGTGCTGGTGACCGGCCTGCTGGAGGACGATGTGCGGGACGACCTGCGGGCGGCCTTCGCCGACCTGCAGCTCACCCGCGAGGAGCTGCGTGACCGCGGTCCCTACTGGGAGGTGCCCAGCGACGGGCTCGAGACCTGGCTGGGCCCGACCCCCAGGGCCGCCTGACGGCATACCGCCGGGTGGCTCACCCCAGGTCGACGCCCAGCTGCTTGGCCAGCATCGCCACGTGCCCGGTGGCCTTGACGTTGTACCTCGCCAGCTCGACCGTGCCCTCCTCGTCGACCACGATGGTCGAGCGGATCACGCCGGTGACGGTCTTGCCGTAGAGCTTCTTCTCACCGAAGGCGCCGTAGGCCGTGAGCACCGACCTGTCCTCGTCGGCGAGCACGGGGAAGGTCAGCGACTCCTTGTCGGTGAACGTCGCCAGCTTCTCGGGGGAGTCGGGGGAGACCCCGACGACGGCGTAGCCGTGCTGCTGCAGCACCGCCAGGTTGTCGCGGAAGTCGCAGGCCTGGGTCGTGCAGCCGGGCGTCATCGCGGCCGGGTAGAAGTAGATGATCAGCTTGCGGCCGCGGAAGTCGCCGAGGGACACCTGGTCGCCGGTGGCGTCGGGCAGGGTCCAGTCCGGTGCCTGCTGTCCGGGTTCGAGCCGGGGCATGTCGTCTCCTGAGGTCTCGGGTGGGGTTCTGCGTTATCGTCTCAGGCGACCGTGGACATCAGCGAAAGGCGTGCAGAGATGGCCGACAAGAAGGCACCGACTCGCTCTCAGAAGGAGATCGAGGCCGAGCTGGCCGCCAACCGCGTCCGACTGGCCCGGACCGTCGACGAGCTGGCCTTCCGCGTCAGCCCCGCCGAGCTCAAGCGCCGTCAGGTCGAGTCGCTGAAGGCCAGTGCCAACCGCGCCGTCTTCAACGAGCACGGCGAGCCGCGCTACGACCGTCTCGCCACCGGACTCGTCGCCGTCGCCGGGGTGGCCATCGTGCTGGGCCTGGCCCGGCGCATCTTCTACAAGGGGTGACCCCCTGATCGTCGACCGGGCGGTCTATCGCGAGGGCCTCCGTCACGAGTGCGGCGACCTCAGCGACGATCTCGCCAGTGTCCGCGCCGGCGACCCCCACGACTTCCTCTGGATCGGCCTGAAGGACCCGACCGACGCCGAGTTCGCCGTGGTCAACGACGAGCTGGGGCTCCACCCGCTGGCGGTCGAGGACGCCGTCTCCGGTCGGCAACGGGTCAAGATCGAGCGCTACGGGTCGACGGTCTTCGCCGCCGTCAAGACGTTGGCCTACATCGAGGCGACCTCCGACATCGAGACCGGCGAGATCATGGTCTTCGTCGGGGACCGCTTCGTGGTGACGGTGCGCCGAGGTGACGTGGCCCCGCTCGCACCCGTGCGGCGTCTGCTGGAGGCCGACCCCCAGCACCTCGCGGCCGACGGCGCGGCCGGCGTGCTCCACGCCGTCCTGGATGCCGTGGTGGACACCTATGTGGAGATCGACCGCGAGGTGGCCGCCGACCTCGACGACATCGAAGAGGCGGTCTTCGGCAGCAACGACCCCGCGCACTCCGGCGCGATCTACCGGTTGAAGCGCGAGGTGCTGGAGTTCCGCCGGGCCGCCGCACCCCTGACCCACCCGGTCTCCTGGCTCGCCAGTGAGGAGGGGCCGATCGGGTCGGCCGAGCTGCGACTGCGCTTCCGTGACGTGAGTGACCACCTGATCCGTGTCGCCGACCACGTCGAGACCTACGACCGGCTGCTCGCCGACATCTTCAACGCCCACCTGGCGCAGATCTCGATCCAGCAGAACAACGACATGCGCAAGATCTCCGCGTGGGTGGCCATGGCGGCGGTGCCGACGATGGTGGCCGGGATCTACGGCATGAACTTCGACCACATGCCCGAGCTGCACTGGACCCTGGGCTACCCGCTGGTGCTGGGCCTCATGGCGGTGGCCTGCCTGCTGCTCTACCGAGCGTTCCGCCGCAGCGGCTGGCTCTGACATCCTGGGCCGGTGGACAGGGAGGATCTGGTCCGGCTGCGCCGGGTGCGTGACCTGATCGACCGGGAGTATGCCGAGCCGCTGGACGTCCCGCGGCTCGCCCGGGAGGCGCTCATGTCCGTGGGCCACTTCCAGCGCAGCTTCAAGGAGGCGTTCGGGGAGACGCCGTACTCCTGGCTGATGACCCGTCGGGTCGAGCGGGCGATGGCCCTGTTGCGCTTCGGCGACCAGAGCGTGACCGACGTCTGCATGGCCGTCGGCTTCACGTCCCTGGGGTCGTTCAGCGCCAGGTTCACCGAGCTGGTGGGGGAGACCCCGAGCGCCTACCGGGCGCGCGGCCACGACGAGCTGGTCGGCATCCCGGGCTGCTTCGTCAAGCACGCGACGCGGCCCACACGCAGCCGGTCAGGATCGGAGAAGCGCGAGGAGCGTGACGCGCCCTAACGTGGCGCACATGGAAACCACCCAGGCCACGAGCCCGATCCTCAACAACTGCTTCGTGATCGTCGACGACGTCGACGCCGCGATGTCCTTCTATCGCGACGCCATCGGCCTGGAGGTCAACCAGGACGTCTCCCAGGGAGACTTCCGGTGGCTCACCTTCACCCCGCCCAACCAACCCGACATCGAGATCGTGATCCAGGACTACCGGGCGTTCGGTGTGCCGATGAGCGAGGACGACAAGGCCGCCGTGGCCGACCTGATGGCCAAGGGTGTCCTGTCCTCGCTCGTGTTCGAGGTGGGCGACGTCGACGCGCTCTTCGAGCAGGTGCGGGCCACCGGTGCCGAGGTGCTCCAGGAGCCGGCCGACCAGTTCTACGGCGTGCGCGACTGTGCCTTCCGGGACCCGGCCGGCAACATGATCCGGTTCAAGACGCCGCTGGCCGCGCCCGGGGCCTGAGATGTGCTGGCCGGGGCGGGCGAGGACGCTAGCCGACCCCGACGTGCTCGGGGCAGTCGACGCGCAGGTCCCCGCGCGCAAGGTCCATGGCCAGGAGCGTGCAGTGGTGCCGACCCGGCACCAGCTCCTTGTGGAAGCGGCAGGTCAGGCAGGTCCGCGCCACCGTGATCACCCCGGCGTCGACGAAGCCGGCGATGAGTCCGAGCAGCGACCGGAGCGTGTCCTCCTGGGCAGTCGGGTCGAGTGCGGCGACCGCATCGCGTAGCGGGCCGTCGACCTGCTGGAGCTCCGTCGCGAGAGCCGCTCCTCGGGGCGCCAGCTCGACCACCCTGCGTCGGGCATCGGCCGGGTCGCGCCGCCGGGCGAGCAGACCCTTGCGCGCGAGAGTGTGCACCGCATCCGTGACCGTGGGCTGGCTCACCGCGAGCTCGCGCGCCAGCTGGCCGACCACCGGCTCGGGCGGGGCCCCGTCGGCGACGACGCGCAGCAGGTCGAGCTGCAACGGGGTCAGGCTGTGTCGCTCCGCGACCGTCTGGCGGTGCGCCCGCTGGGCGCGGGCCAGCCGGTCCAGGGCAGCGACGATCCGGCCGGGCAGGTCAGCGGGGCGGTCGCCGGAGGTCACCACATCTGCGGACTGTACGGGCGTGCCCACAACGCCACGGACAGGACGACAGCCTTGAACCACGCCTGGTGCTGCGCCTCGACCTCCGCGGGGTCGGCCCCCTCGACCTCCAGGAACGGCCGGACCGTCAGGGTGATCGGCACCGCGAGGGCGATGAGGTCGCGCAGGGCGACGTGCGACGCGGGGGAGTCCACGTGGTCGGTGCGGCTCTTGGACGTCGTGTGCCGCAGCGCGATCTCCTCCTGGTAGGCCAGCCACTGGGCGTTGTGCTCGCGGGTGCAGAGGTCGGTGATCCAGAGCCCGAAGCGCTTGCGCACCGCAGCGAGGTAGTCGGCGTCGGGCTCGCCGTCGGCACCGGCGAAGGCCGCCACGAGGTGCGGGTTCCCGGCGACGAAGCCGTACCAGACGTCGAGGATCGCCTCGGTCTGCGGCGCGAGGACCTCGCCCGCGCGCCGGAGGGCCGCGGCGTCGTCCTCGGTCCACAGCACGGACGCGTGGAGGGCCGCGAGCTCCTCCGCGGAGACGGGTGACGGCGGCAGGTGGCGGGAGTCGTGGGTGTAGCCGGCTGGTGCGTCGGTCGATGTCTCAGACATTGCTGCTCCTCGGTGAGGTGATCGCCAGATACCCATAGGACTCCTATCTATCCCTGCTGTCAAGGGTCCGGTGCCCGCAGCCGGAAAACCGGTCGTCCCGGCTCGTGGTGGCGGCTACGGTCGCGGCATGCCCGACTCCGTGTTCGACGACCCCCGCCTCGCCCCGCTCTACGACATCCTCGACCCCGACCGCAGCGACCTGGACACCTACCTGGCCATCGCCGACGAGATCGGCGCCCGGTCGGTCCTGGACGTCGGCTGCGGGACCGGCACCCTCGGCATACTCCTGGCCGAGCGTGGGATCGAGGTGACCGGCGTGGACCCGGCCGGTGCCAGTCTGGACGTGGCCAGGAGCAAGCCGTATGCCGAGCGGGTCACCTGGATCCACGGCGACGCCACCACCCTGCCGCCGCTGCAGGTGGACCTGGCCACGATGACCGCCAACGTCGCCCAGGTCTTCCTGACGGACGAGGACTGGGCTGCCACCCTGGCCGGGGTGTACGCCGCTCTTCGGCCGGGCGGGCACCTGGTCTTCGAGACGCGGGTGCCGGCCGTGCGCGCCTGGGAGGGCTGGACGCCCGAGCGCACACGCGCCACGACGGACGTGCCCGGTCTCGGACCGGTGACCGAGTGGATGGAGGTCACCGACGTCCGGGAGGACCCCCTGCTGGTGAGCTTCACCGCCCACAACGAGTTCCCGGACGGGGAGGACGTCGTGTCCACCTCCACGCTGCGGTTCCGCTCGCGCGAGGAGCTGGACGCCTCGCTGGGCAGGGCCGGGTTCGACGTGCGCGAGGTGCGGGACGCGCCCGACCGGCCGGGGCGCGAGTGGGTCTATCTCGCTCACCGCCCGTTGTCCACCGCGTGATCTGTAGGTCTCGCCCGGAGGCCCGAGCGGGCTGGAGCCGGGGGAGGTCCACCTCGTCCCTGAGTCTCAGGTCAGCTCGTCATCAACCCATGTCGGGCGCGCGACGCGCAGCCCGGCCAGCGTGAGCACGACGCCGCTGGCCATCAGCAGCAGGAGCACGATCGTCCAGCCGCCGGTGGCCTGGTAGAGGAGGCCGACCACGAAGGGCCCGATCGCGGCCAGCACGTAGCCCAGTGGCTGCACGAACCCCGACAGCCGGGCCGTGACCTGCGGGTCGCGGGAGCGGGCGGTGATCATCGTGATGGCCGTGGGGAAGGCAAACCCGGACACCCCCAGGATCATCGCCCAGAGCCAGGGCGCCGTCGCCGGCGCCAGCAGCAACCCACCGTTGCCGATCACCAACAACACACCGAAGCCGTACATCCACGGCTTCAGCGACGGAGAGCGCGCGATCACCGTGGGCATCATCAGGGCGCCGATGAGCGTGAGTGAGGTCAGGAGGGACATGAGTATGCCGGCGTACCCGGCGGAGAGGCCCGCGTCCCGGTAGATCTGGGGGAGCCACCCGAACTGGATGTAGGCGTTCATCGCCTGGATGCCGAGGAGCACCGCAAGGGCGATCGCGGTGGGGGAGTTGGCGATCCGTCCCGGACTCGCTGCTCGCGTCCGCGACCCGCGCCCTCCGGGAGTCTGCCGCTCGCGCAGGGCGATGAGCCCCCAGGGCACCGCCGCTGCCAGCGCGACGATCCCCCACGAGCCCAGGGCCGCGCGCCACCCCAGGCCGGAGGCGGCGCTGACGGGGGCCACGAGCGCGGCAGCCGCGGCACCACCGAGGGTCAGGCCGACGCTGTAGACCGTCATCAGGCGGACCCCCCCGTCGGTCGAGTGCCGCTTGATCCAGGCGGGCACCAGCACGTTGCCGATCGCGGCGCCGCCCAGGGCAAGTGCGGACAGCAGCAGGAACAGGAGGGTGCTGTCGATCGCGGCCCGCGCGACCAGACCCACGACCACGGCGAGCAGCCCCAGGAAGATGCCTGTCGTCATACCGACCCGTCGGGCGAGCAGCACGGCGACGGCCCCCACGGCACCGAAGCAGAGCCCCGGCAGTGCGGTGACGAACCCTGCGGTGCCGGTGCTCATGCCGAGTCCGGCCATGACCTCCTCCAGCACCGGTCCGACCGACGAGGCGCCCGGCCGCAGGTTGATCGCGATCAGGATGGTGGCGACGAGGGCGAGGCCGGCGCCGACAGGACGGGCGCGGCCGGCGTGCTCAGCCGGAGTCGTCACTCCGCATCGAGGTGCTTGACCACGCGGGCGGGGTTGCCGACCACGACGACACTGCCCGGCACGTCCCTGGTGACAACCGACCCGGCCCCGACCACCGCGTTGTCGCCGATGGTGACGCCGGGCAGCACGATGGCGCCGCCGCCGATCCAGACGTTGTCCCCGATGGTGATCGGCGAGGCCGCCTCCAGCCCGTCGCGGCGCGGACCGGGCTCCACGGGGTGCCACGGGGTGAGCAGCTGGACGTGGGTGGCGATCTGGCAGCTGCGTCCGATCGTGATCGGGGCGACGTCCAGGGCGGTCAGCCCGTAGTTGACGAAGGTGCCCTCGCCGATGCTGATGTTGCTCCCGTAGTCGACCCACAGCGGTGGCCTGACCTCCACGCCGTCGCCCACCTCACCGAGCAGCTCGCCCAGGACGACCCGTGCCGCGTCGCGGTCCTCCACGTAGGCGTTCGCGTAGTCGACCGCCAGCTGTGTGGCGCGGTAGGTGCCCTCGTCGATGCGCGGGTCGTCCGCGCTGTAGAGGTCACCGGCGGTCATGCGCTCGTAGTTGGTGCGGTCGTCTCCGGCGAAGTGGTCGGTCACACGGCCCAGGCTAGCCGCGCAGGTCGGTGGGGCTGATGGTGGCGGTCAGCGCGGCGCCGTAGGCGCGGTAGCCCTCGGTGGTGGGGTGGAAGGCGGCGCCCGGGGGCGCGATCGCCCCGTGCAGCCAGGGGTCGTCGGCGTTGACCCCGTGGCCCTCGAACCGTGAGGTGACGTCCACGAACCCGAAGCCGTGAGCCACGGCCCGGTCCGCGATCACCTGGTTGAGCAGGTCGGCGGCGTCGTTGGCGGCCTGCTGCTCGGCGACGGACATGAGCAGCCCCGGCGCCTGGGGGACCGTGTAGTCACCGGAGCCGGGCGAGAACAGGTGGGCGTAACCGGTCACCACCACGTGCGCGTCGGGCGCGGCCGCGGTGACCGAGGCGAAGGCGGTGTCCAGCACGGCGGGCAGCGCGCCCGCGATCAGACCCTCGACCGCCGCGATCTGGGCCAGACAGGTCGCGTCGTCGACCACCAGACAGACCGCGACGGTCTGGCTCCAGGGGATGTCGTTGCCGCCGATCGTCAGGGTCACCAGGTCGGTGTCTGCGTCCAGGGCGCCCAGCTGCATCGCCAGGCTGTTGCCCGAGGGGCCCGCCGTGGCGCCGGGGACGGCGGCGAGGTCGTCGAGGGCGATCTGCATCCGTCCGTCCAGGACCTCGGGATAGGCGGCGCCGTCAGGGGCTCCCGACCCGGCGGCATACGAGTCGCCGATCGCGTCGTAGGTGACGGCGGTCGGGGCGGCCGACGCCGGCCCGACCGCGACCAGCAGGGGCAGGAGCAGACCGGTGGTGGCTGCCAGGGACGTCATCGTCCGGGAGGAGGGGTTCATGCCAAGCCAGCGTATCGCCCTCCGGACCCCCTGCACAGGGGGAAGATCGCCCCCGGGATGGCGGCCAGGGGTGGACGGCAACGGCGTGGTCCGGTAGGACTGCGGCGTGGAGTTCTCCTGCACCGGACCGGTCATCGAGTGGCGCGGGCCGGCACCGTTCTGGTTCCTCGCGATCCCCCCGGAGGAGAGCGAGGACATCAAGGAGGCGGCGCGCGGCCTGGAGTACTGGGGGCAGGTCGCCGTCGAGGTCCGCATCGGGCAGACCGACTTCCGCACCGCCCTGTTCCCCAGGGAAGGGTGCTACCTGCTGCCCCTGCGCGTGGCGGTCCGCAGGGCAGCCGGCATCGAGCCCGGCGACCGGGTCACCGCGTCCATGACCCTGGCCGAACGACGCGTGTGACCATGCCGGCACGGCACCGGTGAGCAGGCAGTGACCTGGCCGCGGCCCGCGCTCGCCATCGACGTGGGAGGTCAGCCGACCTCGTCGCGCGCCGCCACGAAGGCCGCCACACACGCTCGGACGTCGTCCTCGGAGTGCGCCGCGGACAGCTGCACCCGGATCCGAGCCTGCCCCCTGGGCACGACGGGGAAGGAGAACGCGATGACGTAGACACCCCGGTGCAGCATCGCGTCGGCGATCTCCGTGGCCTTCCGGGCGCCGTCCTCACCGGGGAACATCACCGGCACGATCGGGTGCTCACCCGGCAGCAGGTCGAAACCGGCGTCGGTCATCAGCGACCGGAACAGCTCGGCGTTGGCCCGCAGCCGGGCCCGGGGCTCGTCGGAGTCGCGGGCGATCTCCAGGGCCCTGGCCGACCCGGCGACCACCGACGGGGCCACGGCGTTGGAGAACAGGTAGGGGCGCGCGCGCTGCTTGAGCAGGTCGACGATCTCCTGGTGGGCGGCCACGTAGCCGCCGGAACCGCCACCCAGGGCCTTGCCGAGCGTGCCGGTGAGGATGTCCACGCGGCCCATCACGCCACAGTGCTCGTGCGAGCCGCGCCCGCCCTCGCCGATGAAGCCGGTGGCGTGCGAGTCGTCCACCATGACCATCGCGCCGAACTCCTCGGCGAGGTCGCAGATCTCCTCCAGCGGCGCCAGGTAGCCGTCCATCGAGAACGCCCCGTCGGTCACGACGACCGTGCGGCGCGCGTCGGCGGCCGCCTCCAGCTGGGCGCGCAGGTCGGCCATGTCCCTGTTCCTGTAACGGAAGCGCTGCGCCTTGGACAGCCGCACCCCGTCGATGATCGAGGCGTGGTTGAGCTCGTCGGAGATGATCGCGTCCTCGGGCCCGAAGAGCACCTCGAAGATGCCGCCGTTGGCGTCGAAGCAGGAGGGGAACAGGATCGCGTCCTGCGTGCCGACGAAGTCGGCGATCGTGCGCTCCAGGTCGCGGTGCTGGGCCTGGGTGCCGCAGATGAACCGCACCGAGGCCATCCCGAAGCCCCACTCGTCCAGCGCCGCGTGGGCGGCCGCGACGACGTCCGGGTGGTCGGCCAGACCCAGGTAGTTGTTGGCGCAGAAGTTCAGCGCCTCCGCCTTCAGGTCGTCCGCGGTCTTCGTGGTGACGTGGGAGGACTGTGGCGAGGTGAGCTCCCGCTCGACCTTGAACAGTCCGGCGTCCCGGATCGACTGCAGCTCGTCTGCGAGAGCCTGCTTCACGGCATACATCTGATCAGCTCCAATCCATGATGACCTTGCCGACCTCGCCCGTCCGGGCCGCGGCGAAGGCGTCGGCCCACTGCTCCGCGGGGAAGCGGTGGGTGATGACGGACCGGATGCGCTCGCGGAGCTCCTCGGAGGTCTGCAGCATGAACGTCATCCGGTACCAGGTGTCGTACATCTCGCGGCCGTAGATCCCCTTGATCGTGATCATCCGGGTGATCACCGGCCCCCAGTCGATCGCGAACGGCTCCTTGGGGAGGCCGAGCAGGGCGACCTTGGCGCCGTGGGTGGCGTTCTCGATCATCTCCGCCAGGGCGCTGGGGGAGCCGGACATCTCCAGGCCCACGTCGAACCCCTCGGCCATGCCCAGCTCGGCCTGCACCGGGCGCACCCGTTCCCGCGAGACGTTGACCACGCGGTCGGCGCCGGCCGCGGTCGCCAGGCCCAGCCGGTAGTCGGACACGTCCGTGACCACGATGTAGCGGGCGCCGATGTGCCGGGCGATCGCGGTGGCCATGACCCCGATGGGCCCGGCGCCGGTGATCAGCACGTCGTCGCCGGACATCGGGAAGCTCAGGGCGGTGTGCACCGCGTTGCCCAGGGGGTCGAAGACCGCGCCCAGGTCGGGGTCGATGTCATCGGGCTGCTCCCACACGTTGGTCGCGGGGACGACGACGTAGTCGGCGAAGGCGCCGTCGCGGTTCACACCCAGGTTGGAGGTCTGGACGCACATGTGCTGCCGGCCGGCCCGGCAGTTGCGGCAGCGCCCGCAGATCACGTGCCCCTCGGCCGAGACCCGCATGCCGACTCGCAGGTCGTACTTCCCGTCGCCGGTCGCCACACCCTCGCCCAGCGCGACGATCTCGCCGTAGAACTCGTGCCCGACCGTGAGCGGCGGCTTGAGCATGCTGGCGGCCCAGTCGTCCCAGGACTCGATGTGCAGGTCGGTGCCGCAGAGGCCGGCGCGGAGCACCCGGATCTTGACCTCACCCGGACCGGCCTCGGGCTCGGGGACGTCGATGAGCTCGAGGCCGGGACCGGCGGTGGTCTTGACGAGGGCGCGCATGGGGTCCATCCTGACGCACGCCGTCCTCGATTTCCGACTCGCCCCACGGCGGTGCTAAAGTTCCTCGCTGTTGCGCCATTAGCTCAATCGGTTAGAGCAACTGACTCTTAATCAGTGGGTTCGGGGTTCGAGTCCCTGATGGCGCACCACCAGATCCCCGTCCGGAGCACTCCGGGCGGGGATCTCTCGTATGCCGTGCCCGTCACCTGGTGTCGTCCGGCGGCTCCTGTCCCTACGGCCACACCCTGTCGGACGGCGCCCCTGCCCAACCTTTGGCAGACTGGCGAACTGGACCCGACACCGACTCCAGGAGGGTTTGCCCAGTGAGTCCCGAGCCGAGCGCTCCCGCCAAGGTCAGTCTGTGGGCCGTGTTGAAGCGCACGGTGGCCGAGTTCAGCGATGACGGCGCCACCGACCTCGCTGCGGCGCTGACCTACTACAGCGTGCTGTCGCTCTTCCCGGCGATCCTGGCGCTCACCTCGCTGCTCGGTGTCTTCGGGCAGGGGCCGCAGACCACCCAGGCGCTGCTGGACGTGGCCCTCGACATGGGTGCCACGGAGAAGCAGCTGGAGCCCATCCAGGGCTACATCACGGGCCTGCAGGAGACCGGCGGTGCCAGCATCGCCCTCTTCATCGGTCTGGCGGGCGCCCTGTGGGCCGCCTCCAACTACGTCAACGCCTTCTCGCGGGCGATGAACACGATCTTCGACGTCCGGGAGGGGCGCCCGGTCTGGAAGCTGCGCCCCGTGATGGTGCTGATCACCCTGGTGGTGCTCCTGCTGGTGGTGGTCGTGGCCCTGTCGCTGGCCCTGTCCGGGTCGGTGGCCTCCGCCGTCTTCGGGGTCATCGGGCTCAGCGAGGAGGCCACGATGGTGTGGGGTCTGGCCAAGTGGCCGGTGATGTTCCTCATCGTCGTGCTGGCCATCGGACTGCTCTACTGGGGCACACCGAACCTGAGGCGCAGGTTCCGCTGGTTCAGCCCGGGCGCGCTGGTGGCGATCGTGGCGATGGTGATCGCTGTGGCCGGGTTCGGCTTCTACGTCTCCAACTTCGGCAACTACGGGGCGACCTACGGTGTGATGGCCGGCGCGATCCTGATGCTCCTCATGCTGTGGGTGATCAATGTGGCCCTGTTGTTCGGCGCGGAGTTCGACGCCGAGTTCGAGCGCGGCAGGGAGCTGCGCGCCGGCCTGCCGTCCGAGGAGGAGCTCCAGCTGCGCCCGCGCGACGACCGCCAGCTGATCAAGAAGTCCGAGAAGCGCCAGGAGATCATCGAGGAGAACCGGCGCATCCGCATGGGGGCCTCTCGTGAGCACACCAGACGGGACGGACCCAGCCAGACTTAGCCAGGATCCGACGTCGCTCCGGAGGTGTTCGATGGAGACGATGCCGGGATCGGTGCCATGTTCTCTGGCGGGTCCGATGCGTGAGGGGCCTGCTGCCGATGACCTCGCCCTGCTCACCTCCGACCGGCCCCTGCCCGACCTCCGTCTGGAAGGGGTGCGGACGCTCGGGGCTGGTCGCCCGGACGTGCCACGTCACGAGGTCGGGGGGGCCTCCGGAGCCGTCGCGATCAGGTGCCGCGAGCCGTCGAGCAGGAGCGCCGCGCCGAGCGTCGTGAACCGGACGGGCACGACGATCCGCCCCTCGCCGTCGGGGGCGTAGGCCTGGGCGACCGCGCCGGTCATGATGTTGTGCGCCCGGACCGTGTCCCCGACGCGAAGGTAGACGAAGGCGCCACCCAGGCCCACGACCGTCGTGTCCGCGTCGACCGAGAGGGACCAGAGCTCCGTGCCGTCGGGGCTCAGGGCCTGCAGGTTGGCCCCGTCGTGCCGGATCGTGTTGCCCGTCGTCGAGTCCACCCACGTGCCCTCCTCCTCGCTCACCTCGGAGCCCGCCTGCGGGCCGGGGGGTGCGACCGGGCCCCAGACCGGCTCTCCGGTCTCGAGGTCGTAGCCGCTGACGGTGGACCCGCCGTCCGCGGGCTCAGTCGGCTCGGTGTCGGGCAGGACGGCGAGGGTGCGGCCGTCGGCGCCGGTCCTGATCGAGAAGTCGGTGCTGCCGGCTGGGCGGTCGGCGGCCCACAGCACCTCTCCGTGGACGTCGACCGCGGTGAACTCCAGGCTGCCGTCCTCGTGCTCGGTCGCGCCGAGGAAGATGCCGTCCGCGTGCTGCGGCGGGAGGTCCCAGCCGGGGTCGACGACCGTGAGCCCCTCGAAGGACAGCGGGAGCCACAGCTCGGAGGTGTCCACCTCGGGGAGAGTGCCATCCGACGGGTGCGGGTCACGCTGCAGCTCGCGCGCCTGCACCGGTTGCTGCGAGCTCGCTGACTGTGTCGGCTCGGTGGAGCTGCAGGCGCCCAGGACCAGCAGGCCGGCGGTTAGCCCGGCGACGACCGGGATGGCCCTCACGGTGCCTCGCTCCCCTTCACCGGCTCCCGGCGGCGCGCCCAGACCACGAGGACCAGTCCGGCGAGCACCAGCACCGCCGCGGCGTCCAGCAACGGGTTGGCCAGCACCGAGGACGCCTCCTGCAGCCAGGCCTGCGCCTCATAGGGCAGCAGCTCTGGTGCGCCGACCAGCCCGTTGGTCGTCCAGAACAGGACTCCGACGGCGATGATCAACAGACCCGTCAGGACCGAGGTGGTGTGCAGCTCGCGCCCGAGCACCGGGAACGTCCGGCCACGCAGGGCCGTCCGGCCGCCGACACCGAGACGTTGCCAGAGGGCCGCGATGAGCAGCAGGGGCACCACCATGCCGGCGCCGTAGACGGCCAGCAGGCCGCCTGCGGACACGGCGTCCCCGCGGGCTGCTGCCAGCGTCAGGACCGCACCGAGGATCGGGCCGGCGCAGAACCCGGCGACACCGCCGGCGGCGCCGAGCAGCAGGGTCTTCACCAGCCCCGTCGTCGTGGCAGCCCGCGTCTGCAGCTGGTGGCCACCGGGCAGCAGCCGCGCGGGGTCGAACCCGAGGCCGAGCACCTGGACGACGCCCAGTACGACCAGCAGGATCGAGGAGCCGAGGACGATGGCCTGCCGGTGGGTGACGAAGAGGGACCCCAGGGCACCGGCTCCGACGCCGAGCGGGACGAGGACGAGGACGAGGCCGACATAGAACACCGCCCCGTGCAGGAGCAGTCGCGGCCCGGCCCCGACGGTGGAGCCGAAGAACGCCGGCAGCAGCAGTGCGGCGCACGGGCTGAGTAGGGCGAGCACCCCGCCCAGGAAGGCGCTGACGAGTCCGATGTCCACGGCTCAGCGGGCCTGGCTCAGCGCCGTCTCGAAGGCGTCGACGAACACCTGGGAGGGCTGGGCGCCGACGATCGGCTGGCCGCCGAGGATGAACGCGGGGGTGGAGTAGGCGCCCAGGTCCAGGCCCAGCGTCGCGTTGCGGTCGATCTCCTGCCGGGTCTGGTCCGAGCCCATGTCCGCGGTGAACTGCTCGGTGTCCAGCCCCAGCTCCCCGGCCAGCGTGACCAGCGCCTCCTGGCTCAGCTCCCCCTCGGTGCGGGTCTCGCCCTCGGGGTAGAGCGCGTCGTGGTAGTCCCAGAACGACCCCTGCTGCGCGGCGGCGTAGGAGGCGAGGGCGGCGCGCTCGGAGGCGTCACCGAAGATGTTGACGTCGCGCCACTCGATGCGCAGCTCACCTGCCTCGGCCCGCTCCATCATCAGGGGCAGGGTGTCCTCGCTCCAGCGGGCGCAGTAGGGGCACTGGTAGTCGGAGAAGACGACGAGGGTGACGGGCGCGTCCACCGGGCCCGCGGCCAGCAGGTCGCCCTCGTCGCGCCGCTCGATCTCGGTGAGGTCGGGCTGGACGGGTCCCTGGACCGCAGTGGGGGCCGAGTCATCCGTCGACCCGTCTGCCTGCTCCGTGGCCGCGGCGCCGGCAGGCGCGGCGGAGGAGTCGGGTCCGGCCCCCGGCTCGCGGTTGAGGGCGAAGACCAGCGCGATCAGGAGCGCGGCCACCACGAGGACGGCGACCGGCATCGCCCACCGACGTGCGGGACTCTGCTCTGACGCTGTTGACATGGGGCTCCTCGGGAAGGTCTGGTGGCGTGCCGGATGTCGACCGGCAGCCGTGTGGACGGCTGGCGCCCTTACTATGCCTCATAGTCGACTATGGAACATAGTCGACTTCGGGCATCATGGGGGCATGCGCTCTGTACCCAACCGGTCCGCAACCGGCCGCAGTCTCCCGCTCGCGCTCGGCGCGCTCCGCGCGTGGAGTGCCCGCCAGGTGCTGGTCGCGGCCGGCGCCGCGCTCGTGGTGGCGGTCGTCATCGGCCTGGCCACCGTCCTCATCCCCAACCCGGTCTTCGGCCGGGACATTCCCCCGGTGTGGTGGAACTACCCCGTGTGGCTGGTCACGTCGGCGTTGTCCGGCATGCTCCTGGCGACCTACGTGCGCCCGTCCGGCACAGCGTCGGACGGCGTGCGACCGCCGGACCCCGAGGCCGGTCACGCCGACCGGCGCAGCGGGCGCTTCGGCGTCACGGGCGGGGTGCTCGCGTGGTTCGCCGTGGGCTGTCCGGTGTGCAACAAGCTGGCGCTCCTGGCCCTCGGCTACAGCGGCGCGATCACCTGGTTCGCCCCGCTGCAGCCCTTCCTGGCCGTCGCGGCCCTCGCCCTCACGGCAGCCGCCCTCGTGTGGCGCCTCCGGGGACAGGTCTACTGCCCCGTGACGGCACCGGCCCCGGCGGTGGTGGCATGAGCCGCCGGACGCCCCACGCGTCGGACCTGCCGCGCCTGGGCACGTTGGAGGCGCAGGTGATGGACGTGCTGTGGGACCACGGCCCGGCGACCGTCCGGGAGGTCATCGACCAGCTGGCCGGCTCGCCGGCCTACACCACCATCGCCACCGTGCTCACCAACCTGGACCGCAAGGACCTGGTCACCATCACCAGGCAGGCGCGGTCGACCCGGTATGCCGCTCGGCTGAGCCGGCAGGAGCATGCGGTGAGCCTGATGGACCAGGTCCTGGAGGCGAGCCGGGACCGGACGGCCTCGATCCTGCACTTCGTCGACACGATGCCGGAGAGCGATCTCGCGCTGCTGCGCGACTACCTCAGCGCCCGGGGCCCGGGGGAGCGGTCGTGACGCCCGGACTGCTCGCCGGGCTGCTGGCCGTCGCGCTGCTCGCGGCGGCCGTCCTCGGTCCGTGGATGCTCCGCGGGGCCGCGCCGGCCCTGGTCCACGCCCCTCGGCTGGCCGTCGGCCTGCTGTTCGGCAGTGTGCTCATCTGGCTGGGGACGGCGCTGGCCCTCGGCCCGCTGCTGGCCTGGGTGGTCACCGGTCCGGACGTCCTCCCCGCCCCGGCCGCCCAGGCCTGTCAACAGTGCCTGAACGCGGCCAACCCCTTCCTCAGCGGCGGCACGGTGGACACGGCCGTGCCGGTCGTGCTGCTCCTGGCCCTGCCCGCGCTGGTGACTGCCGCGCTGGGCACGGCGGTCACGCGCGAGTGCTGGCGCCGGCAGCGGGAGTCCCGGCGCACCGCCGACCGGGTGCTGGCCGGAGCCACCCACCGCAGACTGCTCGGCCACGACGTGCTCGTCCTCGACGACGAGCGACCGCTGGCCCTGACCTTCCCGGTCCGCCACGGTGGGATCGCGCTGTCCACCGGCGCGCTGCGCAGCCTCGACCGTGCCGAGCTCGCCGCGGTGCTGGCACACGAGGAGGCGCACCTGCGTCAGCACCACCACCTCGTCACCGGGTTGGTCTCCAGCCTCGCGCGGCACCTTCGGTGGGTGCCGCTGGTGGCGGCGGTGGAGGCGGCCCTGCCGGACTACCTGGAGATCGCGGCCGACAACCACGCCCGCCAGCGCGCCGGCACGCCGGCTCTGGTGAGCGCGCTGGTCCGCCTCGGCGAGCGGGCCTCGCCGGTCCCGGAGGGACAGCTCGCCGGTGCGCTGCACGCGGCGGGTCCCGAGCGCATCCGGCACCTGGTGCTGCCCGGCAGCGGTGCGGCCGGCGCGCTCCCGGTGCTGGCGGTCACCACCCACCTGCTCGTGCTCGCGGTCGTCGGCGCCGCGGTCCACCTGCCCTACCTGCTCGCGGCACTGAACGGCTGCTGAGAACCGCACGCCCGCAGGTCTGGACGTGCGGGAGACAGGACAGGCCCCGGCGAGATCGCCGGGGCCTGTCCGCTGGGGTGAGTGACGGGACTTGAACCCGCGACATCCGCGACCACAACGCGGCGCTCTACCTGCTGAGCTACACCCACCATCGGTGCTGCCTGACGCCGGGGCGTTCGGGCAACGGCGACCATGGTACCTGTTTCAGGGCCGTGGTCCGAACGCGGTCCGCGCTGCCCGGCCGGCCACCCTGGACCGCGCACGGTCCAGCCTCGGCCGGCCCCGCGGCATACGGCCCCGGCAGGTCAGTTGTCGTGCTCGGCCGCGGCCTGTGCCGCCAGGTCCTTGAGGGCCGCCGACTCCAGCCCCGGCTGGGCCTGGAAGACCGCCTGGCGGTAGTAGCGCAGCTCGGTGATGCTGTCCCGGATGTCGCCGAGGGCACGGTGCCCGCCCGTCTTGGCCGGCGCCGCGAAGTAGGCCCGGGGGAACCAGCGACGGGACAGCTCCTTGATCGAGGAGACGTCGATGATCCGGTAGTGCAGGTGCGACTCGAGCTCCGGCATGTCGCGGGCCAGGAACGCGCGGTCGGTGCTGACCGTGTTGCCGCCGAGCGGGGCCTTGCGCGACTCGGGCACCCAGTGGCGGACGTAGGCCAGGACCTGCTCCTGCGCGTCCTCGAGGGTGGTGCCGTCGGCCAACCGGTCCAGCAGGCCGCTGTCGGTGTGCATCTGCCGCACGAAGTCGCCCATGACCTGCAGCGCCGCGTCCGGCGGGCGGATGACGAGGTCGACGCCCTCGCCGAGCACGTTCAGCTCGAAGTCGGTCACCAGCGTGGCGACCTCGATGAGCGCGTCGTTGACGATGTCCAGACCCGTCATCTCGCAGTCGATCCACACGATGCGGTCGGCCTGTGCCTTGGTGATGGTCTCGGTCACGCACCCACCCTACCCAGGACGTTCGGTACCGTGACGCCCATGTCGCAGCAACTACCGCCGTACCGCGGCGACCAGGGGGTGGGGGCGCCCGCCGGGGTCCGACCGGGACCACCGACCGGCAGGCCGCCGGGGCCGCACGGGCCGTATGCCGGGTTCCAGGGGGAGCCGCTCAACGTCACCCCCCGACGGGCACTGCGCCGGTCGGTCCTGTGGGGCGTCTCGATCACCCTGTTCGCCCTCACCGGGCTGTTCATGTCCTTCCTGGTCACCGAGAGCACGGGTGTCACCGCCGCGCTGCTCGGCCTGCTCACCGCCTCCACGGCCCTGGGCATCGTCGTGCCCGTCCTGCTCTGGGTGGACCGCCTGGAGGCCGAGCCCGCCCGGATCATGTGGTTCGCGTTCCTCTGGGGCGCGCTGGTCAGCACCGCCGGCGCGCTGATCCTCAACGAGCTGGGGATGGCCTTCTTCGCCGGGCTCGAGCTGGACCCGGTGTTCACGGGGGCGGTCCTGGTGGCGCCGGTCGTGGAGGAGGTCCTGAAGTGCCTGGGCGTGCTGGTGATCTTCCTGGTGGCGCGGCGCGAGTTCAACGGCGTCGTCGACGGGATCGTCTATGCCGGCATGGTCGCGGTCGGCTTCGCCTTCATCGAGAACATCATCTATCTGGGCGGCGCCTTCAACGAGCTGGGCACCCCCGGGCTGGTCGGGCTCTTCGTGCTGCGCTGCCTGGTCAGCCCGTTCGCGCACCCGATGTTCACCGCGTGCTTCGGGATCGCCCTGGGGCTGATCGCCTACCGCCGGCGGTGGAGCTATGCCTTCGTCCCGGCGCTGGGGCTCCTCGCCGCGGTGTTCCTGCACTTCCTCTGGAACTTCGCCGCGCTGAGCAGCCTGGACGGCTTCCTGCTGGTCTACGTGCTGGTGCAGGTGCCGCTGTTCGTCGGGTTCGTGCTGGTGCTGGTCGTTTCCCGGCGCCAGGAGCGGCGGATGCTGCGTGAGCACCTGACCGGCTACGGCCTCAACGGGTGGTTCACCCCGGCCGAGGTCGCGATGCTCATCTCACCGCGCGAGCGGCGCCGGGCGCGCGCCTGGGCCCGCGGCGTCGGCGGCAGCCGGGCGGAGCAGGCGATGGAGGCCTTCCAGGACGAGTCCAGCGAGCTCGCGATCGCCCGGCACCACCTCGAGCGGGGCGATGAGGACCCGGTCTGGCGGCACCGAGAGCAGGCCCTGCTGCACACGGTGCAGGCGCGCCGGGCCCTCTTTGCCCCGCCCCTGCGCACCCCTCTGCCGTATGCCGCGGGGCAGCACATCCATCCGGCTCCCCACAAGCTGTAGCCGGCTTCCCCGCGCTCCCGGGTAGGCCTAGCGTGGGCGCGCGGGTCTGCCGAGCCACACGCAGAGACAGCCGAGGGCGAGGATGACGGCGCCCCAGACGAGCCAGGCGGTGTCATAGCCCCAGGCCGTCGCGGCGGTGCCGAAGAGCGGGGGAGCGGCCGAGCCGCCGACGGCGCCACCGAGGAGCAGCTGGCCGACGACGGCTCCGGACGTGCCGGGGTGGAGCCGGGCGCCCTTGGCGATCAGCAGGCCACCGAAGGCCCACCCCAGGGCGAACACCAGCACGCAGCCGACCAGCAGTCCACCCAGGTTCAGGGTGGAGATCAGGACGCTGCCCAGTCCTGCGGTGACAAAGGCCGGCCCGACGAGGCTCACCTCGTCCCGGCCGGTCCGGTCCGTCAGGCGTCCGGCCAGCACGCGCCCCACGGCCGCCAGCGAGCCCCCGATCAGCAGCAGGGTGCCCGCCCAGCCCTCGTGGCCCCCCGCGGCCAGCACGGTGTCCGGGATGAAGGTGGTGGAGATGTTCGTCAGGGCGAAGCCCACCCCCATGAGGACGGCCAGCAGCAGGACGTCTCCGCGCAGAGGCACCCGCGGCGTGGCGGCAGGGTGGGTGGGGACCAGCCGGTTGCACCAGAACGTCAGGACCACACCGAGCGAGCTGGTCACCGCGACAACGAGCAGGAAGCTCCACCGCCACGGCAGACCCACCACCGCCAGCAGGCCGAAGCCACCCGCAAGTGCCACGGCGACGGGCTTCGCGCTCTGGAACCAGCCGAACGCCGCTCCGTGGCCGGTGGTGAGCAGCTGGCCGAGGATCCGTCCGATGGACATCTGGATCGCGCTGCTCCCGACGCCGCTCACGCACAGCCCGAGCGCGAGCACGGGGAGGCCGGCGGCCAGCGCCGTGATGACGCCGCCCGTGGCCACCGGCACCAGGGAGAACGCCGCCGCCCGGACGAGGGGACCGGAGTCCAGCCAGCGGCCCAGGGCGAGGGAGGCGACCGCCAGGCCGGCGGTGTAGCTGCCCGCCGCGATCCCGATGCCGGTGGCATCCAGACCGAGCTCGTCCATGATGGCCGGCCCGTTGACGCCGAGCAGGAAGACGGGCAGCACCGACCCGACCGTGACCAGTGTCACCAGGGTGATGATCCGGCCGTGACGGGCGGCGACCACCGCTACTCGACGAGGAACTCGGCGTTGGCGCGGCGGCGCCGCTGCTGGACGACGGTGAAGACGAGCAGGGCCGCTGCGAGCAGGATCACGCCGAGCGAGATCGGCCGCGAGACGAAGATCGACCAGTCGCCGCCGGACATCACGAGACCTCGGCGCAGGTTGCTCTCGATGATCGGGCCCAGGATCAGTCCCAGCGCGACCGCGGCGATCGAGTAGTCGAACTTGTTCATCAGGTAACCGATGAAGCCGAACGCCAGCGCGACCCACAGGTCGTAGACCCGGCCCGTGGCCGCGAACGCCCCGACGAAGGAGAACATCGCGATCCCGGGCAGCAGGATGCTGTAGGGCACCATCGCGATGCTGGCCAGCGGCTTGGCCAGCGCCATAGCGACCACGAACATGAGGATGTTGGCCAGGAACATGCCGAAGAAGAGCGGATAGACCAGGTCCCCGCCACCGGCGAAGAGGCGCGGGCCCGGCTGGATCCCCTGCACCATGAGGGCCCCGAGCATGACGGCCGTGACGGCGTCCCCCGGGATCCCGAGCGTCAGGAGCGGCACCATGGCGCCGCCGGTGACACCGTTGTTGGCCGAGTCCGCGGCGGTCAGCCCCTCGATGGACCCCTTGCCGTACTCCTCGGGGTGCCTGGAGTAGCGCTTGCTCTCGCCGTAGGCGAGGAAGGAGGCCATGGCGCCGCCGCCTCCGGGGAGGATCCCGACGAGGATGCCGATGACCGACCCCAGCGAGATGGGTCGAACCGTCCTGCGGAGGTCCTGGCGCGTCGGGAGCACCCGTCCGATGGTCGCCACGGCGCGGCTGCCGAGGTGCCGCTCGCCCGCGAGACGGAACACCTCCGCCAACGCGAAGAGCCCGATGATGGCCGGGAGGAACGGGATGCCGGTTGTCAGCTCCCGCTGACCGAAGGTGAACCGCGACTGGGTCACCAGGGGGTCCATCCCGACGGTGCCGATGAGCAGACCGAAGGCGGTGGCCACCACGGCGCGCGGCACGGACCGGCCGCTGACAGCGATCACGGTGGTGAGGCCGAGGAGGCCGACGGCGAAGTACTCGGCGGGGGAGAACTCCAGCGCGATCGAGGCCAGGGGCGGCGCCAGGAACGTCAGGGCGATGACGCTGAGGAGGCCTCCGACGACACTGGCCCACGCGGCCAGACCGACCGCCCTGCCGGCCTCGCCCCGGAGAGCCAGGGGATAGCCGTCCAGGATGGTGACCGCGCCCGCGGGGTTGCCGGGAGTCCGCAGCGTGATCGACGTGATCGAGTTGGAGTACATGCTGCCGCTGAAGATGCCCGTCAGCATCAAGAGGGAGTGCAGCGGGTCGAGGTTGAAGGTCAGCGGCACGAGGAGGGCGATCGCCACCGTCGCGGTCAGACCGGGGATGACCCCGACGAGGAGGCCGGCGAGCACGCCGACCATGATCCACAGCATGCTCGCGGGGTTGAGGACCTCGCCGAGGACCTGACCGAAGTCCATCAGAACAGCACTCCCTTCGGCAGCGGGGCGTGCAGGCCCACGGCAAAGCCGTAGTACGCCGCGGCGACCAGGCCCCCGGCGATGAGGGCTGCGCCGACGACGCCCCGGACGCTGCGGTCACGCAGCAGCAGGGAGATGGCGAAGCAGTACAGGAAGGTCGTCACGACGAAGCCCGCATAGGGGGTGACGACGACGTAGAGCGCGCTGAGGACCGTGACGGTGACCGCACGCGCCCAGGTCCGGCGGGAGTCACGGCGCTCCTCGTCCGTCACGGCAGTGACGGGGGCGGCCGGCTCCGTTCTGCGCCGTCGCACCGCGAAGAGCTCCCCGATCGACAGCAGGCTCGCGACGATGAGCACGACCGAGACGATCCCCGGGTACAGACCGGGTGCAGTGACGGCGGCAGCGGTGTCGGGGAACTGGGTCGAGGCGACGAGGATCATCGTCCCGACCACGAGGAAGCCCAGCGGCAGGACCAGCTGCCAGCCGAGCTGCCCCGAGGCCTCGGGATCGGTGGTGTCCAGTGCGTTGTCGGGGTCCAGGTCGCTGGTGGGCACGCTCATCCTGGGGCGACTACTCCGTGAGGCCCAGGTTGGTCAGCAGCTCGGCGACGGTCGGAGCCATGGTGTTGAGCTGCCCGGTGAACTCCTCGGAGTCCAGGTAGGTGAGCTGGAGCTCCAGGTCCTCCGCCTTGGTCTGGAACTCCGGGGAGTCGTAGGTCTCCTTGAGGGCCTCGACCAGTGTCGTGCGCACCTCATCGTCGAGCCCCTTGGGGGCGGCGATGCCCCGGAAGCTCGAGTGCGCCGGCACGTCGTAGCCCAGCTCCTGGAAGGTCGGCACGTCGGGGAACGCCTCGGACCGCTCGTCGGCGAACACGGCGAGCATCAGCAGGGTGCCGTCCTCGACATACTGCTGCGGGGCCGTCGGACTGATCACGATGGCATCCACGTGCTGGCCCACCATGGCGGTCAGCTGGCCGCCACTGCCGTCGAAGGGGACGTAGGAGAACTCGCGGTCGACGCTCTGGGCGAGCAGACCCGCCCCCTGGTGGAAGACCCCGCCCAGCCCGGAGGTGCCGAAGGTCACCTGCCGGTCGGCCTCGACGATCTCGTCGACCGACTGGAAGTCCCCCTCGGAGTGCACGTAGAGCGCGAGGGGCTGCTCCTCGAACTGCATGAGGAAGTCGAGCTCGTCGAGCTGCGTGGCCGACGGGTCCATCGCCTGGTTGGTCAGGATGTCGTAGGTGATCAGGCCGATCGTGTTGCCGTCCGGCTCGGAGGCCGCCAGGTCCGCCCAGCCCTGCGCGCCGTTGGCGCCGGGGATGTTCATGGCCGTCACGGTGGTGCCGAGCGCGTCCTCGAGATGGCTGCCGAACAGGCGCGCGGCCAGGTCGGACGAGCCCCCCGCATCCCACGGGATGACGAGTTCGACGGCGCCGGAGGGATACGTGCTGTCGCCCTCGGCGGTGCCACAGGCGGTGAGGGACAGGCCCAGTCCCACGACGGCCAGAGCCGCCATCTTCTGTCGAGTGTTCATGCTGCTCCTCCTCGTGGCGCCACGGCTGCGTGGCGAACCGCTTTTCACATCGCTGTGGTTGGGGTGCAAGTCAGTATGCAGGCTTGCATGCGAATCGTCAACGGTGAGTTTCTTCGGTCCGGTTGGCGGGCGCCTGCGCCAGGGTCGCCACGAGGTCCGCGACGCCCTCCGGCCGCCGCAGGTCACCGCAGGACTCCCAGACGCGGTCCGCGAACGTGCCGTCGTAGCCGCGCAGGAGCCTGGTGAACCGACGGTGGACCTCGCCGGCGTCCAGGGGGTCCTCCGGGCCGCCGCGCCCCGCCTCGCGCTCGGCCGTCCGAGCCGTGCCGTCGGCGTACCGGACCTCCACCCGGGCCGGTCGCACCCGGTCGTCCTGCAGGTGGCGGCGCGTCGCCTCCTCGTCCGGCACGACCCGGACGCGCGCGGCCAGCCGCCTCAGGGCCGGGTCGGCCAGCGCGCCCGGGTCGGTCTCACCGGGAGCAACCTGACCACGCAGCAAGGCGGCGGCCACGAGCCACGGGATCGAGAACCGGGCGCCCTGGGGGGTCTGCGGGTCCTGGTCATCGAGACGGTCCGCGAAGACGTGCGTGGCCACGGTCACGTCCGTGATGTCGTCGGCGGTGCCGCCCGGCCGGTGGAGCTCGAGGGCCGCGTCGATGGGGGAGTGCGAGAAGCTGCACGCGGCGTGCACCTTGACGTAGGTCTCCAGGATCCGCCATCTCTGACCCAGGCCCTGCGTCGCGGCGGCCGCGGAGTCGGGGGAGGCGCCGACGGCGGCGAGCCAGCCCATGGAGTCCTCGAGCAGGCCGGTCGGCCCCGGGATGCCCTCCGCCACGAGGTCGTTCCCGAGCAGGCCCATCGCCGCCGGCCATCCGCCGTAGAAGTCCTTCACCGCGGCGCCCGCGCTGAAGGCGGAGAACGGGGTGAGCGGGCCGAGGACGATGGTGCCCAGGGCCGCCTCGGTCGCGGCGGCGTCGACTCGCCGCATCCGCGCCGTGGCGACCGTCGCACCGATCGTCCCGACGAGTCCCGGGATGTGGAAGCCGCGCTCGTACTGGGCAGCCGGGCTGATGGCCTCGCCGATCCGGATGCTGGTCTCGTAGGACGCGATGAGACCGCTGAGCAGGTCGTCACCGGAGGTCGGGCGCCGCTGGGCGTCCATCAGCAGGGCCGGAACGGTCGTGACACCCGGGTGGACATGCCCTCCCCGGTGGCCGTCGTCGAGCTCCGCGTGGTGCGTGCTCGTGCCCATGACCGCGGCACCCCAGAACGCCGAGAGGCGCTCGGGGCGGCCCGGCAGGACGCAGTCTCCCGCGGCACCCGCGAGGTGCGCCACCCGCACGAGGCGGTCGGTGAGCGGGGAGCCGGCCTCGGCCAGGGCGATCCCCAGGAGGTCGCGCAGCGCCAGCACGGCACGGTCGATGACAGTCTGCGGTGCGTGCTCGAGGCGTAGCCCGGAGGCGAACGCGCTCAGGCGGGCGGTGAGCGGCGGCATGGGATCTCCTTCGACCCGGTGTCACGGCCGAGTGGCATTGACGCGGAAGGTTTCGCATGCAATATTGCATGCTCAGTGGTGGGATGCAACAGGCATCACCTCAGGCACAGGAGGAACGGGCAAGCATGGCAATGGTGCGAGGAGCTGACGTCCTGGCCGAGTCGTTGATCGGGCTCGGCGTCGACACGATCTTCGGTGTTCCGGGCGACACGGGAGTGGTGTTCTACGACGCGCTCCACGCCGTCCCGGACCAGCTCCGCCACGTGCTGGCGCGGGACGAGCGGCACGCCGCGGCCATGGCCGACGGCTATGCGCGGGTCTCGGGTCGGGTCGGGGCCGTGGAGGTCTCCTCGGGCGGTGGCACGACCTACGTCGTGGGTGGGATGGGCGAGGCGATGGCCTCCGGGGTCCCGGTCCTGCTCATCACCTCCGACATCCACCGCAGCAGCCGCGGCTCCGGCGCCCTGACCGAGATCGACCAGCTGGCGCTCTTCTCGGCGGTCACCAAGCACAGTGCGGTGGTCGAGCACGCCGCGGACATCCCGGCGATGGCGGCGCAGGCGGTCCGAGCGGCGACCGAGGGCCGCCCCGGGCCGGTGGCGCTGATCTTCCCCGAGGACGTCTTCGACGAGCTGGTGGAGCGCGAGACCCTCGACCTGGGGCCCGCTGCCTCGCGGCTCGTCGATGTCCCGGGCCTGCGGGAGGCCGCGCAGGCCGACCGCGTGACCGAGGCGGCGCACCTCCTCGCCGGGGCCGAGCGGCCGGCGATCATGGCAGGGTCCGGGGTGCACAGCTCCCAGGCGTGGAGCGAGCTGGCCGAACTGGCCGAGACCGGGGCGATCCCGGTGGCGACGACGATCCACGGCCGTGGCGTCATCGCCGACACGGACAACTGGGCCCTCGGCGTCGTCGGCAACAACGGCGGCCGACCGTATGCCAACGAGTACCTTGCCTCGGCCGACGTCGTGCTGCTGGTCGGCACCCGGGCCAATGCCACCGACACCAACAGCTGGCAGGGTCCGGCGCGCGAGGGCACGGCCGTGATCCAGATCGACATCGACGAGGACCGCGCCGGTCGCAACTTCCCCGGGGCGGTGCGTCTGGTGGGCGACGCCCGCACGGTGCTCTCCCAGATCCTCGCCGAGCTGCCCAAGGCCGCCGACGACGTGCGTGAGGCACGGGCGGGTGGCGTGGTCGCGACGCGCACGGCCTGGCGGGAGCAGCGGGACCCGGTCGACCTCAAGGAGCACCAGCTGCTGCCGAGAGACGTCGTGGAGCTCGTGGACGAGGTGCTCGGTGGGGCGGCCGTGTGGGTCGCCGACCCGGGGACCCCCACCCCGAATGTCGCGACCTACCGGCAGATCACCACGCCGGGCCGCGACGTCATCATCCCCCGCGGACACGGACCGATGGGCTACGCCATCCCGGCGGCGGTCGGCATCTCGGTCGCCGTGCCCGACCGGCCCGTGGTGTCGGTGACCGCCGACGGTTCCTTCGCCATGGCCTGTGGGGAGCTGGAGACGGTCTCGCGCCTCGACCTGCCGATCCTCTACCTGCAGTTCACGAACCACTCCCTGGGCTGGATCAAGATGCTCCAGCACCTCTATGTCGGCCAGCGCTACTTCGGGGTCGACCCGGGGACCATCGACGCCGTCAAGGTGGCCGAGGGGTGTGGTCTGCGGGCCGAGCGGGTAGCGACCCTTGAGCGGCTGCGCGAACTCGTGGCAGAGTTCGCCCGGAACCCGCAGCCGCTCTACCTGGACATTGAGGTGCCGCACATGATCGACGTCCTCCCACCCGTTCCCGCGTGGCAGACGGCCCTGGACGGGGACGCGGAGAGGCCCGTGTACTGACATGTCGACCTCGGGGAGTCCGGCAGGAGGCCCGGACGGCGGTGGCATGCTCTCGGAGCGGGTGTACCAGACGCTCCGCGCCGAGATCGTGCACGGTGACCTCTGGCCCAACCAGCCGATGATCGAGGCAGAGATCGCTGAGCGGCTCAAGGTGAGCAGGACGCCGGTCCGTGAGTCGATGCAGCGCCTGGCCGCCGACGGGCTGATCGTCTCCCGGCGGCGGCGGTGGGTCGTCTACGAGCACACTCCCGAGGAGATCCAGGAGATCTACGAGGTGCGTGCCGCCCTCGAGGGACAGGCGGCGCGGCTGGCCGCGGACCGTGCCGACGAGGAGGACCGCGCCGTCCTCGCCGGGGTCCTGGACGCCGACGCCAAGCAGCGGTTCCTCTCCGGTCGGGCGCGCGTGGAGGCCAACGAGCAGTTCCACGACGCCGTCGTCCGGGCCGCCCACAACCAGCGGCTCACCTCCGAGCTGATCCGGATGCGGCTCTACGGCTTCAACACCAGGGTGGTCAACAGCTATGACGCCGACCTGCTCAGCCGGTCCTGGAGCGAGCACGAGGCCATTGCCACGGCGATCCTGGAGGGACGGCCCGACCAGGCCGCCGACCTGGCCAGGCGCCATGTCGAGCACTCGATGACCATCATCTTCGAGCGTTCCTGAGCCGGTGCCAGCCTCCGGAGGCGCAGGCCCGGTCGTCCGGTTCGACCACGCGGTCGTCGGGGTGCGGGACCTGGCCGGTGGCCGGTCCGCGCTGGAGGCCGCGGGCTTCACCCCGGCCGGTGGCGGGGTGCACACGGGGCGGGGGACGGCCAACGAGCTGGTGCGCCTGCGGACCGGCTACCTCGAGCTGCTGACCGTCGTCGACCGGACGCAGGCACTGGCGTCCGGCGGCAGCCGGCGCCAGGCTGCCGAGTTCCTGGACAGCACGCCGGCGGGTCTGCTCGGCTTTGCCATGGAGGTCGGGGACGTGGTGGCCTGCCAGCAACGGCTGGCCGGGGCCGGGGTGGCCACGAGCGGGCCCCACGCGATGGCGCGCGTGCAGGCCGACGGCCGCCGGGTGAGCTGGCGCACGGTCCTCATCGAGGACCGGCAGTGGCTCTCGCCGCACCCGTTCCTCATCGAGTGGGACGGCGAGGACGACCGGTGGGCCGGCGCCTCCGCGACCCACCCGAACAGGGCGGACCGTGTCCGTGGCGTCGTGGTCGGCAGCACGGACGTCGACGCGAGTGTCGCGGTGTACCGCGCGCTGGGGGCCAGGGACGTCGTGCCGGCGGGCGACGGCACGACCCTGAGGCTGGCCGACATCACGGTGGACATCCGGGAGGCGCCACCGGGCACGGAGGGCCCTGGCCGGTTGCTGGGCGTTGCGCTCGACGGACAACCGGACGGGGAGCTCGCCCGTCGGCTCCGGGCCGGGGTGCTCGGCACCTGGTTCAGCGTCTAGCGGTAGGTCATGACCCGTCGGTGCGACTGGGATGCGGGTCGGGCCTCACTCGCGGGACTCCTGCCGCGTAGGGGTCGCCTGCACGGCCCCTCCGACACTCGTGGGAGGCCTCGGTGTGTACTGAGCGTGCGACGTGGGGCTCGATGTGCACGCACGATCGGTTGGGCCTGCCTCGATCGATGGCGTCACGGGCGGGCTCATCCACGGACCCGCCGGCGGCCCGAGGTCGCGCTCGTGAGTGACATCAGCGCCCCTATAGGGGAGCAAGAACCACTCACGAGCCGCGAGCATGGAGGGCAAGGGCCCTCACGAGCGCGACCTCAGTCCTCCCACCAGCCGACTGTCGGCAACCTCCGGGCCGGATAGCCCTAGCGTTGCGCGTCGGCGTGCGCGAGCAGCGTCTGGCTCTCCGCGAGGAAGCGCTCGGCGTGCGGACCGAACCAGGAGCCGATCTCCCGGAACCGGGCGATGAAGGCCTCGCGGTCGCCGGCGCGGAGGATCTCCAACGCCTCCGCGAACCGGTCGTGGTAGCGCTCGATCAGGGCCAGGTTGTCGGGTGAGGCCATGATGATGTCCGCGTAGAGTTCGGGGCTCTGGGCGAAGAGCCGGCCGATCATGATCAGCTCCAGCCGGTAGATGGGGGAGGAGAGGGCGAGGAGCTCGTCCAGGGACCGGTCCTCACGGATCAGGTGCAGCCCGTTCGCGAACGTCGCGAAGTGACGCTGGGCCTGGATGAGCCCCATCGCGTGGTCGTGGTCCTCGGCGGACACCTCGTGCAGCCGCGCACCCCAGAGGCGGATCTGCTCCAGCAGCCAGGTGCTGGCGTCCGGGAAGCGGCCCGGCACGTAGGCGACCACCTGCTTGGCCAGGTTGTCCACGTCGGGCCCGAACATCGGGTGCAGACCCAGGACCGGCCCGGGGTGCACCTCCAGCATCGCCGCCACCGGGGCGCCCTTGGTGGAGGTGAGGTCCACCAGCAGGCAGTCCTCCGGCAGGGCGGGCAGGCGGTGCAGCACCTCCACGGTGTCGTGGATCGGCACGCTGACCAGCACCATGCCCGCGTCGGTGAGCAGCTCGTCGGCCCGGTCCCAGTCGTCACGGTCCAGCGTCCGCACCTCGTAGCCGGACAGCCCGAGCATCCGCCCGAAGAGCCGCCCCATGCGTCCCGCGCCGCCGACGATCACGATGTGACGCAGGTCCGGGGCCTGACGGCTGAAGCCGAGGTTCTTCTCGTGGGCGTAGGCCTCCCGCATGCACCGGCGCAGCACGTCCTCGATGAGGTCCGGCGGCAACCCGCGGCGCTCGGCCTCGGCCCGCCGCGCGGCGATCATCCTGCGCTCGCGGTCCGGCGCGTAGATGGGCAGTCCGTGCCGGCCCTTCACCTCGCCGACCTCCGACACCAGCTCGAGACGGCGGGCGAGCAGGGACATCACCTGCTGGTCGACGGCGTCGATCTGGTCGCGCAGCTCGGTCAGGGGGGCCTCGGGGCCGGCCGCGGGGTCGGGATGCTCCATGGCTGCTGAGCGTAGTCGCGCGTCCTGTGGCGGCGACGTCCGCCTTGCTCGCCGCCTCTAGACTGGAGCACCGGTCCGCCGCCGCGGACCACTGCCCCCGTAGCTCAATGGATAGAGCAACGGCCTTCTAATCCGTAGGTTGCAGGTTCGAGTCCTGCCGGGGGCGCCGTGCGGTGCGGGACGGAGGTGCCCGCAGTGCCCCTCAGCCCTGTGGCACCCGGCCCGTCGGCCGGAGGGCTCCCGTATGCGGAGTGGTCGGCGGACCGCTGTTCGGCGGCCTGCCGCGGCCCCGGTTTGTCTGAATGCCCCCGAGGCGGCAATCTTGGGGCGTGACTGAGACGGACTCCGGTGGGGCGCTGCTGCGCGCGGTCGAGCGACTGCGCGCCGCGGCCGAGCGGGTCCAGCTGTCCCTCGACCTGCCCGGCGCCGAGGACGCGCGCCGCACGCGGGGCGACCTGGTCCACCAGCTCGACGACTACGTGCTGCCCCGACTGCGCTCGCTGGACGCGCCGCTGCTGTGCGTCGTGGGCGGGTCGACCGGCGCCGGCAAGTCCACGCTCGTCAACTCGCTGGTGGGGGAGACCGTGTCCCGTGCCGGCGTGCTCCGTCCCACGACGCGTGCGTCCGTGCTGGTGCACCACCCGGATGACCGGGCCTGGTTCACCGGCGACCGGATCCTGCCCGGCCTGGCCCGGGTGACCGGCTCCGTCACCCACGAGGACGACCCCGGCTCGGTCCGCCTGACCTCCTCCGACATGCTCCCGGCGGGCCTGGGGCTGCTGGACGCCCCCGACATCGACTCCGTCGTCACCTCCAACCGCAACCTCGCCCGGCAGCTGCTGGCCGCCGCGGACCTGTGGCTCTTCGTGACGACGGCGGCGCGCTATGCCGACGCCGTCCCGTGGACCCTGCTGCGCGAGGCCGCCGAGCGCGGGACCAGCGTCGCGATCGTGCTGGACCGGGTCCCGCCCGAGGCGATGGAGGACATCCGCGTCCACCTCGCCGAGATGCTGCGCGACCAGGGCCTGGACAAGTCACCGATCTTCGTCATCTCGGAGTCGCGCCTCGGCGAGGACGGCATGCTGCCCGAGCGGGACACCGAGCGGCTACGCGGCTGGTTGCACACCCTGGCGGGCGACGCACGGGCCCGCTCGGTCGTCATCCGCCGCACCCTGGAGGGTGCCCTCGGTTCCCTGGCGGCCCGCTCCCAGCAGCTGACCGACGCCGGCCTGGCCCAGCTCGCTGCCCGGGACGGTCTGCGCGGGGCGGCACGCACGGCATACTCCGACGCGGTGCAGGGCGTGGAGGACGGCATGGAGGACGGCACCCTCCTGCGGGGTGAGGTCCTCGCCCGCTGGCAGGAGCTGGTCGGCACCGGCGAGTTCCTGCGCCAGGTCGAGGTCGGGATCAGTCACCTCCGCGACCGGCTCACCACCTTCTTCACTGGGAAGAAGGGCTCCACCGAGCCGCTCGGCGCGGCGATCCAGACCGGCGCCGCGGCGCTGATCACCTCGCACGCCCAGGTCGCGGCGGGCACTGTCACCCGCACCTGGAAGGGCGCGGACGGCGGCGCTGCCCTGGTCGCCGCGCACCCCGAGCTGGCCAGGGCCAGCCAGGACCTCGAGGGCCGGGTCGAGCGGACGATCCGCGACTGGCAGGGCGAGGTCCTGGAGATGGTCCGCACGGAGGCCGGCAGGAAGCGCACGACTGCGCGCTACCTCGCCTTCGGCGTCAACGCCCTCGCCGTCATGCTCATGCTGATCGTGTTCACCTCCACCGCTGGGCTGACCGGCGTCGAGGTCGGCATCGCGGGCGGCTCGGCCGTCCTGGCGCAGCGGCTGCTCGAGGCCATCTTCGGTGACCAGGCGGTGCGTGAGCTGGCCGCCAGGGCACGGAAGTCGCTGCTGGCCAAGGTCTCCGAGCTGTATGACGCGGAGCTGGCTCGGTACGAGACCGTCCTGGACGAGGTGCACCTGTCTCCGGAGGCCGTCTCCGAGCTCACCGCCGCGGCCGGCCAGGTGGAGGCGAGCCGATGAGCCGCGGCACCCGCCAGCAGACACTGCTGTGGCGCACCGAGCAGCTCGACGATGCCCTCGAGGCCGGTGGGCAGGAGCTGGACCCCGCACGCGCCGAGGCGGCCGGTGCCCTGGTCGAGAAGGTGCGCGAGCGGTGGGCGCTCAAGGGCGGGCGCACGGTCGTGGCGCTGGCCGGAGCCACCGGCTCGGGCAAGTCGACCCTGTTCAACGCCCTCGTCGGCGAGGACGTGTCGGTCATCGGCGCCCGCCGCCCCACGACCTCCAGGGCCACTGCGGCGATCTGGGGTGGCGGGGACGACCCCAGCGAGCTGCTCAGCTGGCTCGGGATCGAGGCGCGCCACCACGTCGGCTCCGGTGACGCGGGCTCGCTGGACGGGCTGATCCTCGTCGACCTGCCCGACTTCGACTCCACGGAGGTGTCGCACCGCGTGGAGGCCGACCGGATCCTGGAGCGCTCCGACGTGTTCGTCTGGGTGACCGACCCCCAGAAGTACGCAGACGCACGCCTGCACAACGAGTACCTCGCCCCCCTGCAGGACCACGAGACCGTGATGCTCGTCGTGCTCAACCAGGTGGACCGGGTCCCGGACGAGGACGGCGTCCAGCAGATCAAGGACGACCTGGCCCGCCTCGTCAGCGCCGACGGCGCCGGTGACTTCGAGGTCATCGGGACCTCCGCGCGGCAGCGCCAGGGACTGGACGACCTCCGCGCGGCGATCGGTGAGGTCGTGGCCCGGCGCAACGCCGCCGAGCAGCGTCTCGTCGGAGACCTGAAGGGCACCGCCCGCCACCTGCTCGAGGACGTCGCCGACGCCGACCCCGCGCTGGACCGGGACGCCGACCGTGCGCTCGTGGCGGCCCTGAAGCAGGCCGCGGGGGTCCCGGTCGTCCTGGACGCCGTCCAGCGCGACTACCTCCGCCAGGCCGGCAACCACGTCGGGTGGCTGTTCACGCGGTGGGTCAGCGCCCTGCGGCCCGACCCGTTGCGACGGCTGCGGCTGGGGGGCAGCGGGGACCGTGCCGTCATCACCGACGCCGACGTCCGGACCGCCCTCGGCCGCTCCTCCCTGCCACCCCCGAGTCCGGCCGCCCGCTCCGCGGTCGACCTGGCCACGCGCCAGGTGGGGGAGGCGGCCGGTGCCGGGCTGCCGCCCCGCTGGGCCGACGCGGTGGCCGCCGCCGCGACCCCGCAGGACGCGGCGCTCGCCGACGCGCTGGACCAGGCCGTGATGAGCACGCCCCTGCGCGCCCGCAACCCGCTCTGGTGGCAGGCCGTCAACCTGCTGCAGTGGCTCCTCGCGCTGGTCGCGATCGGTGGCCTGCTCTGGCTGGTCGTGCTCGCGGCGCTCGGATTCCTGCAGATGCCGCAGGAGGTGCCGACGTGGGGTCCGCTGCCGATCCCGGTGCTCATGCTCGCCGGCGGGCTCCTCGTCGGCATCCTGCTGGCCCTCGTGTCACGGGCGCTGGCCCGCGTCGGTGCCCGGCGGCGGCGCCGGGCCATCGAGGAGCGCCTCGGCGCCGCTGTCGCCGACGTCGCACACGCGCACTTGAGCACGCCGGTGAGCGCCGTCCTCGAGCGACACCGGCAGACGCGGCAGCAGCTGCAGGCCGCCGCGCGCTGACCTCTAGCCAACATCGGGCTGACCACCCTGCCGCCGCGCGCTGACCACCCTGCCGCCGCGCGCTGAGCACCCCCTGCCGGCTCCCGCTGCCGGTCGTCCTCCTCTGCCCGGTCGGGAGACGCGAGCCCTTCCACAGCCGCGCTGCCCGAACTGTGGTCATCCACAGGCCCGACCCGACCCCTCCCACCCCGCGATCCGTCGCGGCACGGTGGTGCACACCCACGAACCCGTGGGACGAACCGAAGGGGAAGCACATGAGGGACGCACTCGTGACCGTGGCGGGCCGGCTGACGGCCAAGCCGACCTGGGGCACCACCAAGAACGGCGACGTGTTCGCCAACTTCGACGTCGCGGTCAACCACGGCTACTACGATCGGGAACAGAACCAGTACATCGAGACGGGCGCCAGCTACTTCAGCGTGTCGACCTTCCGCAACCTGGCCATCAACGTCATCGAGTCGCTCGACAAGGCCACCCCGGTCGTCGTGCAGGGCAAGCTGCGCCTGATGAAGTGGGAGAACGGCGAGAAGCAGGGGATGACCGCGCGGATCGAGGCCAGCGCCGTCGGCCCCGACCTCACCTGGGGCCAGGCAGACTTCACTGTCATCAAGCGCCCGTTCGCGCCCAACAAGGATCCTATGAACGACCCGCACGTCGCTGCCGCGGCCATTGGTGAGGAGTCGGCAGCGTTCGAGGAGTCCCCGGACGACCAGCCACAGGGGGACTCCTACGAGGATGGTCAGGGGCCCGGCTACGCGGACGAGCAGGATCCTGGCGAGGGGCACGAGCAGGCGGCGAGCGACGTGGACGGGCAGGAGACCAGCTACGCCGACGAGCCGGATCCGGTGGGCGTCGTGGCCTGAGACGGCCCGTCCGATCGGGGGTGCGGCTTCGGCGAGCCGTTTCTCGGGAGCGGTGCGACGCTCCCAGAAAGAAGCGTCTAGGAGGCTGTCATGCGAATTCACCGGGACATCTGTGCAGGGGCGGGCGCCATCGCCCTGGCCCTGGCACTGACCGCCTGCGCCGAGGGCACCGCCACCCAGGAGGGTGACGAGGAGACCGCATCCTTCGACCCCGAGGCCGCCCCCACCGGCTCGCTCCAGATCATGGGCTTCGGCGCTGGGGACGAGATCGCCACCACCCGTTACGAGGCCGCCCAGCAGGCGCTGCCGGAGGTCGACTTCACCCTCGTCGAGGGTGACCTCGACATCCAGCAGTTCCTGTCGGCGGTCGCCTCCGGCGAGCCGCCGGACCTGGTCTACGCCAACCGGGACCAGATCGGCACGTTCGCCTCACGGGGGGCGATCGTCCCGCTGGACAGCTGCATCGAGGGCGAGGGCATCGACACCTCGGCCTTCCGCGAGGCCGCCCTCAACCAGGTCACCTTCAACGACCAGGTGTGGGGCATCCCGGAGTTCAACTCCATCCAGATCACCATGGCCAACCAGGAGCTGCTGGACGCCGCCGGCGTCGGCATCGAGGACGTCAACGGCTCGGACTGGGAGGCCGTGACGAGCGCGAGCACCGCGTTGGCGGAGCAGACCGACGGCGGCATCGGCTACGACAGCAAGCTTCCCGAGTTCCTGCCGCTGTGGGCGCACGCCAACGGGGTGGACCTCATCTCCGAGGACGGCCGCACGGCCCAGCTGAACGACCCGGCCGTGGTCGAGGCGCTGGAGTGGGCGGTCGGCATCTACGACGACCAAGGCGGTTTCGCCACGGTGAAGGGGATCCGCGACTCAGCTGACTTCTTCGGCTCGGGCAACCAGTTCGCCAGCAGCACGCTGGGGGCGATGCCCATGGAGCAGTGGTACGTCAACGTCCTCAACGACGTGTCGCCGGAGGCGCCGATGGCCTTCGACACCGTCCAGACACCGGAGGGTGAGCCGGTGGCCTACGCCTCCGGATCCGCCTGGGCGATCCCCGCGGGCACAGACACCGCCGCCGCGGCGTGCCGGTTCATGAAGGTGATGACCGCGACGGACACCTGGCTCGCAGCGGCTCAGGCGCGCGTGGACCTGCGCGAGGAGAGCGGTCAGCTGTTCACCGGCGTGCTCACCGGCAACGTCGAGGCGGACGAGCAGATCCGGGAGATGATCCCGGCAGACGCTCCTGAGCCGTGGGCCTCCGCCATCGAGGCGGTCTACGAGGCCAACGACAGCGCCTTCAGCTTCCCGGCCAACCCGGCCGACGCCGAGTTCAAGACCGCCTGGCAGGACGCCGTCAACCGGGTGCTCAACGGCCAGCAGGAGCCGCAGGAAGCGCTCGACCAGGCACAGGAGGAGGCGCAGGGCGCACTCGATGAGGCCTGGGCCAGCTGGGACGGCGACAGCGGCGGACGATGAGCCACGCCGCACCACACCCTGCACCCCTGACGTCGCAGGACCGCGCCCTGCGGCGGCCGGGGAGGGGACGTGCGCCACGGCGGGCGGGGCAGGACCGTGCGCGGCGACGCCGCAACCTGGCGCCGCTGCTGTTCATCAGCCCCTGGATCCTCGGCTTCCTCATCTTCACCCTGTGGCCGGTGATCTACAGCGCGTACCTGTCGTTCACCGACTACGACGTCATCAACGCCCCGAACTGGGTGGGCCTCGACAACTACCGGCAGCTGGCCGAGGACCCCAAGATCGGGCTCTCGCTGTGGAACACCGCCTACTACACGTTCATCGGCGTGCCGCTGCACATCCTCGTCTCGCTGGCCCTGGCCCTGCTGCTCAACCAGGCGGGGCGGTCCGCCGGGTTCTTCCGCACGGCCTTCTTCCTGCCCAAGATGACCCCGCCGGTCGCCGCGGGCATCCTGCTCCTGCTGCTGTTCAACGGTGAGCAGGGCCTGGTCAACGAGGTGCTCGGCTGGTTCGGCTTCGACGGACCGTCGTGGACCACCGATCCCACGTGGGTGAAGCCCGGACTCATCCTGCTGAGTCTCTGGTCGATCGGCTCCTCCACGATCATCCTGCTCGCCGCCCTGCGCAACGTGCCGAACGAGCTCTACGAGTCGGCCCGGGTGGACGGCGCAGGCTTCCTCCAACGCACGGTCCACGTGACGCTCCCGATGATCTCCGGCACGATCTTCTTCCTGGTCATCGTGAACACGATCGGCCACTTCCAGACCTTCACCGAGGCCTACACCGCCTACTTCGGGTCCGGCAACACGACCTACTCCAACGACGCCGCCCTGTTCTACGTGATCTACCTGTTCCAGCAGGGCTTCGAGTTCCTGCACATGGGTTACGCCTCCGCCATGGCCTGGCTGCTGTTCGTGATCATCATGATCTTCACGGCCATCCAGCTGTGGTTCTCCCAGCGGTTCGTCTTCTACGAGGGAAGGCAGTGATGGCCACCACCACCTCGCTCCCCACCGGCGACACGTTCCCCGAGCCGGAGCTGCTGGCCGTGTCGCGGCCCTCAGAGGCCGCCCGGCGGCGCCGACCCCGGGGCCTGCTCGGCCGGGTCCTCGTCCTGCTGGCCCTGAGCGCCCTCACGATCGTCTTCATCTACCCGTTCGTGTGGCTCATCTCGGCGTCCTTCAAACCTCGTGGGGAGGTGTTCGACAACAAGCTGATCCCCGAGACGTTCACGTTCCAGAACTACCTGGACGTCTGGCAGGAGGCGCCGATCGGGCTGTGGCTGCTCAACACCGCGATCGTGACGGTCCTGGCGGCGGTGACCGTGACCATCTCCAGTGCGATGGTCGCCTGGGGGTTCAGCTACTTCCGGTTCCGCGGACGCGAGGTGCTCTTCGGGGTGGTGCTGGCCACGATGATGCTGCCGGGTGCCGTCACGCTGATCCCGACCTTCCTCATCTGGGACGCCCTCGGGCAGGTCGGCACCCTCACCCCGCTCTGGGCCGGCAACCTGTTCGGGTCGGCGTTCTACATCTTCCTGATGCGTCAGTTCTTCCTCACCCTGCCGCGCGAGACCTTCGAGGCCGCACAGATCGACGGTGCGGGCAACTGGCGGATCTTCACCAGGATCGCGCTGCCCCTGGTCAAACCCGCCCTGGTGGTGACCCTGCTGTTCGAGTTCCAGGCCGCGTGGACGGACCTGATGCGCCCGCTGATCTACCTCCGCGACTCCAGCACCTTCACCATCCCGCGCGGGCTCAAGGCGATGCTCGACCAGTTCGGCTTCGGCGGCGAGTGGCACTGGGAGATCGTGGTCACCGCGAGCGTCATCGCCACGGTGCCGATGATCGTCATCTTCTTCATCGGGCAGCGCTACTTCATCGAGGGCGTGGCCACCACCGGCACGAAGGGCTGAGCGGGCCCCACCGATTCGGGCGGGACCCCCCGCGAGGGCTAGCCTGAGCACCATGGCCGAATTCATCTACACCATGACGCGTGCCCGCAAGGCGGTCGGCGAGAAGCTGATCCTCGACGACGTCACGATGTCCTTCTACCCGGGCGCCAAGATCGGCGTGGTGGGCCCCAACGGGGCCGGCAAGTCGACGATCCTCAAGATCATGGCCGGCATGGACCAGCCCTCCAACGGTGAGGCCCGGCTGTCGCCCGGCTACACCGTCGGCATCCTGCTGCAGGAGCCGCCGCTCAACGAGGAGAAGACCGTTCTCGGCAACGTCGAGGAGGGCGTGGGCGAGATCAAGGCCAAGCTCGACCGCTACAACGCGATCTCCGAGGAGATGGCCAACCCGGACGCCGACTTCGACGCGCTGATGGCCGAGATGGGCCAGCTGCAGGAGGAGATCGACCACGCCGACGCCTGGGACCTGGACGCCCAGCTCGAGCAGGCGATGGACGCGCTGCGCTGCCCGCCCGGCGACGCCGACGTCACAGTCCTGTCCGGTGGTGAGCGCCGTCGCGTGGCGCTGTGCAAGCTGCTCCTCAGCAAGCCCGACCTGCTGCTGCTCGACGAGCCCACCAACCACCTCGACGCCGAGTCGGTGCAGTGGCTGGAGCAGCACCTCAAGGACTACCCCGGCGCCGTCCTGGCCGTCACCCACGACCGGTACTTCCTCGACAACGTCGCCCAGTGGATCGCCGAGGTCGACCGCGGCCGGCTCTACCCCTACGAGGGCAACTACTCCACCTACCTGGAGAAGAAGCGCGAGCGGCTCCAGGTGCAGGGCAAGAAGGACCAGAAGCTGGCCAAGCGCCTGGAGAAGGAGCTGGAGTGGGTCCGCTCCAACGCCAAGGCCAAGCAGACCAAGAGCAAGGCCCGCCTCGCCCGTTACGAGGAGATGGCCGCCGAGGCGGACAAGACCCGCAAGCTGGACTTCGAGGAGATCCAGATCCCGCCGGGTCCGCGCCTGGGCTCCCAGGTCATCGAGGTCGACAGCCTGCGCAAGGGGTTCGGCGACCGCATCCTGATCGACGACCTGACTTTCACCCTGCCGCGCAACGGCATCGTCGGGGTCATCGGCCCCAACGGTGTCGGCAAGACCACCCTGTTCAAGACGGTCGTCGGGCTGGAGGAGCCGGACGAGGGCACCGTCAAGATCGGTGAGACGGTCAAGATCTCCTACGTCGACCAGTCGCGCGGCGGCATCGACCCGAACAAGTCGCTGTGGGAGGTCGTCTCGGACGGCAACGACTACATCCAGGTCGGCAACGTGGAGATCCCGTCCCGCGCCTACGTCAGCCAGTTCGGCTTCAAGGGCCCGGACCAGCAGAAGAAGGCCGGCGTCCTGTCCGGTGGTGAGCGCAACCGTCTCAACCTGGCGCTGACGCTCAAGGAGGGCGGCAACCTGCTGCTGCTCGATGAGCCCACCAACGACCTGGACGTGGAGACGCTCGGCTCGCTGGAGAACGCGCTGCTGGACTTCCCCGGATGCGCCGTGGTCATCAGCCACGACCGGTGGTTCCTGGACCGCGTCGCGACGCACATCCTGGCCTACGAGGGCACCGAGGAGAACCCGTCGGCCTGGTACTGGTTCGAGGGCAACTTCGGCGCCTACGAGGAGAACAAGGTCGAGCGGCTCGGTGCCGACGCGGCGCGCCCGCACCGCGTCACCTACCGCAAGCTCACGCGCGACTGAGCGAGCACCACATGGACCCGCGGGTTCCCGACGGCCCCGTGCCGGCGCGGGGCCCGCGGGTCCGTCGTCCGGCGCCGGTCCGGGCACGGCGGGGTCACCGCCCGGCACCGCTGCCGGACCGCGACGGGGTGCCCCCGGCCCGGTTCAGTATGCCGACCGGCACCTCCTGGGGGACCGTCGCCGAGTTCCTCCTGGACCGGACCAACGGTGCCGCCGAGGTGGCCGGGCGGCTCTCCCGCGGTGAGGTCCTCCTGGGTGACGGGACCGTGGTCACCGAGCACACGGCATACCGGGCAGGGGAGTGGATCTATCTGCACCGGGACGTCGCCGACGAGCCCGAGGTGCCCGGTGAGCTGGGCGTGGTGCACCGGGACGGGCACATCATCGTCGTGGACAAGCCGCCGTTCCTGGCGACGATGCCGCGCGGTGCCCATGTCACCCAGACCATCGTGGTGCGGCTGCGCCGCCGTCCCGGGCTGGAGCAGGTCTCCCCGGCGCACCGGCTGGACCGGCTGACCGCCGGCCTGCTGCTGCTGACCACCGACCCGGGGGTGCGCCGCGACTACCAGGAGCTCTTCGCGCAGCGGCAGGTCGAGAAGGTCTATCACGCTGTCGTGCACCTGGATCCGGCGCTCGAGCTGCCCGGCGAGGTGCGCTCACGGATCGAGAAGCCGAGGGGTCGGCTGCAGGCCGTCCAGGTGCCGGGCGAGCCCAACGCGGTCACCCGCATCGAGCTCCTGGATCGGTCGGGTGCCCTGGCGCTGGTGCGCCTGCGACCCCTGACGGGACGCACGCACCAGCTGCGGGTGCACCTGGCCGGACTCGGTGCCCCGATCGTGGGTGACCCGCTCTATCCGGCTGTCGTTGACGTGGCCCGTGGGGACTTCTCGCGGCCGCTGCAGCTGCTGGCGTCCGAGCTGGCGTTCACCGACCCGCTCAGCGGCGAGCCGCGCCGCTTCGTCACCGGCCGCGCCCTGACTGTCGGCCCGTGGGGTGCGCCGGGAGCCGACGCCCGTGAGTCGGGTGTCGACCTCGGCAACCCGCCGCTGGTCGGTCCGTGATGGACTGGCGCCCATGGAGCAGCAGCCCGTCATCGCCCTCATCCAACCGGCCGACCAGCCGCCCGACCGCATGCTCGGCGCGGCCCGCGCTGCGGAGGAGGCCGGTCTGGAGGAGCTGTGGCTGTGGGAGGACTGCTTCGCGGCCAGCGGGATCGCCCCGGCGGCCGCGATCCTTGCGGCCACGAGCGCCATGCGTGTCGGCATCGGCCTCATGCCCACGCCGCTGCGCGCGCCCTCGCTGACCGCCATGGAGATCGCGACGCTGGCCGCGATGTTCCCCGGACGCTTCCTCCCGGGCCTCGGGCACGGGGTCCAGGACTGGATGACCCAGATCGGTGGCGCGGTCGCCTCGCCGGTCACCCTGCTGCGTGAGCAGCTCTGCGCCATCGGCCCGCTCCTCCGCGGCGAGGAGGTCACGACCAGCGGCCGCTATGTGACGCTCGACCGGGTGCAGCTGCGTTTCCCGCCCGCGGTGGTCCCGCCGCTGCTCGTCGGCGGTCGCGGGCCGAGGACCCTGGCCCTCGCCGGCGCGCTCGCGGACGGTGTGATCCTGGACGACGCCGCGCCGAGGGGCCGGACCGACCCGTCCCGGGTGGCCGAGGCCGTCGGCACCGTGGTCGCCGCCCGCGCGGAGGCGGGGCGAGAGGGCTCACCGGAGGTGGTGGCGTTCCTGCCCACGGCCGACGACGTCAGCCCCGCCCAGCTGGCCGAGCAGATCCTTGTGCTGGGCACCTCGGGTGTGCACCGCGTGGCTGCCTTTGCCGGTGGGGTGGACAGCGCGCCGGCGTCGGGTGACCGGGTAGTGGCCTTCGTCGACGTCCTCGCGGAGGCGCGTGACCTGGTGCGCCGCGGCTGAGGCGCGTGCCCTGGTGCGCCGCCACTGAGGCGCGTGCCCTGGTGCGCCGCCACTGAGGCGCGTCTAGCGTGAGAGCCATGGCTCTGGAGAACATCAACATGCAGGCGCGTGACCCGCAGCGCACCGGCGAGTTCTGGGCGGGTGCGCTCGGGCTCACCGACGGGCGCCTGGGCGCCGACGGGGTCTGGGAGGGTCGGCTGGACCTGCAGGAGCTCTCCCTGGACATCTGCATCGATCCGGTGCCCCACCCGCCACCCCCGGGCTGGAGGCTGCACCTGGACCTCCTCGGCGGCGCCGAGCAGGAGGCCGTCGTGCAGCGACTGCTCGGCCTGGGTGCCCGCCACGTCGACATCGGCCAGGGTGACGTGCCCTGGGTGGTCCTGGCCGACCCCGACGGCAACGCGTTCTGTGTGATGGAGGAGCGCGAGGTCTACCGCGACACCGGGCCGATCGCTGCGCTGCCGCTGGACAGCGCGGATCCCGAGCGCGACGGTGCCCTGTATGCCGCTCTCACGGGCTGGGTGCCCTCCGAGGGGCTCGCGCCGGTGTCCCTGCGGCACCCCAGCCTGCGTGGTCCGTTGCTCGAGCTGTGCGTGGAGCCCGCGCCCAAGGTCCGCCAGAACCGCACGCACCTCGATGTCCGTCCCGAGGCCGTCGGCCCCGACCAGGCCGGGCTCGTCGACCTGGCACTGTCCCTGGGCGCGAGCCGGGCCACCGAGGACTGGGCCCAGGGCCTTCCCTGGGTCGTGATGCGGGACACGTCGGGCAACGAGTTCTGCGTGCTGGCCGACCGGTGAGCAGTCCCGGGTCCGGCGCCTGGCCTCGTGGCCACGGAGCCCGTCCCGCGAGACCGTGACGGGCACCCTCCGCGGCCGGCGCCGCGCACGGTCCGCCGTGCGTACTCGCTGCCGTGCCGTAGGCTGACGCCCATCGGGGTCAGGGAGGTCAGGGAGGTGTGCGACGTGGGTGTCGCAGGGGAGAACGGACGGGTCGAGACGCTGCACTCCCTGGGGGTGCTGGACGCACCCGTGGAGGAGCGCTTCGACTGGATCACGCGACTGACGCAACAGATCTTCGGCGTCTCCTACGCCGGCATCAACCTCATCGACGCCGACCGGCAGTGGAGCCTGGCACACACGGCGCACGATGCTCCCCGGGAGGTGCCGCGCTCGGAGAGCATGTGCGACCACACCATCCGGACGCCGGACCCGCTGGTGGTGCCGGATGCCCGGGGGCGACGAGCGCTTCAGTCACAAGGCGGCGGTTCGGGCCGGGGTTCTCCGGTTCTACGCCGGCCAGCCGCTGGACGTCAACGGGGAGCGGGTCGGTGCGCTCTGCATCGCCGACGACTCCCCACGCGAGCTCTCCGAGGAGCAGGTGGCGCTGCTCGGGGACCTCGCGCACCTCGTCGAGGTCGAGCTGTCCAGGACTCGTGAGCTGTGGCAGGCGGCGGAGGTGCAGCGCAGACTCCTGCCGGCGACGTCGCCGGACCTGCCGGGGTTCGACGTCGCCGGGCGCTGTGTCCAGGCCCGGGTCGTCGGCGGTGACTTCTTCGACTGGCACGTCACGGACGGGCACCTGCAGCTCGTCATCGCGGACGTGATGGGCAAGGGACTGAGCGCGGCGATCCTGGCCGCCAGTGTGCGAGCCACGCTGCGGGTCGCGACCAGGTTCAACCCGCTGGACGTCGCGGTGACGAAGGCGGCCGCGAGCATCGCGGACGACTTCGAGGACCCCGGCACGTTCGTCACGGCCTTCCTCGTCAGTCTGGACTACCGCACCGGCCGGTTGGAGTACATCGACGCAGGCCACGGTCTGGCGATCATCATCGACGCCTCGGGGGAGGCCCGCCGGCTGATCGGTGAGTACCCGCCCTTCGGCATCGACCTCGGGCACGCGTGGCACACCCAGGAGGGCGTGCTCGAGCCCGGGGAGACCCTCATCGCCGTCAGCGACGGCTTCATGGACTTCTTCGACGACCCGTGGGACTCGATCGGCGCCGCGGCCGAGGTCACGGCCAAGGCCACCAGCGCCTCCGGGCTGGTCGACGACTTCATCGACTAGGCCGTGAGCCGCGTGCCCAGGGACGACGTCAGTGTCGTCGCCATCCGGAGGACCCGTTGAGCCTCCGGCGCCTTGCGCTGGTCAGACTGCTGGTCGTCCTCACCCTCGGGACCGGCCTCTGGTACGTCGGATGGCGCTGGATGTTCTCGATCAACTGGGCCAACTGGTGGATCGCCCTGCCCCTCGTCCTCGCCGAGACCTACGCGCTCACCGACGGCTTCCTGTTCGGCATCACCATGTGGCGCGCCCGGCGCCGGCCCGACCCGCCCGCGCCGGCTGCCGATGCGACGGTCGACGTGCTGATCACGACCTACAACGAGCCGGTCGAGATGGTGGCCCGCACCGCTGCCGAGGCACAACGGATCCGGCACCCGCACACCACCTGGATCCTGGACGACGGCAACCGTCCGGAGATGCAGGCCGCGGCAGAGGACCTCGGCGTGGGCTACCTGCGGCGCAGCGACGACTGGTCCGACCGCCCCCGGCACGCCAAGGCCGGCAACCTCAACAACACCCTGTTCGAGACCGACGGGGAGTTCCTGCTCGTGCTGGACGCCGACCAGGTGCCCGACCCCCTTATCCTCGAGCGCACCCTGGGCTACTTCCAGGACCCGGAGGTCGCGCTTGTCCAGACGCCGCAGTGGTTCACCAACGTGACCGACTCGGACCCGCTGGGCAGCCAGGCACCCCTGTTCTACGGCCCCATCCAGCAGGGCAAGGACGGGTGGAACGCCGCCTTCTTCTGCGGGTCCAACGCGGTGCTGCGACGAGAGGCGCTGATGCAGCTGGGCATCGTCGGCTACGTCCGCAGCGTCCGGGAGGCGGTCGACGACTCGCTGCGTGCGTCCCGCAGGGTCATCGCCCGTGCCCGGCGTCGCGCGGCCGACCACGGACCCGTCGCCGTGCGGGCCCTCGACGACGTCGCGGCAGCCGTCCCCGTCGCGCAGCGCCGGCTGCGCAGCGGTGAGCCGCTGGCGGACATCACCTACGACTTCCGACAGGTGGTGCACCAGGGGTCGCGCAGCATCGTCGAGCACGACCTGGAGCAGATCCGCTCCGACCTGCAGGAGCTGGAGGGGCTGTCCGGGGAGGGGACCCCACCGGTGTCGCTGGACGAGGAGCTCGGGCTCCCGGTCGTGGACGACGACGCGATGGACCGCCTCGCTGCGCGTGACTTCTCCCCGCTGGGGGCACTGCAGTCGGTGACCACCCTGCTGCGCGCCGTCGACGTGGACCGCGACGAGGAGGCCCAGCCGATGATGCCGCTGGCCACCATCTCCGTGACCGAGGACATGGCCACGGCGATGCGGTTGCACGGCCTGGGCTGGCGCTCGGTCTACCACCACGAGGTCCTCGCCCACGGCCTGGCGCCGGAGGACCTGCGCACCATGCTGCAGCAGCGGCTGCGCTGGGCGCAGGGCACCATGCAGGTCTTCCTCCGCGAGAACCCGCTCGTGCAGCGCGGCCTGTCGGCCGGGCAGCGGTTGATGTACCTCGCGACCATGTGGAGCTACCTGTCCGGGTTCGCCGCCCTGGTGTTCATCGCCGCCCCGGTCCTCTACCTCTGTTTCGGGGTGCTGCCCGTGAACGCCTACGGTTGGGAGTTCGTGCAGCGGTTCGTGCCCTACATCGTCATCAACCAGCTGCTCTTCCTCGTGGTGGGCTACGGCGTGCGCACCTGGCGGGGGCACCAGTACAGTCTCGCCCTGTTCCCGCTCTGGATCCGTGCCTGCTGGACCGCCGCCGCCAACGTCTTCCTCGGTCGGCCGCTGGGCTTCGTCGTCACCCCGAAGACCCGGCAGGCCACGGAGCCCGGGTTTCCCTGGCGCCTGGTGCTGCCCCAGCTGGTCGCGAGCGTGCTCCTCGTCGTCGCCTGCGTCATCGGTGTCGTGCGACTGTGGACGGGGGCTGCCGACAGCATCACCGGCACCCTGGTCAACATCGGCTGGGTCGCCTACGACCTGGTCGTCATCAGCGTGATCTTCGAGGCGGCACGGTACCGTGCCCCCGAACCCGACAAGGAGAGTGTCGACTGATGCAGATCACTGACAGCGCCCACGGTGAGGTCACGGTCCTGCAGTGCGAGGGCCGGCTGACCATGACCACCGCACGGCCGTTCCGCGAGGCGATCGAGGCCCGCATTACCGGTGGCACGACCCGCCTGGTGCTCGACCTGAGCGCGACGGAGTTCATCGACTCCTCCGGGCTGGGCGCGCTCATCGCAGGCCTGAAGCGGGCCCGCCAGGCCGGCGGAGACCTCCGCATCGCGGGCGCCGGCACCCAGGTGCTCACCGTCCTCAACCTCACCAACCTGGACCGTGTGCTGCGGCCCCACGACTCGGTCGAGGAGGCCTGCGATGGCTGGTGACCAGCACCTGCGCTCTGGGCTGGCCCTGCCGGCGGCCCTCGACGAGGTGCACGATCTCCTCTCCGAGGTGGGCGCGGCGCATCCCGATATCGGGGCGACCGAGCTCATGCGCCTGGAGACGGCGCTGATCGAGCTGGTGGGCAACATCGTCGAGCACGGCCGTCCCCCGGGCGAGGTGGCCTACACAGTGCGTGTCTCTGTCGAGCCCGAGCAGCTCATCGCGGTGCTCACCGACACAGCGCACGACCTCGCCCCGGAGCCGGGGGAGGAGATGCCCGAGACGTGGGCCGAGTCGGGTCGTGGCCTGCCGCTGGCCGGCGCCGTCGTCGACGAGCTCGTGCACCAGCCCACCGAGGGCGCGGCGCCCGGCAACACCTGGCGGCTGCGGCTGCAGCGGGAGCCCGGCGGGGGCTGAGACGCCGGCCGCGCGCGGAGGCCGCCGATCGCCCAGACTGGTGCGATGAGACTCGGGCTGCAGATGTCCTACTGGTCGTGGCCGGACGCGCCACAGTCGATCGGGCCGACCTTCGCCCGGATCGCCCGCGACGCCGAGGGCGCCGGGCTGTCCAGCCTCTGGGTGATGGACCACTTCTTCCAGATCGGGACGATCGGTCCGCCGGAGGCGGAGATGCTGGAGGCCTACACGACGCTCGGGTTTGCTGCCGGGGTGACCTCGCGCATCGAGCTGGGCGCGATGGTGACCGGCGTGACCTACCGGCACCCCGGCATACTCGCCAAGACGGTGACCACCCTCGATGTCCTGTCCGGCGGGCGCGCGCTGCTGGGCATCGGCGCGGCGTGGTTCGAGGGGGAGCACCGCGCCCTCGGGGTGCCCTACCCGCCGGTGGCCGAGCGCTTCGCGCGGCTCGAGGAGACCCTGCAGATCCTCGCGCGGATGTGGGACGGCGACGAGTCGGAGTATGCCGGCACGTACTACCACCTGGAGCGTCCGCTGTGCTCCCCGCCGCCGGTGCGCCGGCCGCCGGTGCTGATCGGCGGCGGTGGGGAGCGCAAGACCCTGCGGCTGGTCGCGCAGTACGCCGATGCGTGCAACATCTTCGACATGGGCCCGGACCGGATCCGCGGCAAGTACGACGTGCTCGCCCGGCACTGCGCCGACCTCGGACGCGACCCCGCCCAGATCGAGCACACGGTGCTGTCGCGGCTCTCCCTGACCCGCTCCGGCGGCGAGACGATGGCCTCGGGCGAGACCTCAGTGAGCGTGGCGCAGGCAGTGGACAAGCTGGGCGAGCTGGCTTCCATCGGGACCGACACCGTCATCCTGGGGATGGCGAACGACACCGACCCCGGGGCCTACGAGCTGGTGGCTGAGCTGGTGGACCAGGTCAGCTCTTGAGCCGGACCATGCCCTCCTGGCCCACCGTGGCCAGCAGCGTGCCGTCCTCGGCGAACATGTGCCCCATGCCCAGGCCGCGCCCACCCTGCGCCGACGGGGACAGCTGGGTGTAGAGGACCCACTCGTCGACCCGGGCCGGGCGGTGGAACCACATCCCGTGGTCCAGGCTGGCGATCCGCAACCGTGGGTCGCCCCACATCACGCCGTGCCGGCGCAGCACCGGCTCGAGCAGGCTGTAGTCCGAGGCGTAGGCGAGCACGGCAGCGTGCAGGTGCGGGTCGTCGGGCACGTCACCGGGCAGTCTCATCCACACCGACTGGCGCTCGCGGGGCTCCACCTCGCTGCCGGGGTAGAGCTGCGGGTCGACGTGCCGCAGCTCGACGGCCCGGGCCGCGGCGTGCCGGGCCAGCGGGTGGTCGATCTGGGCCAGGGCCTGCGCATCCGGGGGGAGCTCCTCGGGCCGCGGGACGTCCGGCATGGGGATCTGGTGGTCCAGCCCCTCGGAGACCTCCTGGAAGGAGGTGATCATCGACAGCAGGATCCGGCCGTCCTGCACCGCGTGCACCCGCCGTGCGGAGAACGACCCGCCGTCGCGCATCCGGTCGACCAGGAACCGGATGGGGCGGTTCGCGTCGCCGGGCCGCAGGAAGTAGCCGTGCAGCGAGTGGATGTGGCGGGCCCCGCCACCGTCCTCGTCGCCGACGGTCCGCCCGGCGGCCACGACGCACTGGGCCAGGACCTGGCCGCCGAAGACGCGGCCGTGCGGCATCGGCTGGCTGCGTCCGGCGAAGACCTCGCCCTCGCTGTCGCGCAGGTCCTCGTCGACACCCTCGACCGAGGCCACCCGCACGCGGGTCTTGCCCTCGAAGGTCAGGTCGAGCACGTTGAGCAGGTCGGTCAGCTGGTCTTCCGGTGTGGTGCTCACGCGGGCACTGTAGTCGACCGGAGGCCCCCTGAGAGGATGGGCGCATGCCCCGTCCCGCTCCCTCCGTGCCGCCCACCGCCGCCACCGTCGAGGTGCCGGTCCGGTGGTCCGACATGGATGCCTATGGCCACGTCAACAATGTGCAGTACCTCCGTTACCTGGAGGAGGCCCGCGTCTACGCCTTCAACCAGTGGTTCGGCCAGGAGCGTTCGCTGCTCGAGGACGGGGTGCTGGTCGCGCGCTCCGAGATCGACTACCTGGCACCCATGACGTTCAACTACCAGCCGGCGCTGGTCACGCTGTGGTGCTCCCGCATCAGCGGCGCCAGCTTCGACATCGCGTATGTCGTGCGGCAGGGCGGCACGGACCTCACCTTCGCGCAGGCCGAGTCGACCCTGGTCACCTATGACCTGACGGCGGCGCGCCCGCGTCGCCTCGCCGACCACGAGCGCGCGGCCATCGAGACGGTCCTCGGTGAGCCCCTGCTGCTGCGCAGCCACAAGGAGCGGCGTCATGAGCACTGACCGCGGCGTCGCCCTGGAGTTCCCGGACGTCGAGAGCCTCCAGGACCTCGGCATCTTCGTCGGTCGCGCCCGGACCCTGATGGAGGAGGGGGCCGTGCGGCTGCAGGTCAGCGGCACCGTCCTGGCCGCGTGGGTGTGCGTCCTGCCCGGGCGCGGGCTCGTCGGTCAGGGTGTCGTGCTCGGCCTGCGCACCATGCCCCTGGCCGCGCTCCGGGGCGCCACCGCCCTGGACGTCACGGTGCCCCTGGCGGCCGTGAGCGACCGGCTGGCCCGCCGCGGCAGCTCCGGAGACGTGGGGACGGTCCTGCCGGTGCCACCGATGACGACGACCGAGCAGTGGACGGCGCTCACCCCGGCCCGGTCGGGGTGGGAGCAGGTCGGGGTCATCCCGGCCGACGACCTCCTGGAGGCCGCTCGGGCGGGCATCGCCGAGATCGCCCAGGGCGCGCCCGAGGGGTCGGGCGGCCATGCCGTGGCGGCGCTGCGCGAGCGGGTCTGGGGCCGACCGGTCGGGGACGGGACCCTGACCGCGGGAGCCGGCCTCGCGGCATACGGCCTGGGGTTCGCCCGACCCGGGGGAGAGGTGAGCGTCTTCCGCGCCGGTCCCTGGCTCCGGGCCAGCACCCCGGTCGGCCACATCCTCACCCGCTGACCGGGGCCCGGTCCCGGCTACTGACCGCCGCGGCGGGGAGTGGACGTGTCCGGGTGCATCGCGATGAACACCGAGTGCGGCGGCGTCTGCGGGTCGCGCGGCCGGTTGTGGAAGTCGTTGACCAGCTCGTAGAGCCGCTTCTGGAACTCCTCGACGTCGCCGCCGTTGATGCGGAGCCGCGCCAGCTCGCGCTGCTCGGGTGGCACGCTGGCGATCTCGGAGACGAACGCCTCCACGATCGGGCCGGTCATGACGCCGGGCGCGTCGAGGTACCAGGACTTGCCGGTCGCCCGGTAGGGGATCTCCCGCGCGCCGCGCTCACCCCGGCGGACCGGCTCGGCCCGCAGGAAACCGGTCTCGACCAGCGTGCGCACGTGGTGCAGCACGGAGGCGGGATTGCGGTCCAGCGCCTCCGCGATCTCCTTGTTGGTCAGCGCCTCGTCCAGGGTGAGACGGAGGATCCGGAGCCGCAGGCTGGAGGCCAGGGCCCGCGCCTCGGTGTCGGTCGCGGCCCGGCGCTCGAAGTGCTCCGCGACGCTGGGAGGGGGGCCGCTGGGCCCGCCTTCTCCCGCGGTCTCCGGGGCGGTTATCTGGGCGTTCTCGCCGGTCATGGGCCTCAGTGTAGGCACGCAAAAGCGTGATTGGCTTGTCTCAATCGCCGGTGTGCCCGCGGGCAGGTAGCGTCGTGCCGTGGACTCACAAACTCTGGTGAACCTCGGTCTGGTCCTGGTCTTCGTGCTCATCGGCGGTGTCTTCGCCGGCACGGAGATGGCGATCGTCTCATTGCGGGACGGACAGGTCCGCAAGATCGAGGCGAGCGGAGCACGGGGCGAGCGGATCGGTGCCCTGGTGCGCAACCCCAACCAGTTCCTGTCCGCCGTGCAGATCGGCGTGACGGTCGCCGGGTTCTTCTCCTCGGCCTACGGCGGGTCGACGATCGCGCCGGACCTGGTGCCGGTGCTGACCGGCTGGGGCCTGCCCGACGGGCTCGCCGACACCGTTGCGCTGGTCGTGATGACGCTCGTCATCGCCTACCTGTCCCTGGTGCTCGGCGAGCTGGTGCCCAAGCGGCTCGCCATGCAGCAGGCGGTGGCGTTCACGAAGGTGCTGGGCCCGCCGCTCAACCTCTTCGCCAAGCTGGTGCGGCCGGTCATCTGGCTGCTGTCGGCCTCGACCAACCTCGTCGTCCGGCTCGTCGGCGGCGACCCGAACGCCAAGGCCGAGGAGATGACCACTGACGAGGTCCGCGAGATCATCGAGGGCCACCAGGGGCTGCGTCCCTACAGCCGCCGCATCCTCACCGATGTCTTTCGCGTGCACGACCGCAACCTCGACCGCGTCATGCGCCCGCGCCCCGACGTGGAGTTCCTCGCCGGCGACCAGACCGTCCAGGAGGCCCACGGGCTGATGGTCTCCTCGACCCACTCGCGGTTCCCCGTGACCGGCCGCTCGGTCGACGACGTGCTCGGGTTCGTGCACATCCGGGACGTCCTCGCCGTGCCGCTGGGGGAGTGGTCCACGCGCCGGATCGCCGACATCACCCGGCCGATCGTGCCCCTCCCGGGGAGCCTGCACGTGCTGCCGGCGATGACCCGGCTGCGCGCGGAGAAGCAGCAGATCGCCCTGGTCGTCGACGAGTACGGCGGCACCGACGGCATCGTCACCATGGAGGACCTCGTCGAGGAGGTGGTCGGGGAGATCTACGACGAGTACGACGCCGTCACCGACCCCGAGGACGCCACGCTCAGCCACGGCGAGTCGCTGGTCGTCGACGGCAGCCTCAACGTCGAGGAGTTCGAGGACCTCACCCAGGTGGAGCTGCAGGGGGACAACTACGACACCGTGGCTGGCCTCGTGCTGGAGCAGCTCGGCAGGCTGGCGACCGCAGGGGACACCGTCGAGTGCTTCGGCCTGCGCCTCGAGGTGCTCGGCATGGAGGGCATGCGGATCGACCGGGTGCGGGTGACCGTCGTGGGCGAGCCCGACGCCGGCTGAGCACCGGACCACGCTTCACCCGAGCAGGCGCCCGAGCCGGGTGCCCGCCCGCCCCGGCCCCTGCGCGCCCGTCCACCCCGCTCGCTGCGGCTCTGCAAAAGGTGGCGTATGCGACGTCTTCTGCAGAGCCGTGGGCGCTGGTGCGGTGGTGCGTTCTGCAGAAGGTGGCGTATGCGACGTCTTGTGCAGAGCCGTGGGCGCTGGTGCGGTGGTGCGTTCTGCAGAAGGTGGCGTATGCGACGTCTTGTGCAGAGCCGTGGGCGCTGGTGCGGTGGTGCGTTCTGCAGAAGGTGGCGTATGCGACGTCTTGTGCAGAGCCGTGGGCGCTGGTGCGGTGGTGCGTTCTGCAGAAGGTGGCGTATGCGACGACTTGTGCAGAGCCGTGGGCGGGCCCGACGGCAGATGGCCCGCCCGCGTCGGCTCAGACGCGGAGCCAGACGGTCGTGTCCGTGGGAACCGTCCCGTCGGTGAGGGCGGCGCTGCTGAGGAGGGGCTCGGCGCCCTCGGGCAGGGGCAGCGGCTCCGCTCTGAGGTTGGTGATCACCCGCACGCCCGAGCCGTCCCGGTCGGTGGTGCGGAACGAGACGACGTCCTCGCCCAGGCCGTCCTCCCACGACAGCTCGCCGACGCCGAGGTCCAGCTCACGGCGGGCCGCCAGGAGCGTGCGGTAGAGCTCCAGCGACGAGCCGTCCACGCCGACCTGGCGGTCGACGGCGAGGGCGCCGTAGATCTCCGGCTGCGGCAGCCAGGTCTGTCCGCTCGGTCCGAAGCCGTATGACGGACGGCCGGCCTCCCAGGGCATCGGCACCCGGCACCCGTCCCGGCCGCGCTCCGCGTGGCCCGAACGCTCCCAGGTCGGGTCCTGGCGCACGTGGTCCGGCAGGGCGGTGTGGTCGGGCAGGCCGAGCTCCTCGCCCTGGTAGACGTAGGCCGATCCCGGCAGGGCCAGCATCAGCGCGGTCGCCGCGCGGGCGCGGCGGGCACCGAGGGCAGCGTTGGGCTGCACGTCGCCGACTCCGATGCCGTTGGGACGCTGGGACCCCACCTTCAGCCCCAGCCTGCTGGCGTGGCGCACGACGTCGTGGTTGGACAGCACCCACGTGCTGGGTGCGCTCACCAGCTCGGCCGCGTCGAGGGAGTCGGTGATCACCTCGCGCAGGTCCGCGGCCCGCCACGGGCACTCCAGGAACCCGAAGTTGAACGCCTGGTGCATCTCGTCGGGACGGGTGTAGGCGACGGCGCGCTCGACCGAGTCCACCCAGGCCTCGGCGCACAGGATGCGGTCGCGGGCCGGGTCGCCCGCGGGGTTGTAGCTGTCGAGCAGCTTGCGCCACTCGCGGTAGATCTCGTGGACGGCGTCCTGGTCCCACATCGGGGCCCGCTCCGGCTCCTCGCCCTCGGTGGCGTGCTCCTCCTCGTGGCTGCCCAGCATGCCGGTGCGCTCGTGCCAGTCCGGCAGGCCCTCGGCCTTGACCAGCCCGTGGGCGACGTCGACGCGGAAGCCGTCGACGCCGCGGTCCAGCCAGAACCGCAGCACGTCCAGGAACATCTCCCGGACCTCCGGGTTCTCCCAGTTCAGGTCCGGCTGGGTCGGGTCGAACAGGTGCAGGTACCACTGCCCCGGGGTGCCGTCCGCCTCCTCGAGCCGGGTCCAGGCCGGCCCGCCGAACACGGACTGCCAGTTGTTCGGCGGCTCGGAGCCGTCGGCCCCCTTGCCCTCCGCGAACATGTAGCGCGCCCGCTCCGCCGAGCCCGGTGCCGCGGCCAGCGCCTGCTGGAACCACGCGTGCTCGCTCGAGGTGTGGTTGGGCACCAGGTCGACAATGACCCGGATGCCGAGGTCGTGCGCCTGGTCGATGAGCGCGTCCGCGTCATCGAGGGTGCCGAAGACGGGGTCGATGTCGCGGTAGTCCGCCACGTCGTAGCCGGCGTCGTTCATCGGCGAGACGTAGAACGGTGACACCCAGATCGCGTCGACGCCGAGGTCGGCCAGGTAGGGCAGCCGGGCGGTGATGCCGGCCAGGTCACCGACACCGTCCCCGTTGCCGTCGGCCCACGACCGGGGATAGATCTGGTAGATCACCGCGTGACGCCACCAGGGGGCGTCGTGGGGCTCGGCCGGGTGGTGGGCGCGCGTGGAGATGGTCACGGGTCACCATTGTGGGCGACCCGGGACCACTCGGCGAAATCTCTGCCCGGGTGACCCTCACCGGTGGTGCCTGGCCCGCCCGAGCTGCCCCTCGGCATACGGCTCAGCGCGCCACCCGCCGGGGGAAGACGTAGGCCGTGAGGGCAGCGGCGACCGCGATGATGCCGAAGCACCACAGGATCGCGACCAACGCGTGGCCGCCCGGCGGGGAGCCGGCCAGCAGGGCCCGGGTCGCCTCGATGACGGGGGTGATCGGCTGGTGCTCGGCAAAGCCGTGGAGCCAGGAGGGCATGGTCGCCACGGGCACGAACGCGCTCGAGGCGTAGGGCAGGAACAGCAGGACGAAGCCGTAGCCGCTGGCTGCCTCGGGCGAGTGGGCCAGGAGGCCGAGCATCGCGAACACGGTCGTGATGGCCAGGATGTACAGCCCCAGGAGGGCGACCACCGCGAGCCACTCCAGCGCACCGGCGGCGGGCCGGAACCCGATGAGCACCGCGGCGAGGACGACCACCGCGGTCGCGAGCAGGTTGCGCGCCAGGCTTGCCACGACGTGTCCGACCAGGACGGTGCCGCTGGGCACCGGCATGGTGCGCAGCCGGTTGATAGTGCCTGTGGTCATGTCCTGGGCGACTCCGACGGCCGTCGAGGCCGCTCCGAAGCCGGCGCATGTGAGCACGATGCCGGGCACGACGTAGTCGAGGTAGTCGCCGCTGGGCGAGATCGCGCCGCCGAAGACGTAGGTGAAGACGAGCATCAGCATCAGGGGCAGGACGACGGCCATGAGGAGGGCCTCGACGTCGCGCAGGCTGTGTCGGGTGGCCCGGCCGACGAAGGCCGCTGAGGCGGTGAGTATGCCGCTGCCCGGCGCGGGCGACGGCGTCCGGTCGGTCGGGGGACGGGTGGGCGTGGTCGGCGGGGCGCTCATCGGGCCACCTCCAGGCCGTGGGGTGCGTTGTCGTCGGGCCGGTCTGCGCTGTCCTCGGTCGGGTGGGCGCGGTGCCCGGTGAGGTGCAGGAAGGCGTCGTCGAGGGTGGGTTGGCGCAGCTCGACGCGCAGCCCCGGTGCGGTCGCCGCGACCTCGGCGCTGACGCGGGCCAGGTCCGCCGCGGACCCGTCGGTGGCGACCTCCTGCACGACGGTGCCGGACCCGTCGAGCACCCGCAGGAACGCCCCGCCGACCAGCGACTTGAGGTGCCCGGCGCTGCCCTGCGCGACGATCCGGCCGCCGTCCAGGACAGTGATCTGCTCAGCGAGCTGGTCGGCCTCCTCGAGGTACTGCGTCGTGAGGAACACCGAGGTGCCCTCGGCCGCCAGCGTCCTGATCTGGTCCCAGAGCGCGATCCTGCTGCGGGTGTCGAGCCCGGTCGTCGGCTCGTCGAGGAAGAGCACCTCCGGTGGCCAGATGAGGCTGATCGCCAGGTCCAGCCGGCGCCGCATGCCTCCGGAGTAGGTCGCCACCCGGCGGCCGCCTGCCGTGGCGATCTCGAAGCGCTCGAGCAGCTCGTCGGCGCGGGCCCGGGCGGCGGCGGGGCGCAGCCCGAGCAGACGCCCCATCAGGACGAGGTTCTCCCGACCGGTCAGCACCTCGTCGACTGCGGCGAACTGACCGGTCACGCTGATCCGGTGCCGGATCCGGCCGGCCTGCGTCGCCGGGTCCAGGCCGAGGACACGCACCGTGCCCGAGTCGTGCGGGACGAGCGTCGTGAGGATGTTGATCAGGGTGGTCTTGCCGGCACCGTTGGGGCCCAGGAGTGCGTGCACTCCCCGTCCCAGTGACAGGTCCAGCCCCCGGAGCACCGGCTCGCCGCCGTAGCCCTTGCTCACACCGGCGAGCTCCAGGACAGGGCTTTCTGTGTACATCATGCACTGAGTATGACATACATAGTGTGCGGCGTAGACGAAAAAACCGGCCCGCTGCATACTGTGGGGCTATGGGCGAGACAACCGAGTCGGGGCTCCCGCGCGTGGTGGCCATTGCCTGGGGCACCCACGCGGCGCCGCAGCGCGGGCCCGCGCGCGGGCTCAGCCACGAACGCATCGTCGAGCGGGCGATCGAGATCGCCGACGAGGACGGGCTGGCCGCCCTGACGATGCAGCGCCTGGCCGAGTCCCTGGGCTTCACGACGATGTCGCTCTACCGCTACGTGGCCAACAAGGACGAGCTGCTCATGCTGATGGCCGGTTCCGAGGTGCTCCTGCCCGCACGGGTCGAGCCCGCAGCCGACTGGCGCGACCGGCTCCGGGTGTGGGCCAGCCAGCTGCGCTCGACCTACCAGGCGCACCCCTGGATGCTCGAGATCGTCCGGGGGCCGGTGTCGGTGCTCCTGCCCGGGTCGGTAGAGATCGTCGACCGGGGGCTGGAGGCCGTGGACGGCCTGGACCTGACCGACCAGGAGCGGATCGGCATCATCCTCGCGGTGAGCTCCTACGTGTCCGCGTTCGCGACCCTCGAGCGTGATCTCGCCGGGCAGGAGGACCTGGAGTTCGGCCCCGAGGCGATGAGTGAGCTGGGCGAGGTGATCACGCCGGCACGGCTGCCCTTCGCCGCGCCGCTGTTCCTGTCCGGCGGTTACGTCGGGGGACCGGTGACCGAGGAGACCCAGGGCGTGGACTTTGAGTACGCCTTCGGGCTCGAGCTGTTGATCGAGGGGCTGGCGGCGCGCGCTGACGCCCGGCAGGCGAGGCCCACGCGCCGCTGAGCACTGGTCCTCGGGTCAGGTCGCGAGGCGCCCGGGAGCCCCGAGGTCCGCACGGTCTGCGGCCGAGGTGCCCGACACCCAGCCCTCCGGGTCCAGCGACGCCCGGCTCCGTCGGGTCTGCAGGCGCGGGAACCGCTCCGCCACGGCTGCCTCCACCTCCTGGTCGCGCGCGGCCAGCACCAGTGACGTGCGGTCGCTCCTGTCCGTCGCGCGGTCACCGGCGCACTGTCGGGACACGTCGCCCCCGGACTCCAGCGACTCGGCGTCCGCCCACTCCTGCTGACCCTCCCGGGCAGCCAGCTCCAGGCGCTCGCCGATCCGCACGGCGAAGGCGGTGAGGAAGCTGCGGCGGAACGAGCGCGTGCGGTTCTGGCCGGTCCAGTGCTCCCGTGACCCCGCGGCTGTCATGGCGGTCGTGGCCTGGACCATGAGGGAGGTGAACAGCAGCTCCACGGCGCGCAGGTCGGTCGGGAAGCCGACGACCGTGCTGAAGCCGAGGCCCTTCTGCCACACCGCGGTGCACCGATTTGCCCCGGCGATCGCCGAGACCAGCTGGAAGCGGGCCGACTCGTAGGGGCGGTCCACCCCCACGCGGATGGCGGCGGGTCCGTCGCCACCACCAGCGTCCCGGTCGAGCAGGGCACGGTCGATGCTGTGGCGCGTCATCAGCTTCTGGGCGGCGGCCGTGAAGGTCTCGGCCTCCGCCGGGAACGTGGTCGACTCGGCCTTGGCCAGCATCATCCGCACCCTGCTGAGCAGGCGCTGGTCGACCTCTGGCCCGGGCGCCTGCCGTGGCGTCGCCTCGCCCGGTCGCGCGGACAGCTGCTCGATCGGCGGCAGGACCTTGAGCGTCACCTCCAGCAGGGCGGCAGCCCGGCTGACCGCCGCCCAGCCACCGTTGGCACGAGCGGCTCGTGCGGTCACCGGCTCCTCCTCGGGACGCCACCACACGAACGCGCCGATCTCCTCCAGCTGGGCCTTCCACCGGGCATCAACGGTCACCGGCGCATACCTGGCCACGTCGGCCGCCATCAGGTCGCCGAGCAGGTCCGCGACGAGCGCAGACTCCACGCGGGTGGCGACGCGGTGCAGGTCAACCGGCTCCCAGCCCCTCGCCCACGCCTCCTGGACCAACCGCCCCAACTGCGGCCCCGGGCCGCCGGTGCCTCTCGTGCCGGCCCCACCTGTCGACATACGATCCCCTCCTCGTCGTGCCCCGCCCCGTCGGCGGACCTCATCCCGGTGCCCACGGTGGCACACGGCACGGACAGGGCGTCCGTCGCCTGTGGATAGTGATGGAGGCCTCGGCGGCCCCGCTCCGCCCGGGTCAGCACCGCCCGGCGGGAGGGAGGACTCCAGCAGTAAAGAGCCGGTCAATTCTGAGTGCCGTGTTCGTATGACCTGGGTGCTACCGGGGAGTTTCGGCCTAGCCTGCTCGCGCAGGGGAAAACCTTCATAGGAGCGAAAGTGTTGAGATCGCGTTCCGCTGCTCTGCTTGCGGCGCTTCCCGTGCTGGCCCTCGGACCGGCCACCCTGTCCACCGCCATCGTCGAGAGCCCCGAGCCGACGTCCGAGGTCGCCAGCGCCTCGACCACGACCGAGGAGCTGGCCGCTGCCCCGCACATCGTGCGGCTGGTCGACCCGCCCCTCGCGACGTATCGCGGCGGCATCGCCGGCCTCTCGGCCACGACCCCTCGGACGACTGGTGAGACGCGGCTCGACGTCTCGTCCCCTGCGTCCCGCGCCTACCTGGCCCATCTCCGCACCGAGCAGGACGCGTTCCTGACCGCCGCGACCCTGGCTCTCGGGGAGAGGCCCGAGGTCGAGCACCGCTACTCCCACGCCCTCAACGGTGTCGCGGTCCACGTCACGCAGGCCCAGGCCGAGCGGCTGCGCGGGTTGCCGGGCGTGGCCGAGGTCGAGGCACCGTTCGCGCGGGAGGTGCAGACCGACGCCGGGCCCGAGTGGATCGGTGCCCCCGGGCTGTGGGACGGGACCGCTGGTCCCGGCGGCGCCGCCTCGATGGGAGAGGGTGTGGTCATCGGGGTCATCGACACCGGGATCAACCACGACCACCCGTCGTTCGCGGACGTGGGTGGCGACGGCCACGACCACGACAACCCGCGCGACACCTTCTACGGGCTCTGTGACCCCCTCACCGGTGCACCGCTGTGCAACGACAAGCTGATCGGCGTCTGGGACCTCACCGGCACGGGGCCCAACGACGAGCACGGCCACGGCAGCCACACCGCCTCCACGTCCGGTGGCAATGTGGTGGACGCCGTCGTGAAGGCCCCGACCATCGCGCTCGAGCGCCCGGTCTCCGGGGTCGCGCCGCACGCCAACCTCATCGCCTACAAGGCCTGCACCCCCGCGGGCACCTGCCTTTCGCCCAGCCTCGTCGCGGCGATCGACCAGGCCACGGCCGACGGGGTGGACGTCATCAACTACTCCATCGGTGGCGGCTCCAGCGACCCGTGGGGCGATGCTGACGCTCTCGCGTTCCTGGCGGCTCGCGAGGCCGGCGTCTTCGTGGCGACCTCGGCCGGCAACGAGGGCCCCGGCGCCGAGACCATCGGCTCACCCGCCGACGCGCCATGGGTCCTCGGCGTGGGTGCCGCCTCGCACGACCGGGCGATCATCAACTCGGTCGCGGGCCTCAGCGGTGGCGCGTCGACCCCTCCGGGCGAGCTCGTGGGCCGGAGCATGACCGCCGGCTACGGCCCCGCGGCACTCGCGGATGCCAGGGCGTTCGGCGACGCCCAGTGCCTCCAGCCGTTCCTGCCGGGCACGTTCGACGGCCAGATCGTGGTCTGCGAGCGCGGTGTCAACCCCAGGGTGGAGAAGGGCACCAACGTCCAGCTCGGTGGTGCCGGCGGCATGATCCTGGTGAACACCGAGGCCGACGGCGAGTCCACCGTCGCCGACCCGCACGTGCTGCCGGCGGTGCACCTCGGATACACCGACGGCGCCCGGCTGGCGGCGTGGATGCGGGACGGCGGGGACGGTCACACCGGCTCGATCACCGGGACGGTCGTGACCAACGAGGCGAGCCTCGGTGACATCACCGCAGGCTTCAGCTCCCGCGGGCCCAACCTGTCCGTTCCCGGTGTCATCAAGCCGGACGTCATCGCCCCGGGCGTGGACATCCTGGCGGCCGTCCACACCGTCGACCCCACCGCCGGCCCCGAGTTCGGGCTCATGTCCGGCACCTCGATGTCCAGCCCGCACGCGGCGGGGGCCGCGGCGCTGGTGCGTGCGCTCCAGCCGGAGTGGACGCCCGCCGAGGTGCAGTCCGCCCTCATGGTGACCGGCCTCGACAAGGTCGTCCGCAAGGACGACGGCACCACCCAGGCCGACCCCTTCGACGAGGGCGCCGGGCGGGTGGACCTGACCCGGGCGGCCCGTGCCGGGATGGTCCTGGACGTCCCGGGCGCCGACTACCTGGCGGCTGACCCGGCACAGGGCGGCGACCCGAGCACCCTCAACCTGCCCAGTCTGGGTGAGGACGAGTGCCGCGGGACGTGTTCCTGGACGCGGCTGGTCCGCAACCCGGGCGACACGGCAGTGACCTGGCGGGCCACCACCGAGGGTGATGTCGGGCTGACCGTCTCGCCGCGCCGGTTCACGGTGCAGCCGGGAGAGCAGGTCGCCGTGAAGGTCACGGCCGACGTCAGCGGTCGGTCAGTCGGCACGTGGACCTTCGGGGCCGTCCGCTTCACGGCAGCGGGCAGCACCACGGTCCCCGAGGCGCACTTCCCCGTCGCAGTACGACCCGCCGGCGCCGGTGGCGACTCGATCGACATCGAGGCCGGCGCCGCCACCGGTTCGCACACCGAGACGGTGACCAGCCCCATCGACGTCAGGAGTCTGCAGGTCACGGTCGCGGGCCTGCAGCAGGGGGTGCGCGAGACCGTCCTGGTGCCGCAGGACCCGACGATGCTCGACCCCTACGACACGACCGTCGGCACCCACACCACGCTGGTCGAGGTGCCTGCCGGGTCCAGGGTGATCGCAGCCGACATCGGCCGCACCACCGCCAACGACCTGGACCTGTTTGTCGGCATCGACAGCAACGGGGACGGGGTCGCCCAGGCGGGGGAGGAGCTGTGTAGCTCAGCGACGGCCGGACCGATCGAGGGCTGCACGGTCGCCGACCCGGAGGGCGGGACCTACTGGGTGATGGTGCAGAACTGGCTCTCGGGCCAGGTTGCGGACGAGGCGGATCTGACCATCGCCGTGGTCCCCGGTGCCGATGCCGGGAACCTGACGGCGAGCGGCCCGGGCAAGGTCGCGGCGGACACACCGTTCGACCTGAGGTTCGACTGGGCGCTGCCGTCGCTCGAGTCAGGTGACGTCTGGGTCGGGGCCGTCGACCTAGGCTCCAGCAGGCAGAGCCCTGACGACGTGGGCTCGGTGCTGGTGACCCTCCACCGTCCCTGACGCTGCTGGACGGCCTGCTCGGGTCGCGGACAGTTCAGCCGCCACCTCGTCGAGCAGCTGTTGGAAACCTGGCTCCTCGACGGGGAAGTGTCCGCAACCTTCCAGCCGCACGGCCCGGGTGGGCGCGGGCAGCGCCGCGAGAAAGGCCTCGCTGAGCCCCGGTGCGGTCCACCGGTCCTCGTCGGGATGGAGGAGTATGACGGGTGGCCGGCTGACCGTCTCGGGCGGCACGGCCGGGCCGGACGTCAGGAAGGTGCGGTACCACCCCAAAGGCATCGCGCCGCGGCCACCGCGGCGGTCCTCCAGCACCTCGGCTGACAGGCCGGGCGAGTTCGAGATCGTCGCCATCGGCGTCAGCCAGCGGATCGGCAGGGGCAGGCGCGCGAGGGGACCGCGGGCGAGGTGCAGCAGGGGGAGGCCGAGCGTGGCCAGCCAGGGGCACCGGACGATCCCGGCGCGGACCTCCGGCTGGGTGCTGTCCAGCAGGCAGGTCACGATGACCCGGTCCGCCAGGCCGGAGCGGGCCGCGGTGTCGAGGGCCAGCATCCCGCCCATGCTGGCGCCGACCAGGATCAACGGTCGGTCGTCGCGTTCGTGGTGGACGAGGTCGACGAGGATCTGCTGCCAGTCCGGGTAGCGCACGCTGCCGGACCGTCCGGACGGGTGCGTCCTCAGCCCCCACGTGCTCGACGTTGAGGAGCCAGTCGCCGCGGCCGTCGGCGTCGTGCCATGACCAGGCCGAGCGGGTCCGTGGCACCGGCCGGGGGAGCGGCCGGACGTGGCGCTCGGAACGGTCGTCGTCCGGGGTCAACCTCTCCGCGGCCGCGTGGAGGCGGGTGGCACGGGCACGGCTTCTACCCACGATTCGACGTATCCCTGGGTAGTTGTCGGGCACGTGTCTGGATGACCGTCCAGCTCTCCCGGCTGCCCCTCACCAAGTGAGCGGGTCCGGTCACCGGCACCACGGCATACGGCCTGATCAGTCGTCGTCGTGGGCGTTGACCATGAAGTTGGCCGCGTGCGCCATGTAGCCGCGCATCAGCTCGTCGTCCATCGGGGCGAGGCCGAGGGTGTCGATGGCGGCGTTCATGTGGGTGAGCCAGCGGTCCCGCTGGGTCGGTGTCACCTTGAACTCGATGTGGCGCATCCGCAGTCGGGGGTGGCCGCGCTGCTCGGAGTAGGTCTTGGGGCCGCCCCAGTACTGCTCCAGGAACATCCGTAACCGGACCTCGGCCGGGCCCAGGTCCTCCTCGGGGTACATCTCCCGCAGCGGCTCGTCGGTTGCGACGCCCTTGTAGAACTCGTGGACCAGCTTGACGAACGTCTCGTGTCCACCGACCCGCTCGTAGTAGGTCTGTGTCTGCTCCTGCTCTGCCTGGCTCACCCGGCCAGTGTCTCAGGAGCGGGTGCCGGTGCCGAATCCCGTCCGGACCGCGGCAGGAGGACCAGCGAGACCAGGGCGATGACCACCGTCACCAGGATCAGCAACCGGTAGTCGACCAGGCCCAGGACCGCCGCGCCGACGAGGGTGACGAGTGTCTGGGGCAGGTTGATGGCGATCGCGGTCGCGGCGCCCGTGCGTCCCTGCAGCCTGGGCGGGGTGAGCCGCTGCCGCAGCGTGATGAAGGAGACGACGGTCCACGTGACCCCGAAGCCCACGGCGGCGAGGCCGACGACCACCGCCGGGAGACTGGAGGTCATCGTGGGGGCCATCCCGAGGGCCAGGAGGACGACGCCGATGGCGAACACCCGCACCTCACCCCACCGGCTGATCACGGCGGCCGCGGTCAGGCCCGCGACGACCGCCCCCAGGCCCTGGATGCTGACCAGCGGTCCCAGCGACTCCGGCTGGAGCCCGAGCCCCTGCTCGATGATCGGGAAGATCGCGACGTTGACCAGGCCGGTCACGCCGAAGGCGATCGCGAGGATGATCGTCAGGCGACCGAGGACGGGGATGCCCGCCAGGTGCCGGAAGCCCGCCGTCAGCTGCGTCCAGTAGGTGCCCCGCTGGTCCGCGGTCTCCGGCTCGGACTCGCGCACCTGCACGGTCGTCAGCAGGCCGGCGGCGACGACGAACGCCCCGGCGGTGAGCAGGACCACGGCGTGGGGGCCCCATACGGCATACAGGGCGGTGCCGAGCAGCGGGGAGACCAGGCGCAGCGACTGGTCGATGCTGGAGAGCAGGCCGTTCCCCGAGGCGAGGTGCTCGTCGGGCAGGAGGTCACGGACGAGGCCGGTCTGGGCGGCGGCGGTCAGGTAGGCGACCATGGCGTAGGCCAGCACCACCCCATAGATCCACACGATCTGGCTGGCCGAGTCGACCAGCAGCAGCGTCAGCACCACCGCGGCGACGGCGAGGTTGGCGAGCACCAGGGTGCGTTTGCGGGAGAACCGGTCGGCGACCTGGCCGAGGACCGGCGCGAGCAGCGCGGGGACACCGAGCATCACGAAGGTGAGGGCGGCCGCGGCGTCGGAACCGGTCAGGTCCTTGAGCCAGACCGCGAGCATCAGGTAGAGGGCGCTGTCGGCCAGGTTGGTGAAGACCCAGGCCGTGGTCAGCCGTCGGAAGCCAGGGCTCTGCAGGGCAGCGGGGCCCCGCCTCCGCGTGGTCGGCATGCTCTGAGGCGTGGTCATGACGGATCCTCCGGATCGGGGTTGACGGTGCCGAACATGCGCACCTGGCGAGCGCCGGGCGGGCGGAGTGAGGGGTCCTCCGACCGGCCGGCGAAGCGCTCGCTCAGCCGGCGGAGGTCCTCGGAGTACTGCGCGGTCTCCTCGGCCGTCGCCCAGAACGAGCCCGAGGTGACCGTGGAGGCGTTCATCCACGCGGAGGTCTCCTGCCCCAGGGCAGCGAGATAGCGACGGACCCGTTCGGTCTCCCGCAGCATGTGCAGCGAGGCGACCTCCGAGACGGCCGTCACCGACCCGGGCTGCCCCTCCTGGGGACGCAGGTCGTAGCCGCCGGGGATGACCCGCCAGGGCTTCTCCCGGCCGCGGGACTCGGCCCGTTCGATGTAGCCGTACTTGTGCAGCATCCGCAGGTGGAAGGAGCAGCTGGCGACGGACTCGCCGATGTGCTCGGCGCACTGGGTCGCCGTGGCGTCCTCGACGTCGCCGAGGAAGTCCAGCAGCTCGAGGCGCACCGGGTGAGCCAGCGCGCGGATCCGCTCGGGGTCTGAGATGGGCTGGTCGGGAGAGGGCATGTCTCCATCATGCATCCTAAAGAACTGTTGCGCAAGAGTTCTTTAGGATGTTCACACGCTCGGTGGGATTGGGGAACGGGGGTTGGGGGGCGGGTGGCCGGTGCGCTCGGTGAGGCCAGGGAGCGGGTGCCGGTCTGCTCGGTGGGATGAGGGAGCGGGTGCCGGTGCGCTCGGTGGGACTGGGAGCGGGTGCCGGTGAGGTCGGTCGAAGGGTGGGGTGGTCAGGACGGGGGTGCGCCGAAGGTGACCGGCGGCAGGCGCACGCCCTCGGCGTCGAAGGTGGCCTTGGCCTTCTCACGGATCTGGCGCGGCACGCCCCACTGCTGGCCCGGCACGCACTTGGCGAAGACACGGATCGTCATCGCCCCGGCCGCGACCGACTCGACACCCGCCACGGTCGGCGGCTCGAGCAGCTTGGCGGCGGACTCCGGGTCGGCATAGAACTCGGCGACGACGCGCTCGACGAGGGGGATGACGCGGGCGGGGTCCTCGGTCGCGGCGACCTGCAGGTCGATGGTCGCCATGGCCCAGCCCTGGCTCTGGTTGCCGATCCGGATGATCTCCCCGTTGCGGATGAACCAGACGACGCCCGCCGCATCGCGCAGGCGGGTGACCCGCAGCGTCACCTCCTCGACGGTGCCGACCGCCTCGCCGGTGTCGATGACGTCGCCCACGCCGTACTGGTCCTCGATGATCATGAAGATCCCGGACAGGAAGTCCTTGACCAGCGACTGCGCCCCGAAGCCCAGGGCGACGCCGCCCACGCCGGCGCTGGCCAGGAGTGGTCCCAGCGGCAGCCCGACCAGCGACATCACGGTGAGGACCGCGATGGTGGCGACCACGAAGGTCGCCACGCTGCGCAGCAGTGAGCCCATGGTGAGCGCCCGCTGGCGCCGTCGCTCGGCCGCGACGCCGAGCAGCCGGCCGCTCGTGCTGAGCCGGTTGTCCTCGGCCCGCCGCACCGCGTTGTCGACGACGGTGCGGATCGCCCGGTGGCTGAGCCAGCGGGCGACGAGGGCCAGGAGGATCGTCACCAGCACCAGCAGGGGTGCCCCCAGGAGCCAGGTGCCGAATTCGGGCCAGGTGCTGAACGGCATACCTGGCATTGTCACTCACCCGACCCGGCCGGCTGGCAGACTGGCCGGGCACACCCCAGACCGACCCGAGAGGCCCACAGTGACATCTGCTCTTCCCGCCCGGCTCGTCGAGCTCGCCCAGGGGCACGGGGTGGCGACCGAGTTCTGGGACTGGCAGGGGAACCACCGCGACGTGGAGGAGTCGACGATCCGCGCGGTGCTGGAGGCGCTGGGGGTGCCGGCCGCCGACGAGGAGCAGGTGCGTGCGGGCCTGGCCGACCTGCGGGAGGCACCGTGGCGCCGGGTCCTGCCGCCGGTCAGGGTCATCCGCGCCGGTCGGGCCCACCGGCTCCCGGTCCACCTCCCGACGGGGAGCGAGTTCACCGCCCGCGTCGTCCTCGAGGGCGGTGGGGTGCTGGAGGTGGCGCACGACCGCGGGACGGTGGAGCGCGAGGTCGACGGTATGCCGCTCAGCCAGTTCGAGGTGCGGCTGCCGGACTCCCTTCCCCTGGGGTGGCACCGGGTCGAGGTGCGGACACAGTCCGGTGCCCGGGAGGCCGACTCCCCCACGATGCCGCTGGTGGTCGCCCCTGCCCGGCTCGAGCTGCCGGACTTCCTGCAGGGGGACGGCGACCAGGCGTGGGGTGTGATGACCCAGCTCTACGCGATGCGCTCGCGCCGCTCGTGGGGCACCGGCGACCTGGCCGACCTCGCCGACCTCGGCGCCTGGGCGGCCGGCCTCGGCGCCGACTTCGTGCTGGTCAACCCCCTGCACGCCGCGGAGCCGTCGGCGCCGATGGAGCCCTCGCCCTACCTGCCGACCACGCGGCGCTTCGTCAACCCGCTCTACATCCGCGTCGAGGACGTGCCCGAGGTGGCCTACCTGTCGGCCGCCGAGCGCCAGCTGGTCGAGTGGCACGCCGACGACGCCCAGCGCTTCAACGACCTGGACTTCCTGGAGCGCGACGCCGTCTGGGCCGCCAAGGAGGCGGCGCTGCGGATGGTCTTCCGGCAGGGTCGTTCGGTGCGCCGCGAGCGGTCGTTCCATGCGTTCGTCGAGCGCGAGGGCCAGGGGCTGGTGGACTACGCCACCTGGGCGGTGCTGTTCGGCGTGCACGGGCCCGACTGGCGCGAGTGGCCGGAGGAGCTGCGCGACGCGCGCGGCGCGGCCGTCGACAGCTTCCGCCAGGAGCACTCCGCGGAGATCGAGTTCCAGTGCTGGCTGCAGTGGATCCTCGCCGAACAGCTCGCTGCGGTGCAGCGCGAGGTCACCGAGACCGGCATGCGGCTGGGCGTAGTGCACGACCTGGCCGTCGGCGTGCACCCGCACGGCGCCGACACCTGGGCGCTGGGCGACGCCCTGGCGCGCGGTGTCACCGTCGGGGCGCCCGCCGACCAGTACAACCAGCTCGGCCAGGACTGGTCCCAGCCGCCGTGGCGCCCGGACCGGCTCGCGGAGCTGGGCTACGCGCCCTACCGCGACATGATCCGGGCGGTCCTGCGCGATGCCGGGGGCCTGCGCGTCGACCACGTGATCGGGCTGTTCCGGCTGTGGTGGATCCCGGAGGGGCAGGAGCCGCGGCTGGGGACCTATGTGCGCTACGACCACGAGGCGATGGTCGGCATCCTGATGCTCGAGGCCCACCGGGCGGGCGCCGTCGTCGTGGGGGAGGACCTGGGCACCGTCGAGCCGTGGGTGCGCGACTACCTCGCCGACAGCGGCATCCTCGGGACCTCGATCCTCTGGTTCGAGCGGGACTACGACGGCGACGGCGGGCTGCTCCCACCGGAGAGCTACCGCAAGCTCTGCCTGGCCACGGTCACCACCCACGACCTGCCGCCGACGGCGGGCTACCTGCAGGGCGTGCACATCGACCTGCGCCACTCCCTCGGCCTCCTAGACCGGTCGCTGGAGGAGGAGCGGGCCGCCGACCGGACCGCGCGTGAGGAGGTGCTCGCCGACCTGCGCCGGCGCGGGCTGCTGCGCCCGGGCGCAGGGACCGCCGAGCAGGTCGAGGCGCTGCACCGGTTCCTCGGCTTCACCCGCTCCGCGCTCATCGGGGTGTCGGTCAGCGACCTCGCCCAGGACACCCGGATCATCAACCAGCCCGGCACCGACGAGGAGTACCCGAACTGGCGGGTACCCCTCGCCGGCACCGAGGGCCGGCCGGTGCTGCTCGAGGAGCTGTTCGCCTGGCGCTCGGCCCGGCGGCTCGCGCGGACGGTGTCACGCGAGGCCTGAGCCCGGGCTGGTCAGGCGGCGTCGCGCGCCTGGACACTCAGCGCGCGGGCCACTGTGTCCCGGTTCTCCGCCACGGTGCGGCGCAGGCCCGACGGGGCGTCGGGGTTGGCCGTCAGCCACTCGGTCGTGGCGTCCAGCAGCCGCTTGTCAGCGAGGGCGTGCGGATAGAAGCCGATGGCGATGGACTCCGCGATGTGGTGGGTCCGCGACGCCCAGACGGAGCCGATCGCCTCGTGGTAGCGGTCGACGTAGTCGCCCAGCAGCTCCGGGTCGTGCACCCGGCCGAACCCGAGCGCGGTCGCCGCGATGACAGCGTTGGGCAGGCTGTCGTCCTCGACCCCCGACTCCCAGGCCGCGGCCTTGGCGGCCGCGGTCGGCCGGGAGGCCAGCGCGCGGGCGGCCCGCTCCCGGCCGGTTGCCGTGTTGTCGCGCGTGCGCTCGGCCTCGATCTCGGCCTCACCCGCGGCGCCGGCCGTGGCCAGGGACGTGACCAGGGTCCAGCGGATGTCCTGGTCGACGGTCAGGCCGTCGAGGGACTCCGTGCCGGAGAGCAGGGCCTGCACGAGGGACACCGACTCCGGCGACCGGGCGAAGGAGGCCCAGGCGGTGACCAGCTGGAGCTGCGCGTCCGAGCCCGGCGCGGCGGCCCGGGTCGCGGCGCGCAGGGCGACCTCCACCTCGTCGAGGAGCGCGTCCCGGCGGGCCGGGGCGGTGTAGGTCAGCGCCGCGGTCGTCACCTGCTGGATCAGCACGCGCAGGAGGGTCGACTCGGTCTCGACCGCAATCGCCTGCAGCCCGAGGCGCACATAGTCGGTCGCGGCCATCTCGCCGTCGCGGGTCATGTCCCAGGCCGCGGCGAGCACCAGGGAGCGGGGGAGGGACTCCACCAGCGCGCGGGGCTGCGCCAGGGCGACGGCCAGCGACATCTCGTCGAGCCGGATCTTGGCGTAGGCCAGGTCGTCGTCGTTGACCAGCAGGAGGTCCGGCATGGGACGGCCGACCAGCTCGGGCACCTCGGTGGACGCACCGTCCACGTCGAGCTCGACCCGGTGGGTCCGCACGAACGCGCCGTCCTGCAGGTCGTAGCAGCCCACGGCGAGCCGGTGCGGACGCAGCGTCGGCCACTCGGCCGGGGCGCTCTGCGCGATCGCGGCCGCGGTGATCGTGCCGTCCTCGACGGTGACCTGCGGGGTCAGCGTGTTGACCCCGGCGGTCTCCAGCCACAGCCGGCTCCAGGTCCGCAGGTCGCGGCCGGAGGTGGCCTCCAGCTCGGTGAGCAGGTCGCTCAGGGTCGTGTTGCCCCACGCGTGCTTGACGAAGTAGGACCGCAGCCCGTCCCGGAAGGGTTCGCGTCCGACATACGCGACGAGCTGCTTGAGCACCGAGGCACCCTTGGCATAGGTGATGCCGTCGAAGTTCACCTCGACCGCTGCCAGGTCGACCATGTCGGCGGCGATCGGGTGGGTCGAGGAGAGCTGGTCCTGGCGGTAGGCCCAGCCCTTCTCTGCGGTCGCGAAGGTGGTCCACGCGTCGGTCCACTGGGTGGCCTCGGCCTGGCAGGTGGTAGAGGCCCACTCCGCGAAGGACTCGTTGAGCCACAGGTCGTCCCACCACTGCATCGTCACCAGGTCGCCGAACCACATGTGCGCCAGCTCGTGCAGGATCGTCAGGGCGCGCCGCTCGATGATCGACTCGGTCACCTTGCCGCGGAAGATGTACTGCTCGACGATGGTCACGCAACCGGCGTTCTCCATCGCGCCCATGTTGTACTCCGGCGTGAAGATCTGGTCGTACTTGGCGAACGGGTACGGCTGGTCGAACTCCTCCTCGAAGAAGGCGAACCCGCGCTTGGTGACGTCCAGGACGTTGTCGGCGTCGAGGTGCTCGCTCATCGACCGGCGGCAGAAGACCCCCAGCGGGATGGTCCCGGCGCGGGTGTCCACCTCGTCGCGCACCACGGCATACGGGCCGGCAACCAGAGCAGTGATGTATGACGAGATGCTGGGTGTGGCCCCGAAGGTCCAGGTCGCGATGGGGCCGGCCTCGGCGTCGGCCGAGTCCGTCTGTCCCGCACCAGGTCTGCTGCCGGCGGCGACCGGCTCCGGCGTCGGCTGGTTGGAGATGACCTGCCAGTGCGCCGGGGCGGTCACGGTGAGCTGGAAGGTCGCCTTGAGGTCGGGCTGCTCGAAGACGGCGAAGACGCGGCGGGAGTCCGGGACCTCGAACTGGGTGTAGAGGTAGACCTCGCCGTCCGCAGGGTCCACGAAGCGGTGCATCCCCTCGCCGGTGTTCATGTACGCGCCCGTGGCGTCGACCGTCAGGGTGTTGCGCTCGCGCAGTCGCGGCAGCCGGATGCGGGAGTCCGCGAAGTGCTCCGCCGGGTCCAGCTCCTCCCCGTTGAGCGTGATCGCCTGCACCGACGGCGCGATCAGGTCGATGAAGGTCTCCGCGCCCTCCCGCGCCCCGAACTCGACGGTGGTCACCGTGCGGAAGGTCTCCGGGCCGGTCGTGAGGTCCAGCGACACGGCATACGAGTCGGTGGTCACGATCGCGGACCGGGCCGCGGCCTCGTCGCGGGTGAGGTTCTTGCCGGGCATGCGGTGGCTCCTGTGCGTGGTCGGGGTCGGGGCGATGGGTGTCGCAGTCTGGTGCAACGATGGTGCCATGAGCACCCCGACATCGAGCACTCACGAACCCGGCAGCCGCACGGCGGCCGAGATGTGGTTCGACCCGGTCTGCCCCTGGGCCTGGATGACGTCCCGCTGGCTGATGGAGGCCCAGCAGGTCCGTGACCTGGACATCACCTGGTCGGTGATGAGCCTGTCGGTCCTCAACCAGGGCCGGGACCTCCCCGAGGACTACGCCGCGCTGATGGACCGGGCGTGGGCGACGGTGCGCGTGGTCATCGCGGCGGCCAAGGAGCACCCGGGCGAGGACGGTGGCAACACGACCCGCAAGGCGCTGTATGACGCGCTCGGCCGTCGGATCCACACCGAGGGTCGCGGCTCCGAGGACCTGGCCACGGTCATCGCGGAGGCCCTGGAGGAGGTCGGCCTGCCCGTCGACCTCGCCCGCCATGCCGACACCGAGGAGCAGGACGCCGATGTGCGTGCCAGCCACGAGCGGGCGATCAGCCTGGTCGGCGACGACGTCGGCACTCCTGTGGTCTCGGTCAACGGCGTGAGCTTCTTCGGCCCGGTCGTCACCCCGGCGCCCAAGGGTGAGGCCGCCGGCCGGCTCTGGGACGGGTGCGTGCTGGTCGCCGGCACGCCGGGCTTCTACGAGCTCAAGCGGACCCGCGACGCCAGCCCCGACTTCAGCTGAGGAGAGACCAGATGCGCATTCACATCGGTGGCGACCACGCCGCCTACGACCTGCAGCGCGAGCTCGTCCGGTGGCTGGGCGAGGAGGGGCACGAGGTCATCGACCACGGGCCGGTGACCTATGACGAGCTGGACGACTACCCCGTGTTCGTGCTGCGGGCGGCCGAGGCGGTGGCTGACGACCTCGGCTCGCTCGGCATCGTGCTCGGCGGCTCCGGCAACGGTGAGCAGATCGCGGCCAACAAGGTCACCGGCATCCGTGCCGCCCTCTGCTACCGGCCCGAGCTGGCCCAGCTCGCACGGGAGCACAATGACGCGCAGGTCCTCTCGATCGGCGCGCGGATGCACTCCGTCGAGGAGGCCAAGGAGATCGTGCGCACCTTCCTGACGACCGAGTTCAGCGGCGCCGAGCGGCACCAGCGGCGGATCGACATGATGGCGGCCTACGAGGTGGACGGCGCCCTGCCCGACGTGCCCTGAGGGCCGGCCTGCCGAGCCGCGGCCTGACACACGGAGCCCCCGGGACCTCCCCGGGGGCTCCGTCGTGTCGACCTGTCTCAGCCCTGTGGGGCCGGGGGAAGGTTGGTGTCGAGGGTGCCGTCGGTGGTGGCCGCGTCGGTGGGCGCGTCCGTGGTGGGGGTCTCGGCCCCCGGCTCCGCGCCGAAGTCGTCGGCCGTGCCGTCCAGGCTGTCGAGGCCGCCCTTCAGCTTCTCCTGGCCCTGGTCGATCTGGTCGGAGTACTTGCCGCCGGTCTTGTCGTCAATGAACTCTCCGGCCCGCTCGAGGCCCTGTTCGATCTTGTCTCCGTGCTGGTCCACCGCGTCCGTGATCTTGTCCTTGTTCTTCTCGAAAGCACCGGTGATCTTGTCCATGAGACCCATTCGGGGTTCCTCCCGTTCTTGGTGCCGGCGCGAGGACCGGCCTGACCCCCACACCCTGCACCCCGACGGGGGCACTTGTCGAGTGCGCTGACCGTGGGGCAGTTGCTCTCCTGCCCAACGGTTTCGGCTCTGGACGCGAAACAGCCCCCGGCCGCGTGTGCCAGGTGCTGCCCGTATGCCGTGTGGTGACTCAGGCTGGGGGATCGCCCTCACCCTCGGCGCTGCCGCCCCCGAAACCCTCGACCGCGTCACCCAACTTCTCCTGGCCCTGGTCGACCTGGTCGGAGTACTTGCCACCGGTCTTGTCGTCGACGAAGTCACCGCCCTGCTCGATGCCCTGGTCGATCTTGTCACCGTGCTCGTCGACGAGGTCGCCCACCTTGTCCTTGTGGTCGTCCGCGGCGCCGGTCACCTTGTCCATGAACCCCATGAAGTCATCCTTCCGTGTTCCTGTGCCGACCTCGGTCGGCCTGACGCCTCCAAACGTGGCACACACGGGCCCGGCTGTCGACCGCAGTGTCAGCGGAGCTCCCAGCTGACGGTCACCCGGGCCGCCACGGTGTGCTCGCCCGCCTCGACCGGCATCGAGGCCTCTGCGAACGCGGCCCGGGCCGGTCTCGGGACCGGCCCCTCGGCGTCCGGCACGTCTCGGACGCCACGGACCGCTCCCAGCGTCCGCTCCGCCAGCGCGGCATACTGCTCGGCGCGTGCGCGGGCATCCGCGAAGGCCGCCTCCCGGGCGCGGGCGTGCAGGTCGGCCTGGTCGGCCACGGAGAGGGTGAGCCCGTCGATGCCCAGCGCGTCACCGGCGGCCTCCGACAGCACGCTCACGACCTCGCCCGCCAGGTCGGTGCCCGGCAGGCTGAGCCGCAGCTGCTGGGAGGCGGTGTAGCCCACGACCCGCTGCCCCCCGCGGTCGTGCCGGGTGAACAGGCTCAGCCCCTGGGTCCGTGGCGCCGGGACGGAGCCGGAGCGGTGGGCGGCGGTGCGCTCCACGACCGCGCGCACCGCCTCGGCGACTGCGCGCAGGCTCGCGGCGACGGTGTCGCGCTCGGCCTGGATCCGCAGGTCGAGCACGACCAGGTCGGGGGTGCCCGCGGCCTGGCCGCTGCCGGTGACCTCGATGGTGTCCGTCATGGCGAGATGGTACGCGCCAGAACGCCCCCGGAACGCCCCTGACGTGGCATTCTGGAGGTGACAGGGTGCTCCAGGGCACGGGCAGGAGGACGTCATGACGAACCATGGGCTCCCACCGGTCGAGGTCGCGCCGCTGCACAAGGGCGGCTGCCTCTCCGGTTTCCTGCTGCTGCGTCGCTGGCCGCAGGACCCGGTGGAGTGGTCCCGCTTCCTCGTCCTGGCGGTGCAGATGGCTGCCGTCCCGGGCATGCTGCCGCGGGGCAGCACGGTGTTCCGCGTCGTCGAGGAGGTGCCTGACCGCGAGACGGACGAGGTGGGCGCGGTCGGTGGCGGTGGGGACCTGCTGGCGGATGCCATCGGGCTCGTGCTCGCCGAGGGCCAGCTCCTGGGGGAGCACCACCTGGAGCCGGGGCAGTTCGCCGACCATCCCCCGCCCGGCCTCGCCGTGCTCCACCCGCCGGCCAGCACGCTGAGCTCGGTCCCGGAGTACGAGACCGCCTCCGGGTGCATCCTGCTGCCCGGTGTCCCGGACCTCGGGCTCGACCACCGCGCCGCCTGGGCGGAGGTGGACCGCGAGGGCACCATCACCCGCCTGACGACCAAGTCGTGGGTGGACCCGCAGGGCGACGCCGACACCGCGGCGCTCTCGCTGCTGCTCGTCGCCTGAGTCGCGGGGAGCCCGTCCCGGGACCCTGGTGAGGGGCCGATCCGGTGCGTCACGGCATACGGCCGGCCTGTGGAGCGGGTGACGAGAATCGAACTCGCGTAACCAGTTTGGAAGACTGGGGCTCTACCATTGAGCTACACCCGCGTGCGGCCAGTGCGGAGACCGGCCAGCGAGGGACTACTGTACTGCCCACCCGTGCCGAGTCGGAAACGACCTCCGGCACCGGGTGAGCGCGGGGTATGGCGCAGCTTGGTAGCGCGTCCGCTTTGGGAGCGGAAGGCCGCCGGTTCGAATCCGGCTACCCCGACCCCTTACCATGGGGCGATCTGTGGATGTCCGGCTGCCCTGTTGCCGGCGCCGACCGCGAGGAGTATGCCGGACCGAACCGGCGCGTTGCTGCGGTCCGGTGGGAGCACCCACGGATCCCGAACGCCAACGACCAGATTCTGGAGTGCCGCAGAGTGAAGAGTGCCGTCGAGACCCTGAGCCCGACCCGGGTGAAGCTGAGCGTGGAGGTCACCTCCGAGGAGCTCGCACCCCGGATGGATGCGGCCTACAAGACCATCGCGCAGCAGGTCAACATCCCGGGCTTCCGGCGCGGCAAGGTGCCGAACCGGATCATCGACCAGCGCTTCGGCCGTGGCGCCGTCGTGCAGGAGGCCGTCAACGACGCCATGGGTGAGTACTACGCCCAGGCGCTGGCCGAGCACGAGGTCAAGCCGCTGGGGCAGCCCGAGGTCAACATGACCGAGCTGCCGCTGGAGGACGGCCAGCAGCTGAAGTTCGACGCCGAGGTCGACGTCGTGCCGACGTTCGAGCTGCCCGACTTCAGCACCATCACCGTCGAGGTCGACCCCGTTGCGGTCGACGAGGCCGACGTGCAGACCCGGCTCGACAACCTGCGGGCCCGCTTCGGCACGCTCGTCGGTGTCGACCGTCCCGCCCAGGAGGGCGACTTCACCTCCGTGGACATCCGGGCCACCATCGACGGCGAGGACATCGACGCCGCCGAGGGCATCTCCTACGAGATCGGCTCCGGCACGATGCTCCCCGGCATGGACGAGGCCCTGATCGGCCACACCGCCGGTGAGACCGTCGAGTTCACCGCCCCGCTCGCCGGTGGCGACCGCGCCGGTCAGGACGCCGAGGTCACCCTCGTGCTGCAGTCCGTCAAGGAGCGCCAGCTGCCCGAGGCGGACGACGACTTCGCCCAGCTCGCCTCGGAGTTCGACACCTTCGAGGAGCTCATGGAGGACCTGCGCAAGCAGTCCGAACAGGGCGCGAAGTTCGAGCAGGGCGTCCAGGCCCGCGACAAGGTCCTGGAGCAGATGCTCGAGCTCGTCGACATCCCCGTGCCGGACTCCGTCGTGGAGGCCGAGGTGCACAGCCACCTGGAGAACGAGGGTCGCCTCGAGGACGACGTGCACCGCGCCGAGGTCACCGAGAGCACCCAGAAGGCCGTCCGCACGCAGCTGCTGCTGGACGCCCTGGTCGAGCGTGACGAGGTCCAGGTCGGCCAGGAGGAGCTGGTCGAGTACCTGATCATGGCCGCGCAGCAGTACGGCATGAACCCCAACGAGTTCGCCCAGCAGCTCGACAGCCAGAACCAGGTCCCCGGCATGGTCGCCGAGGTCGGTCGCCGCAAGGCGCTGGCCAGCGTGCTCGAGACCGTCACCGTCAAGGACACCGACGGCAACGTCGTCGACCTCAACGAGATCGAGACCGGCGAGGAGGACGAGGACGAGGACGCCGACTCCGCCGCGTCCGCGGACTCGGTGGACAGCGTCGACTCGGTCGACAGTGTGGACTCCGTGGACAGCGTCGACTCCGTCGACAGCCCGGACGTCGAGGACGACGAGGTCGAGGCCACCGAGAAGGCCTGACCCACTGCACACGCACGACGCGGACTGCCGGTTCTCCGGCAGTCCGCGTCGGCGTGTGCGGGGCAGGGCGCAGGGCGTCACGACGGCTCGGCAGAAGGCGCGGAGCGTCACGACGGCTCTGCACAAGGCGCGGAGCGTCCCGATGGCTCTGCACAAGGTGTCGCACGCGACATCTTCTGCAGAGCCGGGAGCGTCTGGCCGGGGTGGGGCTGCTGCGCTCAGGGCGAACACGGACGGAATGCGGGAGTGCCCCGTCGAGTGCGGGCGTTAGGGTCACTGACGAAGGACGCGGCCGGGCCGCGACCCCCAGCGATGAGATGGAGCAGATGGTGAGCAACAGCGAGATCGTCGCGGCCAGCGAACGACCGGTGGCCGGACTGGACGACCAGATCTACAACCGCCTCCTCAAGGAACGGATCATCTTCCTCGGCTCGGACGTGCGGGACGACAACGCCAACGCGATCTGCGCGCAGCTGCTGCTGCTGGCCGCGGAGGACTCCGAGAAGGACATCTGGCTCTACATCAACTCCCCGGGTGGCTCCGTCAGCGCCGGCATGGCGATCTACGACACGATGCAGTGGGTCCCCAACGACGTGGCGACGGTCGCGATGGGCCTGGCGGCCTCGATGGGGCAGTTCCTGCTCTCCGCGGGTGCACCGGGCAAGCGCTACGCGACCCCGCACGCCAAGGTGATGATGCACCAGCCCTCCGGCGGCATCGGCGGCACGGCCAGTGACATCAAGATCCAGGCCGAGCAGATGCTGCACACCAAGCGTGAGATGGCGGCGCTGATCGCCGAGCACACCGGGCAGTCCGTTGACCAGATCGAGGCGGACTCCGACCGCGACCGCTGGTTCACTGCCCAGGAGGCCAAGGAGTACGGCTTCGTGGACCACGTCTACGAGCGCTCCGACGACGCCGGCGCCAAGGCCTGAGCCGGACCGACCAGAGACGAGAGAGAGCAATCATGACTCAGACCCCGTATGCCGGCGGGTCGGCCCTGGCGGGACCGTCCAGCCGCTACATCCTGCCCCAGTTCGAGGAGCGCACCTCCTACGGCACCAAGCGGCAGGACCCCTACACCAAGCTGTTCGAGGACCGGATCATCTTCCTGGGCATCCAGGTCGACGACGCCTCGGCGGGTGACATCATCGCCCAGCTGATCGTGCTCGAGAGCCAGGACCCGGACCGGGACATCCTGATGTACATCAACTCCCCGGGCGGCTCGTTCACCGCGCTGACCGCGATCTACGACACGATGCAGTACATCAAGCCCGATGTGCAGACCTTCGTGATCGGGCAGGCGGCGTCCGCGGCTGCGGTGCTGCTCGCGGCGGGGACCCCTGGCAAGCGGTTCGCGCTGCCCAACGCCCGGGTCCTCATCCACCAGCCGGCCCTGGCCGGCGGTGACTACGGTCAGGCGTCCGACATCGAGATCCAGGCCAACGAGGTGCTGCGCATGCGCACCTGGCTCGAGGAGACCTGGGCCCGGCACTCGGGCAAGACGACGGAGCAGGTCCGCAAGGACATCGAGCGCGACAAGATCCTCACCGCTGCCGAGGCCAAGGAGTACGGCCTCATCGATGAGGTGCTGGAGTCCCGCAAGGCCTCTGCCGCCCTCTGACATCCGCACGCCACCGGAGCGGGTCGGTCCACACGGACCGGCCCGCTCTGCTGTGCGGCTAGCCGAGGCGTCCCCGGACCAGGTCGAGCAGGCTGCCCACCATCAGGTCGAGCAGGGCGTCCCGGTCCACTGCCGGGCCGTCGAGCCACTCCAGGCACAGGGCGATCACCAGAGCCAGCCAGCCGCGCACGGCAAGCCGCAGCACCTCGGGCGGCTCCGGGAGGGCGCCGAAGGCCTCCAGGACCCGCTGCTCGTCCCGGGCCAGGTCCTGCCGGCGCAGCTCGCGCACCTCGGGGTCCGCGATCAGGCCGCGGTGCATCGCGCGGTAGCCCGCCCTGTTCTCCTCCGCGAACCGCACATACGCGTCGAGGACGAAGCGCAGCTGCTGCTCGACCGGCCAGCCCCCGTCCGGCTGCGCGTCGTGGAAGACGTCGCTGCACACCGACTGGGTCACCGCGATCGCGAACTCACGCTTGGTCGGGAAGTAGTGGTACAGCAGGCCCCTGGAGACGCCGGCGCGGTCCGCGACCTCGGTGATCCGCACCGCGTCGTACGGCGTCGTGGCGAAGAGCTCTGCGCCGATCTGCAGCAGCTGGCCACGCCGGGCGTCGGTGGACATCCGGGTCCGGGTCCGTGGCGGCATGCGCACAGGCTAGTTCCTCCCACACCGATTACTTGACAGGGGTTCAGTAGTCCATCAGTGTATTAGACACTGATTCAATAGGCATGGGAGGCCATTGTGCGCACCATTATCGAGTCAACCTTCATCTCGCTGGACGGCGTGATCGGAGACCCGCACGAGTGGGGTATGCCCTACTGGGACGAGGACCACCAGGGCTATGCGACCCAGCTCATGGACCGGGCGGATGCCCTGCTCCTCGGGCGCGAGACCTACGAGGCCTTCGCGGAGGCCTGGCCGCAGCGGTCCGGCGATCCGTACTCCGACAAGATCAATGCGATGCCCAAGCATGTCGCGTCGCGCACCCTGACGGAAGCCACCTGGAACGCCACGCTGCTGCCCGACGACGTCGCCGGTGCCGTTCGAGACCTCAGGGCGCAGGAGGGCGGTGCCATCCTCAAGTTCGGCACCGGGGAGCTGGACCGCACCCTGCTGGCCGAGGGGCTGCTCGATGAGCTGCACCTGTGGGTGTTCCCGGTGATCGTGGGTCGGGGTGACCGGCTGATGGACGGCCTGGTCGACACCACCCACCTGCACCTCAGGGACACGGCGGTCATGCCCAACGGCATCGTCGTCCACGTGCTGGCGCCGACCGGCTCGGACGAGCGTGCGGGGCAGGCATGACGGGCGAGCGCATCGCGCTGAGCCCCGTGCAGGAGCTGCACGTCCGGCAGCACACGGCCGACCTGCTCGAGGTGGAGTCGGTCTGGCAGCCGGGGGAGCCCCCGCCCAGGCACCTGCACCCCCGGCAGCAGGAGGAGTTCGAGGTGCTGGAGGGCCGGCTCACCGTGGAGCTCGGCGGCGCCGGGCCGCGGTTGCTCACGGCCGGCGAGACCGTCGTGGTCCCGCCCCGCACGCCACACCGGATGTGGAACGCCGGCCCGGAGACCGCGCGGGCGTCCTGGAGGGTCACCCCGGCGCTGCGCAGCCTGGAGCAGTTCCGGTTCATCGCCGGCGGCACCGGACCGCCGCGGGCGCTACGGATGCTGTGGACCTTCCGGCACGAGTTCCGGCTCAGCCGCTGAGCCCGCGACGCGGAGTCAGCCGTATGCCGTGGCCCGGGTCGGTGCGAGCCGGCACCTCAGTGGGGCTGGGCGAGGTTGCGGAGCACGGCGCGGGCCAGGTCCGGGAGGGACTGCCCGGTCTCCCCGCTCGGCAGGTTGCCGGCCAGCGCCAGGGTGGCGAAGCCGTGGGTGAGGCTCCACGCGGCGAGGGCGAGCGGGTTGGTCCGCGGTGCGCCCTCGGAGGGTCGACCTGAGAAGTCGGCCACGCCGAGCATCAGCGCTCCGGCCAGCTCGCCGAGTGCCGTCTGCAGCGCGGGGTCCGCCTCGTCCACCAGGTCCGGGCGGAACATCACCTGGAAGTGTGCCGGGTGTGCCAGGGCCCACTCGATGTAGGCGACACCGGTCTCCAGGAACCCCTCCGGTCCGGTGCGGTCGACCGCACGCAGGGCCTGCGTCATACCGGCATATCCCTGCGCTGCCAGTGCAGTGAGCAGCCCCCGGCGGTCACCGAAGTGGTGGCGGAACGCGGTGTGGCTGACCTCCGTGGCGCGGGCGAGCCCCCGGATGCTCAGCCGGTCGACCCCGTCAGCGGCGATGGCGGTCGCGGCGGCCTCCAGCATCGCGCGGCGCAGGTCTCCGTGGTGGTAGTGCATCCCGAGAATTTACCACTGGTAATTTCCCGGTCCAGGCCCTAGTCTTTCCAGTGGAAAGATTCAGAGCGAGGGAGAGCCCATGTTGAGTGCCAGCGCCGCCCAGACCGGCGGCATCGTCCTGCTGACCGTCGTCGCGATCGCCTACGGCGGCACCTTCCTGCTGCGCGTGGTCACCGCGAAGGTGCCCACGAACGACCTGCAGGCGTCGTTCTTCCGGGCCGGGCACGCGCACGCCGGTGTCCTGGTGATCCTCGGCCTGGTCGCGACCCTGTATGTCGACCTCGCGGGCGTGTCCAGCCCCTGGCGAGCGCTCACGAGTGGCGTCCTGCTGGCGGCCATCCTGATGCCCGCGGGGTTCTTCCTCTCGGTCATCGGCCGGGACCCGCAGCGGCCCAACCGTCTGATCGCGCTGGTCTGGCTGGGGGCCCTGAGCCTGACCGTCGGCGTCGTGAGCGCGGGGGTGGGGCTGCTCACGGTCTGACCGGGCCGGCTCGGCGCGGCCCGAGGGGTGCTGGGCGGCGGCCCGTCGGCGGGCGGCGATCTGTGGCCAAAACCACAGGTCAGGTTGCGGACCGATAACAATTGACCAATTGTTGACAATCTCTTGGTGCGCGCCCTTCAGGACGTTTCCGCAGGTCAGGACGCTGTGGGAGGTCGCTTTTGCGGTCGTGAGCCCGGCTGGGCCCGCGTGTCGCCGGTTGTGGTCGCGAGGGCAGTTCCCTACGTTGGATGGCGATTCCAGTCCCCGAGGGGCGACGTCTCTCCGTGTGCGGCGTGCGCGCGCGGTCCTAGGCAACAGCCTCGTCCAACCGAAAGGACCACGTATGAACAGTTCCAGGATCCGCAAGGGCGCCCTCGCGCTCACCATGACCGCGGGGCTCCTCGGCCTCGCGGCGTGTGGCGACGACGGCGGCGGTGAGGGCAACACCCTCGAGCGGGCGCAGGAGGAAGGCACCATCAAGATCGCCTACGCCGGTGAGATCCCCTACAGCTTCGAGAACGACGAGGGCGAGCTGACCGGAGCGACGATCGCGATCGACGAGGAGATCTTCAAGGCACTGGGGATCGACAACGTGGAGGGCCAGCTCGTGGAGTGGGATGCTCTCATCCCCGGCCTGAACAAGGGCGAGTACGACGCGGTCTCCGCCGGTATGTCGATCCTCCCGGACAGGTGCGCGAAGGCCGCGTTCGCCGAGCCGACCATCATGTACACCAGCACGCTGATGGTTGCCGAGGGCAACCCCGAGGGTCTGAGCGACTTCGCCAGTATCGAGGGGACCGGCCTGACGCTGGCCGTGCAGTCGGGTGCGATCGAGCAGGGCCAGGCACAGGACCTCGGCCTGGAGAACACCATGACGGTCAACTCCGCGCAGGACGGCATGGACGCGGTCGCCAACGGGCGGGCCGACGCGTTCGCGCTGACCAACATCACCCTCTCCACCATGGCCGAGGACAACCCGGACGCCGGTGTCGAGACCACCGACGCGTTCGTCGCCGAGATCGACGGCCTGAAGCAGATCAGCGCCGGCTCGACCGTCTTCCGCCCGGAGGACACCGCGCTCCTGGAGGCCTACAACGAGGAGCTGGCCAAGATCGTCGGCGACGAGCAGCGGTTCGTCGAGACCGTCGGCGAGTTCGGCTTCACCGACGCCGAGCGGCCCCCGGAGGGGCTGACGGCCGAGATGCTCTGCGAGGGTGACCTCGAGGCCGCCAACGAGGCGGCCGACGGCGCCGGCGGCTCGACCGACTCCGAGGACTCGACCGGCTCCACGGACTCGACCGACTCCACCGACGGCTGAGCACTCACCTCCCGTGAGCGACTTCTTCTCAGGCGTCGCCACGGCCCTGCCGCGACTGCTCGGGGAAGGCCTGCTGGCCACCCTCGTGTCCTTCGCCGGCGGGGCCGTGGTGATGGTCCTCGTTGCTGTCGTGCTGGGCCTGGTGGAGCACCAGGCGCCGGCCTGGCTCGCCGTGATCGCCAGGGTCATCGTGGAGCTGTTCCGCGGCAGCTCCCTGGTGGTGCAGCTGTTCTTCTTCTTCTACGTGATCCCCACCCTTACCGGTGTCGACCTCGGATCCACCTGGACGGCGATCATCGCCCTCGGCCTGAACTACGGCGCCTACGGTGCCGAGGTGGTGCGCGGTTCGCTGAACGCCGTGCCCAGGGGGCAGTGGGAGACGACCACTGCCCTGTCGATGCCGTGGGCCACCAAGATGAGGCGGGTGATCTGGCCCCAGGCGTGGGCGCTGATGCTGCCGGGCTTCAACAACCTGATGGTGATGCTGATCAAGGGCACCGCAGTCGTGAGCCTCGTGCTGCTCAGCGACATCACCTTCGAGGCCGACCAGCTGCGCCGGCAGGTCGGGCTCTGGCCCGCCTTCCTCTCGGCCCTGGTGATCTACTACCTCATCGCCCTCGTGGTCTCAACGGTCATGCGCTGGGGCGAGGGACGTGCCCAGCGTCGGCTCGGCCTCGGTGACTTCCAGATCCGTCAGGCCCGCCGGGACGCCGCCAAGGTCCTCGCGGGTGCCGCGGCGGCCGAGGCTGGCTCCGGCGGGTCCGGTGCGCGACGAGAGGGGCGTGACACCTGATGTGGGAGAACGAGCTGTTCTTCGAGGCAGTGCCGCTGCTCCTCGAGGCCTTCATCAAGGTCACCCTCGTGGTGACGGTGCTCGGCACCCTCATCGCGGTCGTCCTCGGCCTGGTCTGGGCCATCGCGGTGCGGGAGCTGCCGCCCCTGCTGGCCGCACCGCTGAGGTTCCTGGTCGACTTCATCAGGATGACGCCCCTGCCGGTGCACCTGCTGGTGATCTACTACGCGTTCAACTCCCTCAGCGCCATGACGGTGGGCATCCTGGTCATCGGCGTCCACTACTCGACCTACATGGCGGAGTCCTACCGGGCCGGGATCGAGTCGATCCGGTCGGGCCAGTGGGAGGCCGCCACGGCGCTCTCGCTGCCCGCCAGCAGGACCTGGCGCGCGGTGATCCTGCCCCAGGCGATCCGCAACACCCTGCCCTCGCTGGGCAACTGGGCGATCGCCATGTTCAAGGACACCCCGTTCCTGATCTTCATCTCGGTCCCGGAGATGGTGACCAGGGCCCGTGAGTTCGGCGGTCAGCACTTCACCTATGTCGAGGCGATGACCGTCGCCGGCGTGCTGTTCCTGCTGGCCAGCTACCCCACCGCCGTCCTGATGCGAAAGTTGGAGAAGAAGCTTGCCTACTGACCAGAACCCCGACCCTGCGACCACCAGCCACCCCCACAACGGTGGGGTGCCTCGCATCCAGTTCGAGGACGTCGTCAAGAAGTTCGGCTCCACCACGGTGCTGGAGGGCCTGAACTTCTCCGTCGACCGTGGGGAGCGCGTCACGCTCATCGGCCCCTCGGGCTCGGGCAAGACGACGATCTTGCGACTCCTGATGACCCTGGAGGAGCTCACCGACGGCTATGTCTGGGTGGACGGTGACCCGCTCACCCACGACCGCCGCGACGGCAAACGCGTCGAGCTCAAGCCCAAGCAGGTCTCCGCGGTGCGCAAGCGCATCGGGATGGTGTTCCAGCAGTTCAACCTGTTCCCGAACATGACGGTCCTGCAGAACATCATCGAGGCTCCTGTCCATGTGCTCGGTCAGTCGACCGAGCAGGCGCGGACCAAGGCGCTGGAGCTGCTGGACCGCGTCGGGCTGGGCGACCGCGGTGACGCCCACCCGATGCAGCTCTCCGGTGGGCAGCAGCAGCGGGTCGCCATCGCCAGGGCACTGGCGATGGACCCGGAGATCCTGTTGCTCGACGAGGTGACATCGGCGCTCGACCCCGAGCTCGTGGGTGAGGTGCTCGGCGTGCTGCAGGACCTCGCGGCGACCACCGACATCACGATGCTGATCGTCACCCACGAGATGCAGTTCGCCCAGGACGTCTCGGACCGCGTGATGATGTTCGACTCCGGGCACATCATCGAGGAGGGCCTTCCCGCGAAGATCTTCTCCGACCCGGACAACGAGCGCACCAGGCAGTTCCTGCAGGCCGTGCGCTGAGACACGTCACGGTGAGTCCGGTCTGTCGTGTCCCACGCGTCACGGCAGTCCCAGCCAACCCCGGTCGGGGGCACCGGCCAGGGTTGCGCTGTCAGCGGACAGCCCCCGAAACACGCCGTGGCGGGCTCCTAATGAACTGTGTTGCCGGCCGGTGTCGGGGTAGCGTCGTGCCAGGGCACCGCGGTTGGTGCCTGTTGTCGAACCGAAGGGATCCGCCGTGGCTCGCATGGGAGAGAGCAGCGACGTGCTGAAGTGCTCCTTCTGTGGGAAGAGCCAGAAGCAGGTCATCAAGCTGATCGCCGGTCCGGGTGTCTACATCTGCGACGAGTGCATCGACCTGTGCAACGAGATCATGGAGGAGGAGCTGGCCGAGGCCAGTGACCTCGGTCTCGGCACCCTGCCCAAGCCGCGCGAGATCTTCGACTTCCTCGAGCAGTATGTCGTGGGGCAGGACCCCGCCAAGCGCGCCCTGGCCGTGGCGGTCTACAACCACTACAAGCGGGTGCAGGCGGGTCAGGCCCGCAAGGGTGAGGACGCCGTCGAGATCGCCAAGTCCAACATCCTGCTCATCGGCCCCACCGGGTGCGGCAAGACCTATCTGGCGCAGACCCTGGCGCGGATGCTCAACGTGCCGTTCGCCATCGCCGACGCGACCGCGCTCACCGAGGCGGGCTACGTCGGCGAGGATGTCGAGAACATCCTGCTCAAGCTCATCCAGGCGGCGGACTTCGACGTCAAGAAGGCCGAGAGCGGCATCATCTACATCGATGAGATCGACAAGGTCTCGCGCAAGTCGGAGAACCCGTCGATCACCCGTGACGTCTCCGGCGAGGGGGTGCAGCAGGCGCTGCTGAAGATCCTGGAGGGGACCACCGCCTCGGTCCCGCCGCAGGGCGGCCGCAAGCACCCGCACCAGGAGTTCATCCAGATCGACACCTCCAACGTGCTGTTCATCGTGGGGGGCGCCTTCGCCGGCCTGGAGAAGATCATCGAGGCCCGCGCGGGCAAGCAGGGGCTCGGCTTCGGGGCCGAGCTGCACTCCGCCAAGGACGCGGGGGAGCGCTACGAGGACGTGCTGCCCGAGGACCTGATGAAGTTCGGGCTGATCCCCGAGTTCATCGGCAGGCTCCCGGTCATCACCACCGTCTCCCCGCTCGACCGTGAGGCTCTGTCCAGCATCCTGACCGAGCCACGCAACGCGCTCGTCAAGCAGTACCAACGGATGTTCGAGATCGACGGCGTGGAGCTGGACTTCACCGACGACGCCATCGACGCGATCGCCGAGCAGGCCCTGCTGCGCGCCACCGGCGCGCGCGGGCTGCGGGCGATCCTGGAGGAGGTGCTCATGCCGGTGATGTTCGACGTCCCCAGCGACGACGAGATCACCCGCGTCGAGATCACCCGCGAGGTCGTCCTGGACAACGTCAACCCGACGATCGTGCGCAAGCAGTCCGGCGGCCGCAAGCGCCCGCCCCGCAAGGAGTCCGCCTGAGTCGGGCAGCGCCTGCCGCTTGAGTCGGGCAGCGCCCGCCTGAGGCAGCGTCCGCGTCAGGCCGTCGGCTCCGCCTGGCGGACCGTCACCACCCAGTAGTGCAGCCCGACCGCCAGGCCGAGAGCCAGGAGCCCGGAGAGCACCGCGATCAGGCCACCCGAGTACCCCCAGGCCTCCTGGGCGTACGCGACCAGGGACAGGACGATGGTGGCGCCCGCCACGAGAGCCAGCCGCACCGCATACGTCCTGAAGAGCTGCCTCGGGAGCTCGGCCTGGGCCGGGGCAGCGGCGCTGAGGGCACAGGCCGTGTGGAGCAGCAGCAGGCACAGGGTGGCCGGCACCGCCCAGGGGTCGAACGGATCGGCGACCCCCGCCCACCAGACAGCCAGGCAGTAGATCATCACCGCGGCCGGCAGGACGGTGTGCGGGTTGATGATGCAGCACGCGCTGAGCAGGGAGAGCACCACGAGCGCGTAGACCGAGGACTCGCCCGCGATCAGCAGCACCGTCGTGAACCCCAGCAGCGCCAGCGCGATGGCGGCGCGCAGCAGCACCTGCTGCTGGCTCAGTGACCGCAGGTCCTCGAGGAGGTCCTTCATCGGGTTCATCGTGCGGCGCCCTGTCGGTGTCGGGCCAGGCTGCGCAGCACCTGGTCCAGGCTCCCGGGGCCACGCCACGGCACGACCGGCACGCCGCTGGCCCGGACCCGGCGCACCTCGCCCTCACGCTCCATCAGCCGGATCCGCCAGCCGAGGCGGGCGATGTCGTCCTGCTCACCGGGCGGTTGGACATCGTCGACGAGGGCGTCGATCACGACGACCTGCGTGCCGCTGCGGCTGAGCAGGGCAGCCTGGGCCAGGGGGGCGGGGGAGACGAGCGCGGAGATCATCACGGCGAGTGTGCCGGGCCCCATGCCGTGGCGGACCCTGCGCGGGTCGATCTGCTCCTGCGGCTGGGCCTGGACGAGGGCGAGCGCCTGCAGCACGCGGTGCGTGTGCCGCCGGCCCGTGCCCGGCGGGAGGCTGAGGGGGGTGCGGGCGGACAGCACCTGCAGGCTGACCCGGTCGCCTTGGTGCAGGAAGTGCTCGGCGACCGCGGCAGCGGCGCGCACCGAGTAGTCCAACGAGCTGGACTGCCGCGTGGCCAGGTCCGAGCTGCCCAGGTCGTAGTGGGCGTCGACGATGATCGCCACGTGCGTGTCCTGGTCGGCATAGCTGGATGTGACGTGCAGCTCGCCCGTGCGCAGCGACCGTGCCCAGTGGATCCGCTTGAGCCGGTCACCCCACTGGAAGGTGCGGATCGTGTTGAACTCGCTGCCGTCACCCGGGAAGCGGGAGCGGTGCTGACCGACCAGTCCCTGCGGGTGCGGGGCGGGGGCCGAGGTGTCGAACACCGCCGGGTCGGGTAGCACCTTGACCGTCTGGTGCTCGATCGGCACCGGACCCCACCGGAACGCGCCCCAGGGGCTGGTGGCACCCACGAGGACCGGTCCGACCCGACGCAGCCCCCAGCGCCCGGGCCGGACCCGGGTGCTGACGTGCAGCTCGGCGCGTTCCCGGTCCCGCGCGGTCACCAGGTGGGTCCGCGCGCCGCGCTCCGGGTCCAGGTCGACCTGCGTGCCGTGGGTGAGGGAGCTCGACACCAGCTCGGTGTGGGGGCAGGTCATGACGCCGACGACGGCGCGGCTCCACTGTCCCTCCCGCAGGTGTGCGGCCGGGATGACCAGCCGGGTCTCCGGCACCGTGGTCGGCCGGCTCAGCACCGACCAGAGCGCGACCATGCCCAGCGGGGAGCCCATCAGGAGGAGGTCGGGGCGCTGGGCCAGCAGCGCCCCGAGGGCAGCCACGGCGAAGACCAGGACGGCGCGGGCGTGGGCATGGGTGACTCCCCACCGGTTGTCCGGGTGGGTCCGTGCCGACTGCCGCTTCAGGCTCATGCGCGCTGCGGGGCCCCCGTGACCTGGCGGGCCGAGGGCACCGGGATCTCGGCGAGCACGGCCTCGACGACGCCGTGCCCGCCCAGGTCGGACATCCACAGCTCCGGCTTGATCGAGATCCGGTGGTCCAGGACCGCGTGGGCGACGGCCTTGACGTCCTCGGGCGTGATGTAGTCGCGACCGGAGACCACGGCGTGGGCCCGGGCCGTGAGCATGAGCGCCAGGGAGCCGCGGGGCGAGGCACCCACCTGCACCGCGCGGTGCCGCCGGGTCGCGGTCGCCAGCGCGACGCAGTAGCGGCTGATGTCCTCCTCCACCGGCACGGTCTCGATGGCCAGCTGCATGGCCAGCAGGCCGGTCGCATCGGTGACGGGGGCCAGGTGCTGGTCCTCCTGCTGACGGGCGACGCGGCGCCGCAACACGTCATACTCCTCCTCCTCGGTGGGGTAACCGAAGGAGATCCGCAGCAGGAACCTGTCCAGCTGGGCCTCGGGGAGGGGATAGGTGCCCTCGTACTCGACCGGGTTGGCCGTGGCGAGGACGTGGAACGGCTGCGCGAGCGGGAAGGTCTCTCCCTCGACGGTGACCTGGTGCTCCTGCATCGCCTCCAGCAGGGCGGACTGCGTCTTGGGAGGGGTCCGGTTGATCTCGTCCGCCAGCAGCAGCCCGGTGAACAGCGGCCCCCGCCGGAACTCGAACTCCCCGGCCTTCTGGTCGTAGACGAAGGCGCCGGTCAGGTCCGCGGGAAGCAGGTCCGGGGTGAACTGGGCGCGGGTGAACTCCAGCCCCAGACTCTGGGCGAAGGACCGGGCGGCCAGGGTCTTGCCGAGGCCGGGGAAGTCCTCCAGCAGCACATGACCGCGAGCGAGTATGCCGCACAGCACCAGGGTGAGAGCCTGCCGCTTGCCGACGACTGCCGTCTCGACCTGGTCGAGGACGGCGGCCACCTGCTGGGAGACCTGGGTGACGCTGAGGGCGGGTGGGGACGGACTGGTCACAGTTCCTCGATTCGGTCGAGCGCTCGGTCGATGTCGCGCTTGCTGCGCCTGCCGGTGCCGACCGGTGGGCGGGACAGGTAGGTCGTGAGCTCCGGGTGCATGACCGCCTCCGCGGCCTCGCGGTCGGTGGCCAGGTCGATGTCGTGGTGGGCGAGCAGCCGCTCGGCCGCGAGCGCACGCACCACCGGGAAGATCTCGTCCACGCGGTCGTTGCGCTCGGTCGCGTCGCGCAGGTCACGGCGCAGGCGCAGCATCCGGTAGTCCAGGGCGGCGGGGCGGACCGACTCCTCCCGCACGGTGGCGAACCAGTAGGCGGGCTTGAGCCGGGGGCTCTCCTCCGACATCACCCAGGTCAGCAGCGTGACGACGGCGCCCACGGCGAGGGCGACCACCACGGCCGTCACCAGGTCGAACCGCAGCACGTTGAGATACCAGAGCAGCAGTCCCACGGCTCCGGTGACGACGAAGGCCACGAGGGCGCGGCGAAGGCGTTCCCAGCGGGTGCTGGCGCGTCGGGCGGTCGACTGCCGGGCGAACCCTACCGGTGGCATCACGGGGCACCACCGGGCTCTGTGGTGGGGCTCGCCGCGGTCACCCCGGCAGCCTCCTCCGCGCGGTGGGCGCTCGCGCGCAGCTGCTCGTGGATGCTGCCGACGACCGCCACGGCCCGGTCGCCCGTCGCCCGCGACACGGGGTGACGGGAGAAGCGTGCCTCGCGGTAGAGCTCGGCGAGCTCCCGGGTGGAGGCCTCGTCGACCTCCCAGGTGCCGAGGAAGCGTCGGGTGAACTCCGCGGCGGTCTCCGCCGGGTCACGGGTCAGGCCCGAGGCGGCCGCGGCGTCCTCGAGGGCGACCCAGCAGCGGACGACGACGTTGCGGGGCTCGCCCTCGGCCAGCGCTGTGGTGCGGGCCGACTCGGAGGTCGCCGCCAGCAGTAGGTCGAGGTCGTCTCCGAGCTCCTCGTCGTCGGGCTCCTCCGCCTCCTCCCAGTCCCGGTTCAGCAGCCACTGGAGGAAACGCACCGCGATGGCCAGGACGATGAGCGCGAAGACGATCATCAGCCAGTCGAGGGCCGGGGCGGCCAGCTCGTTCATCTCCTCCGGTGCCGCTGTCGTCTGGGCGGCGACGTCCGGAGGCGGCGGAGCAACTCGGGTCGGCGGGGCACCGGCCTCACCGGAGGGAGAGTGCAGCACCGTGGTGCCGGACCCGCTGCCCCAGAGGAGCAGGAGCAGCATCGCCGCGGCGACAACCGCAGCCGCGACCACCTTGCCCCGATGCATGCGCCAACCCTACGGCGTGCGGCCAGCCGGAGGTCAGAGGTTGGCCGGGGCGGGCTCAGGAGGTCGCGACGAGGGTGGTGTCCGAGACCGTGAAGGCGTCGGCCGGCGCATAGGTCACGTCACCGACGACCTTGCCCGCGGCGCGCAGGTCGGCCTCGGCCGCGCGCACCAGGTCAAGGTCGGCGTCCGGGCCGCTCATCGTGGTCGCGGAGACCTCGGTGCGCATGCCGACCTTGGCCTCGGACTTGGCGCGCCGGACTCCGGCCAGGGCCTGGCCGACGACCTCGAGCATCCGGGGGTCGGCGCCCTCGGCGCCGGCAGCGATCTCGGAGACCGTGGGCCAGGGCTGCCGGTGCACCGAGTCGCTGTGCCACCACGACCAGACCTCCTCGGTGGCGAAGGAGATGACCGGCGCGAGCAGGCGGAGCAGGACGTCGAGCGCGACCTGCAGGCCCGCCCGGGCGGACTCGACCGCCGTGCGGTCCAGGGTCTCGTCGGAGCCGTAGGCGCGCTCCTTGACCAGCTCAAGGTAGTCGTCGCAGAAGGTCCAGAAGAAGGCCTCCGTGACATCGAGCGCCTTGGAGTAGTCGTAGGCCTCGTAGGCGTCCGTCGCCTGCTGGACGACGCGGGCGAGGCCGGCGACCATGGCCCGGTCCAGCGGCTCGCTCACCCGGTTGACCAGGGCGGGAAGGTCCTCTGGCAAGGGCGGCTCGGTGCCCTCGGCCAGCCCGTGCTGGGTCATCCCGAGCGCGAACTTGCTGGCGTTGAGGATCTTGATGGCCAGGCGGCGGCCGACCTTCATCTGCGAGGCGTCGTCCACGGTGTCCACCCCGGGGCGCGCTGCGGCGGCCCAGTAGCGGACGGCGTCGGTGCCGTTCTGCTCCAGCATGCCCAGCGGCGTCGTCGCGTTGCCCTTGGACTTGGACATCTTCTTGCGGTCCGGGTCCAGGATCCAGCCGTTGACGTAGGCGTCCGTCCACGGCACCGAGTCGTGCTCGAAGTGGGCGCGGACGATGGTCGCGAACAGCCAGGTGCGGATGATGTCGTGGCCCTGCGGCCGCATGTCGAAGGGGAAGACCTTCGCGAACAGCTCGCTGTCGTTGCCCAGCTCACCGTCCGGGCGGCCGGCCACCGGCCAGCCCGCCGCGATCTGCGGGGACAGCGAGGAGGTGGCCCACGTGTCCATGACGTCGGTGTCGGCCGTGAAGCCGCCGGGGACGTCACGCTGCTCACTGGTGTAACCGTCCGGGACGTCGGTCACCGGGTCGACCGGGAGCCGGGACACGTCCGGGGTGAGCACGGTGTCGTAGTCCGTCTCGCCGTCGGCGTCGAGGGCGTACCAGACCGGGAACTGCACGCCGAAGAACCGCTGGCGACTGATCAGCCAGTCGCCGTTGAGCCCCTCCACCCAGTTCCGGTAGCGCGAGCGCATGAACGCCGGGTGGAAGTCGATCTGCTCGCCGCGCCCGACCAGGGCGGCATTGAGCTCGGCGTCCTTGCCGCCGTTGCGGATGTACCACTGCCGGCTGGTGACGATCTCCAGGGGCTTGTCGCCCTTCTCGAAGAAGTTGGCCTTGCGCTGGGTCGGCGTCGGCTCACCGTCCAGGTCACCGGACGCCTGCAGGGCCTCGACCACGGCCTTGCGTGCACTGAACGTGGTCTTCCCGGCCAGCTCCGCGGCATACAGCTGCTCGCCGGGACCACCGGCCAGCCACTCTGGCGTCTCGCCCTGCAGCCGGCCGTTGCGGGTGATCACCGAGCGGGTCGGCAGCGACAGCTCGCGCCACCAGATGACGTCGGTCAGGTCACCGAAGGTGCAGCACATCGCGATGCCGGCACCCTTGTCCATCTCGACCATCGGGTGCGCCAGCACCGGCACCTCGACCCCGAACAGGGGTGAGCGGACCGTGCTCCCGAACAGGGCGGCATACCGCTCGTCGTCGGGGTGGGCGATCAGGGCGACCACCGAGGGGATGAGCTCGGGTCGGGTCGTCTCGATGTAGACGGGGTCGGCGCCGGTGTGGAAGGCCACCCGGTGGTAGTGCCCGGGGTAGTCGCGGGCCTCGAGCTCGGCCTGGGCGACCGCGGTCTGGAAGGTGATGTCCCACAGGCCCGGGGCCTCGGAGGTGTAGGCCTCGCCGCGGGCCAGGTTGTTGAGGAAGGCCTGCTGGGCGACGGCGCGGGACCGGTCGTCGATGGTGCGGTACTGGACGTTCCAGTCGATGCTCAGTCCCAGCCGGCGGAAGGTGTCCTCGAAGGTCTTCTCGTCCAGGACGGTGAGCTCCTCGCAGAGCTCGATGAAGTTCGACCGGCCGATCGGCACCTGGTTGGCCGCCTTGCTCGAGCTGTTGCTGCCACCCTGCTGCGGCGGCGTGAAGTCCGGGTCGTGGGGCAGCGTCGCGTCGCCGCGGACGCCGTAGTAGTTCTGCACCCGCCGCTCGGTGGGCAGCCCGTTGTCGTCCCAACCGATCGGGTAGAAGACGTGCTTGCCGCTCATCCGCTGGTAGCGCGCCAGGCAGTCGGCCTGCGTGTAGCCGAAGACGTGACCGACGTGCAGGCTGCCGCTCGCGGTCGGCGGGGGCGTGTCGACGGCGAAGATCTGCTCCCGGGGACCGGCCAGGGCCGCCTCGCGGTCGAAGGCGTAGGTGTCCTGCTCCTGCCATACGGCCGCCCACTTGGCCTCCAGCCCGTCGACGGACGGCTTGTCCGGCAGGGTCACCGGGGTCAGGCGTGCGGACTGTGTGGCATCAGTGGTCATGGGCGGCATTCTCCCATCCCCGGCAGGGCCGGACGAACCTGGTTTCGGCGGCCGCCGGTCACCTCCGGTCGGGTCGCGTCCCGGTCCCGACCCGGTGCGCCGGGAACGGGCATCCATCAACGTCGCGCACTGCGCGGTTGTTCCCCAATTTGGTCACGGTTTGGCAAAGTCTGGTCCCTTGGGTTGCCTGACGGTCCCGATGCGAGTTCTCTGTAGTGATGTTGCACACCCCCGTGATCGTGCCCCCGACCCAGGCGACGGAACCCACCGGAGCCCTGGCCGACATCGAGAAGGCGATCAACGACGCCTTCGAGCCGATCGCCAAGGTCTTCGGTGAGATCGTCTTCTTCCAGATCCCGGGGTGGGAGACGGGCCCACCGTTCGTGGTCCTCTGGCTGGTCGTGGGCGCGGTCATCTGCACGCTGTACTTCGGGCTGATCCAGGTGCGCGGCTGGACCACCGCGTTCGACGTCGTCAGGGGCAAGTTCAGCTCGCCCGACGACCCCGGGGAGGTCACCCACTTCCAGGCGCTGGCCTCGGCCCTGTCCGGCACCGTCGGGCTGGGCAATATCGCCGGCGTCGCGATCGCGGTCACGCTGGGAGGGCCGGGCGCGACCTTCTGGATGATCCTGGCCGGGCTGCTCGGCATGGCGACGAAGTTCGCCGAGTGCACCCTCGGGGTGAAGTACCGCGAGATCAACGAGGACGGCACGGTCTCCGGCGGCCCGTTCAAGTACCTGTTGGTCGCCTACGGCAAGATCCACGGCGGCCTGGCCACGGTCATGACCGGCATCTACGCCGTGGCCATCCTGGTGTTCGGCGTCGCCGGCGGCAACATGTTCCAGGCCAACCAGACCTACGCCCAGGTGAGTGAGGTCACCGGCGAGGACAGCTTCCTGTCCGGCAGCGGCGCGGCCCTCATCTTCGGCCTCGTCCTGGCAGGCCTGGTCGCTCTGGTCATCATCGGCGGGATCCGCTCGATCGCCCGGGTCACCGACAAGCTGGTGCCGTCGATGGCGGTCCTCTACATCCTCTGCTGCCTGACGGTGCTGATCGTCAACGCCTCGCACATCCCATCGGCCCTGACCGGGATCTTCTCCGGGGCCTTCAACCCTGAGGGTGTTGCCGGAGGCATCATCGGCGTGATGATCGTCGGTATGCAGCGGGCGGCCTTCTCCAACGAGGCAGGTCTGGGGTCGGCGGCCATCGCGCACTCCGCGGTCAAGACCCGCCGCCCGGTCTCGGAGGGCTTTGTCGCCCTGCTGGAGCCGTTCGTGGACACGGTCATCATCTGCACGATGACCGCGCTGACCATCGTGGTCGCCGACACCGCCCTCTACGGCACCTCGCGCGACCAGGTGGCGGCCGGTGAGGTGCCCGACGTCAACGGCGTGCTGCTCACCTCCGACGCCTTTGAGTCCGTCGTCTCGTGGTTCCCGATCCTGCTGGCCATCGCCGTCGCCCTGTTCGCCTTCAGCACCCTGATCACCTGGTCCTACTACGGGCTCAAGGCCTGGGAGCACCTGTTCGGCCGGTCCCGGGGCTCGGAGATCCTCTACAAGGTCATCTTCTGCACCTTCACCGTCCTGGGCTGCGTGCTGACCCTCGGTGAGGTCGTCAACTTCGCCGACTCGGCCCTGTTCATCTGCGCCTTCGTCAACATCCTGGGGCTGTACCTCATGCTGCCGGTCATCAAGCGCGAGATGACGGAGTACCTCGCCGACCGCAAGAGCGGCAAGCTGGCGCAGTACGGCCTCCGCGACCACGAGAAGGACGTGCCGCTGCACGAGCTCTGAGCCGCAAGCGGTCGGGCCCGGCCGCCGACGCCGCGCGGTCGCTGCGCCTCAGGCGAAGACCCGACCGGGGTTCATGATCCCCAGCGGGTCGAAGAGGGCCTTGACCTGGCGCTGCCGGGCCACCTCCGCGGCGCCGAGCTCGCCCTCCAGCCACGGCGCCTTCAGCGTGCCGACGCCGTGCTCACCGGTGAGCGTGCCGCCCAGGGACCACGCGGTCTCCACCACCTCGTGGAACGCCGCCTGCGCCGCCGCGACCTCAGCGGGGTCCTGGTTGTCGTAGAAGAAGCACGGGTGCAGGTTGCCGTCGCCGGCGTGCCCTCCGCTGGTGGCCTGCAGGCCGTGCCGGTCCGCGATCTCGTGCACGGCCCGGACCAGGTCGCCCAGCCGCGCGACCGGCACGCAGACGTCCTCGATCATCCGCGGCCCCCGCGCCTCGAGCGCGGGGTTGAGGGCCCGGCGGCCCTGCAGGAGCAGGTCGGCCTCGACCGGGTCGTCGGCCACCGCGACGTCGGAGGCCCCCGCCGAGGTGAGGATCTCGGCATACGCCAGCACGTCCTCGTGCGCGTGCCCGACCCGGTCGGACTGGACGAGCAGCACGCCACCCGCCCCGGACGGGAAGCCGAAGTCGCCGTAGTCCTGGATCGCGGCGACGCTGGCCCCGTCGAGCAGCTCCAGCAGGCTCGGGGTGTGCCGTTGCCCGCGGAGCGCGGCGACGCCGTCCATCGTGGCCTCGAGGGTGTCGAAGACGGCGAGCACCGTCAGCGCGGGGTCGGGGGCGGGCACCAGCCGCAGTACCGCCTCTGTCACCACCCCGAGCGTGCCCTCGGAGCCGACGAACAGCCCGGTGAGGTCATAGCCCGTGACGCCCTTGGCGGTGCGCCGCCCGGTCCGCATCACCTCACCACCAGCCAGCACCACCTCCAGCCCGCGCACGTAGTCGGCGGTGACGCCGTACTTCACGCAGCACAGGCCACCGGCGTTCGTCGCGATGTTGCCGCCGATAGTGCAGGAGGCCGAGCTCGCCGGGTCCGGGGGATAGGCCAGGCCGTAGCCGCGCAGGTGGCTCTTGAGGTCGGCGTTCACCACCCCGGGGCCCACCACGGCGATCCGCTCGACCGGGTCGACCTCCACGGCAGTGAGGGCCTCGGTGTTGAGCACGATGCCGCCCTCGAGGGCGACGGCCGCCCCCGTCGTCGCGGTGCGTGCACCCTGGGGGACGACCGGGACCCGGTGCGCCGCGGCATACCGCAGCACCTCGATCACGTCACTGCGGTCCCGCGCCCGGACGAGCGTGAACCCGTCCGGGGCCACCGCCCCGGGGCTGGCGTCCACGCCGTAGGTGCGCGCGACGTCACGGTCGGTCACCACTCGGTCCCGGAGGCTCTCAGGAAGGTCGTGCATAGCACCACTACACACCACGCGGACGACCGGGAGCACGTGCGGGTCACTCAGGGGCGGTCCGAACCTCCCCAAGAACGTGCAGGGCGCGTTCCGAACCTCCCCAAGAATGGGCGTACCATGGGGCGCAGGCGTCTGAGCCGTCATCAGCGGCAAGCCTCCGGAAGAACGGGCCCCACAGTCAGCGGTGGGGCCTCACTAGAACCGGACGGGTGGGCCCGTCACAGCCTGGACCAGAGCGGTCGTATGCCGTGGCACCAGCAGGTGCGCGCGTGCGGCAAGCGAGGTGGTACCGCGGCGCCCGGCGTCGTCCTCGTGCACAGTGAGTGGACGAGAAGACGACCGAGCAGGAGCGCCCAGAGATGACCTACCCCAAGGTCGACACCGCCGGACAGGGACTGACCGCGTCCCCCGACTTCCCCAGCCTCGAGCAGGCCGTGCTGGCCTACTGGGAGGAGCACGGCACCTTCGCCAAGAGCGTCGAGCAGCGCGAGGCCGGTGAGGACGGCTCCAACGAGTTCGTCTTCAACGACGGACCGCCCTTCGCCAACGGCCTGCCCCACTACGGGCACCTGCTGACCGGTTACGTCAAGGACGTCGTCCCGCGCTACCAGACGATGCGCGGCCGCCGGGTCGAGCGCCGCTTCGGCTGGGACACCCACGGCCTGCCCGCCGAGCTGGAGGCGATGAGCCAGCTGGGCATCAAGACCAAGGACGAGATCCTCGAGCTGGGCATCGAGGAGTTCAATGCCGCCTGTCGCAGCTCGGTGCTGAGGTACACCGACGAGTGGCAGGAGTACGTCACGCGCCAGGCCCGGTGGGTCGACTTCGAGAACGACTACAAGACGCTCAACCCCGGCTACATGGAGTCGGTGATCTGGGCCTTCAAGCAGCTCTACGACAAGGGCCTGGCCTACGAGGGCTTCCGGGTGCTGCCCTACTGCTGGAACGACCAGACGCCGTTGTCCAACCACGAGCTGCGGATGGACGAGGAGGTCTACCAGGTCCGGCGCGACCCGGCGGTGACCGTCGGCCTGCGGGTGCTGCCCGAGGACGGCGCTCCCGAGGACGACGTCCTGGCCGGTGCCCTCGCGCTGGTCTGGACGACGACACCCTGGACCCTGCCCTCCAACCTGGCGATCATGGTCGGGGAGGACATCGACTACGTCGTGGTGGAGGGCGACTACACGGGCCGCACCGAGCGCTACCTGCTCGCCGAGGCCCGGCTGGGCGCCTACCAGCGGGAGCTGGGTGAGGAGCCCACCGTCGTCGGCCGCTTCACCGGTGCCGAGCTGGCGGGCCGGTCCTACGCGCCGCCGTTCAGCTACTACGCCGGCTGGGAGCGGGCGCACCGCCTGGTCGTGGCCGAGTTCGTCACGACCACGGACGGCTCCGGCCTGGTCCACACCGCCGGCGCGTTCGGTGAGGACGACAAGGTGGTCACCGACCGCGAGGGCATCGAGGCCGTGATGCCCGTGGGTGCCGACGGGTGCTTCACCAGCCCCGTCGAGGAGTACGCCGGGATGCTGGTCTTCGAGGCCAACGGCCCGATCATGGACCACCTGAAGGCGGCCACCCGGGCCCAGGACCCGGCCCGCGAGGGCGAGGAGCTGGACCGTGGCGCGGTCACGGAGGGCACGGTGCTGCTGCGCCGCGAGGCCTACGACCACTCCTACCCGCACTGCTGGCGCTGCCGGGAGCCGCTGATCTACAAGGGCGTGTCGTCCTGGTTCGTCGAGGTGACGAAGTTCAAGGACACGATGCTGCGCACCAACGAGGACATCACCTGGGTGCCCGAGCACGTCAAGCACGGCCAGTTCGGCAAGTGGCTGGCCAACGCCCGCGACTGGTCGATCTCGCGGAACCGCTTCTGGGGCAGCCCGATCCCGGTGTGGAAGTCGGACGACCCGGCCTACCCGCGGATCGACGTCTACGGCTCCTTCGAGGAGATCGAGGCCGACTTCGGCCGGCTGCCGCGCAACCGTGACGGCGAGGTGGACCTGCACCGGCCGTTCGTGGACGACCTGACCCGGCCGAACCCCGACGACCCCACGGGGCGGTCCACGATGCGTCGCGTCGAGGACGTGCTCGACGTGTGGTTCGACTCCGGGTCGATGCCGTTCGCGCAGTGGCACTTCCCGTTCGAGAACACGGAGTGGTTCGAGCAGCACTACCCGGCGGACTTCATCGTGGAGTACATCGGCCAGACCCGCGGCTGGTTCTACACCATGCACGTGCTGGCCGCGGCGCTCTTCGACCGGCCGGCCTTCGAGACCTGCATCAGCCACGGCATCGTGCTGGGCAGTGACGGTCAGAAGATGTCCAAGTCGCTGCAGAACTACCCGGACGTCCGTGAGGTCTTCAACCGCGACGGCGCCGACGCGATGCGCTGGTTCCTCATGAGCAGCCCGATCCTGCGCGGTGGCAACCTCATCGTCACCGAGCAGGGGATCCGCGACGGCGTCCGCCAGGTGCTCATCCCGCTGTGGAACGCGTGGTACTTCTTCGCGCTCTACGCCAACGCCGGCGGCCTCGAGGCGAAGTGGTCGACCGCGTCCACCCACGACATGGACCGCTACATCCTGGCCAAGACGGCCGACTTCGTCACCGAGGTGCAGCAGGCCCAGGACGACTTCCACATCGCCGCGGCCTGCGACGCCGTCCGCTCCTTCGTCGATGTGCTCACCAACTGGTACATCCGCGGCTCGCGGGACCGGTTCTGGGCCGAGGACCAGGCGGCGTTCGACACGCTCTACACGGTGCTCGAGGTGACCTGCCGGGTCGCGGCGCCGCTGCTGCCGCTGACCACCGAGGAGGTATGGCGCGCGCTCACCGGAGGTGAGTCGGTGCACCTGACCGACTGGCCGGCCGCGGAGGACCTGCCGCAGGACGACGACCTCGTCGCCGCCATGGACACCGTGCGGGAGGTCTGCTCGGTCACGCTCGGCCTGCGCAAGGCGGACCGGCTGCGGGTGCGGCTGCCGCTGTCCTCCCTCACGGTCGTCACGGCCTACCCCGAGGGTCTGCGCGCCCTGACCGACATCGTCCGCGAGGAGGTCAACGTGCGTGAGGTCACGGTGCTGGACCTCGCCGAGGCCTCCGCCTCCGACTTCGGGGTGGAGCAGCGCCTGAGCGTGAACGCCCGGGCGGCGGGACCGCGGCTGGGTCGCGACGTCCAGACCGCGATCCGGGGTGCCAAGTCCGGTGACTGGTCCGTTGCCGAGGACGGCACCGTGACCGCGGGCGGCCTGGAGCTGGTCGAGGGCGAGTTCACCCTGGAGACCGTGGTGGCCGAGACGGCGGAGGGCACCTCGCAGGCGACCGCCATGCTGCGTGCCACCGGAGGTTTCGTGGTGCTGGACACCCAGGTCACCGACGACCTCGCGCGGGAGGGCCTGGCCCGTGACCTGGTCCGTGCCGTCCAGGGGGCCCGCAAGGAGGCCGGTCTGCAGATCACCGACCGGATCAGCCTCACCGTCGTCGGTGACGACGACGTGTGGGACGCCGCGATGGCCCACCAGCAGCTGGTGATGTCCGAGACACTGGCCGTCCAGTTCGGCGCCGCCGGCGCGGGCACCCCGCTGCCCCCGAAGGTGAGGCACGGCCTGGGGGGTGGCACCGACCCGGACGGCGGCACCCAACCCCGCATCACGTCATACGTCACCGCCGCCGAGCTGGATGGTGGCCGGACGGTGGAGCTGCTGATCACGAAGGTGGACGCCCGATGACCCCCGACGACAACCCACCGGCACGCAGGGACAGGCCCGGCCAGCCGGACCCGGAGGTCCTGGCGCGCATGGCGCAGGTGACCGAGGAGATCCTGGCCCGCTCACCCGAGAACGTCGTCGAGCCGACCCTGGACCGGGTGGCGCAGGTGATGGACCTGCTCGGGCAGCCGCAACGGAACTTCCCGGTGATCCACCTCACCGGCACGAACGGCAAGACCTCCACCACCCGGATGATCGAGCGGCTGCTCCGGGAGCTCGGTCTGACCACGGGTCGCTTCACCAGCCCCCACCTGCACGACCTGCGCGAGCGCATCTCGATCGCCGGTGAGCCGGTCGACCACGAGCGCTTCCTTGCCGCCTATGACGACGTCCTGCCGTTCGTCCAGATGGTGGACGAGACCTCCGTCGCGGCCGGTGGCCCGCGGATCACCTACTTCGAGCTGCTCGTCATCATCGCGTATGCCGTGTTCTCCGACGCACCGGTCGACGTCGCCGTCGTGGAGGTCGGGCTGGGTGGCGTCTGGGACGCGACGAACGTCGCTGACGGCACGGTCGCCGTCGTCACCCCGATCGCGATCGACCACACCAGGCTGCTCGGCGACAACCTCATCGACATCGCCACGGAGAAGTCCGGCATCATCAAGTCGGACTCGATCGCCGTGCTCGGCACCCAGGAGGACGAGGTCATGCAGCTGCTCCTGGAGCGCTGCGACGAGGTCGGTGCGAGCGCCCAGGTCGAGGGGCTGGCCTACGGCGTCCTGGAGCGGGAGGTCGCCGTCGGCGGACAGCTGGTGTCCCTGCGCGGTCTGGCCGGCGACTACCGCGACGTGTTCCTGCCGCTGTTCGGCGCCCACCAGGTGCACAACGCGGCCCTCGCGGTCGCGGCGGTCGAGGCCTTCGTCGGCGGGGGAGAGCAGCCGCTCGATGCCGACGTCGTGCGCGCCGCGTTCGCCGGGGTCACCTCCCCGGGGCGCCTGGAGATCGTCCGGCGCAGCCCCACGGTCATCGTCGACGCGGCGCACAACCCGGCCGGGGTCGCCGCGATGGCCGAGGCGATCCGGGAGTCGTTCACGTTCCACCGGCTGGTCGGCGTCGTGGCAGTGCTCCAGGAGAAGGACGCCTCCTCCATGCTCGAGCTGCTCGAGCCGCTGCTGGACCACATCGTCGTGTCGCGGAGCAGCTCGCCGCGCTCCATCCGGCCCGACCGGCTGGGCGCCATGGCGGTCGAGCTGTTCGGCGAGGACCGGGTGACTGTCGTCAACGAGCTGCCCGACGCGCTCGACATCGCCGGCGGCCTCGCCGACGAGGGCGGCATGACCGGCGCCGTGCTGGTGACCGGCTCCATCACGACGGTCGCCGACGCCCGGATGCTGTTGGGCGCCGACCGCCGGGGTGACCAGCACCCGTGAGCTGGCTGCGGCACCTCCGCTTCTCCGGCGTGCCCGGGAAGATCACGCGACGGCTGACCTCGATCGTGCTGATCGGGCTGGCGCTCACCCTGTTCTTCGGCGGGCTGGCGGCCCGGCAGCTCGAGCTCGCCGTGGACGGTGACAGCGGCCGGGCGGACCTGCTGCTGGTCGGGGGGATCGTGCTGGCGGTGCTCGCGCTCGTCGCCGCGGGGGCCCTGCGCCGTCCGTGGGGCCTCACCCTGGGCTGGGTCCTGCTGGGGCTCACCGCCGTGAGCACGTTCCTGCTGACGGCTATGGGGATCGTCACCCTCATCTTCGGCGCGTTGTGGGTGCTGGCGCTGGTGCAGGGGGCCAGCATGGAGGAGATGACCAGGGACTGGATCGCCGAGCACGGGGACGTGCACCCCGACGAGCAACCCCACCCCGCCCCCCAACCCGACCGAGCGCACGGTGACCCGGAAAACAAGCCCACCGAGCGCACGGAGTCACGTGGTCCTGACCCCACCGAGCGCACAGAACGCGAGGGCGACACCTGATGGGATACCTCGAGGCACTGTTCCTCGGGCTGGTGCAGGGACTGACCGAGTTCCTGCCGATCAGCTCGAGCGCGCACCTGTCGATCGTGGGCCAGCTGTTCGGCTGGGGTGACCCGGGCGCCGCGTTCACCGCGATCAGCCAGCTCGGCACCGAGGCCGCGGTCCTGGTCTTCTTCTGGCGTGACATCGTCCGGATCATCCGGCAGTGGGCGCTGTCCCTGGCCGGGCGGGTCCCGCGGGACGACCCGGACGCCCGGATGGGGTGGCTGGTGATCATCGGCTCGCTCCCCATCGGGGTCCTCGGCTACACGCTCCAGGACTGGATCGAGACCGACCTGCGCAGCCTGTGGCTCACGGCCACCATGCTGCTCGTCTTCGCCCTGGTGATCTTCGCCGCGGACCGGTTCGCCGCGCGGGTGCTCCGGCCCCGGGGGCTGCGGCAGATCACCTGGCGCGACGGCATCCTCTACGGGCTCGCGCAGTCCATGGCCCTGATCCCCGGCGTCTCCCGCTCCGGCGGCACCATCGCGGCCGGTCTGTTCATGGGCTACAGCCGGGAGACTGCGGCCCGCTACAGCTTCCTGCTGGCGATCCCCGCGGTGATCGGCTCCGGTCTGTTCCAGGTCGCCAAGCTCTCGGACGCGGCGACGCCACCGGTGTGGGGGCCCATCGTGGCTGCCACCGTGCTGGCGTTCGTGGTCGCACTCGCGGTGATCGCCTGGTTCATGCGCTACATCAGCACCCACACGTTCACGCCGTTCGTGATCTACCGGATCGGGCTGGCGCTCCTGCTGTTCGCGCTGCTCGGCACGGGTGTGCTCGTCGCCTGAGCGCCGGGGTGGTGCTGGGCGGCGAACCGGGCGACCCGGGCGATCGTCGTCTCGTCCCGGAGCAGCTGCCGGTGGCCGAGGCCGTCGGTGAGCACGAGCTCGGCGCCGGGCCAGGCGCGCGCGATGTCGACCGACCCTCTGGCCGGCGCCATCCGGTCGCCCCGGTCGTGGATGGACAGCAGTGGTGGGACGGTCCCTGCGTCGACCAGGCGGCGCGACATGCCAGGCACGTCGAAGGCCGTGAACGGGTGCCCGACCCTCCGCTCGACGCGTCGGGCAAGCAAGTGCGTGGTCCGCGGGCCCAGGTCCAGCGAGTGCCGGAAGGCGTCGACCATGGGCTCCACCGCGGCGGTGGCGGCGAGGAAGGCGTAGGCGCCCGCCCCTGTGCTGCCACGCTCGCGAGCCCACATGACTGACATGGCGCCGATGGAGTGGGCTACCACGAGGTCGGCCGGGCCCTGCTGCCAGACCACCGCGGCGAAGGCGTCGGCGATCTCCATCACGCGCGAGGACCGGGGCCCGTAGTGGCCGGGTGGTGAGTCTCCGTGGCTGGGCGCATCGTGGGCCACGACGCGGTAGCCAGCCTCCAGCAGGGGGCCGACGAAGCCGGAGAGCTGTTGCCACCATCCCGCCCAGCCGTGGACGAGGTGCGCGGTCGGGGCGTCGTCGGGACCGTAGACCTGTCCGCGGACCGTGAGACCACCGTGGACGGTGGTGAAGGCCCGTCCGCCCGGGGGCGTGCTGTGACGGCGCGACGCGGGGTCGGGTGGTGGCGTGAGCCGGAACCACTGGTGGTCCGCGAGTCGCGCGGCCAGGGCAGGAGCGACAGTGTCCAGGGCCGCGAAGGCCGTCCGCTGCGGGACGGGCGCACGACCCGGCAGTGCGAGCGGGAGGTCCTCGGTGCGCACGCGGGCGTCATCGAGCTCATCCGCGACGGGAATGTCACGAACGGTCGTGCTTTTTTGCAGAGACATGGCAGTTCCTTCGAGGTGGTGCTGGGTCGTGTGTGGCCCGCGTCCCTAGGGGCGCAGGTCCCTGAGGAGGCGTTCGAAGGCGGTGCGCGTGCGGTTCGCGGCGGCACGGTCGCGGAGCAGTCGGGCCGCGAAGTGGTAGCCGAGCATCATGCCGTTGATGTCGTGCGCCACCTGGGCGGGGTCCACGTCGGCGCGGAAGTGTCCCTCGGTGACGCCGCCTGCCACCACGCGGGCCAGCGATGCCAACCATCCGGTCTGCTGGCTGACGACGCGGTCGCGGACGGGTCCGTCGGGCTCGTCGTCGAACTCCCGGGCCGCCGTGACGAAGATGCACCCGCCGGGGAGTGCGTAGTCGGCGTAGCCGTCCCAGCCGAGCCAAAGCTCGACGAGGAAGCGGAGCCGCGGCTCTCCCCGCGGCTGCTCCAGCGACGGCGTGAGCACCCGGCCGATGAACACACGGCCCGCGAAGTCCAGCACGTCGACCTGCAGCTGTTCCTTGGACCGGAAGTGGGCATAGAGGCCGCTCTTGGACATCTCCAGTGCCTCGGCCAGCCCACCGATGGTGATGCCTTGCAGGCCGACGTGGCTCGCCTGTGCGAGGGCCTCGCGCAGCACGGCCTCCCGCGTCTGCTCGCCCTTCGTCGCGCTGATCGTCACCTCACAAGAAAAGCACGAGCGTGCTGTTCTGCACAAGGGGATTTCGAGGAGTCTCGCCAGCCCTGACCGGCGACTGGCCCGGCCCTCCCACTCGGTAGGGTGGGCGCCGTGAATGAGCAGATCGAGCGGTCCCTGGTCATGGTCAAGCCCGACGGCTACCGTCGCGGACTCAGCGGGGAGGTGCTGCGCCGCGTCGAGGCCAAGGGTTACACCCTGGTCGCGCTGGCGGTGGTCACCCCGACGGCTGAGCAGCTGGCCACGCACTACGCAGAGCACGAGGGCAAGCCCTTCTACGAGCCGCTCGTCGAGTTCATGATGTCCGGGCCGGTGACCGCCGCCGTCATCGAGGGGCACCGCTGCATCGAGGGCTTCCGCGCGCTCGCCGGCGCCACCGACCCGAGCGCAGCGCTGCCCGGGACGATCCGGGGCGACCTGGGGCGCGACTGGGGCCTGAAGGTCCAGCAGAACATCGTGCACGGCTCCGACTCCGCGGAGTCCGCCGCGCGCGAGATCGGCATCTGGTTCCCCGAGCTGGGCTGACCGCCCGAGGGCTCACGCACCGAGAGAGCGGTCGACGCCGCGCTCACCCCTCGCTAGGCTCGTCGCGACCGTGCCCCACCCGGGTGGCACCCAGGTCAGGAGCCAGATCGACGTGCGCATCGGCATACTCACCGGCGGGGGAGACGTCCCCGGACTGAACCCGTGCATCAAGGCGGTCGTCAACCGGGTCCACGAGGAGGGGCACGAGGTCGTCGGCATCCGCCGCGGCTGGGGCGGCCTGCTCGGGACCGACCCCGAGGACCCCGAGTCGGTGGCGCGCAACCTGGTCCCGCTGGATCCGGGGGCGGTGCGCACCGTCGACCGCAGCGGGGGCACCTTCCTGCACAGCTCCCGCACCAACCCCGGCAGGGTCGCGCCGTCGGACGTGCCGGACTTCCTGGCCGGCTCGGTCGGCGGCGACGGGCCGTACGACCTCACCGGGCACGCACTGAGGGTGATCGAGCACGCCGGGATCGACGTGCTCATCCCGATCGGTGGCGACGACACGCTCTCCTACGGCCTGCGGATGCACCAGGAGGGCGTGCCGACGATCGCCATCCCCAAGACGATGGACAACGACGTCAACGGCACCGACTACTGCATCGGCTTCTCCACGGCGGTGACGCGGGGTGTCCAGTTCATCCACAACCTGCGCACCTCCACCGGCTCGCACGAGCGGATCGCGGTCGTGGAGCTGTTCGGCCGCTACTCCGGGGAGACCTCGCTGATCACGGCGTATCTCGCCGGCGTCGACCGGGCCCTGATCCCCGAGGTGCCCTTCGACCTCGACCGGGTCTGCGCCCTTCTGATGGCGGACAAGGCGGCGAACCCGTCGAACTACGCGATGGTGACCATCTCCGAGGGCGCGACGATCGCCGGTGGGGAGATGATGCTGTCCGGCGAGGCCGACGCCTACGGTCACCGCAAGCTCGGCGGGATCGGACAGGTGACCGGCGAGCTGATCAAGGAGCGCACCGGCGAGGGCATCGTCTACCAGCAGGTGGGCTATCTCATGCGGTCGGGATCGCCCGACTCCCTGGACCTGATGGTCGCCACCAACTACGCGGTGATGGCCGCTGACCTGGCGCTGGACGGCTCGACCGGGCGGATGGTCGCGCTCCGCAACGGCTCCTACAGCAGCGTGCCGATCTCGGTCACGGGGGAGGGCGTCAAGCGCGTGGACGTCGACGAGCTGTATGACGCAGCGGCCTACCGACCGAAGGTGCGGCACGTGCGCGGCAAGCCGATGTTCCTCTACTGAGCCTTGCCAAGAGACCGTATGCCGGACGGCCCGGTCACCCGACGGCGCGAGGCGGTGCGTGGGGTCGGCTGCGCCACACCACCCGCTCCGCCACGGAAGGGACAGGGCCGCAGATTAGGATCGCCGGGTGACTATCGGACGGGGGCTGCTGGGGCGTGACCTCGCCCTGCTGGGGCGTGACCTCGCCCTCGACCTCGGCTCGAGCAGCACCCTGATCCACCAGCAGGGGAACGGCGTGGTCCTGGACCAGCCGACCCTGGTCGCGGTGGACTCGGCCAGCGGACACCTCGTGGCGGCAGGCGACGACGCGGTCGAGATGCTCGGACGCACCCCGGCGAACGTCCTGACGGTCCGGCCCATGGTCGACGGCGTGGTCACCGACGCCGACCTGACCCAGCAGCTGCTGCGCCACTTCATCCACCGCCTGCGGACCTCCCGGCTCATCCGGCCCCGCATGGTGGTGACGGTGCCGAGCAACGTGACCCCCGTCGAGCGCAGGGCCCTCGAGGACACCGCCCTCAACTCGGGCGCGCGTCAGGTCTACGTGCTCGAGGAGGCGATGGCGGCCGCGATCGGGGCCGGGCTCCCGGTGCACGACGCCACTGCGAGCGTGGTCGTCGACATCGGCGGCGGCACCACCGAGGTCGCCGTCATCAGCCTCGGCGGGGTGGTCAACGCACGCAGTCTGCGGGTCGGGGGGGACGACGTGGACGAGGCGGTGGTCGCCGGAGTGCGTGCCGCCCACGACCTGTTGCTCGGTGAGCGCAGCGCGCAGGACATCAAGATCGGCATCGGGTCCGCCTACCCACTCGCCGAGGAGCTGGACCTGCGGGTGCGCGGTCGCGACGTCAGCACCGGGCTGCCCAAGACCGTCACCCTCACCTCGACCCAGGTGCGGCGGATGGTCGAGCCGGCGGTGCTGCAGGTCGTCGACGTCGTCAAGGCCGTGCTGGACATCTGCCCGCCGGAGCTCTCCGGCGACGTCCTGGACAACGGGGTGGTCCTCACCGGCGGTGGGTCGCTGCTGCGCGGCCTGGACGAACGGCTGCAGCGTGAGCTCGGCGTGCCCGTGCGGGTGGCCGACGACCCGGCCCGCGCGGTGATTCGCGGGGCCGGTGCGTGCGTGGACGACTTCTCCGCCCTCGAACGGGTGCTGGTCACCCCGCGCCGGGGCTGACGGTGAGACAGCTCCTCCGGCGGCTCGTTCCGCACCACCTCGGTGGGCTCACCCGACCCGCGCTGCTCGGCATCCTCCTCGCCCTCACGGTCCTGGTGCTGCTGGTGGACCTGGCCCGGCCGTCGGCCACCGCACCGCTTCGCCGGGCGGCGGCCACCGTCCTGGCACCCGCCCAGTCCGCGATGACCGGCTGGACGGACACCGAGCTCACCGACCTCACCCGGGAGCGCGACGCGCTCGATGCACGGGTCAAGGAGCTGGAGGCGCAGGTCAGGACCTCCGAGCAGCTCACCGAGCTGGAGCGGGCGGCCGAGGGGTGGGGCGGCCATGAGCTGCTCCCCGCCCGCGTCGTCGGCTTCTCCTCCGTCGGCACGCCCGTCGGTGGTCGGACGGTGACGATCGACGCCGGCGAGCGGGACGGTGTGGCTGTCGACCAGACCGTGGTCAGCTCCGCCGGCCTGGTCGGCCGGGTGGTGCGGGCAGCTCCCAGCAGCGCCGATGTCGTGCTCCTCGGCGGCTCGGACGTCGTCGTGGGCGTCCGGTTCGGCGAGGACGGCGCCCTCGGCTCGGTCGACGGCCGCGCCGCCCCCGGCCTGCCGCCCCGGGCCTCCGGCGAGCTCACCCTCACGTCCGTCGGCGACAGCGACATCGCCGAGGGTGACCTGGTCACCACCCTGGGCAGCCCCGAGTCGGTCCCGTATGTCGCGGGGATCCCGCTCGGGACCGTCACCTCGGTGGACCCCCACAGCGGGCAGCTCGGCGAGACCGCCGTGGTGGCGCCCTTCGTCGATCCGGACACCCTCGACCTCGTCGCGGTCGTCGTGCTCGGGGGCAACCGGTGAGCACCGTGCCCGCGGTCCTGGCCCGTGCAGCCCTGTTGCTCGGGGCGGTGCTCGTCCCGACGTTCTTCTCCCAGGAGCTACCCGGTCGGCCGGACCTGGCCGTGCTGGTGGTCGCGGCCGCTGCGCTGCTGCACGGACCGGTGACCGGTGCCCTGGTCGGCCTGGCTGCCGGGTGGCTGGTCGACCTGGTGCCGCCGGGCGGGGAGCCGCTCGGTGCGGGTGGTCTCACCTACGCCCTGGCGGGTGCTCTGGTCGGTGCGGTCAGCCGGTGGGGCCCGTGGTCGCCGCTCGTGCCGTGGGTCGCGACCATCGGAGGCGCCGCGGCGATCCAGGCCGTGCGCGGGCTCACGGCGGCAGCCGGAGTCGGCGTCGCACACCCGGGGGACCTGTTCTGGTCGGTCGCCGCCACCGCGCTGTTCGCGCTCCTGCTGCTGCCCCTCCTGATCGGGGTCGAGCGCTTCCTGCTGGAACGGGGATGGGCGTGAGCCGCCGCCCCGACCGCCCGCGGGTCCGGGTGCCCCGCCCCCAGACGAGCCCGCCGGTCGTCCGTTACCACCGCTCGGTGCGACCGCTCTGGGCGCTGATGGCCGTCGTGTTGCTGTTGGGCACGGTGCTGGCCGGGCGTCTGGTGCACCTGCAGGCCCTCAACCACGAGGAGATCGCCGTCGAGGCGGCCGAGGTCAGCACGCGGACTGTTGTCGAGCCGGCGCTCCGCGGGCGGATCCTCGCAGCCGACGGCAGCCCGCTGGCCGCGAACGACCCCGTCGCGGTCGTCACGGTCGAGCCCGAGACGCTGATGGAGGCCGAGGACGAGGGCCGCGCCCTCATCGAGGCGGTGGCGGCCGAGCTCGACCTGCCGGTCAAGGCCTTGTGGGGCCGGACCCGGGTCTGTGGCACCGAGGGGGCGCCACCCGTGCCGTCCTGCTTCTCGGGCTCGCCCTACCAGCCGATCCCGATCGCCTTCGGCGTCGACCCGGTGGAGGCCCTGTCCGTCCTGGAGCGCCCGGAGCGTTTCCCCGGCATCGCCGTCGACACGACACCGGTCCGGTCCTACCCGGCTGCGGAGGTCAACGCGGCCCACGTTCTGGGCTATCTCGGGCGGCCCACGCAGGAGGAGGTGAGTGCCCGGGAGGACCTCACCGCCCTGGAGCTGGTCGGCCGGTCGGGGCTGGAAGCCAGCTATGACGCGGCCCTGCGGGGGACATCCGGTGAGACCACGGTGACGGTGGACCCGCGCGGGGTCGTGACCGGGCGGGTCGACCACCGGGACCCGGTCAACGGTCACGACGTGCTCACCCACCTGGATGCCGGGGTCCAGGGCGCGGTCGAGCGCGTCCTGGAGAAGACGGTGCAGAGCTCCCGGGAGGACGGTTGGCCGGCCCGCTCTGCCGCCGCGGTGGTGCTCGACGTCCGCACCGGCGGCGTCGTCGCCGCCGCCAGCTACCCGACATACGACCCGGACATCTGGACCACCGGCGTGACCCAGGCGGAGTATGACGACCTGACCGGTGAGGAGTCGGGTGCCCCGCTGGTCAACCGCGTCGTCGGGGAGACCTTCCCGCCCGCGTCGACCTTCAAGGCCGTGTCGCTGCCGGCCGCTCTGGAGAGCGGGGTCGACCCGACCGAGGAGTACGCCTGCCCGGGCTCGGTCAGCATCGGCGGACGCCGCTTCACCAACTTCGAGTCCCAGGCCCACGGCGCCCTGAGCGTGCAGGAGATCATGGAGGTCTCCTGCGACACCGTTTTCTACAACTGGGCCTACGACGAGTGGCGGGAGCAGGGCGGGCTGAGCCAGGAGTCCGACCTGACCGACCCGTGGGTGATCGCCTCGGAGGAGTTCGGGCTGGGCCAGCGCACCGGAATCGACCTTCCCGGGGAGGCCACAGGCACGATCCCGGGGCGGGAGTGGAAACGGGCCTTCTGGGAGGCCACGCGCGAGGACAGCTGCGCCCGGGCCGAGGCGGGCTACCCGGAGGAGACGGACCGGGAGCGACGCGAGTTCCTGGAGCAGCTGGCCCGGGAGAACTGCACCGACGGCTGGCAGTACCGCGCCGGGGACGCGGTCAACTTCTCGATCGGCCAGGGAGACCTGGCGGCCACACCGCTGCAGATCGCGACCATCTATGCCGCGGTGGCCAACGGGGGCACGCTGTGGGAGCCGCAGGTGGCCGACCAGGTCCGGACGCCGGAGGGCGAGGTCGTCAAGGACCTCGAGCCGGTGGCGGCAGGGGACATCGGCCTCGACGAGGAGACCCTGGAGATCGTGCGGTCCGGGCTCGAGGGAGTCAACACGGTCGGCACGGGCGCGGGCGCCTTCGCCACCTTCGACCTCTCCGCCTATCCGGTCGCGGGCAAGACCGGCTCGGCGGAGTCCTTCGGTGAGAGCTCGACCGCCTGGTACGCGTCCTACGGGCCCACCACGGACCCGCAGTATGCCGTCGTGGTCGTCGTGGAGGAGGGCGGCTTCGGCGGTGAGGTCGCCGCCCCCGCCGCCCGACAGATCTGGGACGTGCTGGCCCGCCAGTAGGTCAGCTACTCAGGTGCGGGCCGGCCACTGGGCTGCTGCTCAGGCACTGGCAGGCCAGTAGGTCAGCTGCTCAGGCGCTGCCCAGCACTGTCGTGACCGCGTCGCTCCAGATCCTGGCCGCCTCCGTGACGTCGTCCTCCCCGACGACCAGTGCGGGGATGAACCGCACGCACTGGCCCCAGGCGCCGCAGGTGAGCAACAGGAGCCCACGCCTTGCCGCCTCCTGCTGGACGGCGCTCGCCGTCTCGCCGTCGGGCCGGCCGTCGTCGTCCCGGAACTCGTTGGCGATCATCAGGCCCAGGCCGCGCACGTCGGTGATCTGTGGGTGGTGGCCCGCGACGGCCGTCAGGGCGGCCTTCAGCTGTTCGCCGCGGACGGCGCTGTTCTCGACCAGACCCTCCTCGGTGATCACGTCGAGGGTGGCGATGGCGGCGGCGCAGGCCACGGCGTTCGCACCGTAGGTCCCGCCCTGGGATCCGGGCCAGGCCTTCTCCATGAGGGCGTGGGAGGCGGCGATGGCCGACAGTGGAAACCCGGAGGCCAGCCCCTTGGCGGTCACCAGGATGTCCCCACGGGCATCGAAGTGGTCGCCGCCCCAGAACTTTCCGGTGCGGCCCCACCCCGTCTGCACCTCGTCGATGACCAGCAGGATCCCGTGGCGGTCGGCGCGCTCACGCAGTCCGGCCAGAAACTCGGTGCTCGCAGGGACGTAGCCCCCCTCGCCGAGCACCGGCTCCACGAAGAAGGCCGCGGTGTCGTTGGGGGCCGACAGCGTCTGCAGCGTGTAGTCCAGCTGGCGCAGTGCGAACTCGGTCGTCTCCTGCTGCGACCAGCCGAAGTGCCCCGGGTCGGGGAAGGGTGAGACCTGGACGCCGGCCATGAGCGGTGAGAAGCCGGAGCGGAACTTGGTCCCCGAGGTGGTCATCGAGGCGGCGGCCACGGTGCGCCCGTGGAACCCGCCGTGGAAGACGATGACATTGGGCCGACCGGTGGCCTGGCGGGCCAGTCGCAGGGCTGCCTCGATCGCCTCCGAGCCGGAGTTGGCGAAGAAGAGCCTGTCCAGCGTGGTCGGGAGTACCTCACCGAGCCGCTCGGTCAGGGTGAGTAGTGGCTGGTGCATGACCGTCGTGTACTGGCCGTGGATCAGCTGTGCGACCTGTTCCTGTGCCGCAGCGACCACCTTCGGGTGGCAGTGTCCGGTGCTGGTCACGCCGATCCCGGCCGTGAAATCGAGATAGCGACGACCCTCAGCATCGAAGAGATAGACGCCTTCGCCGCGCGTCGCGACCACCGGGGTTGCCTGCTTCAGGACGGGTGACAGTTCGGCCATGGCTCCTACTCCGTGTCTGTTAGATTGTCGACAATCAGCGTATCTCATGGCCGTATCCGTGGTGGAGGAGAGATGAGCACCCAGGTGACGAAGTCGGATCAGAGTCGAGCGAGCACGCAGCCCGTCGCAGGCTCAGCGAGGGAGGCCGCCGTCCTCGAGGCGGTGCCGACCCAGCTGCTCATCGGTGGGCAGTGGCGCGATGCCGAGGGCGGCGCCACGCTCGAGGTGATCGACCCGTCCACAGGCGGGGTCCTGTGCGAGGTGGCGGACGCCACGCCGGCGGACGGGATGGCGGCCCTCGATGCGGCCGTCGCCGCCCAGCCGGGGTTCGCCGCGATGTCGCCTCGCGAGCGTGCAGACATCCTCACCAGGGCGTTCGAGCTGCTGCACGAGCGGATTGACGATCTCGCACTCCTGATGACCCTCGAGATGGGTAAGCCGGTTGCTGAGGCCAAGGGAGAGATTGCCTACGCCGCAGAGTTCTTCCGGCACTTCGCGGGGGAGGCGACCCGGATCAGCGGTGGCTACCAGACCGCGCCCGCTGGTGGCGCGCGGTTCCTCATCGCCCGACAGCCTGTTGGTCCGTGCCTGCTCATCACGCCGTGGAACTTCCCGATGGCGATGGGCACACGCAAGCTGGGCCCGGCCATTGCCGCGGGCTGCACCAGCGTGATCAAGCCCGCCCACCAGACGCCGCTGTCGATGCTGGCACTGGGACAGATCCTGCTGGAGGCGGGCCTGCCCGAGGGAGTCGTCAACATCGTCACCTGCCAGGGCGCAGGGAAGGTGATGGAGCCGCTGATCCGATCGGGCAAGGCCCGCAAGCTCTCGTTCACCGGCTCGACCAAGGTCGGCAAGATCCTGCTGGAGCAGTGTGCGGAGAAGGTGCTGCGCACGTCGATGGAGCTCGGGGGGAACGCACCACTGATCGTCTTCGAGGACGCCGACGTCGAGGAGGCGGTCGCTGGTGCTCTCGCGGCCAAGATGCGCAACATGGGGGAGGCCTGCACCGCTGCCAACCGCATCTATGTGCATGAGTCGATCGCCGAGGAGTTCGGTCGACGGCTGGGCGAGGAGATGAGCAGTATGCCGATGGGCCGGGGGACCGAACCCGGCGTGCGTGTCGGACCGCTCATCGATGAGGCTGCGCAGGACAAGGTCACTGAGTTGGTGACGGACGCCGTCGACCGAGGTGCCACAGTTCTCACCGGTGGGTCCGCGCCAGAGGGGGAGGGCTTCTTCTACCCGCCGACCGTGCTGAGCGGCGTCTCGCCGGAGGCCCGGATGGGAAGCGAGGAGATCTTCGGCCCGGTCGCGGCGATCACGTCGTTCTCCACGGAGGACGAAGTCGTCGCCGCGGCCAACGACACCCCATTCGGGCTGGTGGCCTACGTCTTCACCAACGACCTGCGACGCTCGCTGCGCGTCGCCGAGGCGCTGGAGACGGGCATGGTCGGGCTCAACCAAGGGGTCGTGTCGAACCCGGCCGCACCGTTCGGCGGCGTCAAGGAGTCCGGCCTCGGTCGGGAGGGCGGCGACACCGGCATCGACGAGTTCTTGGAGACCAAGTACATCGGCATCGCTCTCGCCTGACCCCCTGGTCTGGAGCCCCGTTCTGGGGACGAGAGTGGGAGGGATTCGATGGACGCGACCTGATTCCTTCTGTCGCCTGGGACGACTGAGCGCCTGCGTTCATCACGGGCCATTTCGTCAGAAGGGTGGTGGGGCGTCGGGGTCGTGTGTCCAGGGGGTGGTCGGGCCGTCGCTGCGGGGTGTGGCGGTCGTCCCGTCGTTGCTGGGTGTGGCGGTCGTGGTGGACGCGTCTTGGTGGCGGTCGTGTTCGGCGCGGGTGGTGTGGGGGTCGTCCCGTCGTTGCTGGGTGTGGCGGTCGTGGTGGACGCGTCTTGGTGGCGGTCGTGTTCGGCGCGGGTGGTGTGGGGGTCGGGGTGGTAGGTGCGGCGCCCGTTCTGGGGGGTGTGGGTGAGGGTGATCTGGTCCCAGCTGGTGAACTGTTGCTCGGTGTCCCAGGGGTCGTCATCGGCGGCGGCGAGGCGGCCGGTGGGGGGTCGGTAGGACAGGGCCTGGTAGATGGCGGTGTCGACGGCGGCGGCGGGGTCGGTCCCGGCGGCGACCGCGTCGGTGACGTGCTCGGTGGCGGCGGTCAGGAGGCGGGTGTACTGGGTGTAGTCGTGGGCCTTGGTGGTGTAGATCCGTCGCAGCAGGGTGGTCCAGGTGACGTCTCGGTTGGCTGTGATGGTCGCGTCCCAGAGTTTCTTGGTCTTCAGGTCGTGGTGGGGTTCGTGGGCGGCTTGGCCGTTGCTGATGCAGGTGTGTCCGCCGGGGGTGCCGTATTCCTGGACGTGGTCGATCTGGGACAGGGCGGCCGGGCGCAGGCAGCCGGGGGCGCGGCAGAACACGTCGGCGGCGATGATGTAGGCCCGCATCGCCGTGTCGAACCGGTAGGCGGTGGTGGACCGTTCGATGAGGGTCCCGGTGACCGGGTCGGTCAGCAACCGGTACAACGTCGACCCCGGTGTGAGCGCCACCGTGCGGACTTCCTCGGGGGTCAGGAACAGACAGTGCTTGCCGATCACCTCACCCACCCCCACCTCACCAGAGGGCGGACTCCCCACTGCTGCTGTTGGTGGTGGGCGGTCTTCTCCCGCCGAACCGCGAGTCGCTTCGGGGTCGGGACGGTCTTGTCCTGTCGACCGTCGGCGGCTGCTCGGGCAGCGGATGCGGTGGTGGTGGCGCCGCAGGTGCAGGCACAGGTGCAGCTCGCAGGACCCGCAGCCGTGCCGGTCAGGCCTGCGGCGCCGGAGGTGCTGGCCGTGGACGGTGTCCCGGTCCTGGCGGTGTTCCCGAGGGCGGCAGGATTGGCGAGGGCGGTGGGGTTGGCGAAGGCGGCGGGGATGGGGTTGCCCTCGGGATCCACCGGCCCGTGCGTCCCGTTTTCGGGGCCGGGGCTGGTGTTGTGGATGCCGGTGGTGCCGAGGAGGGTGGTGAGGGGGACGATGAGGTTGAGTTGGGCGGTGGGTAGGGCGTGCAGGATTTTGGTGAGCTGGGCGGACTGCTCGGTGGTGATCTGGTCGGGGTCT
>NZ_QDDJ01000017.1 GCF_003121625.1 Ornithinimicrobium cavernae | reverse complement strand
CTCGGCCAGATCAACCCGGTAGCCTTCGAGCACCAGCTCACCACCGCGGCAGACCAAGCCGCTTAACCGATGTCCACGAAACGGGGTCAACCCCAGACACGCAGGGGCGCAACTCCAGTGGGTCCACGCCCGACATCACTGTCGACGGCCTGGCCGGCGTGGAGCGGATCTGGCTCGACGAGAAGGTCAAGGTCTCCCTGGAGGAGAGCGTCCCGCAGACCGGTGCCCCCACGATGTGGGCGGCCGGCTACACCGGGACCGGCATGAAGGTCGGCGTGCTGGACACCGGCATCGACCTCCGGCACCCCGACGTCGCCGACAAGGTCGTCGCGTCGAAGAACTTCAGTGCCGAGGAGTCGGTGCAGGACGGGCACGGTCACGGCACGCACGTGGCATCGATCGCTGCCGGCACCGGCGCGGCATCCGACGGGTTGCGCAAGGGTGTGGCCCCGGGAGCGGGCCTCGTCATCGGCAAGGTCATGGATGACAGCGGCAGCGGCGCCGACTCGGACATCATCGCCGGCATGGAGTGGGCCGCCGGCGAGGGTGACGCCGATGTGATCAACATGTCCCTCGGTGGCGGGTACACCGACGGCACCGACCCGTTGAGCCTGGCGGTCAACGAGCTCACCGAGGAACACGGGGTGCTCTTCGTGGTCTCTGCAGGCAACGACGGCCCGCGTAGCTCGACGCTGACCGCCCCGGCCAGCGCGGACGCCGCGCTGACCGTCGGCGCGGTCGACAAGGAGCACGAGCTCGCCTACTTCTCGAGTCGTGGCCCGCGTCTGGGCGACTTCGCCATCAAGCCGGAGATCACCGCCCCCGGCGTCGGGATCAAGGCCGCCCGTTCGTCCGGGACGTCGATGGGCTCTCCTGTTGACGACTTTTACACCTCCACGAGCGGAACTTCGATGGCGTCGCCCCACGTCGCCGGCGCGGTGGCCCTGCTCAAGCAGGAGCACCCCGACTGGACGCCCGCGCAACTCAAGAGCGCCCTCGTCAACTCGGCCACCCCCAACTCCTCGGACTCGGTCTTCGAGCAGGGCGGCGGTGAGCTCGACCTCGCTCAGGCCATGAAGACGTCGGTGGTCACCACGCCGTCCACCTTGAGTATGGGCAACTTCGAGTACCCGCACGACGACGCGGCCCCGGTGACCAGGGAGCTGACCTACACCAACCTCGGTGAGGAGTCCGTCTCCCTCGACCTGGGGACCAGGCTCGTGGACGATGAGGGTAAGGCCGCACCGGCGGGCATGCTCACCGTGGCGCCGTCCTCCCTGGACCTCGCGCCCGGATCCTCCGCGCAGGTCAGCGTGACGCTCGACCGGACGCTGGGTGGTGAAGGGACCTTCAGCGGTCAACTCCTGGCGACGGACGCGGACGGCAACCGGATCTCCAGCACGCCCGCCGGCTTCATCAAGGAGAGCGAGGTCTATGACATCACCGTCGAGGGTATCCAGCGCGACGGCGAGCCCGCCGCCGCCGGCAGCCAGGTGGCCGTCCTCGACGCGACCAACTTCAGCGACTTCCGTCGCTCCAGCACCGCCTTTGTCGATGGTGTCGCCACCATCCAGGTCCCTCCGGGCACCTACAGCGTGATGTCCATGATCAGGACCGAGGGGGAGGACGCCGACTACTCGAGCCAGGCGCTCATGGGTGACCCGGAGATCGAGGTCACGGCTGACACGCACCTCACCTTCGACGCACGTGAGGCCGTCGAGGTCACCCCCGAGTCGTCCTACGAGGACGCCGAGGTCGTCAGCCACGCCATCCAGTACCGCCGTACCGGCGAGGAGTCCGGAAACCTCACGCAGACCTGGATCGGTGGCGACTGGCCGTACTACGTGTCGCCGACCGAGCCCGTCACCCTCGGTGGGTTCAGCTTCGGGACGAAGTTCGAGGTCAGCAGCCCGGAGGCCTACATGACCCTCGCCTTCCCGGAGGACGGTGCCATCCCTGCCGACACCACCTACGAGGTGAACAGCACGAACACCGCCACCGTGAAAACGGCTTACCACAGCGACAGCCCCGACCAGACCTACCGTCGCTCGGTCCCGTCCCGGTTCCCGTGGGAGGGCATGGCCCTGGCGCTGTTCGAGCCCGTCCCGGCGCCGTCGGAGCGCGCCGAGGTCTTCTCCGCCAACGAGGTCCGCTTCACCCAGGTCGTCATGGCCAGCAGTTCCTCCGGTGGGAGGCTCTCGGAACCGGAGACCGGGTTCGAGCCCGGCGCGGAGCTGGAGCAGAGCTGGCTCGCCTCGCCCCGGACCCCGAGTCCGCTCGAAGGGAACGAGTACACGGCATCGAGGCTGCCCACCTCGCGGTTGGGCAACACCCTGAACGTGCACATCTTCGAGTTCAGTGACTCCAACCCCGGAGAGGGCGTGCACTATGGCAGCCTCAACCCCTTCGATGCCACGGAGGGCGCACACTTCCGCCTCTACCAGGACGGTGAGCTCTACGCCACGGGTCCGCGTGCCTTCGGCACCATCCCGGTGGCCCAGCAGTCCCGGTTGCGGTTCGAGCTCGACGTCCACCGTGAGAACGACTTGTGGACCACGTCCACGCAGACCCACACGGCGTGGGAGTTCGACAGCGCGACCACTGACACTGCGGAGACGCTGCCGTTGTTGCAGATCGACTACGACATCCCGCTCGACCTGACGAACACGGCGTTGCACCCCAGCAAGGTCAAGGGTCCGTTCACCATCGGACTGGATGTGCGCATGCCCTACGGGCTGGACGAGCCGGAGATCGAGGAGGTCAGGGCGTGGTTGTCCTACGACGACGGTGCGACCTGGATCAAGCGTCCGGTGCGCTCCACCCCGGACGGCTTCGAGCTCGTCGCGGACCGCAGCGGTGGTGGCACCCACGCCTCGATCAAGGTGGAAGCCACCGACGTCGATGGCAACACCATCGAGCAGGAGGTCATCCGTGCCTACGCGCTCCGCCCCTGACACACCCTGGAGAGCCACGAGCAACCATGACCCGAGGAGAATCGCATGATGAATACGACAACAAGTGCCCGCCGATCCCGGCGACGGGTCCTGCTGGTCGCGGTGGGAGCGCTCGGCCTGGCCGGTGCCACTGCGCAGGCCTCCATCGCTGATCCGGGGCGGGGACACCGGTCAGTGTGCGGACCTGGAGCCCGCAGCCACCAGGATGGGCACCTACCAAGAGGCTGACCGCACCGCTGAGACCGACGCCCAGATCCAGCAGCGTTCGGCCCAGGCCCGCAACCAGGCGCAACTCCTCGGAACAGCGAATCTCGGGTAGAAACTGTCGGTAGGTGGCGGTCCGGGCAGTGACGGACAGCCCCACGGAGGCCGCCTTCCGGTCGCTTGACAGCGACCGGAAGGCGGCCTCCGGCCGCATCCACCCCAGCCTCAGGCGCGTGGTTGCGCCGCCTCTGGCGGGCTCAGTTTGAACCCAAGCTGGATACGGGTGCGTGCCCCGTAGTCGGTCATCATCTGCTTGACCCACCGTTGCATTGCACAGTGCGTTCGGTGACCCCGAGCTGCCGGGCCACCGCCTTGGCAGTCAGCCCAGCAGCGAACAGTGTGAGGACTTGTCCTTGCTGGTCGTTGCCACCGGAGCTCGCTGGGATGTCGGACCGTCCATCCCTGGTTGGTCCCGCTGGGAGGCAGCGCGGATCGCCGATTGGGGTGGCTCCTGCCCCCAACATGTCGAATAACATGACCAGAGAGTCAAGCAGGGCGGACGGGTGCACGACAGCGGCGACCTCGATGGCCTCCGGCGCTGCCTCCAGGGGCACGATCGCGATCTGCCTGTCGGCCATGACCATCTTCATCGGCAGTCCCCAGGCGACCCTGGCTTGCTCACCGGAGCGCCGCTGGCTGGGAGACATTTCGGTCTCTCCCATTCGATGGCAGTTTGCTACGGCTGTCCCGCCGTGGTTGAGAGCCACCAGGTGTGAGGCCCGGTTGGTGTCGTCGGTTTCGGCCGTGATGTGGGGACCGATGACTGGCGTGCGACTTCGGACTCTGCGCTATTGATCACGTCAGACTATTGCCGCATACACAGGGCGTTTGTGCGAACTTCGCTGCATCTCGACAACCGGCCTGCAGAGCTTCCCGCGGGACTACCCGCGACGCGGGGTATCGATCCTGGGATCCTGTCCTTGGAAGGCACTGGCGGCACTTTGGACGGCCGCGCCAAGACGTTTTGGCCCACCCGGGGCGGTGGATCAACCAAAGCACGATACGGGTGAGCGGGGACGTCGCCCGTATCGACATTGAAGATCGACAGATTGCAGTTCCGTGGCACGGGAGAGTGGTCGTCGCCTGGCCCGGCCGTCGGTCCCAGGGGTTGACGGTCGTCGACCACGAGGGCAGAAGCCTAGGGCAAATCACGGTGCCGCCCTCGCGGTGAGCACAAACATCCGCACATGCCGCCGGTCGCTCGTTCCGGAGTGCATCATCCGCCGCGAACCGGGCGAGGGCTGCGTGGTCCTTAAGCTGGCCACTGCCGCGCCGCGCGGGCGATGAAGCACTGGGCGACGAGATTCCGGATGTGCACCTCGGTGACCGCGGGGTCGTCGAATATCGCGGCGAGCGCTTCGGCGACGCTCTGACCGGTCTCGACCACGCGATTCGCAGGGTGGTGCATCGTGCCCGCGGAGGTGTAGGCACGCAGCACCCGGGGCGCGTCGGCGAACCAGTCGGGGACCTCCGGCCCGGGCGGGCGCCCTGGGCACGCCTCGGCGTGGACGAACACCGGACCGACCTCCCGGTAGGGACCCGGCACCCCCAGCGGCGCGTGGGCGATGGTGGCCACTCGGTCCCCGCGCTCGCTCAGCTCCAGGCAGCAACGCAGCTGCACACCTCCGTGGAGGGACGCGAACACCGTGACCGCATTGCCGTGGGCGTCGACCCGATGGGCACGCACGAGTGAGAGTTCGGCCGGGTCGATGGCCTCGAGAACATAGGTCGTCATGCCCGGTAGTCGCGTGCCGGGAGCGGACCGTGAGGTGACCAGCCAGGCGCGGTGGTCCTGGCACCCCTACCCCGGGTATGCCGTGGGGCTGGCTTGATCTGCAACCCCAGCCCGGCGGCATACGCCAGGTCGAACGCCATTCCGGCACGAACAAGTTCATTCCCATCCATGCGCCGTAGGTTGCACCGCCCGGCACGGGGCTCGACCGCCCACCACTCGCGAGGCGTAACCTGATTGGTCGTGGGCTATCTTGAGGCCATCGCCATGATCGTCACGATCCTGGTGGCGATCTTCAACGTGATGTGGACCCTCTCGTCGCAGCGACGTGACCGCGAGCAACGGCAGCGCGAGCGTGCAGAGGAACAGGAGCGTTGGGTGTCGTCGGGCCACATCGTCTCACTCAAGGTGATCCATGTGTCGGCCGCAGATGGCTCCCAATGGGCCCAGCTCCAAATCCGAAACACGGGCCGAGGCCCATGCACTGTGGACGACGTTGGGTCCTGGTACTCACCGGAGGGTCCGGCCTACGGGTACTACAGCTCAGAGCCCGACACCGGGTACCCCCTGGCAAGGGACAGCACTCCGTTGCCCCACGTGCTTGAGGGGGGCCGCAAGGCCGACTGGTTCCTCGACATGCAGGTGCTCCGCTCCACGGCCAGCAGCAAGGAGCACGGAGCCACACTTCACCTCTTCGTTGATCTCCAGAATGGCGAGCGGCACACGATCCCGTTCCCCGTCACCCCGTCAACGTAATGCGTCAAGGAAGACATATAGCCCTCGCGCCGAAGGAGGCAAAGGGCGCGACGACGAGTACCCGAAACTTTTCAGAACCCGATGCGAATGGATGTGCGCGCCGGTTCTCTCTTGGCTACGGCGCAGTCCGTTCTGGTGGTTCCCGCAGCAAGCGCTCATGCAGTTCTTCGACCTGACGGATCTGCTCGACGATGCGTTCTTCGGTCAGGGTGAAGAACTCCTTCATCAACTGGATGTGCAGGGTCGCCTTGGGGCCGACGTCCGGAACTGCGTGTTCCACACCCTCCGCCAGCTCCCGGTAACGACGGACGGTGCGCAGCCCGTCTTCTTCCATCAGGAGCCAGGCGTCCTCACGCACCATGAGGTATGTCGCGTGTTGGCCCTGCCGAGCCACCCGCCGGATCAGGCGCTTGTCCAGGAGGCTGCGGGTCACCGTCGACATGGTGGCCGCGCTCGCGTTCACCCGGCGTCCGATATCTGCCTGGGTCTGGGGCTCGCCCGCCACGAGCAGCCAGGCAAGCACCCGCCCACTCATTCTCGGCAGCCACCCTGCTTCCTCAACGAGCAATCCCATAGCGTCGACGAACTCAGCCCGCGGATCACCTGCGCCCTCGCCCGTGCCTCTGTCTGTGTCCTCGTTGACGCTCATGTGGTCATCTTCTCCTGTTCCGGCGCAGTCGACACTCGAGCATGCCGAATCCTTACACATTTCGGTATTGACCGAAACCTCCGTAGATGGTTAAGTCCCTTGCATGTCCCTAGACCCCGCTACGGCGACCGTCGATGAGCTCACGGGCGTCGACGTCTTCGACGACCACACGAGGCCTGAGGTCGTTGCCTGGATGGAGCCTGTCGATGCCGCGGCGCGTCGGTGGTTATCCGAGCAACCCTCTGAGCCCTGGTTCCGTCGTGAGCTCACCTCCCTGCTGTCCGAGGATGCTGTCCTGGCCGTACTGGCCTTCGGCGAGCACCGCTACGAGCTCCGCCGGCCGTCCGGAGAGGCACAGGCCTCGGTCTTTGTCGTGACCGGGGCGGGCAGTGAGCGGCTCATCGACGCCTCCCTCCTATCGCCGGACGGTTCCGTGGCGATCACATCGATTCAGCTCAATCCCAGCGGCACCGTGCTGGTTTGGTCGACCATCGTCGGTGGTGCCGACTGGGCTACCGTCCACTTCCTCGACCTCACCACCCGTGAGGCGCTACCCGAGGTTCTCACCGGTTTGAAGGCCACGACTCTGGCCTGGACCGGGACGGGTACGTGCGCCTACCTACAGTTCCCGGCACCGCCCGCCGGTCAGGAGCTCCTCGCGCCGAACGGCGGCACCAGCATCCGTCTGCACACCCTCACCACGCCCCAGGACGAGGATCAGGTACTGCTCTCGCGCGATACCGCCACCTGGATGTTCCCCAGAGCATTCGACGGCGGGCGCCGCCTCGTGGTCGAGGAGGCTGTCGGGATCGCCCCTGCGCGGATTCACGTCCGTGATCCTGACTCCGGCGCATGGAGCACGGTGATCGATGGGGAGGGACCGACTACCGTCGTCGGACTGCACGGCGACGAGCTCCTCGTCGCAACCAGCGTCGAGGCACCGGACGGCGCGGTAGAGGCTGTTTGCCTGGCCACCGGGGTCCGCCGCACAGTGGTGCCGGAGGCATCAACGCCACTGGAGGCCAACGACACTCGCCTGGTCGGGTCCCGCCTCTTCACTGTGCGGCACGGTCTCGAAGAGAGTGCCCTGGAGAGCCACGACCTGCCCGGCGGCACCACCACCCGGGTGGAGATGCCCACCGGAGCCTTCATCACGTCTGTCGAGGAGACGATCCCCGGCGACCACCGGATGCTCGTGCACATCCAACTCCCCCTCGGCCCCCAGGCCGTGCTTGTCCACGATGCGGAGTCCGGCACCACCACGGAGCTCCTACGGTGGGGCAGCGAGACGACGGTGCCCGTGGTCACCGAGTTGGTGTGGGCCACCAGCGCCGATGGCACAAGGGTGCCACTGCGCATCTTCCGTCAGGCTTCAACGACGGCGGACGGCTCGGCGGCGGTCCTGCTCCTCACCTACGGCGGCTACGGCCAACACTTCCTGGCCAGCGGTTACCAGCCTTGGCAACGGGCCTGGGTCGAGGCAGGAGGCGTCCTGGCCCTGGCCGGCATCCGCGGGGGCGGCGAGCTCGGCTCGCACTGGCACCTCTCGGCGACCACGCCCCACAAGCAGCGCGGTGTCGACGACCTGGTCGCCTGCGCGTCGTGGTTCTCGGAGCACGGCTGGTGCGGCCCACGAGGCGTCGTCACCAACGGCATGTCCAACGGCGGCCTCATGGTTGCGGCGGCTATGACGCAGCGTCCTGACCTCTTCGCCGGGGTCGTGCCGGAAGTCGCTGTTCTCGACCTCTTGCGCTTCCACCTCTTCACCGCAGGGCACGGGTGGGTCCAGGAGTTCGGCGACCTCGAGATCCCGGAGCAGCGCGCGGACCTGGAGCAGTGCTCGCCGCTGCACTCGCTGCGTGACGGTGAGGCCTACCCTGCCACCCTCCTCCTCACCGCGGACAGGGATGACCGCGTCCCACCCGGACCGCACAGCTACGCCTTCTTCGAGCGGCTCCGCCACGCTCAGGGCGGCGACGACCCGGTCCTCCTACGTGTCTCGCGCGATGCCGGCCACTTCACGGGCCGCTCGCTCTCCGAGCAGATCGACGAGCGCACCGCGGTCCTTACCTTCGCCGCCAGTTCGCTCGGCTTCCAGCCAACCCCCACCCGTCCCACTTCTCCAGAGGAATCCGCATGACAACGTCGACCCGCCGCACCCGGGCTGCCCTGGCTCTCGCCGCGACCGCCACACTGCTTCTCGCCGCCTGCAGCGACGAGGGCGCTGCCGAGCCCGCCGCCGAGGGCGGCACCTTCTCCGTGGCGAGCAGTGACCCCCAGCACCTGACCCCAGGCAACTCCTGGGCCGCCAAGGAGATGATGCTGCTCTTCGCGCCGCCGCTGGCCATCAACGACCAGACGGGCGAGTTCGAGCCGCACGCTGCCAAGTCCGTCACCTCCGAGGACCAGCAGACCTGGACCATCGAGCTGCAGGAGGGATGGACCTTCCACAACGGCGAACCGGTCACCGCCCAGAACTACGCCGACGCGTGGAACGCCGCAGCCCTGGGCGCAAACGCCTACGTGCAGAACAACGCCTTTGCGATGATCGAGGGCTACGACGAACTCAACCCCTCTGAGGGCACGGCCACCACCGACACGTTGTCCGGCGTCCAGGTAGTCGACGAGGACACGCTAGAGGTCACCCTGAGCAAGCCATACGGCCTGTTCCCCTATCTCACGACCAACTGGGCCTTCGCGCCGCTGCCGGAGGAGGCCTTCGAGGACCCCGAGGCCTTCGACAAGGCACCTATCGGAAACGGTCCCTACGCGATCAAGGGCGACTATGCGGTCAACCAGCCGCTCGAGCTCGTACGCTACGACAACTACGGGGGCGAACCCGCTCTGGCACAGGGCATTACCTTCGTGCCCTACACCGACATGGGCACCGCATACAACGACTTGCTCGCAGGGAACGTGGACGTGGTCTACCCGGTGCCGGGCGACCGGCTCGGCGACGCCAACCAGCGGCTGGAGGGTCGGACAGCAGCCTCGTCCATCCCCAACCTGAACTACTTCGGCTTCCCGCTCTGGGAGGACCAGTTCTCCGACGCCCGTGTCCGCAAGGCGTTCTCGATGGCGATCGACAGGGAGACCCTCACCTCCTCGATACTGCGGGACGCCGGCGTGCCGGCGACGAGCATCGCACCGGAGTCCGCGGCGGGCAACCAACAGGACGCCTGCGCCGCCTGCGTTTACGACCCCGAGGGCGCGAAGGCGCTGCTCGAGGAGGCCGGCGGCTGGGAGGGTGACCTCGTTCTCTGGGCCTACCAGGACCCGGCCACCGACCAACTGCTCCAGGCGATCGCCAACCAGCTGCGCACCAACCTGGGCATTGAGGAGATCACCTTCCAGGTGCAGCCGTGGGCACAGTTCGCTGAGGCCGTCGCCGGTCACGAGACGGGTGGTCCCTACCTCGCCTACTGGGGCGCGTTCTTCCCCCACGTCGCAGCATTCCTCGAGCCCGTGGTCTCCGCGACCGGCACCTCAAACGACAACGACTACGCCAACGACGAGTTCAACGCTCTGATGGAGAAGGCCGACGGACTGGACTTCGAGCAGAGCCAGGCCATCTACCAGGAGGCTGAGCGGCTGCTGTGGGAAGACATGCCGATCATGCCCGTCTACCACGGCCTCTACACCGCGGCCTGGTCGGAGCGGCTGGCCGATGTCCCCGTCGGCCTCGCCGGCCTGGGTGACCTGACCACGGTCCAGGTCACGAACTAAGCGCGACATGGGCGCGGTGGGACCACCGGCCCCACCGCGCCCACCCACCTGGAAGAGGAGCGATGATCCAGTACGCCCTGCGGCGCCTGCTGCAGATGGTGCCTGTGCTCTTGGGCGCCACCATCCTTATCTTCGCGCTGGTATTTGCTCTCCCGGGCGATCCGATTCAGGCCATGGCCGGCGGTCAGCGGACGATCCCTGAGCCGGTCGCTGCCGCCCTGCGCGAGCGCTACAACCTCAACGACCCCCTGTGGCTGCAGTACCTGAAGTACATGGGTGGGCTGTTGCAAGGGGACTTCGGCCAGGACTTCAGTGGACGGGCCGTGTCCGACATCATCGCCTCCAGCTGGCCCACGACGGTCCGCCTGGCCATCACCGCGTGGCTGATCGAGATCGTCGTGGGCATCCCGCTCGGCATCTGGGCGGGTCTGCGGCAGGGCCGGCTGCCCGATGCCCTGGTGGCCATCGTGACCACGCTCGTGTTCGCGGTCCCGATCTTCGTGCTCGGCTACACCGCGCAGATCGTGCTCGGTGTCAACCTCGGTTGGTTCCCGGTTGCAGGCACGTCCCAGGGGTGGCCGACCTCCTACCTGCTCCCGGCAACCATCCTGGGTCTCCTGGGTCTAGCCACCACCGCCCGCCTGACGCGAACAAGTTTGATCGAGAACCTCCAGGCCGACTACGTCCGGACAGCAGTCGCCAAGGGGATACCGCGTCGCCGGATCATCCGACACCACGTGCTGCGCAACTCGCTCGTGCCTGTCGTGACCTACCTCGGTATCGACCTCGGTTTCCTCCTCGGCGGCGCGGTCATCATCGAGGGGATCTTCAACCTGCCCGGGCTCGGTTACGAGATCTTCCAGGCCATCCAGCAGCAGAACGGCCCGGTCGTGGTCGGCATCTCCACCCTCCTGGTAGCCATCTTCATCATCGTCAACCTCGTCGTCGATCTGCTCTACGGTCTGCTCGACCCAAGGACTCGTCATGTCTAGTGCCACCGCCGCCGAAGTCAGCATCGAGACCACCGGACGCCCACGCGGCGTCCTGCGGAAGCTGCTACGGCGACCCCGATTCGTCATCTCCGCCACGGCCCTCTCTCTCCTCGTCCTCATGGCAGTCGCGCCGGCTCCCTTCGCCGGCATCTTCGGGCACGGTGACCCTCGCGCCTGCGACCTCGCACGCAGCGGTTCCGGCGCGGCGCCAGGCCACCCCTTTGGCTTCGACATTCAGGGGTGCGACCTCTACGCGCAGGTCGTCTATGGCGCCCGCCCCTCGATCACCATCGGCATCGCCGTCACACTGATCTCCGTCCTGGTCGCCGTGGCAGTGGGTTCGATCGCCGGCTACTACGGCGGCGTGGTCGACTCCGTTCTGGGGCGGGTGATCGACGTGTTCTACGGGTTCCCCTTCATCGTGGCGGCGATCGTGATCCTCACTGCGGTGGGTGTGCGCAACATCTGGACGGTGTGCGCCGCGCTCGCGGCCTTCTCGTGGCCGACGATGACCAGAGTGATGCGCTCGTCTGTCATCGTCGCCAAGAACGCGGAGTACGTGCGCGCAGCCAGGGCGCTGGGCGCCAGCGACCTGCGCATCCTGCGGCGGCACATCCTGCCGAACGCCTTCGCGCCTGTGCTGGTGCTCGCCAGCCTGTCGGTCGCCGGCATCATCGCCGGCGAGGCGTCACTGACCTTCCTAGGGGTCGGACTGCAACCACCGACGATCTCCTGGGGTGTGCAGCTCAACACCGCCCAGAGCTACTTCAACAGCGCGTCCCACCTGCTGCTGTATCCCTCCATCTTCCTCTCCGTCACGGTGCTGGCCTTCGTCCTGCTGGGCGACGCAGTGCGCGACGCGGTCGACCCGAAGGCACACTGACATGGACCTTCACGCACCGAAGCCCCGGGGCCGCGGCGTCTCCATCCGTGACCTGTCGGTGCAGTTCCGCACTCCGTCGGGGTCCGTCGTGCACGCAGCCTCGAACGTCGAGCTGGACGTCGCTCCCGGCGAGTGCGTTGTCGTCCTGGGTGAGTCCGGATCAGGCAAGTCGGTCACGGCCCGGGCGACCATGGGGCTCCTCGAGCCCAACGCCCACATCGCCTCCGGCAGCATCACGCTCGACGGAACTGAGCTCCTCCCACCAGGGCGCGCGATCGAGGCAGCCCGTGGGCGCCGCATCAGCATGGTCTTCCAGGACTCCCTCAGCGCGCTCAACCCGGTCCACACGGTCGGTGCCCAGATCGCCGAGATGTTCCAGGTTCACGGGAAGCTCTCCACGCGCAGGGCGCGACAGGAGACGATCCAGCTCATGCGCAAGGTCGCGATCCCCGACCCTGACCGACGGTTCCGCGCCTACCCGCACCAGCTCTCCGGTGGCATGCGACAGCGGATCGTCATCGCGATGGCGCTCGCGCTGCATCCCCAGGTGCTCATCGCTGACGAGCCGACCACCGCGCTCGATGTGACTGTGCAGGCCGGGATCCTGGACCTGCTGCTGGGGTTGGTTCGCGAGGAGGGCATGGGCCTGCTCTTCATCACTCATGACGTCGGTGTTGCCGCAGAGATCGCCGACCGGGTCGTCGTGATGTATGCCGGCTCGGTCGTCGAGGCGGGCACGGTCGAGCAGGTCCTTGTGCGCCCACGGCACCCCTACACCCGCGGCCTGCTGCAGACGGCCCCCTCCGTGTCGCATGCCCGGCGCGACCAGCCGATCGCCGGTTCGCTACCGGACCCGGCCGACCTGCCCACCGGGTGCGCCTTCCAAGAGCGCTGCCCTGTCGCGGTGCCCGAGTGCCACCAGGTCCGCCCCGCCCTCCTCCCAGTCGGGGGCGGGCAGCAGGTGGCCTGCCATGTCGAAGGAGCCGACGATGACTGATCTCATGCAGACCCGCCCGGACACGCTCCGTCCCGGCGAGGACGCCCTGACGGGCCGAGGTCTCACCCGCCACTTCCCGGTTCGTGACGGGCTCGGTCGCACCGTGGGCACGGTGAAGGCGGTCCAGGACGTGGACCTGCAGCTGCGGTCCGGTGAGTGTCTTGCCCTCGTCGGCGAAAGTGGCTGCGGCAAGAGCACCCTGGCCTCCCTGATCACGCTGCTTGACCGTCCCACCGCCGGCAGCATGAGGCTGGAGGAGCAGGACGTCTCCTCACTCCGCGGCCGTCAGCTGCGGGAGTTCCGACGGAACGTGCAGATCGTCCTGCAGGACCCGTACGCTGCGCTCAACCCCCGGCTGACCATCGGCCAGTCGCTGCGCGAGCCACTGGAGATCCACGGCGGTCTTGTCCGGCGGGGCGAGCGCGAGGCCAAGGTCGTCGAGCTGCTCGAGCTGGTGGGGCTCGACGCCTCCCACCGCCACCGGTACCCCCACGAGTTCTCCGGTGGACAGCGCCAGCGGGTGTGCATCGCCCGCGCGCTGGCGGTGTCGCCACGCATCCTGGTCTGCGACGAGCCCGTCTCCGCCCTAGACGTCTCTGTCCAGGCCCAGATCCTCGACCTCCTGCAGCACCTGCAGCGGGAACTCGGGCTGGCCTACCTGTTCATCTCCCACGACTTAGCCGTCGTCCGAGGCATCGCCGACCGCGTCGCCGTGATGTACCTCGGGCGCATCGTCGAGGAGGGCCCCACTGCCGAGGTGTTCACCCACCCGCGGCACCCCTACACCCAGGCCCTCCTGTCCTCGGTCCCCGTCACCGACCCCCGCGAGCGGAGCACTCGCGAGCGGATCCGGCTCAGCGGCGACGTGCCCAGTCCCACCGACCCTCCCAGCGGGTGCGCGTTCCGATCCCGGTGTTGGCTGGCCACCGACGAATGCGCCACCACCGTGCCATCCCTGGAGCACGTGTCAGCCGACCATAGGGCCGCCTGCGTGCGCCTCGACGCCGCCCGCACGTCCGCATGACCGGAGCTCAGTGAAGACCAGTGCCTCACAGGGTGAGCCGGAGATCCGCTTGCCAAGAAGGAGCGGTCAGACCTGGGTATGCCGCGGGGCCGGGGTTGACCTGCAACCCCAGCCCCGCGGCATACGACTCACTCCTGGAGTCCGCTTCACTGACCGGCGCACGTAGTCTGTCAGTCAGTCGAACGACGAGGTTTGGCATGACGAACTACCACCGCCTGTACCGCTTCGCGGTCCGGCCATGGGAGCGATATCGACAGATCGCCGAGCCGAGCATCTCAGCCGTGCTCGACCGGGAGGAGCTCCCCCGCACGAGGCCCCTGGGCAGAGCGCTCGACCTCGGCTGCGGGCGGGGCCTGTACACACGTGAACTGGCAAAACGCGGCTGGCACGCCGTCGGCATCGACTACGTTCCGGCTGCCATCCAGGCCGCTAGGCGTGGCATCTCCCACGGAGCTGCCTACGTCGTGGGAGACGTCACCCAACTTTCAGAAGAGATGCCAGGGGGCAGGTTCGACTTCTTCCTCGACATCGGATGCTTCCAGGGACTCACAACCGAGGCCGCCGGCCTGGGATGGCCCCTGAACACGACCCTCCCGCGGTGGTACCGGCTGGGACTGCGAGCGTGAGGCCACGTGCCCACGCGGAGTGAAACGCGTTGAGCATCGTCAACACTCCGTGCCCGCGGGCGCCTGACGAAGGGTCAGACTCGCCCCCAGCACCCAGAGCGGCACGAGAAGCAGGGGCAGCGTGTAGAAGCTGAACAGCTGCGCCGGGCCGACGAGGTACCCGGCAGCGCACATCCATCGAGGCAGCTGCCGGATCCGCGCCGCCCCTCGAGCCAGGAGAAAAATGGTGAGCCCCGCGCAGACCGCGCCGGGCACGAAGAGCATCACGTATCCCAGCTGGGGGAAGAGGTCCCGCCCCTGTTCGATCCCCGGGTCGCCGAAGATTCGACCAAATCCGATGCTGAGCGAGACGGTCGCGAACGCTGCAGCAGCCACCCCGGCGAGCGCCGCGAAGGCCGTGGCGGTCATCCGCGCCACGGGCGCCTCGGCGCTGCGCGAGTCAGGCCCGTAGGACCGTGTCATGCCTACGGCGAAGGCGATGAAGGTCAGCCCGCGTCTTCCATTGCGCGATGGTCCCTTGTCTGCAGCGGCGACGTCGGCGAACGTCGGTCCAGCGGGCCGGCTGGGCGGAACTGAACCGCCCTCACTCATCAACAGTGGCCTCCTTGCAGGGATCCCACAAGCGGCAGGAACGTCCCGTCATCGGCACGCCAGCCCGCCGCACCCCGACGAAGTGCCACCCGAGCACCGCAGGTTGTCGCCCGCTCTCCGGGACTCACAGCCGCCATGAGTCACCTCCAGCGAGGCGTCCGAACGGATGGACAGGGAGGGCGCACTCGGACCGCCACAAAGAAGCTCTTGTCAAGGGACGTTGCGGTTGCTACCGTACAGACTGACTGACTAGTCAGTCAGTCCATCTCAGAACAAGGGAGTTCTCATGAACACCAGGCGCAACCGCATCCAGGCCTCCCGCCGTCGGCCGTACGCGCTCGGCGCGGCCCTGACGGGCGTGGCCCTCGTCGCAACCGCGTGTGGAGGTTCCTCCGCCGGTTCAGGCGAGGGTGACGAACTCACGCTGACCTTTTCGAGTGCCCTCGCGCCGGATACGGCGGTGAACCAACAGGCCCAGTGGTACATGGACAAGGTCACCGAACTGACTGACGGGCGTGTCCAGTGGGACACCTACTACGCGGGAGCGCTCCTGAGCTCCACGGAGACCGTGACGGGCGTAGCGGACGGGCGCGCCGATATGGCGTACTTCGCCTCTGCTTATGACCCGGGCACCCTGCCCCTGCTGGACATCGGGTTCGTGCCGGTCACTGACACGGACAGTGTTGGCAACGCCTTGGCGTGGCGAGACCTCTATGAGAGCAACGAAGCGCTCCAGCAGGAGACCGCAAATGCCGGCATCCACATCCTGTTCATGAACGGTGTCGCGAACCTCTCCAACGTCGCCATGCCCGAGAAGGTGGCCTCTGTCTCCGAGCTCGAAGGAAAGCAGATCCGTGTGATCGGCGCGGCGTCTGCCGCAGTCGAGTCTCTGGGTGCCTCACCGGTGAGCCTTGCGGCAGAGGAGATCTACGAGAGCGTCGAGCGAGGGGTCATCGGCGGCATTGGCGGGACGTCTATCGAATCCGTCATCGGACAGGGATATGAAGAGGTCGCGCCCTGGATGCATTACCTGCCATTCGGAAACTACGGCAGCAGCTTGGGCGTCATCATGGGCGAGAACAGGTGGAACGACCTGCCTCCCGAGGTGCAGGACGCCTTTGAGAAGGCAACCGAAGCCTATTACGAAGAGCTGCCCACGATGCTCGCCGCCGGCGAAGAGGAGGCGTGCGATGCGTTGCTCGAAGCAGGGGGTGGCGTGGTGATCCTGCCGTCTGACGACGCAGAGAAGGCGGCCGTCGTCGAGGCGGTCGGAGATGCCCCGATGCAGATCTGGCGAGACAACGCGAAGCGTTCTGGCGCATCCGAGCAGAGCATCGCGCAGATCGAGAAGGCCTACACGGAGACGGCACGGTCACTCGCCGGGACGGCTGACTACACGCCCGGAGAGCAACTCTGCGCTGCTCGGTCTGAGTGAGGCGCACGTGCTCACCAAGCTCTTGGACAACGTCAGTCGTTACGCCGCCTGGCTGGCCGGGGCCTCGATCCTCGTCCTCATGCTCATGACGGTCGCGGACGTGGCCTTCAGGAAGAGCACCGGGGCAGGCATTCCGGGAACCCTCGAGTACACCGAGGTCTTCCTGGTGGCGTCGGTCTACCTAGGGGTTGCCCAGTCAGAGAGAACGGGCATGAACGTCAGGACGAGCGTCCTGACCTCGCGTCTGAACCCACGACATGCGCAGTGGCTTCGTGTGGCCGGCGGGGCGCTGTGTGTGGTGACGCTCCTGGCCCTCCTCTATGCCACAGGAATCCGAGCAGTGGACTCCTTCCAGCAATCGGAGTTCAGGTTCGGTTTGGTGCATGTGACCATCTGGCCCGTCCGCATCATCCTGCTGCTCGGACTGGTGCTCTATTTCCTGCAGTTCTTGAGGTCTTACATCTCCGAGGTTCGTGGGAACACGCCGTCCGCCGCCTCGGACTTGACCGCCGAAGCTGGCTACTGATCGGAAGACGTCATGACATTCCTCGAACCAAGTGTCGTTGTCCTGCTGGGCGTCTTGCTCCTGGTCGCGCTCATCCTGGCTGAAAGACCCATCTGGCTAGCGCTCCTCGCGGCCGGGGCCGTGGGTGTGTACCTGCTGCGCGGGTCGGATATATCTCTCTCTTCCCTCGGGTCGCTCCCCTACTCCGCCACGGCGTCTTACAGCCTTTTCATCATCCCCATGTTCGTCCTCATGGGAATCGTGGCCAGCAAGGCCGGCCTAGCAGGCGATGTGTACGCCGTTGCCCAGCAAGCCACCAAGAAGCTGCCTGGCGGGTTGGGAATCGCGACCATTCTCGCCTGTGGTGGTTTCGCTGCGGTGACAGGCTCCAGTGTCGCGACCGTCGCGACGATCGGTCGCATTGCGATCAAGGAGATGACAGACCACGGCTACAAGCCCAACGCTGCAGCCTCCATCGTCGCCGTCGGGGGAACCCTGGGAGTCCTGATCCCACCGAGCGTGATCTTGGTGGTGTACGGCATCCTGACGGGCGAGTCCATCGGCCAGCTCCTGATGGCCGGCGTCATTCCAGGCATCGTCTCCATCGTCTTCTACTCCATCGGCATCCTGCTCATGCACCGTGGCGGCCACCTGATGGAGACAGAAGGAACCTCGTCGCCGGTCCCGCAGAAGGTTGTTCAGCACAGCGGTGGTCCCGGCGCCGCGACATCAGTTTCTGCGCAGGCGACACCGGCTGCGGTCGGTTCGACACCAGCGACGGCTGGGTCACCACGAGAGGGCACCGGTCGCCCTGCCGTCGGCATGCCAGTCCGCAGGGAGAACTATGTCGGCACTCTGTATGTGCTCGCCCTGTTGGGAATCATCATTGTCGGTCTCTACACCGGGTTGTTCACGGCAACCGAGTCTGGTGCGATCGCGGCGTTTGTGGCAGTCCTGGTGATGGCCGTGAGGTTGAGGCGTCGCCCCCGTCAGATGTTCGCCTCCTTCCGAGAAGCGCTCAGCGAGACGGCTTCTCTCAGCAGCATGATCTTCCTGCTCCTTGTCGGAGGCAGCGTTTTCGCCTACTTCCTCGTCTCGAGCGGCATCCCGATCAAGGTCGCCGCCCAGGTGGCTAATGCTGGGATGCACCCGATCCTCGTTGTGGTCCTCGTGCTCCTGTTCATGATCGTTCTCGGCTGCTTCCTTGACTCCTTGTCCATCCTTGTCATCACCATCCCCCTGACGTACCCCATGCTGATGGAACTGGGTGTGGACGGAATCTGGTTCGCGATCCTGGTGGTCAAGGCGATCGAGATCGGGCTCATCACCCCACCGGTCGGGCTCAACGTCTTCGTCGTGGCAGGCACCCATGAAGGGCTTACACCCGAGGGCGTCTTCCGAACGGTGTGGAGACTGGGGCTGATGGACGCTGTCGTGATCGCAGTGCTGATCCTCTGCCCATTCCTGGTGACCTGGTTGCCCTATGCGATGTACGGATGAATGGAGCATGAGAATGGAAAAGTCCCCGCACGGTCGGGCACCTCTCTGCGGCGTCAAGGTCGTCGAGTTCTCAGGAATCGGTCCGATCCAGTTCGCGGGGATGGCGCTCGCCGACCTCGGCGCCGACATCATTCGCATCGACAGACCTCCTACTGATGGCCATGTGCCGCCGGTCCAGGCCATGGACCGTGGACGTCGATCCATCGCCGTCGACCTGAAGCACCCGGATGGAGTGCGGCTGGCCCTGGACCTCATCCGCCAGGCCGACGTGGTCATGGAGGGCTACCGGCCAGGCACGATGCAGCGGCTGGGGCTGTCCCCCGAGATCTGTTGGGAGAGCAACGCACGACTGGTCTACGCGAGCATCACCGGTTGGGGCCAGACCGGCCCCGAGTCGTCCAAAGCAGGTCATGACATCAACTTCATCGCGGCCGCCGGAGTCCTTGACGCGATCGGCAGGGACGAGCCGACCGTGCCCCTCAACCTGCTCGGAGACTACGCGGGGGGTGGCCTCACCACGGCGTTAGGGGTGGTCGCGGCGCTCTACCGAGCGAGGGAGACCGGCCAGGGCGAGTTCATTGACGCCGCCATGCTGGATGGGATTGGGTATCTCGCGACGCAACAGCACGACGAGTCATCTCGCGGGCAGTGGCGGGAGGAGCGGGCGACCAACCTCTTGGACGGTGGCTATCCGCTGTACAACGTCTACGAGTGCGCCGACGGCCAGTGGCTAGCAGTCGGGGCGATCGAGGAGAAGTTCGCCCTCCCCCTGCTCGGCCTCCTGGGCATGACCCACCTGGCCCCAACGTTGCAGCGCCAGGCTGAATGGACTGAGGCATGTCAGGATCTGGCCGAGTTGTTCCGCCAACGCTCAAGGGCAGACTGGATGACGCTACTCGGTGACGCGGATGTGTGCGTGACACCGGTGCTGTCCCTGGCAGAAGTCCCAACGAGCGCCCACTCGTTGCACCGCAAGCTCTTCGGGAAGGTGGGGCAAGCCGTTGCCCCCGAGGCGGCCCCCCGGTTCCGCTTCGCTGCCAGGCCGCAGGTGCAACCGGCCCCCTTCGTCGGGGAGAACACCCGCGAGATCTTGGCGGAGCTCTCCTACGACACGCACACCGTCAACGACTACACCGAAAGGGGCTTTCTCTTCACTCACCCGCAAGAGGCCCTTGGAGAGAAGGAAAGTCAATGAGCAACGCAGTGATCAAGACCATGCAGGACAACGGGCTCTTGACCATCACCCTCAACAGGCCAGACGTGCGTAACGCATTGAGCTGGGACATGATCGACGCCCTCACGGAGACATACGCATCGGCCAGCGCCTCGAAGGAGGTTCGGGTCATCCTGCTCAGGGGTGAAGGTCGAGTGTTCTGCGCTGGTTGGGACCGCAAGCAGACCGTGGAGTCGGCGGAGGACATCCTCGCGGTGGACGAGAAGGGCTCGGCTCTGGTCGAGGCCATGCAGGCGAGCCCTAAGTTCACCGTGGCCAGCGTCCAGGGGGCTGCGTTCGGTGGAGGCGTCTTCCTGGCAGCAGCGTGCGATTACCGAATCGCGACCACCGACTCGGTCTTCTGCCTGCCTGAGGTGCGCCTCGGGGTCCCCGTCCTCTGGGGTGGCATGACAGCCCTGATCACTGAGATCGGCCTGAGCGCTGCACGCCAGTTGGGCCTCACCGGTGCCCAACTTGACGCACAGTGGGCGCTGCGCACGGGGATGGCTCACCGGCTCGTCCAGCCCGACACCCTGGATGAGTCCACCGCCCAACAGCTCGAGTCGTTTGTGCAGCTGGACCCGCAGGTGGTGGGAATGATGAAGCGCGACTTCACGCTGGGTCGGAACAAGTTGGCCGCTGACGGGCACCCCTACCGAGGATCTGAAGTCGTTGCGGCCATGCGAGGGGCCAGGCTGTGACTCTGCCGGGCCCGTCCGAAGGTGCGCTGCGTCGGACACCGCCGGGCAGCCGCACGACTCTCTTCGACGCGTTCACCGAGAGCGTGGACCGAGACCCAGGCGCCCCGTTCGTCGTGAGCGATGAGGGAACGCACACGTTCGGAGACATCCATGCTGCGGCCGTGGGACTCAGCACCTACATGCTGCAGCGAGGGCTGGGCCACGGTGACCGGGTGGGGCTCTATCTGCGCAACTCCCGTGAGTTCGTGGTGACCATCTTCGCGTGTGCCCGAATCGGTGCCGTCCTGGTGCCCTTCAACACGGAACTCAAGGGCGACCTGTTGAGACGACAGGTCGAAGATGCGACTGTCTCGTTGATGGTGACCGGCGGTCCCCTAGCGGCAGAAATGGCCACGCACCACCACGCCCTAGGACTCGGAATGGTCCTGACCACCGATGACGAACTCTCTGCTCACCACACTCTGAGCACTGTGAGCTTCCATCATGCCGAGCGCAGCGAGCAGCCGTCAGACGTGTCGCCAGTGGAGATCAAGGAAACTGACCTGCAGGCCATCATGTACACGTCAGGGACGACGGGGCCGAGTAAGGGAGTGATGGTCCCGCATTCACAAACGCTTGCATACGCGCACGAATGGATGCGGTGTGTGGGGTTGTCTGCCGACGACGTCATCTACTGTCCGCTGCCGCTGTTTCACACGATCGGCCACTCCCTGGGCATCGTTCCGGCCGCTGTGATGGGTATCCCGATCGTGGTGCGTGACAGGTTCAGTGCATCGGCGTACTGGGATGATGTCCGACGATTCAAAGCCACGGTGTGCCTCGGCATCCACAGCATCCTGCAAATCCTCCTCGCCCGGGAACCGTCTGAGAACGACAAGGATCACACAGGTCGCGCCTTCTACAACGGCAACCAAGACCGGAGCCCTGAGTTCGAAAAGAGGTTTGGAGTCGAGGTCTTTGAGGCATACGGAGCGACCGAGAATGGAATGGTCGCCTTCACGCTCGGACGTGAGCGCCGCCCGGGATCATGTGGCTTCGTGAACGACTCACTGTTCGACGTGCTCATTGCGGACGAGAACGATAACGAAGTGCCATACGGCGAGGTTGGCGAGATCCTCATTCGACCGAAACTTCCGAACGTTATGTCACGCGGATACTGGAACCGCGATGACGCCACGGCCGCAGCATGGCGGAACCTCTGGTACCACAGCGGCGACTTCGGCAAGATGGATCCCGAAGGTGCGCTCTATTTCATGGACCGCAAGGGTGACGCCATCCGACGACGCGGCGAGAACATCAGCTCTTATGAGGTTGAGTCGGTTCTGAATAAGCACGAGTCGATCGAGGAGTGCGCCGTTGTTGCCGTCCCGTCGCCTGTCGGTGAGGACGACGTCATGGCGGTCGTAGTCTCGTCCACTGAGGCAAGACCCTCTCCTCTCGATCTGTGGCGGTTCCTCGAGGAGCAGTTACCATCGTTCATGGTGCCGCGCTATATCGATTTCGTGGCGAAACTACCAAAGACCGCCAATGAGAAGGTCGACAAGAACCTCGTTCGGTCCTTCGGCCCGCAGGGGCCAAGCGGCCGGGCCAACGACAGGGAGACCATGTGAGTTCAGCACCAGATCAGGAAACCATCTCGGCTGGTAGGAACAACGTGGCAGCCCGCACCCGAAGAAGCATCCTCATGGCGGCTGCTCATATATTCGCCGCTCGCGGGTACCACGCGGCGTCCATGACAGACGTTCAGGCAGCCGTTGGTTGTAGCCGGGGAACCCTCTATTACCACTTCTCCTCGAAAGATGAAATCCTGTTCGAGATCTGCCTGTCGAGCACCGAGCGGCAACTTCGGGAGGCAAAGGAGATTGCGGCGCGCGGGGACTCTGCGGAAGACACGGTCGCACTCCTGGTGGATTCAGTCCTTGGCGAGATCTTCACCCATCGCGATAGCGTGTTGGTGATTCAACGGGAGTTGGAGTCGTTGACGCAGGAACGTCGACTCACGATCAGGTCGATGCGCGATGAATACGAAACAGTGTGGGCAGATCTCTTTGGCCGCGCAGTGAAAGAGGGTCACTTTCGGAGTGTCGACCACATCGAGCTCAAGGCTCTCCTCGGCATGCTCGTTCACGTGGGGTCCTGGGTCAGGGAGGGTCCCATCAAGCGGGTCGAACTCGTGGACCGGTTCGCTGGACTCATCCTTCGATCCGTGCGCGTCTGATCAGGTTGCATAGGAAGTCATATGAGAGCCATCCATGTCGTCGACCATTCAGGGCCGGAGACGGCTTTGCGTCTGGTGGACACCGCTCGTCCTCCTCAACTGGCTCCACTCTTCTCAGACGAGATGCCGGTGCGGATCGCAGTCCACGCCGCAGGGGTCACCTACCCGGACCTCTTGCATACCGAGGGGAAATATCAGGAGCAGCCGGAGCTGCCCTTCGTCCCTGGGGCCGAGGTCTCAGGGACCGTCATAGCTGCCCCCTCGGAGAGCGGCCTGGCGCCGGGTGACGCGGTAGCCGCCTACTGTCATCACGGCGGATGGGCTGAAGAGGTTCTCGCCCCCGCGAGTTTGACATACACATTGCCGGCCGGCATGGATCATGATGCTGGGGCAGCGATGGTCTCCAACTACCACACCGCCTACGCCGCCCTCGTTCTTCGTGGCGGGCTGACGGCCGGCGAGCGGGTCCTGGTGCACGGAGCCGCGGGTGGCCTGGGTTCGGCAATCGTCCAGCTCGCCAGTGCGCTCGGCGCCGAAGTATTGGCTGTCGTGTCCTCGTCGGCCAAGGCCGAATATGCCCGCGCGTGCGGAGCCCGCGCCGTGTTCAGGGTCGGCGATGAGTGGCGTCGCCAGATCAAAGAGTCCTTCCCCGAGGGAGTCCAGATGGTTCTGGATCCTGTGGGCGGCTCGGCACGCTCCGTTGACTCTCTCCGTGTCCTGGCGCAAGGAGGTCGGTACGTCGTCCTAGGGTTCACGAGCGGAGAGATATCCCAGATCCCCGCCAATCGCCTTCTGCTCCGCAATCTGACTGCTGTCGGCGTGGCGTGGGGCGACCTGACCTTCGGGCGACAGGGCGTGAACGCCTCGATCCACGAGAAGCTCGAACCCTTCTTCACGGACGGGCGCCTCTCTCCTCTGGTGAGCGACCGCTTCGAGCTGCAGGATGCCGCGGCAGCACTCAAGAAGATGGCCTCCAGGGATGTCATCGGAAGGGTCGTGTTGCTCGTGCGATAGACCGTCACCCCTGGATTCCTGTCCGAGGATTCCTCACTAGATCACCTTCACATCACGCCCCTGAATGAGGAGTTTCTACATGTCCCACTATCACGACAGCACCGACCTGCAGTACCTGGCGGACGTCAAAGCGGCAGCACCTCGCGAGTTCGCGGCTTGGGCACGGCTGGACGGAACCGTAGGAATCGAGGATGGTGCGATTCCGCTCAAGTATCGCGAGCTGATCGCCCTGGCGGTCGCCCACAGCACACAGTGTGTCTACTGCCTCGATGTCCACACGGCTGCCGCGGTCAAGGCAGGTGCCTCCAGGGCCGAGGTCGCAGAAGCGGCCCTGCTCTCGGCCGCGCTCAGGTCGGGCGGCGCGGGCGCACATGCAGCTCTGACGATGAAGTTCTTCTCTCAGCACAGCCAGGAAGGGACCGAGGAAGCCTCGGCCTAACGAGCCACCTCCTATAGACAGACACAGCCGCGGGGCTGGGGTCGACCTGCAACCCCAGCCCCGCGGCATACAACATCACTCAGGCAGGCCGGCTGCCCGCAGCACCTCCTGCTCGACCGTGCTCCCAGCAGAGTCCGAGGCACTCATCCGCAGCGACAGCGTCCCGTCGTTGTTCTTCGGCACGCCGGCCCGCAGCACCCCGACGAAGTGCCCCTCGGACACCTCGCGCAGGTTGTCGACCGCGCGCCAGGACCCACCGCCGTCATAGGAGACCTCCAGCGAGGCGTCCGAACGGATCGGCAGCGAGGGCGCACCGGTCTGGTGCCCCACGGTGAACTCCACGGTCAGCGGCCCGGAGCGCTCCGACGCCGGCAGCAACCGGTTCTGCAGGTCCACGTCCAGGTCGTAGTCCACGGTCAGCAGCGGCTCGACCCGCACCTCACCCTCCTCCGGACGCTCGGACTGATAGGTCCACGCCGACTTCGTGTGCGTGGCCAGCTGCGCCCACGGCGAGAGGTTGTCCACCTCGTACTCGACCCGGTAGTCCTCGGCGTCGGCCGGGATGTCGAGGCGACCGTAGGCGTAGTTGCTCTCGATCACCTGCTCACCATCGGCGAACACCCTCATCGCGATGTCGAACCCGTTCTCGAAGTTCGAGCCCGTCGCGTTGGCGGTGTTCCCCTGGCCGTCCTTGAAGGCCGCCAGGCGGATGTCCAGGACGTCACCGGTGCGCACCATCGACTCCTCGGGCCACACACCGGGACGCAGCGGCGCCTCCAGCCACGACCGCTCGACCCGCTCCCCCGCCTCATAGGTGCGGGACTGGGTCGCTAGCCGGACCTTCGCCTGCTGGTCGGCCGGCCAGTTGTAGTTGTACCGGTCCTCCGGGGTCGTCAGGTGCTGGGTGTACGCCAGGCCCGGCTCGGGCATGTAGTAGTCCACCCGCTCCCGCGGCCCGCCGACCGTCGGCGTCGGGAAGGTGATGCCGAAGGTCTCCCACGGAGCCTGGGCGAACCAGGACTCGGTGAAAGTGAGCTCGGTGCTCAGCTGGCTGTGGAACGCGTTGGTCACCGCCGCCAGGTCCTCGGTCTCCAGGACGTAGTCCAGCTCGGCCGGGATGCTGCCCTCCTCGGTCAGCCGGAGGTTGTAGCGGTAGGGGCTGGCGGGCTGACCGGCGGCGGTCACCGTGACCGGACCCTGGCCCAGCAGGCCCAGCAGACCGGTCCCCTCGGCGTGCGACAGGCGCACCGTGGGCACGTCCAGCCGTATGCCGGAGGCACCCGGGTAGGCGTCCGACCCGGGGGCGTCGTGATAGACCGCGACCATCGTCGCGCCGGCCTCGGCGGCGTTGTTGGCCTGCTCGGCCACCGGGAGGGCGTCCGAGCGGCGGACCAGGGCGAGCGCACCGCTCACGTCGGCCGCGGCGACCTCCTCGACCGTCCCGGTCCCCACGTCCACGACGGGCAGCGAGTGCTCCCCCTCGAGCTGCGGGAACTGCCAGCTGTTGTCGCTGAACCAGTAGCGGTCGTAGTAGTGCGGCTCCAGAGCGAGGGCGTCGTCCCCCTCCACCTGGAGGGTCACGTCGGGAGCCTCGAGGGTCCACTGGGTGTATGCCGACAGCTGGCCGTGCTGGACAGCCTCAGTGGGCTGCATGAACAGTGTGTGCTCCAGCTGGGTGCGCGGACCGACGAAGAGGCCGTGGGTCAGGGCCTCGCCCTCCTCCGGCACCCGGTGGTAGGTCACCTGCACGGCGGAGCCGTTGACCGGTCGCGTCTCGTTGCCGGGCGTCTCGATCTGCACCTCGACGGCGTCGCGGGCGTCCAGGGTCAGCGTGGTCGGCCCGTCGATCGTGACCTCGGGCTCGACCACGAGCGAGGTGTTGAGGAAGTCCTCGCTGGGTCGGGGGTAGGCCGTGGAGGGCAGGTCCTCGGGCATGGTGAGCACCACGCCGGAGACCGAGTAGGTCCCGGGCTCCACCCGGATGCAGTTGCTGCCGTCCCAGGGGTCGGTGGTGCACGAGGTGTCGTCCTGCCCCCAGTTGCGGAAGGCCGACACGCTGCCGTCGATGACGTCCAGCACGCGGAAGGCTCCCTGCGCCGGGCGCCCGTCGCGGGCGATGCCCTCGATGTGCACGTCGTAGCGCTCGGGCTCCTTGTAGTAGCTGATCGGCGTGGAGAGGGTCTGTCCCGACCCCGAGGTCGCCACGACCGAGCCGCTGAACTGGCCCGCGCCGGGCACGGTGACGTCGAGCGTCACGGCCGCCGTGGCGGTCCCACCGGCCGGCACGGTCAGGGTCGCCGGGCTCACTGACACCGCTCCGCCCGCCGGCTCGCCCTCGACGTTCCGGGCCGAGGCGACGAGGTCCAGGGTCAGCGGCTCCTCCCCCAGGTTGCGGTAGGTCACGGTGCGCTCCTCCTGCACCGGCTCCTGCGGGTAGGTGTAGCTGCCGAGGTGCAGGGCCACCGGCTCGGCGATGGCCTCACCGGTCAGCGCGGTCGGCACGTTCACCCGGCCGGCGCCCTGGTCGAGGACCCGGAGGTCCTCGTTGGGGACGGCCGTGCCCACGAGCACGGCCTTGAGCTCCTGCCCCGTCAGCTCGGGTCGCGCCTGCGCCAGCAGGGCGGCCGCCCCCACCACGTGCGGGGTGGCCATGGAGGTGCCGGACATGTAGGTGTAGTGGTCGTCGAACGGGAACATCGGGTTGGTGCCGCCCGCCCGGGCGGCCACGATGTCCACCCCGGGGCCGGTGATCTCCGGCTTGACCGCCGAGTCGCCGAAGCGGGGCCCGCGGCTGGAGAAGTAGGCGATGTCGTCGTTGCGGTCGACGGCGCCGACTGTCAGGGCGAGGTCCGCCGCGCCGGGCGAGGTGACGGTCCCGTCCCTAGGTCCCTCGTTCCCGGCCGCGATCACGAACAGCGTGCCGTACTCCTCGGTGATCGTGTTGACGGCCAGGCTGCCCGGGTCGGTCCCGTCCGTGTAGAAGCCACGGACCCCCAGGCTCATGTTCACGATGTCGGCGCCCTGCTGGGCCGCCCACTCCATGCCGTCGATCACGCCGCTGGTCGAGCCGTTGCCGTAGTCGTTGAGCACCTTGGCGTTGATCAGGCTGGCGCCCGGCGCGACCCCGACGAACCGGCCGTCCGAGGCGGCACCGGTGCCCGCGATGGTGGACGCGACGTGCGTGCCGTGACCGGCGCGGTCGTCCGTGGTGTCCGCGTCGGAGAAGTTCTCGCTGGCCACGACCTGGCCTGCCAGGTCGGGGTGCTCGGCATCGATGCCGCTGTCGAGCACCGCGACGGTGACGCCCGTCCCGTCAAACCCCAGGTCCCACGCGGTCGGGGCACCGATCTGCGGGACGCTGTGCTCCAGAGTCGCCGCGACGGGGGCGTCCAGCCAGATCTTGTCCAGACCGGCGAGCGCGGCCGGCCCGGCGGACCGGGCGTTCTGGCCTCGCGCGAGCTTCTCGAGCCCGGTGGCCAGGTCAACGGTGTCCGTGTCCTTGTCGACGGCGACCGCGAGCCCGTTGATGCTCTCCAGCTCCCGGGCCGTGGAGGCGACGGACCGGGCCGCCGGCACCGGCGCCTCCTCCTCGTAGGTGAGGATAACCGGCACGGAGTCCATCTTCTCGTCGGTGTAGCCGGCCTCCACGAGGTCGCTGACGTTGAACAGGGCGGGGTCGAGGCGCTCGGGGATCAGTGCCGACACGCTCATCGGCACGACAAAGAGGTCGTCACCCTGCTCGTGGGTCCAGAAGCCGGCCTCTCCCCCATCGGTGGCCGGTGTGACGGTGGCGGTATGCCGACCGTCAGGTCCCGTCATGACGTGGACTGTGTCGCCGGTGATCAGAGTGACGTCCTCCCCCTCCGGGGCGGCGCCAGCGGCGGACGAGTCTCCGACGGTCCAGTCGGTCATCGCGGCCAGGGACGGCTGCTGGTCGTCGGTCTCCTGCGCCGCGGTGGCCAGCGGCGACAGCGCCAGCGGCACCGCCAGGACGCCGTAGGCGAGTCGTGATCTGGGCAGGCGTAGCCGCGCCGCGCGGGCAGGCTGATCGTGCATGGGGGCTCCTCGATCGGAATGGGGATGCTCATTGGTAGCCCGGGCGCGTGAGCCCTGTCAACGCTCTGCCGTGGCGTAACGTTGACATGTCGACAATTAGCCACCACAAGGAGAGACCGCATCGCAGAGCACCAGGGCTCCCTGCTCGCAGGCCTCGGGGTGTCCAGGACCGAGGAGGCGACCTACCGCGCGCTCCTCAGGACCGGCCCCACCACCCTGGCGCGGGTGGCCGAGCACGCCCAGGTGTCGACGGAGGCGCTGCGCCGGATGGTGCCGAGCCTGGAGGAGCTGGGTCTGGTCAGCAGACTGCCCGGCCGCCCGCTGCGTCTCACCGCGACGCCTCCGGGTGTGGCGATCGACGCGCTCGCCGCCCGGCGGCAGGACGAGGTGGCCTCCAGCCGCGCAGCAGCCAGCGTCCTGATGGCGGAGGCGGCGATCCACACGACCGAGCGTCCGGAGGAGCTCCTCGAGGTGGTGACCGGTGGCGAGGCGATCGCGCGACGCTTCTATCAGCTGCACGAGGCCGCCCAGCACGAGGTGCTCGGGCTGGTGAAGCCGCCGTTCGCCATCGACATCTCGCAGCCCAACGTGGCCCAGGAGGCCGCGATGCGCCGGGGCGTCACGGTGCGTTGCATCTACACCCCCAGCGCCTTCGACCTGCCGAGCATGCTGGCCAACGTGCAGCGTGCGACGGCCAAGGGGGAGGTCGTCCGGATCGCCGAGGTCCCCACCAAGCTGACGGTGGTCGATGCCAAGTTCGCCCTGCTCCCCCTGACCTCGCACGAGGTGTCCGTGGAGAGCGCCCTGGTCGTCCACTCCAGCGCTCTGCTGGACGCGCTCGTCTCCCTGTTCGAGGCCCTGTGGCGGACCGCCGCTCCCCTGGACCTGTCCCGGGCGACGCCGGTGGCCGCACGCCCCGACGTCCTGGAGCAGGACATCGTCTCCCTGTTGGCCAGCGGCATGCAGGACGAGGCCGTGGCCCGCCAGCTCGGGGTCAGCGCCCGCACCCTGCAGCGCCGCCTGCAGACCCTGTTCGACCAGCTCGACAGTCGCACGCGCTTCCAGGCCGGCTTCCGCGCCGCAGTCCGCCAGCAGCAGGGCGAGGCAGACTCTTAGACCCCGTCAGAGCTGGATACGCCGCAGTCGAGGAAGGGCCGACCACACCTCGGCCGTGTAGCTCGGATCGAACATCGCGTGGTAGCCGCCGGTGTGCCAGAAGAGCACGGGCCCTTCGACCGTCCCCTTGCGGGCCATGTCGATGACCGCTGCGACCGCCTTCGCTGTGTAGACCGGGTCCACCACGATTCCCTCGAGCCGTGCCATGAGGTCGATCGCCTCCATGACACCCGCTGCTGGCTTGCCGTATCCCTCGCCGAGGTAGTCCTCGGTCAGTTCAAGGTCGGAGGCCTCGATGCGGACCGTCGGCGCGATGAGGTCAGCGGCCTCGTTCGCGAGGCGCAGGTAGCTGCCGGGCACATCGTCATACACGTGGTCGGCGACAACGACGCCGAGGATGCGCGTCGAGTGCTGACGGAGCGCTCGCCCCAGGACCAGTCCCGCGTGTGTGCTTCCCGCCGAGCTGGCGTGCACGATCGTGGTGAAGGTTGCGCCCTGCGCCCGGATCTGCTCGTCAGCCTCGATGTAGGCCCGGGCGAAGCTCGTTGCTCCCCGGCCGGTCGCAGATCCGATGGGCAGGCGGTGGACCCGCTCGCCGGCAGCCTCCAGCTCACGGACGATCTCGGCGGTCACCTCAGCGAGCTCGACCCACGAGATGTCCCCAACGAGATGGAGGTCAGCCCCGAAGAGCGCGTCGAGGAGCAGGTTGCCCACCGGCTCCTTCGGCTCGTCGTGGCAGAGCACGAGACTGCACTTCATCCCGATCGCCGCTGCCGCAGCGGCAGCCGCACGGGTCGCGTTGGAGTGTCGTGATCCTTCGGTCACGATGTGCGTCGCGCCCTGCGCCTGTGCGTGGGCGAGCTCCATCTCCAGCTTGCGCACCTTGTTGCCCGCGAGCCCCACCGAGCCCAGGTCGTCGCGCTTGGCCCAGACCTCCACGCCGAGCCCCTCACTCATCCGAGGCAGGAACTGCACCGGCGAGGTGAACCGCCGCAGGTCAAGACGCGGTAGGTCGATGTAGGCATGTCCTGTGCTCATGGCCAGGAAATCTAGGTAACGATCTCAGGCTGCACAAGTACCCATCATTCTCTTGTGCAGATGCACAGCACGAGCCCGTTCCGGAGGTGTATCTTCGGTCAGATGTACAGCCTTGACGCGGTCGATGCTCGGATCCTGCTCGCCCGCGACCAATCGCAGGACGCGTCGCTGATCGAGATCGGCGGCCGCCTGGGAATCTCCCGGAACACCGTGCACGCCCGCCTGAAGAGGCTTCGCGACGGCGACGCCCTGGGACCTCCGAGCGCAACTCTCGTCCCCTCTGCCGCCGGACGACCCCTGCTCGCCTTTGTGACGCTGTCGGTCTCCCAACAGGACGTCGACTCTGTCTACGCAGCGCTTGGCGCCATCCCCGAGGTCATCGAGGCGCACACCACGACGGGCGATGCAGACCTCATGCTCAGAGTGGTTGCCCGCGACACCGTTGACCTGCACCGCGTCACACAGAGCATCCAGATGACGCCCGGCGTGCAACGCAGCAGCACCTCTCTCGCGACCACCGAAGTCATCCCCCGCCGGATGTCTCTCCTCCTCCAGCAGTTGGCGGACGAGGTGTGAGACGGTTCCTTGGCCAGGCTCGTCAGCCCACCCGGAACGCCCCCACGGCGCGGAGCGCTATCCGAAGAACAGCCCGACTGCAACGATGCCCAGCACGTGGGCGAGGACGACGTAGGTCAGGAGCGCCCCAGCCACGCACGTCCAGTAGGCCAACTCAAGCCAGTCCTCGCGACCCATGGCGACGACCTCCTCACCTACGGCAAGAGCACCGACCCGGTGCGCCCTTCCTCAGATTCGAAGTTACTCCTCATGGCCCACGCTGGCGAGATGGCAACCTCCCGCTCACCTGTGCGACGTGAGCCGCCGGTGAACCTCCGCACGGTGCACGTGCTTCACCGCACATACAACGACCCACGTGTCGGGGCACTGATGCGTGCAACACTCTTGGTCGTGACAGAAGTGATCTTCGATGGTCTGGTGGAGACCGACTACGGTCAGTTCGACCTGCTGTGGGGCGACGGCTACGGCTTCGACGGGAACTTTGAGCGGTTCTTCGCAGGCCAGCTCAACGGGCTCGCAGGTGCCGCCGCCGATGAGGGTCTGTACCTCCATCTGGCTCGTAGGTCGGGAGGTTCCCCGGTCCAGATCGTGCGGCACGATACCGAGCCGCCGCTCACAGATGACTGGGAGGACATGGTGGAGGTCTCCATCTCTGTCCCTATGGGCGCACAACCCAAGTGGAGCACGTGGGCGGGCGAGGCGAGCGGCCTTCTCTCGATCCCGCACGGCACTTACCGGGTGCGTGTCAATGCACGGGGGCGAGATGCTGGCCGGGACGGTGAGTTTGCCGATGAGCCGTTGACTGGTACCTGATCGAGTTGTGGCTCGCGGCGCCGAGACCGGACGCCATTCTTCGCACATTGAGTGCCGACGCCACCTACTGGCACAAGGAAGTCGGGTCACGCCGCTGAGCTGGTCGAGGTGCACAAGGTGCTGCTCCACCCGGTCACTATTGTTCGGGCACACCGCTCGGCCCGGTCACGCGGCGTCCTCTGGCGGCAGCAACCGGATCACCCCGGCGAACCTACCGGTGACGCCGTCCCGGCGGTGCGAGAACAGGGACTCGTCCTCCCGGGTGCAACCGGGAAGCCAGGTCACCGAGACACCGGCGGACCGCAGCTGGTGGACCACGCCGGCAGCCACATCGATCGCGGGGGTGCCGGTCCAGGACACCGCGTATGCCGCGGGGCTGGCTTGTGCAGCCTGGTCCCGCAGGTCGGCGGGCACCTCGTAGCACCGTGGGCAGACCGAGGGACCGACGACGGCCTCGAGCTTGGCCGCTCCCCGTTCGCGCAGCGCCGCCACCGCGACACCGACGACACCGTTGGTGAACCCCACCCGGCCCGCGTGCACGGCGGCTGCCAGCCCCTCGTCGCGGTCGAGCAGCAGGATCGGCGTGCAGTCGGCAACCAGCACCACGAGCGCGACCTCAGGATCATCGGTGATCATGATGTCCGCCTCATGGGACGGGTCATCCTCCTCACGGTCGACAACCGCAATCTCAATACCGTGCACCTGACGCATGAAACGCAGATCGTCAGCCTCGAGGTCGAACGCGTGCGCCACGCCGGCGCGGTTGCCCGACACCGCCTCAACATCGTCATCGACGTGGGCGCCGAGGTTGAGAGAGGCGAACGACCCCGTGCTCAGACCACCCATGCGGTCGGTGATCGCCCAGTCCACCCCGAAGGTCGGCCCGACCCCGGGCTCTCGCTCGCGCCATCTGAACACGAGATCAGGCTAACTTTGGAGAGCCCGGATCTCCCGGACCCAGTCATCGGTGTCGACCGCGGCCAGTTGCTCACTGACGAGCCTACGGAGACGCTGCCGGTACTCCTTCTGCGAGTCCTCCAGCTCAGCGATCTTCGCCTCAAGAGTCTCACGGCGGGTCAGCAGATCGGCGACTACGGCGTCGCGCTCCAGTCGGGCATCTTCGATCATGCGGGCACCCCGGCTCTCAGCAGCCACCAGCCTCTCGTCGTGCTGGCGCTGGGCTTCAGCGAGGAGCTTCTCCGCGGCAGAACGGGCAATGTCCTTAGCCTGCTCTCCCTCGGTCCTCGCGACCGCAAGAAGACCCGCAGCCTGCTTGCGAGCGGTCTCCACAGCGTCCCTCCCCTCGGCGATCAGAGCGTCACGCTCGAGTCTCCCCTCACCCAGGAGCCGATCCGCCTCAACCTGCCCTGCAGCAATGTGGTCCTGCCGGATGCGCTCGGCGAGCATGGCCATCGCTGACGCCTGTGCCACCGGATCGTCCTGGCCGACAGCAAACGGAACGAGTTCGTTAACGGCTTCAGAACCGAGGTGCTCGCTAGCCGCCGCTCGTACTTCAGCGCACATGGCGGCCAGTCGTTCACGCAGCAGCGTGGCCTGCTGCTGCGCGGCTGCTGCCTGCTCCTCGGCCTTTTCGATGCGCTCCGCGCTGTATCGCTCGGCTGCCTCGGCTTCGGCTCGTGCGTCACTGACCTGCTGTTCCAGCACGAGTAGGTCATCGTCGAACCGCTGGCGGAGCTCCTCCAGGCTCGAGTTTCGTGACGCCTCGGCAAGGACGGCGGCTTCCCGGGCGGCGGCTACGCGGCTGTCTGCGTCAGCAAGCTCGGTCACGATCGCTTCCCGCTCTAGCCTCACTTGCTCCAGCTGGATCTGCTCGACTTCCAGGTCGTGCGTCAACGTGCCGCCGCCTGACTTGAGCGTATTGATCTCGGCCTGCTGCTCGTCAACCAGAGTCGTGAGGCGCTTCAGGGACGTGGCGACCTCCTCCAGGAACCCATCCACCTCCTCGACGACATATCCACCCCGAAAACGGGGGGAGTTGAAGGTCTTGCGGACAACATCTTCGGGTCCGAGTTGCATAGCGGCTCTCTCGATCGGTACTTGCGGAATCGATGGTTTAGCTGAAGGCGGCGATCATATTGATGACTGCCGGACCCAAGACAACAATGAATAGCACGGGGAGGATGAAAAGGATCAGCGGGAAGATGACCTTAACCGGGATCTGCATGGCCTTTTCCTCTGCTCGCTGACGACGCTTAATTCGCATCTCCCGCGACTGTGTGCTCAGCACCCGAGCGATCGAGATGCCGTTCGTCTCGGCCTGATTGATCGCCCGGACGAACCGGCCAAGGTCCTGGACCTGGGTGCGCTCCGCGAGGTCTGCGTAGGCGACTTGGCGCGGTCGGCCGACCTGGATGTCCTGGAGGGTGCGGATCAGCTCCTCCGAAAGGGGGCCGGTCGTTTGCCTGGCGACGTGCGCAAGCGCGGCTTCGAAACCCAGGCCTGCCTCAACAGCGATTGTCAGTTGGTCCATGGAGTCAGGCAATTGTTCCTGGATCTTCTGGCGGCGCTCTTGTCCCCTGCTGTAGAGGAGCAGCTCTGGAGTCGCCCACGCGATCGTCGCTGACGCGATCGCGAGCACGAACATACGAGGACCTGGACTCGTCGCAGCAAGGAGGAAACCCGCGCCAATACCGCTCGCTGTCAGGACAAGTTTCGCGACGATGACACGTTCCAGCGGCCAGGCGGCCGGTCGTCCTGCCCTGCTGAGTAACGTGTCGAGCCATCGAATGGCAGCTATGGGTGTCAGCGAACGGGCAAGAGCGATGAGCCCGCCCCCGGTGAGTTCGGGACCATCAACGGCGGCTGATGCGCGGATGCCGCGGTTGAGGTTGCGCAACGTCTGCTGACGCGCAACACCTGGTCGAGCGGTAAACGCGAACGCCAGAAGCGGCAGAGCAATGGCGACACAACCGGCTGCAATGAGAATGAGAGTGTTCAGATTGTCCACGAGATCCTCAGAACTTGATCTTCACGACTTTACTCAGCCAGAACGCCCCGATACCGAGGAGAACAAGAGCGGTCAAAATCATCATGTAACCGATGGGTCCGCTCGTGAGTCCGCTCAGATAGGTGGGATTCAGAAACATGAGGGCTAGGACCACAACGAACGGCAACCCAAGGAGGATATACGCGGAGAGTTTCCCTTCCGCCGATAGGGATTTCACCTGTCGGCGGATCTGGTTGCGTTCCCGGATGGTGTCACCCACCGTGTCCATCACCTCAGCGAGGTTGCCACCCACCTGGCGCTGGATGGCGATCGCTTGCGCGATCCACCGAAAGTCGTCGCTCGACATGCGTTCCGCCGTAGCCTCGAGAGCCTCGCCGAAGTCCCGACCAACGCGCACCTCATTGACGACCCGAGATATCTCGCTGCCGCCCGGCTCCTCCAACTCACGAGAGACCGAGTCCATCGCCTGCAGGACGCTGTGTCCCGCCCGCAAGTTGCTGCCCAGCAACTGCACCAGGTCATCCAGCTGGTCGGCGAAGCCGGAACGACGCCGGTCAGCGCGGAACCTCACGAACATGACGGCCCCGCCGACGGACAGGCCGCCGAGCATGATGGCGATGACAGGTCCACCGAGGACGAACCCCGCCGCCACTGCGGCCAGGGCCACTGCCCCAACCAGGACGATGTACTCCGGGACCGACCTCTTGATGCCCGCAAGGTCCAGAGCATGGGTCATTGAATCCAGGCGTCCGCGGCTCCGAAGCAACCGATCGATGAGACCGGTGCTCGCATCGGTCGCCCTGGTCAACGCTGATGGCACAGCCGTCACGCCCTGACGGCGACGTTCGATCGGGATCGCCTTGGAAGGGACCAGGAAGACCGCGGCGGCGACAATCACCGCGAGTACCAAGAGACCGGATGCCCACAACACAACGTGGGGGTCAGCCACCAACGTGCCTATGGGAGTCATCGCCGGACTGCCCTGGGGTCGGGAATCCCGAACACCTCGTGGGGCAACGCGATGCCCTGGTCCAGGATCCGCTCAGTAAACTGTGGGCGCACGCCCGTGGACTTTGTCGTCCCGAGGAATCGGCCTGTGTGATCAACCCCTGCGTGGTAGTCAAAGGCAAAGGCATCCTGGAGCGTGACGATATCGCCCTCCATCCCCTGCACCTCCGTCACATTCGTGACCCGCCTGGTGCCGTCCCGCAGTCGGGTGAGGTGCACGATCACGTCGACTGCCGAGGCGATCTGCTCACGGATCGCCCTCAGAGGCAGGTCCATGCCCGCCATCAGGACCATCGTCTCCAGTCGTGAGATCGCATCACGAGGAGTGTTGGCGTGCAGGGTGGACAGGGACCCGTCGTGGCCCGTGTTCATCGCCTGCAGCATGTCCAGACTCTCGCCGCCGCGGACCTCCCCAACGATGATTCGGTCGGGGCGCATGCGGAGGGAGTTGCGGACCAGATCCCGGATCGTGATCTCTCCGCGGCCCTCGATGTTGCGGGGGCGGGCCTCCAGCCGGACGAGGTGGTCCTGTTGGAGCTGGAGTTCAACGGCATCCTCGATCGTGACGATGCGCTCATCACTGGGGATGAAGGAGGAGAGCACGTTGAGCATGGTCGTCTTACCGGTGCCCGTTCCGCCGGAGACCAGAATGTTGAGTTTCGCCTGCACACAGGCGCGGAGCAGCTCCACCATGGCGGGTGTCAGGCTGTCCCTCGCGACGAGGTCCTCCACCCGGAGCGGCACCTTGCCGAACTTGCGGATGGTCAGGCTCGAGCCGCTGAACGCGAGCGGAGGGATAATGGCATTGACGCGGGAGCCGTCCTCGAGTCGGGCATCGACCAGCGGCGAGGACTCGTCGATCCGGCGACCGACCCGACTGACGATGCGCTCGATCACCCGGCGGAGGTGCTCCTCCGAGGCGAAATGCACCTCCGATCTTGTAAGGCGACCGGTTCGCTCCACAAAGACGTTGTCGGGGCCGTTCACCATGATTTCTGTGATGGAGTCGTCATCGAGCAGCGCCTGAAGCGGGCCATAGCCCAGCACATCGTCAGTCACCTCGCGGATCAAACGACGTCGTTCCTCCGACTTCAGCGGAGTCTCGGTCACCTGGACGAGCTGAATGAGCTCCTTGCGGACCAATTCATGCAATTGGGTCTCGTCCAGTGACGTGTCACTGAGCCTGTTGCCCAGCCGCGCGAAGAGTTGCTCTCGGGCCTCGGCTTTGAGCCGGGCCAGCGAGTCGGTAGACCGCACAGTTGGCTCGGTGACCAGTGTCTCGCTCGCGGCCGCCCTCAGGGAGTCAGCGGGCTCGGGTGAGCCCGACACATCCGCCAGCGCAACATGGTCGCTCGCGATCCCAGAGACCGGCGACTCAATGTGCGAGACAGTCATCCCTACCGCTTCGTGCGTGCCGCTGATGCCCTCGCGGTGCTTGGCACTAGCGAGCCTTTGGGAGAGGTTCACGATGCCGCTCCCCTGTGTCGAGAGGTCCAGGACAGCGTTGACTTGCGTACTGCGATTGGGCTGAATCTGCCGACCAACTGCTCCAGGTCCCTGCTGATCTTGTCGCGTGCCTGATCCTCCAGGAGGGGGCGCCCTCGGTTGGTCGAGGCAATCACTTTGGGCGACCTGGGGATCGCGAAATCCACCTTGCGCTCGATCGTGGCCTCGACATCAGCGAGGGACAGACCCCCGGAGCGGTCCACCATATTGACGGCAATGTGTCGCGTCGCAGGTGGCAGCTCGAGTTCGTCGAGCAGTTGCAGCTCCTTGCGAAGACCCCGCACGCTGGGCACGTCCAGACTCGCGACGAGCACGAGATCGGTCGTGTGGTCCAGTGCAGCGAGAGTGTGTGAGCCCATGCCTGGGGCTGTATCGATGACGACGTAGCGGAACTCGGACTTGAGCAGACCGATGATCGTTGCCACATGCTGCGCCGTGATGTCGTCCGCCTCGACAGGCGACTTCACCCCGCTCAGCACATGTAGGCCCGTGCGGTGTTTCGTCAGCAAGGTTTTCAATGCAGTGACATCTCGCAGCCCGGAGCCGTGGACCACGTCTGCCAGCGTGTATGCAGGGTCAAGATCCAGGGCCGCTGCCACATCACCGAACTGAATATCGAGATCCACGAGCACGGTGCCTTGTGGCGACTGGTGCGCCAGCCCGACAGCCAGGTTTGTGGCCAGCGTCGTCTTGCCGACTCCGCCTTTGGGGGATGCGACCGTGATGACGCGTCCGACGGGATCTGGATCGTTCGCTGCACTACCACCCATCCCCGCCGCACTGGTTTCGATCGCGCGGCGGATGACCCAACGCAACTCGTTGATCGGCAGTTCTGGCTCGATGAGATCGCGGACACCAGCACGGAGTGCAGGGAGTCCAAGCTCAGCCGGCTTGTCAGTGACCAAGAGCACTGCCACGTGTGGAAACTGCTCCTTGAACCGCTCGGCGAGGCCGAGGGAACTGTCCTGTGAACCGTCTCCAGTGACGTCGAGCATGACTGCCTGGACTGGTCCAGTGCCGTTACTCAGCCCCAGCAGTTGGGCGGGGCCTGTCGGCACCTGCTCAGGGGTCAGCACGAAGAGATTGTCGCCAGAGGCCAGACGGACCCGCCGAGCCAGATCGGTCGAGGCACTGGCGAGGATCACGGAACTCATTCGGCTGCTTCCTGGATCTCTTCGTAGATGTCCCGGATCTCACTGGCCAAGCGCGGCACTGTTGTGACCACGATCCTGGTGTTCTCCTCGCTAGCCCCCTCAGGCTCCATGGAGAGCCAGATCGTGCCGAACTCCATCCCATAGACCAGCTTCTCGGCCTGTGGCGCCTCGAGTGCAAGCGTCACGAGGAGAACCTCGCGTGCAACCTGAGTGGAGTCTGTCTGCTCCTGTCCGCCTGTTGCGCCGTCCAGACCCTCACTGCCCGAGTCGGCGCTCGGAGGGGCCTCAGGCATCTCCACACGGCTTCCAGTCACATCGACGACCAGCACCTTGTGCAGCTCGAGGTGGGTCATGCTGGGAGCACCGCCGATGATGCCCCCCTCTAGCAGAGAGCCGTCCTGCTGGTCTTCCGGCTTGTCGCTGGGTTGTTCATCGGACAACTCGTCCTTTGACGACTCCTCTTCGTCCGATGGGTCATCCTTCGGCTCGACCGAGATGAAGACGCCCACTGTGTCCCCCGGTGCGATGTTGCCCCCGAGGGCCCTCGGTGTCTCTAACGGAATCGTGACCTGGTGCAGGTCCTTGGCCTCGTCAGGCAACTCGAAGTCCGCGCGAGCGCGGATCTCCTCAGCGGTCGCAAACCGTGCATTCGTCAACTGCTCGCCGGCAACGAGGGACGTGGTGAGGAGCTCACCTTCGAGGTCGTCCACATCGTCAACGGCGTCATCGACGAGGAACTTGGCCGGCACCGGCTGTAGTTTCACGAGATCCCCGAGCTGATCTGACGGAGTCCCCTCAGGGATCGGTGCAGTCGCCACCAGGGTGTCCACGGTCTCGAGGTCGGCCATCGCACGCTCGTCGGCGGTACTTGCATAAGACATCACGAGGAAGATGCCGACAGCGGCGAGGATGAGGGCCGCGAAGGCGGCGATAATTCGACGAATCATGGTGACTCTCAGTCAATCAGTCGGATGATGATTACGGTGTCATCGGAACCGGGGAGAGCGAGATCTCCCTCGGCATAGGCATCTTCCAGCGAAACGAACTCCACGAACTCCCCGACGAGACAGTTCTTCCCATTGTTGTGAGTCCACGGCGGCACGGTTCCTGTGCAGATGCCGGAACCATATTGCTTACTCGTGAAACTAATGAGGTCAAGTTCAATCGCCGCGAAGCGCGTGATGGTGTAGGTAGAGCCAGAGCCACAACACGTTGACTCGGTGAACAGCGGGACAAGCTGGGTGGTGCCAATCAGGTCCTCAAAGCAGGGATCCAGCTGCGACGACCCCGGGCCTGAAGCAACTTCACTGGGCTCGATTACTGTCACTGCGCAGTCGTCATGTGCCAGGACGCCGAACCCACCAGGGGGGTAGTCCCCGTGCCAGGTGCAGTCTCCCGGTGCGTCCGTTCCGTCACTGGTGCCGGCGGGATTCGGGAACCAGATGACGAGCTGGTCGCCGAGAGTGGGCTCGCCTCCATCCGGCCCGATGAACGCGCAGTTTGAGATCGTGAGGGGTGTCGTGAGTAGCACCGAGGGCACGCCCCACTCGACGGTGGCATCCGCTGTGATGTCACTGCTGTCCTTGCCTAGTACAGGCATGAACCAGTGTTCCTGCTGGCCGTCGGCGACGACCTTGACCTGGTTCGCGGCAGGACAAGTGGCGATTGCGGACGCCCCGGCAATGTCGTTGTTGACGTTTTGTTGTACCCACGATGTGGCCATGCCACTGTTGGGCGTGCAGCCGTCCATCGCGTACTCCTGTGCCAACGCTAGAGCAGCGGCATCCGCTCCGTTCTGGAGTTCCGAATGCTTGGCATAGGACGCTCCAAGGTCGATCGCGAGCCCCGCGGCACCCAGGAGCGCAGTCATCAGGAGCGCAGCCAGGATTGCTGTTGCCCCGCGTTCGGCGCCACTACCGCGCAGATCCTTTGTTAACCGCCGCATCGCATTTCTGCCTTCCCCATCAGGGTGATCGTTCCGTCAGCCCCGAACAGCGGGTCGATAAACCCGGTCAGGCTGCCGACGTCGGCACTGGCTTCGGCCCGGACCGTGACACCCGGGGTGCACGAGCTGGGCGTTACATTCGGTGTGATGGTGACGCCGAGGTCGGCGGCACGGGACGTGATCACGCCGTTCGCCGCCGCTTGATCGTCGTGGATGGCCATCTCGCGGGCCCCCTCGCGGGCCGCCTGGGAGAGTGCCCCCTGGATCATCCAGAGCCGGCCACCCTCGAAGATGCCGAAGAGAATCGTGAGGAGCAGCATGGCCACCAGTGCAAATTCCACTGCAGCTGCACCTCGGTCACTCTGACCCTGGATGCCCATCACACCGCCTCAAATTCGTAGTTGAGCCATTCACGCGATCGCGAACACTTCGTCGACCACCGCTGAGGTGGCGTGGCGGCCAAACGACCACCACGCCACCTCGACAAACGTGCGGTCAGAGTGCCGCCGTGATCTCCGTGAAGAGCGCGTTGAGCTGGCCACCCAGCGCCGTAACGGTGCCGATGATGGCAACGGCGATGAGGGCGACCATCAGGCCGTACTCGACGGCGGTGGCACCCTTCTCGCTGTCCTCGAACTTGGCGCGGAGGGTGGTGACGAAGTAGGCCAGAGCAGCCATGGGATTACTCCTCTTTCAGAAGGATGTGCGTCGTGAGTGACGCCTGAGTGGGGTAGTCGGGAGGTTCCCGACCGGGGTGTTGGTCCCGGGTGACTCACTGGAACCTGAGAAGACTGTGACAGGCTTTGGGCCGATGCGCAAGTGGCTTCTATAACATTTGGATAACGGTCCTTTACTTTGCCTTTACTTCACCGCGCGGACACTGCGAGGTCACGGCCAGCGGTCGACAGCCACCTGGAAGAGGTCAAGAACCTGCAGGCCGAACACCCCGACGGCGCCGGCGATGACGACCGCGATCAGGCCTGCGAGCAGGGCATACTCCGAAGCGACGGCTCCGCGGTCAGACTCAAAGCAGGGGTGATCTGGGCTCGACTGAGTGGCCATGCTGACTCCTAGGGGTGTGGGGCCTGGGAGGATCCTGACACCAGAAACCTCACAAAGCAAGAGCCCCAGCCAATCTGGCTGGGGCTCAGGCTTGTTGCTGGCGCTTTACCTCGACTATACCCGTACTTTCCGAGTCCTAGAGGTGGCTGAAGTCACTTCAGGAAGTCGGGCACGTCCAGGTCGTCGGAGTCGTCGAAGGTGACCGGCTGGGGCTGGCGCGGAGGCTGCTGCGCGTGCGGCACGGGCTGGCCCTGCGGACGCGGCTGGCCCTGCGGGGCCGGAGCCTGCTGGGGCTGCCCCTGAGGCGCCTGCGCGGGGCGCTGCTGCGGCTGGCCCTGGACCGGCGCCTGCTGCGGTGCGCGGGCCGGCTGACCCTGCTGCGGGGACATCGGCTGACGCTGCTGCGGCTGGGCCTGCTGGTGCTGGACCTGCTGCGCAGGAGGACGATTCGTGCCACCGGCCTGCACCTGCCCGAGGGCACGGTCGTCGCTGCGCTGGATGGGCGCTCCCCCATCGAAGCCGGCCGCGATGACGGTCACGCGGACCTCGTCACCCAGGGAGTCGTCGATGACAGCACCGAAGATGATGTTGGCCTCCGGGTGCGCGGCCTCCTGCACCAGGCGGGCCGCCTCGTTGATCTCGAACAGACCGAGGTCGGAGCCACCCTGCACCGACAGCAGCACACCGTGAGCGCCCTCGATGGACGCCTCCAGCAGCGGGCTCGAGATCGCCAGCTCGGCGGCCTGGACCGCGCGGTCCTCACCACGCGCCGAGCCGATGCCCATGAGCGCGGAGCCGGCGCCCTGCATGACCGACTTCACGTCGGCGAAGTCGAGGTTGATCAGACCCGGGGTGGTGATCAGGTCGGTGATGCCCTGGACACCGGAGAGCAGCACCTGGTCGGCGCTGCGGAACGCGTCCAGCATGGAGACCTGGCGGTCGGAGATGGACAGCAGCCGGTCGTTGGGGATGACGATCAGGGTGTCGACCTCCTCGCGGAGGCTGCCGATGCCGGTCTCGGCCTGGTTGGCGCGACGGCGGCCCTCGAAGGTGAACGGGCGGGTGACCACACCAATGGTCAGCGCGCCGAGGGACTTGGCGATCTTGGCCACGACCGGGGCGCCACCGGTGCCGGTGCCACCACCCTCGCCGGCGGTCACGAACACCATGTCGGCGCCGCGTAGGGCCTCCTCGATCTCCTCCGCGTGGTCCTCGGCGGCCTTGCGGCCCACCTCCGGATCAGCCCCGGCGCCGAGGCCGCGGGTGAGCTCGCGGCCCACGTCGAGCTTGACGTCGGCATCACTCATCAGCAGCGCCTGGGCGTCGGTGTTGATGGCGATGAACTCGACCCCCTTGAGGCCGACCTCGATCATCCGGTTGATGGCGTTGACACCACCGCCGCCGATGCCGACGACCTTGATGACGGCCAGGTAGTTCTGCGCTGAGGACACGGGTGGAACCTTCCTTAAGGAGTCCTGCTACGGCCTAGCCCGGGACGGCCACCGCACACAGGCGGACGGCGTTCCGAGCGAGCACGCCATGTAGTGATGGTGTACATACACGCGGTGCTTCCGAGCGAGCATACGTTGTCGCCCCGAGCACGCGCAGCCCGCTGCACCTGAAGTTGAGGTTGACCCCGCTGAACACCCTCTGGGGAGGCCCGGGAAGTGGCGAGTCGACTCAGCTCGTGGGCTCCTCGGTGACGAGGCCGGTCACCACGGGGGTGGTCGGTGTCGCCACGTCGATCATCATCGGCCCGGTGGCCGGCACGTCGGCCTTCGGGTCCAGCCCCTCCTGCGCGAGCAGCGCCTCCAGCACCCTGCCCTTGAGCGCGGCGTTGCTCCCGTCACCCCAGACGACCTCGATGTTGCCGATGGTGAACTTGATGTCCCCCTGCCGGGTGAGCGTGAGGTCACCGGCCTGCTTGGCCACAGCCTTCGGCAGTGAGTCGGGCAGGGTCTGCAGGGCCACGAGGTCGGCGGGGTCCAGCTCGTCGCCGCGGATCATCACCTGCGCGGTCGGGGCGCCCTTGGGTGCCTTGGCGATGTTGTTGAAGACCACGCCCTGGTCATCGACCAGCAGGACCCCGGAGGTGCCGCTCTGCTTCACCGCCAGGGCCGTCTTGCGCAACGTCAGGTCGAGGGTGAGACCGGACGGCCAGTCACGGTGGATCTCGACGCTCGCCACCCGCAGGTCCTCCAGGATCCGCTGCTCCAACGTGGAAGCGTTCACCCGCGCCAGCGGTCGTCCCAGGTTCACCTCCGCCGTCTCCTGCGCCACCTCGGCGATGTGCCCCTTGGCACCGGCGACCGTGACCTTCTCGACCTCGAACGCGCTGGAGAAGCCGAACAGATAGACCACGCCCGCGACCAGAGCGAGCACGAGAGCCAGCACGCCCACGACGCGCCACGGACGGCGCCGGATCTCAGCCGCCCGCTGGCGCAGCCTCGGGTGCGGCTTGGGCTGCCCCTTGCGGCGCCCCCAGCGATAGGTGCCGGACTGGCGCCGCGACCTGCTCTCCTCCTGCTGCTGCGTGCTCGTCCAGCTGTTCGCAGACCTCGATGTCTGGTTGAGGTTCTGCTTCCTGCCCAGCCTCACGCGCGCTCCCTCTCCGCCAGCTGCTCCAGCAGCGGGCCTCCCAGCTCGGTGACGTCACCGGCGCCCACGGTCAGCACCAGGTCACCCTGCTCCACCAGGTCCGCGACGGTCGGGACCACGGCGTCCCGGTCGGACACGTAGTGCACCTGCGGGCCGTTCACCAGGTCGGCGATCGTCGCGCCGGAGACCCCCTCGAGCGGGTCCTCCCGGGCCGCGTAGACGTCCAGCAGCACCACGACGTCGGCCGCGGACAGCCCGGCGGCGAAGTCGCTCGCGAAGTCCCGGGTGCGGGAGTACAGGTGCGGCTGGAAGACCACGACCAGACGGCCACCGTCGCTGTCCACCAGACCCCGCCCGGCCCGCACCACGGCGGCCACCTTGTCGGGGTTGTGGGCGTAGTCGTCGACGACCAGCACGCCGGCCGCCTCCCCCACCCGCTCGAACCGGCGGTGGGTGCCCGGGTAGGCCGCCAGGCCCGCCAGGACGGCGTCCAGATCCTGCCCCAGCCCGGCCGTCGCGGCCACCAGCGCCGCCGCCGCGTTGGCCAGGTTGTGCGCCCCCGGCAACGGCACCGACAGCGTCCGCGTCGTGCCGGCAGGGATCTCGGCGAGGTCGCGCTGCCAGGTGAGGTGGGCGGTCGCGGTCATCGCGTCGGGCCGCAGCTCGGTCAGCCACACGTCGGCGCTCTCGTCGGTGCCGAAGGTCGCGACCGCTCCCCCGGCCTCGTGGTGGGCCGCGGCCAGGGTCGCCGCACCGCGGTCGTCCGCCGCGGCCACCAGGAGGCCGCCCTCGGCGATGGTGGCGGCGAACCGGGTGAACGTCGCCTCGATGGTCGCCAGGTCGCCGTAGAAGTCCAGGTGGTCGGGCTTGATGTTGGTCACGACCGCCACGTCGGGGTGGTAGGTCAGGAACGAGCCGTCGCTCTCGTCGGCCTCGATGACGAACGGCCCGGTGCCCGGCGCGGCGTTCGTGCCGTGGCCGTCCGGCGTCGTCAGCGGCGAGCCGAGGACGTAGGACGGGTCGGCGCCGGAGTGCTGCAGCGCGACGGTCAGCATGCCGCTGGTCGTCGTCTTGCCGTTCGCCCCGGCCACGGCCACCGCGGAGCGGCCGGGCAGCAGCGCGGCGATGCCCTGGGCGCGGTGCAGCACCCTCAGGCCCCGCTCCCGGGCGGCGGCCAGCTCCGGGTTGCTCTCCCGGATAGCCGAGGAGATCACCACGGTCTCCACCTCGGGCCCCACGTTGGCGGCGTCCTGCCCGACGAACACCCTGGCGCCCTCGGCCTCAAGGGCCCGCAGCGTCGCGCTGTCGCGGGCGTCCGAGCCCGACACGGGCACGCCGGCCGCCAGGAACATCCGCGCGACCCCGGACATGCCCGAGCCGCCGATCGCGATGAAGTGGACCGGTCCGAGGTCGGCCACCGGGGGCACCGGGGCGGTGAAGTCGAAGCGGTCGTTGACCCCCGCCGTCATGCCGGTGCTCTCCAGGCCGCCGCGACGACCATCCGGGCCAGCACCTCGGCCGCGTCCCGGTTGCCCACGACGGCGGCCTCGTCGGCCATCAGGGCCAGCCGGTCCCGGTCGGCCAGCAGCGGCAGCACGGTCTCGCGCACCCACGGGGCACTGACGCTTGCGTCGTCGACCAGCAGCCCGCCCCCGGCGGCCACCACGTCCTGGGCGTTGAGCCGCTGCTCCCCGTTGCCGATCGGCAGCGGGACATAGATCGCCGGCAGACCCACCGCGGTGAGCTCACAGACCGTGCCGGCGCCAGCACGGCATACGGCCAGGTCGGCGACCGAGTAGGCCAGGTCCATCCGGTCGGTGTACTCGACCGCGACGTAGGGGCACTCCGGGTCGCCCGCCCGCTCCAGGTCCACGGACTTGCCGCCGCCGGTCAGGTGCAGCACCTGCACCCCGGCCGCGTGCAGGTCGCCCGCCGCCTCGCCGAACGCCTGGTTGAGCCGCTGGGCGCCCAGGGACCCCCCGAAGACCAGCAGGGTGGTGCGGTCCTCGCGCAGCCCGAAGTGGGCCAGCCCCTCGGCCCGGTATGCCGCTCGGTCCAGGTCGGCGATCTCGGCCCGCATCGGCATCCCGATCACCTCCGCGCCGCGCAGCGGGGTGCTGGCGAACGTCGTAGTGACGTGCTCGGTGAACCGGGCCCCGAGCCGGTTGGCGAGCCCGGGACGGGCGTTCTGCTCGTGGATGACGATCGGCGTGTGGGTGCGGCGGGCGGCCAGGTAGGCCGGGGTGGCGACGTAACCACCGAAGCCGACGACCACGTCGGCGCCCGCGTCGCGGATGATCTTCGCGGCGCGGGTGGTCGCGCGCCGCATCGACAGCGGGAAGCGCAGCGCGGCCGCGTCCGGGCGCCGCGGGAAGGGCGTCCGGGGCACCGTCTGCAGGTCGTAGCCGCGTTCGGGGACCAGCCGGGACTCCAGGCCCTCGGCGGTGCCGATCGCCACGATCCGCACGCCCGGCACCAGCTCGCGCAGCGCGTCAGCGGTCGCCAGCAGCGGGTTGACGTGCCCCGCGGAACCGCCGCCGGCGAGGACGACCGACAGCGGGGTCTCAGCAGGCTCGGGCGGAGTGCCCGAGCTGGATGGGGTGTTCATGGGCAGCTCCGATCAGCGTCGCCGGAGCCGGGGGGCCGGCACCACTGCCAGGGTACGCCGCAGCAGGGAGGGCCGGCCCCGCAGCGCGGCGCTCGCGCCGGGCAGCGAGCGGGCCAGGGCGAGCAGGATCCCCATGCCGATCAGCGCCGCCACCAGGGCCGAGCCGCCGGAGGAGACCAGGGGCAGCGGCACGCCGATGATCGGGAGCATCCCGATGACCGAGCCGATGTTGAGCATCGCCTGGGCGACGAGCCAGACCATGATGCCGCAGGCGGCGATCCGCACGAAGAAGTCCTTGCTGGTCACCACGATGCGGTAGCAGGCGTAGGCGATCACCACGAACAGCAGCATCACGGTGAGCGTGCCCGGCAGCCCGAGCTCCTCGCCGATGATCGCCAGGATGAAGTCGTTGTGCGGCTCGGGCAGCAGGCCCCACTTCTCGCGGGAGCCGCCCAGGCCCAGACCCCACCAGCCGCCGTCGGCCAGCGCATACTCGGCGTGGACCTTCTGGAAGCAGCCCTGCACGTCGGGGTTGACGCAGATGTCGCCGATCCAGGCCTGGATGCGCTCCATCCGGTTGGCGCTGCCGACGGCCATGTAGCCCGCCCCGGCGGCGGCCAGCGCGGCGACCACCACGAAGTAGCGGGCCTGCACCCCCGCGCCGAACATCATGCCGCCGGTGATCGCCACCAGGATCAGCACGGTGCCCAGGTCGTGCCCGGCCAGCACCAGGCCGATGAGCACGGCGGCCCCGGGGATCACGAACGGCACCAGCACGTGGCTGATCCGGCCCAGCACCCGGCGCTTCCTGGTGAGCACGGCGGCGCCGAAGACGACGAGGGCGACCTTGCCGAACTCCGAGGGCTGGATCGAGAAGCCGAGGACGCGGATCCAGTTGCGGTTGCCCTGGAAGTCGGTGCCCAGCGGGCTGAACACCAGCGCCTGCAGGCCGATGGCCAGCAGCATCCCCCAGGGCGCCAGCCACTTCCACGCCTTGATCGGCACCCGGCTGGCGACGTAGCACAGCACGATGCCCATGCTGGCGAACATCAGCTGGTTGAGGAAGACGGTGTAGGAGCTGCCGTCCTTCTGGTAGGAGCTGACGCTGCTGGCCGAGAGCACCATGACCAGGCCGATCGAGACCAGCAGCGTGGTCGCGCCGAGCAGCAGGTAGTAGGGCGCCACGGGCGACTTCAGCCGCTCGCCGATGCCGGCGACCACCGACTCCCGGCCGCCCTCCTCGCGGCGGACCGGCCAGGTGGTCATCGGTCCTCCCCGCCGGCCCTCCGCCGCACCGCCTGCGTGAAGGCGTCGCCCCGGGCCCCGTAGTTGTCGAACATGTCCAGGGACGCCGCGGCGGGGGCGAGCAGGACCACGTCGCCCGGCTCCGCCAGGCTCAGGGCGGCCTCGATCGCCTCATCCATCACAGCAGTCACATCACCAGTGTCGGCGGTGGGGACCTCCACGACGGGGATCTCCGGCGCGTGTCGGGTCAGTGCCGCCGCGATCTGCGCCCGGTCCTGCCCGAGCAGCACCGCGCCGCGCAGCCGGCCGGCGGCCCCGGCGACCAGCTCGTCGACGTCGGCGCCCTTCAGCTGTCCCCCGGCGACCCACACGATGTGCTCGTAGGCCCGCAGCGAGGCCTGCGCGGCGTGCGGGTTGGTCGCCTTGGAGTCGTTGACGAAGCGGACGCCGCCGATCTCGCCGACGTCGGTGATCCGGTGCACGTCGGGCCGGAACGCGCGCAGCCCCTGGTGCACCGCCGCCGGCGGCACGCCGTAGGCCCTGGCCAGTGCCGCCGCCGCGAGAGCGTCGGCCACCAGGTGCGGCGCGGGTGCGTGTGCCGGGTCCCCACCGGCCAGGTCGCGCAGCGTGGCCAGCTCGGCCGCGGAGGTCTTGCGCTCCTCCACGAAGGCCCGGTCGGCCAGCACGTCCTCGACGACGCCGAGCATCGACAGGCCCGGCGTGCCCAGCGTGAAGCCGATCGCCCGGCAGCCCTCGATGACGTCGGCCTCGGCCACCATCGCCTCGGTCGCCGGGTCGTCGTGGTTGTAGACGCAGGCCACCTGGGTGTGCTCGTAGATCCTGGCCTTGGCCGCGGCGTAGGCGTCCTGCCCGCCGTGCCAGTCCAGGTGGTCGGGCGCGACATTGAGCACGCAGGAGGCCAGCGCCGAGACCGACTCCGACCAGTGCAGCTGGAAGCTGGACAGCTCGACCGCGATCACGTCGTAGGGCTCGGGGTCCATGATCGCCTCGAGGATCGGCGTGCCCACGTTGCCGGCGGCGATCGTCCGCAGCCCCGCGGCCCGCAGGATCGAGGCGAGCATCTGCACCGTGGTCGTCTTGCCGTTGGTGCCGGTGACGGTCAGCCAGGGCGCCGCCCCGGCCGCCGGCCGCATCCGCCAGGCCAGCTCGACCTCCCCCCAGACCGGTATGCCGGCACTCGCCGCCGCGGCCAGCACCGGTTGGTCGGGGCGCCAGCCGGGCGAGGTGACGACCAGGTCGACCGGCCCCTCGGCATACTCCGGCAGTGCGGTGGTGTGCTCGGGACCCAGGCGCACGTCCGCGTCCAGGATCTCCAGGATGCGGGCCCGCTCGGCCTGGTCCTGGGAGCCGTTGCCCGCGTCGACCACGATCACCTGCGCCCCGCGCTCGAGCAGCGCGTCGGCCGCGGCGAAGCCGCTGACGCCCAGGCCGGTCACCACCGTGCGCAGCCCGGCCCAGTCGGACTCCCGGGAGGTCAGCCCCGCCACCCGCTCACTCACAGCGACACCACCCACTCGGCGTAGAAGATGCCCAGGCCGGCCGCCACGCACAGGCCCTGCACGATCCAGAAGCGGATCACGATGGTGACCTCGTGCCACCCGAGCAGCTCGAAGTGGTGCTGCAGCGGCGCCATCCGGAACACCCGTTTGCGGGTCAGCTTGAACGAGGTGACCTGGATGATCACCGACATCGTGATGATGACGAACAGGCCGCCGAGGATGACCATGAGCAGCTGGGTGTGCGTGGTGATCGCCAGCCCGGCCAGCGCCCCACCCAGCGCCAGGGAGCCGGTGTCACCCATGAAGATCTTGGCCGGTGAGGCGTTCCACCACAGGAACCCGAAGCAGGAGCCGGCCACGCAGGCGGCGACGACGGCCAGGTCGTGGGCGTCACGCACGTCGTAGCAGTTGGGGCCGGGGGTGATCTGGCAGTTCTGGTTGAACTGCCAGATGCCGATCAGCACGTAGCCGCCGAACACCATCACCGAGGCACCCGTGGCCAGGCCGTCCAGCCCGTCGGTGAGGTTCACCCCGTTGGAGGCACCGGCGATCATCAGGTTGGCCCAGAGCACGAAGGCGATCAGCCCGCCGACGGTGCCGAACACCGCGAAGTCCAGGTCCAGGTCGCGCACGAAGCTGATGGCGGTGCTGGCCGGGGTGCGGAACGCGTCGCCGGGGAACTGCAGCGCCAGCACGGCGAAGACCACCGCGACGAGCGTCTGCCCGATGAGCTTCTCGTGGGAGCGCAGGCCCAGGCTGCGCTGCTTGGAGATCTTGAGGTAGTCGTCGGCGAACCCGACCAGGCCCAGCCCGGCCATCAGGAAGAGCACGAGCAGCCCGCTGATGCTCATCGAGCTGCCGCCGAAGTCGCGCAGTCCCGTGGCGTCGATCAACCACATGGTGGCGTGCGCGCCGAGGTAGCCGATGAGCGTCGCCAGCAGGATCACCGCGCCGCCCATGGTGGGGGTGCCGCGCTTGGTGTGGTGGCTGGTCGGGCCGTCGTCGCGGATGAACTGGCCGTAGCCGCGGCGCACCAGGAACTTGATGTAGAGCGGGGTCCCGAGCAGGGCCACCACCATGGCGTAGCCCGCCGCCAGGACGATGGTCACCACGGGCGCTGGTCCTCGCCGGGCTGGTCGACGAGGGCGTCGCCGAGGAAGCGCAGCCCGGAGTCGCGGCTGGACTTCAGCAGCGCGACGTCGCCGGGGGCCAGGATCTGCTCGAGCAGCTCCCGGGCGGCGTCGGTGTCCGCACACTCATGGGTATGCCGACCGCCGGCCTCGCGGAAACCGTCGGCCACGGGGCGGGCCCCCTCCCCGACGGCGACCACGGTGTCGATGCCCAGGCCCGCGGCGAGCTCACCGATCGCGCGGTGCTCGGCCACCGAGTCCTCGCCCAGCTCGCGCATCTCCCCCACCACCGCGACGGCCGCACCGGCGTCGCGCATGACGGCCAGGGAGCGCAGGGCGGCGCGCATCGAGTCGGGGTTGGCGTTGTAGGCGTCGTTGACGATCGTCACGCCGTCGGGGCGCTCGTGGACCTCCATGCGCCAGCGGCTGACCGCACCGGCCTGACCGAGGGCCTCGGCGACCTGGTCGGCCGGCATCCCCAGCTCCCGGGCGACGGCGGCCACGGCCAGGGCGTTGCCGACGTGGTGCGGGCCGTGCAGGCGCAGGGCCACCGGCACCGGCGCCTCGCCGGGCAGGCACAGCTGGAAGGAGGCCTGGCCGCGCACGTTGATCTCGACGTCCTCGGCCCGCACGTCGGCGTCCGGGGACAGCCCGACCGAGAGCACGCGGGCGCTGGTCTGCTCGGCCATCGCCAGCACGACCGGGTCGTCGGCGTTGAGGACCGCCAGCCCGTCCTCGGGCAGGGCCCGGACCAGCTCGGCCTTGGTGTGCGCGATTGCCTCGCGGCTGCCGAACTCGCCCAGGTGCGCGGTGCCGACGTTGAGCACCACGCCGATCCGCGGCGGGGCGACGGCGGTGAGGAAGTCGATGTGCCCGACGCCGGAGGCGCCCATCTCGGCCACCAGGAACTCGGTCTCCTCGGTGAGCCGGCACACGGTCAGCGGCACGCCGACCTCGGAGTTGTAGGACGCGATCGGCGCGATCGTCGGGCCGAGCCGGCTGATCACCTGGGCGGCCAGGTCCTTGGTGGAGGTCTTGCCCGAGGAGCCGGTGATGCCCACGATCTGCAGGCCGCCGGCGGCGGTGCAGCGGTCGACGACCTCGCGCCCGAGCCGGGCGAAGCCGTTGGTGGTGTCGGGCACGACGACGCAGGGCAGCTCGGTGACGACCCGGTCGGTCAGGGCGCCCACGGCACCCCGCTCCGCAGCCGCGCCGACGTAGGCGTGACCGTCGGCGTGCTCCCCCAGCCGTGCGACATACAGGCTGCCGGGGTCGACCTCACGGGAGTCGGTGACGACGGTCGCGGTCACCCGCGTGTCCGCGGCCCCGGCCGGGTGCACCTGCCCGCCGGTTGCCTCGGCGATCTCGCCGAGGGACAGCTCGATCACTTTTCGGGGGTCCCTTCGTCCTTGACAGCGATGTCGCCCAGTGTGACACCGGGACCTTCGCCCGGTGCCGGTGCGTCGGGGTCGTACTCCAGGGGGACCTCGGGCGGCGTGGTCGTGCTCGGCTGCACCCCGCGCGTGGTGAGGGCGTAGCGCATCACCTCGGAGAAGACCGGGCCGGCCAGCGAGCCGCCCCACTTGCCTCGGGTCGGCTTCTGGATCGCCACGGCGATGACCAGCTCGGGGTCGTCGGCCGGCGCGTAGCCGATGAACCCGGCCGTGACGCCGGAGTACTTCTTCAGCTGCGGGTCGTAGCGGTCGGCCGTCGAGGTCTTGCCGGCGACGCGGTAGCCCTCCACGGCGGCCAGCGGCGCGGTGCCCTCGGCGCTGGGGACGTACTCCAGGATCGAGGTGAGCTCCCGGGCCGTCTCGGAGGAGATCACCCGCTCCCCCGTGTCCTCGGGCTCCTCGACGAACGTGCCGTCCTCGTCGTCGGTGCCCTTGACCAGCCGCGGCTCGACGTAGACGCCGTCGTTGGCGACGGTCTGGAAGACGCCGAGCTGCTGCAGCATCGTGCTGGACAGGCCCTGACCGAAGGTCATCGTGTACTTGCTCGTCGCGCTCCAGGTGTCCGGGTGCGGCACGAGGCCGGCCGACTGGCCGGGGAAGCCCAGGGTCGCCTCGCGGCCCATCCCGAAGTCCTTGATGTAGTCGTAGAGCACCTCGTCGGGGAGCTTCTCGCCGTACATGATCGTGCCCATGTTGGAGGAGGTGGCCAGCACGCCCGCGAAGGTGACGTAGGGGTTGTCCGGGTCGTGGGCGTCCTTGAACCGGGTGCCGCCGCGCGGCAGCCGGTTGGGCAGCACGAACGGCGTCTCCAGGTCGACGATGTCCTCCTCCAGCGCGGCCGCGGCCGTGATCACCTTAGAGGTCGAGCCGGGCTCGTAGACGTCCTCGAAGAGCGGGTTGCGCAGGGACTTGGAGGTCTGCTGGTCGTCCGCGGGGTCGAACGAGGGGTAGCTGGCGGCGGCAAGGATGTCGCCGGTCCTGGGGTCCATCACCACGGCGTAGCCGGAGAGCGCACCGGCCTGCTGGACCATGGCGGCGACCCGGTCGTAGGTGAACCACTGCAGGTCGCTGTCGATGGTCAGGTGCACGTCCTCGCCGGGCACGGCCGGGACGCTGCTGCTGGTGCCGGTGGTGATGATCTCGCCGCGGCCGCCCAGCTCGTAGGTCGTGGACCCCGGCTCGCCGGTCAGCATCTCCTCGAACATGAGCTCCACGCCGTTGGCGGCCATGCCGCTGGAGCCGACCCAGCCGACGAGCGGGGCCATCGAGGCGCCGAGGGGGTAGGCGCGCTTGACGAACGGCTCGGAGTAGATCCCGGGGATGGCCAGGGCCTTGACCTGCTGCCAGGTCTGTGGGGAGACGTCCTTCTGCAGCCAGGTCCAGCGCTTGCCGTGGCTGGCCTGCAGGGTCTGCTCCAGCTGGGAGGGGTCGGCGCCGGTGACGGCGGCGATGTCCTCGGCCGCGCCGGCGTAGCCCACCTCGACCCGCTCGCCGTCGATCCGCTTGGTGTAGGTCGCCACGGCCGTGGGGTCGGCGGTGATGTTGCGGCGCTCCACGGACTCGGCCAGGGCCACGCCCTTGGCGTCATAGATCACGCCGCGCGAGGCCGGGATCGTGACCTCGTGCAGGCGCCGGTCGATCGCGGCCGCCGAGACGCTGGCAGCGTCCAGGCCCTGCAGCTTGACCAGCTGGGCGGCGAACAGGCTGAAGACGATCAGGATGCCGAACAGCATGAAGCGCATCCGGCGCTGGGGGTGCACCACACCCGGTGTGCTGGGACGTCGGGCTGATGCCACGCTCCTCAACCTCCCTGGACGGCTCCTGCGATGGCGGACTCGACGCGCTCGGCGTCACTCTCGAGCTGCGACACGAACGGCGTGACCACGGTAAAGCTGTCGGTGGGGTCCACCTGGGCCGCCACGCCGAGGACCTGGTTGTCGGACAGGCGCAGGACGGCCGTGGACGGCGAGGGCACCAGGCCCAGGTCCGTCGCGGCCGTGGCGAGGGTCTCCGGGGAGCGCGCCTGGGACAGCTCGGCCTCCAGGGTGATCCGGGTGTCGTGCAGGCGCGTCTGCTCGGCGCGCAGGTCCGAGAGGGTGAAGGAGCTCTCCGCCCGCGCCGTGTTGAGCAGCAGCGCGCTGAGCAGCCCGCCGACGACCAGGGCGAGACACAGGACGACGAACCCTGTGTGGCTCTGCACCTTGGGCGAGGCGTCGACGACCCGCAGCGTGGGCCGCTGCGGCGCGGTGCGCGCCCGTGCCGGCCGCGTTGCGCGGGCGATGGTCATCTGGCTCATCGGGTTTCCCCCTTCTTCGGAGCGGTCTGGGTCGTCTTCCCCCATTTTTTGGGGAGGTTTGGATCGGGTTTCCCGCGTTTTTGGGGAGGATTGGAACGCGTGCGTTCGGCTGCCCGCAGCCGCACGGAGGCGGCCCGCGGGTTGTCGGCTCGCTCCTGCTCCCCCGCGACCTCGGCGCCGCGGGTGAGCAGCTTGAGCCAGGGCTGGTGCTCGGGGAGCTCGACGGGCAGGTCCGGCGGGGCGGAGCTGGTCGCGCCCAGCGCCAGGCCGCGCTTGGTGATCCGGTCCTCGAGGGAGTGGTAGGACAGGACCGCGATCCGGCCGCCGACCGGCAGCAGGTCGAGCGCGGCCGGCAGCGCGTCGGCCCAGACGGACAGCTCGGCGTTGACCTCGATCCGCAGCGCCTGGAAGGTCCGCTTGGCCGGGTGCCCGCCCGAGCGCTGCGAGGCGGCCGGCACGACATCGTGGAGCAGCTGGACCAGGCGACCGGAGGTGGTGAACGGCTCCTTGTCGCGCTCGGCGACGACGGCGCGGGCGATCTTGCGGGCGAACCGCTCCTCGCCGAAGTCGCGCAGGATGACCTCGAGCTCGCGGACGTCGTAGGTGTTGAGGACGTCCGCGGCCGTCTGTCCGGTCGACTGGTCCATCCGCATGTCCAGCGGCGCGTCCATCCGGTAGGCGAAGCCGCGCTCGGGTTCGTCGAGCTGCAGCGAGGAGACGCCCAGGTCGAACAGGATCGCGTGCGCCTCGCGGATCCCGCGGGCGGCCAGCGCCTCCGGGATCTCGTCGTAGACCGCGTGCACCGGCACGAACCGCTCCCCGAAACCGGCGAGGCGCTCGCCCGCCAGGGTCAGCGCCTCGGTGTCCCGGTCGATGCCGATCGCCGTGGCCTGCGGGCAGGCGGTGAGGATCGCCTCCGTGTGACCGCCCATGCCGAGGGTGCCGTCGACATAGACCGAGCCCTCGCGCTGCAGCGCGGGGGTGAGGAGCTCGACGATGCGGTCGCGCAGCACGGGGGTGTGCCGCTCGGCGGTGGGCCGCTGCTGCATCGTTTGCTCCTTTCCTGTCGTATGCCGTGGTGCCGGTCTGTCGTGGCGGTGCGGTCTGTCGGTGGTCGGTGGTCGGTGGTGCGATGTGAAGTGGTGGGGTGGTGGTCCCAGCGCCGGTTCGGCGCCGTTTCCTGCTGGCCCTGGGACCTGGTCCCCCTCCGCGCCGCCCGAGTGGTCTGCCCGGCTCCGGGGAAGTGGAGTCGGGATCCTTCTCGTGGTGCGCCCGGCTCGGGGGAAGTCGAGTCGGGTGCAGGCGGTGCGGCTGGAGACCAGGTGTCAGGGCGTGGGCCCGGTGGTCTGTCGGTCGGTGGTGGTCTGTTGGTCGGTGCGGTGGTGCGGAGTGGAGCGGCTGGGTGGGGTGAGGTGGAGTGGAGCGAAGTGGAGGGGCCGTCACAGGCCCGGGACCACCTCCTCGCTCTGGTTGGCGAAGCCGTCCTCGTGCTCGGCGACGTAGGCCTCCCAGGCCTGCGCGTCCCAGATCTCGATCCGGTTGCCGGAGCCGATGACGGTGCACTCGTGGGTGAGCCCGGCGTACTCCCGCAGGATCGCCGGCACGGTCACCCGCCCCTGCTTGTCGGGGATCTCGTCAGAGGCCCCGGACAGGAGAAGTCGCTGGTAGGCGCGCACTCCGGCGTTGGTGGTGGGGCCGTTCTGCCACTGCTCGGCGACCTTCTCGAACTCGGCCATCGGGTAGACGTAGAGGCAGCGCTCCTGCCCCCGGGTCATCACCAGGCCACCAGCGAGCTTGTCGCGGAACTTGGCCGGCAGGAACATCCGACCCTTGTCGTCCAGCCGGGGCGAGTAGGTGCCGAGTAGCAACACCGTGACCACCCCTTCCGTGCCGCTGTGGCTCCCTGACGCTCCTGTGCGCCCCACACTACTCCACTTTGCTCCACTGTCAACGCCAAACAAGGGCGATTTGTGACTTCGCGCACACGTCTTTGCAGGTCAGCGCCGTGGGGGGAAAGTGGGGAAATGGCGCCGGTGGAGCCACGAACGCCCCGCAGGCGGTCGAGGGTGAAAGACGGGTGAATGAGTCACCCCACGACTCAGTCACCCGTCCCCGTGGAGGTCGCCCTCTCTCAGCTCGGCGACGAGTGGCGCGGCGTGGGCACCGGGCAGTCAGCCCCGCGCAGCGAGGATGCTCGCGCCGGGGCCGGCGAGCTCCACCGGCTCGAGGGGGCGCCCGGAGGCCGCCAGGAGCAGGGCGATCGCGCTGCCCCGGACGACCGGCCCTTCGCCGAGGTCCTGCTCGAGGTCCGAGGGGCTCAGCCGGAGACCGGCGACCCGCTCCCTGCCGCCTCCCAGACCCGCGCCGGTGCGCGCCGTGTAGGCCAGCGCGGCCGCCACGTGCTCGGGAGGGTAGGCGGCCGGGATGCCCAGCGGTCGGCGGATGTCCTCGCCGTGGACGTAGGCCTCGACGAGGCGCGTCTCCAGGGGACCCGGCGGCGTGTGGGTGCTGTCGGTGACGGCGCAGAAGGCGGCCAGCGTTGTCCGTGGGTCGACGGCCCGGTGACGAGCCACTCCGTGCGCGTTCGCACGATCGAAGTCGAAGCGCGCCGTCACCATCTGGCGCACGAAACCCAACCGCGAGGTCGTGGCCGAGTCGATGAGGTGGGCGAGGACGTCGTGCACCGACCAGCCGGGGCACAACGACGGTGTGCGCCACTGCTCCTCGGTGATTTCCTCCAGGTCCTCGACGAGCCGGCGACGCTCCAGGTGCACGGCCTCCCAGGTGGCAGCTCGGTCGTTCACGTCGGTCTCCTCCCCCGCCCACATCGCGGACCTGGTGATCACTGTCGCCGGGCAGACCACTCGGGTGTCCCGAACTCATCGGCCACAGGAGCCTGGCACACCGACCAGAACCCATGCCTCACCGGACCATGCGCTCGGTCGAGCAAGGAGCCATGTCTCCATGCGCTCGGTCGGGGAAAGGGCCACGTCACCATGCGCTCGGTCGGGGAAAGGGCCACGTCACCATGCGCTCGGTCGAGCAAGGAGCCATGTCTCCATGCGCTCGGTCGGGGAAAAGGCCACGTCACCATGCGCTCGGTCGGGAGGGGCGGCGTCGGCAGCGCAACCTTCTGGGGCCCCGACCACGTACTCTTGCCGAAGACCCGTGAACGCACCTCGATACTCAGGCAGGATCCGGATATGACCGTCAACGCAGACGCAGCACCCGACCTTGCCACCGTGCAGTCGGTCGCCAGCGAGATCCACCGGGCGATCAGCACGGTGATCGAGGGCAAGGACGAGGTGGTGCGCACCGCGGTCACGGTGCTGCTAGCCGAGGGGCACCTGCTGGTCGAGGACGTGCCGGGCGTCGGCAAGACGATGCTCGCCAAGGCGCTGGCCAAGTCGATCGACTGCGACGTGAGCCGCGTCCAGTTCACCCCGGACCTGCTGCCCAGCGACATCACCGGGGTCAACGTCTTCAACCAGAACTCGCACTCCTTCGAGTTCCGCAAGGGCGCGATCTTCGCCAACATCGTCGTGGGCGACGAGATCAACCGGGCCTCCCCCAAGACGCAGTCCGCGCTCCTGGAGTGCATGGCCGAGCGGCAGGTGACCGTCGACGGCACCACCTATCCGCTGCCCGGCCCGTTCCTGGTGATGGCCACCCAGAACCCGATCGAGATGGAGGGCACCTATCCCCTCCCCGAGGCACAGCGCGACCGGTTCATGGCGCGCATCTCGATGGGCTACCCCTCCGGTGCCGCCGAGCTGGCCATGCTGGAGAGCCACGGGGACCACGACCCGCTCGGCGCCCTGCAGGCCGTCACCGACGGCGAGACCGTGCAGCGACAGATCCAGGCGGTCCGCCGGCTGCACACGGCTCCGGCACTCCGGGAGTATGTCGTGGCTCTGGTCACGGCGTCCCGGCGTCACGGGTCGCTCCGGCTGGGTGCCTCGCCCCGCGCGGGCCTGCACCTGCTGGGGGCGGCCCGGGCCAACGCGGCCCTGGCGGGCCGCGACCACGTGCTGCCCGAGGACGTCCAGGCGCTCGCGCCGGCCGTGTTCACCCACCGCCTCATGCTCACCGGTGAGGCCCAGCTGACGGGACGGACGACGGGCGACGTGGTCGACGACATCCTGCAGCGCACCCCCGTGCCGTCCGGGCGCCGCTGAGGAGCGTGCCGTGCGTGCCCCGGGGGTGCTGACGAGTCGGGGACAGATGTTCCTGGGTCTGGGGGCCGTCGTGGCCGTGGCCGGGATCGTGCTGGGCTACCGCGACGTGACCCGCATCGGGCTGCTGCTGGTGATACTGCCGCTGCTCGCTCTGCTGCTGGTGCGGCCCAACCTGCCGGCCCTGCGGGTCACCCGCACGGTCACCCCCGCCCGGCTCAGCCCCGACCAGCAGGGCACGGTGGAGGTCGAGTTCACCAACGTCGGCCGGCGCCCCACCCCGCTGTTCCTCGCCGAGGAGCAGTTCGACTACGCGCTCGGGGACCGCCCACGCTTCCTCCTCCCCCGGATGGTGTCGGGCGAGGGGCGGCGGCTGCACTACACGGTGCGCAGCCGCCACCGCGGCGCGTTCCCGGTGGGGCCGATCACGCTGCGCCGGCGCGACCCGTTCGGCCTGACCCACGTCGCGCTGCAGCTGCCCGCGACCGTGGAACTGCTGGTCCTGCCGCACGTCTGGGACCTGGGCCAGCGCCGCGTGGCCGGGCAGGGCCGTGGCACCGAGGGCGAGCTGCCGCAGATGGTCTCCCTGCACGGCGAGGACGACGTGTCGATCCGCCAGTACCGCGACGGTGACGAGCTGCGCCGCGTGCACTGGCCGGCCACCGCGCACCGCGGCGAGATCATGGTCCGCCAGGAGGACCGGCCCGCCCGGCGCCGGGCGGTGCTGCTGCTGGACTGCCGGTCCCGGGCCTATCCCGGCTCCGGCTACCAGGCCTCCTTCGAGTGGGCGGTCAGCGCCGTCGCCTCGCTCGCCCGCCACCTGATCAAGGACGGGTTCGTCATCCACCTGCTGACCCACCGCACCGTCGAGGACGGGTCCGCGAGCGTGCAGATCGGCCTCGACGAGGCACTGGCCGTCCTGGCCCGGGCCCACCCCGACCAGGACTCGAGCATGGAGCCGCTCGCGGCCGCCGCCCACAGCTTCACCTCCGGCGGCGTGCTGCTCATCTCGGTCGTCGTCGCCCACGACGAGGCCGAGCTGCGCAACCTGGCCGCCGTGCGCGAGCCGGGGTCGGCCGCGATGGCGATGGTGCTCGACCCGGCGGCCTTCACCGGCGGGGGCTCCAATGACCGGGACCGCGCCACCGCCGGCGCCCACACCGCGCTGCTCACCCAGGCCGGCTGGCAGACCGTGCTGGTCGGCCCCGAGCACTCGGTCCCCGGCGCCTGGGAGCAGCTGCGCGCCACCCGCCGCACGGGGGTGCTCGCATGAGCTTCAACCTGGATCGCGGCATGTGGCCCGAGGCGGCACTGGCGGCCGTGGCCACCCTGGCGGTGGCGTGGCCGCTGAGCAAGCTGCTCGAGGGCGGCGGCTGGATCGGCCCAGCCATCCTGATGGTGCTGCTCGTCGCGGGGGTCGGGTCGGTGCTGCGCAGCCTGGACCTCGACCCGACGGTGGTCGTGCTCGGGCAGGCCTTCCTGGCCGGCGCCGTGCTGCTCTGGCGCTACCTCGGGGACACGCTCGCCTACGGCATCCTGCCCTGGTCCGACACGCTGGACCGGATGACCGAGCTGCTGCGGCTGGCCGGGCGCACCCTGCAGACGTATGCCGCTCCGGCACCGACCAACGAGGGCGTCGAGTTCCTCATCGTCGCGGTCCTGACCCTCACCGCGATCTCGGTCGACTCGATCGCGGTGACCGGCCGCGCTCCGGCGACTGCCGGCATACCGCTGGCCGCCGCCTTCCTGGTCTCGGTGTCCAACAGCGGCGAAGCGATGCAGCCGTGGTTCTTCGCCGCCGCCGGGCTGGCCTGGCTGCTCATGGTCGCCCAGCAGGGCAACCGCCTGGTCAGCGGCTGGAGCTCGGCGGACCGGCGGGAGTCACTGGGCTCGCACGACGTATCGTTCGGGCCGACCGGGCACCGGCGCACGGCCCGGGTCCTGGCCGTCGTCACCGTGCTGGGCGCGCTCGTGGCCGCCTCCGTGCTGCCGCACCTGCCGCCGACCTTCTTCGCCGAGGGGCTCGCGCGCAACGCCGACGGCCGCTCCGTCGGTGACACCGGTGGGCAGGTGAGCTTCACCGAGACGATGGATGTCACGGCCGACCTCAACAACCAGTCCACCGAGCCGGTGCTGCGCTACCGCACCCAGACCATGCCGCAGGAGCCGTTGCGGGTCACCGCGTCCCACGTCTTCGACGGCGAGCGCTGGCTCTCCCCCGAGTACGACCCGACCGAGGCCGTGCAGGGGCGCCTGGCGCCCAACCCGGGCACCGCCCTGCCCGGTGTCGACGAGGCCGTGGTCCGGGAGCGCGCCGAGCTGTCGGTGCTGAGCAACAACGTGCGTGCACCCAGCCTGGCCGTGCCGAGTCCCGTCGCCGAGGTCACCGCCGACACGGAGATGCGCTGGGACCCGGCCACCGCCGCCGTGCGGGTGAACGACCCCGTGGACACCTACGACGTGACCTATGTGCGCGTCGCGCCGGACGGTGCCGCCGACCTCCCCGAGGGCATCGGCGACGTCGAGGCCGACCCGCAGCAGTTCGAGCAGTACCTCCAGCCCTCACCGAACGGGCGGGAGACCTACGGCCAGCTCAGCGACCAGATCGTGGGCGAGGCGACGAACGACCTGGAGGTCGCCTCCCTGCTGCAGCAGCACTTCCGCAGCGGGCTCTACACCTACTCCCTGGAGCTGGCCCCCGGCCCCAGCGACAGCCAGCCGATCGAGCACTTCCTCGTGACGCAGCAGGGCTACTGCGTGCAGTTCGCCACGGCGATGGTGATGATGGCCCGTCACCAGGGCATCCCGGCCCGTATGGCGCTCGGTTTCCTTCCCGGGGAGCGCCAGCCCAACGGGTCGTATACCATCATTGCCTCCCTGGCCCACACGTGGCCGGAGCTGTGGATCGACGGGATGGGCTGGGTCCGCTTCGAGCCGACCCCCGGTGTGCGCACCGGTCCCCCGCCGTCCTACACCCAGCTGGACACGTCGACCGCGGAGGCGGACCCCACCCTGGGTGAGTCGGCGACCCCGACGGGCGTGCCGACGCAGGAGCCGACCGGCTCCGCCGAGGAGGACGGCTGGTGGGACACCACCGTCGACGCGCTCCGCGACGCCGGGCCGATCCTGGTGCGCGCGCTGCTGGTGGTCATCGGGATCGCCCTCATCATGGCAGCCGTCGCCGTTGCCGGGCGCCGCCACCGGGAGGCGGTGCTGCGCCATGCCGCCACGCCGCAGGAGCGGATCGAGGGACAGTGGGAGCTGCTCAAACGCTCCCTGGAGGACTACGGCATCAACCCGCCGCCGGACAAGAGCCCGCGCGAGATGGGCAGCCACTACGAGACGCAGGCGCGCCTGGACCGTCCGGCCGGCGAGGCCCTCGGCCGGGCCACCGCGACGCTGGAGCGCGCCCGCTACGCGCCGACCGTGCGCACCGCGGACACCGACGACTCCACGATGCACACCGACATCATGCGGGTGCTCGACGCGGTGTCGGCGAAGCTGCCGTGGAACATCCGCCTCAGCGCAAAGCTCTTCCCGCGCAGTGGTGTCCACTACATCCGCTCGATCGTGCGGCGCTGGCTGCGGCTGTCCTGAGCCGAGCCAGGCACCGGACAGGATCAGAAGTCGCCGAACCCGCCGAAGTCGCCACCGAAGTCGCCGCCCAGGTCACCGCCGAAGTCCGCGCCCGGGTCACCTCCCTGGTCGGCGCCGCCGGCACCGGCGTCTGCGGCTCCAGGGTCACCGGCTGCGGCCTCACCGGTTCCGGCCTCGCCGCCTGCCGCGTCACCACTCTCGGCCCCGGCGTCCTCGGCGCCGGCCTCACCCGCCTCGGCCGCCTCGGGCGACTGCTCGTAGCCGCCGAGCAGGCTCTGGGCGATGACGGAGCCGACCACGACGCCGGCGATCGTGCCCAGCAGCGAGCCACCGAGCACCGATCCGAACCCTGGCCCGGCGAAGGAGCGCTGGAGCGTCCCCGGCTGCCGCATCTCCGCCCGGGTCGCCGCGCGTGCCATCGCCTGTGGGTCGTCACCCTGCGGACGCTCCTCGGGCGGGAGGTCGGTGCTGAGGGTCTGCAGGACCTGCTGGCGCTGCTCCGGGGTCAACCGCGCGAAGGCCTCCGCATGCATCTGCTCGACCTGCTCCGGCGGCGCGGTGCGCAGCAGGTAGCGGTAGCGCGCGATGGCCCGCTCGTCCTCGCTGGCAGGCCGGGCCCGCTCCTGGGGAGTCGGCGACCCCGGGTAGGCGGTCGGCTGGCTCGGTTCCTGCGGATACGGCTCCGGCTGTGCAGGCGGCTGCTGCCCCCACTGGCCGGTGGGCTGCTGCCCGCCCTTGTCACGTCCGAGAAGTCTGTCGAGGAATCCCATGCGGTTCCAACGTCTCCGCCCGGACGAGGGTTCCGGGCACAGGAGGTCGTCGTCAGGACGGTCTGTCCCGTCCCGGCTGCTCGTGACCGCCGTCTCGAGCTGGGCGCTGGTGGTGTGCCGTCAGGGCTGTTCGGGGAGCGCCTCGCAGAGCGAGGGGTCGGCGAACTCCTTCAGCTGGTCGAAGACGGTGTCACTGATCGCGCCGACGCCACCCTGCACGTCGATGAAGCACGGTTGGAGCCTCGCCAGCTCCTTCTGCGTCGCAGAGGGGATCGTAGACCTCGTCACGAACAGCAACGGCCCGTCGCCCCAGTGGCTCAGGCCGATCCCGAGGGCATCCGGGTAGGTCTCGCCGCTCGCGATGTACACGGCAATCGTGTTGGTGCCGTCCCAGCCGTAGGCCTGCGCGACCGCAGCAGCGGTCTCATAGCGGTTGCCTCCGAAGACCCGGTTGACGCCGTCCTCGGAGACGACCTCGTGGGGCGAGGAGCCCGCGGTCTTGAGGGCCGACCGGGTGCTCTCTCGCTCACTGCCGCCGTCCTTCGCGGCGCCGGTGGAGCCGGCCACGGCCACGCCGGCCAGCGCCCCGCCGGCGACCAGCGACAGGCTCAGGATGCCGCTCACGATCTCACGCTTCATGTCAGGTGCTCCTCGGGTGGATAAGACCGGAATCGGGCTTGTCGTGTGCTGGGAGGAGGGTTCCGCGCACGGCCGCCGGGGAAGGCGGTGGGGGGTGCCGTGCGCGGAACCCTCAGGGGGCTGCCACTCCTGGAGGGAGTGGCCTGGGGTCAGCTGACGGCGCAACCGCCGAGGGCGATCGTGCCGTCGATCGTGGCGATCTGGGCCTGCACGTCACCGAGCCGGGTCTGCAGGTCCAGCACGACCGCCTGCTGCGCCCTGATGGCCGCCTGGTTGCGCTTCTTCTGCGCCTCTAGGTCGCGCAGCGTGTTCTGCGCCTGGGTCAGCTGGCCGTCCAGGGACTGGATGGTCAGCTGCAGCTCGGTGAGCCGTGCCTGCTCGGCCGCGGCCTCGGCGTCGAGCTGGGCGAGACGCTCCAGCAACGGGGTCACCCGCTGCTGCAGGGCCAGGATCTCGGCCTCCTTGGCCGCGATCTGGTCGTTCAGCACCGAGAGCCCGTCGCTGAGCCGGGTCACCTCACCCTCCAGCGTGATGACCTCGGCCTGCTGCGTGTTCACGGCTGCCTGCGCGGTGGCCACGGCCAGCTGCAGCCCGGGGAGCTGGTCCTGCAGGTCGGTGACCTCGGCCTGCTTGTCCGTCACAGCCTGCTGGGCTGACTCCAGGGCGGCCTCCGCGGTGACGAGGTCGGCGCGCAGCCCGTCGAGCACGAGCTGCTGGTCCCGCACCGCCTCGGTGGCAGCGGTCAGGTCACCGGTGGCGCTCTGCAGGTCGGCCTCGGCTCCTGCGACCACGCCCTCCTGGGCGGTGACGCGGGCGCTCGCCTCCGCGGCGGCGGTCTCGGCGGTCGCCAGGTCACCCTCGAGCCCGCCCAGGACCTGCTGCTGGTCGGTCACGGCCGACGTTGCTGCGTCCCGGGCGGCCTCGAGGACCGGCACCTGATCCCGCAGGCCGGCGACCTCGGCGGCCTTGGCCTGCGCCGCCGTCTGGGCAGCAACGAGCTCGTCCTGCAGCACCACGCCAGCACGCTGCAGCCCGCTGCTCTCGGCCTGCTTCGCGGCCAGCTGCCCGCTGAGCGCGTCCGCCTGTCCCTGCAGCGCGGCGAGGTCGCCCTGGAGCCCGCTGATCTCGGCGTCCTTGTCCGCGATCGAGCCGTTCACGGCGTTGAGCTCCGCCTGCTTCGCGTCGCGCTCGGCCTGCAGCGCACGCTTCGCTGCGCTGTTGCTGTTCGGCGGGAACTCGGTGTTGATGCGGGTGGTCAGGGCGGCGATCTGGCTCTCCAGCGTCGCCTTCTGCTGCTGGAGCCCGGCCAGGCTCCGCTCGGCCGCGGCGAGGTCGGCCGCCGTCGTGTCGATCTGGGCGTCCACCTCGTCCTGAGCTGTGACGAGGTCCGCGATCTCCGACTCCAGGTCGGCGACCGCCTGCGCGTTCGCGTCGACCAGGGCCTGCGCGTCGGCCGCGTCGGACTGCAGCCCGGCCAGCTCGCCCTCGGCGACCGCGATCGCTGCGGCCTGGTCCCGGACGGCCTGCTCGGCCCGCGCCGCCTCCCCCTGCAGGCTCTCCAGCGCTGCCTGGGCGTCACCGACCGCGGCCTGGGCCGCGACCACCGCGTCGGCAGCCGCCGTGGCGGCCTCCTGTGCGGCGGTCAGCTCCGCGACCGCACCCTCGAGGACTGCCTGTGCGGCATCGACCTTCTCCTGCGCCGCGCCCTGGTCGGCCACGAGCGCAGCCAGATGGGTCTCGGCCTCGGCGACGGCCGCCTCGGCGCCGGTCACCGCGTCCTGGGCAGCGACCTCGGCGTCCTGCAGACCCACGAGCTCGGTCCGCGCGGTGGCGAGCGCACGCTCCCCCTCGGCGAGGGCGTCGGCCGCCCGCTGGGCCTCGTCCTGCAGCTGCACCAGCAGGGCGCCGGCCTGCTGCAGCTCGGCCTCCGTGGCCTGCAGGGCAGCCCGGGCCTCGTCGCGCTCGCCCACGAGGACGTCCCGGGCACCCTGTGCCGTGGCCAGGTCACCCTGGGCGATCTCGAGGTCCGCGGCCACGAGCGCGCGCTCCGCCCCGAGACCCGCGAGCGTCTCCTCGGCGGCGGCTGCCTCTCCCTGGGCCGCGGTGAGGTCGGCCTCCAGCTGGGCCTGCTGCTCCAGGAGCTGGGCCTCCTGCTCCTGCAGCGCCGCGAACTCCGCGTCGAGGTCCGCGATCGCGGCGTCCGCCGCGGCGATCTCGCCGGTCAGGGTGTCGGCCTGAGCCTCCAGGGCCGCCCGCTGTGCCTGCAGGTCGGCGATCACCTCCGCGTTGCGCTTGGTCGCTGCCTTGAGCAGGTTGGTCTGGGCGTTGCCGCGGTGGGCGAGCTGGTTCACGACGCCGTTGCAGATGCCGGGAGTGCGTCCGTTGTCGGAAGCGCTGGCGACCTGGCCGGCCGATCCCAGCAGGCCGACCACCATCAGGGAGACAAGGGCCGCCCGGCGACCCGTGGAGGGAGTATTCATCGCTTGCTCGTGACCTTCCGTCGGTGCTCGGGTCCACGGTGATCCGAGTCCTGCCTAACGTAAAGACAAAGTAAAGAAAAGGTAAGGATCTGGACCGTTCAACTTTCTGAACGCACCGTTCAGATCAGGGGCCACCGGCTGGCCGCGTCCCTCCGGTCCGGCTGGACTAGGGTCGCCGACCATGGGCAGCAGCGTCAGACAGCGCGCGGCCGGCGGAGCGGCCCACGACGCTCGCACCGACGTGGCCCTGACCGCCGCCGGTTGGGCGCTCGGGCTCCTCCTCACCCTGCTGGTCGTCGCGGTCCCCTGGGTGGTGGTCGCCGTGCCCAGCCGGACGGCCCACCTGGTGCTGCACACCGCGGACGCATGCATCGCGCTGCTGGCGGCCTACCTGCTCTGGGGCCGCTACCTGCGGGCCGGACGGCTCTCGGACCTGCTGCTGGTGCAGGGGCTGGTCCTGCTCGCGGTCGCCGGCCTGGGTCTGTCCACCGTGACCGCCCTCCTGCTGGACGCCCCCCGCGGCACGCTGGACGCCTGGGTGCCGCTTGCCCTGCGGGTGATGGGCACCTGCCTGCTGGCGCTGGCCGCCCTCCCCCGCGCGACCCGCGTCCCGACACACCCCGTCGCCCGCGCCTGGACCGTCGCGCCGTGGGTGACCGCCGCCCTGGTGAGCGCGACGCTCTGGCTGGCCCGCGACATACTGCCGCCCGCCGTCGACACCCTGCCTCCCCTGGTGGGCTCACAGACCGAGCCGGTCCCCGGGCACCCGCTGCTGGCGGCGCTGCACCTGGTCACGGCCGTGCTCCTGCTGCTGGCGTCCGTGGGGTTCACCGCCCGGGCGGCACGGGACCGGGACGAGCTGATGCGCTGGCTCGGGCCCGCCTGCGCCCTGGGGGCCTTCGCCCGGGTCAACTACGCGCTGAACCCGACGCTCTACACCGACTGGCTCTATGCCGGGGACGTGCTGCGCACCGCCTTCCACGGGGTGCTGCTCATCGGGGCGCTGCGCGAGGTGCGCCAGTACTGGTCGGGCCTGGCCACGGAGGCCGTGCTGCAGGACCGGCGCCGCCTGGCCAGGGAGATCCACGACGGCGTGATGCAGGAGCTGAGCTATATCCGCTCGGTCGCCCACGACCTCCGCGGACACCACGCCGCTGCGGACCAGATCAGGGAGGCCGCGACCCGCGCCATGGACGAGGCGCGGGCGGCCGTGCACGCCCTGCGCCGGCTGGAGAGCGAGCCGCTGGCACAGGTGCTCCAGCACGCCGCCCGGGAGGTGGCCGACCGGCACGGGCTGACCCTCGAGGCCGACCTGGACCCGGCCGTGGAGACCGAGCCGGACCACGTGCACGCGCTGACCCGCATCGCGCGGGAGGCGCTGACCAACGCGGCCCGCCACGGCGCGGCGAGCACCGTGCACCTCACGCTGCGGCGGGACGGGGACGCACGGGTGCTGTCGGTGCGCGACGACGGGGGCGGTTTCGCGAGTGCGCGGCCGGAGACCCGGGGCGGGGGCTACGGTCTGCTCACGATGCGGGAGCGCGCCGAGTCGCTCCCGGGCACGCTGGAGGTCGACTCCCAGCCGGGACAGGGCAGTGTGGTGACGGTGACGTGGTGACGGGTGACGTGGTGACGGGTGACGTGGTGACGGGTGACGTGGTGACGGTGACGTGGTGACGGCAGAGCCGCTGACGGTGGTCATCGCCGACGACCACGCCCGCCTGCGCGCCCGGGTGAGGGAGGCCCTGGAGGCAGGGGGCTGCACGGTGCTCGGCGAGGCGGCAACCGCCGAGCAGGCGGTGCAGCTGGTCGCCCAGCACGGCCCCCGGGTGGCGCTGCTCGACATCAACATGCCCGGTGATGGCCTCGCCGCCGCCCGCCGGATCAGCACGGACCACCCGGACACGGCAGTGGTTATGCTCACCCAGTCCGAGGAGGACGAGGACCTGTTCGACTCGCTGCGGGCGGGGGCGAGCGGCTACCTACTCAAGGACACCGACCCCGCCGACCTGCCGGGGGCACTGGAGGGCGTGCTGCGCGGCGAGGCGGCCCTGGCGCCGGCGCTGGTGAGCCGCGTGGTCCAGGAGTTCCGCACGTCGCGTCCCCGGCGCAGCGCGGCGGCCTCGCTGCTGACCAACCGCGAGCTCCAGGTGATGGAGCTGCTCGCGTCGGGACGGTCCACCAACGAGGTGGCCACCGAGCTGTTCCTGTCGACCACCACGGTGCGGGTGCACGTGTCCGCGGTGCTGCGCAAACTGCGGGTCACGGACCGGGAGAGCGCCTTTCGCGTGCTGCGCGGGCGGTGACGACCGACGACCTGCCACGCCGTGCCACACCCGGACCGGGTCCCCTGAGCCGTGACCAGTGTGACGTGTGTTTCAGTAGTCCCGTGATTTCCCCCGCACCCCGGCCCTGGAGGCCTCTGGCACCATGGGTCCGGTGATCGTCGCCGAGGATGTCACCGTCGCCATCGCGCGCGGCGAGATCCTCCTGCCCCCCGTGAGCTTCCAGCTCGAGACCGGCTCCGCCCTCGCCGTCGTCGGCCCCAACGGCGCCGGCAAGACCACCCTCCTGCGGGTCCTGGCCGGCCTCGTCCGGCCGACGGCCGGCCTGGTGACGGTGGCCGGGGCGAGCATCGAGGAGCGCAACCCGGTGTTCCGCCGCCGCGTCGCGGCCCTGATCGGTATGCCGCCACTCGCCCGGGACCTGACCGTCCGGGAGCACCTGGTCCTGGTGGCGACGTCCTGGGGCACCCCCTCGGACCACGCGGCGCAGCAGGCCGAGGCGCTGCTGGACAGCTTCGACCTGACCCGGCTGGCGCGCCGGTTCCCGCACGAGCTGTCCTCCGGGCAGGTGCAGCTGTTCTGCCTCGCCCTCACCCTGGCCCGTCCGTTCAACCTGCTGCTCGTCGACGAGCCCGAGCAGCGGCTGGACCCGCACCGCCTCGAGCTGGTCGGCCGCGCGCTGGAGGAGCACGTCCGCGCCGGCACCACCCTCGTCTTCGCCAGCCACAGCGGTGAGCTGGTCACGCGCCTCGCCAACCAGGTGCTGGAGGTGGGCGGTGTCGGTCCCGCTGAGCGCGAGTGACCGGATCGGCACGGTCCGCCGCCTCCACCGCGACCGCACCGAGGGGCGCACCCAGGCCGACACCGCCTTCTGGGCCTATGTCGTCGTCCTCCTGCTGGCCATGGTGGTCGTCCCGCTGGTCCTCGGGATCGCCTCCGTCCTGGCCGAGCCGGAGGTCCTGGCGGCGCTGCGGTCGGACCGCTCCGACTCCGTGGTGGCCGCCGCGGCCGGCTGCCTGCTCGCCGCCGCGGCCGTGCTCGGCGCCCACCGCGGACCGGCGCACCTGCCCCCGTTCCTCGTGACCGTCCTCGCGGGCAACGACCTGCCGCGCGCCCGCACCCTGGCGCGCCCCTTCGTCACCTCCGCGGCCGGCCTGACCCTCGTCGTCACCGCCGCGGCGGCCCTGCCCGCCGTCGTGCTCCTGCGCGCGGGCGGGACAGGTGTCGCCGGTGCGGTCGCCTTCGTCGCGGGCTCCGCCTGCCTGGGGGCCGTCACCGCGACCGCCTGGCTGGCCGGGCAGCGGATCGGTCCGCGCCACGGCTGGGTGCTGCCCGTCGCGCTGCTCGCCGCGACGGCGCTGACCGCCGTGGCGCCGGCCCTGGCCGTGGTCACCCCCTGGGGGTGGGTGGCCGACCTGTGGCCGCCGACGGCGCAGGGCTCCCCGTGGGCGCTGCTCCCCCTGGCCCTGGTGACCCTGGTCTGCCTCGACGCCGTGCCCCGGCTGCTCAACCGGCTCCGCGGCCCGCTCCTGCTGGACCAGGCGGGCCGGTGGGAGATCGTCGGCACGGCCGCCTACACCGGGGACTTCGCCGCCGCCCTGGCGATGTTCCGCGCCCGGCCCCGTCTGGGCCGGGCCTGGTGGGCCGTCCCCACGGCACCGGCCCCGATCCGGTATGCCGTACGCGACCTGGTCGGCGCCCTCCGGACCCCCGTGCGCGGGCTGACCGGCCTGTTCTTCCTCGGCGTCGGCGGGTTCCTGACCGGTCTGGCCGTGGCCGGCACGGCCCTGCCTGCGTGGCTGCTGGCCGGTGTCGGCGCGGTCGCGACCTACGCGGGGCTGGGCACGGTCACGGACGGTTTCCGACACGCCGCCGACACCCGGTCCGCGCCGGCGCTCTACGGTTACGGCACGGCGGAGCTGTTCGGGCTGCACGCGCTGACCCCCGTCCTCCTCGCGGTGGCGGGGACCGTTGCCGGCGCCGTCGTCGCCCAGCGAGCCGGCTGGGAGGCCGCCGGTCTCCTCGAGGCCGGGCTGCTCGGCATACTCCTGGTGGTCGTCCGTGCCTATGACAGTGCCAAGGGGATGCTGCCCCTGATCCTGCTGACGCCCGCGCCCTCGCCGGCCGGCGACCTGTCGGGTCTGATGGTCCTCGCGTGGCAGGCCGACGCCCTGCTGATCTCGATCACCCTGGCCGTCACCCTGGCGCTCGCGACCACCGCCGCCGGTCTGTTGATGGGGCTCGGCGCCGCCATCCTGGGCGGCGCGGTCGTCATCGCGCTGACCGCGTGGCGCCTGCGCCAGCCGTAACCCGGCGGGTGTCCACTGAGTGGGACACCGGCCTTGTGGGACCCCACCTGCAGGGGCGAGGATGCCCAGACCCTTCGATCACGCAGAGGAGTCCCCACCACCATGTGCGCCCTCAGGACCACGACGGCCTCCCGGTCCCTCGACCGACCCGACGCCGACCCGACGGCAGAGCACCCGGCCAGCGCCCCGGCCCGCCCGCGGCGACGACTGCCGCGCTGGTCGGAGCTGAAGCCGCTGGTGCAGCTCGAGCCGGTCGACGTGCGCCCCGGACGGCGCCGGCTGCAGCGCGCCGCCACGGTGACGGACCTGCGGGAGGCGGCCGCACGCCGGGTGCCCCGGCCCGTCTTCGAGTTCGTGGACGGCGGGGCGGAGGCCGAGATCACCCAGCGCCGGGCCAGGGCCGCGTTCGAGGGGCTGGAGTTCCGCCCGCGGATGCTCGGCGGGGTCGACGGGGTGGACACCTCCACCTCGCTGTTCGGTCAGCAGCTCTCCCTGCCCCTGGTGCTCGGCCCCACCGGCTTCTGCCGGCTGGTGCAGCACGAGGGCGAGACCGCCGTGGCCCGGGCTGCGGGGGCCGCCGGCATCCCGTTCGCGCTGACCACCATGGGCACCGTGTCGATCGAGGACGTCGCCGCGGCCGGTGGCGCGGGCGGCAACCACTGGTTCCAGCTGTACGTGCTGCGCGACCGCGGACTGACCCGCGAGCTCGTGCAGCGTGCGAAGGCAGCCGGCTACGGTGCCCTCGTCGTCACGGTCGACACCGCGGTCATCGGTCAGCGGCTGCGGGACGTGCGCAACGGCTTCTCGATCCCGCCGCGGCTCACGCCGAGGGCCCTGGTGGACATCGCGGCCCGGCCGGCCTGGTGGGCCAACCTGCTGACGACTGCTCCGCTCGGCTTCGCCACCATCCCGGCCGGCCAGCCCGAGGCGCACGGGGCCTTCATCGACAACGCCTTCGACCCGACGATCTCCTACCGCGACCTGGAGACGCTGCGGGAGATGTGGGACGGCCCGTTGATCATCAAGGGCGTGCAGCGGGTCGACGACGCGGTCCGGGCCGCCGACGCCGGTGCCGACGGCATCGTGCTGTCGGCCCACGGCGGCCGCCAGCTGGACCGCTCCCCCGTCCCGCTCGAGCTGCTGCCGCAGGTGACCGAGGCGGTCGGGGACCGGCTCGACATCCTCTTGGACTCCGGCGTCCGCAGCGGCGCCGACGTGGCCGCCGCCGTCGCGCTCGGGGCCCGGGCGTGCCTCGTCGGCCGGCCCTACCTCTACGGCCTCATGGCCGGCGGGCAGGCCGGGGTCGAGAAGACCATCCAGATCTTCCGGGACGAGCTCCGGCGCACGATGTCGCTGCTCGGCTGCTCCACCGTGGGCGACCTGACACCCGACCTGGTCCGCCTCAACTCGCACCCTCCCCTGGCACCGTGAACCCGCGCCCGGGCGGTCGGGCGCTCTGACAGTGGAATGAAAGCGGGGCTTCCTAACCTCGCAGCGTGCTGACAACTGACACCGACCGACCGCGCCCGCGCCACGCCCTGCTCCTGTCCGCCGCAGCGGCAGTGGTGGTGTCCCTCGCCGGACTGACCACCGCTCCGGTGACGGCGGACACCACGGCGGAGGCCACCTCGGAGGGCACCACGGCGGAGGAGACCGCCCCCGGTGCCACTGCCACTGCGGAGGACACCACCGCGGCGACCGAGCCGGTCGTCGGGGAGGTGACCCGGCTCGCGGGCCGGGTCGGCCCCAGCGGCCCGGGCTACTCCGGCGACGGCGGCCCGGCGACCGACGCCCTGCTGAACGACCGGCTCCAGGTCGCGGCGGCCCCGGACGGCACCGTCTACATCGCCGACCGGGGCAACCGGCGGCTCCGGGCCGTGGACCCCGACGGCACGATCACCACCGTCGCGCGGGCGATGCGCTCGCCCGAGAACGACATCGACCTGGACGTCGAGGGGTGGTCCTACAGCCCCAGCAACACCCCGCTCTCCGCGGACGTCGCCGACGACGGCACGCTCGTCGTCGGGGCGAACGAGGACATCACGCGCGTGAGCCCGGACGGCGGGACGACGGTCCTGGCCGGGGGCGGGGACGGCGAGCTGCCCGCGCCCGGCGAGAGCGTGCCCGGGGAGTCCGTCGCCGTCAGCAAGGCCGTCGACGTGGCGGTCGCCGCGGACGGCACCGTGTACGCCTACCTGCGTGGGGACGCCCGGATCATCGCGGTCGACCCGGACGGCCGCGTGCGGGTGGTCGCCGGTGGCGGCGACCTGCAGCGCAACGACGCCGACGGCACCCGGCCCGCGACCGACTACGCGATCGGCTGGCCCGGCACGCTCGCCGTGGCCGACAGCGGGCCCTATGCCGGGACGCTGTTCTTCACCGCGGAGCAGCACGCCCGGGTCATGGCCGTCCTGCCAGACGGGACGCTCGACGTGCTCGCCGGCACGGGCGAGGTGGGCTACAGCGGGGACGGTGGTGCGGCAGGAGGCGCCCTGCTGGGCGACCGGCTCCAGGGACTGGCGGTCACCCCCGGCGGTGACGTCCTCGTCGGTGACGCCACGAACGCGGCGATCCGCCGCGTCGACGGGGACGGGCGCATCTCCACCGTGCGGGGCTTCGTCGGTCAGGTGAGCAGCCTCGACGTCCTGCCCGGTGGCGACGCCGTGTTCACCCGCGGCGAGCTGGTGCTGCGGCTCTCGCTGACCGGCCGCCCGGCGACCGAGGTCTCCGGGGAGGCCCCGACCACGGCCGACCCGTTCGCGGCGGCAGCGGCCGGGGAGGTCCGGCACCTGGCCGGCGCCGACACCGAGCCCGCCGAGCGCCCGCTCGCGCAGCAGTACTTCTACCCGGTCCAGTCCGGTGTGGCGGTGCAGGGCGACGGTGCCGTCGTGTTCGGGGACCCGGCCACGGCGACCGTGCGCCGGGTGGAGGCCGACGGCACCACGTCGGTCCTCGCCGGGGTCTGGCCGAGGCCGGACGGCGCGGCAGAGGACACCCCGACCCCCGACACGGTGAGCGCCGACGAGTACGTGCTGGACGGCATACAGGATCTTGCGACCACCCCGGACGGGACGCTGCTGATCGCCGAGCCGGACCGCCTCTGGGAGCTGCACGACGACGGGACGATGACCCGGGTCGCCGGCGGGGGCCAGACACCGGCCGAGTCGTTCGAGCTGATCCGTGGGATCGCCACCGACCGGGAGGGGACGGTCTATGTCGCCGACGGGGTCCTGGTGCACCGCGTCGCGCCGGACGGCTCCCTGGAGACGATCGCCGGGGGCGGCGAGCGCTGGGCCGACGAGGCCGACGGGCACCCGGCGACCGAGGCGAGCCTGTCGGAGCCGGCGGACGTGGCGGTGGACAGCAGGGGCAACGTCTATCTGACCGAGAGCGGTATGCCGCACGTGCGGCGGATCGCTCCGGACGGCACCCTGACGACCGTGCTGGGTGACAGCTATCACGGGCTGGACGAGGGCGGGTTCGGCGGGGACGGCGGCCCCGGTGCCGAGGCCGAGCTGAACACGCCGGTCGGGTTGCTCGTGGGCCCCGACGACGAGCTCTACGTCGCCGACACCTACAACGCGCGGGTCCGGCGGCTCGCTCCGGACGGCACCGTCACGACGGTCGCCGGCAACGGCCGGCTCCCCGACGAGCAGGCCACCGGCGGCCCTGCGGTGGAGACGCCGATCGGCGAGCCGCTCTCGCTGGCGCTCGACCCGGACGGTCAGCTGGTCATCGCCACGACGGTGCCGGAGCGGGTCTACCGGCTGACCGGAGAGGGGGCACTGGAGCTGGTCGTCGAGACCGCCCCGGACGACGTCCCTGGCGGACAGGGTCCGGCCACGGACGCGGCGCTGCTGGGGTTGCAGGACCTGGCCCTCGGGCCGGACGGGACACCGCTGGTCACCGGTCCGGCGGGGACGTGGGCGGTCGGTGAGTCGGTCAGCCGGTTCGGCTCGTTCGCCGGGAGCCGCCTCACCTCCGGCGACGCGATGTACGTCTCCGACGGACGCACGGTGAGCCGGGTCCTGCCGGACGGTCGTGACGTGCTGGTGGCCGGCGGCGGGCCGCTGCGGGAGCCCCGGGAGGCGGTCCCTGCGCTCAGCCTCGACCTCGGCACCGGCGTGCACGACCTGGCGGCGGGGCCGGACGGCTCCGTCTACGTCCTGGTCCACCTGGAACCCCACGGCGGTGCCGCGGCGCGGAAGGTGCTCTACCGGGTCACGCCAGAGGGCCTGGCCGAGCCCGTCCCCCTCGCCGACACGGAGCAGCTGGTCTCGATCGCGAGCGGCCCGGACGGCACGCTCTACGGCCTCGACCTCGGGACGGGTCAGGTGCTCCGGCTCGACGCCGAGGGCGGCGCGACCGTCGTGGTCGGTCTGGACGCGAAGGCCGGTGCCGACCTGGCCGAGGAGCCGTTCGGGACCGCGACCGCCCTGCCGTCCGGTCAGCCCCGGGACCTGGCCGTCGGCCCGGAGGGTCACCTCTTCCTGGTGGCGTCCGAGGGCGTCCTGGTCGTCGACCCCGCCGAGGACACGTACGCCTTCCACGACGGCCTGTGGACCGGCCCCCAGTCCAACGTGCGGGTGGCGGCGGACCGCCACGGCAACGTGTACACGCTGTCGCACTACGGCAACGGACAGCTGGCCCGCGTCTCGGCCCTGGTGCGCCCGGCCGAGGTCGTCCCGCCGGGCCAGCTCCCCTGGGTGGGGATCACCGCCGGTGCCGGTGGCCTGGCGCTGCTGGGCGGGGCCGTCCTGGTCTGGCGACTCAGGCAGCCCCGGTGAGTGGATAGCCACAGGTGCCTCACAACCCGCGCGCACGTGGTCATGAGCAGCGCGGCAGGCGACTCGCCGTCATCCTCCGGTCCGAGGATCTCCCCCTGTCCACGGTGCTCCTCGCGCCGACGTCCACGTCCGTCGCGCCGCGGGTGTTCCGGCCGGAGGTCGGGCTCGCGGGACGCCGCACCTGCGTCCTGGTCGAACAGCTGCGGGCGGTCGACGTCACCCGGCTCGGTCGGAGGGTCGACCACCTCGCCCGCGCCGACCTGGACGCGGTGGAGGACGCCCTCGACCTGGTGCTCGCTCTCGATCTGCGACGCTGAGCCGACGACTGCTGAGCCGGCGGGTCCACGGGCCGCGACCCCACGGCATACCCCCGAGACGCACTGTGCCCCGCCCCGACGTGCGGGGCAGGGCACAGGCAACCGGTCGTATGCCGACCGGCCGGGTCGTGCTGATCAGTCCAGGTAGTCGCGCAGGACCTGGGAGCGCGACGGGTGGCGCAGCTTGCTCATGGTCTTGCTCTCGATCTGGCGGATCCGCTCACGCGTGACCCCGTAGACCTTGCCGATCTCGTCCAACGTCTTCGGCTGGCCGTCGGACAGGCCGAAGCGCATCGAGACGACACCGGCCTCGCGCTCGGAGAGCGTGTCCAGGACCGAGTGCAGCTGCTCCTGCAGCAGCGTGAACGACACCGCGTCGGCCGGGACGACCGCCTCGGAGTCCTCGATCAGGTCACCGAACTCGGAGTCGCCGTCCTCGCCCAGGGGGGTGTGCAGCGAGATGGGCTCGCGCCCGTACTTCTGGACCTCGACGACCTTCTCGGGCGTCATGTCCAGCTCGGCGGCCAGCTCCTCCGGGGTGGGCTCCCGGCCCAGGTCCTGCAGCATCTGACGCTGCACGCGGGCCAGCTTGTTGATGACCTCGACCATGTGCACCGGGATGCGGATGGTGCGGGCCTGGTCGGCCATGGCCCGGGTGATCGCCTGGCGGATCCACCACGTCGCGTAGGTCGAGAACTTGTAGCCCTTGGTGTAGTCGAACTTCTCGACCGCACGGATCAGACCGAGGTTGCCCTCCTGGATCAGGTCCAGGAACAGCATGCCGCGGCCGGTGTAGCGCTTGGCCAGCGAGACGACCAGTCGCAGGTTGGCCTCGAGCAGGTGGTTCTTGGCGTTCTTGCCGTCCGAGGCGATCCACCACAGCTCGCGCTTGAGCTTGGCGTCCAGCTTGTCGCCGGAGTTGAGACGCTCCTCGGCGAACAGACCGGCCTCGATGCGCTTGGCGAGCTCGACCTCCTGCTCGGCGTTCAGCAGCGCGACCTTGCCGATCTGCTTCAGGTAGTCCTTGACCGGGTCGGCCGTCGCACCGGCGGTCACGACCTGCTGGGCGGGCGCGTCGTCGTCGTCACCGGAGCTCAGGACGAAGCCGCCGCGCTCGGTGTCGGAGGCGCCGGCTGCCGGGGTCGGCGTGGCGACGACCTCGCCCTCGCGGGCATCCTCGTCGTCCTCGTCGTCTGTCTCGACGTCCTCGTCCTCGACCGCCTCCGCGGCGGCGGCCTTCTTGGCGGCCGCGGTCTTGCGGGTGGTGGTCTTCTTGGCGGGCGCGGGCGTCTCGCCAGCCGCAGCCTTGGCCGCGGCGCGCGTCGTCGTGGCCTTGGTGGCGGTCTTGCGGGCCGTCGTCTTGCGCGCGGTCGTCTTCGCGGCCGGCGCGGCCTCGTCGGTGCTCTCGGCCTCGGCTGCCTTGGCGGCCGCGGTCGTGGAGGTGGCGGCCTTGGCCGTGCTCTTGCGCGCGGTCGTGGCGGGCGCCGCGCCGTCGGCCGCCGCCGCGGTCGTCTTCGCCGCCGTGGTCCTGGCCGTAGTCGTCTTGGCTGCCGTGGTCTTGGCGGGCGCCGTCTTGCGCGCAGTGGTCTTGCGCGCGGTGCGCTTGGCGGGGGTCGCCTCGGTGCCGTCGAGCACCACATGGATCGCGTTGTCGGAGAGGACCTTGAGCACCTTGGTCTGGGTCTTCTTGTTGGGCAGCTGAGCGGCCTCGAGGGCGTCACGCACCTCGGAGAGGGACAGCTCGCCGGACTGCTTGCCCCGCTTGAACAGGGTCTCGAGCTCGGGCTTGCTGAACTCTGCAGGCAGCTCGACGGTGGGGGGTGTGGAGGAGGCCTTCTTGGCTGTCACGGGTTGCACCAGCTACTTTCGTGGGGAGCTCGAGGGCGGCGGACTCGGGGGAAGCGCGCCGGGCACGGCGGAGCGCCCAGGACGTATGTGAGTGTTGGCAATCCAGGCGATCCACTCGAGGGAGCGGATAGGCACCTGTTGACATTATAGAACCAGGAAGTTCGCGGCGATGTTCCCGCGGTGGGACAACCCGTGCTGACCTGCGCTGTTGCTCTTTGTTCCCCGTCGCGTGGCTAGCGCCACCGGTCGCCGGGGGCCCGCGCATAGGTGCGCCAGGCATACCGCCACGGGGTGACGGCGATGATGACGACCACCAGGGAGCAGCTGACCACGACCTCCTGCGTAGCGGGGTCGAGGTCGCCTGCCACGGCACTCGGCAGGGCCACCACCGCCAGCCAGAGCAGCTTCCACGCCACCTCGAACAGCAGCAGCGGGAGCAGCCTGACCGGATAACGCAGCCCCAGGAAGGCCAGGAGGGACATGGCGGTGAGCAGACAGACGACCACTCCCTCGAACAGGGGCAGGGAGTCGGCGCCGTCGATGAGCAGTGGCCACTTCACCAGGGCGATCCCGACGCCCATGAGGAGGAAGCCGGCGCGCATGAGGTGGAGCTGCACGAGCGTCAGCTCGGGCGGGACGTGGGTGGTGCGTGGTTCCGTGGTGAGCGTGGACACGGGTCACTCCTGGGTGGGCTCGGTGGTGCTGGGATGGATGGGGTCGGTGCTGCTGGGATGGATGGGGTCGGTGCTGCCGGGGCCGAGTGGTATCACGGAGATCAGGGCGACGCCCAGGTCGCGGATCCTGCCGAGCAGGCCGTGTAGCTGCGCCTGGTCGGACACGACGCCACGCAGGGTCGTGGTGCCGTCCTCCTCGTGGGTGAGGGTCAGGCCGGCCAACCAGGTCGACCAGTGCGCGTCGAGGTGCCCGGCCAGGGTGATCTGGTAGCCGCGCCCTGCGTCCTCGACGCCCGGGGTGGCTCGCCTGTCCGGGCCGTCGCTCATGGCGACGCCGGCTGCGCCGAGCGCTCCGGTGCCCGACGACGCCGTGGGCCGGTGCGGATCGCTCGCTCCGCCACGGCCAGGTTGACCACCCAGGCGAAGGCCATGAGCAACGCTGTCGTCACGTCGTGGGTGCCGAGGATCCGCGCACCCAGGCCGAGGGTCAGGACCTGGGTGCCGGCGACCAGGCCGATCGCGTAGCTGCGGATCATCCAGGCGCGGTGGCGGGTGAAGTCGCGGCGGCGCGCCGCACGGAACCCGAGGACGATCGTGACCACCATCGCCGTGCCGAACGCGAGCCGGAGGGGATACAGGACCTCGCGGGAGGCCTCCGCCCGAGGGAAGAACTGGTTGAGCCACAGCGCGGACAGGGCCACACCCAGTCCCGCCACCACCAGCACGCGCCCGGCCCGCCGGTGCCAGGCAGGACGTCGTTGGCGCAGCCGCGGCGCGAACTGGAAGGCTCCGACGATGGCGAACACGGTGGCGCAGACGATGTGGGTCACGACAGGTAGGGGTGAGGCGTCGTAGCGCGGGTCCACCGGCATACCCGTGGCGGCCCCGGACAGGTCGGCGAGACGGAGCGAGCCCGCGACCACCGGGACCGTGCCGAGCGCGACCAGCGCGGCGGGGACCAGCCAGCTCGACCGCCCGGGACCACCGGCCTGATGCTGCTCGGCCCGGAGCACCGTGCTGGTGTGCGGTGTCATTCCGCACCCGCGATCGCCACCGGCGCGTCGCCCACAGCACCCGCCGCGGAGGTGGCGGTGCTCACGGCACGGGTGGTGGCCCACAGGGAGTAGCCGAGACCGATCATGGCGATGCCGTTGGGCCAGGCCAGCAGGCGGTAGAACGCGTCCGGCATCACCACGAGCGCCGCGCTGACGACGCCGCTCAGCGCGAGCAGCGCGGCCGCCCAGCGAGCGAGGACGCCCGCACGGAACAGGGCGATGCCCAGCAGCAGCCCACCACCCAGGTAGGCGGCGCCCTGGACCTGGAAGGCGACCGCCAACCACCCGAGGTCACCGGCGGGACTGCCGCCGGTGCCCGCCGCGATGACGTCCGCGACGAACGCGGGGTCCGTGTCCGCGATGGCGGGCAGCACATACGCCGAGGCGAAGGTGGTGCCCATGATGAGCAGGTAGCCGAGCGCGAACAGGACGTAGCCGATGAGCCCGAGGACGCCGTTCCGGCGGACCTGGCTGAGGAACATGCCCGTGATGCCGCACAGGACGAGGGCGACCATCACGAGCTTCAGGGTGTTGCGGACGATCACCTCGGTGGTGGTGATGGACTCGACGTCCATGTGGGGGTGCCCGATCTGGACGCCGATGAAGAGGGCTCCGCCAGCGATGGCGGAGAGCGCGGCGCCCCGGGTGAGGGTGGTGGGGTTGATGGCCATGACCTGCTCCAGCTCTCGTGCGGTCCGTGGCGGGAGTGCCGCGGATCTCCGCAACGTAGGGCGCGCCGGGGTGACCGGTCGTCACCATGTGTGGTGACTGCCGATGTGATCGTCGGCCGGTGCCCGCCCCGCCCCCTACAGGAGACCGAGGTCCCGGGCCCGGCGCACGGCCGCGGCCCGGTGCGTGACACCGAGCTTGGTGTAGATGCGCTTGGTGTGGGTCCGCAGTGTGTTGAGCGAGACATAGAGCTGCCGGGCGATCTCCGGGCCGGTGAGGTCGCTGTCGAGCAGGTGCAGCACCTCGGTCTCGCGCGCGCTCAGCGGGTCGGCCAGGACGGGATGTGTCCTGGACGTCGTCGGGTTGCCGCTGGCCAGGCGCCGCCGCAGGCGCTCGGGCACCGGTGCGCCGTGCGCGACGGCGTGCCGGAGCAGCTCACGCATCGGCTCGCCCTCGTCCAGGTAGAGCCGGACACACCCCGCCGGCTCGGGGGCCTCGAGCCAGGTCGACTCCAGGGCGGCCAGGGCCTGCTCGCGGTCGCCCCGGGCGCCGTGGGCGAGCGCCTGCAGGCAGCGGATCTCGACGAGGCTGCCCGCACGGCCCGCGCCACCGGCCGCGACGTGCAACTGGTCCAGCAGGCGCAGTGCGGCGTCGGCCGGCGCAGCGTCATCGGCAGGGTCAGCTCCGTGCGAGGGGTGCTGCCCCGCCAGCAGCAGCCGCACGAACGTCAGGTGCTCGAACTCGCGCAGGTAGACCGGCGCGTCCTCGACGCCCAGGCCGCGCTCCCGCGCCCACACCCACGCCGGGTCCAGGTCTCCCGCCGCGATCTGCACACGGGCCCTGACCGCCGGGATAGGGCGGACCTCCGGATAGAACCCGGGCCGATACAGCGCCTCTGCCCGGTCCAGCAGTCCCGCCGCAGCCTGGTAGTCACCCCGCGCGGCCCGGACCCCTGCGGAGGCGACGAACCAGCGGTGCCGGTTCTCCGTGACGGACGCACGGTGTCCGAGCGCGCGGGCCGTCTCCAGGTGCTCCTCGGCACCGGGCAGGTCGTCCAGCTCGAGATCGAGCTCGGCCAGCCCGACGTGCAGGTCGGCCGTGACCCTGGGGAAGGGCTCCCCCGCGGCGGTGACGCGCTCCAGGGTGTCCGCGTAGAGCCGACGCGCGCGGCCCGGCCGGCCCAGCGCGACCATCATGTCCGCCCGCACGATCGTGGCGTCCAGCTCGTCGACCAGGTTGCCTGCGCTGTGGAGGCTCTGCACCGCCGAGTCGAAGGTCGTCAGGGCCTCGGCGACGTCACCCCTGGCCCAGCCGGCCAGCCCGAGATAGCCCAGACCGGCTGCCCGGACGAAGTGGTCCTCGGGGCCCGCCAGGTCCAGGGCCTCGCGCGCGTGACCGGCGGTGGCGGTCACGTCCCCGCGTGCCTGGGCGAGCGCGGCGCGGTAGACGGCGATCATGGCGGGTGCGGTGCGCAGGTCCTCGGTCGGGGCCCACTCCCCTGCCAGGTCGGGGTCGTCCGCGCCCGCCGCCAACGCCCGGCCGGCGGCGTCGAGGTGGCCCTCCACGGCGTCGAGCCGGCCGGCGACGAGCTGCGACCAGGCGGCGACGAGGCTCAGGACCGGGCTCCGGCGCACCACGGCGTCGGGCAGCGCCTGCACCCAGGTCACCAGCAGGCTGTCCTGGCGCGCCCGTCGCACGGCCGGGAGGGCCTCCTCCATCAGGCGGGCAGCCCGGGTGAGGTCCTCCGCGGCCAGGGCGTGGCGGACGGCCCGGACGGGCAGGTCGTGGGCGGCGAACCAGTCGCTGGCCCGCCGGTGCAGCACGGGCAGCTCCTCCGGGTGCTCGGCCAGCAGGCGCGCGCCGAGCACGTCCGCGAAGAGGTGGTGGTAGCGGTACCAGTGGCGCTGGTCGTCGAGGTGGACGGCGAACAGATTGCCGCGCTCGAGCCGGTCCAGCATCGTGCTGCCGTCGTCGCGCCCGGTGACGGCGTCGCACAGGCTCGCGGTCAGCCGGTCGAGGACGGAGGTGCGCAGCAGGAAGTGGCGGACCTCGGCGGGCTGGCGGGCCAGGACCTCGTCGACCAGGTAGTCGATGATGAACCGGTTGCTGCCGGTGAAGTCCTCGAGGAAGGCGTCCACCGCGTGCCGTTCGTGGACGCCGCGCAGGGACAGCGCGGCGAGCTGCAGCCCGGCGATCCACCCCTCGGTCCGCTCCTCGAGGGCCGCCACGTCGGCGTCGGTCAGGCTCAGCCCCATCACGCGGTTCAGGAACTCCGTCGCCTCACCCGGTGTGCAGCGCAGGTCGGCGGCCCGCAGCTCGGTGAGCTCCCCGCGCCCGCGCAGCCGGGCCAGGGGCAGGGGCGGGTCGGCCCGGGTGGCCACCACCAGGTGCAGCTCCGGGGGGACGTGGTCGACGAGGAAGGAGAACGCCTCGTGGGCGCCCGGGTCCGTGAGGACGTGGAAGTCGTCGCAGACCAGGACCCAGTGCGTCCCCGGCGAGCGCTCGGCGGCGCGCGTCACCTCGTTGAGGATGCCGGTCATCGCCGTCGCCGGGGAGCCGTCGTGCGTCGCGGTCGGCGCGGGGTCGACCTCGATCCCGGAGCGGCTGAGGGCGGCGGTCAGGTGGGCGAGCAGGCGGCTGAGGTCGTTGTCGTCCGCATCGAGGGACAACCACCCGACCCGGGTCTCCGCGGGCCGCGACCCCAGCTCGGCGAGCCAGTCGGTGATGAGGGTGGTCTTGCCGAAGCCTGCCGGGGCGGACAGGAGCGTGAGACGGTTGCCCGCCGCCAGGGTCGTGTCCAGCTGCGCGAACAGTCTGGGGCGCGGCACCGAGGTCGCCCGCCGCGCCGGCACGAACAGCTTGGTGGCAAGAACGGGGGTATGCCGCATGGCCGGGTCAGCCACCTCCCTCACGTGGGTGGGGCGGCGGGCAGCCCGACGCGCAGCACCGTGTCACCGGGCCGGGAGTCGATGTCGATCGTGCCGCCGTGGCGCTCGACGACGATCCGGCGGGCGATGTCGAGCCCGAGCCCGGTCCCCTGCCCGACCGGCTTGGTGGTGTAGAACGCCTCGAAGGCCCGCTCCACGACCTCCGGCGGCATGCCCGGGCCGGTGTCGGCGATCTCCACCACGACCCCACCGTCCTCCCCCGCCCGCGTCGCGATGCGCAGCTTGCCGGTGCCGTCCATCGCGTCGATGGCGTTGTCGATGAGGTTGGTCCACACCTGGTTGAGCTCGCCGGCGTAGCCCTCGATCCGGGGCACCTCGCCGTAGTCCCGCACCACCTCCACCCCGCCGTCGCGCAGGCGGTGTCCGAGGACCAGCAGGGTGCTCTCGAGGCCCTCGCTGACGGTGAGCTGCTGCAGCGCGGCACGGTCCAGCTGCGAGTAGGAACGGACCGCGGCGACCAGCTCGGAGATGCGCCGGGTCGACTCGGTGATCTCGGCGCGCAGGACGGTGGCCTCCAGGCTGCTGACCACCCAGTCGAGCCCGGCCTGGAGGGAGCGCTGGTCGACGACGCCGGCGAGCCGCTCGCACCACTCCTGGTCGGCGTTGGCGGCGGCCAGGACCGGCGCCATCACCCAGGAGCGGTCGACGCCGCTGGCCTCCAGCCGCTCGGCGAGGGCGTCCTCGATGTCGGCGACGTCCACGTAGGCCGGGGCCGGCCGGGAGGCCAGGTCGCGGCGCAGCGTGTCCAGGGCGACGAACTGGTCCGCCGAGATCCCCTGCTGGGCCAGCTCGCTGAGGGAGGCGAACAGCCGGTCGTCGGCCGCACCGAGGGCGTCGACGGCGCGGGTCGCGGCGGCGGCCGGGTTGTTGATCTCGTGGGCCAGGCCCGCGGCGAGCTTGCCGAGGGTGGCTAGGGCGTCCCGCTGCCGGGCCGTCGACTCGACGTACAGGGCCATGCCGTAGATGCCCTTGATGAGGTGGCTGCCGAACGGGAACCACCGCGCCGCGAGGTCACGCAGCGACGTCGCCGGGACCCGCAGCACGCGGCCGGCCGTCAGCCCGCGCGCCCCGGCGAGGTGGACCCCGGTCTCGACCCAGGCCCGGAACCCGCCGGCCCAGCGGCCGGGGGCGTCCATCCGCCCCACGACCATCTCCTCGCGCTCGGCGCGCCGCACCAGCTCGACCACCCCGTCGATGAGGACCCACCAGTCGTCGGCGTGCTCGCCCTCGGTCCACAGGTGGTCTCCTGGTCCGAAGAGCACCTCCTCCCCCGCGTCGAGGAGCTCCTGCAGCTGCTCCGTGCTCAGGCCGGCAAAGAGCTCGATCGGGCGGAGGTCGGCGGTGTCCACGGGCTGCTCCTCAGGTGATGGCGAGGTAGCGGTGGATGAAGTGCACCGCCATGGCACCCTCGCCGACGGCGGAGGCGACACGTTTCATCGAGTCCAGCCGGACGTCGCCGGCGGCGAACACGCCGGGCAGGCTGGTCTCCAGGGCGAACGGGGCCCGTGTCTGGGTCCAGGCACCGTCGACGGCGCGGAGCAGCTCCGGCCCGGTGAGCACGAAGCCCTTGTCGTCACGGGCGACCAGGTCGCCCAGCCAGTCGGTCCGCGGGACCGCGCCGATGAAGACGAACAGCCAGCTGGTCGGGACCTCCTCGGTCGCACCGGTGTCCCGGTCGCGCAGGGTGAGGGACTCCAGGTGCCCGTCGCCGCGCGCGTCGACCACCTCCGTGCGGTGCCGCACCGTGATGTTGTCCGCGGCGCGGATCCGGTCCACGAGGTACTGCGACATCGAGTCCTCCAGCGCGGCGCCGCGCACCAGGAGGGTGACGCTGGCCGCGTGCCGGGAGAGGTTGAGCGCAGCCTGACCGGCCGAGTTGGCGGCGCCGATGACGAACACGTCGTCGCCGGCCACCTGGATCGCCTCGCTCGCCGTCGCGCCGTAGTAGACGCCGCGACCCGTGAACTGGTCGACGCCGGGGGCGTCGAGCCGGCGGTAGGAGACACCGGTGGTGACGATCAGTGACCGCGCCTCGATCTCGCCCTCACCGTCCAGCACGACCGCCCGCACGGGTCCCCGCTGCTCGAGCCCGACCACGTCGCGGGCGACCACCATCTCGGCGCCGAACCTGACCACCTGGGCCACGGCCCGCTGCGTCAGGTCCGACCCACTGAGCCCGCGGGGGAAGCCGAGGTAGTTCTCGATGGAGGCGCTCTGCCCGGCCTGCCCGCCCGGTGCCTCGCGCTCGACGAGCACGGTCCGCAACCCCTCCGACGCCGCATAGACGGCCGACGCCAGACCGGCCGGTCCCCCGCCGACGATGCATACGTCATACAGCGGCTGCTCGGCCCGCGTGCGCAGCCCCAGCGCCGTGGCCAGCTCCATGCTCGAGGGGCAGCGCAGCACCGTGCCGTCCGGGACGAGGACCAGCGGCAGGTCCTCGAGGGAGGCGTCGGCCGCCTCACGCAGCCGCTCTCCCTCCTCGCCCTCCTCGACGTCGACCCAGCGGTAGGGCACGTGGTTGCGGGCCAGGAAGGTCTTGGTCGCATGGGACCGCTCCGACCAGCGGTGACCCACCACCCGCAGGTCGGGCGCATGAGCCGGGTGGGCACGTCGCCAGTCCTCGAGGAGGTCGTCGACGACGGGGTAGAGGCGCTCGTCCGGCGGGTCCCACGGCTTGAGGAGGTAGTAGTCCAGGCCGATGTCGTTGATCGCCCGGATCGCCGCGTCGGTGTCAGCGTAGGCCGTGAGCAGCAGCTGCTTGGCCGTCGGCGCCTGCGGCCGGGCCTGCTCCAGGAGCTCGATCCCGGCCATCGCCGGCATCCGCTGGTCGGTGACGATGAGCGCGACCTGCTGGTCGCGCAGCGCGAGGCGGTCCAGGACCGTGAGCGCGTCGGCGCCCGAGGTCGCGCCGAGGACCCGGTAGTCGCCGCCGTAGCGATCACGCAGGTCACGGGTGATCGCGGCGGAGACCATCGGGTCGTCATCGACCGTCAGGATGGCGGGCTTGCTCATGCGGAACTGCTTCCGACGTCACGGGAGAGAGCCTGCGCGTCAGTCTAGGGGTGGCGAAGCGCTCCGCGGTAGGCCCCGCGCCCCCTTTTCTCGCCGAGCGCGTGAGCCGTGCACGAGGCCGCTGCGGTCGGTACCCGCCCTCCCGGAGCATCAGGACGGCCCGGGCACGCCGTGGCGCACCCGGGCCGTCCCGGCGGTCGGAGAGGCCCGACCGGTCAGTCTGTGGTCAGGTCAGTCCTCGACCTCGTCGGCCTTCACCGCGAGGACGGGGCAGGTCGCGTCCAGCAGGATCCGCTGGGCGTTGGAGCCGAGGATCAGCTTGCCGACCGGGGTGCGGCGGCGCAGCCCGATCACGATGAAGTCGGCCGAGGTCTCCTCGGCGACGGCGATCAGGTCCTCGCTGGGCTCGTTGCCGCGCACCAGCGCCCGCACCTCGTGCTCGATCCCCTCGGCGTCCAGCTGCTCCTGCACCCGCGCGAGCTCGTTCTCGAAGCGCTGGGCCTCCTTGGCGTCGAAGTCGCGGCCTCCGCGGTGGGAGTTGACCACGATGAGCTTGAGGTGGCGCAGGGACGCCTCCTGGGCCGCACGACGCAGGGCGGCGCGACCTTCCTTGGTGGGCACGTATCCAACGATGATCGTCATGTCATCCACTCTCTGTCAGGGTGCAGCCTTCCTCTAGGGGGAGGCTACACGCTCACCCCCTCGCGGGCAGGACCTCGATGGCGCACTGCGGACCCGCGGCGCCGGCGAGTCGCTCGTCGGCGGTGAGCAGCGGCGCCCGGGACAGCTCGGCCAGCGCGACGTACGCCGCGTCGTAGGGCGTCAGGTCGTCCCGCAGTGCCCAGCACCGAGGGACCAGATCTCGGTGACCTGCGCGCTGGAGCGGCATCTCGCGGAGGTCGGAGAGTGCGAGCTCAGCCCGATGGGGCAGAACCCGGCCGACGCTCGTGAGCCTGCGCAGCACCGACACCACCTCCAGGTCAATCAGGTCCGGTGCGCAGAGCTGCTCACCGCGCAGCCGCCACCGGGCGCGCTCCCCGTCCGCTCCGTCATCGGCGAGTGCCACGACCAGCACGCTGGCGTCAATGACGAGCACGGTCGGACCGGATCGCCGAGACCGCGTCGGCCAGAGGCACCTCGCCGCCGGACCGCGAACCCGCCCTATCGAGGATCTCGTCCAGGGTGGGGCGTGCCGCCTCCTCGACAAGACGCGTCAGCAGGTACTCCTGCAGCGACTGGTGAGCCGCCGCCGCGCGGCGTCGCAGCACCGCGTGAGTCTCCTCCGGGACGTCCTTGATCTGGATGCTGGGCATGGCGCCATTATGGCGCCATCTGCTCCGGAGGGGTAGCGCTCGACGTGTGCTCGACCGTGGCGCCACGGCTCAGGCGGTGGCCGCGAAGGGGCCGGCGGGCGGACGCACCACGTGCTGGAGCAGCTGGTCGGTCAGCCGGGCCAGGTAGTAGTCCGGCTCCACCTGCAGTGCACGCTCGATCGCGAGGTTGGCCAGGGTCCCCTTGTTCAGCGCCCACGCGACCTGGGCCGTCACGGTGAGCAGGGGTGCGGCGATCTCGTCGGGCACCAGCGCGCACAGGTCCACGAGCCGGTCCACCGGCGCCGGCCCGCCCACCCGCGAGATCGGCAGGTGGCGCACGAGGGCGTCGGTGATCTCCCCCGGCAGCAGGCCCGGCCCGAGGTTGCCGGGTGCCAGCCAGGCGATCAACCCGTCCCGGAACTCACGGTTCCAGAGCACCGTCAGGCCCTGCGCGAGGACGGCGGACGGCAGGTCAGCGACCGACGGACCCTCCGGCGTGGCGTCGAGGATCCGCCGCCACGCCCGCGCCCCGCGCTCGACGAACCGGGCGTGGATCCGCAGGCAGTGGGCCTCCGCCCGCAGGACCGCGAGCGGGTCCCCTCCCGGGGGGCCCCCCTCCTCCGGCTCGCCCGCCGCCTCCCCACCGGGTGCCACGGCCCGCTCGAACCGCGCCACGTAGTCCTGCACCTCGGCGAGCACCTCCGCCTGCCGCACCGCGTCGCCCTCCCTGATCCGGCGGGACAGCTCGGCCCGGCCCGGCCCCACGGCCGCGCCGGCGAGCACCAGGTCGGCCGCGGCGGGGACGCGGTCCACGGAGGGGAGCACGCGCCATACGGCCGGCAGGTCCTCGGGCCCCACCTCCAGCCACTGGTCACCGCGGACCCGGGCCACCCGGTCGACCCCCACCCCCTCGAGGGCACAGAGCCGCGCGACGGCGCGCAGCACCTCGGTGGCGTCGGTGCCCTCCTCGTCCTCGAAGGCGACCAGCTCGGCCACGCCGGACGCCTGTCGGCGCAGGACCGTGGTGAGGGCCCGCAGCGCCTCCTCGTAGCCACCCGCGTCGTGCGGGAGGTCGAACCGGCACATGACCCGGATCGCGCCCGAGGGTCTGGCGGCGGTCGGCGCCTGCTCCGGTGGGTCGAGCAGGACCAGGACGAGGCTGTCCTCCGGGCGGTAGCCCAGCTGCATCGGCAGCGTCGCGATGAGCTCGGCGATGCCGCGGACTCGGATCTGTGAGGTCGTCATCACCCCACGGTGCGGCTCGGCGCACCCCCGCGACAGGGGTGCGCCGTGGCCTGTGGACGAGGAGCGCGACCACCGGACCCCTGGGTATGCCGCGTGGTCGCGCCCGTCGCCGGGCGCCGGTCAGCGCGCCGGGAACTCCTCGCGGGCGTGGTCGGCGATCCGGTTCATCAGGAAGCCGTCGACACCCGCGCCGATGCCGCCGCCGAGGACCGGGACGAAGCGCCCGAAGCGGCTCAGCGTCTTGCTGCCGAGCTGGGTGGCGAGCTTGAAGCCGACGCCCTTGTTGATCACCATGACCGCCGCCTTCGGCAGGCGCCCCATGGCCACCTGCGCGAGCCGACCGGTGCCCACGACACCGGCCTTGGCCAGCAGGTCCTGGCTGTCGGCGCCGACGAGGGTCAGCAGCACGGCGGCGCGGACCTCGGGCCGGCTCAGGTCGTAGCCGCGGAGCTGGGCGATGCTGCCGACCATGCGCGTGGCCAGCACGTAGAAGCCGGCGATGTTGGCCGGCATGGAGGCGACCATCGTGACGAACCCGCCGATGCCGGTGAGGAACCCGCCGGCCGCGCCCATCTTGATGTGGGTGCGCACGATGTCGTCGATCGCCTTCTCGCGGTCGCCCTTCTTGCCCAGGGCCTCGTCGACGACGCGCGCCACCGAGTCGAGCGGACCGAGGCCGTCGATGCCGATGTCCATCAGCTTGCCCACGATGGCGTTGGCGGTCTTGGCGCCGACGCCTGCCTCCTCGACCGCCGCGGCGGCCTCCGGGTCGTCGTCCTTGCCGATTCCAAACAGGCCCACGGGCCCTCCCTGTCGTCTCGGCCGCTGCTTGCTCGCGACGCTTCCAGCGTCATCCTGCCACCCGGAGGGCCCCGCTGCCCGGCTTCGGACTGCCCCCTCCGTGCGATAGATTCCGGCCATGGCTCAAGGGGAGAAGACATCCGGCGGTCCGACCAGGGCACTCGGGGCGCTCGGTGCCCTGTGCGCCGTGGCGGGCCTGGTCCTGCTCGGCCTCGGGCTGTTCGGCGTGCTCAACACGGCCACGCCCAACATGACCGGCATCAACTCCGGCCAGTCCGTGCGCATCCCGGACTCCGGCATGTCGTTGTGGGCGGAGGAGGACGTGCGCAACGACGTCGTCTGCAGGGTCGGCGACGACGTGATGGAGCGCCCGACCTCCACCTACTCCGTCGACGTGGGCGACCGTGAGTTCTTCGAGGTCGCGCGCACCCCCTCCGGCCTGGAGGCGGACAGCTACGTGGTGACCTGCGAGGGGACGGACGCCGGCGTCTACGTCGGCCCCAACGCCGCCCGCACCTCCGCGCCGGGGCTCATCGGCCAGCTCGGCCTGGTCCTCGGCGGCATCCTCCTCGGGCTGGCGGTGCTGCTCGGTCTCGGTGCGCTGCTGACCCGCAGCAAGGAGCCCAAGCCCGTCGAGACCCCCTACCAGTACAGCTCCTACGGCACTCCCCCGGCCGCCGGCGGCTACCCCTCCCAGCCGTATGCCGACCCGCACCAGTCCTCCTATCCCCCGTCTCCCTACGGCCAGGACCAGACCCAGGCGTACCCGCCGGCAAGCTACGGCCAGGACCAGACCCAGGCGTACCCGCCGGCAGGCGGCTACGGACAGAGCGGCTACGGACAGAGCGGCTATACCCAGGGCGGCTACGGCCAGCAGGCGGGCTACGGCGAGCAGCCCTACGGCACGGGCCAGCAGGGCCAGGGGTATGGCGAGCAGCCCTACGGCTACCCCCAGGGGCAGGGCTACGGCCAGGAGGACCAGACGCAGGCCTACCCGCCCGTCGCCGGCTACGGGTCAACCGGCTACGGACAGTACGGCGCCGACCAGCAGCAGGCTGACGGCGACCGGGACCAGACCGAGGCCTACGGCACCCCGCAGGAGCAGGGCCAGCCGTACAGCCAGCAGCAGTACGGGAGCGACCAGCCGTCCTCGGGCGGCGGCGCCACTGCGTGGACCCCGGGCCAGACGACGCCGGAGCAGCCGGCACCCGCCCGGTCGCCCTACTCCGACATCCCGCCGCCCCCCGGTTACGGCACCGGGCACCCCGAGCCCGGGAGCGCCGCAGACAGCGGGACCGACCCCGACACCGACGACGACGGCGCAACCGGTGCCGACGGTGACCAGTCCGCGGAGGACCCGCTGGACGACGACCAGCGGACGCAGCAGTTCCCGCCGCCCCCGCCGAGGTGGGACAACAGCTGAGGGTGACCCAGCCGCATACCGAAGGACCGGTCGAGCAGCTCGACCGGTCCTTTGCGTTTGCCCGTCGTGTCGACTCGGCTAGGGCGGTTGCCCTAGAGCGGTGCCCGAAAGGTGCGAGAAATAGGGCATTCGCCCGATGCCGTCCTCGCCGGATCTTCCTAGCGTGAGTGCCGCGAAGGAGCGCCCCGCCAACCGGCCGGGTCAGCCTTCCGCATCATCACTTCGTGAGAGGGGCAGCACAATGTTCACTGCACAATGGCGATCCCTGGCGGTGGCGGCGAGTGCCATGGCCATGATTTTTGCCGGAGTGGGATCCTTTGCGATGCAGGATGCTGGGGAGACCGAGCTGATCCACGCCTGCTATCACAAGAACCAGGGTCAGCTGCGGTTCATCGACTCCCAGGACGAGAACTGGCAGGACCAGTGCCGTCCCCCGGAGCTGCCGGTGACCTGGAACCAGCAGGGCATCCAGGGCGAGACCGGACCGCAGGGTCCGCAGGGCGAGATGGGCCCCCAGGGAGAGACCGGACCCCAGGGCGAGACCGGCCCCCAGGGCGAGACGGGTGCGACCGGCCCCCAGGGCGAGCAGGGCATCCAGGGCGAGACGGGCGCACAGGGTGAGCAGGGACCGGCCGGGCCGCAGGGCGCCGACGGGGTCTCCGGTCTGGCCGGCCAGTCGTGCGACGCGGGCGCCTACGTCACCGGTTTTGCCGACGACGGCACGATCGTCTGCAGCGACGTCACGCCGGTGCCCACCTGCTCCGCGACGACGCTGGGCCACACGATGAGCGCCAGCAAGGTCAACGACTTCGACCAGACCTGGCGCGGCGGCACGGTCACGCTCGGCACGCCGGAGTGCAATGTCACCGTCCAGCGCCCCAGCGGCAGCATCCTGGTCATCGGCACCCTGGGCAACGCGTGGGAGATCACCGGCAAGACCGGCTTCGGCAACGCCGTCCTGACGGTCAACATGCCGAGCTGCAAGTCACCGGCCGCGATCCCGAACGTGACGGCCAACCGTCCGTCGTGCTCGTCGGCGTTCACCGGCTTCCCGTTCTTCTCGCCAGTGTCCACCGCGTCGATCTCGGTCGCGGCCAACTGACGAGTCCCCCGGGCCCGACCCCCATGAGGGCCTCACGCAGCGGTCCCCGAGCCGGTTCCCGGCGGCTCCGGGACCGCTTGCGTGGTCGGGCCGGCCGAACGAGGAGCGGCTACTCCCCCGCCGGCTCGTCGTCGTCGGACTGTGCGCGCAGGAAGTCCTCGAACTGCGCACCGATCTCGTCGGCGCTGGGGATCTCGGCGACCTCGGCCGCCAGCAGGCTCCGCTTGCGCTGACCCTCCACGAACCGGTCGTACCGCTGCTCCAGCGCGGCGACGACCTCGGCCGCCTCCTCGTTCTGCGAGAGCTCCTTGGCGATGTCGGCGCGGTTCAGACCCGCCGCGGCGACCAGCTCGTCCCGGGGCAGGTCCGCACCGGTGTAGCCCACGAGCGTGTCCAGGGCAGCGACGGCGGCGTCACCGAAGCGCGCCTCGGCCAGGTAGTGCGGCACGTGCACGGCGGCGCCCATCGTCTCGACACCGGCCTCGCCCAGCCGCAGGTGCAGCAGGGCCTCGGCGCTGCCGGGGACCTGGACGCGGCCGAAGATCGGCTCCACGTCACCGATCAGCTCACGGTTGCTGGCATAGCGGGTGACGCCGATCGGGCGGGTGTGCGGCACGGCCATGGGCACCCCGCTCGCCGACACCATGCGGCGCACGCCGAAGCCCAGGCACAGCTGGTGCACGGCCTCGGCGAAGGCCTCCCAGTGGTAGTCCGGCTCGAGCCCGTCCAGCAGCAGGAACGGCTCTCCGGAGCGGTCGATCACGCGGTAGAGGATCAGCGACGGGTCCTCGAAGGCCGAGTAGGTGTCGCGGTCGAAGGTCATCATCGGGCGCCGCGAGCGGTAGTCGATCAGGCTGTCCATGTCGAAGGACGCGACGACCGTGTGCTCGAGGTGCTCCAGCAGGTGGTCGGTCAGCTGGCCGCGCACGTGCCCCGCGTCCATGAAGCCCTCCAGCGCCACGTGCAGCAGCGGGGTGTGCAGCGGCTGCCGCTCGGTGTCAGCCTCCAGGCGGTACAGCGAACTCGGCTCGATCACGTCAGTCCTCCTCAGGTTCCTCTAGACGCACAACGCCCCGCGTCGTCCGGTGATTCCCCCACCGCCCCAGTATGCCGGGTGGCCGGCTCTCCCCACCCTCCGGTATGCGGAGGGGCCGGGTCAGGCTGTCCCGCCAGCCAGTCGCTGGGCACCTCAGGAGGCCGGGCGGCGGAGCAGACGGTCCACCACGTGGGCCGCGTCCCGGCCGACACCGCCGACCAGGTGGGAGGCGATGCTGCGCTGGTAGGGCTGACCGAGGACGAAGAACCCGGGCTCCTCGGTCAGGCCCTGCTCCTGCCGGACCACGCCGGCAGCGTCGAGGACCGGCAGCCGCACCCATCCGAAGTCGGGCCGCAGACCGGTGCACCAGATGACCGTGGACACCTCGCAGGTGGTGCCGTCGGCCAGCAGCGGCCGCCCGTCGCGCACGCCGACCACCCGTGGCAGCCGCGCCACGCAGGCCTCGCGGAAGTCGGCGGGCCGCACCCGGCCGAGCGGGTCCGCTGACCCGCCGAGGCGGCGGCTCACCAGCTGGGCTCCCCACCCACCGAGCAGCTGCATCAGCCGGAAGGCCGACGACGCGCGCCCGAGACCGGGGATGTGCCCGACGTCGCGACCGGACAGGGACACGTCCGGGCCGGCGGTGCCCCGTGCCCGGGCGAGGTCGAGGGCGATCTCGGCGCCGGAGTTGCCCGCACCGACGACCAGGACCGGCCCGGGCGGCACCTGCGAGGGCCTGCGGTAGTCGACCGAGGAGAGCTGGAGCGTGCCCTCGTCGAGCTCGGCCGCGGAGGCGGGGACCCGCGGCGTGGTGTGCGCTCCCGTCGCGGCGATGACGTTGCGGGCCCGCCAGGTCCGACCAGCGGTCGTCACCAGGTAGTCCGCCCCGAGCCGCTCCACGCCGGTGACCCGGACCCCGTGCTCGACGGGGAGGCTGTGGTGGCGCGCGTAGCCGGCCAGGTAGTCGGCCATCTCGTCCTTGGTCGCGAACGCGTCGCGACGTGCGGGGAACGCCCACCCGGGCAGGTGGCTGAACCCGGCGGGGGTGAACAGCTGCAGCGAGTCCCAGCGCCGACGCCAGCTCTCACCGGCCCGCTCCCCGGCGTCCAGCACGACGAACTCCCGCCCGCGCCGGGTCAGGTGGTAGGCCGCGGCCAGGCCGGCTTGACCGCCGCCCACGACGATCGTCTCCACGTCCGTGCTCGAGCGCGCGGCGCTCATCGATCGGTCCCTCCTCGCCCCTCGGGGGTGCGAACTGCCGCAGGTTCCCGGGTCTCGGGATACTAGGGTTGCTGCCATGACCTCGGAGCCGCAGCCGTCCCCGACCATCTTCCACGATCTCGACCACTACGTCGCGATGCCCCGCCTCAGCGGGCTGGCCCTGAGCCCCGACGGCACACGCCTGGTGACGACGGTCTCGACGATCACCAAGGCCGGCACCGGCTATGCCACCGCACTGTGGGGGGTGGACCCACAGGGTGAGCGTCCGGCATACCGCATCACGCGCAGCGCCAAGGGTGAGGCGGGCGCGGCCTTCAGCAGCACCGGCACCCTGTACTTCACCTCAGCCCGCCCCAACCCGGACGCCGACGACGAGACGCCCGAGGCGGCGCTGTGGGAGATCCCGGCCGGCGGCGGCGAGGCGCGCGTCGTCCTGTCCCGGCCCGGCGGTGTCGGCAAGGTCCTGTGTGCCCGCGACGCCGAGGTGACCCTGGTGGTCGCCGGCCTGCTGCCGGGGGCCACGGACGAGAAGACGCACGCGGCGATCCACAAGGCCCGCAAGGACGGCGGGGTGCAGGCGATCCTGCACGACAGCTACCCGGTGCGCTACTGGGACGCCGACCTGGGGCCCTCCGCGCCGCAGCTGTTCGTCGCCGAGCCCGACGAGCAGGACGAGCCCAAGCGACCGACCACCACCGACCACGTCCCGCCGCTGCGGCTGCGCTGGGTCAGCGAGGGGGTCGGTGCCCGCATGCGGGACGCGACCCCCGTGGTGAGCCCCGACGGCACCTTCGCCCTGGTGTCGCTGACCGTGCCGGAGGCACGGGGCGAGCAGCGCAGCCAGCTGGTGCGCATCGACCTGGTCAGCGGTGAGCGCACGGTGCTGGCCGACGAGGCGGAGCACGAGTTCTATGACCCGCTGATCAGCCCGGACAGCGCGCGGGCGCTCATCGTCGTCGACCGCAAGAGCACCCCCGAGCGCGCCCCGCGTCCCGTCCTGCACCTGCTGGACCTGGCCACCGGCGGGCGCACCCCGCTGGCCGCCGACTGGGACCGCTGGGCGAGCCCCGCCGCGTGGCTGCCGGACGGCAGCGCCGTGCTGGTCACCGCCGACGACAACGGCCGCTCCCCCATCTTCCGGATCGACGTGGGCAGCGGTGAGGTGAGCCCGGTGACCACCGACGACGCCGCCTACGGCGAGGTGGTCGTGTCCCCCGACGGGACCCGGGCGTATGCCGTCCGGTCCGGTTACCTCTTCCCTCCGGAGGTCGTGGCGATCGACCTGGCCACCGGCGCTGTGGCGGCACTCCCCGGGCCGGTGGAGCGCCCGGAGATCCCCGGGCGGCTGGAGGACGTCGAGACCACCGCGGCCGACGGCACCCGCGTGCGGGGCTGGCTGGCGCTGCCCGAGGGCGAGGGGCCGCACCCGCTGCTGCTGTGGATCCACGGCGGGCCGCTGGGGTCCTGGAACGCGTGGACCTGGCGCTGGAACCCCTGGCTGATGACCGCCCAGGGCTATGCGGTGCTCATGCCCGACCCGGCCCTGTCCACCGGCTACGGGCAGGACTTCATCCAGCGCGGGTGGGGCACCTGGGGCAAGGCGCCGTACGAGGACCTGATGGCGATCACCGACACGGTCGTGGCGCGGGACGACATCGACGAGACCCGGACCGCCGCGATGGGCGGGTCCTTCGGTGGCTACATGGCCAACTGGGTGGCCGGGCACACCGACCGGTTCCGGGCGATCGTGACGCACGCGTCGCTGTGGGCGCTGGACCAGTTCGGGCCGACCACCGACGCGGCGTTCTTCTGGCAGCGGGAGATGACCCGCGAGATGGGCGAGGCCAACAGCCCGCACCTGTCGGTGGACAAGATCGTCAACCCGGTCCTGGTGATCCACGGGGACAAGGACTACCGCGTCCCGATCGGTGAGGGCTTGCGCCTCTGGTACGAGCTGCTGTCGTCCTCGGGTCTGCCCGCCGGTGACGACGGCACCACCGTGCACCGCTTCCTGTACTTCCCCAACGAGAACCACTGGATCCTGTCCCCGCAGCACGCGAAGGTCTGGTACCAGGTGGTCTCCGGGTTCCTCGCCGAGCACGTGCTGGGCGCCGAGCTGCCGGAGCTGCCGGTCGAGCTGGGCCGCACCGCGCCGACGGAGCAGCAGCTGCGCGCGGCCGCAGCCGCGGAGGAGCTGGACGAGGCCACCGGCGACGGCGTCGACGGCGAGTCCGCCCGCCCCTGACCCATTTTTGGGGACGTCCGGACCGCCTCATTCACCTTTTGAGGGAGGTTCGGACCGCCTCATTCACCTTTTGAGGGAGGTTTGGACCGCCTCGAACGCCTTGTGAGGGAGGTTCGGACCGCCTCGAACGCCACGTTGCCGAGCCCTCACTGAGACGTGCACGGGTTCTACCCGAGATCTCGCGAGATCGTGGGTAGGACCCGTGCACGTGTTGCACCCAGTCGGCTTGCTGAGTGGTCAGTCGGCCGGCTGAGTGGTCCGTCGGCCTGCTGAGTGGTCAGTCGGCCGGCTGAGTGGTCAGTCGACCGGCCGGGCAGGGCCGGTCCGCCGGCTGAGCGAGGTCAGGTGGCCGGGTCGGGGGTGAGCTCGTCCTCGAGTGGCTCCGAGAGCTCGGAGGTCCCTGTCTCCTGCAGCCCCGCCTCGTCCCGGCCCGGCTCCTGCTCACCTGCCTCCTGCTGCGGCAGTCGGTTCGGCATCAGCAGCACCAGCCCGATGACGATCACGGCGGTCACCGCGCCGAAACCGAAGCCCCAGCGCATGCCCTCGACCGTGGCCTCCAGGGGCGCCGTGCCACTGGTGATGAGCCGGTCCGCACGGGCCGTCATGATCGTGATCACGATCGCGGTCCCGAGTGCTCCGGCAACCTGCTGCAGGGTGCCCAGGAGCGAGCTGCCGTGCGAGTACAGGTGGCCCGGGACGTCACCCAGCCCCAGGGTGAAGGTGGGGGTGAACACGCCGGCCAGGCTCACCATCAGCAGCATGTGCGCGGCCAGCAGCTGCCAGTAGGGCGTCTGCGTGTCGATCAGGGTCAGCGATCCCATGGCCAGGGCCACGCCGACCGCGCCGGGGATGATCAGCACGCGACTGCCGAACCGGTCGAAGACCCGACCGACGCGGGGACCCAGCAGGCCCATCGCGATGCCACCCGGCATCACCAGCAGGCCGGCCTCCAGCGCGGAGAGGCCACGCACCTGCTGCAGATAGAGCGGCAGGAGCAGCATCGCGCCGAGCATCGCCATGAAAGCGACCGACAGCAGCAGCACCGCGCGGGTGAAGACCCGGTGCCGGAAGGTGCGCAGGTCCAGGAGCGGGTTGCCGCGACGCTGCAGCTGCAGCTGGCGCAGCACGAAGACGGTGATGGTCACGAGGCTGCCCCCGACCAGCAGCCACGGCAGTGCGCCGAGCCCCTGACCGAACCGGCTGAGCCCGAAGACCAGGCCGCCGAAGCCGAGCGCGGCCACGACGACACTGAACCAGTCGATGCCCACCTGCCGCGGCTCGCCCACGTTGGGTAGCCGGCGCAGCGCCGCGATGGTGACGACCACGGCGATCGGGAGGACGGTGAGGAACATGAGTCGCCACGAACCGAGCCCCAGCAGCAGGCCCGAGACTGCCGGGCCGAGGGCGGGGGCCACCGACATCACGAGCGTCACGTTGCCCATCACGCGGCCGCGGTCACGCTCGGGGACGACCGTCATCAGGGTCGTCATGAGCAGGGGCATCATGATCGCGGTGCCGGACGCCTGGATGATCCGTGCCACGAGCAGCACCGGGTATGCCGGGGCCGCCGCGGCCAGCACCGTGCCGACGATGAAGATCGTCATCGCGGTCGCGAACGCGGCGCGGGTCGTGACCCGCTGCAGGAACCAGCCGGTCACGGGGATGACTGCGGCCATCGTCAGCAGGAAGGCGGTCGACAGCCACTGGGCAGCGGCCTCGTCGATGTCCAGCCCCTCCATGAGCTGCGGGATCGCGTTCATCATGATCGTCTCGTTGAGGATCACGACGAACGCGGCGGCCACCAGCCACAGCACGACGGCCGGGGTGCGGCCCGCCTCGGCGGGTGCGTGGCTGGCCGCGGCCGGCATGCGCGTAGACATAGGGGATTCTCCGTCACGGGGTGAAGGTGTGTGGCTCACGGACGTTGAGACCGTGGCGGGCCGCCTGACTCATCGGCGACCCTTCGATGGTGCACTCCGGCCCGGAGAAACGGCAACCGATTTTGCCGTGGCACGGGCCGGAATGGCCGCTCTGCCCAGGGGGTCGGAGCCACGGCAGATCGCTCCAGCTCGGCAGGACAACGAACCCCGGGAGGCCGAGACGGGTGACTGAGTCACCCAGCGACTCAGTCACCCGTCTCCGAGTGGTCGCCCCCTGCGGGCACGTCAGATGACGTCGTAGTGCGGCGGCTGGTGCGGGCCGGAGCGGTAGACCTGCCCCGGGATGGCGTCACCGTTGCGCTCCCAGTCCAGGAAGTCGTCGGTCGCGTTGATGATCGTCACCGCGAGCCAGCCCACGACAAGCGCGTCGTCCCCGATCCCGGCCAGGAACAGCATCGCCTCCGGCATCAGGTCGATCGGGCTGACTACATAGCCCACCGCGGCCAGCATCATCAGCAGCTTGGACGTGTCGACACCGGTGTACTTCCTGGTCAGCACGGCGCGGGCCATCCGCGGCAGCGCCGCCAGACGCTCGGACAGGCCGGGCGCGCCGGGGCGGCTGGCGGATCGGATCGCGGAGGCGACACCCATCAGGGCGCCCCAGCGGAGGGGTCGGCGTGCGGCTGCGGCCATGTTCGGCTCCGTTCGTCCGGGCGCGAGGATGCGCCTGTCGTGCTCGAAGGTTCCTAACGAACAGCCTCGCACGAGGATTCCCCGACAGCCCCGGCACCGCCAGAAATCGTCCGACAGCGGCAGAAATAGACTGTGCCGATGGACGAGCGCAGCGGCAGAGGAGTTCTGGTCACGGGGGCGTCACGAGGCGTGGGGGCGGCGACGGCCAGGGAGTTCGCCGAGCGCGGGGACCGGGTCGTCGTGCACTACCGGGGCTCCGAGGACAGGGCCCGCGAGGTGCTCGCATCCCTGCCGGGAGACGGGCACGGTCTGGTGCGGGCCGACCTCGCCTCGCCGGAGGAGACACAGGCGCTGGCGGAGGAGGCCATCGAGATCCTGGGGCGCGTCGACGTCCTGGTGAACAACGCCGCGCTCTTCCTCGACCCGGCCGCCGGCGGGAGCAGACGCGGGGACCACCACGTCACGGAGACCGACTACGACAGCTGGGTGAGGGCCTGGCGGACCACCCTGGAGACCAACCTGATGGGGCCGGCCAACCTGACCTTCTGCGTGGCCCGTCACATGCTGGCCGTGTCACCGGCCCCCGGCCACTCCGTGGGTCGCGTCGTCAACGTGGGCTCGCGCGGCGCCTACCGCGGGGAGCCGGCTGTCCCGGCCTATGGCGCGAGCAAGGCCGGGCTGCACGCCTTCGGCCAGTCGATGGCGGTGGCCCTCGCGCCGCACGGGATCGGCGTGGTGTCGATCGCTCCCGGTTTCATCGCCACGGACATGGCGGGCAGCCTGCTCGAGGGCCCCTCGGGGGACGCGATCCGGGCGCAGAGCCCGTTCGGGCGGGTGGCCACGGCGCCAGAGGTGGCCAGCGCCATCTGTGCCCTGGCCGAGCCGGGCGCCGAGTGGGTCTCCGGAGCCGTCGTCGACTTCAATGGCGCGAGTCACCTGCGCTGACCAGAGGCAACCAATCGCGGGGCCCAGCCGGTTAACTGGTCAGAGGCAAGGAGGCCCGCATGCGTGAGCCGGACGGATTCCGGGAGTTCGTGGTCGGGCGGTCACCGTCCCTGCTGCGGACCGCCTGGATGCTGACCGGCGATGCCGAGGGCGCCGAGGACCTCCTGCAGACGGCCCTGGCCCGCACCTGGCCGCACTGGTCGCGGGTCAGCCAGGGCCACCCCGAGGCCTACGTCCGCCAGGTCATGGTGCACACCAACGCCAGCTGGCGGGCGCGCTTCTGGACCCGCGAGAAGGCGACGGATCTCACCGCGGCGGGTGTCGGCATACCGACGCAGGCGTATGCCGACACGGACCTGAGCGGGCCCGTCACCGACCGAGTCGTGCTGGCAGAGGCACTGGCCCAGCTCTCCGTGCGGCAACGGCAGGCCGTGGTGCTGCGCTACTTCGACGACCTGTCGGTCGAGGCGGTGGCACAGATCATGGGCTGCTCCGCCGGCACCGTGAAGAGCCAGACCGCCAAGGCTCTGGTCCGGCTGCGTCAGGCCATCGGTCAGGACACGCTCGTTCAGGAGGACTTGTGATGGACACCGAACGGATCATCAGCCGGCTGCGGGAGCTGCCCCCGGACCTGCCCGAGCCCGACGACCGGTTCGAGCAGATCGCTGGTCGTGTCCGGCGCAGGCGGCGACAGCAGACGACCATGGCTGCCGCCGCCGGCGTGGCGGTGCTCGCGCTCGCAGTGCCGGTGGCCAACGGGCTGCTGCCCGAGTCTGCTGTCGGCCCGGCCGGAGGGGTGCTCGCGACCAGCAGTGCGACAGGCAACGCCGGTGACCCACCCCAGGTGCGGCCCGGCGGGGACCGGGTGACCCACCTCAGCGAGCCGCTCACAGCCACGCACACCGGCACCGCGACCGTGCAGCTCGGTGAGCGACCCGACGGGGCCAACGGTGTGGCGGTGTGGCTCGACTGCCTGAGTGCCGGCGAGTTCATCTATCCGGACGGCGCGAGCACGATCTGCGAGGTCCCCGAGGACCAGCTCCTACCCCCAGAGGACTTCGCCGGTGCCGCCTATGTGATCGGTCTGGCGAGCACCCGGGACACGATCGAGATCGAGGCGACCGAGGGATCCTCGTGGCAGATCACAACCAGCTATGTGAGCTCAACCGAGACGGAGTGGGGTGTCAACGCCAAGGGTGAGACCTATGGCGTCCAGAACGAGAACGGCGAGCCCGACCTCATCGCCGTGACCGCCACCAACGGTGAGTTCGGCTACGCCTACGTGGCTGACATGAACGCCGCGTATGGGCCGGAGCCGACCTCTCCGGAGCACGCCTACCGGATGCAGGAGGAGCGGGAGGGTCAGACGGTCAGCATCCCGGTCTATGAGTCCGACGGCGAGACGGTGGTCGGCGAGTTCGTCCTCGGGGATGCCACCGGCGGCGAAGGTGACAGCGCCACCGCCACCGTGGGCGTCGGCGACCTCTCCACGTCCACCGCCACGGCTCCGTGACGGCCCAGTCACGCGTCCGGCTCCCGTGCCCACCCATTGTGAGGGAGATCCGGACCGCCTCCTGCGCCTCGTGAGGGAGGTTCGGAACGCCTGAGGGTGGCCCCGGAGACCCGGGACCACCCTCAGTGACGGTGCTGCTCAGACGTCAGTTGCCCGTCGAGTAGTGGAACGGCACCAAGAAGGTCTCGTTCCCGTCGGTGATCGTCAGATCACCCTCGGCAGTGGTGGCACCGCGGACGCTGAGGCCCACCGTGAACGTCGCCGTGCCGGAGGCCGGCAGGTCCACCGTCGCGGGGAAGGACAGGTTGGCGTCCCCGCCCGACAGCGACAGGGTCTTCGCCGTGTCCGTCAGGTTGGTGACGGTGACGGTGATCGCCTTGTTCACCGGCTTGTTGCCGTTGGTCACGCCGAAGCTGAGCGACATCGGGTCGAACGTGGTCGTGGCCGCGGAGGCCCGCTCCAGGTCGATCCGGCCGCCGCCGCGCTCCATCACCGAGGCCAGCGTGCCACCGACCTCGTCGGCCCAGACCTGGCGCTCCGCGTTGTTGCCGAGCAGCGACTTCACGTCTGACGCGTCGAGGTCCGGGTTCTGCGCCAGCAGCAAGGCGGCGGACCCGGCGACGTGCGGCGTGGCCATCGAGGTGCCCTGGAACATCGCCCAGCCGAGGTTCTCCGGGGCCGCCTCGTCGAACACCGAGGAGTAGATGTTCACACCCGGCGCCACGACGTCCGGCTTGATGTTGCCCAGGAACGGACCGGGACCGCGGGAGCTGAAGCCGGCCATGATGTCCGCGTTGTCGGTCAGGACCTCGGTCGGGCTGGACCCGTCGATGGTGACCGTGCTCGGCAGGCTCGCGGTCAGCGTCGCACCGTCCTCCTGGCTGACCATGACTGCCGGGATGGTGCCCTCACCACCCATCGCGATCGGGTCACCCCCGACGTTGTTGGCCATCACCACACCGATGGCGCCGGCCGCCGCAGCGGTGGCCACCTTGTCGGAGAAGGCACAGGACCCGCGGCTGATCAGCACAACCGCACCCGTCACATCGGCCTCCGGCGTGCTGCCCACACAGGCAAGCGGGTCCGCGGTGTTCCAGTTCAGGAACGGCGCATCAGTCACCGGCGAGGCCGCGAACGGGTCGAAGTCGCCGACCGCCGCACCGAAAGTGCCTCCGGGCGTGACCACGTTGACGCCGACGTAGTGGGCGTTGGTGGTCGCGCCCACGGTCAGGGCGTCGACGGCGTTGCCCGGCGACTCGACCGTGCTCGCGCCCGGCCCGGAGTTGCCGGCCGCGACGACCGGCACGACGCCGGCTGCGGCGGTCGCGTTGATGGCGTCGGCCAGGTAGTCGTGCGGGCCCTGGACCGTGCCGCCCAGGCTGAGGTTGACCACGTCCATGCCGTCATTGACCGCGTCCTCCAGCGCGCGGGCGATGTCGTGGCTGAACGCGCTGCCGCCGAAGGCGACATAGCCGCCACCGAAGCCGGGGAACACGTTGTAGTCGTGCAGGTTGACGCCGGGTGCGACGCCGCTGATCGTGCCCTGGACCGGACCACCGGGGTCGACCGCCGCGAGGTCGGTGACACAGCCGCCGACCGTGCCGGCGACGTGGGTGCCGTGGTTGATGACGATGTCGATGCCCGGACCGGACGTGCCGGAGGCGTAGGTCTTGTGCGGGATCTCGTCCTTGCAGGCGAAGAACGGGTGGTCATCGCGGATGCCGGAGTCGACGATGCCGACGTCGATGCCCTCACCCGCCCCGGCCTGACCGCCCAGCTGCTCCCAGACGGCGGGGGCGTTGATGATGTCGGTGCTGACGTTCATCGTGGGCTGGTAGGTCCAGCTCGGGCTCGCCGAGGCGACCTTGGCGTGCTTGGAGAGGGAGGTGAGGCTGGCGCCGTTGAGCTTGACCGCCACGCCGTTGAGGACGGTGTCGTACTCGCCCACCACCTCGACACCCGGGAGCTTCTGCGCCACGAACGCCTTGTAGTTCGCGTGCTCGTTGGCCAGGAAGCGCTCGTAGGCCCGGTAGGCCGGGCTGCTCGGGTCGAGTCGGCCGTGCACGGGTCTCGTGGCCGGTATGCCGTTCGTGCCGCCCGCGTAGGTGGCCAGCGGAGCGTCCTTGAACGTCACGATGGCGTAGTCGGTCCCGGTGTCGGTGTCCTGGGCCTGTGGCGGTGCGGCGAGGGCCACGGCCGGCGCGGCGATCACCGCCACCAGAGAGGCCCCTGCCAACAGCTTGCGATACATCGTTGTACCTCTTTCTGACGCGGCCAGGGAGGCAGCGGGAGTGCTGCGTGCCGCACCACCGCCCAACGTAAACCAGGCGATGAGTCACGCACCAGGGTCCGGGAGCAGAAATCCTGGCGGGACCCCGAACCGCTCCTGACGGGGTCAGCGCTGCTGCTTCTCCCACCGCTCCGGCAGGTTGTTCCACCCGCAGACCGGGCAGACCTGGAACTCGGGGTGCTCGTGCCGCTCGGTGGGGGCGAGCGCGGCCTGCACCTCGTCGATCACGGCCCTCAGGAGGGTCCTCTTCTGACACCGGGGACAGACGTCGCTGTCCGTCGTGCTCTCGTCGGCCATCTGCCGAGCATGGCACCGTTCGGGCGGCCAAGGAATCCCCTCCGGACGCCCCAGGAGCGGCCAGGCTACGAGGACAGGTCCTCCGCCCGGTCCATGGCGGCATAGATCCGCTTGGGGGACACCGGCTGCGGTGTGCCGAGGCGCTGGGCGAACAGGCTGACGCGCAGCTCCTGCAGCATCCACCGGATCTCCACCACGTCCTCGTCCGCTCGACGGTGCGGTGGGAGACTGGCCAGGAACTCGGCATACTCCCCCTCGACCGTGTGCACCGTGGCCATCCGGTCACGGTCCCTGGCCAGGTCCTGCGCGCCCTTCTCCAGCCGCTCGGCCATCCCGGCCAGGTAGCGCCGCAGGTGCGGCAGCCGTCGGTACCCGGTGTCGGCGACGAAGCCCGGCCGGATGAGGTCGTCGAGCTGCCGGCGCAGGTCGGTGGCCAGGTCCGCAGCCGCCGGGGCGGTGAGCCGCTGCAACCCCAGCGACACCTCCCGGGCGGTGTCCAGGACCGGCGCCAGGCTCTCCACGATCTGCAGCACCCGGGGCACGGCCTGCTGCCTGACGGTCGCCAGCGCCCGGTCGAAGTCCTCCGCGGAGCGCACCCGCGCACCCGGCTGCTCCGCCACCACCGAGTCGACGGCGCAGGCCAGGGCGTCCTCCAGCAGCAGCGGCACCGACCCGTGCGGGTTGTGCCCCAGCGACAGCTTCTGCTGGTTGGTGAGCAGCGCCAGCAACCGCTTCCACGGCGGGGTGGTGTTGAGCAGCAGCAGCCGGCGCACCCCGACCCGGGTGGCCCGGTCGCGCTCGGAGGCGGTGCCGAGGACCTGCACGTCGACGGCCCGACCGGTGTCGACCAGCGCGGGATAGCCCACCACCGTCCTGCTGCCCACCTGCTGCTCGAAGGTCTCGGGCAGTATGCCGATCGCCTCGGTCCACGAGGTCAGTCCGGTCCGCTCGATGCTGGCTGCCGCACGGGCCATGGTGGTGCGCACCTGAGGGGCGAGCTGCGCCTGCAGCGCGGCCAGGTCCTTGCCCTCGCCCAGCAGCTCGACCCGGGTGCGACCGCGCCCCTTGCGGGCCGCGGGCCGCGCGGCCCGCTCGACGGCGAAGGTGACCCGCAGGTGGTCGGGCACCCGGTCCGGGTCGAAGTCGGCGGCGGCCACGGGCACGATGCGGCGGGAGTTCAGCTCGGCCGCGAGGGCCTCGACGAAGGTCTCCTGCTCGTCGCGCGACTCCCCGATCGCGGCCAGGGCCTGCCGCGCGTGGTCGGGCGCGGGGACGAAGTTGCGGCGGATGTCCTTGGGCAGCGACTTGACCAGCGCGGTCGCCAGCTCCTCGCGCAGCCCCGGCACCTGCCAGTCGAAGCCGTCGGGCCGCAGCCGGTTGAGGACCTCGATCGGGACGTGCACCGTCACGCCGTCCGCCGCAGACCCGGGCTCGAACTGGTAGGTGACGGTGAGCTCCAGCTCGCCCTGGCGCCAGGTGCCCGGGTAGTCCCGGTCGCTGACGAGCGAGGCGTCGTCGCTGACCAGGAGGTCCTCAGTGAAGGTCAGCAGCTGGGCGTCCGCACGGCGTGCCGACTTCCACCAGGTGTCGAAGTGCGCCCCGGAGACCACCTCCTGCGGGATCCTGGCGTCGTAGAACTCCACCAGCGTCTCGTCGTCGACGAGGATGTCGCGGCGCCGGGCCCGCGCCTCGAGCTCGCTGAGCTCGCGGATGAGCCGGCGGTTGGCGTGGAAGAAGTCGTGCCGGGTGTCCCAGTCACCCTCGACCAGTCCGTGCCGGATGAACAGGTCGCGGGCCACCTCGGGGTCGATCCGCCCGTAGGCCACCGTCCGGTCCGCGACCAGCGGCACGCCGTAGAGCGTGACCCGCTCCGTCGCCACAGCGGAGGCCCGGCTGCGGGACCAGCGCGGCTCGGAGTAGGACCGCCTGACCAGGTGCGCGGCCGAGCGTTCCACCCACGCCGGGTCGGTCGGGGCGTTCACCCGCGCCCAGAGCCGGGTCGTCTCGACCAGCTCGGCCGTCATCACCCAGTCGGGGTTCTTGCGGTGCAGCACCGAGCCGGGCTGGATGACGAAGCGCGCCCCCCGCGCCCCGACATACTCCCGCTTGTCCCGGTCGTAGAGACCCACGTGCGACAGCAGACCGGCCAGCAGGGACTGGTGCACCTGGTCGGCGTTCGCCTCGTTGGAGTTCGGCTGCAGGCCCAGGGACTTGGTCGCCGCCTTGAGCTGGGTGTGCAGGTCCTGCCACTCACGGACCCGCAGGTAGTGGAGGTACTCGCGCTTGCAGAGCCGCCGGAACGCGCTGCCCGACAGCGCCCTCTGCTGCTCCTGCAGGTAGCGCCAGAGGTTGAGCAGGGTCAGGAAGTCGGAGTCCTCGTGCTTGAACCGCGCGTGGGACTGGTCCGCCTGCGCCTGGGCGTCCGCCGGTCGCTCGCGGGGGTCCTGCATGGACAGCGCGGAGACGATGACCCGGACCTCACGCAGCGCTCCGTTGCGCTCGGCCTCGATCACCATCCGCGCGAGCCTCGGGTCCACGGGCAGCGCCACGATCGCGCGACCGTAGGGTGTGATCCGCTTGCGCGGCAGGTGGGCCGGCGCCTCCGGGTCGATCGCCTGGAGCTCGTCCAGCAGCCGCACGCCGTCGGCGACCTGGCGGGAGTCGGGCGGCTCCAGGAACGGGAAGCGCGCGATGTCCCCCAGCCCGAGGTTGGTCATCTGGAGGATGACGGAGGCCAGGTTGGTGCGCAGGATCTCCGGCTCGGTGAACTCCGGGCGCGCCTGGAAGTCCTCCTCGGAGTAGAGCCTGATCGCGATGCCGTCGGCCAGGCGCCCGCACCGGCCGGAGCGCTGGTTGGCGCTGGCCTGGCTGATCGGCTCGATGGGGAGCCGCTGCACCTTGAGCCGCTGGGAGTAACGGGAGATGCGGGCGGTGCCGGTGTCGATGACGTAGCGGATGCCCGGCACGGTCAGCGACGTCTCGGCGACGTTGGTGGACACCACGATCCGGCGCCCGGAGTGCCCGGCGAAGACCCGGTGCTGCTCCGCCGCCGAGAGGCGCCCGTAGAGCGGCAGCACCTCGGTGCCCGGCAGGTTCATGCCGTCGAGGGCGTCGGCGACGTCGCGGATCTCCCGCTCCCCGGAGCAGAACACGAGGATGTCGGCCGGTCCCCCACCCGGGTCCTCGGTCCATAGCTCCTCGACCGCCTCGCAGACACCGGTGACCTGGTCGATCTCGACGTCCCTGGCCACCCCGTCCTTGCCCGGCGGCGCGGGGCGCGTCAGCGGGCGGTAGCGGACCTCGACCGGATAGCTGCGGCCGGTGACCTCCACGACGGGAGCGGGCCGGCCGTCGGCGTCGGCGAAGTGCTCGGAGAAGCGCTGCACGTCGATGGTGGCCGAGGTGATGATCACCTTCAGTTCGGGCCGCCTGGGCAGCAATTGCCTGAGGTAGCCGAGGATGAAGTCGATGTTGAGGCTGCGCTCGTGCGCCTCGTCGATGATCAGGGTGTCGTACCGGCGCAGGTCGCGGTCGCGCTGCAGCTCGGAGAGCAGGATGCCGTCGGTCATCACCTTGACGAGCGTGTCCCGGGTGGACCTGTCGGTGAACCGCACCTGGTAACCGACCGTGCTGCCGAGCTCGACGCCGAGCTCCTCGCTGATCCGCTCGGCCACCGAGCGGGCAGCGATCCGGCGCGGCTGGGTGTGCCCGATGGTCCCCTCGATGCCGCGTCCCAGCTCCAGACAGATCTTCGGCAGCTGGGTCGTCTTGCCCGAGCCGGTCTCTCCCGCCACGATGACCACCTGGTGGTCGCGGACCGCCTCGGCGATGTCGGCGCGGCGCTCGACGACCGGCAGCTCGGGCGGGTAGCTGATCCGCGCCGGCAGCATCGCCCGACGCGCCTCCGCCCGCTGCGCCCTGTGCTCCGGGTTGGGCTCCTGGCGCGGACGCCGTCGCTCCGGGCGGGAGCGGCGGCCGCGCCCCGGCGCGCCGTCACGCTGCCGGGGGCCCCCGCCGGCTGGAGCGTCCTGCTGGTCGCGGGCACGCCGGGGTGGGGTGGCGTGCTCGGAGGGCATGGGAGACATCGTCACAAATCGCCGCCCGAATTGCACACCGGTTGATGGGTGGACGACGACCTGGCGGCTGCGACGGGGTCGCACGCTCAGGCCGACGGCGGCACGTGCACGGGAACTACCCGCAGATCTCGAGATCCTTGGGTAGTCCCCGGGCACGTGTCAGGGGCGCTGGCTGGTTCCCGTGCACGTGTCAGGGGCGCGGGGTCACTCGGCGGTGAGCAGCCCCCGCAGGGTGTCCATCACCGCCTCGCCGACGGCGCCGTCGCCGCCGAGGACCCAGGCGTGCTCGGTCCCGGTCGAGGCCTCGAGCCAGCCCGTGGTGGCCGACGGCAGGGCGTCGGGGCGGGCGAGCAGCACCAGCTCACCGAGCGTGCCGCCCGGCAGGGCGTCGACCAGGTGGTCGTTCGTGCCCGAGCTGATCGCCACCGAGCTGACGTCCATGCCCTCGCCGGCGTAGTGGTCGGCGATGGCGGTCGCGGTCGTCCACCGGTCCGCACCAGACACCCGCTCAGCGTCGGGCAGCTCGGCCAGTGTCTCGTCGGAGATGGCGACGTCACCACCGATCGCCAGGGACGACTCATAGCCGTCCAGGGCCTCCGCGGTCACGTTGGGCACGTGGTCCCGCTGGACCAGCAGCACCGGCGTGCCGGTCGCGGCCGCCGGTCCGGAGACCGCGAGCGCGTCCACGAGGCGTCCGGACTCACCGGAGGACACGACGACCTCGCCCCCGGCACCGAGCTGCTCGGCAACGGCCGCGGCGGTGCCGTAGCGGTCGGATCCGGAGACCCGTTCGACCTCGATGCCCATGCCGGTCAGGGTGTCCACGACCGACGCGTTGACGGCGGAGTCACCGCCGACCACCACCACGTCGGTGACGCCTCGGTCGGTGAGGTCCTGCGCCACGACCGAGGGCAGCAGGTCCGGACGGGTCAGCAGCACGGGCGACTCCAGGTGCCGGCCCAGCGGTCCGGCGACCAGCCCGTCGACCATGCCCGCCTCGGCACCGCTGACCAGGACGGCGGTCTGGCTCTCCGGGAAGGCCTGCTGGCCGATGGCCACGGAGGTGCTGTAGCGGTCCGCGCCGCTCAACCGGTGCACCGGTGCCGCGTCCGCGGCGATGCGGACGAGCTCGACCAGCCCCGCGGCATACTCCTGGGACTCGGGGTGGGCCTCCTCGAAGGGCGGCTGGAAACCGACGCCGTCCCAGCCCTGCTCCTCCTCGTTCCACAGGTCATTGCCGACCTCGAAGTCCCAGGCGTAGATGTCGTGCTCGTAGAACAGGTGGTCACCGGAGTTGCCCGCGGCGCTGTAGAGGACGTCGACGACAGGGCCGGTGTTGGAGGGCCACGTCATCGTGCCGCGGTGCGCGCTGATGGCACCGACGATCCGCTGGGCGGCGTCCATGAACTCCTCGGCCACCTCGGGACCGGGCACGGGCAGCGGCACCCGCCCAGGCATCGCGTAGGCACCTGGGGACCACATGAAGTAGCCGCCGTAGCTGTGCACGTTGATGGCGTGGGTGATGTTGGGGAACTGCTCGGCAATGGCCACCACGTTGTTGGCCTCGGCCTCGGACAGCTCACCGGTGCCGGCGAAGGTCCCGGACAGGCACTCCAGCGAGCCGCCGACGTAGCCGTCGAAGACCGAGCCGACGGCGTAGTTGCGGTTGACGTCCACGCCCCAGCGGTCCTCGTTGGCCGGGTCGCGGTCGGTGCCCTCGCAGTGGTCGGACAGGTTCTTGCGCTGGAAGTTGTAGTCGTAGAAGGAGTAGTTGGCCCCGTCCGGGTTGACCACCGGCAGGACGAAGATCTCCACCTCCTCCAGCAGCCGCGCAGTCTCCTCGTCGGTGGCCGCGTTGGCCAGCATGCGCTCGGCGAACTCCATCGTCACCAGCGGCGTGACCCACTCGCGGGCGTGCTCCTGGCTGTAGGTGTAGACACCTGGTCGGGAGCCGTCGCGGTGCACCCCGATCCGCAGGGCACGGACGGTGCTGCCCTCCGGGCTCAGGTGCGAGGCGTCGAGACCGTCGTCCAGCACGGCCTCCTCGACGGTCGGCATCTGCTGCCCCTCCGAGCCCTCCTCGACGAACGCGCTGAACGTGTCGGGGAACTGCTCATTGAGGTATGCCGACACCTCCTCGGTGGTGCTCGTCACCAGACCGAGGGCGTCGGTGGCGAGGGAGATGGTGAGCGTACCGTCGGCGTACACGGCGCTGAGCGGGCTGTCCGCGGCACCCGGGTCGATGACCCGCACCACGGTGCCGTTCATCCCTTCCGTCCCGGGCTCGACCGACTCGACCACGATGGCGGCCGACTCCGGGTCGCCGACGTGGCTCTTGGCCGTGCGCGAGTAGCCGTGGGTCTGGTGGGGCAGCTCGATGACCTCGACGAGGTCGGGGTACTGCTGGACCAGCCGGTCCATGCGCTCGTTGACGTCGGCCGGGGTCATGTAGGAGTCGATGAAGTCCTGCTGGTAGCCGCTCGGGGTCTCCGGCGGCTCGCTGCCCGGCCAGGCCTCCGGCACGGCGGTCGCGGTGCCGCCCTCGCTGGAGGTCGCGGTCAGGCTCACGGGGACGTCGGGGACGGACTGGGGCAGGTGGAAGTGGAAGAGGTACTCGTCGGCGTCCTCGTAGCGGAACAGGGAGAAGGTGCCGGTCTCACCGGTCTCGGTCTCCCACTCGACGGTGATCTCGAGGTCGGGGTCGAGCTCCGCGGACGTGGCCACCTGGACCTGGACGAAGGTCTGCTCCCCCGACGTCCACCAGTAGGCGTGGTCGAAGGTCAGCGTGTCCTGGGGCTCGGCGCCGGCCGTCGTGCTGCTCAGTCCGACGGCGTGCTGGCGTGCGGCCGCCTCGCGGCTGGCCTCGAAGTTCCTGGTGCCCTCGCCCTCGCGCTGGATGACCTGGACCACCGTGGCGCCTTCGGCCTCGAGCGCCTCGAGCTCACGCCCGGAGAGCACCAGGTCGACCAGGACCCGGTCCCCACGGGTGTCCGGCGAGGTGGCCGGGACCGCGGCGACGTCGGCACCGTCGCGCACCAGCTGCTCCAGGGCAGCCCGGTCCGGCAGCTCGAGGCGCAGCAGGGCCCGCTCGTCGTCGGGCAGCTGGATCGCCTCCGCCTCCGCGGTGGCACCCGGTGGATCACCGTCCCCCGGTGAGGCCACGGCGAACGGGCCGGCGACCAGGAGTGCTGCGGACAGGGCGGTGGCGATGGTGCGTCGCGTCATTGCGATCCTCCGGCAGGTTGGTGCGCCGGCGTCCGGGCAAACCTGCAGGCCAGGACGGCGACGCAGTGGGATGGCCCCATCCTGTCGGCTCCACGCCGACTGGTCAAGGTTTCCCAATCAGTTCCTCCACGCAGCACTGCATGCAGGAGCATGCACGGCGCTATACTGAGCCCATGGCCACGAACCTGCAGATCCGATCGGTCGACGAGGAGATGGCGGCTGCGGCGAAGGCGGAGGCGGCCCGTCGCAGGATGAGCCTGTCCGACTACCTCAAGGAGCTGATCGCCCGCGACCTTGCCGAGCACGTGGCAAGCCGACACCGCGCAGCGCTCTACGCCGAGATCGCCGAGACCTCGCCCCGCAACGTCCGGCGTGAGGACACGGCCGGCGCCCTGGCAGAGGTTCGCCGTGAGATGGGCACCGGATGATCGTGCTCGACGCGTCGGCGTGGGTCGACATCCTGACCGGCATCATCGCGCCGCCGCCTGCCGAGGAGTCGGTGATCGTCCCTCCTCACTTCGACGCGGAGGTCGTCGGCGCCCTCAGGGCCCTGAACCAGCGCGGCGTCCTGGCCGACGAGGCCGCCGAGCGAGCCCTCGGGCAGCACCTCCGGGCGGACTTCGGTGTCGAGCGCGACGAGGCCGATGTCCACCAGGCGTGGCGGTGGCGGGACTCGCTGTCTGTGACTGACGGCTGGTACGCCGCTCTTGCCCTGCGTCGCGGGGCGACGTGGCTCACGACCGATCGACGTGCAGCCACCACAGCGAGGCGACACGGCGTCACCGTGACCGTGCCGTCCTGACCGGTCCCCCTCGTGTCGCCGAGGGCGACCGGGTCTGGCCGAGGGCGACCGGTTTAGTCGTCGAGGTCGCGCAGGACCCGCTCGGCACGGCTGAGGACCTGGGCACGGGGCGTCGCAGCGGCCAGGGTGTGGATCTGCTGCAGGACGTGCGCACCGAGGTGGTCGGAGAGCCGGCTCTCGAGCGCGGCATACCGCTCGACGTCCTCGCCGACCGGTGGCGGTGCGCCCGACGTCCCGCGGGCCGCCCCGAGGAGGAACGCGGCGTCGGACCACCGCCCTGCCCCGGCGAGCAGCTCGGCGAGCATCCGCACCAGGGTCCACACCTGGGTCCAGGCCCCGAGACGCCGCAGGTCGGCGAGCACCCGGAGGCCGAGGGCGACGGCCTCCTCGTGCCGACCACCCCGGACGAGCAGGGCGAACAGGGCGAGGCGGGACACCCGGCTCACCTGCTCGGCGCCGACCCGGTCGGCCTCCGCGGCCGCCTCGGCGAGCAGCTGTCGCGCGCGGTCGGGGTCGGTCAGCGCCTCGACCTCGCCCGCCGCATACCGGGCGAACGCGTGGGAGGCGTCGCTGCCGGAGGGTCCGGCGGCGAGCGCGATCGCGGCGTGCTCCCGCGCGCCGGCTCGGTCTCCCGCGTAGCAGGCGATCAGCGCCAGCGACGTGTTCGCCTCGCCGAGGAGCGCGGGGTCGGCGGCCAGACCGCGGAACCAGCGGGCGGAGTCGGCCAGGTCCCCTCCGTAGATCGCCGCCACGGCCAGCGAGAGGTGGGCCATGGCTGCGTGGTCGGGCTCGCGGCACATGTCCAGCGCGGCGGTGCCGAGCACCCGGGCCCGTGCGGGGTCGCCCCGCTCGGCGTGACCGAACGCGGCAGCCGCGACGCCGCCGGCCACCTCGGGTCCGGGCGCCTCGGCGCACCGCTCCCCCACCTCGATCATCAGGTCGCGCAGCTCCAGGCCGGGTGTCCAGTGCAGGCAGCGCGCGACGGCGTGGGAGATGTCCGCGGCCAGGACGAGCTGCCCGGCGTCCAGCGCGCGGCGCAGCGCACCGGTGACCTCGCTGCTGGAGGCAGAGAGCCGGGCACCCACGACGGCGCCGTCGAGCCGGGACCAGTCCTCGCGGATGCCCGTCACCAGCTCACGCACCCAGGCACCGTGGGCGGCCCCGACCTCCGCCGCGCGTCCCGACTCCCGCAGCCGGCGAGCGGCGAAGGCCCGCACCATCTCCAGCAGCCCGTACCGGGGACCGCCGGCGGTGTCGCGCCGGACGACCAGCGACGACTCGACCAGCTCGGCGAGCGCCGGTGCCGGGTCGCCGGTCCACTCCGGGAGCCGCGACACCACCTCGGCCACGTCCTCCGCGGTGAAGTCGTCGGCGAACACGGTGACGCAGTCGAGCAGGCTCTGCTGGTCCGGTGAGAGCAGCCCGTCCGACCAGGCGACCACGGCCCAGAGTCCGCCCGTCTCGCCGACGGCATCGGTCGGCAGTCGACGGAGCACCTCACCGACCCCGGACCGGGCGGTGCGCGAGGCCGCGAGCTCGAGCGCCAGCGGGAGCCCCTCGCAGCGCCGGCACAGCTCGGCGACGTCGGTGAGGTTGTCGGCGGTCACCGCGAAGGCCGGCCGCAGACGGCGGACCCGGTCCCCGAACAGCCTCACGGCGGCAGCCGACCCCTGACGACCGAGGGTCTCCGTCGGGTCCGGCACCCCGAGCGGCGCGAGGGGGAGCACCTGCTCGGAGGCCACGCCCAGCCGGCGCCGGCTCGTGGCAAGCACCCGCACGTCCCGGCAGCGGCTGGCGATGGTCGAGACCAGCGGGGTCAGCTCCTCAAGCACGTGCTCGCAGTTGTCGAGCACCAGCAGGTGGGGCACGGCGCTGAGGTACTCCACCAGGTCGCCGACGACCGGGTCGGCACCGGGGCGGGCGTCCGCCGGGTTGTCGACGCCGGTCTCCGGAGGGCCGGCCCCTGCCCCGGCCGGCCGCAGACCGAGCTCGTCCATCAGCGTCATCGTCACCCGACCCGGGAGGACCGGGGCCAGCTCCACCACGGTGACCGGCAGGCCCAGGCTCGCGTGGAGGCCACCGAGGGCCTCCGCGACCAGTCGTGACTTGCCGACCCCTCCCGGCCCGGTGACTGCCGTGACCCGGCTCGCGGAGACCGCTGCCGCCAGGTCGGCGAGCTCGTCCTCCCGGCCGATGAACGCCGTCGAGGTGTCCAGCCACTCCGGCAGCGTCTGCTCCGCCGGCCGGACCGGTGCCAGCGCGTGGCCGAGGATCCGCGACTCCAGGGCGGCGAGCTGGGGCGAGGGGTCCAGCCCGAGCTCGGCACCCAGCACCGAGCGATGCTCCCGCAGCCGCTCCAGCGCCTCCGTCTGCCGGCCGGCGTGGTAGAGCGCCCGCACCAGCAGCTCGACGGCGCGCTCCCGGAACGGCTCCTCGGCCAGCAGCTCCTCCAGGGGCGGGACGGCGGCACCGGGCTCCCCCAGCCGGACCAGCGCCGACGCGTGGGCCTCGACCGCATCCAGCCGGAGCCGGGCCAGCCGCTCACTGGCCGGCCGCGCGAAGGAGGCCTCGGCATACTCGCCGTAGGCCGTGCCCCGCCACAGGGCGAGGGCGCGCCCGAGCAGCTCCCTGACCCGTTGCGGCTCAACGGATCTGGCCTGTCGGAGGAGGTCCTCGAACTCCTCGGCGTCCACGCTGCCGCCGCTCAGCTCGTAGCCCGCCGGCCCCAGGGTGATCGTGTCGTGGCCCACCACGGCGCGCAGCCGCGAGAGGACGGTGCGCAGCGCCCGGTGCGGGTCCTGCGGAAGGTCACGGGGCCAGGCCGCCTCGATGAGGGCGTCCGCCGGGACCGGGTGACCCTGGACGAGCAGGCAGGTCAGCACCGCCCGCTGACGGCCCGGGGGAATCGTGACCGGTCGTCCGTCGACGTGGACCTCCAGCGCTCCGAGCACGCCGCATCGCAGCTCAGGCATCTCCCCCAGTGTGCCCGACACCCGCGTGAAACTCCCGTGAATCCCGGGCGGAGCACGCTGGCGGCATCCACTCGACCCAGGAGGCACCATGACCACCACGACACCGGATCTGCAGAAGGTCGGCGCGTTCGCCCAGCAGGTGGGCGCCGCGCTCGCCGGCGGGGCGACCGCCGCCATGATGGTGATCGGCGACCGGACCGGCCTGTATGCCGCACTGGCAGCAGGCGGACCCCTCACCTCCGCGCAGCTCGCCGCGCGGACAGGCACCGCCGAGCGCTATGTGCGGGAGTGGCTGGCCCAGCAGGCCGCCGTCGGTTTCGTCGGCTACGACCCGGCCGACGACACCTTCACCCTGCCGCCGGAGCACGCCGCCGTGCTGGCCTCCGACGACTCACCGGCCTCGATGATCGGGGGCGCCCCGGTGATCAGCGGCATGCACCGCCGCACCGACCAGCTGGTCGAGGCGTTCCGGCACGGCACCGGCATCCCGTGGGGTGAGCAGGACCCCACCACGTTCGAGGGAACCGAGCGGTTCTTCCGCGTCGGTTACCGCAACAGCCTGCTCAGCGAGTGGGTCCCCGCCCTGGACGGTGTCCACGACAGGCTGCAGGCGGGTGCGCGGGTGGTCGACGTCGGCTCCGGGCACGGCGCCCCGGTGCTGCTGCTCGCCGAGGCCTACCCGAACTCGCTGTTCGTGGGGTATGACGTGCACCCGGCCTCGGTCGAGACCGCGAACCGGCGGGCGGCCGACGCGGGAGTGAGTGACCGGGTGCGCTTCGAGGTCAACCACTGCCACGGCTATCCCGACCAGGACGTCGACATCATCACGTTCTTCGACACCTTCCACGACCTCGGCGACCCGGTCGGCGCGGCCGAGCACGCCCGCCACGCCCTGGCCACCGGCGGCACCCTCGTGCTGGTTGAGCCGCGCGCCGGCGACGACCTGGCCACCACGCTGGCGACGGTGCCGATGGCGGCAGTCAGCTTCGCGGCGTCGACGTTCCTGTGCACCGCCAACTCGCTCTCCCAGCCGGTCGGGCTGGCGCTGGGCTCCCAGGCGGGCGAGGCGCGGCTTCGCGATGTGCTCACCGCAGCCGGGTACTCCCGGGTCCGTCGGGTCGCCGAGAACGACTTCAACATGGTGCTCGAGGCCCGTCCCTAGCGTGGGAGCTGCACCTGGTCGGCTCGTGGCTAGCCGGGCAGGTGCATCCGGCGCGGCAGCGGTCGCGGCTGGCCGTCGAGCCACTCCTCAAAGGTCCGACCGCCCGTCTCGACCCCCGGCCCGGGGACGATCCTCCCCTCGGAGAAGCCGCGGAGAACGTCGCCCAGTGGTGGCACCCGCAGGACCCTCGGCGGTCTCCGGCCGTCGTGTCCGGCCACCAGCTCGGCGATCTGACGGACGTCGTATGCCGTGGGTCCCGCCAGATCTGTGGCGCGGGTGAAGCCGCTGGGCGCGGGGCCGCCGGCGTGGTCGGCGAGGCGCTCAGCGACCCAGTCGATGTCCACCGGCTGGACCCGCATGTCCCTGAGCGAGAAGGACAGCGGGCCGAGCCGGAACGCCGCGCCGAGGACGGCCGCCAGGGCGTGGAACTGGGTGGCCCGGACAATGGTCGTGTTGACGCCTGCCTGCGCGAGGGCGTCCTCGGAGTGGACCTTGGCCCGGTAGTACGGGTAGGAGATCCGGTCCGCCCCCACGATCGAGATCGACACGACGTGGGCGGGAGAGCCGAGGCGCCGCAGCGTCGCACCCACGTGGCGGGCACCGGCAACGTCCACGTCCTGGGGTCGGCGCATCGAGGTGGCCGCGTGGACCACCGCCTCAACCTCGGCGAGCGCACCCTCGAGCCCATCCCCCGTCCGCAGGTCCACGCCGCTGCGTCGGCTGGCAGCGACCGCGTCGTGCCCGCGCGCGACCAGTGCCCGGACCACCCGCGCCCCGAGGTCACCACGACCACCCAGCACCACAATCCGCATGTGTCCATTCTGGCCCGCCCCCGGCCCCCGGTGGCGGCGTCCGCGGCGGCCGGCTGTCGGCATACACAATGATGTGGCGCCCGCCCACGGGGAGGACTAGCGTCGATCAGGTTCCTCGAGTCGACAAGGGAGTCCTGATGAACACCTCACCCATCCGTCTCGCGCTCGGCGGCGCCACCGCCCTCGCGCTCACCCTGACCCCCGCCCTCGCCGGCGCGGCGCCCGACCGACCGGGCGAGCCGCGCTACTCCGAGGGCGCTGCGGGGGCCGGCGACCCGTACTTCCCGCTGGCCGGCAACGGCGGCATCGACGTGCTGCACTACGACCTCGACCTCACCTACCAGCTGCCCGAGCCGGAGCCCGCCCCGCTGGAGGGCCAGCTGGACGGGGTCGCCACGATCGAGCTGCGCGCCACCCAGGACCTGGACCGGTTCAACCTCGACCTGCGTGGGCTGACCGCCACCGAGGTGCTGGTGGACGGCAGGGCGATGAGCTTCGACCAGGTGGAGAACGAGCTGCGGATCAGCCCCCGCCCCAAGCTGCAGACCGGCGACGAGGTCACCGTGGAGATCACCTACGGCGGCACCACCACCCGGCCGACCGACATCGAGGGCGCCCTCTACGGCTGGGTCACGACGCGGGACGGCGCCATGGTCGTCAGCGAGCCGGACGGGTCCGCGACCTGGTTCCCGGTCAGCGACCACCCGACCGACAAGGCGAGCTACGCCTACGAGATCACCGTGCCCGAGGGGTCGGTGGCCGTGGCCAACGGCCTGCTGGAGGGCTCGGAGACCGCCGACGGATGGACGACCTGGACCTGGGACGCGCCGGACCCGATGGCGGCCTACCTGGCCACGGCCACCGTCGGTGACTTCGAGCTCAACTCCTACGTCGCGGCGAACGGCACCCCGATCATCGACGCGGTCGACCCGGCCCTGCCGCCGGCCAACTCGGCCAGCCTGGCGCTCACCAGCGACATGCTCGTGTTCTTCGAGGAGGCCTTCGGGCCCTACCCGTTCAACTCCTACGGCGCCATCGTCGACGACGACTCGGTGGGCTACGCCCTGGAGACCCAGACCCGCTCGTTCTTCAGCCGCAACGCCCGCGAGGGCACCGTCGCGCACGAGCTCGCCCACCAGTGGATGGGCGACCATGTCAGCCCGGGCCGCTGGGCCGACATCTGGCTCAACGAGGGCTGGGCGTCCTACGCCTCCTGGATGTGGAGCGAGGAGCAGGGGCGGGACACGACCCAGCAGAGCTTCGACGAGGTGATGGCGATCCCGGCCGACGACGACTTCTGGTCGGTCGTCGTGGCCGACCCGGGCCCGCTGTGCCTGTTCTGTGGCCCCATCTACGACCGCGGCGCCGCGACGCTGCACGCGCTGCGGGTCGAGATCGGTGACGACGCCTTCTTCGAGCTGGCCCAGACCTGGGTCGCCGAGTTCGGCGGCGGCACGGCCACCACGGCCGACTTCATGGCACTCGCCAAGGAGGTCTCGGGACAGGAGCTGGACGCGTTCTTCCAGGTGTGGCTCTACGAGCCGGTGAAGCCCACCACCTGGTGAGCGGCTCGCCCGCTGGCGTCAGGCGCGGCGCACCGTGAGCGGCGGTGGGTCCTGCAGGGTCCGGGCCACCACGCAGTAGCGCTCGGTCAGCTCCAGCAGGCGCGCCACCTTGTCCTCGTCGGCGTCGGTGTCGACGTCGAAGACCAGCTCGACCCCGGTCAGTCCCACCGGGGCCTCGCGGTCCACACCGAGGGTGCCGCGCGCGTCCCACGTGCCGTTCGCGGTGACCGTGGCCGACCGCAGCCGGACGCCCAGCGCCGTCGCGACCGATGACAGGGTGACACCGGCACAGGCGACGAGGGCCTGCAGCACGATGTCCGCCGAGCAGGCCTGGCTGCCGTCGCCGCCGGCGGCGGGGTGCAACCCGGCGGCGACGTCACCGGCCCAGGTCGGCACGGTGGCGGTCAGGCCTGCCTGGTCGACCTGCGCGGTCGCAATGCTGGTGATGAGGGCGGACCCAGGATCCTGCTTGTAGCCGGTCTTGATCGGCCGCTGCCGCTCCCGCAGGGCGGCGGCGGCAGCCGTCACGTCAAGTCCCACCTGTGCGGCTTCCGTCATCAGGCCACCTCCTCCTCGGGCGCACCGTCGGTGCCAGCCGGCACCCCGGCATACGCCAGGTCGTTCGGCACCAGGCCCGCCTCGCGCTCGAGCTCACGCACCAGCGGGATCACCTCGGTCCCGAACCGCTCGACGTCCGCATGCACGTGCAGGAAGCCGAGCAGCAGCAGGTCGACGCCGACCCGCTTGTAGTCCACGATACGGCGGGCGACCTGCTCGGGGGTGCCGATCAGACCGGTGCGGAAGCCGTCGTTGTACTGCACCAGGTCCCTGAACTCGCTGTCGGCCCACATGCCCTTCCGGTCGGCGGTCGCTGCGCCGGCCTGCTTGACCGCGTTGCCGAAGTCGTTGACCTTGTCGGCGTCGGCCTTGGCGATGATCTCCTCGACGACCTCCCGGGCCTCGGCCTCGGTGTCGCGCACGACGGCGAAGCCGTTGAGCCCGAACCGGACCCGCCGGCGGTGTGCGGCCGCCTGGGCGCCCACATCCTGGATCTGCTCGGCGGCGCCCTCGAGGGTGTTCCCGTTCATGAAGTACCAGTCCGAGAGGCGGCCCGCCATCGCCCGGGCGGACGTGGAGTTGCCGCCCTGGAACACCTCCGGCTGCAGCCTCGGCTGCGGCCGGAAGGTCACGTCGCGGGTGCGGTAGAAGTCGCCACGATAGGTGAACCCGTCCTCGGTCCACAGCCCGCGCAGCACCTCGATGAACTCCTCCGCGCGGCGGTAGCGCTCCTCGTGGTCCAGCCAGGGCAGGCCGAGGTCGGTGTACTCGCGCTTGAACCAGCCGGAGACCACGTTGAGCGCGAACCTGTTGCCGTGCAGCTCCTGCGCGGTGGCGCCGAGCTTGGCCAGGATGGCCGGCGGCCACTGGCCGGGGTGGACCGCGGCGATGACCTTGAGCCGCTCGGTCGCCGCGAGCAGCCCGAGGGAGAAGGAGACCGACTCGTGCTGCGCGTCGGCGCCGTAGGAGGCCAGGTAGCGCACCTGTGTCAGGGCGTAGTCGAAGCCGACGCGCTCAGCCGTCTGCGCGACATCCCGGTTGTAGTCCGGTGTGTGGTTCGTCCGCTGCTCGATGGTGGAGACCACCAGGCCTCCGGAGACGTTCGGGACCCAGTAGGCGAAGGACAGGTCCTCGGTGGCGGTGTCGTGGGTCGTCATGGTCAGGCTCCTGGGGTGGTGGGCTGGGTGGCGGTGGGGTGGGTCGGCGCGGCGGCCGGGGCGCCGAGCGCGCCGTAGGCGCCGGCGTGGTGGACCAGTGGTCGACGGTCCGTGGTGGTGGCGTGCTCGACGCGGGCGATGGCCAGGAAGCTGTCGCCGGCGTCGACCAGGTCGTGGATGCGGGTGATCAGGCGGGAGGCGACGCCCCGCACCGCGGGCAGGCCGTGGTCGTCGTAGGCCCACGCCCCGTCGTCGGCGAACCGCCGGCTCCGGTCGCGGGCGAACCGCTGGGCGACCGGCTCCTGGTCGTCGGCGAGCAGGTGCAGCGCGGCGCGGCCGCTCTGGGCGATGGTGACCAGCGAGGAGCTGTCCTTGGAGATGTTGAAGGACAGCAGCGGCGGGCTGAGCGACACCGAGACGACCGAGATCGCGGTGAAGCCGACCGGCCCCCGCTCCCCCGAGCCGGTGACGACCCAGGTGCTGGAGGCGGCGCGGCCGAAGGCGTGGCGCAGGTCGACCGTCGCGCTCTCGGGTGGGACGGCGGGACGGGTGATCGGTTGGGCAGACATGGTTCTCCTGTGGGCGTGGTCCGGCGTGGGCACGGACGGCAGTGGCGTATGACGTGGGGCTCGCAGGGGCAGCGGGTGCCCCTGCGCGGGGCCCGGTTCGGGCGATCGTCGGACGGCTGTGGGCCGGGCGCGGCGGTCAGCCGGTGCGGCAGTCACCGGGGTACGGCGGTCAGCCGTGCGCGGCGCGCTGTGCGCAGAACGGGATACTGCGCGATGGGCGGCGGGCAGCGCTCAGTGACGACAGGCGCTGACCGCCCGGCGCATCAGGTCGACCGTGCGCCGGAGGTGCGGGATGTGCGCGGTGCCGACCGTAGCGACATTGCGCGGCTCACTGGGGTGCGTGGTGCGCTCCTGCACGATGCCTCCATCGATCCTGGCGTGAGCACCTGTCCCGGGCGGGATGGTTGCTGCGGCGTCTTCGAGCCAGATCTCTCGGCCGCTCTGGATGGGTGGCGCAAGACAACCACAGGATCTTCGAGAATGTCAAGACCAGCGCCCCACCCACCGAAGGATCCGCCACCGTCAGGGCACGGAACGGCTGTGACACGGGGACGTGACACTGGTGCGCCACGCCAGACCAATGAGTCGACTGGTGCAGCCCAACAGGACCAGTGAGTCGACTGGTGCGCCGGAGCAGACCAATGAGTCGGCTGGTGCACGTCAGCGCACCGATGTCACGTCTCCCGACTGTGGGGCTGGCGTCGTCAAAGGAGGCGGAACAGAACCGCCCCACCCGGGCGGTTGGCACGCCGTCGGCTGGACGACGTGACCGTGTCCGGGACGTCAGTCCAGGGCAGCGTGCGCCGCCGGGATCCCGGCGGGGTTGACGTGCACGGTGGCCCGGTCCAGGTGCGGGACGCTCTGCACGAGGGTGTGGTGCACCAGGTGAGCGATCGCGTGCCCCTCCTGCAGGCTCAGGTCGGGATGCACGCTGATGTCCAGGTCGGTCTCGAGGCGGTGCCCGATCCAGCGCGCCCGGCACCGGTCGACCGCGACGACACCCGCGACGCCACCTGCGGCGCCTTCGATGAGGTCCAGCGTCCCGTCATCGACACCGTCCATCAGCCGGCGGATCACGGTCCGCATCGAGGAGACCAGCACGGCGAGGATGACCGCGGCGATGACCAGTCCGATGATCGCGTCCAGCTGCGGCATGCCCGCCCAGGCACCGGCGACACCGATCACCACAGCCAAGGACGTGAGGGCGTCGGTGCGCGCGTGCTGCCCCTCGGCGATCAGCGCGGCCGACCCGATGCGGCGACCAGCACGGATGCGATAGATCGCCACGGCCTCGTTGCCGAGTGCCCCGACCAATGCGGCCGCCAGGACCCACCCGAGGTGGGTCAGCTCGCGCGGGTTGCTCAGCGCCCGCACCGACTCCCAGATGATGAGCGCCGCGGAGGCGGCAATGACCAGCCCGATGAACAGGCCGACCAGGTCCTCGGCCCGTTTGAAGCCGTAGCTGTAGCGGCGTGTGGGAGCACGCCGGCCCAGCCGGAAGGCGATGATCAGCGGGATCGTGGTGGCCAGGTGCCCCAGGTTGTGGACGGTGTCGGCCAGGAGAGCGATCGAACCGCTCAGGGCGACGATGACGATCTGCATGACGGCGGTCGCGCCCATCCCGGCGAGGCTGAACCACGCCGCGCGGATGCCCTCGCGGCTGGCCTCGTCGGCGGTCTGGATGGCCTCGGTGTGGTCGTGGCTGTGCGGCGTCAGTGCGTGCCGGACCCGGGCCCACAGGCCACCACCGTGGTCGTGGTCGTGGTCGTGGTCGTGGTCGCCCTCGTGGTCATGCCCGTGACCATGGTCGCCCTCGTGGTCGTGATGGGAACCATGAACGTGCGGATCGACGTCGTGATCGTGGCCCTGGCTACCGAACTGCGTCATGCTGACATCTTCGCACATGCGAAGGTGACGATCACACGTGGCTATTCTTGGTCACATGACCGCGACTCCCCCTCTGCACACGCCCAGGGTGTCCACCGTGCACGAGGTCTCGGAGCCCACCGGCGACCAGGTCGCTGCCGCCGTGAGGTCCTTCGGCCTCCTCGCCGACGCCACCCGGGTCCGCATCCTGTGGGCCCTCCGGGACGGCAGCGCGGACGTCGGCACCCTTGCCGAGGTGGCCGGGTGCCGCCCCGCCACGGCGAGCCAGCACCTGTCCAAGCTGCGCCTGGGCGGGCTCGTCGAGGGCACGCGCGACGGCCGTCGCGTGCTCTACGAGCTGCGTGGTGCGCACGTGCGCAACTTCCTCAACGAGGCACTCTTCCACGCCGACCACCAGGTCACCGGCGAGCCGGTCCACGACTAACGCGCACATGTGAGCGCGACGCCACCCACCTGCATACCGTGACGACCCGTCCTCCGCGCGCAGGGCGGGGCGCCACTCAGCCAGCGTGCTGGACGTCGATGACCAACCGTTCCGGGCCGCTGAGCCGGAACACCCGGAACGGCGCCTCTGTCTCGGTCCCGACGAAGACCTGGACCTGACCCTCGAAGGGCGGCCCGCGCAGGACCTCGGTGACGGCGAGCAGCTCACCCCCGTCGACAACCACCACCCCGTCGTCGTAGGCCGGGTCGCCGGGCTCCGGATAGGCCATCCCCTGGGCTGTCACACCCAGGACCGCCGCACCCGCCAGGTCGACAGGGAAGCCGCTGCCGTCCAGCGCCGGGTCGGGGACGTACTGCACGTTCCAGCCGACCTCACCCGTCCCGGACAGGTCGAGCACGACGCGGTCGAAGCCGTCCTGCAGACCGACCCGCACGTCGTCGACCAGGAGCGCTGCCGGGCCGGCAGCGTCCTGGGCACGCACCTCCGTGGGGGCAGCGAAGGCCGGCAGGGCGTCCGGGGCGCCCTCACTGCCGGCCTCGCCGGGCGGTTCCTCCGTCGTGCTCGGCGCCTCCGCCGGAGCGGTCCCGGCCGTCCCCGAGCCCTCCCCGGTGCCGGACGTCCCGGTGCCGGTCTCCCCGCCCGGGTCCGCGGAGGTGGGCTCGTCGTCGGTCGCTGTGCCCGTGGCCGCCGGCGGTGTGGCCGTGGGATCGGACTCATCAGCGTCACCGGTGCCGCTCGCCCCGTCCTCGGTCGGCACCGTGGGCCCGACGCTGAGCGACGGGTCGTCCTCGATCTGGGTGCCGCAGGCAGCAAGAGCCAGGACCGTGGCGAAGACCGCCACAGCCTCGGCTCCTCGATGAGCACCGGCCATACCTCAGAGTAACCCCGGCGAGCGTCCAGGACCCGGATCACAGCGAAGGTGCTGGTCAGGCCGCCCCTGTGGACAGATTCTGCGCGCGATCGCCCGCTCCGGCCAGCATCGGCGCATGAGCGATGACACGAGATTCGACGGTGGGATGAGGGCCCAGATGCCCTCGCTGCACGACCCCGATGTGGCGAACGACGTCCTGGACGCGTTTCTGGACCCGGACGACCGGATAGGCGGTGGCCTGGCGTTCCTGTTCTGTGACGACGACGGCCGGCTGCTGCAGCCCATGCTGGTCAGTGACGTGCCCGAGCGGGCGACGGACCGGCAGCGATGGACGGCGATGCGGTGGGCCACCGGCCTGTGCGAGATGGCTGGTGACGAGCACAACGGCCCCCTCAGCCTGATCGTTGCCATCGTCCGGGAGACCGGGCCGGTGCGCGACGACGACCGGGCCTGGCACCAGGTGGCCCTCGACGCGTGCGCCGAGGTGGGGGTGCCGCTCATCGCGGTGCACGTGGTGACGCTGGAGGGGGCCCTCGTCCTGCCGACCGCGAGCCGCGCCGCCTGACCTCCGGGACGGCCCTGTCAGGACGTCTGACCTGAGCATGCGCGACCCGACCTCAGGGTCGGTTGAGGGTCCGCCCAGGGTGACACCCGATACCGGCGCCCGCCGTCAGCAGGCAGCGTGGGGCGTGCGCTTCGGACCGGGGCGCGACACGACCCTGGGAGCGACCCGTGCCGGACGTCATCGACACCCTCAACACCGTCCTCCTCGATGCTGCGGCCCAGCCGTGGGTCCCCCTGGCGCTCCTGCTGTTCTGCGCTGTCGACGGGATCTTCCCGCCGGTCCCGAGCGAGTCGCTCGTCATCGGGCTGGCGGCGGTCAGCGCCGCGACCGGCGCACCGAACGTCTGGCTGGTGCTGCTCGCCGGAGCCGCCGGTGCAGCGCTCGGTGACCTCACGGCATACCTGATCGGTCGTCGCGTCGGGACCCAGAGGTTCCGCTGGCTGCGCAGGCCGCGGACGGCAGCCCTCCTCGAGCGGACCGGGCGCACGCTGGAACGGCGCCGGGCCCTGTTCCTCATCAGCGGCCGCTTCGTGCCGGTGGTGCGGGTCCTCATCAACCTGACCGCGGGGGCCTCGGGCCTGCCGCTGCGCCACTACCTGCCCCTCAACCTGACGGCGGCCGCGGTGTGGTCCTCGTTCGGCGTCGGGGTGGGGCTGGTCGGCGGCACCTGGATGCACGACAACCCGCTGCTGGGTCTGACGCTCGCGATCGGACTGGGAGTGGCGCTCGGCGCGCTGGTGGACCGGCTGGTGCGGCACCACGCGATGGAGCCCGAGCAGGAGTATGCCGAGGAGCCGGCCGCGGGATGACCGGCCGGAACCCTGACCTGCCGTCCGGCGCAAAGGGGTGGGGTGCCGCGCCGGGTCGCGTCATGATGGGCAGATGCTTCTCCCCGCGGTGAGCCGGCGCGGCCCCAGCCGGCACCTGTCATGAGCCTGCGCGCGGCCGGCCTCGACCCCTCCGACGAGGAGCTCTACCGGCTCCTGGTCCGGGCGGTGGAGACCGACCTGGTCCACCTGGCCGAGCTGGCCGACCGCCCCGTGCAGGACACGGAGGCGACCGTGCTCAGGCTGCGCGACCAGGGCCTGGCCACCGTCGTCGAGAGCGACCCGCTCCGCATCGCTGCGGCACCACCCGATGTGGCCTTCGCTCCCCTGCTCCTGCGCGGCCGCCAGGCCCTGACGGAGGCCACACTGGCGGTCACCGAGCTCGCCGAGGAGCACCGCGCCAACGCGCGGCGCCGCGACGCCGGCCAGCTGGTCGAGGTCGTCCACGGCGCGGCCGGCATCCGGCAGGCGCTGCGCACGGTGCAGCTGTCCACCCGCGAGGAGATGCTTTGGTTCTGCAAGGCAGGTCACGTCGCCATGGCCTCTGGGGAGAACGACGAGGAGTACGTGGGCCTCGCCCGCGGGGTGCGCTACCGCGTGATCTACGAGCAGGCGATGCTGGACGACCCGACGATGCTGGTCAACGTGGCGCGCGGCGTCCGAGCCGGCGAGGAGGCCCGCGCCGCGCCGAACCTCCCGGTCCGGCTGGCCATCGCCGACCGGAGCCTCGCGCTGTGCCCGCTCATCACGAACCGCGAGGGGCACGACGAGCCGACGGCGGCCCTCGTCCGTGACTCCAACCTGCTCACGGCGTTGATCGCCCTGTTCGACGTGTACTGGTCGGACGCCTCGCCGCTCCACGTGGCCGGCCTGGGTGACCGCGTCACGGTGACGTCACCGCCCTCTGCCCTCGGCCCCGAGGAGCTGGAGCTGCTGTCCCTGCTCGTCGCGGGCGTGACCGACAAGGCGATCGCCACCCGGCTCGGTGTCAGTCTGCGGACCGTGCAGCGCCGGATCAGCGAGCTGATGGCGCTGGCCGGTGCCGAGACCCGTATGCAGCTCGCTTGGCAGGTCGCGCAACGCGGCTGGCTCACACAGGACTGAGCGGGCGTCGCGGTGGGGCGAGGGCCCCACCGCGACGACCTGTCCCGTCCGGGTCAGCGGCCGCCGACGCCGTAGGCGCCGATCACCGTCTGCTCCACCGTGTTGCCGTGCGCGTCCGCGGCCTCGACGCGCAGCGACACCGGTCCCTCCGTCCGCGGGTGCTTCACCTGGGCCGTGAACTCACCCTTGCCCAGCGATCGCAGGCCGAGCTCCTGCCAGGTGACCCCGCTGTCATACGAGGTCCAGGCGCTCACCTGCTTGACCGGTCCGGCCTCCGCGGCACCCGAGGGGTGGGTGACCGTGAAGCCGAGCGTGGACTGGCTCCCGGCCGCGACCGTGTTGCGCAGACCCACCGGGACCTCGTAGTCGACCCGCAGCAGCGGCAGCACCGACTGCTCCTCCGGGCGCTGCGAGTGGAAGGTCCAGGAGGTGTCGGTCCTGGTGGAGAACTCCCACTCGCTGTCCGACTCCCGCGCGACCGTGAGGTCCAGCTGGTAGTCGGCCTCGGCCGAGGTGGCCCGGTAGTCGCCCCAGGCCTGCGTGCCCTCGGCGATGACCTGCCCGTCCTCGCGCAGGGTCATCGACGTCTCGCGGGCCGAGGCCCGGCCGTGCAGCTGCCCCTCCTGGAGACCGATCTCCGGAATGCGCAGGGACAGGGTGTCGCCGGAGCGCACCGGCTCAAGGCCGTCGGCGATGACCGGCCGCACCACGGAGCCGAACCAGTCGTAGGTGAGCTTCTCGCCGGGCTCGTAGGCCTGCAGCGGCGCGATGGCGCCGCCCTGGATCGGGTTCATGGTGTCCCAGCTGAAGAAGTGCAGCACGTGTTGGCGCCAGAGCGTGTCACCGCCGGAGACGGTCTCGGTGCGCGACTGCGGCGTGTGCAGCTCCTGCTGGCTCTCCACGGAGGTGGTGCGCTGCCACGGCCGCCACGCGAAGCGCTGCTCCTTGGCCCACTCCTGGCCGCCCATCTCGTGGTAGTTGGCGCTGATGGTGGCGCTGTTCCTCGGCGTGACGGTGTGCACGACCTCCTCCGGGACGCGGCCCTGGGAGACCTGCATGACGTCGTAGGTGTAGGGCACGTCGGGGTTGCCGCTGAACTTCATCTCCAGCTTGCCCTGCCCCAGCCGCTCGAGCACCGCGTCACCGTCCGCCGGCCGCAGGACGACCACCGGGATCTCCAGCCGGTCGCCCCGGCCGGTGTACTTGGTCCAGCGCTGGTACTCAGGGGCGACCATCACGGCGGCGGCTCCCGCCGCCACGGCCGCGTCGACGTCCTCATGGTCGTAACCGGCCGGTCGGACCACCGCCACCTTGCCGGTGACGTCGACCCCCGCATAGTCCTCCGGGGTGCCCTCGCCGACGAACACCAGCTCCAGCGGTCGCTGGGACTCCAGGACCGGCGAAGAGCGCTCGTAGAGCGGGAGGACCTGCAGCTCGGGGTTGCCCGTGGAGGTGCCCACCACCGGGGGTGCCGCCAGCTGCCAGCGCGAGGTGAACTCGAAGACGCCGCCGTTGGCCTCCTCGGTCGGCGTGACCCACACCGACTGGGTCGCGTCAAACTCCATGGTCAGGTTCGCCAGGGAGCGCCCGAAGAACTCGCGGTAGGTGTTGAAGCCCAGGGTCCCCCGGGTCACCGCCTGCTGCGGGGTCCTGATCTGGACCCGGGTCGTCTCCCGGGCGTCCAGCACGACCTCCATGTCGCCGGTGACCTCGAGGTCGGGGTCGGTGACCACGATGCTGGCGTCCTGACCCTCGAACTCGTCGTTCATCATCGCGTGCAGGAAGTAGTCACCCTCACCGAGCGTGACGGTCACCTCGTTGCCATCGGGGATCCAGGTCACGGTGTCGAACCGGGGGTCCTCGCCGAACAGCGCCAGGGGCGTCACGAAGGACGACTCGCCGTCGAAGCCGACACCACGGAAGGTGACCTCGTGGGTCGGCGCCACCTTGATGACGGCCAGGGTCGTGTGGACCGTGGTGTCCCCCGAGGTCGCGTGGAGCTGTCCGGTGTACTGGCCACGCTCGAGTGCGCCGGGGTTCACGGTCACGGTGACCGAGGCGGTCCCGCCCGCCGGGACACTGACCGTCTCCGCCGACAGGCTCAGGCCCTCGGGTGACGGCTCGTCGCCACCGCGGGTGCTGACGTCCAGGTCGAGGGTGAGCTCGACCGGCTCCGCTCCGGTGTTGGTGTAGGTCACCTCACGCGTCACCGGTTCGGTGGCGCCGTCCTCGAAGGTGCCCAGGTGCACGCTGCCGGTGCCGGTCACGGACTGCGTGATGGCCCGGGTCAGGTCGACCCTGCCGCCACCCTGCTCGTATGCCGTGAGCGCGCCGGGGAGCGCGGTGCTCACCAGGGCGTCCTTGAGCTGCTCGCCGTCCCAGTCCGGGTGCTGCTGCGCCAGCAGCGCGGCGGCACCTGCGACGTGCGGCGCGGCCATCGAGGTCCCGCTGGCGGAGGTGTAGAGGTCGTCGACCGGCGAGCCCATGCTCGTGCCCGACGCGCGGGCGGCCACGATGTCGACGCCGGGGGCGGTCAGGTCGGGCTTGACCGCCAGGTCACCGATGCGCGGACCGCGGCTGGAGAAGTCGGCCAGGGACTCGTCGCGGTCGACGGCTCCCACCGTCAGGGCCGCGTCGGCGCTCCCCGGCGACCCGATGGTTGACGCGCCCGGACCGTCGTTGCCGGCGGAGATGACGAACAGGGTGTCGGTCTCGGCCGACAGCGTGTTGACCGCCTGGCTCAGCGGGTCGGTGCCGTCCGTCACGCCGCCGCCCAGGCTCATGTTGACGACGTCCGCGTCGGCCGCGACCGCCCACTCCATGCCGGCGATGACGCTGGAGTCCGAGCCGTAGCCGTCGTCACCGAGCACCTTGCCCGAGATGAGCGTCGCCCCTGGGGCGACGCCCGCGCGGGTTCCCGCCGAGCCGGCCCCGCTGCCACCGACGGTGGCGGCGACGTGCGTGCCGTGGCCGAAGTGGTCCATGACGTTGCCGCTGCCGGAGAAGTCCTGCTCCTGCACGACCCGGCCCGCGAGGTCCGGGTGCTGGGAGTCGACGCCGGTGTCCAGCACCGCGACGGTGATCCCGGTGCCGTCGAAGCCGGCGTCCCAGGCGGTCGGGGCGCCGATCTGGGCGACGCTGCGGTCGAGGCTGGCGCGCACCGGCGCGTCCAGCCACACCTTCTCCACCGGCAGGTCGTAGTCGGGTGCCTCGGAACGGACGCCTGCGGCCTCGATCTCGCTCTGGGAGAGACCGGTGATGCTGCGCCAGAAGCTGCCGGCTTCGGCCTTGTCCACCCCGAGGGCGCGGGCGTCGATGCTCTCCAGGGCCACACCGGGCTCGACACCCTCCAGGGTGGTGAGGGCGGAGGCGCTGCGCAGGCCCGCTGCGTGCGTGGTGATGAGTGGAACGTGGTCCGTGGAGGCGTCGTCCAGCCCGGCCTCGAGGAGGCCGTCGATGTTGAACAGGGCCTTGTCGAGCAGGCCGTCGGCGACATAGGGCAGCGCGTCGAGCGGCAGCACGTGCAGCTGGCCGTCGATCTCGAGCTGGTGGAACTCGACGCCCTCGCGCCCCTCACCGGGTTCGAACCTCAGGGAACGTCGTCCCTCCTCGTGCTCCGTGAGGTGCACGGTGTCGCCGGTCACCAGCGTCACCGAGGTCTCGGGTCCGGACCCGGCCGCGTCGTCCGCGGTGGGGGCCGTGGCGGGCGGGAGGGTCGGCGGCGTGGCCGCCTGGGTGGGGCCGCCGAGTCCGGTGGCGACCAGGGCGAGGGCGGCGACACCGCCCAGGGTCGGCCGCAGCGGTGGGGCCGTTGTCTTCTTGCGCATGGTGTGGATCCTTGGTGCTCCGGCGGGCACGTGGCTGTCCCCGCTCCGCTACGAAGTCTGTGGGGATACTGGGTGGTAGGTCACGGGTTCCTGGTGCCGGGTCTGCGTCATGTCGCAGTCACGACAAACCGAGGCGCCCCGCACACGGGGACGGGTCACGCGGAGATGGAGGGCCACGCGATCCCGCGTCCGGCTGACGTGCGGATCCCGCGTCCGACGGAAGGGACGATCCCGGCACGGTGCCGGCGTGATCGGCGTGACTGACATGATCGAGCGGTGACCACGCCCGACCAGACCACCTCGACCGCCCGCGCCGTCTCCCCCGACTCCGGCACGCACTGGACCGAGGAGGGCGCCTGGCCCGTCGCGCCGGGCATCCACCGGATCCCGCTGCCGCTCCCCCAGGACGGTCTGCGATCGGTCAACGTCTACGCCATCGAGACGGACAAGGGTCTGACCCTCATCGACGGCGGCTGGGCGATCGAGGCCTCCCGCCAGGTGCTGGACCGCTCGCTGGCCGGGATCGGCTTCAGCGTGCGTGACATCCAGTCGTTCCTGGTGACGCACGTCCACCGGGACCACTACACCCAGGCGGTGGTGCTCGGGCGCGAGGTCGGCTCACACGTCAGTCTCGGCCTGCCGGAGAAACCCTCTCTGGACCGGCTGCGCAACGCCGTCCCGGGTGAGAGCCACCACACACCGGTGCTGGTCCGCGCGGGCGCGACCGACATCGCTGAGCAGTGGGCGGCGGCTCACGCCGACCACGAGATCGACCCTTCGTTGTGGAGCTACCCCGATGCGTGGTTGGACGGCGATCACCAGATCACGGTGGGTCGACGCGCCCTCGACGCCGTGTCCACGCCGGGACACACGCAGGGCCACTACGTCTTCGCCGACCAGGGTGCGGGCCTGCTCTTCGCCGGCGACCACGTGCTCCCCACCATCACGCCCTCCATCGGCTTCGAGGGGTCCAACCCGGTCCAGCCGCTCGGTGACTTCATGGCCTCGCTGACCAAGGTGCGCGGGTTGCCCGACCTGCGCGTCCTGCCGGCGCACGGACCGGTCGGGATGTCCTCCCACGAGCGGGTCGACCAGCTGCTCGACCACCACGAGCACCGGCTCGCCCTGTGCCTGGAGGCGTTCAGCGGTGGCGAGCGCACGGCCCACGACGTCGCCCGCACACTTCCGTGGACGCGCCACGAGCGGGCCTTCGACTCCCTCGACCTGTTCAACTCCGCCCTGGCGACGATGGAGACCCGGGTGCACCTGCTGCTGCTTGTCGCCCGGGGGCGGCTCACGATGAGCGAGAGGGGCGGGCACGAGGTCTACCGGCTGGCAGGGGACGACGCGCGTCCCTGACGGTCCTCCGTCGGGCGGTCAGTCGTGACAGGTCTCCAGGTGAGCGTCCAGCCCGCGGTGCTGCGGCGCGACGTGCGGGAGCAACCGGATGGAGTGGTCGTAGTCGTCCTCGGTGAGCGGCCGGTAGGGGATCCGCTGCTCGGTCATGACCCCCCTGAGTCGGGTGCGGAGGTCGTCCGCCAGCTGCTCCATCCGTTCGGCGTCGACATCTCGGGCGAGCGTCACCAGGTGGGGCGTCAGCGCGTCCATGCCGGTGTACCAGTACGTGCCGTGCAGCAACGGCCACAGCACGTCCTCGATGCTGCCGCTGATGCCGCGTGGTGCGAGCGAGCCGGGCCGGTCTCCCGCCGTGACGATGGTCAGCGCGCGTTTGCCCCGCAGCCCGCCGTCGCCATACTTCCGCGGGCGACCCGTCGCCGGATCGATGACGTCGTAGGCGAACCCGGCCTCGAAGACCCGGTCCACCCATCCCTTGAGGATCGCGGGCATGCCGTACCACCAGAGCGGGAACTGCAGGACGAGCAGGTCGGCGGCGCGCACCTTGTCCTGCTCGGCACGTACGTCGGCCCCGCCCTCACAGACCAGACGGGGGTCGAACCCGTCCCGGTAGAGGTCTGACTCCTCGACCTGCCACCCCGCCTCGCGCAACGCGGCCACACCGGCATCGCGGAGCTGCCCGTTCAGGGACGTCGCCTCGGGGTGCCCGAGGACCCAGAGCGCTCGCATCGTGGTGTTCCCTTCCGACGTGAGGTGCTCCTGTGACCAACATCGGGGACGCGAGCTTCCTTCCCGGAAGCAGAGGTTCGGCGCCTTGCTCATCTGGCACCCCTCTGTGTCAAGAGGCTGCTGGAAGCGGGGTCGTAGGGTAGGTGGTGCGGGTCCGGGAAGTGGCTTGTCCGAAGAGCTGGTGTCGG
>NZ_QDDJ01000016.1 GCF_003121625.1 Ornithinimicrobium cavernae | reverse complement strand
GGCGACCCAGCGGCATACCCCCGCTCGTCCGCCACCCCCGCCTGCCGATCCATACCTCGAACATACATACGACCACCGACAGAGCGCTGACCAGCGCCAACACCCCTTGCGCTTCCGCTGGTCCCGTGCTCTGATGATCCCGGGCTCCGAGCGTCAGTTCGACGACCGGGCGGTGAGGGAGGCTTGCTGCACGGCGCGCCCAGAACGACCACCCTGGTCCACGCAGCCGTCCCGTGCCGGGCCGTCTCCGAAGGAGAGTTATGTCCGTCCTGTCAGACCTCACTGCCGCGCTGTCCTCGGGAAGCATCCAGGTCATCGATCTCACCGCCCCGTTGAGCGCCGAGACCCCGCTGCTGGAGCTGCCTCCGGAGTTCGGGCAGACGGCCCAGTTCCAGCTCGAGGAGATCAGCCGGTACGACGACCAGGGTCCGGCCTGGTACTGGAACAACTTCCGCACCGGGGAGCACACCGGCACCCATTTCGACGCGCCCAACCACTGGGTGACGGGCAGGGACCTGGCGGACATCGCCTCGGTGCCCGTGGGCGCGTTCGTGGCACCGGCGATCGTGATGGACGTGACCGAGCAGGTCGCCGCCGACCCGAACTTCCTCATCGAGCGGGAGGACGTGGAGGCCTTCGCGGCCGAGCACGGCGGCCTCCCGGAGGGCGGCTGGCTGTTGTGCCGGACCGGCTGGTCCGCGCGGGTCACGCAGGAGGAGATGATCAACAACACCGAGACCGGACCGACGAGCCCGGGGATGTCGGCGGCCTGCGCCCGCTGGGTCGCGGAGGAGTCCCCCCTGCAGGGGATCGGTGTGGAGACGGTCGGCACGGACGCCGGGGCCGCGCACTCCTTCGACCCGGCCTTCCCGTGTCACTCCTTCCTGATGGGCAACAACAAGTACGGCCTGGCCCAGCTGCAGAACCTCGACCAGCTGCCCCCCACCGGGGCGGTGGTCCTCGCCTCGCCGCTGAAGATCATCGGCGGGTCCGGCTCGCCGGCGCGGGTGGTCGCGCTCGTCGAGCGTTAGGTCGGGCTGGTCCCATGCGCGTCTCGGAGGCAGTCGGACGAGCCTTGGTCGCCGCGGGCGTCGACCACGTCTTCGCTGTGGTCGGCTCGGGCAACTTCCACGTCACCAACGCGATGGTCGCCGCGGGCGCCCGGTTCGTCGCCGCCCGGCACGAGGGCGGTGGCGCCACGATGGCCGACGCCTACGCCCGCAACAGCGGACGGCCGGCGGCGCTGACCGTGCACCAGGGGTGCGGCCTGACCAACGCGATGACCGGGATCGCCGAGGCAGCCAAGTCCCGGACGCCGCTGGTCGTGCTCGCCGCCGAGTCCACCGCGCCACTGTCCAACTTCCACGTGGACCAGGACGCGCTGGCCCGCGCGGTGGGGGCGGTGCCGGTGCGGATCACCGACCCGGAGTATGCCGTGGCGCAGGCGATCGAGGCCGTCGCCACCGCGGTCCACCAGCGGCGCACCGTCGTGCTCAACCTCCCCCTGGAGGTCCAGGAGGCCGAACTGCCCGAGGCCGGACTCCCCGACCACCTCGCGCTGCCACCGGCACCTGCACCGGTCGAGCCCGCCGCCGAGGAGCTGACCCGCCTCGTCGCGGCCCTCGGCGCCGCACGGCGACCCGTCTTCGTCGCCGGGCGCGGCGCCCGCAGCCACGCCGCCCGCGACGCACTCGTGTCCCTGGCCGACGCGAGCGGGGCGCTGCTGGCCACCTCCGCGGTGGCCCGGGGACTGTTCCACGACCACCCCTGGTCGCTGGACGTCTCGGGCGGGTTCTCCTCACCGCTGGCGGCACAGCTGGTCCGCGAGGCCGACCTCATCGTCGGCTGGGGCTGCGCGCTGAACATGTGGACCATGCGGCACGGCGCGCTGATCGGCCCCGACACCACGGTCGTGCAGGTCGACGACACCGCCGAGGCCCTGGGCGCCCACCGCGAGCTCACCTTCGGCGTGCTCGGCGAGGTGGCCACCACAGCAGCCCGCACACTGGCCGCCCTGCCCGCCACCGGCACGCCCGGCGGCGACGCACCCGGTGAGCCCACGGCATACGGCTATCGGACCGAGCAGGTCCGCGCCCGGTTGGCCACCTCCCTGGCCTGGCGCGACGTCCCCTACGAGGACACCTCCCGGGCCGGCCGCATCGACCCCCGCACCCTCACCATCGCCCTGGACGACCTGCTGCCCCGCGAGCGGGTCGTGGCCGTGGACTCGGGCAACTTCATGGGCTACCCCAGCATGTTCCTCTCCGTCCCCGACGAGCAGGGCTTCTGCTTCACCCAGGCCTTCCAGGCCATCGGCCTCGGGCTGGCCACCGCCACCGGTTTGGCCCTGTCCCGACCCGACCGCCTCCCCGTGGCCGCCCTCGGAGACGGGGGCGCCCTCATGGGCGCCGCCGAGCTGGACACGGTCCGCCGCCTCGGACTGCCCATGGTCGTCATCGTCTACAACGACGACGCCTACGGGGCCGAGGTCCACCACTTCGCCGGCGGTGACCACCCGATGGACACCGTCACCTTCCCGGACACCGACATCGCCGCCATCGCCCGCGGCTACGGATTCACCGCCGTGACCGTCCGCGCCGTCGACGACCTCGACCCGGTGCGCACCTGGCTCGACGGCCCCCAGGACACACCACTGCTCATCGATGCCAAGATCGTCGCCGACCAACCCTCCTGGTGGCTCGAGGAAGCCTTCCGCGGCCACTGAGCGGCCACGGCCCTACGGTCGGTCCGGCGCCACCTCGAGCAGCTCGCCGACCGTGCAGTCCAGGGCACGACAGATGGCGGCCAGCGTGGAGAAGCGGATGGCGCGACCGCGGTTGTTCTTCAACACCGACAGGTTGGGGTAGGTGATGTCCACCTGCTTGGCCAGGTCGGCCAGGGTCATTCCACGCTCTGCCAACAGGTCATCGAGACGGCACCGGACCTCTGGCTCCGGCGGGGGTGACTTGCGCAGCGCCATCCCTAGATCAGTCCCTGAGTGTCGTCCTCCGCGCGGTGCGCCCGGCGGAGCAGCAGCGAGAGCAGCAGGAGCAGGCCGGCGAACAGGATCAGCCACCAGTCGGCGTCCTGGACGGACCACTCCGGCACCACGAACCAGCTGAGGTTCGCCTCCGGCTCGGTGGGTGCCCCGATCGCCTGGGCAAAGAGCTGGTCGGCGCGGATGAGGGCCCAGGGTGCCAGGACGGCGACGGCGAGCACCAGGGCTCCGAGGGAGCCGGCCCACCAGGAGGCGGCCCGCCCCAGCCCGCCCCGGCGCCACAGCCGCCAGGACAGATAGACCACCGAGAGCAGGACCACGATCCCGAGCCCGTAGCGGCTGATCCACGCACCGACCTGCCAGGCGAGGAAGGTCTGGTCGACGTCGTAGGCCACGAGGTCGACCTGGACGGACATCGACGCGTTGCTGTGCCGCATGCCGGCCGGGAGCACCGCCTCACCCAGCCGCTCCTGGGCTCCGGCGAGCGGAAGGACGGTCCCGGGAAGCATCCGCAGGCTACTGAGGTGAAGAGCCATCAGGGCGTAGGTGAAGACGGCGCCGACCAGCGCGATGACGCTGGTGACGATCAGCGAGACCCGGCCTACCAGGGCGGCCGGGGCACGAAGTGCGGTGCGTGACATGAGTTCCCCCACTCGGAGTGATGTATCGCTTTTCGATACATCGATTACCGAGACACTAGCAGGTCGGTCGGTCAACCACACGCCAACCGGGTCTGCGTCTGGTCTGACGCCTCCGGCTGCCGGTCAGCCCGCTGCACCGGTCGCGTCCTGGCGCAGCACGTAGCGCTGCACCTTGCCGGTCGACGTGCGCGGGAGCGCGTCGGTGAACTCGATCTGGCGGGGATACTTGTAGGGCGCGATGATGCCCTTCACGTGGTCCTGCAGCGCCCTGCGCAGGGCCGCCTCACCCTCCTCTCCCCCGAGCTGTGACCGCCCGTTGCGCGGCACCACGTAGGCCTTCACCACGTGCCCCCGCTCCTCGTCGGGGGCGGCCACCACGGCGCACTCCATCACGTCCGGGTGGGACACGAGAGCTTCCTCCACCTCGGTCCCGGAGATGTTGTAGCCGGAGCTCACGATCATGTCGTCAGAGCGCGCCTGGAACCAGAAGTAGCCGTCCTCGTCACGGATGAAGGTGTCCCCCGTGATGTTCCAGCCGTCCTGGACGTAGAGGGTCTGGCGCGGGTCCGCGAGGTAGCGGCAGCCCGTCGGGCCCTTGACCGCGAGTCGCCCCGCGACGCCGTCGGGGGCGTCGTGGCCGGCCTTGTCCACGATCTTGGCCCGGTAGCCGGGGACCGGCACCCCGGTCGACCCGGGCCGGATGTCGTCGTCGGCAGCGCTGATGAAGATGTGGAGCATCTCCGTGGAGCCGATGCCGTCGATGAGCTTGACCCCGGTCTCGTCGTGGAAGGCCTGCCAGGTCGGCTGCGGGAGGTGCTCCCCCGCCGACACCGCGCGGCGCAGACTGGCGAGGGAGGCGGCTCTCCCTTTGGCCAGCATGGCCTTGTATGCCGTGGGTGCGGTGAAGCAGACCGTCGCACCGTGCTCCTCGATCAGGTCGGCCAGCTGCTCCGGGGTCGCCTTCTCGACGAGCAGGGTGGCTGCACCGACCCGGAGCGGGAAGACCACCAGACCACCCAGACCGAAGGTGAAGGCGATCGGCGGCGTGCCGACGAAGACGTCGTCCGGTGCGGGCCGGAGGACGTAGCGCGAGAAGGTGTCGGCGTTGGCCAGGATGTCCCGGTGGAAGTGCATGGTGGCCTTCGGGCGCCCGGTGGTCCCCGAGGTGAAGGCCAGCATCGCGACGTCGTCGGCCGCGGTGGCCACGTCCGCGAAGGTGCCGGGCCGGCCCTCCGACAGCGCGGTGATGTCCTCGAGCCCCTCGACCGTGCCCCCGTAGGTCAGGGTCCGCAGCCGCGGGATGTCAGCGGCCAGCAGGTCCTCGGTGAAGCGGTGGTCGCAGACCGCGATGTCGAACTGTCCGACCTCGCCGATCGTCTGCAGCTCCCTGGGCCGGAGCATGGGCATGGTGGGGACGACGACACCCCCTGCCTTGAGCACGGCGAACCAGACCGCGACCAGCCACGGGTTGTTGGGTCCCCTGAGCAGGACCCGGTTGCCGGGGACCAGGCCCAGGTCGTCCCGGAGCACGTGGGCCAGCCTGTTCGCCCGCTCCCTGACCTCACCGTAGCTCCAGCTCGTGCCGTCCGGAGCCAGCACACACAGGCGGTCGACGCCACCATCGGTGATGATGTCGTCGAGCAGGACCGTCGCGACGTTGAGCCGGTCCGGGTACACCACCTCCGGCACCTCGAAGATCAGCTCCGGCCACAGCTCACGTGGAGGCAGGTTGTCACGGCAGAAGGTGTCGACGTGCGCACTCGGGGAGAGCTCGGAGTCCGGCATCTGGTGGCCTCTCGTCGGGGCACCTGCGGCGTCGGCGCCCACTAGTCCCAGTATGTTTGTTCTGTGACGACAGTCAATAGCACACGAGGCACGGGAGACGTGCGGGGCGGTAGCGGCGCCGACTCGGGGCTGCGCGCGCTCATCGTGACGATCTACGGTCTGTACGCCCGCGAGGTCGGGGGCTGGCTCAGCGTCAGCACCCTGATCCGCCTGATGGCCGAGCTCGGTGTCGACGAGCCCGCCGTCCGCTCCTCCATCTCCCGCCTCAAGCGTCGCGGCATCCTCGAGGCGGAGCGGATCGACGGCCGAGCCGGCTACGCCCTGTCCACCCAGGCGCGCGAGATCCTCGACGCCGGCGACCGCCGGATCTTCCGCCGCCGCCGCGGCACCCTGGACGAGGGTTGGGTCCTGGCGGTCTTCAGCGTGCCGGAGTCAGAACGCAGGCGGCGACACACCCTGCGCTCGCGCCTGTCCTGGCTCGGTTTCGGCTCGGTGGGACCCGGCGTGTGGATCGCCCCCGCCCACCTCTACGACGAGGCCCGGGACGTCCTGCTGCGCGAACAGCTCACCGAGTACATCGACCTGTTCGAGGCGCGCTACCTCGGCTTCGCCGCCGCCGCCGAGCAGGTCGCCCAGTGGTGGGACCTGGACAGCCTCGATGGGCTCTACGAACAGTTCTGCGGTGACCACTCGGCCGTCCTGGCCCGGTGGCGGGACAGTCGGCGCAAGGACGAGCCGGGCCGGGCGTTCGCCGACTACGTGCGCGTGCTCACCTCCTGGCGCCGGCTCCCCTACCTGGACCCCGGTCTGGCACCCGAGCTGCTGCCGCGCAACTGGTCGGGCACGACGGCGGCCGACCTCTTCTTCGCCCTGCAGCGGCGCCTGGAGGTGCCCGCGCACCGGTTCGTGGAGGAGTCGCGCTGAGCCCCCGACCGCACGAGTTTCGCTAGGTCCCGCCTGGTGGGCACAACGTATGTTCATCGGCCAGCGTCGAGTTCGTCGGCGTCCCTGATCAACTGCGACACGAGGCTCTGGCCCTGGTCGAGGGTCGTTTCCAGTGTGGCGAGCCCGGTCTCGATCCGTCCCGCCTCCAGGGACCACTTCGCCGCGGCCATGCCCTGGATCAGGCTGTCGTTGATCTCCACGGCCTGCCGGTGTCGCTGCTCTCGTGCCTTCTGCCGCGACCGCTCACGCTCGGCACGAGCAAGCCGCTCCGAGGCGTCACCGAGGAGAAGTCCGATCAGGAGCAGCGGCACGGCACGGGATGTCCAACCCAGCCAGGACAGGTCCACCTGCGCGCCGGCGACCCAGACGATCTGCAACGTGATGGCGACCAGGCCGGCGACCAGGCCGGCTACTCGCCCCCAGGCGATGGCGAGGAGACTGACGGGCAGCGCGTAGAGCATGGTCACGCCGACCGAGGCGTCATCCCCCGCCGCGATGCGTCCGAGAGTCACGGTGAGGAACAGGACGGCGCCGAGGACTACCGTCAGGCCGGGCCGCCGCTGGAACCAGGGGCCATACCTGGCGCCGGGATCAGTGGCGTGCGTCGCCGTCCACGGCATATCGACTCCGCCGCGGCGTAGGTGCTTCCGGTCCACGGCCATGTCGACTCCCCTTCCGATCCATCGTGCCCATCGTCCAACACACGGTCATGTCCCGCCCAGGGACCTGGGACCGTGGCGGGTGGGACCAAGGTCCCGCGCGAATAGCGACCCTGGACCCTGTGCCGGGCACGCAGTACGGACGAGGCTGGATGCCAGCAGCACACCCCGCTGCTGAGTCACCCGAGGAGGAAGATCCCCATGGCTGTCATCCAGCGCCGCACTACCCCACTGAGCCCGACCGGCGACCACGACCACCTTCGTGGCGTCGAGCACACCAACAACATCTGGCTGAGCCTCGCCGCCCGACGGGTGATGGCCGTCCTGCGTATCGCCTTCGGCTTCACCTTCCTGTGGGCGTTCCTGGACAAGACATTCGGCCTCGGGTTCGCCACCCCGACTGACCGGGCCTGGATCAATGGCGGCGACCCCACCGCGGGGTACCTGTCCAACGCCGAGGGCACCTTCGGCGCAACGTTCCAGTCCCTGGCAGGCCAGGCCTGGGTGACCTGGCTGTTCATGGCAGGCCTGCTAGGTATCGGTGTCGCCCTGCTGGCCGGCGCAGGTCTGCGGATCGCCGCGGTCAGCGGCGTGCTGCTCTACGGCCTGATGTACCTCGCCGCGCTTCCGCTGGAGAACAACCCGGTCATCGACGATCATGTGATCGGCGCGATCGTGCTGGTGTTCCTCGCCCTCGCCCACACCGGCGACACGTGGGGCCTCGGCAACTGGTGGAAGAACACCGAGGTGGTCAGGCGCGTCCCGGCGCTGCGGTGATACGTCTCGTGGGCACGTCCGGCCGGGTGGCGCCCACCATAGACCCAGGGGACGGAGGAATCCGTTCCCTGTCGCGCGCGCTGCCCACCCGATACCGTGAGAACGTGACCGACACCGGCCCGGCGGCGGAGAAAGCGATCCGCGTCTACCTCCTCGACGACCACGAGGTGGTCAGGCGCGGCATCCGAGACCTCTTGGAGACCGAGCCCGACATCGAGATCGTCGGAGAGTCAGGGCTGGCTGCCGAAGCCACTCGACGCATCCCCGCCCTGCGGCCAGACGTAGCGGTCCTGGACGCGCGCCTGCCCGACGGTTCCGGCATCGACGTGTGCCGCGAGATCCGCTCCCAGGACCCCGGCATCGCCGCCCTCATCCTCACCTCCTTCGACGACGACGAGGCGTTGTTCGCCGCGATCATGGCGGGCGCAGCCGGCTACGTGCTGAAGCAGGTGCGCGGCAGTCACTTGGTCGAGATGGTCCGAACCGTGGCCTCGGGCCAGTCGACGCTCGACCCGACAGCGACAGCAAAGGTGCTCGAGCGGGTGCGAAGCGGGCCGCCAGTGGATGAGGAGCTACGGTCGCTCACGGAGCAGGAGCGCAGGATCCTGGAGCTGATCGGGCGGGGCATGACCAATCGGCAGATCGGAGCAGAACTCTTCCTGGCGGAGAAGACCGTCAAGAACTACGTCTCGTCCATACTGGCCAAGCTCGGACTCTCCAGCCGCACCCAGGCGGCGGTGTTCACTGTCCAACACCCCCGCTCGGAGCGCTGACGGAACCACGCGGCGGACATGGACCCAACCCACCCTGAGGAGCCGGCAACGGACCCGATTGCAGAGCGTCCCCTGAGCGGGGCCGACTTCGAGGACCTGGTCCGTGAGGTGGTCCACCGGATGCACGGCGTGCTCGACGAGCAAGCACGCCTTCGTCTGCTCCTGGATGCGGTCGTCACCATGGCCGCCGACCTCAGCCTGGACAGCGTGCTGTCCCGGATCGTGACCATCGCCAGCCGACTGGTGAACGCCAGGTACGCCGCCCTGGGGGTCCTGGAGACCGACTCCAGCCAACGGTTGCGGACGTTCGTCCACCAGGGGATCAGCGACGACCAGGTCGCCCTGATCGGGGACCTGCCAAGAGGTCACGGCCTGCTCGGCCTCCTCATCGACCGCCCCGAGCCCGTGCGCCTGCACGATATCGCCGAGCACCCCCAGTCCTACGGGTTCCCACCAAACCACCCACCCATGCACTCCTTCCTCGGGGTGCCGGTGCTCATCCGCGACCAGGTGTTCGGGAACCTCTATCTCACCGAGAAGGGCGGCGGCGTCGACTTCACGGCCCAGGACGAGGAAATCGTGGTGGCCCTGGCCGCCGCAGCCGGCGTCGTGATCGAGAATGCCCGGCTCTACGAGGAAGCGGCGCGCAGACAGGAATGGCTCAGCGCCACATCGGACATGGTCCGGCTGCTGTCGGGGTCCGCTGATGCTGCCGACGCCTTCAATCTCGTCGCCGACTGTGCACGGACCGCAGCGGAGGCAGACGTCACCTGGATCGTGACGGGGCCCAGTGCCGCAGAGCTTCGTGTCATCGCGGTCTCGAGCGCCGGCCAGTCACCGGACCGACCCGGCGCGGCAACACTCGAGTCACCGCTCACCCGCCTCGTCGTCGAGCGGGGAGAGCCGCTGTCGGTGGAAGACGTGAGTAGTGACCCGCAACTCTTCCCGGCCGGGCCACTGCCTGGGTGGCCGCCGGTAGGCGCGGCCATCGTCGTGCCCTTGGGGCCACCGTCCGGCATCACCGGGGCACTCGGCCTTGCGTGGACAGCGCAGCGCGTCGGCCAGTACCGTTCCATGAACTCCGAGATGCCCACCAGCTTCGCCCGGCAGGCGGCCCTGGCGCTCCAGTTGGTCCGGGCCCGTGAGGACCAGCACAGGCTAGTCATCTTCGAGGATCGCGACCGCATCGCCCGGGATCTGCACGACGTGGTGATCCAACGCCTGTTCGCGATCGGGCTCGGGCTACAAGCTGCATCCCGGAACGTAAAGAGTCCGGAGATCGAACAGGTACTGGAACACGCGGTCGACGAGCTGGACACCACGATCAAGGACATCCGGCGCACCATCTTCGCCCTGGGCGCAACGGAGTCGTCCGACACCATCCAGGCCGAGATCACCCGCGTCGTCGACCGGGCGGCCACCACGCTCGGGTTCCACCCACAGCTGCGCTTTGAAGGGCCAGTGCGGACCCTGGTGCGCAGGGAGCTCGTCTCCGACATGCTGGCCGTTCTTGCGGAGGCACTGTCGAATACGAGCCGGCACGCCGTTCCCTCGATGGTCACCGTGACCCTTGCCGTGAGTGACGAGATTGTCCTCACTGTTGCGGACAACGGCCGAGGGATGCCCGAGGGGGTGGCCGAGAGCGGGCTGGCGAACATCCGCCACCGTGCCGAGCGACACGGTGGCCGGTTCCGGGTGGAGTCATCCCCTGGGAAGGGCACCATCCTCCTGTGGACGGTGCCCACGTCGTGATGACTGTCCGCACAGACCTTGGCTCCGTGATGGAGTCGCCGCCTGCTCATCATCGTGACAGCGCCAGCAGGGCCTGAATGTGACTGCCGACCGTGGTGCCCGTGGCCGCCGACCGCCACCCTAGGCGTCAGTCTGATCGCGCAATGATGGGCCGGGGCGACCTGGAGTCCCCCGTAGTTGGGACCTTCGACCCTGCCGAGCCGTACAGCACAGGACCATCCTGAAAGTGAGCCGGGCAACTGCTCGGTTTCTGATGGTTCCCCTACTCAGGCCCGCCTGTGGGCAGGTCGAGACCTCCGTGCACCTCGAACCGTCGGCCGGTGATGGAGATCGGATCGATCCGGACGAAGTGTGGCTTCGGTCCTATCTCCCACGGAAAGACCGGGAGCTCCATGGCCTTGAGCACGTCGTGCAACTGCTTCACCTCATGAGCCGTGCCGGACACGACCACGCTCCACGCTCGGCGGGTCGTCGAGTCATATCCATCAGCCTCGAAGGCCACGGGCTGACCCAGAGCGCTGTACAACTTGGTGCCGGTTGATGTACGGAAGACCACCGATCCGTGGTGAACGGCATGATTGACAGGGAAGATCTCCGGGCGGTCGTGCACGATAACGGCGAGGCGGCCGACTGGCGCCTCACGCAGCAAGGCCAGACACTCTGATGTGTCCAACTCCTCAGTGGCCGCGGTGAAGGTCATGACGCTAGAGTCCCTCGCCCTTCTCGCGCCGTCAAGCGTCCCCCTCCCGGAGAGTCCGAATCAGACAGTTGGACGTCCCAGGGCGGCAGTCGAGCGCACGCGCATCAGCGTGCGCACGTGCCGGCGACGCACTGCCGAGGGTCACTTGTCGTGTCCGGAGGGTGCTAGGAGAGAAGACGCTCCACGCCCTGTGCCACGCTCCTGACGAGCAGGGGAAGCTCCGGCACCAGGTCCGGGGCGACAACGACAGTGATGCCAAGCCAGTCGGCGTAGGAGAGCACGTCGAACGAAATGGTATCGGCAGGCTTCGTTAGATCCCCAGCAGCTCCTCGGCCCGGGCCCGGTTGCGCCGGAACTCGTCGACGGGCACGTCCCACTTCACGGTGCCCTTCTGCATCACCACGACCTGGTCGGCCACGGAGAGCGCGAGACGCAGGTTCTGCTCGACCAGGAGCACCGACATCCCCGCGCGGCAGACCTCCTGGACCACCTCGGCGACCTGCTGGACGACCGAGGGGGCGAGGCCGTCCGAGGGCTCGTCGAGGAGCAGGATGGTGGGGTTGGTCAGCAGTGCCCTGGCGATCGCGAGCATCTGCTGCTCGCCGCCGGACAGCTGGTCACCGCGGTGCCTCAGCCGCTCTCCCAGCCGGGGCAGGAGGTCGAGGACACGCTGCCGGGTCCAGTTACCCGCGCGGCCGGCCCGGTCGGCGATCTCCAGGTGCTCGGCCACCGTCAGTGGCGCGAAGACGCGACGCCCCTGGGGCACCAGGCCCAGCCCCAGCCCCGCGATCCGGTCCGGTCGCGCACCGGCCACCTCCTGGCCCGCCACCGTGACCGACCCCGCCATGGGTCGCACCAGGCCCATGATGGTGTTCACGAGTGTCGACTTGCCGACGCCGTTGCGCCCCAGCAGGGCGAGCACCCGCCCCTCGGCGAGGTCGAGATCGACACCGTCGAGGACACGGGACCCGGCATAACCGGAGACCAGTCCCCGGGTCGACAGCACCGGCGTGGGGCTCATTCCTGCTCCTCGAAGAAGAGCGCCGAGGTGTCCTCAGCGCCGAGGTAGGCGTGCTGCACCTCGTCGCTGGCCCGGACCTCGGCGGGCAGACCGGTGAGCAGGTGGCGACCGAGGTGCAGCACCGTGACGTGGTCGGCCACGCCGAAGACGAGATCGAGGTCGTGCTCGACGAGCAGGACCGTCAGCTCCGGTGGGAGACCGAGGACGATCTCCTGGAAGGCATGGGTGTCGGCCGGGGACATGCCGGCCGCGGGTTCGTCGAGCAGGAGCACCGACGGCGCGGCCGCCAGGGCGACCGCGACCTCGAGCTGGCGCCGTTCACCGTGGGACAGTGCCCCGGCGAGCTGTCCTGACCGGTGACTCAGCAGCAGCCGGTCGAGCACCTCGTCGGCCTCCCGGACCAGCGCGCTGCGGCGCGTCACGGCACGCCACGGCTGCGCCTGGACACCGTGCCGGCGCTGCACGGCCAGCAGGACGTTCTCCCGGGCCGTGGCCCTGAGGAACAGCGAGGAGTGCTGGAAGGTCCGGACCAGCCCGCGGCGGGCACGCGCGTGCTCGGTCAGGGATGTGACGTCGTCCCCGTGGAGCCACACCCGGCCGGCGGTGGCCCGCAGGGCACCTGCGGTGAGGGCGAAGAGGGTCGACTTGCCGGCCCCGTTCGGCCCGATCACCGCGTGCCGGCTCCCCGGCCGCACCTTGAAACTCACGTCCTCGACCGCCTTCAGGCTGCCGAAGTGCCGACTGAGGCCCTCGACCCGCAGGGCGGGCACGGGGCCGTCCCCCTGTCCGCCGTCGTGCGTCCCCGATCCGGGGGCGGCGTCCTGCTGGGTCATGTCGGTGTCACCGTCCCGGGGTCTCCGCCATGGTCCTTCGGGAAGAGCCGGCGCCACTGGGCGCGGCCACCGGCCACCCCCTGGGGCAGCAGGTAGACGGTCAGGACGAACAGGATGCCCAGCAGGAGCGGCGCGTGACCGGACAGTTGTTGCCCGAGGTAGTCCCGCGTGAAGACGACGAGGAGGGCACCCAGGCAGGCACCCCACATGGACCCCACACCACCCACGATGACCGCCAGCAGTGCCAGGGCAGAGATCTCGAAACCCAGGTCGCCCGGGGCGACGAACCGTTGGGAGGAGGCCCACAGCGAGCCGGCCAGGGCAGCCAGCCCACCTGCATACACATAGGCCGCGAGCGCGTAGGAGTCGGTGCGGTAGCCCACGGAACGCAGCCGGCTCTCGTTGTCGCGCAGACCGCGCAGCGTCAGCCCGAAGGGCGAGCGGAGCAGGACCGCCACCGCCGCGTAGGACACTGCAGCGACGACGAGGACGTAGTAGTAGATCAGGCCCTCGTTGACCAGTCCGCTGCCGCCGGGGGTGACGACAACGGGCGGTATGCCGCTCATCCCGTCGGTGCCGCCCGTCACCGAGTCGAGGCGGCCGGCCGCGGTGTAGCCGATCTCGCCGATGGCCAGGGTGATCATCAGGAAGGCCACCCCCCGACCGCGGATCGCGAGGGGGCCCGTGAGGACGGCGGCCACCACGCCGGCCAGCGTGGCGAGGGCGAGCTGCACCACGCCGAGCTCGGACCAGTGGATCCCGACGAGGGCGCCGGTGTAGGCCCCCACCCCGAAGTAGGCGGCCTGACCGAGGGTGGGCATCCCCGCCACGCCGGTGAGCAGGTTGACGCTCATCGCCAGGACCGCGAAGACCAGCGCCCGGGTGAAGGTCATCACGGTGAAGGCGCCGAAGACCCACGGGACGAGCAGCAGCAGCACGGTCACGACCGCCACGAGGACAGCGGTCCGCAGGGGGAGGCGACGGCCGCGGGAGCGCAGGCCCGCGTCCGTGCTCATCAGGCCCGCCCCAGGCTGGACAGGCCCTGCGGCCGCAGGACGAGCACGAGGAGCATCGCGCCGAAGAGCAGGAAGGGGGCGAAGGCCGGGGTCAGGGCCACGCCGAGCGTCTGGACCTGTCCGATGAGCAGCGCGCCGAGCAGCGCTCCCCGCACCGACCCCAGTCCGCCGATGACGATCACGACCAGCGAGAGGACCAGGACCCGGTCGTCGATGCCGGGGCCCGGCGCGATGATCGGGGCCCCGAGCACACCGCCGACGGTCGCCAGGACCGCTCCGAACGCGAACACGCCGAAGAGCACCTTGCGGGTGTCCACGCCCATCGCGCGCACCATGTCCCGGTCGGCCACCGTGGCGCGCACCAGGGCACCGACCGAGGACCGCTCGAAGGCTAGGTAGACCAGGACCGCCAGCACCCCGGCCACCGCGATGAAGACGAGCCGGTAGAGCGGGTAGGAGTGGTCCAGCACGGACACCGAGCGGGCGAGGGAGCCCGGTGGGGCCGTGGGCAGCACCTCCGCGCCGAAGAACATCGCCATGACCTCCGCGGCGATGAGCGCGATGCCGAGAGTCAGGGCCGCCTGGTCCAGGTGGCCACGCCCCTGCAGGGGTGCGACGGCGGCGGCCAGGAGGCCGCCGCCGGCCAGTCCCACGAGCAGCCCGACCAGCAGGGCCACGAGCAGGCCCAGCCAGCTGCCGTCGGAGAGGGCGTAGGCCGTGTAGGCGCCGGCGAGGTAGAGCGTGCCGTGCGCCAGGTTGAGCACGTCCATCATCCCGAACACCAGCGACAGCCCGACGGCCAGGGTGAACAGGAGCAGGCCATAGGCCACCCCGTCCACCATGGAGACGAGGTGCGCGTCGAGCCACCCGGTCATGAGTCGCGATCAGCCGTCATGCGGCCGATCAGCCCCCGAGCTCACCGAGCTCGTCGATGATGACGTTGGTCAGCGTGCCGTCGACCTCCTTGACCTCACGCAGGTACCACGTCTGCACGGGGGTGCCGATCTCTGACCAGGTCCACGTGCCGCGGGGCGACTCGATCTCGCTGATCTCACCGATGGCCGTGTTGATCGCCTCGGGGTCGGCCTCGCCCGCGGCCTCGATCGCCAGGTCGAGCACCTTGGCCGCGTCGTAGGAGGCCATGGCATAGGTCGTGGGGTTGCGGTCGGTCTTGGCGACGTAGGCCTCGACGAAGGAGGCGTTGAGCTCGTTGTCGAGGTCGTAGTTGTAGTTCATCGCCGTGAAGGTGCCCTCGGCCGAGGCGCCCTGCCCGTCCAGCACGCCGCCCTCGGTCAGGAAGCCCGCGGAGTAGTGCGCGATCTCGCCCTTGAGGCCGAACTGGTCGTACTGCTTGACGAACTCGACCGCGGCACCACCGGCGTAGAACGAGAACAGTGCCTCGGCCCCGGACGCCTTCGCGTTGGCCAGGAACGGCTGGAAGTTGGTCGTGGCCGGGAACGGCGTGTAGACCTCGTCGACCGTCTCGCCGCCGGCCGGCTCGAAGCTCTTCTTGAAACCGGACACCTCGTCCTTGCCCGCCTGGTAGTCGGCGGCCAGGAAGTAGACACCGCCGTCGACGTTCTCCGCGACATAGGCGCCCAGGGCCTCCCCCGGCTCGTCGTTGACGTAGGACGTGCGCCAGATGAACTCCGCGTCGGTCAGCGTGGTCGGCGAGGCGTTCGAGCCGACCAGCGGGATCTTGCTGGTCTCGAACAGGTCGACGACGCCGTTCATGACGGCCGAGCTCACCACCCCGGTCACGACCGTGACCTGGTCCTGCTTGACGAGCTTGTCGGCGGCGGCCTTGCCGGACTCCGCGGTCTCCCCCTCGTCGGCGAGGACCACCTCGACCTCGAGCCCGCCGAGGGTGTTGTCGTGCTCCTCCAGGTAGACCTCGAAGCCGGCGCGCATGTCGTCGCCGAGGCTCTTGTAGACCCCGGACTGCGGGACGAGCAGCCCGATCTTGATCGTGCCGTCGGCCTCCTCACCGCCCTCGTCTCCACCGCCACCGAGGGTGCCTCCGCCGCAGGCTCCCAGGGCGAGGGTGCTGGCGGCGGTCAGGGCCAGCAGGTATGTCGTGCGTCGAGTCGTCATCGCAGAACCCTTCCAGGGTGTGCCGGCACGTCGTTGCGCCTGCCTCCGTGCCAAACCTTATGCCGGTTCTGTGTCGCTCGTCCAGGAGACGACACACAGAGTGACCCAAACGTGACGTCCGCGGTCCGCACCTCGCGCGTCAGGCCGGCGGTGGGTGTCGGTCAGCGGTCGGCGGCGGGGAGCACGGCCGTCCCCTGGACCTCGACCAGGGCCTCGACGTCCCAGAGCCGGGAGACGCCGATGCCCGCCATCGCGGGGTACTCGGTCCCCACCAGGCGCTTCCAGACCCTGCCGATCTCCCGGGCGTTGGCCTTGTAGTCGTCCATGTCCACGATGTAGACGGTCAGCGACGCCAGGTCCGCGGGCTCACCCCCCGCGGCGCGCAGGGACGTCAGCAGGCTCGTCAGCGCCCGCTCGAACTGCTCCACGACCGTGTCCCCCTCGATCACACCCTCGGGGGTCAGCGCGGTCTGCCCGGCGAGGAAGACGACCGTGCCCGTGCCGATCACGGCGTGGCTGAAGCCCCTGGCCTCGCCCAGCTCGGGCGGGTTGACACGCTCGATCATGACTGCAGACCTCCACCGTCGACATTGATTCCCTGACCCGTGATGCCACCGTTGCGCACGCAGGCGAGGACGGCCTCCACGACCTCCTCGACCGTGATGAGCCGGTTGATCCCCTGCTTCGCCTCGAGCGCCGCCCGCGCCTGCTCCGGCGACCGGCCGGTCTTCTCCACAATGCCCCGCACCGTCGCGTCGGTCATCGGGGTGTCGACGTAGCCCGGGCAGACGGCGTTGACGGTGACGCCCGTGCGGGCCAGCTCGGCGGCCGCGGACCGGACCAGCCCGAGCACGCCGTGCTTGCTCGCGGTGTAGGCGGAGATGTAGGGCTCGCCGTGCTTGGCGGCCACCGAGGCCACCACGACGATGCGCCCGTGTCCCGCCTGCCTCATGGCGGGGATCGTCCGGCGCAGGAGCCGGAAGGGCGCCGTCAGGTTGAGGTCGAGCATCAGCTGCCACTGCTCGTCGGTCGTCTTCTCCACGGAGGCGGAGACACCGGCCCCGGCGTTGGCGATGACCACCTCCGGGGCGGCCCACTCCTGCTCGAGCCGGTCGACGACCTGCTCGACCGCTCCGGCCCCGACCAGGTCGGCCGGCAGCACGAGGGTCGGCCCCGGACACTGCCGGGCCGTCTCCTCCAGCTGGTCCGCGCTGCGGGCACTCAGCCCCACGGCATACCCGGCTCGACTGAGCGCCACGGCCACCCCGGCACCGATCCCACGACCCGCCCCGGTGACGAGGGCGACCGGCTGATCCTCACGCTCAGACACGCAGTGACCTTGCCACGGTCCGTGACGACCGTCAAGATGACGCCATACCCAACAGAGAGAGCAGGCCGATGATCAAGCCCGAGGAGTTCACCGACATCACCTACGAGGTCGAGGAGAGCTGGGCGGTGGTGACGATCAACCGGCCCGAGCGCTACAACTCCTTCCGGGGGCGGACGGTCGACGAGCTCCTGGCGGCCCTGAAGCACGCGTGGGCCGACTCCCGGGTCGCGTGCGTGATCCTGACGGGGGCCGGGGACAAGGCTTTCTGTGCCGGGGGTGACGTCAAGGAGCGGGCCGAGACGGGCAGCTACGGCGAGACGGAGTGGGGCCTGTTCCAGATCCAGCAGGTGCACCAGACGATGCGCGACATCCCCAAGCCGGTGATCGCCGCCGTCAACGGGGTGGCCGTCGGCGGGGGTCACGTGCTCCACGTCCTCGCCGACCTCTCCGTGGCCAGCGAGACCGCCCGGTTCGGACAGAGCGGCCCGCGCGTCGGCTCCTTCGACGCGGGCTTCGGCTCGGCCTACCTGGCCAGGGTGGTGGGTGAGAAGCGGGCCCGGCAGATCTGGTTCCTACTGGACCTGTATGACGCACAGACGGCCGAGCGGTGGGGTCTGGTCAACGAGGTGGTCCCGGCCGACCAGCTCATGGACAAGGCCCGCGAGTACGCCCGCAAGATCGCGTCGTACTCCCCCACGGCGCTGCGCTTCCTCAAGCACAGCTTCAACGCCGACTCCGACCACATGCAGGGGCTGGGCAATATCGCGTTCGCCGGCCTGGACCTGTTCGTCGAGTCGGACGAGGCCAAGGAGGGGGCGGCCGCGTTCGCGGAGAAGCGGCAGCCCGACTTCGGCCCCTGGCGCTGACGCGCTGCCCACCCGCGCCTCCCCGCGGGTGCCGGGACGGGTCAGTCGGACAGCGAGGGATCCCCCTCGGACTCGTGCTGTCTGGTGGTGCCCAGCGCGGCGGCCACCTGCTGTGCCGCGAGCTCGACGGCGTCGGCGCCACCGCGCTCCCGGATCGGTGTCATCGACACCACGCCGACCGAGGCCTCGAGACTCGGGACGCCGGTGACCGGCGCCGCGACGCCGTGCGCTCCCACCTGGAGCTCGCCCTGGGTGGTGACCGCCCGAGCACTCCCCCGCCGTCCGGCGAGCAGGGCCCTGCCGGCCGCCCCCTGGGTCAGCGGGTGCCTGCTGCCCACGCGGTAGGCGACGTGGAAGTCGGTCCAGGACGGCTCGACCACGAGCACCGCCAGCGCGTCGGTCGACCCGGCCTCGACGACAGTCAGGTGGGCGGTCGCGCCCAGCTGGTCGGCCAGGGCCCGCAGGACCGGCCGCGCGGCCTCGACCAGCGCGGGCCGGACCGCAACCGCCAGCCGCGAGCTGGCCAGGCCCAACCGGAACCGGCCGTCCTGCCCCCGCCGCACGTAGTCGCGGGCCACCAGCGTGGTGACGAGACGGTAGACCACCGAGCGGCCGACCCCCAGCGCCTGCGCCAACTCACTGACGGTCAGGCCCCCGTGTCCGGCCGCCCCGGACAGCTGCTCCAGGACCTGCAGGCCACGGTCCAGGGTCTGCGCGGTCTCGGGCTCGGCACTCACCGGGACACCGTATCCACTGCGTCCTGCCCGGGGTGTGCCCTCGACCCGGGCACGGGGCTCGCTGCTGTGCCGCCGCGGGTCAGCGGCGTCCCACGAACCAGCGCCGGATCGTGTCGATCCGCTGGGTGACCTGCTCGCTGCTGGCGGTGGCCAGCTCTGGCCCACCACAGCTGCGGCGCAGCTCGGAGTGCACGATCGCGTGCGGCTGACCGGACTTCTGGGCGTAGGCCGAGACCAGCTTGTTGAGCTCCTTTCGGTGCTCGGCCAGCGCGCGGTGCGCGGAGACGTGCTCGGCCGCGCGACGGCCTCCGCCGTTGCTGACCTGTTTGCGCTGCCGGTCCCGCAGCACGTGCGCCACCTGGTCCGGCTCGAGCAGCCCGGGCAGGCCGAGGTAGTCCTCCTCCTCCTGGCTCCCCGGCAGCGCACCCAGACCGAACTGCTCGGCGTCGAACAGCACGTGGTCGAAGAGCGCGTCGGACTCCAGCGCCTCGAACGCGCCCTGCTCGGAGTCCAGCGCCTGCTCGGGCGCGTTGGCCTCGGCCAGCAGGTTGTCCTCCGGGGTCCAGTCCAGCCCGTCCTCGTCGGACCGCTTCTTGTTGAGGGCGTGGTCGCGCTGGAGCTCCATCGAGCTGGCGTGCTGCAGGATCAGCTGCACGCTGGGGAGGAACACCGACGCGGTCTCGCCGCGGCGCCGGGCGCGCACGAACCGCCCGATGGCCTGGGCGAAGTAGAGCGGTGTGGACGTGGAGGTGGCATAGACACCGACGCACAGGCGCGGCACGTCCACGCCCTCGGAGACCATGCGGACGGCGACCATCCACCGTGAGTCCCCCTCGGCGAACTCCTCGATCCGCCCCGAGGCGCCGGTGTCGTCGGAGAGCACCACGGTCGGCTTCTCGCCGGTGAGCGCGGCGAGCTGGCGGGCGTAGGCCCGGGCCGAGGCCTGGTCGCTGGCGATCACCAACCCGCCGGCGTCCGGGACGCCCCGACGCACCTCGGTGAGCCTCTTGTCGGCGGCGGCCAGCACGGTCGGGATCCACTCGCCCCCGGCGTCCAGGGCGGTGCGCCACGCCTGCTTGGACAGGTCCTTGGTCAGGGTCTCCCCGAGCTGCGCGGAGATCTCGTCGCCCGCCCGGGTGCGCCACCGCATACTCCCGCCGTAGGCCAGGAACAGGACCGGTCGCACCACACCGTCGCGCAGTGCCTCGGCGTAGCCGTAGGTGTAGTCCGCCTCTGAGCGCAGGACGCCCTCGTGGTCCATGGCGTAGCGCACGAACGGGATCGCGGCAGTGTCGGAGCGGAAGGGTGTGCCGGTCAGGGACAGCCGCCGGGTGGCCGGCTCGAAGGCCTCACGGATCGCCTCGCCCCAGCTCAGGGCGTCACCGCCGTGGTGGATCTCGTCGAGGATGACCAGGGTGCGGGCCGCCTCGGTCCGGGCCCGGTGCAGCAGCGGCTTGCTGGCGACCCCCGCGTAGGTGACCGCCACCCCCTGGAACTCCCGGCCGTGGCGCCCGTGGGCGTTGGCGAACCGGGGGTCGATGTTGATGCCGACCCGGGCAGCGGCCTCGGCCCACTGGGTCTTGAGGTGCTCGGTGGGGGCGACCACGGTGACCCGCTCGATGACACCGGCGTCCAGCAGCTCGGTCGCCACCTTGAGTGCGAAGGTCGTCTTACCGGCGCCGGGCGTCGCCACGGCGAGGAAGTCGCGGGGACTGTCGGTGAGGTACTGGTCGAGCGCGGCCTGCTGCCAGGCGCGCAGTTTGCCGGCGGTGCCCCACGCCGCACGCTCGGGATAGGCCGGGGGGAGATGAGAGGCAGCTGAGGTGGACATCGCCGCTCAGGATACGAGTTCCACGGGGCCGATCCGGACGCCCCTCGGAAAGCCGCAGGTCGCCCGCGTGCCGCCCGACGGTGTGTCGCGACAGCCCGGGCGTGTCGCCTACTCCCCGCCGTCCTGGGGGGCGCGCAGCCCCTCGTAGATCTCCTTGCACGTCGGGCAGACCGGGAACCGGTTCGGGTCTCTCCCGGGCACCCAGATCTTGCCGCACAGCGCGACCACGGGCTCGCCCGACAGGGCGCTCTCCATGATCTTCTCCTTGCGCACGTAGTGCGCGAAGCGCTCGTGGTCGCCCGGCTCGCTGAGACGGGGGTCTGTGCTGGTGTCCTCGCGCTCGAGGACCGCGGTCCGGGTGGACGGGGCGGTGGGCGCCTCCGGGGCGTCCAGCGGCTCCTGCGACATGCTCAACGACATGCCCTCACCCTACTGCGGGCGTCTGGGAGCGGCCTCAGTTCTGCTCGGGGTGGTGGGTGTGGTTGGCGACCAGCGACAGCGAGTTCCGCTGGCGGACCAGCACGTCGCGCCACAGGTCCGCCGAGTCGTGGAAGGGGTCGCGGGGCTCGCGCTCGACGACGTACCAGGCGCCCTCGATGAGCTCCTCCTCGAGCTGCCCGGCACTCCAGCCGGCATAGCCGACATAGATCCGCAGCCCCGAGACCTCGGGGACGACGACCGGGGGTGGTGCGTCCAGGTCGACGAGGGCGAGCCCACCGAAGAGCACCGAGATGCCCAGCGTCTCGGTCTGCGCTGCCACTCCACCGGGCACGCTGACCAGCCCCATCGCCGAGTCGAGCTGCACCGGCCCGCCCTGGAACAGCACGCCGGGCGGTGTCACGTGCGGCTGCCAGTCCGGGAGGACGGCGGAGACCTCGGCCTCCAGCGGTTTGTTGAGCGTGATCCCGGTGGCGCCGTCGTCGTCGTGGTGGAGCACCAGCACGACGGAGCGGTGGAAGAAGTCACCGGTCACGGGTGTGGCCACCAGCAGCTGTCCGGCCAGCGAGCCGGGCCCCTCGTCGGCGGTCACCGGAGCGCCCCCACGGTGTCCGGCTCGGCCACGCGGGACACTGGGCGGCGCCGACGCGCCAGCTCGACCACCAGCACCGCGAGGGCGATGCCGGCCAGGTCGGCGACGGTGTCCCAGGCGTCGGGGGTGCGCGTGGAGGTGAGCAGCCCCTGGAGCGGCTCGCTGGCGAGCGCGTGCAGCAGTATGCCGAGGCTCACCGGCCGGGAACCCAGCGCCAGGGAGAGGGCGAGCGGCACCCCGAACAGCAGGGCGTGCCCGACCTTGTCCTGGCCGGGGAAGAGCGGATCCCCCGGGGAGGGGACCAGCAGGTACAGCGCCCACACCTGCGCGAGGAGAAGGGTGAGCAGCAGGAGCCAGCCCAGCCCCCGGCATACTCCCCGCAGGTGGTCAGGAGGTGACGTCGGCACGCTCTCGCGCGACCTTCTCGACGGCCTGGGCCACGGCCTTGCTGACCTTGGGGTTGAACACGCTGGGGATGATGTAGGTGGGGTTGCGTTCCTCGGCGCCGACCACGTCGGAGAGCGCGAAGGCCGCCGCGAGCAGCATCTCGTCGCTGATGTGGTCGGTCTGGGCGTCCATCAGGCCGCGGAAGACACCCGGGAAGACCAGCACGTTGTTGATCTGGTTGGCGAAGTCACTGCGTCCCGTCGCCACGACCGTGGCGTGCTCGGCCGCGTCGGCGGGGTCGACCTCCGGTGTCGGGTTGGCCATCGCGAAGACGATCGCGTCGTCGGCCATCGTGGCGATGTCCGCGCCGGTCAGGATGCCGCCGGCGGACACTCCGATGAAGACATCGGCCCCGACCAGGGCGTCGGTGACCGTGCCGCGCAGTCCGGCGCGGTTGGTCTGGGAGGCGATCCAGGCCATGTTGGCGTTGTCGCCGCGGGCGATGTCGGCGCGCTCGGAGTGCAGCACCCCGTGGACGTCGGAGACCGTCACGTCGGTCGCCCCGGCCATCAGCAGCAGCCGCAGGATCGCCGAGCCGGCGGCGCCGGCCCCCGACAGGACGATCTTGACGGTGTCGAGCTCCTTGTCGACGACGCGGAGCGCGTTGCGCAGGGCCGCGAGGACCACGATGGCGGTGCCGTGCTGGTCGTCGTGGAACACGGGGATGTCGAGCTCCTCGCGCAGGCGGCGCTCGATGTAGAAGCAGCGGGGTGCCGAGATGTCCTCGAGGTTGATCCCGGCGAAGCCCGGCGAGATGGCCTTGACGATGCGCACGATCTCGTCGGCGTCCTTGGTGTCCAGGACGATGGGGAACGCGTCGACGTCCGCGAACCGCTTGAACAGCGCGGCCTTGCCCTCCATGACCGGCAGCGCGGCGAGCGGCCCGATGTCGCCCATCCCCAGGACCGCCGTGCCGTCGGTGACGACGGCGACCGTGTTGCGCTTGATCGTCAGCCGGCGGGCGTCGGAGGGGTTGTCGACGATGGCCTTGCAGACCCGGGCCACGCCGGGGGTGTAGACCATCGACAGGTCGTCACGGTTGCGGATCGGGGACTTGGACTCCACGCTGAGCTTGCCGCCCAGGTGCATGAGGAAGGTCCGGTCACTGACCTTGCCGATCTCCACGCCGTGCACCGTGGCCATCGCCTCGACGATCTGCTTGGCGTGGGCCTCGCCCCAGGTGGCGATCGTGATGTCCGTGCGCAGCCGCTCGGCACCGGACTCGGCGATGTCGACCGCCGTGACCATGCCGCCCTCCTTCTCCACGGCTGCGGTGAGCTCCCCGACGGCGGTCGCCCGCGCGGGAAGCTCGAGGCGGACGGTGATCGAGTTGGAGACCGACGGTGCGAAACCCATGGTCGCCATTGTTCCGCATCAGCGGGGCTCTGCGGGGCAGGCGTCCGGCATGTGACGAAGATCGCCCCGGGAATCACCGTGGCCGGCGCGGCGTTGGCCCCCGTATGAGCACGATGGAGCTGACCAGAGACAACCTCGACCAGACGCTGGCCGACCACGAGATCGTTCTGATCGACTGGTGGGCCGCGTGGTGCGGTCCGTGCCGTGCCTTCGCGCCGGTCTATGAGCAGGTCTCCGAGAAGCACGACGACGTCGTCTTCGGCAAGATCGACACCGAGGCGCAGCAGGAGCTGGCCGCCGGTGCGCAGATCACCTCGATCCCCACCGTGATGGCCTTCCGCGACGGCATCCTGCTGTTCTCGCAGCCGGGCGTGCTGCCCGCAGCCGGCCTGGAGAGCCTGATCGGCCAGCTCAAGGAGCTGGACATGGACGAGGTCCGGGCCAAGCTGGCCGCGGCCGAGTCCGAGATGGCCGGCGACGCCCCGCAGGGCTGAGCCCGAGCAGCCACCGACACCACGGGACCCCACGACCAGGAGGTCGTGGGGTTCCTGGTGTTGCTGACCTGCATGGACTGCCGGAGCCGTCGAGTCGCACGCGCGGATCCGATTGCTAGGTCAGGCAGGACTCCCCCGGATGAGGTCATAGACTGGAACCGGCAAAGGAGCGAAGGTGACCGGGATCGTGGACACCACCCGCAGCAGCCGGGACACCACACGAACCTATCCGCCGCTGCGCCTGCGCCGGTTGATCGCCCGCGCCATCGACTCCGTCATCGCCTTCGGGCTGGCCTGCCTCATCGTGCTGCCCTTCACCTTCAGCCAGGCGGCCGATGCTCTCCTGCTCGCCGGCTTCGACTCCTTCAACGACTTCCTCACCGAGTGGGACCCGGGCACCGCCGCCGGTGGCTCGGTCGGGGCCGCAGTGGAGCAGCTCCAGCCCGTGGTGCTGAGCACGGTCTACCTCCAGGGGCTGGTGATCTGGGCCTACGACTGGCTCACTCACACCCTGACCGGCAGCAGCATCGGCAAGGCGTTCACCCGGGTGCGGGTGACGAGGAACCACAGCAGCGCCGAACCGACACTCGCCCCAGACCTCCGGGCCGGCCGGTCCTGGGTCGACCGCCCGTTGCGGATGGCTCTGCGCGCCGGTCTCGTCGTTGGACCCCCGACCCTGGCGGCCGGGATGCTGCTCGCCGCAGCCCTGGCGGTGCCGGGAGCCGTCGACCTTGCCGAAATGTTTATCGCGCTGACGGTTGTCCTGCTCATCGCCTGGCTCGCGGGCGGGGTCGGCCTGCACGGACTGGTCACCGGCACCCGGGTCGTCGGGTTCGAGTGGCAGGAGCTCAGACAGGAGGCTGAGCACCAGATCGTGTACCACACCGGCAACGCCGACGAGTACCTCCACAAGCTGCAGCAGGCGGCCCGGACCCCCGGTGCCCAGCGGGCGGCGCGCATCGCCGAGCACGACCCGCGCGTCCGTTCTGCGATCGCGCAGGCCCGCCGCTACGGCGCTCGCACGCCAACTGGGGAGGTCTACCGGAAGGAAGGGTTGCGCGGCGTGGTCGAGTCGTTCACACAGCCCCCGAAGGAGTCGGGCGGAGGCTGACCGACGTCACGGAGAGCCCGTGATACGGCCGCTCCGATATGCCCGCCTCCTAGACGTTGCGGCGGTACTGCCCGCCGACCTCGAAGAAGGCCTCGGTGATCTGGCCGAGCGAACAGACGCGGGCGGCGTCCATGAGCACCGCGAAGACGTTGTCACCGGCGAGCGCTGCCTGCCGGAGGCGGGCGATGGCGTCCGCCGCATCGTCCTCGTGTCGCTTCTGGAAGTCCGCGACCCGTGCGAGCTGCGACTCCTTCTCCTCGGTCGTGGCTCGCGCCAGCTCCACGACGACCGGCTCGCGCTCGGACTCAGGGGCACGGAAGGTGTTGACGCCGATGATCGGCAGGCTGCCGTCGTGCTTGCGGTGCTCGTACATCATCGACTCGTCCTGGATCCGGCCCCGCTGGTAGCCGGTCTCCATGGCCCCCAGCACGCCACCGCGCTCGGAGATCCGGTCGAACTCGAGCAGCACCGCTTCCTCGACGAGGTCGGTGAGCTGGTCGATGATGAACGAGCCCTGGTTGGGGTTCTCGTTCATCGCCAGGCCCCACTCGCGGTTGATGATCAGCTGAATGGCCAGGGCACGACGGACCGACTCGGCCGAGGGGGTCGTCACCGCTTCGTCATAGGCGTTCGTGTGCAGCGAGTTCGCGTTGTCATAGATGGCGATCAACGCCTGCAGGGTGGTGCGGATGTCGTTGAAGTCCATCTCCTGGGCGTGCAGGGAGCGACCGGAGGTCTGCACGTGGTACTTCAGCTTCTGGCTGCGGTCGTTGGCGCCGTACTTCTCCCGCATCGCCACCGCCCAGATGCGCCGCGCGACACGGCCGATGACCGAGTACTCGATGTCCATGCCGTTGGAGAAGAAGAACGACAGGTTGGGCGCGAAGTCGTTGATGTCCATCCCACGGGCCAGGTAGGCCTCGACATAGGTGAAGCCGTTGGCCAGTGTGAAGGCCAGCTGGCTGATCGGGTTCGCCCCGGCCTCGGCGATGTGATAGCCGGAGATGGACACGGAGTAGAAGTTGCGGACCTCGTGGTCGATGAACCACTGCTGGATGTCGCCCATCATGCGCAGGGAGAACTCCGTGGTGAACAGGCAGGTGTTCTGTCCCTGGTCCTCCTTGAGGATGTCGGCCTGCACCGTCCCGCGGACGTTGGCCAGCGCGTAGGCACGCAGCTCCTCTGCCTCCGCACCGGAGGGCTCTCGACCCTCCTTCTCCCGGAACGCCTCGATCTGCTGGTCGATCGCGGTGTTCAGGAAGAAGGCCAGCACGGTGGGGGCCGGACCGTTGATCGTCATGGAGACCGAGGTGTTCGGCGAGAGCAGGTCGAACCCGTCGTACAGCGCCTTCATGTCCTCCAGCGTCGCGATCGACACCCCGGACGTGCCGACCTTGCCGTAGATGTCCGGCCGCTGCGCCGGGTCCTGCCCGTACAGGGTGACCGAGTCGAAGGCGGTCGACAGCCGGGTGGCCGGCTGCCCCTCCGAGAGGAGCTTGAACCGGCGGTTGGTGCGGAACGGGTCACCCTCGCCGGCGAACATCCGGGCCGGGTCCTCGTTGTCACGCTTGAAGGGGAAGACGCCTGCCGTGTAGGGGAAATAGCCCGGGAGGTTCTCCTTGCGCCAGTACCGCACCAGGGCGCCAGTCTCGTCGTAGGTCGGCAGCGCGACCCGAGGGACCCGGTTGCCGCTCAACGACTCCTTGGTGAGGCTGGTGCGGATCTCCTTGTCCCGCACCCGGACCACCTGCTCGTCACCGGAGTAGGCCTCGACCCGGCCCGGCCAGGCCTCGATCAGGTCCTGGATCTCGCCAGGCACCTCACGGCGAGCCACCTCAAGGAGGCCAGCGACCCCGGTGCCGGTCTCACCAGCCGCCGCCAGTTCCTTGCTCACGAGCTCGAGGCGCTCCACCCGACGGGCCGCCTGGGCAAACTGCTCGGTGTCCGCGTGGTAGCCGCGGACGGTGTCGGCGATCTCGGCCAGATAGCGCACCCGCTTGGTCGGCACCACCTGCCGGATTCCCGAGGAGTAGCGCACATCCACCCGGGGCAGCGCGCCCTCCTGGACCGGCAGACCCTCCTGCGCCAGGGACGACCGCAGCTCCTGATACAGAGCGGTGACTCCGTCGTCGTTGAACGTCGCGGCCGAGGTGCCGAACACCGGCATGTCCTCGGGTCGCTTCCCGAACGCCTCCCGGTTGCGGACCAGCTGACGGCCGACGTCACGCAGTGCGTCCATCGCGCCGCGACGCTCGAACTTGTTGATCGCCACGACGTCGGCGAAGTCGAGCATGTCGATCTTCTCCAGCTGCGAGGCCGCCCCGAACTCCGGTGTCATGACGTACAAGGAGGTGTCCACGAACGGGACGATGCCCGCGTCCCCCTGACCGATGCCCGGTGTCTCGACGATGACCAGGTCGAACCCGCCCGACTTCAGCACATCGATAGCTGCCGGCAACGCCTCCGGGATCTCCTTGTCCCCCCGGGTCGCCATCGACCGGAAATACGTCTGCGCGCCACCGATCGAGTTCATCCTGATCCGGTCCCCCAGGAGCGCTCCCCCGCCACGCCGCCGCGTCGGGTCGATCGCCAGCACCGCGACCCGCAGCCGGTCATCCTGGTCCAGACGCAGCCGGCGCAGCAGCTCATCGGTGAGCGAGGACTTGCCCGACCCACCGGTCCCCGTGATCCCCAGCACCGGCACCGTGCGCGAGGCCGCCACCTCGGCATACCGAGCCCGGTCCGCCTCCGGAAGCCGGCCCAGCTCGGCGCCCGTGATCGCCCGCGACAACGCCGTGCGCTCCCCCGCGAGCACCTCCTCCACCTCGGCGGCGCGGACGTCCCAGAGCCCGAAGTCGCAGTCCGCCATGACCTCACCGATCATCCCCGGCAGACCCAGGCGCTGCCCGTCCTGCGGGCTGAAGATCGTCACCCCGGACTCGCGAAGCCTCGCGATCTCCTCGGGGACGATGACCCCGCCCCCACCACCGACGACCCTGACGTGCCCGGCCCCCGCCGCAGCCAGTTCCTGAACCAGGTACTCGAAGTACTCCACGTGCCCACCCTGATAGGACGACACCGCCACCCCGTTGGCATCCTCGTCCAGGACCGCCTGCACCACCTCCTGCACCGACCGGTTGTGCCCCAGGTGGATCACCTCAGCCCCCTGGGACTGCATGATCCGCCGCATGATGTTGATCGACGCGTCATGCCCGTCAAACAGGCTCGCCGCCGTGACGATACGGACAGGGTGCTGCAGGGCCTGGGCGCGCTCGGGCATGAGGAAGTCCTTTGATCGGAGGGTCGCACCCAAGATACTAGGACATCCAAGCAATTGTCAGGTGCAGCACCTACGTGACGACATGATCACCGGCCTCGGCGCGGAGCGCGCCCAGGAGGTTGGTGAGCTCACGGACCTGGCCCGGCGGCAGCCCGGGGTCGCCGAACACCGAGGCGTTCAGACCCTCCGTCGCCTCCTCCACCACCGCCCGACCGGAGTCGGTCAGCGAAGCCAGCACGACGCGTCCGTCCTCGGTGCTGCGCACCCTCTCGACATACCCTTGCCGGACCAGCCGTTCCACCGCACTGGTCACGCTCGTGGGATGAACCTGCAGCAGCGACCCCAACCGTGCCATCGGCAGCGCACCACCCGACACGAACGTCAGGAGGCGCAGCACCTCGTAACGCGCGAACGTCAGACCAAGAGGGCGCAGCACCGCGTCAATACGCTCAAGGAAGAGCTGGTTGACCCGCACCAGCGAAGTCACCATCGCCATGCCGTCAGCGGCCTCCGGCCATCCATGACGCACCCACTGGCTATGGGCCTGGGCGATGGGATCCTTCTGGCTGTTCATTGGTCGTCAGGGCCCGGTTCCGTGGCGGGATTCCGGCCCACCCTCCTCTCACTCCGTGCGTGCGGTTCTCCACGCACGGCTTAGCGGTTGAGTGTGTCAGGTTCCTGACCCCGGTGGAGCAGAGCTCGCGCACACGAAACCCCCAGACTCTGCGTCTCCGCGAAGTCTGGGGATCTCTGTGCTTTGCACTCGTGACGTGACCACCGCGATGGTGGAGGTGGCGGGAATCGAACCCGCGTCCGCTGCCGGAAGACCAGGACTTCTCCGGGTGCAGTGCGCTATGGAGTTTCTCGGCCCCAGGGCTCGCGCGCACACGTTCCCTGACAGGCCCAGTTGAGTAGGAGTCCCACGTGATCCCCCAACATGATCACGCAGCAAGTTTCCTAGCTGATGCCAGACACTGAGTCGGAAACTAGCTCAGGCTGACAGACTTCGTGGCTCGCTCAGGCGGCGAGGGCGAAGTCGGTGCGCTTGGAATCGGCACCTAATAGTTTGCAAGGGACATTAACGAGTTGACCCTGCGTTCTCGACCCGCTTCTCCTGGAGTTGCGTACAACGTCGAAACCGATCACCCCCATGGAGCAGGGGCACGTCACACTGTGCAGTTGTCAACCAGCCCGAACCGTGGCTCGCACCGCGGTCGGAGGATCCAGCCTACCCGTCCAACGCCGGGCCGGTCCACATGATTCCCGCGGCGCGACCACGATTCGGATAGAGTCCATCGCCGTGAACTCCTCCCCGCTCCTCATGACCCAGCGCTTCCTCTCCGGTGCCTTCATCGGCGGCATCGTGATCATCACGGTGATGATGCTCTTTGTCGCACCGGACCCCCTCCTCCCCGAGCCCTGGGTTCTCGCGGTCCTCCTCGGCCTGGTGGCAGTCGTCACGCTGGTCTCCGTGGTGATGGTCGGCCGGGTGCCGGCCGCGTCGCCGGGTGACGACCTCGGCGCACTGATGTCCAAGGTCCAGTCCGTGCACATCCTGCGGCTGGCGCTGATGGAGGCCCCGGTGTTCGTGGCGCTGGCCCTCATGTTCATCTCCTCAGAGCCGTCCTGGCTCACCGTCGCGATCACGGCGGCGCCCACGGTCCTGCTGATGCTGGTCCTCGTCTTCCCCCACGAGGGCGTGCTGCGCCGCTACGAGCGGGCCCTTGACGCGGCCGGTGCGCGCACCCAGCTCACCGACAAGCTGCTGGGCCGGGTCGCCTGACCCGACCCCGCGGCATACGACGGGCCGTCAGCCGTGCTGGCGCAGGTGGGCCGACATGGCCCGCTGGACCTCACGGGAGTCCTGCCGGTCACGGAGCGTCTGGCGCTTGTCGTGGATCTTCTTGCCCTTGGCGAGGGCGATCTCGACCTTGGCCCTGCCGTCCTTGAAGTACAGCGACAGCGGCACGATCGTGTGCCCCTGCTGACCCGCCTTGGCCAGGAGCTTGTCGAGCTCGTGCCGGTGCAGCAGCAGCTTGCGCCGGCGGCGGGCAGCGTGGTTGGTCCAGTTCCCCTGGACGTACTCGGGGATGTGGACACCCTCCAGCCACAGCTCGCCGTTGTAGTCGGTCGCGTAGCCGTCCACCAGTGAGGCGCGTCCCATCCGCAACGACTTCACCTCGGTGCCGGTCAGCACCAGACCCGCCTCGACGACGTCCTCGATGAGGTAGTCGTGCCTGGCCTTCTTGTTGCTGGCGATGAGCTTGCGCCCGCTCTCCCTGACCACGGTCGTGCCACCTCCTCCACAGTATGCCGAGTGCGCCGGTCAGTGGGATCCGGCACGACCCTCTAGGTTACCGGCTGGGGAGCAGGATTCAGAGCCAGTTTCGCGGGTTGACCTTGTTGCCGTTCTCGTGAGTCTCGAAGTGCAGGTGGCACGCGGTCGAGCCGCCGGTCGTGCCGGAGTAGCCCACCAGCTCGCCCCGGCTGACCGAGCCGGTGCCGCGGGCGAAGCTCTGCAGGTGGTGGTAGGTGGTGACCAGGTTGACCCCGTCGATCACGCCGTGGTCCAGGATCACCTTGTTGCCGGCGATGCTGTTGTAGGTGGTGGCGATGATGGTGCCGGACTCGGCGGCATAGACCGGTGCGCCACACCCTGAGCCGAAGTCCATCCCGGCGTGCAGCTTGGCGTAGCCCAGGATCGGGTGCACCCGCCAGCCGTACTCGCTCGTGACCGGTGCGTTCACCGGCCAGTCGATGATGCCTGCGGAGGGCGGCGGGGGCTCCGGCGCCGGGGGCGGTGGTGCCGGCGGGTCCTCCGACGGCGGCGGTGCTGGGTCGTCCTTGTAGCGGGCCTCCCGCTCCTCGGCGGCCCTGCGGCGCTCCTCCTCGGCCTCCTCCCGCTTGCGGCGCTCCTCGGCCTCGCGCTCCTTCCGGGCCCGCTCCTCCGCCTCGCGCTTGAGGCGCGCCTCCTCGGCGAGGCGCGCCTTCTCGGCCTTCTCGTCCTGTTTCAGGCCGTACTTCTGCTCGGCCAGCTTGGTCAGGTCCTTCTCGAGGGCCTCGGCCTCGGCCTCCTCGGCGGCGAGGTGCTTCTCGAGCTTGCCGTACTCCTGCTGGAGCGCCTTCTTGTCCCTGGCCTGCTGGGCCTCGAGGGCCTCCAGGTCCTTCTTGGCCTGCTCGGCGCCGTCCCTGGCCTCCTGCTTGCGGATGGTGGTGGCCTCCGCCTCGGCGAGCAGCAGGGCGATGTCGCGCCGCACCCCGGCCAGTCGGTCCTGCTCGGCGGTCTCCTCGGCCAGGATGGTGCCCAACCGCTGGATCTGGCTGTCCTGGACCCGCATCACCGTGCGTGCCATGGACATCTCCTGGACCGTGTCGCCCTCCCCCGCCAGCAGCTCCAGGGTCACACCGAGGTGGCCCAGACCACCGGACTTGTAGGACTCGCGGGCGATCGAGCCGACGGCGAGGCGCGTCTGCTCCTGCGCGGCGGCGTTGTCGGCCAGGCTGCTCTCGATCTTGGCCTCGTTGGCGTAGGCGACCTCCAGCTCCCCCTCGATCCGCACCTCCGCCGCCTCGGCCGCCGCCAGCTCGTCCTCGGCGATGGTCAGGTCGATCCTGGCCCGGTCGACCTTCGCCGTGGTCTCGCGCAGCCGCTTGTCCGCGGCCTGCAGCTCGACGCTGGTGTGCTCCAGCTCGACGGACAGCTCCTCCTGACGCTCCTCGGAGGCCTCCCGGTCCTCCTGCGCCCGCTGCTCGCGCTCCTCCACCTCCCGGATCCGGTCCCGGATGTCGTCGAGCCCGAGGGCCGGCGACGCGGCCAGCAGGCCGGCCATGGCCAGGGCCACCACGCTGCCCCAGCGGAATCGTCGGGTGTTCGTCATTGTGACCGCCTCTCAGACACGGACGTGCCTCCGTAGCGCCAACCAGGACGTGATCACGGCCAGCAGCACCGCGCCGCCGACGAGGATCGGGGTGATGACCCACAGGTCGCGGGGACCGATGAGTCCGATCATTCCGGCCTGACCGGCCAGCAGGTCGGTCAGGAAGCCACTGATGCCGTACTGGACCATCGCCCACAGCAACCCGATCGACAGCGCCGCCCCGAGGAGCGTGGCGAGCACCGTCTCCACGAGGAAGGGCACGTGGATGGTGAACGCCGAGGCGCCGACCAGCCGCATGATGTTGGTCTCCCGGCGCCGGGACCAGGCGGTGAGCCGGATCGTGGTGCTGATCAGCAGGACGGCGCACACCACCATGGCTGCGGCCAGGCCCACGGCGGCGAGGCTGACCGCGTTGAGGAAGGTGAACAGCTTGTCGACCACCTCGCGCTGGTCCTCGACGCTCTCCACGCCCGGGGCGCCCTCGAAGGCACTCGCGACGACCTCGTACTTGGTCGGGTCCGACAGCTGCACCCGGAAGCTCTCCGGGATCGCCTCCTGCGGGATGGAGTCCAGGACCGGTGAGTTGCGGAACTGCACGCGGAACCGCTCGTAGGCGTCCTCGTTGGACTCGTACCAGTACTCCTCGACCAGCCCCTCGAGCCGGTCGAGGTCACCGCGCAGCTGGTCGCGCTGGGCGTCGGTCACACCGCCGCCCGCGCAGGCCGCGACATCCGTCGAGTCCGGCGTGCACAGGAAGATCGAGACCTGCACCTTGTCGTACCAGAAGCCCTTGAGGGTGTCGACCTGGCGCTGCGCCAGGAGCCCGCTGCCCAGGAAGAAGAGGGACACCATGGTGACCAGCACCACGGCGACGAACATCGAGGTGTTGCGCCGCAGACCGTTGCCGACCTCGCCGAGCAGGAAGCCGAGCCTCATGCCAGCCCCTCCTCGACGGCCTCGTACTCGCCGTCCGCCTGGTCCCGCACGATCACGCCGTCCCGCAGCTGCACGACCCGCTTGCGGAAGGTGTTGACGATCGTGGTGTCGTGGGTGGCCATCACGACGGTGGTGCCCGTGCGGTTGATCCGGTCCAGGATGGCGACGATCTCCTCGCTGGTCTGCGGGTCGAGGTTGCCGGTCGGCTCGTCGGCCAGCAGGATCGGCGGCTTGTTGACCATCGCCCGGGCGATCGCCACCCGTTGCTGCTCACCACCGGAGAGCTCGTGCGGGAGGCGTTTGCCCTTGCCCTCCAGCCCGACCAGCTCCAGCGTCTCCGGGACGAGCTGTTTGATGAGGTGCCTCCGGGCCCCCAGCACCTGGAGCACGTAGGCGACGTTCTGGTTGACGGTCTTGCCGGCCAGCAGCCGGAAGTCCTGGAACACCGTGCCCACCTGCCGTCGCAGGCCCGGGACCTTGCGCGTCGGCAGGCGCGACAGGTCCTGACCGGCCACCAGCACCCGCCCCTGGGTGGCTTCCTTCTCCAGGATGATGAGCCGCATCATCGTCGACTTGCCCGACCCCGAGGCCCCGACCACGAAGACGAAGTCACCGCGGCCGATCTCCACGTCGATGCCCTGCAGCGCCGGCGCGTCACCCCGGGCATAGCGCATCGTGACGTTCTCGAACGTGATCATGGCGTCGGTACCGCTGCCTTCGTCGTGCGGGGCCGCCCGGCGTCTGGCCGGACCGGTCGGCCGCCCTGCGACACGGGGTTGTCTCGGGCACAGGCCACGTTACGGGTGTGGCTCGTGTGATTGTGGTAAATCGGGCTTCCCGGGCGTGGTGTGTCCCCGGGGCAACGCAACCTGTGCGGTACCCCAGAGCGTCGATGGGGTAGCAGCACGAGACTCGGGGAAGGGGACACCATGGAGGCACCGGCTGAGCGAGGCACGGTGGGCGCACTGACCCGGAGGACGGCCCTGCGCGCGGCTGCTGCGACCGCCCTTGGCGGCTCGCTCTCGCTCCTTGCCGCGGGCCCGAGCCAGGCCGCCTGGCCCGTCTTCGCCCGGGGCTCAGCCGGCGACCACGTCGGCGCCACGCAGCGGCTGCTGGGCGCCCGGGGCTACTGGTGCGGCACCGCCGACGGCTACTTCGGCGGCCTCACGGAGCAGGCGGTCTACGCGCTGCAGAAGGCCAGCGGGCTCGTCCCGGACGGGATCGTCGGTCGCCGCACCCTGATGGCTCTGGCCAGCTGGACGCTGCCCCCGGTGCTCGACGACGGCCCCGGCACGCGGGTCGTCATCGACCTCTCACGACAGCTGCTCACGGTCCTCCGGGACGGCGTCGTGCAGCTCACCCTCAACACCTCGACGGGCAACGGCGAGCCCTATGACTGGTACGGCCGCGAGCTGCAGGCGACCACCCCGGCCGGCCGGTTCACCGTCTACTCGACATACTCCCGCGGCTGGCAGACCGGGCCCCTGGGCAAGTTGTACCGACCCCAGTACTTCAACGGCGGCATCGCCGTGCACGGATCGGACGTGATCCCGCCCTGGCCGGACTCGCACGGCTGCGCCCGCGTCTCGGTCGCCGCCATGGACCTGCTGTGGAACGGCGTGATGACGACCGGCACCCCGGTCCTGGTGGTCTGACCCGGCGCCCTCAGGCGTCGGCCGCCTCGCGCTCCTGGCTGCGCTTCCAGCGGATGCCGGCCTCGATGAAGGCATCGATCTCACCGTCGAGCACCGCCGAGGTCGAGCCGACCTCGTACTCCGTGCGCAGGTCCTTGACCATCTGGTAGGGGTGCAGCACGTAGGAGCGCATCTGCTCACCCCAGCTCGCCTTGATGTCGCCGGCCATCTCCTTCTTGGCCGCGTCCTCCTCCTGCTTCTTCAGCAGCAGCAGGCGGGACTGCAGCACGCGCAGGGCGGCGGCGCGGTTCTGGATCTGGCTCTTCTCGTTCTGCATCGAGACGACCGTGCCGGTCGGGATGTGCGTCATCCGGACGGCGGAGTCGGTGGTGTTCACCGACTGGCCACCGGGGCCCGAGGACCGGAAGACATCGATCTTGAGCTCGGACTCGGGGATCTCGATCGTGTCGGTGGACTCGATCAGCGGCACCACCTCGACCGCGGCAAAGCTCGTCTGGCGACGGCCCTGGTTGTCGAACGGGCTGATCCGGACGAGACGGTGGGTGCCCGCCTCGACGGCCAGCGTGCCGAACGCGTAGGGCACCTTCACCTCGAAGGTCGCCGACTTCAGTCCGGCCTCCTCCGCATACGAGGTGTCGAGCACGGTGGTCGGGTAGTGGTGGCGCTCCGCCCACCGCAGGTACATGCGCATCAGCATCTCGGCGAAGTCTGCGGCGTCCACCCCGCCGGCTCCGGCGCGGATGGTGACGACCGCCTCACGCTCGTCGTACTCGCCGTTGAGCAGGGTGCGGACCTCCAGCTCGCCGACGGCCTTCTTGAGCTTGGCCAGCTCGGCCTCGGCCTCCACCATCGTGTCCGCGTCGGCCTCCTCCTGACCCAGCTCGACGAGGGCCTCGAGGTCATCGACCCGCGCCTCCATGTTGGTGACGCGGTCGTGCTCCGCCTTGACCCGGGACAGCTTGCTGGTGACCTGCTGGGCGTGCTCCACGTCATCCCACAGGTCCGGCGCGGAGGCCTGCGTCTCCAGGTCGGTGATCTGGGCCTCGAGACGGTCGATGCCGGTCACGTCACGGACCGACTTCACGGTCGTCCGGATCGCCTTGATCTCACTCTCGAAGTCCACAGCCACAAGAAGACAGACTACGCGAGGTGGAAGCGGGGAGCTGCCGCGCCGTCCACCAGATCCTGCACGGCGGCCCGGAAGTTGGGGCAGGTCGCGATGTCGTGGGCCCGACAGTCCAGCGCGTGCAGGGTCATCTCGCGCGAGCGCTCCATGTCCGCCATCCGCCGTTCCAGGTCCGCGAGGTGCTCCTCCAGCACCGCGTGCCGCCCTGACGCCTCGGCGTCCAGGAGGACCCGGATCTGCCCCAGGCTCATCCCGGCCGCCTTGTTGCGGACGATCACGGCCACCCGCGTCAGCTGGTCTGGCCCGTAGCGCCGCCTCCCTCCCCCGTCACGGTCCGGGCTGAGCAGGCCCTGGTCCTCCCAGTAGCGCAGCACGTGGCTGGCCAGCCCGAAACGCTCGGCGAGCTCGCCGACCGACCAGCTCTGGGCCGGACCGGTCCCTTCGTCACCAGGACTTGACTTCATGTCAACATGAAGTCAGATGCTGGTCGCAGACGCAACCCGAAACCAGAGAGCGAGAGCATCATGAGCACACCAGCAGCACGCCACGCCAGTGCCCCGTCGCCGAGGAGGAGTGTCGAGGTGGTCGTCGTCGGCGGCGGCCCGGCCGGACTGCAGGCGGCCCTGACCCTCGGCCGCATGCACCGCGAGGTCCTCCTCGTGGACTCCGGCGAGTACCGCAACGCCACCGCCGCCCACCTGCACAACTTCGTCACGCAGGACGGGACCCCGCCCGAGGAGTTCCGCGCCCGCGCGCGGGCGGACCTGTCGGCATACTCCACGGTCACCCTGCACCAGGGTCGGGTGACGGCGATCGACGGCGGCGCCGGGGACTTCTCCGTCGCGATCGACAACGAGTATGCCGTGCGGGCGGCGGCCGTCGTCCTGGCCACCGGGGTGCGGGACTCCCTGCCGGCGACCCCGGGCCTGACGGCCCTGTGGGGCGGTGTGGTCGCGCACTGCCCGTACTGCCACGGTCACGAGTTCGCCGGTCAGCCGGTGGGGCTGCTCGGGCTCGGTCCCGCGACGCAGCACCTGGTCGGCATGCTGGCGCCGATCGCGGCGCGGCTCACCGTCCTGACCGACGGCGCGGAGCCGGACCCCGAGCTGGCTGCCGCGCTCGCGGCCCGCGGTGTCGCCGTGCGGACCCACCGGGTCACGGAGGTGAGTCCCAGCAGCCTGGGCGCGGTCGTGTCCCTCGAGGACGGGACACAGGAGGACCTGGGCGGGCTCTTCGTCAGCACCACCCTGAGCCAGTCGGCACCGTTCGCGGAGGACCTGGGTCTGCGGCTGCTGCCCTCGGGGTGCATCGAGGTGGACGAGTTCGGCGCGACGAGTGTCCCCGGCATCTACGCGGCCGGGGACCTGGCCCACCGGGCGACCCTGCCGATGCCCATGGCCTCGGTGCTGGTCGCGGCCGGCGCCGGTCAGGTCACCGCGTCGGGCCTGAACGCCCAGCTGGCCTCCGGTGCCCTCGCCCTGTCCGCGGAGGCACCTGCCTCCCGGGCCGGGTGAGTCAGGCGAACTGGACCCGTCGCACGCGGGTGCTCGGCACGCGGGTCAGCAGCCAGTCCACGGCCTGCCGGGCGGACCAGCCCTCGACGTAGCGGGTGATCAGCTCGCGCGCGCCGGTGAGGTCCTGACCGAGGGTGACCAGGCGGGTCTCGCGGTAGCCGTCCTTGCGCTCCTGACCCAGCCCGATGTTGGCCATCAGGCCGTTGCACAGGCACTTGCGCCCCTGGGTGGCTTCCTCGTCGCCCCCCTTCTTGAGGTACATGTGCACCGGCTCCGCGGAGCAGCGGTAGCCCACCTCGCCGTCCTCGCGCTCGTAGGGCGTGCGGAGGTAGGACAGGTCGCACAGCCTGGGGCGGGCCTGGTAGGTCTCCTCCTCGCTGGCGGTGTCCTCGAGGCTGGCGACCTTGAACGGGAAGCCCGTCGGGCTGGCCAGCGGGTCGTTCTTCACCTCGAGCGTGCCGTCCCGCAGCTCCTGCAGCATCGTGCTGCGCGTGGCGTTGGTGATGCCGCTGTCGAGGGAGAGGGCGAACAGCGTGCCCACCTGGACGCCCGCGGCCCCGGCGGCGAGCGCCTCCTCGACCTTCTCGGGCGTGCCGTAGGCGCCGGCGAGCCAGAAGGGCAGGCCCAGCTCGGCCATCTTGGCCAGGTTGGCGTGGTCGCGCGACCCGTAGACCGGCTCACCGTGCTCGTCGAGCTGCATCTTGCCGCGCGGCGGGGCGCTGTGCCCGCCGGCGACCGGCCCCTCGACCACGAAGCCGTCGGGCCGGATCTCCGGGTCGCGGTACAGGTAGTTGGCCAGGGCGTCGACAGAGACGATGGCCAGGAACTCGGGACGGCGCATCACCGGCAGCGAGTCCCCGAGGAGGTCGACCGGGTCGACCTCGATGTGGCGCTTGATCCGGCCACCGAGCACGTCGGCGGTGATGCGGCCGGGCCGTCCGGCGGAGATCTCGGTGAGCAGGCGCGGGATCTCCCGCGGGATGCCCGCACCCATCAGCACATAGTCGACCCCGGCCAGCACGGCACCGAACAGGGCGGTCGGCGTGGCCATCTGGACCTTCTCGAGGCAGTTGATGCCGACGGCGCCGTCGTGCCCCTCCTTGGCCAGCCACACCTCGACGAAGTTGGCCACCACGCCCAGCTCCTGGCCCGCGCGGGCGGTCTTCAGGGTGAGCTTGGGGATCGGCTTGTAGGGGGTGCCGGGCTCGCGGCCGCCGGCGACGAAATACTTGTCCATGACCCGCGCCGCCATGTCGGCGTCCGGGAAGGCCGCCATCGCGCGCCGCATGTGGCCGCCCGGGTCGCCGTCCTGGAGCCGGCGGGACAGGACCGCGTCCATGGCGGTGCCGGAGACGACGCCCATCTGGCCGGTGAGGGCCACCTCGCGGGCGAGCTGCCAGGAGGAGACGGCGACGCCCATGCCTCCCTGGATGACGACGGGTAGTGCAGTGGGAGCCACAGGGGGCCTCCTCGGGGGTCTGGGGTGCTCGGCTTACGTCTCCGTAAGTTTCGCTTGCGTAACCTACGGTAGCGTAGGCAGGCGCCGGAGCGCCAACCCAGCAGGTGGGTAGGGCCAGTCGGAACGTGCGACCAGACCGGCGTGCACGGCGCGGGCCCCTGCCTGGTCCGACCTCAGCCGCGGCGCTCCCGGCAGACCGCGAGGACCGCCCGCTCCACGGCATACTCCGGGTCGCGCGCGACCGCGGTGCCCGTCCGGAGCCCGCCCTTGACCTCGACGTCCGCGGCCGCGACCGCCTGGATAGCCCTGCCCAGCCGCTCCCCGTCCCAGCCCTGAGCCGTCCGGCGCGCCTGGTCGACCTGCCAGGGAGCCATGCCGAGGTCGCGGGCCAGGGTCGCCGAGCTCGCGCGTCCGGCGCCGGCGACCTTGCCGACCTGCCGCAGCTGCATCGCCAGCACCGCGACGATCGGCACGGGGTCCAGCCCGCCGGCCAGCGCGTGCCGTAGGAGCCGCAGCGCCTCGGCCGTGTCCCCCTGCAGGGCGGCGTCGGCCACCTTGAAACCGGTCGTCTCGACCTTCTCGCCGTAGTAGGTCTCGACGTCGGCGACCTTCACCCGCCCGCTGGTGTCCCGCACCAGCTGGGCGCAGGCGGTCGCCAGCTCGGCGACGTCCTTGCCGACCGCCTGCACCAGAGCGGTCACCGCCGGCTCCTCGATCTGGCGCCTGGCGTCCCGGAACTCCTGCTGCACGAAGGCGGCCTTGTCGCGGTCCGACTTCACGGCGGGGGCCGTGATCACCCGGCCGGACTTCTTGAGCAGGTCGAGCACCCGTTTGCCACGGTTGCCGCTCTTGTGCCGCACGACCAGGGTGACCCCCTCGGGCGGGTCCTTGGCCAGGGCGTGGGCGTCCTCGACGAGCGCGTCGTCAGCCTCGTCGAAGTCCTCGACCACGATGGCCGTCCAGCCCCCGAACAGGGAGGGGCTGGCGTGCACGCCGAGGGCCCCTGGCTCGTAGTCGGCGGCCGGGATCTTGACCACGTCGACCTCGGGGTCGTGCGCCCGCAGGGTCGTCAGCACGGACTCGACGGCGCGCTGGGCAAGGATCTGCTCGGGCCCCGACACCAGCACCAGGTCCGGGACCTCGGACTCGCTCACCGCTCCCTCACTCACAGCTCCAGCATCCCATCGGGCTGCAGCTCCAGGCCCAGCTGGTTGAGCCGGGTGGTCACCGAGTCGGGTGGCAGCTGCAGGTGCTCGGCGAGCTCGGCGAGGTCCACGCCCGCATCCACCGCGTCGCGCAGCTCCTCGTCCTGCTCGTCCGTCCACGCGTGCCCGCCGGTGACGGCGGTGCGGGCGCTGCGGGCGACCGGCGGTGGATCGGCGACCGGGCCCTCCTCGTCCGGCGCCCCCGCGCCGTTCGTCGCTGCCTGACTCGCCCCGGAGCGCGAGGCACCCGTCCCGCGCAGCACGGGCTCGGCCACCGGCAGCGGGTCGGGGGCGGTCTGGTCGAGGCGGCGCAGGGCGTCCAGCACCATCTGCCGGTTGGTCGTCGGCCAGAACGGGGGCAGCGACTTCTGCAGGAACCCGGCGTAGCGCGCGGACATCATCCGGGAGTCGAGGAACGCGACGACCCCGCGGTCCTCACCACGGCGCACCAGTCGGCCCGCGCCCTGCGCGAGCTTGAGGGCGGCGTGGGTGGCCGAGACCTGCATGAAGCCGTTGCCACCCATCCGCGCGATCGCCTCCGAGCGCGCGGAGGAGAGCGGGTCGTCCGGCCGCGGGAACGGGATGCGGTCGATGATCACCAGCTGACAGGCCGAACCGGGCACGTCCACGCCCTGCCACAGGGACATCGTGCCGAACAGGCAGGTGGCCGCGTCGGAGGCGAACTGGCGCACCAGCGTGGGGGTCTGGTCGTCGCCCTGGCAGAGGACCGTGATGCCGCTGTCACCGAGCCGGTTGCGCATCTCCTCGGTGGCGGCCTCGGCGGCGCGGCGTGAGCTGAACAGGCCCAGGGTCCGGCCGCCGGCCGCGCGCACCAGCGCCTCGATCTCGTCGAAGACCTTGTCGGAGGTGCCGTCGCGTCCCGGGGGCGGGAGGGCCTTGGCGACGTAGGCGATCGCCTGTTGCTTGTAGTCGAACGGGCTGCCGACGTCCAGACCGTTCCAGGCGGGGCCGCCCCGTCCGGTGAGCCCGAGGGTCCCCGCGACGGAGTCGAAGGTGCCGCCGAGCTCCAGGGTCGCGGAGGTGAGCACGACGGTGCGCTCGCTGAACAGCTTGTCCCGCAGCAGCATGGCCACGCTCATCGGCGCGACGCGGAGGACGGAGCCGCGCATCCGGTCGTGCGTGATCCAGGCGACGTCGAGCTCGCGCTCCTCCAGGACTCGCTCGGCGGTGTCGAAGATCTCCTCGACGGCCGCGCGAGCGACCTGACGGGCACCGTCGGCCTCGTCCTTGCCCTTGGGCTTGAGCTCGGACTGGAGAGCGCGCGCGGCGTCTCGTACGGAGCCCAGCGCCAGCACCAAACGGTCCGGCAACCCGGTCATCCGGCCCTCAGGGAGCTCGTCCAGCACCGCCTGCATGGCGGTCGCCGCCTCGGTCAGGTCGCTCGTCTCCCCCATGCGCGCGGCGCGCTTCGCAGCGGCCGCGACGGTCCCGGACGTCAGCTCGTCGGTGATCGTCGAGGTCACCCGGTCCGTGAGCTCGTGCCCCTCGTCGATGATCAACAGGTCGTGCTCGGGCAGCATCTGCCGGCCCTCGAACGCATCGATCGCCATGAAGGAGTGGTTGGTGACGATCACGTCGACCTCGTGCGCCGCGGCCCTCGAGACCTCGACGAAGCACTCCCCCACCTGCGGGCACGACTGGCCCAGGCACTCGCGAGCCGAGACCGACACCTGACGCCAGGCCCGGTTGCTGACGCCCGGCACCAGCTCGTCCCGGTCGCCGGACTCGGTGAGCTCGGACCACTCCCGCAGCCGCAGCACCTCCTCCCCGAGCCGGGACCGCTCCCGGTCGACCTGCCCGACCGACATCAGGGTGTCCTCGTCCTCGTCCGGGAAACCGCCCGTGAGCTTGTGCTGGCACAGGTAGTTGGACCGGCCCTTGACCAGGGCGAACGTGGGCCGCCGGCCCACGACGGGCTGCAGCGCCGCAGCGATACGCGGCAGGTCGCGGTCGATGATCTGGGCCTGCAGGGCCAGGGTCGCCGTCGCCACGACCACCGGCTTGCCGGTCGCCATCGCATGGGCGATCGCCGGGACCAGGTAGGCCAACGACTTGCCCGTGCCCGTGCCCGCCTGGACCAGCAGGTGCTCCTCGCGCTCGACCGCGTCCCGGACCGCGCGAGCCATCTGGACCTGTCCGGGTCGCTCGGTGCCGCCGACGCCCTGGACGGCCGCGTGCAGGAGGGCATCGAGATCGGCAGGCATGGCCCCAGACTATGCCGGGAGACCGACGCGGCGATCCGCCGTCCACAGGAGGGGACGCCCACGATTGCTTCGGGGCACGTGAGGGCCGGGTCTCCTGCGCCTGGAGTCCCGACCACTGCCGCCCAGGAGCACCTGGCGACTCCCCCGGAGCAGCAGGAGCGGGAGGACGACCCACCTGTAGATAACTTCTGCGGGCCCCTGCCCCTGTCTGGTGCGATGGGCCGCATGCCACGACCCGGACTGACCACCGTGCTCCTGCTCGCGCTCCTCACCTCGGCCTGTGCCGGGGCGAGCAGCGACGAGTCCGCCCGAGGGACGGCGGCCACGTCGGTCACACCGTCCGGGCACGATGACGAAGGAAGGGCCGCCGACACTGCGCCGGCCGCGGACAGCGTGTCGTCGACGAGGGGGGACTCGACAGGCGCGACGGAACCCTCGGACGGCGCCTCCACCCCACCGGCGGTCGACCGCTCAGCGTTGGCCGGAGTGCGGTGGCGCAACGACGAGCTGCGCCCGGTGACGGCTCCCGTGCTCGTCGACGAGACCCTCGTCCTCTACACCCTCGACGGCAGGCGCCTGGAGATCACCGGTGTCGACAGCACGGACGGTCGGGTGCTCTGGTCCCGGGCCGCCACCCGCTCGGTGCGACCTCCCGGTCAGGACCTGTCGGTCGAGGAGGTGGAGGGGGGCGTGGTCCACCTGGCGCCCGCCCCGCACCCGGATGCCCCCGTGGAGGCGGCCACGGCCCACGTGATCGTGCGCGACCCCCGCACAGGGGAGGCGGTGCGCACCCTTGCCGAGCCGTTGAGCCACGCCGACCTGCCGACCGCCTGCCCGCACGACGCGGAGGAGGTCTGCCTCACCGTGCAGGTCGACGGCGTGTGGACCGTGCAGGCGCTGACCCCGGAGGGGGCGCTGCACGACCCGCCGGCCACGGGCGTCCCCGGGTGGACCAGCATCGGTCCGCTGGGGCTGAGCCGCCAGGCGATGGACGGCACCCGCATCGGCCGCGTCGTGGACGGCGCGCTCCTGTGGGAGGCGGACACCACCGAGCTGTTCGCTGCAGGACACTCCACCGACACGGGATGGTCGTTCCAGTCCTTCGAGGACGACACGATCCTCGTCGGCACGGTCGGCACCGCACTGTCCTCCCCTCGGACACGCACCTCCTGGGACCTGACGGCCGGCCGCTCGGTCGGGCTCGACGTCAGCACCGGCACCCGCCTGTGGGAGGCCCCGGCCACCTCGACGTTCTGTGACATCGACGTGTCGGGCGGGCCGGAGGACCCCCTGCTCGTCTGTGCCTGGCACGACGGCGAGGTGGTGACCGACCACGGCGAGGCGACCTACCGCGACCTCGACGTGGACCTGGTGCGGCTGGACCCCGCCTCGGGTGAGGTCCTCTGGCGGGTCCCTCTCGGCGCCACGGTGGACGGTTCGGAGCCTGGTGCCCCGGAGCTGCAGCTCGTCGGGCCGGGCGAGGTCGCCGTCGAGACCGCGGACGGCGCGGTGGTCATCGACACCGCGCGCGGCACGGCCCGGCCGGCCACCACCGCAGACGCCCGCTGGGTCGAGGACCGGACACCCGTGGAGGTGGAGCTGCCCGGCGCCAGGGACGACGACCGGATCAGCACCTGGGGTCGGTGGCGACGCGAGGGCGGTGCGGGTGCGACCGGTGACGGCAGTGCCGCGGCACCCGGCGAGCAGGTGGCCTGGCCGCTCCCCCTGACCATCGGGCTGGCACTCGAGAACGGTGCCGTCCGGGTCGTCGCCGACCCCGAGGGGCTCACGGCCTACTCGGCGCCCTGACCCGACCAGGCGGCCGGGTCAGCGGTTGGTGATGCCGTCCGGGGCACAGATGAAGTGCGCCACCATCGCGGTCCAGCCGGTCTGGTGGGAGGCACCGAGACCGGCGCCGTTGTCCCCGTTGAAGTACTCACTGAACGTGGGGTGCACGTCCCACAGGGGACCGCCCGGATGATGGACGGGGGTGCTCGGTCGCCGCCCGTCGGGGCCGGGCCGGAACAGCGAGACCAGGCGCTGCTCGAGCTCCGTGGCGATCTCCTCCAGCGACGCCCGGTGCCCGGACCCCGTCGGGAACTCCACCGCCATCCCCACGCCGGCGCCGCGACCATAGACCCGCAGGGCATCGGTGAGCAGGGAGTTCACCGGGAACCACACCGGCCCACGCCAGTTGGAGTTGCCACCGAACATGCCGGACCGTGACTCCGCCGGCTCGTAGCGCAGCCCGAGCTCACTGTCCCCCAGCCGCACCGTCAGACCGTCGCGGTGCGCCGCAGACAGGGAGCGGATGCCGTGCGGCGAGAGGAACTCCCCCTCGTCGAGCAGGTAGCCGAGCAGCGCCTCCAGCTGCTCATGGCTGACCATCGACAGGGTGCGGACCGAGTAGCCGCGGTAGTTGGTGTGCAGCAGGGCGTCCTCCAGCTCGGGCCGTCGCTCGGTCCACCCCTGGAAGAAGTCGGTGAGGTCAGGCAGCTCCCGGGCCACCCAGTTGGGCACGATCGACACGGCGGTCAGCGGCAGCAGCCCGACCATCGAGCGGACCGGCATCCGGTGCGCGTCCCCGGCGCTGTCCACCAGCACGTCCTGGAAGAACCGCATCTCGCTGTCCCAGAGCGACGTGTGGTCGGCCCCGATGTCCTCCATCGTCTCCGCGATGGCCAGGAAGTGGACCAGGAACTTGGTGGCCACCTCGTCCCAGGCGTCGTCCTCGCGGGCCAGCTCCATCGCCATCCGCAGCATCCGCAGGCAGAACATCCCCATCCAGGCCGTCGCGTCCGCCTGCTCCAGCCGGCCACCGCCCGGCAGCTCCTCGGACCGGTCGAACAACCCGACGTTGTCCATCCCGAGGAAGCCGCCCTCGAAGATGTTGGAGCCGTCGGCGTCCTTGCGGTTCACCCACCACGGGAAGTTGAGCATCATCTTCAGCACGATCCGCTGCAGGAAGGTCCGGTCCCGGTTGCCGTCGATGCTGTAGACCTGCCACGCCGCCCACGGGTGCACCGGCGGGTTGACGTCGGAGAAGTTCCACTCGTAGGCGGGCAGCTGCCCGTTGGGGTGCATCGCCCACTCCCGGCACATCAGCAGCAGCTGAAACTTGGCGAAGGCGGGGTCGACGTGCGCCAGCGGGACACAGTGGAAGGCCAGGTCCCACGTCGCGAACCAGGGGTACTCCCACTCGTCCGGCATGGAGATGACCTCGGCCAGGTTGACGTGCTGCCAGTGGGCGTTGCGGCCGGTGTGCCGGTCGGCCCGCTCCGGGGGTGGCGGTGGCTGGGAGGGGTCTCCGGCCAGCCAGCGCGGGACGTCGTACAGGTAGAGCTGCTTGCCCCACTGCAGTCCGGCGAAGGCCCGCCGGGCGATGTGCCGGTCCTCCTCACCGGTGTGCTCCGGGATGACCCCGGCATAGAACTCGTCGGTCTCCCTGCTGCGCGCAGCGAGCACCTGCTCGGCCTCCCGCTCGGGCTCACCGCCGGACAGTTGGGTGAGTCGCAGTCTGATCCGGACGGTCTGCCCCGGACCCACCTCGTCGAAGGCCCACCACAGCGCCGCCTTGGTCCCCACCTGGTCGGGGTTGCCTGCGTCCTCACCATGGACGATGGCCCGGTCGATCGCGTCCTTGGGGTATGCCGTGTGCCCGGCCGGGACGGCGTCCTCACCATAGAGCGCGGCATAGTTCGTCTCGTTGTCGCAGAACAGGGCCCGCGGCGCACCGTCGGCCACGAGTCGGACCCGGCCGAGCTCGTGGTGGCGCGCCTCCAGGGTCACCTGCCCCTCGGCATACTCCCCCCGGTCCCCAGCGCGCACGATCTCGGGGCGCCGGTCGTCCAGACCCCACGCCCACGTGTTGCGGAACCACAGCTGCGGCACCAGGTGCAGTGGTGCCGCGTCGGGCCCGTGGTTGGTCGCGGCGACCTCCACGACGATGTCGGTGGGCGACGCCTTGGCATGGGTGACGACCACATCGAAGAACCGGTTCTCGTCCAGCACACCGGTGTCGGACAGCTCGTACTCGTCGTCCTCGAACCCGCGGGCCGCGTTGGTGTCGGTCAGGTCCTGGTAGGGGAAGGCCGCCTGCGGGTACCGGTAGAGCCACTGGGCGTAGCTGTGGGTGGGCGTCCCCTCCAGCGCCCACCAGTACTCCTTGGCGTCCTCGCCGTGGTTGCCCTGCGGGTTGCTGAGACCGAACAGCCGCTCCTTGAGCCGGTCGTCACGGCCGTTCCAGAGCGCCAGCCCCAGGTTGAGGTAGCCGTCCAGGTCGCACAGGCCCGCGAGCCCGTCCTCGCCCCAGCGGTAGGCCCGCCGGTGCGCGTGGTCGAAGGGCAGGTAGTCCCACGCGTTGCCGTCGGCGGAGTAGTCCTCGCGGACGGTGCCCCACTGGCGGGCGGACACGTAGGGACCCCACTGTCGCCAGGGCGCGCGGGGGTCCTCGGACTCGTTGACTCGCTGCTGCTCGGCGTTCACGCCCCCGACCCTCCCACAATTTTGGTAGGGGTCTCGCCGGTCTCCCCCTCCAGCAGGAGATGGTCAGCCGCCCAGTTCCCTCAGGCGCTGCGCCGCTGCTCGGGCGCAAGGTGCGGGTGGTGCGCCTCGGTGACATCCGGGTGCGCGCGCACCCGGCTCTTCAGAGCGTTCTCGCCGTAGACGCCGAGAATCGGGTTCCCCTCGTCCAGGGTGACACCGGGGGCCCGGGCGGCCAGCTCAGCGGGCAGCTCCAGCTTGGGGAAGACCGCGTCCAGGGCTGGGTTGTGGAAGTACGGCACCGAGATCCGGTCCGTCCCCGGCTCCGGGGCGAGCACCCTGTGGTTGGTCGCCCTCAGGTAACCGTCCGTGGCCCACTCGAGCATCTCGCCGATGTTGACGATCAGCGCGCCGTCGATCGGCGGGGCATCCAGCGGTTCACCACGGCGCTCGACCTGCAGGCCGGCCTTGCCCGGCTCGACCAGCAACAGCGTGAGCACGCCGGCGTCGTTGTGCCAGCCGACCCCCTGGTCGGTGCCGCCCTCGACGCGGCCGGGGTAGCGCACGATCTTGGTCAGCGTGGCCGGTGCGTCGCCGAAGGTCCCGTCGAAGACGTCGCGGGGCTGGCCCAGGGACTGCGCCCACTCCGCGAGGAGCCGTGCCGCCACCCCCGAGAGGGTCTGGTTCCAGGTCTCCACCACCTGGCGCACGCGCGGCAGTGCCGCTGGCCACAGGTTCGGTCCCTGCAGGACCCAGTAGTCCGGCACGTCCGGACCGGCCGGCACCGCAGGGCGGCCGGGGCCGATGTCGATCTGCTCGCGCCAGTCGACCTTGCCCTGGGTGCGCTCGCCCCCGACGCGCGTGTAGCCCCGGTAGTGCGGGCTGGTGACGTTCTCGATCTCGAGCTTCTCGGCCTCCGGGAGGGCGAAGAACTCGCGGGAGACGCTGATGACGTCCTGCGTCAGGGCCGGGTCGATCCCGTGGCCGACGAGGTAGAAGAAGCCGTAGTCGTGGGTGGCCTCGCGCAGGTCCTCGCGGAACTGCGCGGCTGTGGCGGGATCGTCGGCGAGGGACAGGTCGAGGACAGGCAGGTGGTCAGTCATGGGTCAGGGTCCTTCAGGTATGCGGAGTGGTCGGCTGCGGGATCGAGTCACCGACGACACAGATCGCTGGCCAGGCACCCGAGGTCCACGTGGAGCCGGCGCACCAGCAGAAGCTGCTCCTGAAGAACTAACACAGGCTTACTGTACCCATCACACGGAGTTGCGAAGTGGTCGCCCCCCCGGCTTGGGCACAACCACCTGGCGTCACGCCGTGCCGAACTTCCCTCACAAAGCGTCTGAGCCGTTCCGAACTTCCCTCAGAAGGCGTCCGAGCCGTTCCGAACTTCCCTCAAAAGGCGTCCGAGCCGTTCCGAACTTCCCCAAAAATGGGTCAGACGGCGTAGCTGGAGAGCACTCCGTGCAGGTCCTCGGCGACCTTGGCGGTCACGCGGGTGCCCTCTGCGGTGTGCTCCTCGGTCAGCACGTCTCCCTCGGCATGCAGCCTGCTGACCAGGTCACCGCGCTCGTAGGGCACCAGGACATCCACCTCGATCTCGGGCCGGGGCAGAGCCGCCTCGACCATGGTGACCAGTCCCTCGATCCCCTCACCGGTGCGGGCCGAGACGATCGCGACGTCGGGGTAGGCCCGCTGGATCCGGTCCAGCACGTCCTGCTCGGCGACGTCCGCCTTGTTGACCACGATGATCTCGCGGACGTCACCGGCGTCGACCTCGGCGAGCACCTCGTGCACCGCGACGATCTGACCCTCGGGGTCCGGGTGCGAGCCGTCGACGACGTGCAGCAGCAGGTCGGCGTCGGCAGCCTCCTCCAGGGTCGAGCGGAACGCCTCGACCAGCTGGTGCGGCAGCGAGCGCACGAACCCTACGGTGTCGGTCAGCGTGTAGGGCCGTCCGTCGGCGGTCTCGGCACGCCGGACGGTCGTGTCCAGGGTCGCGAACAGCTGGTCCTGGACGAGCACGCCCGCGCCGGTGAGCCGGTTGAGCAGGGAGGACTTGCCGGCGTTGGTGTAGCCGACGATCGCCACCGACGGGATGTGGTTGACCTTGCGAGAGGCGCGCTTGGTGTCCCGCTTGGTCTTCATGCCCGAGATGTCACGCCGCAGCCGGGCGATGCGCTGGTTGATGCGGCGCCGGTCCAGCTCGATCTTGGTCTCACCGGGGCCGCGCGAGCCGATGCCCTCACCGCCGGCGACCCGGCCACCGGCCTGCCGCGACATCGACTCACCCCAACCGCGCAGGCGCGGCAGGAGGTACTGGAGCTGCGCCAGCTCGACCTGGGCGCGGCCCTCACGGGACTTGGCGTGCTGGGCGAAGATGTCGAGGATCAGCGCGGTCCGGTCGATGACCTTGACCTTGACGACGTCCTCCAGGGCACGGCGCTGGGACGGGCCGAGCTCACCGTCCACGACCACGGTGTCGGCCGCCTCGGCGATCACGATGTCGCGCAGCTCCTGCGCCTTGCCCGAGCCCAGGTAGGTGGCCGGGTCGGGGTTCGTGCGGCGCTGGATGAGGCCGTCGAGCACGGTGGACCCGGCTGTCTCGGCGAGCGCGGCCAGCTCGCGCAACGAGTTCTCGGCGTCGGTGAGCGTGCCCTCGGTCCAGATCCCGGCCAGGACCACCCGCTCCAGCCTCAGCTGGCGGTACTCGACCTCGGTGACGTCCTCGAGCTCCGTGGACAGTCCCGGGACCCGGCGCAGCGCCTCGCGCTCCTCGCGGTCGAGCTGCTCGCCGTCGAAGGACTCGAGCCCCTCGGGGTAGGTGGGGTCCTCGGCGTCGGTGTTCAGGGCGGCGGCTCGCTGGTCCAGCAGTCGGGACCGGTTGCTCCGGTTGCCATCAGTGTTCGTCATGTTCTCCTCAGGATCTCACCGTTCAACACCGGAAGCCACCGTTTTCCTCCCCCCGCCTCGTCTCCGTCCCGGCCTACACTGCTCCCCGATGACCCAGGACCACTACTTCTCCGCCGATCCCGCCTCGCCGTCCGAGCTGCGGGAGCGGGACGTCGTCCTGGCCGGCCGGCCGGTCACCGTCCGGACCGCCGGTGGCATCTTCTCCCCGGACGGGATCGACAAGGGCACCGCGGTGCTGCTCAGGCACGTGCCCGACCCACCGGCCACCGGGACCTTCCTGGACCTGGGCTGCGGCTGGGGAGCGCTGGCCCTGACCCTGGCCCTGATCTCCCCCGGCGCGACCGTGCACGCCGTCGACGTCAACCAGCGCGCGCTGGATCTGGTGCGCCGCAACGCGGCCGCGCTCGGGTGCGCCGTGACCGCCCTGACGCCGGAGGAGGCCCCCGGCGACGCGGCATACGACCTGATCTGGTCCAACCCGCCGATCCGGGTCGGCAAGGCGGTGCTGCACGAGATGATGCGGACCTGGCTGCCGCGCCTGGCACCCGCGGGTCAGGCCTGGCTCGTCGTGCAGAAGAACCTTGGAGCCGACTCGCTCCTGTCCTGGCTGACCGACCAGTTCCCGGACCTGTCGGTGGACCGACCAGCCACCAGCGGGGGCTTCCGGATCATTCGCGTCGCCCGGCCCTGACCGGCGGCTCCGCCGCGACCGACCGACCGCTCCCCCACCAACCGAGAACCGCGAGCACTGCCCCGAGTCCCTCGACAACGGTGCTCAGCGTCTTCTCCGGATACCAGAACGGGTCGTACATCGCCGGCACCGGTCCGATCGCCGGCACATCGACGAACGAGTAGACCAGGACCGCGGCGAACACCGAGACCAGCACCACCGCCGCGATCAGGTAGGCGAGCCGGCTGCCCCGCCACAGCAGGTAGCCGGCAGCCACGAGGGCGGCGATCGCCTGGAGCCGGAACATCCAGGCCCCACCGATCCCGCCGGGGGCGGCGAGCTGCATCTGGGGAGCCAGCCGGAGATGGACCACGGCGTCGGTCAACAGCGCCAGGGCCACCAGCACCCGCAGGACACGCTCGACACCGGGAGCCATCTGCGCTCACCCCACCGTCAGGACCGACACCATCGCCGGGTGCGGCGTGCAGTGGAAGGGATAGTCCCCCGGCTCCTCGGGGACCGTGAAGGTGACGGTCTCACCGGGGCCGACCGCGATGTCGAAGATCCCCTCCTCGTCCGAGGTCACCGTGTGCCCCACGCTGTCCTCGTTGGTGACGGTGACCTCCCCACCGGGCTCGACGGCGCCGGTCAGGGTGTACTCGAAGTCGGTGATCGTGATCAGGCCGGCACCCTCCTCGACGGTGACCTCCGGACTGTCCGGCTGCTCCTCCTCGGAGCAGCCGGACAGCACCACCGGGAGTATGCCGAGGGCAAGGACCGCGGCGGCGGCGCGGTGGAGCGTGGTCGGGTGGGGACGGCGCTGGCTCATGCCCGGTTGTACGGAGCGGCGCCCACGGTGGATTGCCTCGGGAGGGGGCTCAGTCCGCTGCGGCGGCCGGGTCGGGGCTCCCAGGGAGCGGGTCCGTGCTCGTCGCCGTGCGCGAGGGCGGGAACCGTGCCGTGAGCACCACGGCCGCGCCGGCCGCGTTGAGGACGACCCAGCACGAGATGGTGACGGCCACGTCCGTCTGGTCGGCCAGCAGCCCACCGGCGACACCGCCGACCGGGACGATCCCCATCGTCAGGGTGCGCCGGGTCGCGGCGACGCGTCCCAGCAGCGCGGTGGGCGTGAGCCGCGCCGCCAGGCCCGCGGTGAGCACGTTGTAGGTGACCATCACCAGGCCCCACAGGAACGTGCCGACGAGCAGCCAGGCGAGGGCGTGTCCCCGGTCCAGCAGCGCGGTCAGCGTCAGCGCCGCCACCGGAGCCAGGAGCAGCACCGCCGCCCGCACCACCCACGACACGCCCAGCCGGTCGGCGAGCGGCACGGCCACGAGGGAGCCGAGCAGGCCACCGACCCCGCCGACTGAGACGATGAACCCAAGCGTTGCCGCTCCGAGGTCCAGCTCGCGGAGCACCAGGACCACCTCGACGGCCGAGTGCACCGCCAGCCCGAGGTTGACCAGCATGTTGCCGAGCGTCAGCCGCCACAGGGTGGGTCGCTCCCGCAGCGTGGACCAGCCCAGCCGCCCCTCGTGCACGAACCGGGTGAGCGCCGCCGTCGCCGTGGCTGTGGTCGCCCCGTCCGCCGGCCGGTCCTCCTGCGGGACCCGCAGCCGGGTGACGACCACGGCGCCCAGCGCGGTGAGCGCGGCCGCGGCCGCCAGGGTCGGGCCCGCGCCGGTGAGGGCCACGACGACCCCCGCGACGGCGGGGACCACCAGCGCGATCACCGACTCCGCGGACTGCATCCGGGCGACCAGCCGGGACACGCCCGCGACGCCGACCACGCGGGGGACGATCGCGGTCTGGGTCGTCTCGACCACGAGGGCGGCCGTCCCGGCGAGGGTCGCCACGGCATACAGGTGCAGCAGGGTGAGACCGCCCAGCGCCCAGGCGAGGACCACGCTGGCCAGGAGGCCCGCGCGGACCAGCCCCGAGGTGAGCAGCAGGCGGACGGTGGGCGAGCGGTCGACCAGGACGCCGACGGGGATGCCGAGCACCAGGAAGGCCAGGGCGCCGAGGGCGTTGAGCAGTCCCATCTGGGCTGCGGTCGCACCGAGCACGGCGACCGCGAGGACGTCGGTCGCGAGCTCAGCGCCCTGGCGCCCGGCGGCGTCCAGCGCGTTGGAGAGCAGCAGCGGTCTTCCGCGCGGGCGCCGCACGGAACCGACGGTGGACCGGGAGGGCGCGGACGACCGGGGGCGTCGGTCCGGCGTGGGTGGGACGGGGTCAGGGATGTGTGCAGGCACGAGTCACCTCGGGAGGACGAGCGGGAACAGGGCACGTCGACACCGACCCGTCGCACGGTGCGCGGGTCAACAGGTGTCAGCGGCGACTCAGAGGCTGTCGCTGCGCGCTCTGAAGAACACGTCCCTCTCCTGGTGGATCGTCGAGCGGCCGACTCTATCCCTGCCGTCCGGCCCGGGGCAGCCGCCCGCTCGCGCGCCGGCTCAGGCAGTCGTCGTCCCCGCGTCGACGGCCCGCAGGGCCCGCTCGACCAGGTCGTCCGCGTCGTGCGGGAGCCACGTGATCCGCGGGTCCGGCCGGAACCACGCCTCCTGCCGACGGACGAGCCGGCGGGTCGCGGTGACCGTGTCCTCCCTGGCCCCTGCCTCGTCCACCGCGCCGTCCAGCAGCGACAGGACCTGGGCATAGCCGATCGCGCGCGAGGCCGTCCGCCCCTCCCGCAGGCCCCGCTCCTCCAGCGACCGGACCTCGGCGACCAGTCCCTGCTCCCACATGCGGTCGACGCGCCGGGCGATGCGCTGGTCCAGCACCGTGCGCTCCGCCGACAGCCCCAGCTGGACGGTCGGCACGGCATACTCCCGGCGCGGCAGGCTGGCGCTGAACGGCCGGCCGGTCAGCTCGATCACCTCCAGCGCACGCACGATCCGCCGTGCGTTGCGCGGCTCGATCCGCGCCGCGGCCTCCGGGTCGTGCCGGGCGAGGCGGGCGAACAGGTCCGCGACGCCCACGCGCTCCAGCTCGGCCTCCCAGCGCGCCCGGACGCCCGGGTCGGTCGGTGGGATCTCCAGCAGGTCGAGCAGGGCACGGACATACAGACCGGAACCACCCACCACCACGGGAACGCGCCCGCGGGAGCGGATCCCGGCGAGGTCCGCCCGCGCCCCCGCCTGGTAGGCGGCGACGGTCGCCTCCTGGACAACCTCCAGCACGTCGAGCTGGTGGTGTCTGACCCCCTGCCGCTCGCCGACGGTGAGCTTGGCGGTCCCGATGTCCATGCCCCGATAGAGCTGGGAGGCGTCGGCGTTGATGACCTCACCCCCGAGGCGCTGCGCGAGCGCCACCCCGAGGTCCGACTTGCCGGTCGCGGTCGCCCCCACGATGGCGACCACGGGCAGGTGGTGGGTCTGGGTCCCGGACACTGCCGCAGTGTGGCACGTGCAGTCCCGTCCCGCCGTCCCCGACCCCGGTGCCCGTGGCGCGGACCCGGCCGCCCGACATACTGGGCGCATGAGTGGCCCACCACTGGAACTGCACGTCGTCGCCGACTCGACCGGCGACACCGCCGCCCGGGTGGCCCGCGCCTCCGCCGCGCAGTACGCCACCTATGACGTGCGGATCATCCGGCACCCACGGGTCACCTCGGCCGAGGGCCTGCGCGCGGTGATCCGCAACCTGGACCCGACGCGGCACCGGATGGCGGTCTTCTCCACCGTGGTCGATGACGAGCTGCGGGCCCTGGTCGCCCAGCTCTGCGCCGAGCGCGGCATCGCCCACGCCGACCTGCTCGACCCGGCCCTCAGCGCCCTGCAGGCCGCGACGGGAGCGGCCCCCGAGCGGGTCATCCGCCCGGTCGGCGTCGGCGAGGACTACTTCAAGCGGATCCAGGCGATGGAGTTCGCCATCGCCAACGACGACGGCCACCTGACCAACCCCCTCACCCAGGCCGACATCGTCCTCATCGGGGTGTCGCGGTCCGGCAAGACCCCCCTGTCGATGTACCTGGGCTACCTGGGCTACCGGACGGCCAACATCCCGCTGGTCCGTGGCATCGACCCGCCGGACGAGCTGTTCCGGGTGGACCGCTGGAAGATCGTCGGGTTGACCCTCGACCCGGAGCGGCTCAAGGAGATCCGGCAGAAGCGGGTCCGGGCCCTGGGCAGCCTGCGCCAGAGCGACGGCTACACCGAGCTGGTCCGGATCTACGACGAGCTCGACGAGGTCGGCGCGATCCAGCGCCGGCTGGGATGCCCGGTCATCGACACGACGGCCCTGGCCCTCGAGGAGGCGGCCGGTCGTGTCATCGAGATCGTCGACCGCCGTCGCGAGGCCGCGACCGGGAGCTGACCCCCCGGGTGTCGGGAAACTCACGTCCCCGGCCGCGGCCTGCACCTCCTGGTGCCAGTAGTGTGCCCACATGGAGACGGTGCGGCCCGTCCCCCGAGCACACGACGTCACTGAGGAGACGCCTGACATGAGCGACGACGCCCAGAACACCCGATACCTCTACGACCTCGCCGACGGCGACGCGTCGATGAAGGGCCTGCTCGGCGGGAAGGGGGCCAACGTCGCGGAGATGATGCGTCTCGGGGTTCCGGTGCCGGACGGTTTCACGATCACGACCACCGCCTCGATCGACTCCATGAAGGCCGGTGGCACGTGGCCGGAGTCACTGTGGGCCGAGACCCAGGAGGCCCTGGAGCGGCTCGAGGAGCGCACCGGTCGGCGGCTCGGCTCCGCGGAGCGCCCGCTGCTGGTGTCCGTCCGCTCCGGTGCGGTCGTCTCGATGCCCGGGATGATGGACACCATCCTCAACCTCGGCATCGGCGACGACACGGTCGAGGCCCTGGGCGCCGAGGCGGACAACGCCCGGTTCGCGTGGGACTCCTACCGGCGCTTCATCCAGATGTACGGCGAGGTCGTGGAGGGCGTGCCCGCGCACGCGTTCGAGGACGAGCTGACGGCGCTGAAGCGCACGCGCGGTGTGGAGCACGACACCGACCTGTCGATCGAGGACCTGCAGGAGCTCGTCGAGAAGTTCAAGGGCGTGGCCCGAGAGCACATGGGTGCCGAGTTCCCGACGGACCCCCGGGAGCAGCTGCAGCGGGCGATCGACGCCGTCTTCCGCTCCTGGATGAACCCCCGGGCCGGGGTCTACCGCAAGGCCCACGGCATCCCGGACACCCTGGGCACCGCGGTCAACGTGATGCAGATGGTCTTCGGCAACCGCGGTGACACCTCCGCCACCGGCGTGTGCTTCACCCGCAACCCCTCCACCGGCGCCCAGGAGCTCTACGGCGAGTTCCTCGTCAACGCCCAGGGCGAGGACGTCGTGGCCGGCATCCGCACCCCGCGGCCGCTCGCGGAGATGGAGTCGGTGCTGCCGGAGGCCTACAGCCAGCTGCTCGAGACGATGAAGCGTCTGGAGGGCCACTACGGCGACATGCAGGACATCGAGTTCACCGTCGAGGAGGGCAAGCTCTACCTCCTGCAGACCCGCAACGGCAAGCGCACCGCCCCCGCCGCCTTCAAGGTCGCCCGGGACCTGGTCGAGGAGGGCGTGATCACCCGCGAGCAGGCGCTGCGCCGCATCGAGGCCGCCCAGCTCGACCAGCTGCTGCACCCCGCGATCGACCCGGAGCACGGGCAGAAGCCGATCACCAAGGGGCTCAACGCCTCCCCCGGTGCCGCTGTCGGCGAGGTCGTGTTCGACTCCGACACCGCCGAGACCCGTGGCAAGGCGGGCGACCACGTCATCCTCGTGCGGTGGGAGACCACCCCCGACGACATCGCCGGCACCATCGCCGCCCAGGGTGTGCTCACCGCGCACGGCGGGATGACCTCGCACGCGGCCGTCGTGGCCCGCGGCATGGGCAAGCCCTGTGTGGCCGGTGCGTCCGCGGTCAAGATCGACGCCAACGCCAAGAGGCTCACGATCGGCGACACCGTCCTGCACGAGGGCGACACGATCACCCTCGACGGTTCGACGGGTGAGGTCTATGTGGGGGCGCTGGAGCTCGTCCCGCCGCAGGTCAACGAGGACTTCTCGGCCGTCGTGGGCTGGGCCGACGAGGTGCGCCGGATGGACGTGCGCGCCAACGCCGACAACGGTGAGGACGCTGCCCGCGCCCGGGAGTTCGGTGCCCAGGGCATCGGGCTGTGCCGCACCGAGCACATGTTCATGGCCGAGGACCGGCTTCCTGCGGTCCGCGAGATGATCCTCGCCGACGACGAGGACGCCCGCGCCACCGCGTTGGAGAAGATCCTGCCCATGCAGCAGGCGGACTTCGAGTCGATCTTCGAGGCGATGTCCGGCCTGCCCGTCACGATCCGGTTGCTCGACCCGCCGCTGCACGAGTTCCTGCCCGACCTGGTCGAGCAGGCGCTGCTCGTCCAGCGTCTGGAGCTGCAGGGCGGCGACGAGCAGGAGCTGCGCGACGCCCGCCTGCTGCTCAGCCAGATCAAGAAGCTCACCGAGATGAACCCGATGCTCGGCACCCGCGGTGTCCGGCTCGCGCTCCTGTACCCGGAGATCCCGACGATGCAGGTGCGGGCGATCGCCCGCGCCGCGTTCGCGGTCGCCGACCGCGGGGGCGAGCCGATCGTGGAGATCATGGTCCCGCTCGTCGGCTATGCCGAGGAGCTCCGCCGGATGCGTGAGGTCATCGACACGACCCTGGCGGAGGAGTTCGCCGAGAGCGGCAAGGAGTTCGCCTACACCGTCGGCACGATGATCGAGCTGCCCCGGGCCGCCGTCGTCGCCGACCAGATCGCCGAGCACGCCGACTTCTTCTCCTTCGGCACCAACGACCTGACCCAGACCGGCATCGGCATCTCGCGGGATGACGCGGAGGGCTCGTTCCTGGCCGCCTACGTGGACTCGGAGGTGGTCCCGGCGAACCCGTTCGCCTCGATCGACGTCGACGGAGTCGGTGGCCTGGTGCGCCTGGGCACCGAACGTGGTCGCAGCACCAAGGCTGACCTCAAGGTCGGGGTCTGCGGTGAGCACGGCGGCGACCCTGCCTCGATCTCGCTGTTCGAGTCGATCGGGCTCAGCTACGTCTCCTGCTCGCCGTACCGCGTGCCGATCGCACGCTTCTCCGCCGCGCGCGCGGTGCTCGACGCACAGCAGGACTGAGAGTGGGTGCGAACCCGCACCCACCGGACCCGACCCGGGGTGTGCCGGACGTCCCTTCCCCGGCGAGCCCCGGCATACCTCCGGGCCCCGCGGAGCGGGCGAGGGACCTCACGGCCCTCGGTGGCTTCGCCGTGTGGCAGGTGGAGCGCGACGGGTTGGTCCCGCTGCCGGCCGCCCTCCGGGCCGACGCGCTCCTCGACCGCTTCGCGGCCACGCGGGCCGGGCTCGCGGCAGCGACCGGTCTGCCGACCGAGGACGTCCTGACCCGCACCGCCGTGTCCGCCGCACAGGTGGGCCTGGTCTCCCGGCTGTGGTCCGTGGCGCTGGCCTCGGTCGCGCTGCACTCGTGGGTCCCCGACCTGCGCGCGGAGCAGCTCCTGGTCGCCGGCTCGCACCGCAACCCCTCACCGATGGCCCTGAAGGAGCCCACCGCGGGGCACCGGGTGCACGACACCAGCGAGGCGGTCACCGTGGTCGGCGACCTGGTGGTGCACGGCGCTGTCGCGGACGTGACGGAGGCCTGCCGGGAGCACGGCAGCACCTCGGCCAACGTGCTCGTGAGCAACGCCGCCTCCTCGCTCGTGGCCGCCGCCCGGGTGATCGGCCGCGCGGTGCCCGCGCAGTCGGCCGCCCTCGATCGGCTGGCCCGGTCACTGCTGGAGCTGCCGTGGCTCGCGGCGGGCGGTGGCTACCGGCCCGCTGACGGCACCGAGGAGTTCAAGCGCACCGGCTGCTGCCTGTACTACCGCCTTCCCGGACACGGCCTGTGCCCGGACTGCGTGCTGGTCCGGCCCGGTCGTCCCGCCAGCGCGCACTGACCGTCCCGGGCATACGCTCACGGTGTGCCCAGGCGCCCGAAGAAGAAGTGCTGCCTCAGCACGCCCCGGTGCGCCCGGTGCCCACTCCGGATGCTGGCCGAGGGAACCCTTCCCGAGGGTTACGCCGTGCGGAGACGCCGGCTCGTGAAGGTCGCCGCCGGCCCGGACGTGGACGCGGGCAAGGGCAAGGGCACCAAGCACAAAGGCACCAAGGACAAAGGCACCAAGCACAAAGGCGCCAAGCACAAAGGCACCAAGCACAAAGGCGCCAAGCACAAAGGCAAGAGCACGAGCGCCAGGGGCAAGGGCTGACCCCCGCCCCTGGCCACCCTCACCGGGGCCGGACCGAGCCCTCCCCCGTCTCACTGTCGTAGGTGTAGACCTCACGTCCGTCGATCCACACCCGCAGGGCGCGGGACTGCAGGTCGAGCGGGTCACCGGACCAGAGCACCAGATCGGCATCCTTGCCCGGTGTCAGGGAACCCACCCGGTCATCGACGCCCATCACCCGCGCCGGGTTGAGAGTGACCGAGCGCAGGGCGGCGTCCCGGTCCATCCCCTCGCGGACCGCCAGGGCAACCTGGGTCGTGAGGTGCTCGATCGGCACCACCGGGTGGTCGGTGATGATCGACACCGCGACGCCGGCACGGTCGAGGATCCCGGGGGCCTTGGCACTCCGGTCCCGCACCTCGACCTTGGAGCGGCTGACGATCAGCGGGCCGTACAGGACCGGCACCCCCTTCTCGGCCACGAGGTCGGCGACCTTGTAGCTCTCCGTGCCGTGGTCCAGGACCAGCTGGTAGCCGAACTCCTCGGCGATGCGGATCGCCGTGGCGATGTCGTCGGCGCGGTGACAGTGCTGGCGCCACGGGATCTCACGGTTGAGGACCTGCACGAGCGCCTGGTTGACCAGGTGCCCCTCGGCATACTCTCCCTCCTCCGTGCCCTTCGCCGTCTTCTCGAGGTAGTTGCGGGCCTCGGTGAACGCCTTGCGCAGGATCAGGGCGACCCCCATGCGCGTGGAGGGCGTCTTCTTCTGCTCCCCGTAGACCCGCTTGGGGTTCTCGCCGAGGGCGGCCTTCAGGCCGGACGGGCTCCGGAGCACCATCTCGTCCACGTAGCGGCCGTAGGTCTTCACGGCCACCGTCAGACCGCCGATCGGGTTGCCCGAGCCGGGGTTGACGTTCACGGAGGTGATGCCGCCGCCCAGGGCGTCGTCGAAGCCCTGCTCGCGGGGGTTGATGCCGTCCAGCGCCCGGGCCGCAGCCATCACGGGGTCCGTCATCTCGTTCGTGTCCTGACCGGCCCATCCCTCGCCCTCCTCCCAGACCCCGAGGTGGACGTGCGCGTCGATCAGGCCGGGCAGGACCCACTGGCCGCGGGCGTCGACGACCTCCGCCCCGTCCGGCACCGTGATGTCCGCGCCGAGGGCGGTGATCCGGCCCTCGTCGACGAGGACGGTCCCCTCGAAGGGGGCACCGTCCACGGGGACGACGTGCGCGTTGGTGATGGCCAGGGTCATGGAGATCCTCCTGAGTCGGGTGCGGTATGGTCGACCGACCGAGCCCGAGACCGGTTGACCGACCGGTTCATGAGCCTAGTCCGAGCGCCGTGTCGCCCCGCCGACCGGTGTCCTGGGACTGGTGTGACTCATCACTCAGTGTTCTCAGGAGGTTTCTCGTGAGAAACGCTTGTGCCCGGTTCAACTACCTGTGAGGATGGGAACACTGTGCTCACGGCCTGCGTTGGCACAGCATGATCGACCAGAGCACAGAGCGGTGCCCTGCGGCGTGAGCGGACGCGTACGCACGCGAGGTTCCGCGTCTCACGCTACACCAGACACCGGGGTCCACTGACCCGGGTCATCCGCACGACACCCGGCCCCGCGAGACGCGCCCGGGACAATGACACGAGGAGCACATAGATGGATTGGCGCAATCGCGCTGCCTGCCTGGACGAGGACCCGGAGCTGTTCTTTCCGATCGGCAACACCGGCCCCGCCCTGCAGCAGATCGAGGAGGCCAAGGCCGTCTGCCGACGCTGCCCGGTCATGGACACGTGCCTGAAGTGGGCTCTGGAGACCGGACAGGACGCCGGTGTGTGGGGCGGCCTGTCCGAGGACGAGCGCCGCGCCCTCAAGCGCCGGAAGGCACGCGCCCGCCGAGCCGGCTGAACGCCGTCGCAGACGCGCCTGTCAGCTCTCTGCCGACAGACCCCGGAGCCGCACGACGAACCGCACCACGGTTCCGTGCGGCTCCTGCGTCTCCCAGGAGATCTCACCACGCAGGTCGCCGATCAGGGCCTGCACGATCTGCATCCCGAGGCCGGTTCCCGGCTGGTGCCCCTCGGGGAGCCCCCTGCCGTCGTCCGACACCGTCACCGTGAGCAGGTCCCCGCCCGGCGCGGACGTCGGCTGGTCGCCTGCCCTCGTCGCCTCCGCCCGCGAGGCCTCCACGACGACCGTGCCCACCGGCGCACCGTCCTCCGTGGGCCGGCTCGTGTCGAAGGCGTGCTCCACGGCGTTGTGCACCAGCTCCGCCAGGATCATGGCCAGGGGCGTGGCGTCCTCGGCCCGGATGCGGCCGAACGTCCCCCGGTGCTCGGCGGCCACCCGCGCCCCGCCCTGCGAGGCGACCTCGACCGTGGCCCGGGCGATCCGCACCGCGATCTCGTCGAACAGCACCGTCTCGTCGAAGCCGTGGCTCAGGGTGTCGTGCACGAGCGCGACCGTGGCGACCCTGCGCCCGGCCTCCTGGAGCGCCGCGCGGGCGCCGGCATCACCCATCCGCCGCGACTGGAGCCGGAGGAGTGCCGAGACCGTCTGCAGGTTGTTCTTGACCCGGTGGTGGATCTCACGGATCGTCGCGTCCTTGGTCATCAGCTCGCGCTCGCGGCGGCGCAGCTCACTGACGTCGCGCAGCAGGATCATCGCGCCGTAGCGGGAGCCGTGGTCCAGGAGGGGGACCGCGCGCAGGGTCAGGTTGATCCGGACCGTCTCGATCTCGGTCCCCCACGGGGCCCGCCCCGTCAGCACCAGCGGCATGGTCTCGTCGAGCGTGACACCGGTGGGCAGCCGCGCGGTGACGATCTCGGAGAGGTCCGCACCGGCGACCTGGTCGGTGTGGCCCAGCCTGCGCAGTGCCGAGATGCCGTTCGGGCTGGCGTACTCGATGAGCCCGTCGGCATCCAGCCGCAGCACCCCGTCACCTACCCGGGGGGTGCCGCGTCCGACGCCGGTCGGGGCCAGCTCGCTCGGGAAGGCGCCCTGTCCGATCATCCGGAGCAGGGCCTGGGCGAGCTGGACGTAGTTGACCTCCAGGCCACCCTGCTGCCGCATGCTGTGCAGATCGGTGTGGCGGACCAGGACGCCGACGGCGCGGCCGGCCCGCACCACGGGAACGTACTGCTCCCGCACCGACTCCGCCTGGGGCGGGTCCACGGGCCGTATGGTGCGCAGCACCTGGTCGAGGATCTCCCGTCGTCCCGGGTCGGGGGTGTTGCCGACGACGTCGTCGTGGTAGAAGTTCGGCCCGGTCGTGGGGCGGGCGTGGGCGACCAGGACCCAGTCGTCGGGCGGATCGTCCGTCGGCACCCAGAGGGTCAGGTCCGAGAACGACAGGTCCGCCACCATCTGCCAGTCCCCGACGAGTCGGTGGAGCCAGTCGGCGTCAGCGCGCGAGAGGGCCGCCTTGTGGTCGAGCACGTCACGGAGGGTCGGCACGTCCGCAGACTACCCCCGGAGCCCCCGGGTCGTGTCCGCGCGGGGCCGGACCGCACCGTGAGACCGGGTGGTGCCCTGCGGCGCTGCGCCGGGGACTAGCTGCTGCCCTGGCGCACCAGGCCGCGCAGGGTCCGCAGGGCGACCGACAGGGGTCCCATGCCCGGCGTCTCCAGCCGGTCGACGTTGCTCAGGACCTGGCTCACGCGCGTCAGCGACTCCGCATGGGTCTCGCTCCACACCGCCAGCGCCCGGGCACCCTGGACCGAGCTCTCGGTGTTGCCGAGAACGGTGCGCGTCAGCGCCTTCAGGACGCCGTACAGGTCGTCGCGCATCGCACCCCTGGCCAGGGAGTCCCACCGGTCCTGACGCGGCAGTGCAGCCACCCAGTTGAGCAGTGCGTCGATCCGGAAGCGCTCGGACACAGCGAAGTACAGCTCCGCCGTCTCCTCCAGCGGGCGCCCGGTCTCCTCGGAGACCTCCACGATGTCGAGCGTCGAGAAGGAGTCCAGCAGCCCCGCATACGTCAGCACCAGGTCCTCGGGGACGCCACCGCTGCGGGCCTCCTCCGCCTGGCGCTCGAAGCGCTCCCGCTCAGCGGCCTGCAGGTAGGTGCCCAACCGGGGCCGCAGCGTCGTGACGGCCGTGCTGAACCGCGCGATCTCGCTGTCCATCTCCCCGGTCAGCGACTGGTTGTTGAGGAACCAACGGACGCTACGGTCCATCAACCGCCGGAACTCCAGGTACAGCTTGGTCTGCAGCTGGGTGGGGACGACGTTGTCGAGGGCCTCGACCTGCGCCATGTAGCCGGCCATGTCGAACACCGAGCGGCACACCACGAAGGCCCGGGCGATCTGCGGCGCGTTGGCACCGGTCTCCTCGGTGCAACGGAACGCAAAGGTGATGCCCCCGCGGTTGACCATGTCGTTGGCCAGGTCGTTGACGACGATCTGGCGCCGGAGCGGGTGCTCGTCCAGCCTGGCCCCCAGCTCCTCCCGGAGCGGCGCGGGGAAGTATCCCTGCAACGTGTCCTCGAAGAACGCGGCATCCGGGAGGTCGGACTCGGTGAGTCTGTTCTTCAGGTCCAGCTTGGAGTAGGCGACGAGCACGGAGAACTCCGGGGAGGTCAGTCCCGTGCCGCTGGCCTCGTGCTCCTGCATCCCGCGGTCGTCCGGAAGGAACTCCAGGCGACGGTCCAGGCCCGCGTGCTCCTCGAGATAGTCCATCAGCCTGCGGTGGACCGGCGCCATGACGCCGCCCTGGTCGCGGGCGTTGCCGATGAGCACATTCTGCTCGTAGTTGGTCCGCAGCACCTTGGCGGCGACCTCGTCGGTCATCGAGGCCAGCAGCTCGTCGCGCTGCTCCAGGCTCATCGCGCCCTCGGCCACGACGGGAGCGAGCGCGATCTTGATGTTGACCTCGTGGTCGGAGGTGTCCACGCCCGCGGAGTTGTCGATGGCGTCGGTGTTGATGTGGATGCCGGCCCGGGCCGCCTCGATCCGCCCTCGCTGGCTGAAGCCGAGGTTCCCGCCCTCGCCGACGACCCTGACCCGCAGGTCGCTGCCGTTGATCCGGATAGCGTCGTTGGCCCGGTCACCGATGTCGCTGTGGCTCTCCTGGGCCGACTTCACGTAGGTGCCGATGCCACCGTTCCAGAGGAGGTCGGCCGGCGCCTGCAGCACCGCCCGCAGCAGCTCGTTGGGTGTCAGTGAGGTCACGTCTGCGCCGAGCCCCAGCACCTCCCGGACCTGCGGGGTGAGCGGGATCGCCTTGGCCGAGCGCGGGTGGACGCCGCCGCCCTCACTGATCAGCGACGGGTCGTAGTCGGCCCAGCTGGATCCCGGCAGGTCGAAGAGCCGGCGGCGCTCGGCATACGACCGTGCGGCGTCCGGGTGGGGGTCCAGGAAGACGTGCCGGTGGTCGAAGGCCGCCACGAGTCGGATGTGCTCGGACAGGAGCATCCCGTTGCCGAAGACGTCACCGCTCATGTCGCCGATGCCGACCACGGTGAAGTCCTGCGTCTGCGTGTCGTGACCCAGCTCCCGGAAGTGCCTCTTGACCGACTCCCAGGCACCCCTGGCCGTGATGCCCATGCCCTTGTGGTCGTAGCCGGCGGAACCACCCGACGCGAACGCATCATCCAGCCAGAAGCCGTAGTCGCGGGAGACCGAGTTGGCGATATCGCTGAACTTCGCGGTGCCCTTGTCCGCCGCGACGACGAGATAGCTGTCGTCGCCGTCCCTGCGCACCACGTTCTCCGGCGGCACGATGTCGCCACCCACGCGGTTGTCGGTGACGTCCAGCAGTCCCTTGATGAAGATCCGGTAGCAGCCGATGCCCTCGTTGAGCCAGGCCTCGCGGTCGCTGGGGTCGGGCAGCTGCTTGGCGAAGAAGCCGCCCTTGGACCCGGTGGGCACGATGACCGCGTTCTTGACCATCTGCGCCTTGACCAGGCCGAGCACCTCGGTGCGGAAGTCCTCGCGGCGGTCGCTCCAGCGCAGGCCGCCGCGGGCGACGGCGCCGAAGCGGAGGTGGACGCCCTCGATGCGCGGGGCGTAGACCCAGATCTCGTAGGCCGGGCGGGGCTCGGGCAGGCCCTCGATGTCCTGTGGGCTGAGCTTGAGCGAGACGTGAGGCTTGGGGCGGCCGTCCTCGTCCAGCTGGTAGAAGTTGGTCCGGAGCGTGCCCTCGACGACCGAGACCAGCTGCCGGATGATCCGGTCCTGGTCGAGGCTGGCCACGTCGTTGAGCGCCTCGTGGATCCTGGCGATGACCGCTGCCGCCGCCCCGTCACGCGTATCGGCGTCGGCCCCGGTGGACGGGTCGAACCTGGCCGTGAAGAGCTCCACGACCATGCGCGCGATGTGCGGGTTGGCCACCAGCGCCGCCTCGAGGTAGTCGAGGCTGAAGGAGCCGACCTGGCGCAGGTAGCGGACCAGGGTGCGCAGGACCACGATGGAGCGCCACGACAGGTCCGCGTCCAGCACGAGGGCGTTCAGGCTGTCGCTCTCGCCCTGTCGGCTCCAGGCGACCTCGAACGCCTCCTCGAAGTCGGCGGCCACCTCCTCGGCGGTGCGCAGCTCGTCGCTCTCCCAGGCGTGCGGGTCGGATGCCCGGAGGCCGAAGTCGTAGATGCGCATGGCGATGTCGTCGGCGTCCTCCTCCACGACGTACGGGCGCTCGTCGGTGACCTGGACGCCGAGGTGGCTGAAGATGGGCATCGCCTCGGTCAGCGTCATGGCGTCCTGGCGGTAGAGCTTGAGGCGACGCTCCTCCGGGGGTGCACCCTCCTCGGCATACAGGTGCAGTCGCATCGCCCGGCGCGGGTCGGTGACCACCGACCGGATCCGCGCCAGGTCCGCGTAGCCGGTTGCCGGATCGAAGTCCTCCTTGTACCCCTCCGGGAAGGCCGCCGAGAAGCTCGCCGCGGTGTCCCCGACGGTCTCGTCCTCCTCGTGCTCCTGGATGACGTCGCTGAGCTTCTCCTGCCAGGTCCGCATCGCATCCTGCACCCGCTCCTCGAGCGCCGCGGTGTCGACGTCCGGGATGTTGCCACCGGCCGGCATCCGGAGGACGAAGTGCACCTGCGCCAGCGCGGCCTCACCGACCCTGGTGGTGTAGTCCACCGTGTCGGCACCGTAGGCCTCCTGCAGGATGCGCTCGATGCGCAGGCGGACCGCGGTGTTGAACCGGTCCCTGGGCAGGAAGACCAGCACGGAGACGAACCGCCCGAACTCGTCCTTGCGGACCAGCATCCGGGAGCCACGTCGCTCCAGCAGGTGCAGCACCTCGTGGGCACTGTCGGCCAGCCAGTCGGTGTCCGCCTGGAACAGCTCGTCGCGGGGGTAGTTCTCCAGCACCCCCATGAGGTCCTTGCCCGAGTGGCTGTCCGGCGCGAAGCCGCTGCGGGCCAGGATCGTGCGGACCTTGCCACCGATAACCGGCAGCCGGGAGACGGACTCGGCGTAGGCGCTCTGCGTGAACAGCCCGAGGAACCGGCGCTCGGCGACGACCGCTCCCTGCTCGTCGAACTTCCGCACCCCGATGTAGTCGAGGTAGACGGGCCGGTGCACGCTGGCCCGCGAGTTGGCCTTGGTGATCGTCAGGAGCCGTGGGTCCCGGGCGGTGGCCACCGCCTCCGGGCGCAGCCTGCTCACCGAGGGGGGCTTCCCCTCCTCCATCCGCAGGATGCCCAGACCGGTCTGCGGCACCGAGCGGAGCGCCTCCGTGCCGTCCTCCTCGATCAGCTCGTACTCTCGGTAGCCGAGGAAGGTGAAGTGGTTGTCCTCCAGCCAGCTGAGGAACTCGATCGTCGGCTGCACCGTCGCGGGGTCCACGGTGTCCGGCACCCCCGCACGCAGCTCCTCGATGAGGTCACGCACCTTGGCGCGCATCGCGGCCCAGTCCTCACAGGCCCGGCGCACGTCACTGAGCACGACGGCCAGGCGGTCCTGCAGGTCCTGCCGTGAGCCCTCACGCGGCAGGCGGTCGATCTCCAGGTGCATCCACGACTCGACCAGGTCCCCCTCCGCGGCGTCCGTGGGGTCGACGTCCGCCACCTCGTGGGAGTCGCCGCTGCGGCGCACGACCAGCTGGGGGTGGACCAGCACGTGGACGGCCAGGCCCCGCCGGCTCAGCTCACCGAGGACCGAGTCGACCAGGAAGGGCATGTTGTCGGTCACGACCTGGACGACCGTATGCCGTGAGGTCCAGCCGTCCTCCGCGCGCGAGGGGTTGAACACACGGACCTCGGGGTGAGCCGGCTCGCGCCGGCGCGACAGCTCGGCGACCTGCCCCGCGATCACCTCCCGCACCTCCGGCTCCCGCGCCACCAGGTCGGTGTGCGCAACGTGACGGTAGAACCGGTCCAGCAGCGTGTCGTCGGACGACATGATCAGGCATTCTCCTGTAGGTGCGTGCCGCGTCGGCGCACCTCGGCGTGCGCCGCCCCGAGCCTATCGCCCGCCCCACCCTCCGGCGGGACCGGGGCCGGGCGTCCGGCGCGCCGCACGGGGCGTCCAAGGCCGGTGGACAACGCTCCCCCCTGTCACCCGTCGAACGTAGGGTGTGCGGCATGTCCGGGACGCCCCCTCACCTGCACCTCCTCGGCCTGGCCGAGGAGCTGAGCAGTGCACCGGTGCACCTCGGCGACCCGGCAGCAGAGAGCCTGTTGTGCCACCTGCTCGACCGGGTCCTCGACGCCGTGGTCGATGTCACCCAGGGCCGCGGCACGCTGTCCCGCCCCGGCCTCGCACGGGCACCGGAAGCCCCGTCGGGCCGGCCGGCCGACCTGGGCTCCGCCGATCTCGCCTCCTGCTCGGCGCTGGCCGCGCAGTGCCACCGCCTGGCTGCGCACCTGGGCGAGTGCCGGGACCTGCCGCTCGCCCGGGAGGTGGAGGTTTCCCTACGCACGATCGGCGACGGGCTGCAACGGCTCGTCCAGGACCTTCCCGCGACGAACCCGTCGGCAGCGCGCCAGCGGTTCCTGCGGGCCCTGCGTGGCGCCTCGGCACGGCTGGACGCCGCAGCGCCCCTAGAGTGAGGCCATGAGGATCCACGAGACGGTCGAGCACGCGGCCTCCCCCCAGCAGGTGTTCGACATGCTCTGCACCGCGGAGTACCAGGAGCTCAAGTGCGTGCGCAGCGGTGCGCTCGAGCACGAGGTCGCCATCGAGGTCGAGGACGACGCCCGCACCGTCGTCACGCGCCGCCGCCTCCCCACCGACGGGTTCCCAGACTTCGCCCGCAAGTTCGTCGGTGACAGCGTCGACGTCGTGGAGACCCAGGTCTGGGGCCTGACCCCCGACGCAGAGGGTGGGCACACCGCCTCGCTGCACGTGGAGATCCCGCGCACGCCGGTCTCCATGTCGGGCAGCGTCGTGCTCGCGGCCGGCGAGTCCGGCACAGAGCACACCGTCGAGGGCGAGCTCAGGGCCAACGTGCCGTTCATCGGGGGCAAGGTCGAGGCCGCGGTGGCCCCGATCCTGGCCCGCGCCCTGCGTCTGGAGGGCAAGCTCTCCAGGGAGTGGTTCGGGCAGCACTCCGCCTGACCTCGGACGGCCGGCTCGGGTCCGAGCCGGCCGTCCGCGGCGCGGGTCGCCGTCAGCCCATGTGCGGGTAGCGCCAGTCCGTCGGAGCCACGAAGGTCTCCTTGATGGACCGGGCGCTGGCCCAGCGCATGAGGTTCTGCATGGACCCCGCCTTGTCGTTGGTCCCGGACGCCCGGGCGCCACCGAAGGGCTGCTGCCCGACGACCGCACCGGTCGGCTTGTCGTTGATGTAGAAGTTGCCTGCGGCGAAGCGCAACCTCTCGGTGGCCAGCGCCACCGCCGCCCGGTCCCGCGCGATGATCGCGCCGGTGAGGGCGTAGCCGGCCACGGACTCCATCTGGGTGAGCGTCTGCTCGAACTGGTCGTCGGGGTAGACGTGGACGGCGAGGATCGGGCCGAAGTACTCCGTGGTGAACGTGTCGTGCGTGGGGTCGGACACCTCCAGCACGGTCGGTCGCACGAAGTAGCCCACGGAGTCGTCGTAGGTGCCGCCGGCGACAACAGTGACTGCCTCGTCGGCCCGCGCCCGGTCGAGCACGTCCTTGTGCTTGGCGAACGCCCGGTCGTCGATGACCGCTCCCATGAAGTTGCTGAGGTCGCGGACGTCACCCACCGGCAGCCCGTCGGTGATCTCCGCCAGCTCGTCCTTGAGCCGGGCCCAGAGCGAGGCCGGCACATAGGCCCGCGAGGCCGCCGAGCACTTCTGGCCCTGGTACTCGAACGCGCCACGGATCATGGCGGTGCGCAGGACGTCGAGGTCGGCCGAGGGGTGGGCGACGATGAAGTCCTTGCCACCGGTCTCGCCCACGATGCGGGGGTAGGAGCGGTAGCTGGCGATGTTGGCGCCGATCTGTCCCCAGAGCATCTGGAAGACCCTGGTCGACCCGGTGAAGTGGATGCCCGCCAGGTCGGGATGGGCCAGGGCCACGTCGGAGACCTCGGTGCCGTGCCCGGTGACCATGTTGATCACGCCGGGCGGCAGACCGGCCTCGGTCAGCACGTCCATCACGACCGACGCCGCCCGCTGCTGGGTGGTGGCCGGCTTCCAGACCACGGTGTTGCCCATCAGGGCCGGTGCCGTCGGCAGGTTGCCGGAGATGGCGGTGAAGTTGAAGGGCGTGACGGCGTAGACGAAACCCTCGAGCGGGCGCTGGTCCGTGCGGTTCCACACCCCCTTGGAGTTCCGGATCGGCTGGTCCTCGAGGATCTGGCGCCCGTAGTGGACGTTGAAGCGCCAGAAGTCGATGAGCTCACAGGCGGCGTCGATCTCTGCCTGGTAGGCGGTCTTGGACTGACCGAGCATGGTCGCCGCGTTGATCCGCGCGCGCCAGGGCCCGGACAACAGCTCGGCTGCGCGCAGCAGGATCGCCGCCCGGTCGTCGTAGTCCATCGCCGCCCAGCCGGGAGCGGCCTCGTGAGCCGCGTCGATGGCTGCGGTGGCGTCGGCGGCCTGGGCGTTGCGCAGCGTGCCCAGCACCTCGTGGTGGGCGTGCGGCTGCACGACATCGATGGCCTCGCCGCCACCGACGACCGGCTCGCCACCGATCACGTGCGGCAGGTCCACCGGGTTCGCGGCCATCTCGGCGAGCGCCGCCTCCAGGTCCGCCCGCTCGGCGCTGCCGGGCGCAAAGTCGTTCACCGGCTCGTTGATCGGATCAGGGACCCTTGTCACGGCATCCATCGGGCTGCTCCTCCAGTCGTTTGTGGGGTCTCCTCGTCGAGACCCGTCATCATCATTCCGACTCCATCATCACAGGCTCACAGGAGGGAACGAACGTGGGCCAGCTCGGTGGCGTCGTACCAGGAGAGCTCGATGAGTCCCGCGTCGGCTGAGACGGTTGGCACCTCACCGAGCAGGTCGTCGCCCACGTGCAGCGAGGCGATGCGCGGCAGGCTGACCGGCCCGTGCACGGTCACGCGCGAACCGGTGGACGCGGAGTCCTCGATCGTGTCCCTCCCGACGTCCGCTGCCGCGACGACCACCGGCAGGCCCGCCTCGTGGCAGTGGGCGGCCGCGTCCTGCAGGGCGGCATACTCCCAGGACTCCTCGTCGCCGGTCGGGTCGGACCCGCGCACCGACTCGGTGACGACGAAGGCCACCAGGTCCCCCTGCATACTGCCTTGCTCGTGGAGCTCCTCCACCTGGCCTGCGGTGAGGGGGAGGTAGCACCGGATCTGCTGCGGGATCACTGCCATTGCTGTCTCCTTCAGTCGTCGTCGGCGACGAGCTCGGCGAGCGCCGAGTCGATGCACTCGGCCAGCACGCCGAGGTCGGGCATGGCATCACGGTCGGCGTTGAGCCCGAGGTAGACCCGGCCGTCGTAGGAGGTCAGCCCGATCGCCAGCGCCTGCCCCTGGGCCAGCGGGATCACGGGATAGGTCGCCTCCAGCCGGGCGGGTCCGGCAAACCGGGCGTCCTGCGGACCCGGCACGTTGCTGATGACCAGGTTGAACACCCGGCGCGACATCGCACTGGCCGCCCGCGCCGCCATCGAGTGCAGGGTCGGCGCGGCGAAACCGGCGAGACCGGCGATGCCGGCGGCGCCGATGGCGCGTCCGTCGCGCAGCTGCTTGCCCATGCGGTAGCTGACCTGCTGCAGCCGCATCGCGGGGCTCGGTTCCCCGATCGGCAGGTCGACGAACAGGGCGACGACCGGTCCCCCGACACGGGACTCGCCCTCGACGTCCTCCACGGACAGCGGCACCATCGCCCGCAAACTGCTGGAGGCGCTGATCGGTTCCCCCCGCGTCATCAGCCACTCGCGGAGCGCACCGGTGAGCGTGGCGAGGACGACGTCGTTCACCGTGACGTGGCCGAGGTCCCCGGCCCCGAACCTCCGGCGGCGGACCTGGCGGAAGTCCTCCAGGTCGAGGTCGATGAGGTGCACCCGTCTGGCGGCGCCCACCGGCCCGTTGAGGGGCGTGTCCGGCGCCGGGCTGGCAGCGGTGCGCACCAGCGCGGTCCCCGCCTGCTGGGCGACCTCCGCGACCCGCGCACCCGTGTGCCGCAGGTCCTGCACACCCGCGCGGAGGCCGTCCCACAGGCGCCGGGGAGAGGTCGCGGTGGTGATCGCCGAGCGGGTGATGAGCTCGACGTCGCTGGGCTCCGGTGAGGGGCTCCAGGTCTGCACGATCGGCACCACGTCCCCCGCGGCCTCGTCCAGGATGACCTGTCCGATATCCAGCCCGTGGACACCGTCCACCATGGCCTGGTGGGTCTTGGTGACCAGGGCGAACCGGTCGTCCTCCAGCCCCTCGACCAGGTAGATCTCCCAGAGCGGTCGGGCGCGGTCCAGCCGTCGCGACTGGATGCGGGCGACGAACTCGGCCAGCTGTTCCATCGTGCCCGGTCGCGGTAGGCCGGAGCGACGCACGTGGTAGGCCAGGTCGAAGTCTGCGTCGTCCACCCACACGGGTCCGCCGAGTCCGGCAGGCACCTGGCGGACCCGCTGACGGTAGCGGTGGACGTAGGCGATCCGGTTGGCGACGAGGTCGAGCAGGGTGTCGTAGTCGAAGCCCGCCTCAGGGTTCTGGAAGACGAGGACGGAACCGACGTGCATGGCAGTGACCGGCCCCTCGAGATACAGGAAGGAGGAGTCGACGGGGGTCAGTCGGTCTAGCACGGCCCCATCGTGTCAGACCCGTGCTCGCCGACGCGCCAGCCGGCTCTGGCTCAGCGGGGCGAGGTCGCGGCCACCGACCCGGGCGGCGAGCTCGCGCAGCCCGGCCCTGGCAGGGCTCGTGGGGCGCGCTTCCCGCAGGGTCCGCCCGGCGAGCACGGAGGCATCGACGCCGTCCTGGTCATCGGCGACCAGGACCAGGTCCGTGAGGCCGGCGAAGCGCTCCAGCGCCTCGCGGACCCGTCGCGCGGGATCCTTGCCGACCGCGCCGGCGCGCAGGCGGTTGACCACGACCGTCGTGGGCGCCGCCGAGACCTCGGCGAGCTGGTCGAGGCCGCGGACCAGACGCTGCAGCGACACCGGGTCGGAGGAGCCGACCACCACGACGTGGTCGGCGACGTCGAGCGCGGCGAGGGTGGCGCCGTTGCGCCGCGGAGCCGTGGTGTCGAAGCTCAGCTCCTCGTCGGCCTCCAGACAGAACCCGGTGTCGACCACCGTGAGCGGAACGGTCGCGGCACACACGGCGAGGACGTCCTGGACAGCGTGCTCCCGCAGCTCGGTCCAGCGGTCGGGCCGGGGCATGCCGGTGAGCACCCGCAGCCCGGCCGTCACCTCGGGGGTCATCCGGTTGAGCCCGGCCCGGTCCAGCGTGCCCTGGTCGGCCGCCCGCGCCGCGGCCGCCACACCGGGGGCCTCGTCGAGCACCGCCAGGAGCTGCGCGACGGAGGCTCCGTAGGTGTCGAGGTCGGCAAGGAGGACCGGGTGCTCTGGCTCGGCCAGCTCCGCGGCGAGGTTGACGGCGACCGTGCTCCGGCCCGGCGAGCCCACCGGTCCCCACACGGCCACCACCCTGCCCGGCTCGTCAGCTAGGAGCGGTGGCACCCCACGGGGCGGGTCCTCCCCTCCGGCGGGGTCGCCGTGGTCCTCCTGCGTATGCCGAGGGGCCGGGCCAGCAGGTGCCTGGCCCGGACCGGTGGTCGCCCCGGCAGGCTCCTCCCCCGCCCCGGTGTCCAACAGCTCGGCGAGGGCGGCGTCGAGCACGGTCTGGTCGGCGTCCACGGGCACCACGACCGGCACGGCCCACCGACGCAGCATCCGTTCGCCGGCCTCGTCGTCCGGTCGGTGGACACCCAGGACCAGCAGGTGCGCGGCCTGCAGCTGCCGGATCGCCTCCCGGTCGAGTCCCCTCAGCTCCGCCGACACGACCGCGACCTGACCGATGCCGGCGGCCGCGGCACCGAGCAGCTCGGCGAGGTCGGCGCAGCGACGCACGACGTGCACCGCCCTGCTGCTGCCGAGCCGGGTCGTCAGGTCGGCCTCGTAGCGAGGGGTCACCGCGGTCAGGAGCGGCAGGCTCACGGTGCCTCCAGCGCGCGGACCCGTGGGGCCACGGCGGGGCTCACCCTGCCGCGCCCGGTGCGGGCACCAGCGTGACCTTGGCCTCCTGGTCGACGCTGGAGATGACGTCTCCCACGCGGTCGGCGGGCACCACCACCTGGACCGCTGCCCGGCCGATCCCCATGCCCAGCCCGTTGGAGGTGCTCGGGGTCCGTGCGACGACGGCGCGGCTCAGCAGCAGCTCCGGCTCCAGGTAGGCCGTGCCCGTCTGGTCGGGGTCGCGCCGGCTCACCCAGACGTCGACGACGGTGCCGACCGTGAACGTCTGTGCGGTGGCCGGGTCGATCGGCACGGTGACCGTCTTGTCGTGCGCCTGGCTCGCGCTGCCGAGCGACTCCGCAGGGATCAGCTCACCCTCGCCGACCTGCCGGAGGGCGACCGTGCCCTCGGCGAGCGCCTGCGTGGCGTCCACGTAGTGGGCCAGGGGTGCCTCCATCCGCACGTTCACGGGGACCAGGTCCTCGGTCACGATCTCCTGGCCGGGCAGGAGGGGGCGCGCCGCCGCATACACCGGGGTGCTCTCGTCGAGCGCGGCCACCACCCGCACGCCACCGGCGATGGACACGAGCACGAGGAGCGCCCCCACGAGCAGCCGGGTGTCCCGCCAGCCGGGCCGGCGCAGCCGGCGCGCCGTGGGCACGAGGTCCTGCTCCTGCCGGTCTGCGCCCCTCACATCTCCCCCTCGCGCGAGCCGTGCTCGCTCGTCGTGCTCTGCCGGTGGCCACGGTAGTGCGCCTCCAGCGGGTGCCGCTCATCTTGTCCACAGGGCTGCAGCACGGACCACCCACACGAAGTAAAATCCCCGTCAAGGTTCGCCACCCCGGCGTTCCTGTGACCGGATGGAGCTGCCCCGTGGAGCCACGGTTCCTGACCCTGACCGATGTCGCGGAGACCCTGAACATCACGATGGCGCAGACCAAGGCGCTGGTGCGCAGCGGCTCCCTGCCGGCTGTGAAGATCGGTGGCCGAGGCGTCTGGCGGGTCGAGGTCAGCATGCTCGAGGACTACATCGAGCGCATGTATGCCGAGACCCGGGAGGCCATCGAGCGCACCAACAGCGAGGCGCAGGTGCCTCCCGCCGACGCGCGGGGCGAGGGCTCCTGACCGGTCACTGACCCGGCTGCTGGACCACACCGCCCGGGCCTCGATGCCGGTGCAGCTGCGGGGCCTCCGGTCCCCCAGCTCACGCGTCACCGGCGTGCCACAGAGACCAGCGCACTGTAGGGGACCGACACCACGGTCTGCACCTCACGCGACCGGCGGGGCAGGTCCTCGGGGTGGGTGCTGAGGTCGAGGTGGTCCGCGCCCACCCGGTCGATGGTCCCGGTCAGCACCTCACCGTCGATCAGGAGCACCCGGGCCACGGCCCGGTCGCGGCTGAGAGCCCGCAGGGCGTGCCGCAGGTCCAGCCGACGCTCCACCCGACTGATGCGCCCCTGGTCGGAGCGTCCAGACAGCCCGAGGACGGTCATCAGGTGCGCGGTCACCACGAGGACCTCGTGGTCCCGGGGGGACCGCTGCTCGACCAGCACGAGCCAGTCCTGCGCCACCTCACCGAGGACGCCCTCCAGGACGGCGCCGCCGCGCAGTCCGAGTCGCACCCTGGTGCCGACATCGGCCAGCAGCCGCTCGGTGAGCCGCACGCTCCCCCTCGCGGCGCGCGTCTGCTCCGCCACCTCGCCCCGCAGCTCGGCGGCCTCCCGGGCAGCCAGCTGCGCCTCGAGGTCGTCGAACAGGTCGGACCATCGCATGAGGCCGATTGTGCCGCAGTCTGCCGGGTCCGGTCCCTTGTCCACAGGTCGGAGATCCTCTTGCGCACGGTCCGCGCATGCGCTCTAATACCCTTCTAGTGACCGCAACTGAACGCAATCGAACGCATGACGCTGGTTTGGGAGGGTGGGACCATGGACGGACTGGACGTCGGAAGCAGGCCGCCGACACGCAGTGGGACCGGGACTGGGGACGAGCAGGTCTCGACGTGCGCCGCGGTTCTCGGCGTCGCGGGGGCCGGGGGTGCAGGCCTGCTCGCAGCCGCCTGCTGGCACCACGTGACCAGCCTGGCCCCGGCGCTCACGCCGGCGGGGGTCGCCGCAGCCCCGCTCGGCCTCGAGCTCGTCGTGACCGCAGCCGCCGGCCTCGTCGCCGCATGGCTCGCCCTCGTGCTGCTCGCGGCTGCGGTGACGGTGCTGCCCGGCCACCGTGCGGCGTGGCTGCGCACGGCGGCGAGCCTCGCGACCCCCGGGCTGGCACCGCGTGTCGCCACCGCCCTGGCCACGGCCTCTGTCGTCCTGCTCTCCGCCGGGGGCGCCCAGGCGCAGGCCCCCGAGGGCAGCGGTGCCGTCGCGACGGCACCGCTCGGTGCGCCGACCGCCGACCACGGGTCCGAGCCGGCGGCCGACCGGGGACCACAGGCACCCGAGCCCGGATGGCGCCCCACGTCCCCACCCCGGGGGCCGGGACCCGGAGGGGACGCGATCAACCTGGTGAGCCGCGGCACCGCGGAGCCCGACGCCGTCGTGGTGCACAAGGGCGACACCCTCTGGGACATCACGGCCCACCACCTGGGGCCTGAGGCAGATGCCGCGCAGATCGCCCAGGAGTGGCCGCGGTGGCACGCGGCCAACCGCGACGTGATCGGTGCCGACCCCGACCTCCTGCTGCCCGGAATGCGCCTGCTGCCTCCCCCAGCGACGGATCACGCGACCGGGGTCGCGTCATGAGCGCGCAGCCGATCGCGCAGAGCCGGCCCGGACCTGCGGGCCGGTCAGGCCCCACGGCGGGCAGACCCCGCGGCCGCGCCGGGCACCTGACGGTCCTGGCGATCCCGGAGAACGAGCCACCCCCGCTGCAGCCGGGCGCGCGACCGGAGCCGCCCGACCCGCGCTACGTCCAGGGGTCCCTGGCGGTGGACTTCCGCCGCGAGGGGCACGACGAGCTCTTCGGCCCCCAGTCGACGCGGCGCCTGGACCTCCCGGACCCCGAGGCCTGGGCGCGGCGCCTGATCACCGCGATCCTGGAGGCGATGGACGGGCTGCGGCCCGCGTCCCAGCTCAGCCGTTGGGTCGCGCCCGACATCAGGGAACGGATCGATCGCCGGGGCATCCTGGCCCGGCAGCGCCACCAGCGACCCGGCGGCGCCCTGCAGGTGCGGGCCCTCCGCGTGTGCGAACCCATCGACGGCGTGGCCGAGGTCGCGGCGGTCATCGGCTACCGCTCGCGGGTCAGGGCACTCGCCCTGCGCATGAGCGGTGTGGACGGCCGCTGGCTGATCACGGCTCTCGAGCTGGGCTGACGCCGCGTCGGCCAGCGACTCTCGAGCTGGGCTGACAGGGCGTCGGTCCACGCCGCTCGACGTCAGGGCGCCGAGCGGTGTGGACCGACAGGCTGTGGGGCTGACCGGTCAGTTGAGCGGACACCCGAGGTTGTTGTCGGCATCCAGGGTGTCAGCCAGGGCCAGCATGGTCGCCCGGTCGCTGGAGGCGAAGGCGGCATTGACCGCAGCGACGAGGGCGGTGCGACCGTCCAGGCCTGCCTCGTAGCGGCGCCACGGGAAGCCGAGCCCCTCATGGGCGGCGTTGAGCCAGGAGGCCACGGACGCCCTGGCGAGGATCGAGGCGGCGCCGTCGACGCCGGGACCGCCGCCGCCGTTGAGCGCACTGGCCAGCGTGGAGCCGGACACCGACGCCGGCGCGGCGGAGTAGAGGTTGCCCACGGTCATCGAGGGGCTGGTCTCCTCCCAGTTGTCCGTGTGGTTCTTCCAGTACCCGGGCGTGCACCCCTCGTGGCCGATGTTCTCGGCCATGGCGCTGGGCACCAGGCTGACGGTCAGGGCCGCGGCGGCAACCGCGGCCAAGGCAGAACGCAGAGCTGACTTCATGACGAACTCCTACCCTGAGAACCTCCCGACTGGAGGTTACGTGGAAGTAAAGTTAGTCAAGATTTGGTAAAGCGGCAACCCTTGTCGAGGCAGCCCGCTCCGCCGCGGTGAGCGCGCACTGCTCGCTGGAGCCGGTGACCGGCGACCGGGGTTTCCGCCGTCGCCTACTTCCCCTTGCGCGCCTTCCGGCGGTCGGCGCGGTTGCCCGAGTCCGCCTGGGCGGCCCGCGCGCGCGTCAGGGTCGAGCCGTCTCCCGAGCCACGGCGCTGCTCCACCGAACCGTCCTCGGACGGGGCGGTGTAGGTCAGTGCACTGGCGGGCGTGGGCCGGGCGTCCACGAGCCCGGCGAGAGCGGCAGGCACCGCGAGGCCTCCGGCCGGAGCCTGCTCGGCAGGCTTCACCTCGAGCCGGAACAGCGTGCTGACGGCGTCCTCCTTGACCGACTCCATCATCGCCTGGAAGAGCTGGTAGCCCTCGCGCTGGTACTCCACGATGGGCTCGCGCTGGGCCATGGAGCGCAGGCCGATGCCCTCCTTGAGGTAGTCCATCTCGTAGAGGTGCTCGCGCCACTTGCGGTCCAGCACCTGCATGACGACCCGCCGCTCGAGCTCGCGCATCCGCTCCTCACCGACCAGCGCCTCCTTCTCGTCGTAGGCGTGCTGGGCATCGGACGTCAGCTGCTCGGCCAGGACGTCGGGGGTGAGGCCGCCGGGTCCTCCGACCGCCTGCGCGAGCTCTGCCTCGTTGAGGCTGACCGGATAGACGGTCCGGAGCTCCGCCAGGACCTTGGTCAGGTCGCGCTCCTCCTTCTCCAGCTCATCCCCCTGCATCGACTGGGCGAAGTCGCCGACGACATCGTTGATGAAGTCCCTGATCTGGTCCTCGAGGTCCTCGCCCTCCAGGACCCGGCGACGCTCGTCGTAGATGACCACGCGCTGACGGTTCATCACGTCGTCGTACTTCAGGACGTTCTTGCGGGTCTCGAAGTGCTGGGCCTCGACCTGGGCCTGTGCACTCTGGATCGAGCGGCTGACCACCTTGGACTCGATCGGGACACTGTCGTCCATCCCGGTCGTCTGCATCACCCGGTCGACGATGGCGGCATTGAACATCCGCATCAGGTCGTCCTCCAGGGACAGGTAGAACCGGCTCTCGCCCGGGTCGCCCTGGCGGCCGGCCCGACCACGCAGCTGGTTGTCGATGCGCCGCGACTCGTGCCGCTCGGTGCCGAGGACGTACAGGCCCCCGAGGTCGTGAACCTCCTGGTACTCCTCCTTCACGGCCGCCTCGGCCGCGGCGAGCGCCTCGTCCCAGGCCGCTTCGTACTCCTCCGGGGTCTCGGCGGGGTCCAGCCCCCTGGCCCTCAGCTCGGCCACGGCGCGGAACTCGGGGTTGCCGCCCAGCATGATGTCGGTGCCACGGCCGGCCATGTTGGTGGCGACGGTCACCGCGCCCTTGCGACCGGCGTCGGCGACAATGGCCGCCTCCCGAGCGTGCTGCTTGGCGTTGAGCACCTCGTGCGGGATCCCCCGGCGTCGCAGCTGCTCGGACAGCCGCTCGGACTTCTCCACCGACGTCGTGCCCACCAGGACCGGCTGGCCCTTCTCGTGGCGCTCGGCGATGTCCTCCACCACCGCGGCGAACTTGGCCGCCTCGGTGCGGTAGATGAGGTCCGACTGGTCCTTGCGGATCATCGGCCGGTTGGTGGGGATGGAGACCACGCCCACCTTGTAGATCTGGTGCAGCTCGGCCGCCTCGGTCTGGGCGGTGCCGGTCATGCCGGCGAGCTTCTCGTACATCCGGAAGTAGTTCTGCAGGGTCACCGTCGCCAGGGTCTGGTTCTCGTTCTTGATCTCCACTCCCTCCTTGGCCTCGATCGCCTGGTGCATGCCCTCGTTGTAGCGGCGCCCGGCCAGCATCCGGCCGGTGTGCTCGTCGACGATCATGATCTGTCCGTCGACGTTGACGTAGTCCTTGTCCGCCTTGAACAGCTCCTTGGCCTTCAGGGCGTTGTTCAGGTAGCCGATCAGCGGTGTGTTCGCGCTCTCGTAGAGGTTGTCGATGCCGAGGTAGTCCTCCACCTTCTCGATGCCGGACTCCAACACCCCCACGGTGCGCTTCTTCTCGTCGACCTCGTAGTCACCAGAGCCGTCCTCGCCGCGGGTCAGGCGCTTGGCGATCGTGGCGAACTCGGTGTACCAGCGTGGCGACCCGTCGGCCGGACCGGAGATGATGAGCGGGGTGCGAGCCTCGTCGATGAGGATCGAGTCGACCTCGTCCACGATCGCGTAGTGGTGACCGCGCTGCACGAGGTCCTTGGTGGCCATCGCCATGTTGTCACGCAGGTAGTCGAAGCCGAACTCGTTGTTCGTGCCGTAGGTGATGTCCTTGGCGTACTCCGCGCGTCGCTGCTCGGGGGTCATCCGGGACAGGATGACGCCGACCTCCAGGCCCAGCGAGCGGTGGACGCGGCCCATGAGCTCCGCCTGGTACTCCGCCAGGTAGTCGTTGACCGTGACGACGTGGACGCCCTCGCCGGTGAGCGCGTTGAGGTAGGACGGCAGGGTCGCCACGAGGGTCTTGCCCTCACCGGTCTTCATCTCCGCCACATTGCCCTGGTGGAGCGCGGCACCACCCATGAGCTGCACGTCGAAGTGGCGCTTGCCGATCGTGCGTGAGGCCGCCTCGCGCACCGCTGCGAAGGCCTCCGGCAGCAGCTGGTCGAGCGTCTCGCCGTCCTTCAGCCGGGCCCGGAACTTGTCGGTCTCCTCGCGCAGCTCGGCGTCGGTGAGTCCCTGGAAGTCCTCCTCCAGGGCATTCACCTGCTGAGCGATGACCTCCAGCCGGCGCAGGGTCTTGCCCTCACCGGCGCGGAGCATCTTCTCGAAGAACTTGGGCACGGAGTCTCCTGACGCGTCGTGGTGACCGCGTGAACCGCACGCGGACCTCAGGCCAAGGCTAATCGTCGGGGCCGCTCCCCCGAAACCCGAGTGGCCCCGCGCGCCCTGCCGGCGACGGCCGCGTGCCTCACGACTGGTCCTCGACCCGCTCCAGACCGAGCCAGCCCGCCAGCTGGACGAGCTCCTCCCCGAGCGCATGCCGCGACCCGGCCGGCGCACCCGGCTCAAGGTGCAGGCGCCGCACCACGAGGCGGCCCGCTGCCCGGTCCGCCTTGACGTCGACCCGACCCACCAGCTGGTCACCCCACAGGAAGGGCAGCACGTAGTAGCCGAAGACACGTTGTGGCTCGGGCACATAGATCTCGATGCGGTAGCGGAAGCCGAAGATCCGCTCCGTGCGTGTCCGCTCCCAGACCAGCGAGTCGAACGGGCTCAGGAGGGCACGCGTCTCCACCGCCCGGGGACGTCGGGCCGCAGCGTCGAGGTAGGCCGGCTGGTCCCAGCCGCGGACAGCCACCTGCTCGACCTCACCCAGTCGGACCAGCTCGGTGAGAGCCGGCCCGGCCATGGACTGGCGGAGGCGGAAGTAGTCGCGCAGGTCCGCCGCCGTGCCGATGCCGTGTGCGCGCACGGCACGCCTCATGAGCTCGAGCCCGGACTCGCGGAGGTCGGGTGCGTCGGGCTGTCCCGGCGCCCGGGCGAGCACCTCGGACGGCAGCACGAACGACGGGTCGGCATAGCGCCTCTCGAACTGGGCGTTGCGCCCGGAACTGACGATCTCGCCCGCCCAGAACAGGTGCTCCAGGCACTCCTTGACCAGCGACCAGTTCCAGCCCCAGTTGTCGCGGCTGTGCACCTCGCTGTGCTCGACATACCCGTCGACCTCGCGGGCGGTGAGGGGCCCCAGCTCGCGGACGACCGCACGCACCCGCTCCAGCACACCCGGGTGCTCGCGCACGACACGCCGGCTCCAGGAGTCCTCGACAGCCCGCGCCATCCGGAAACCGAGGAACGGCCAGGTCTCGGGCGGGATGAGGCTGGCCACGTGGGCCCAGGACTCCACGAGCCTCCTGGGTGTGCGGGACCGCGGACCGTTGCCGTCGCGGGCGCGGTCCAGCAGGGCGGTGTCGTAGGGGCCGAGACGGGAGTAGAACGGGAGGTACTGGCTACGGGTCACCACGTTGACGCTGTCGATCTGCACGACCTGCAGCCGGTCGATGACGCGTTGGAGGTGCCGCATCGTCGCCCGCTCGGGACGTGGGTCGAGGAAGCCCTGCGCGGCCAGGGCGATCCGGCGCGCCTGTCCGGCCGTCAGCTGGGCTGTCATGCACCGAACATAGACGAGGGCCCCGACAGTGGTCGGGACCCTCGTCCGTGGCTGTGTGCGCCCTCAGGGCGCCTGGTGTCTGCTCAGCGCTCAGGGGCGCCGACGGGACGGCTCATCCGGCCGCGAGCCGCTCCCCGGCGGACTCTGGCTGTTCGCTGCCGGAGCTGTCCAGTCGCAGCACTCCGTAGGACCACCCGCGTCGGCGGTACACCACGCTCGGTTGGTCGGTCTCGGTGTCGTGGAAGAGGTAGAAGTCGTGCCCCACCAGCTCCATCTCGTTGAGGGCCTGGCCCACGGACATGGGCTCGGAGGGGTGCACCTTCTCCCGCAGCTCGATCGGGCTGTTGCCCTCGGTGCCGAGGGCCTGCGCGACCGCCTCCTCCTTGTCCATGGGCACCCCGTTGGCGGACATCTCGGAGTGGGCCGGCATCGGCAGTGGATCTGTGGGTAGGCCGAAGGTCGCCTCGGCGACAGACGGTTGGCGGTGCTTGCCGGTGTGACTGATCCGGCGGCGGTCGTTGGACCGGCGGAGGCGCTCCAGGAGACGGGTCATGGCGAGGTCGAGGGCGGCGTAGTCCTCATCGGCCGCCGCCTCTGCGCGGACCACGGTGCGCTTGATGTAGCAGGTGATCTCCACACGCTCGCTCTCCTTGGCCTGACGTGGGTTGGCCTCGTGCGTGAGCACCACGTCGGCACGGGAGACCCGCGGCGCCAGCTGCGGGATCTTGTCGAGCTTTTCCTCCAGGTGGCGGCGGAAGCGGTCGGAGACCTGCTTCTTCCGGCCGGTCACGGTGATTTCCATAGGATCCTCCTCATACTGAAGAACAGTGCTGAACCTTGGGCTGTCCCGGCCCTCTACCCGTTCGGCACCACCTCCTCGCGGCGGTTCCCCAGTCGCCTCTCACAGGCCTGTCGACCACCTGGTCCGGTGGCCTGCAGACGCTGGGGGCTTCCCATGACCAGACACTAGCCCGGTTCCCTGTGGAATGACAGGGGTGGGGTGGTATGTCGCCGATCCGTTCGCCACCGACGAGGTGCCGGCCGCCGCCGACCGGCTCAGTGGGCCGCGGGCCGTCGATGGGTCGCCGCCACGGTGACGGCCAGCACGTCGGTGGCGCCTGCCGCGCGCAGCGCCCGCGCTCCCTCAGCAAGCGTGGCGCCGGTGGTGATGACGTCGTCGACCAGCAGGCAGACGGCCCCGCTGACCCGTCGGCCCGCACCCTCGGTCACCACCATGGCCCCCGACAGGTTCTCGGCACGGCCGCGACTGTCCAGCCCCGCCTGGTCGGCCACCGGCCGGCACAGTCGCAGTGCGGGGACCTGCGGCGGACGTGCCGCGCGGGGCAGGGCGCGCACGGCCTGCCGGAGGAGGGTACGCAGCGGGTGGTCGCCGCGTCGCCGGGAGTTGACTCGGGCCGACGGGGCCGGAACCAGGACGGGACGCCCCGGGCAGGTGAGCAGGGCGGCCAGCAGCACCTCGCTGAGCAGCGGCGCGAGGACAGTGGTCAAGTCCCTGCGCTCGGCATCCTTCCAGTTCACCAGGCAGGTGCGGACCGGTCCGTCATAGGGCAGCACGGTCCAGACGAGCGGCAGCCCGGGTGGGGCTGGGGTGGGGCTCCACGGGTGCGGGGCAGGCGCGACGGCGAGGGACCGCCGACAGGTCGCGCACCACCGCTCGCCGGGCAGGTCGCACCCGCCACAGCGCGCCGGCAGGACGAGGTCCCCCAGGGCACCGAGTCCGGTCCCGAGTGCTGCGGCGGTGACCCGCCCCGGAGTGGAACGTCCCGACATGGCCCCACCCTGTCGCGGGCGGCGGTCGCCCCGTCCCCGGACCGGGTGACCGGTGGACGGTCCCGGTGGCCCGGCGCGGCTGTGGACAACCGGCCCTCACCCCCGCGGCCGGATCAGGTGCCGGGGATGATGACGTCGTCGCCGTTGCGGCCGATGCCCCAGTCGTTGCGGTCCTGGGTGTAGATCCGCCCCTGCTCGCTGAGCACGATCAGGGCCGAGCTGGTGTCCGAGGGCACGGCCCGCACGTCGGTGGCCTCGGACACCAGCCGCAGCGGCTCGAGCCACCCTCCGATGTGCACGATGAAGGGCCGGTCCGTGGTGTCCTGCGCCTGACGTCCCAGCAGGAACAGCTCGGTCTGGGAGGACCACACCACGGAGGTGACGCTGGTCAGGGTCTGACCGATCTGGTAGGGCTCGGTGAGCGCGGTGGCCCGACCGTCCTTGTCCCGCACGATGCCGGTGATCCCGATCTGGACCTCGTCGGTGTCCATGTCCTCCACGACGATGACGGCGCGGCGGTCGTCCGCCGCGACGCGGAACTCCGTGACCCGCTGGTTCGGCTCGAGCCACGGCGTCTCCAGCGGACGCGCCACGGCCCGGCTCAGCGGCTCGCTCCGGGCGATGACCCACACGCGCGGACCGGTGGTCGAGCGGCCGGCGACCCAGAGTCCGCCGGACCGGTCGAACGTCGGCGCGGTGAGCTCCTGGCCGATGCCCTCCATCACCGTGTCCGTGCCCTTGCGCCACCGCCACAGCGTGTCGGCACTGACGGCCGCCACACCCGCGAACTCCCGGACCTCCGCGTCGGTCGCCAGCTTCTCCCAGCGGATCGGGACCCGAGGCAGCTCGGGATCAGCACTGAGGTTGTCCTGCAGCTGATAGTGCAGCGCCATCACGGGACGCAGCTCGACGGTGGCGCGCAACAGACCGAACGGCACCGTCCAGAGTGCGTCGTCGAAGCCGGTGGACGCTACGTCGGAGATCGGGTTCTCGAGCCCCTCCACGTCCAGTGGCCGTCCGGCCCCGCGGATCAGGACGCTGTTGACCCCCGGTGCCTGTTTAAGCGTGCGCGCGAACTGGGCGAACAGCTCCTTCTGCTGGGTCTCGGAGCCCCCGAGCGACAGACCCCGCAGCTCGACGGTCGCCGTGCCGGTGGCCGGGTCGACCGGCACGGCGCTGGCCACCAGGTGCAGATCCTCGGAGATCCCGGTGGCGGCGGCCCCCGCCAGGTAGTCCGGCACCGGCCCGATCTGCGCCGACGCCAGGCTCGTGGGCAGGCCGTCGCCCCGTGGGAACCACCGCACGTCGGGCACGAGGAGTCCGGTGTCGGGGGTGATGTAGTGGATGGAGTAGGAGTCGTACTGCTGCTCGAAGGAGATCTCCGAGAGCCACACCCCGTAGTCCTCGGGGAAGCCGCTGATCCTCCACTGCCCACCGACCTGCTCCATCGTGAACCGGTCGGTGCGGGTGGTGCCGCGGGGCTCCTCGACGAGGTAGCCCTCCTCATCGACCGTCCCGCGCACGTTCACCTCGGCCTCGACGGTCGCGCCGTCCACCACGGTCAACCGGGGCTCCCCGTCATAGACCAGGACCTGGTTGGTGGGTCGCCACTGACGGGCCAGGTCGCCGGTCAGGAACGACCGGGCCACCTCGTGGTCGTCGGCGAAGCTGCCGCTGGCCCGCAGGAAGCTGGCCACGATCTGCTCCGGACTGGCGTCCTCCTCGGGGCCGACCGGCAGCGCACGCACCTCCTGGACGGGTGCGCCCCGCACCGGCAGGCCGCGCTCGATCGGCCCGCCCGTGGGCAGGCCCGCACAGGCCGAGAGCAGGAGGAGCAGAGGCAGTATGCCGGCCAGCAGTCGAGCGCGTACGGCGCCCCCGCGGGGGCTCGCCTGGTCTGCACGGCCGGTCGCCGCTGCAGCGCTCACGGTCGTTCCCGGGACCAGGCGGGCTCCACGGCTCATGCCCGCTCGACGGCTCATGCCCGCTCGACGGCTCATGGTCGCTCCTCTGCTCCGGTCGTCACGGGCTCGGTCAGCACCGGGGGCACCTCCAGGTCGCGGGCGGGGTCCAGCGGCACCGGGCCCGGCTCGGCACTGATCGGTGAGGCCTGGCTGCGCGGCAGGGTCAGCCGGAACGCCGCGCCCTCCCCGGGCCGACCGGCCACCTGGAGGTAACCACCGTGCAGACGGGCGTCCTCCAGCGAGATCGCCAGCCCGAGGCCGGTGCCGCCGGTCGTCCGGTTGCGGGCCGGGTCACCGCGCCAGAAGCGGTCGAAGACCATGGACGCCTGCTCCGCCGTGAGGCCCACACCGTGGTCCCGGACGGTCACGGCCACCGCGTCGTCGCTCGTGGCCAGGCAGATCTCGACCGGGCTGCCCTCGCCGTGGTCCAGGGCGTTGGCGATGACGTTGCGCAGGATGCGGCTCACCCTCCGCTGGTCCATCTCGATGACGACGGGGCCCTCGGGCAGGGACAGGCGCACGTCCGAGCCGCTGTGGTCGACCAGCGCGGACAGGGCCGAGAGCACCTGCCGGACCACCCCGGCGAGATCGATCCGGTCGATCTCCAGGTCGGCCGCACCCGAGTCGTAGCGGCTGATCTCGAGCAGCTCGGTCAGCAGGTCCTCGAACCGGTCCAGCTCCTCGTGCAGGAGCTCGGCCGAGCGTGCCACCGGGCCGGTGAAGTCGTCCCGGGAGGCGTGCAGCACCTCTCCGGCCATGCGGATCGTGGTCAGCGGAGTGCGCAGCTCGTGCGAGACGTCGGACACGAACCGCTGCTGCAGCATGGAGAGTGTCTCGAGCTGCTGGATCTGGGACTGGATGCTGTCCGCCATGGTGTTGAACGACATCGCCAGCTGGTCCAGCTCGTCGGAGCCGCGGACCGGGAGGCGCTCGTCCAGGTGCCCGAGCGCCATCTGCTGGCTGACCCGCGCCGCGTGCCCGACCGGGCCGGCGACCATGCTCGTGGCAACCCAGGCCACGGCACCCATCAGACCGAGCAGCGCGAGGCCACCCAGGGCGAACCACTGCCGGATCAGGTCCAGGGTGGCCTGCTCGCGGGCCATCGGGTAGATCAGGTAGAGGTCGTGCGGCCCGGCCCGGGAGATGTCGACCCGGGACCCGACGATGACCGAGGGGACGGGCCGGTCGGAGGTGGCCAGGTTGACGTCGGTGACCATCACCTGCTGGTTGCTGGGGTCATCGCGCAGGGCCTCGGCCAGGGCGGTCGGGATGTCGTCCAGGTCGAGGTCGCTGGAGGCCAGCGTGGTGATCTTGGCGTCCCGGTCGTTGTCCAGGCTCCGGGTCAGCACCGTCCGACGGAGCGACTGGTCGGCGGGCGTGATCTGCCCGACGATCTCGTTGGTGGTGGCGTTGAGGCTCGTGTCGTCGCTGCGGGGCACCGCATCGAAGCGCTCCTGCGCGTTGCGCACCTCCTGCGCCGCGTCGACCGTCGCCGCAGAGACTGCCTGGTGCACCAGGCCCTCGGCGACCTGGGCGAAGAGGACGGTCCCGATCAGCGTCGTGACCGTGGTGCCGAGCAGCATCGTGGCGACGATCACCCGCAGCCGGAGGGAGGAGCGCCACCAGGCCACCACTCCCCCTCCTCCGTGCGCGGGGGTGCTCATGTCCTCAGGCCGGCCCGGCCTTGTATCCGACGCCGCGGACCGTCAGCACGATCTGCGGGTTCTCCGGGTCCTTCTCGATCTTGGCCCGCAGGCGCTGCACGTGGACGTTCACCAGACGGGTGTCGCCGGCGTGCCGGTAGCCCCAGACCTTCTCTAGCAGCGACTCCCGGTCGAAGACGTGGTTGGGTCGCCCGGCCAGCGCCACGAGCAGGTCGAACTCGAGCGGCGTGAGGGGCAGCTCCTCGCCGTCCCGCTTGACGGTGTGTCCGGCGACGTCGACGACCAGGTCACCGACGGCCAGCTGCGAGGGCTCACGACGGTCGCTGCGCCGCAGCCGGGCGCGGATGCGGGCCAGCAGCTCCTGGGGCTTGAACGGCTTGACGACGTAGTCGTCCGCGCCGGCCTCCAGCCCGGCCACCACGTCCTTGGTGTCGGTGCGCGCCGTCAGCATCACGATCGGGACGCCGGACTCGGCGCGCAGGTGACGGCACACCTCGACGCCGCTGAGGGTGGGCAGCATGACGTCCAGCAGCACCAGGTCGGGGCGGAACTCGCGGAAGAGCGCCACGGCACGCCCGCCGTCCGCGCAGTGGGCTACTTCCAGCCCCTCCTTGCGCAGCACGATGCCGAGCATCTCGGCCAGGGCCTGATCATCATCGACTACCAGTACGCGTGCGTTCACTCATCAACCTCAGTAACGGTAGTGCTCCGGCTTGAACGGGCCGGAGGCGTCCAGGCCGAGGTACTCGGCCTGCTTCTTGGTCAGCTCGGTGAGGTCGACCCCCAGTGCCCCCAGGTGCAGGCGGGCGACCTCCTCGTCGAGCCGCTTGGGCAGGACATGGACGCCGACGGGGTACTCGTCGGGCCGGGTGAACAGCTCGATCTGGGCCAGGGTCTGGTTGGCGAAGGAGTTGGACATGACGAAGCTCGGGTGGCCCGTGGCGTTGCCCAGGTTGAGCAGGCGCCCCTCCGACAGCACGATGATCGAGCGCTCCCCGCGGGCGGGGCTCTCGCCGTCCGCGTCCTGTGCGGGCAGGGTCCACTCGTGCACCTGGGCCTTGATCTCGGTCTTGCGGACCCCGGGCACACGGGACAGGCCGGCGAGGTCGATCTCGTTGTCGAAGTGCCCGATGTTGCCGACGATCGCCTTGTCCTTCATGGCGAGCATGTGCTCGGGACGGATCACGTCGCAGCAGCCGGTCGTCGTGACGAAGAAGTCACCGATGCCGACGACATCCTCCAGGCGCGCGACCTGGTAGCCCTCCATCGCCGCCTGCAGCGCGCAGATCGGGTCGATCTCGGTCACGATCACGCGGGCGCCCTGCCCCGCGAGTGCCTCCGCGCAGCCCTTGCCGACGTCCCCGAAGCCGCACACGACGGCGACCTTGCCGCCGATCAGCGTGTCGGTGGCGCGGTTGATGCCGTCGATGAGGCTGTGCCGGCAGCCGTACTTGTTGTCGAACTTGGACTTGGTGACCGAGTCGTTGACGTTGATCGCGGGGAAGAGCAGGTCACCGGTCTCGTGCAGCTGGTAGAGCCGGTGCACGCCCGTCGTGGTCTCCTCGGTGACACCGCGGATGCCCTCGGCGATCGTGGTCCACCGCGTCGGCTGCGACTCGAGGGTCTCGCGCACGGTCTCGAGGATGACGTGGTACTCCTCGCTGTCCTCCTCGGTCGGGGTCGGCACCGCACCGGCCTGCTCCCACTGGCGGCCCTTGAGGACCAGCAGCGTGGCGTCGCCGCCGTCGTCGAGGATCATGTTGGGGCCCTCGTCACCGGGCCAGTCGAGGATCTGGGTGGTGCACCACCAGTACTCCTCCAGTGTCTCGCCCTTCCAGGCGAAGACGGGGACACCCTGCAGGTCCTCGGAGGTGCCTGCGGGACCGACCACGACGGCTGCAGCGGCCTCGTCCTGGGTGGAGAAGATGTTGCAGGAGGCCCAGCGCACCTGCGCCCCCAGCGCGACGAGGGTCTCGATGAGCACGGCCGTCTGGACGGTCATGTGCAGCGACCCGGCGATGCGGGCCCCGGCCAGCGGCTGCGCGGACGCGTGGCGCTCACGCAGCGCCATCAGCCCCGGCATCTCGTGCTCGGCCAGGCGGATCTGGTGTCGCCCTGCCGTCGCCAGGGACAGATCCTTGACCTTGAAGTCGAACGTCATCGTCTGGGGCTCCCTCGATCGCGTGTCCGCAGCGGGTATGCCGCGGGGCTGGTCTGCGGGACCGGTCATCGGGTCCGGTCCCAGGTCAGACCATCCTACGGTCTCCGTGCCGGGGAACCGGCCAGCCCAGTGGTCACAGCCCCAGGAGCGCGTTCTCCACGACCTCGGCCAGGGCAGGGTGGATCCAGAACTGGTCCCTGGCCACCTCGTGCGCCGACTGCTTGAAGGTCATCGCGTGGATGACGGTCTGGATCAGCGTGGAGGCGTGCGGTCCCATGAAGTGGGCGCCCAGGATCAGACCGGTGGACGCGTCCCCGATGAGCTTGGCCACGCCCGTCGTGTCCTCCATCGCCCAGCCGTAGGCCGTGTCGCCGTAGCGCTGGACCTTGACGGTGACGTCGTAGCCCGCCGCGCGGGCGTCCTGCTCGGTCAGGCCGACGGTGGCCACCTGCGGGTGGCTGAAGACCGCTGCCGGCACGGTGTCGTGGTGGAACGTCCGCAGGTCCTCCGGGTGCACCAGGTTGTGGGCGACCACCCGTGCCTCGTGGTTGGCCAGGTGCTTGAGCTGCACCGGGGCGCTCACATCACCGAGGGCCCAGACCCCGGGAGTGGTGGTCCGGCCGTGCTCGTCGACGACCACGCGGCCGTCGGGACGCACGTCCACGCCGGCCACGTCCAGTCCCATGCCGTCGCTGTTGGGCACCCGTCCGGTCGCGACGAGGAGCACGTCGACGTCGAGCGGGTCGCCGTGGCTGAGCTGGAGCCGCACCCCGGTGTCGGTCCGGGTCGCCCCGGTCACCTCCGTGTTGAGCCGCAGGTCCCAGTGCTGCCTGGCCTGCTCGGTGAACAGCTCGCTGATCTCCGGGTCCAGCCGGTGGTGCAGTAGCCGCTCGCTGCGCTGCACCTGCGTCACATCCACCCCCAGGGCAGAGAAGACGTGCGCGAACTCGGCGCCGATGACCCCACCGCCGATGATCGCCATGGAGGCCGGCAGCTCCTCCAGGCGCATCACGGTGTCGGAGGTCTCGACGGGCACCCCGGAGTCCGCGATGGCCCGGGGCAGGGTGGCCCGGCTGCCGGTGGCGATGACGATCTGGTCCCCGGTGATCCGGTGCCGCTCCCCGACCGTGTGCCGTCCCCCCGGCTGGGTGATCTCGACCTCGAGCTCCCGTTCGCCCACGAAGGTGGCGTGGCCCAGGTAGGCCTCGGTGTTCGGGCCGTGGACGCGGTAGTCGCGGCCTCCCTCGGAGATCGGGTCGATCCGACCGAAGACGCGGTCCCGGATGTCGGCCCAGCGCACCCCGTCGAGCGTGGCGTCCACCCCGAAGCGGTGGGCCTCCCGGATCGTGGTCGCGACCTCCGCCGCGTAGACGAACATCTTGGTCGGGATGCAGCCGACATTCAGGCAGGTGCCACCGAAGATGCCGCGTTCCACCACCGCGACCTTCTTGTCCGCGAAGTCCTGGGTGACCAGGGAGTTGCCCGAGCCGGTGCCGATGATGATGAGGTCGTAGTCAGCCACGCGGACAGACTACGGACCGCGGCTGGCGCGGCGGCACGCGCCTCAACCCAGCATCGCCCGGATGGCCTGCAGCCCGGTCACCACCTCGCGGAAACTGGTCGACAGGGGTGACAGCCCGAGCCGCAGACCGTCCGGGGACCGGAAGTCGGGGATGACGCCCTGCTCCCAGAGCCGGGCGTTGACGTCTGCGAAGTCGTGGCGGCGGATGGTCAGGTGGCCACCGCGCCGGTCGTGCTCCCGTGGGGAGGCGATGCTCACGCCGAGGTCCTCGGGCCAGGACTCGACGATGCGCCAGGCCAGGTCGGTCAGCGCGAGGGACTTGGCGCGGACCGCCTCGATCCCGGCCTGTCGCAGCTGCTCCAGGGCGAGCCGGAGCGGGACCATGCCGACCACCGGCGGGGTGCCGCTGACCAGTGCCCGGATGCCCTCGGCGGGCTGGTAGCCCGCCTCCATGAGGAAGGGGTCGCGCCTGCCCATCCACCCCTGGATCGGCTGCCGCACGGCGTCCTGGTGCCGGGCGGCGAGGTAGGCGAAGGCCGGCGCCCCGGGCCCACCGTTGAGGTACTTGTAGGTGCAGCCGACGGCGGCGTCGACTCCCCAGTCGTCCAGGGCCAGCGGCACCGAGCCGGCCGAGTGGCACAGGTCCCACAGCACCAGCCCGCCGGCGCGGTGGACGAGGTCGGTGATCGTGGGCGCGTCCGCCAGGTAGCCGGACCGGTAGGCGACGTGGCTCAGGAGCACGACGGCTGTGCGTTCCCCCAGCACCTCGGCCACCTGGTCGCTCGTCACTCCGGAGGCCGGGTCCGCATCGATCCAGACCAGCTCCATCCCGCGTTCGGCCGCCACGCCCTCGGCGACATACCGGTCGGTCGGGAAGTTGTCGGTGTCCAGCACGATCTGGGTGCGGGCCGGCTCCGCGGCCACCTGCGCGTCGGCCAGCCCGCGGAGCACCTTGTAGAGCATGACGGTGGTCGAGTCGGCGACGACCGTCTGGCCGGGCGCGGCGCCGAGCGCCGCGGAGGCCACCAGGTCGCCGGTCTCCTGCGGCCACCGCAGCCACGCCTCGTCCCAGCCCCGGATCAGACTGGTGCCCCAGTCCTGCTCGACGAAGCGCGCCATCTCCTGCGCGGTGCCGCGCACCGGCCGACCCAGGGAGTTGCCGTCGAAGTAGGCGAGGAGGCCCTCGGCCGGTTCGAACCGGTCCACGAAGCCCGCGAGCGGATCCGCCGCGTCCAGCTCGGCGGCCACGGCCTCCCAGTCGGTGAGCTGCTCAGTCATGGTGGTAGCCCTCCGGCTCGACGTCCTGGATCCGGGACCGCACGGCATACAGCTCGGGGAAGAACGTCAGCTCCAGTGCCCGCCGCAGGAACGGCACACCCGAGGAACCCCCGGTCCCCCGCTTGGACCCGATGATCCGCTCCACCGTCTTGAGGTGCCGGAACCGCCAGAACTGGAAGTTGTCCTCGACGTCCACCAGCTCCTCGCACATCTCGTAGACGCCCCAGTGGTCCTGCGGGGCGGCATAGATCTGCCCGAAGAGCTCGACGAGCCCCTCGTTCTCCTCGTGCGGGCGCGACCAGTCACGGTCGAGCAGCTCGCCGGGCACCGCATAGCCCTGGCGGGCCAGCCAGGCCAGCACCTCGTCATACAGGCTGGGCTCGCGCAGCAACGTGGACAGCTCGGCGTGCACCGCGGGGTCGTGCTCGAAGACGCGCAGCATCTCGGCGTTCTTGTTGCCGAGCAGGAACTCCACGGAGCGGTACTGCCAGGACTGGAACCCCGACCCGGTCGCCAGGAACGAGCGGAACTCTGCGTACTCGCTGGGCGTCAGCGTGGCCAGGACCGTCCACTGCTCGGTGAGCACCGTCTGGATGTGCTTGACCCGGGCGAGCCGCTTGAGCGCCGGCCGCGGCTGGTCGGCCCGGATCAGGTCGCGGGCCGAGCGCAGCTCGTGCAGCATCAGCTTGAGCCAGAGCTCGGAGGTCTGGTGCTGGATGATGAAGAGGAGCTCGTCGTGCCGGGTGGGCACCGAGCGGGGGTGCTGGGCCGACAGGACCCGTCCCAGGTCGAGGTACTCCCCGTAGGACAGGTTGCGGGCAAAGTCCCGCTCGATCCCCTCCTCGAGCGGGCGCTGGGCGGTATGCCGGGGTGCCGGCTGGTCGGGCGCGGGAACGGCCTCGTCGGGCACGCGGACCTCCTTGTGGGCGTGGGGACACGGTATCTCCCCCGGTGCCCCGGATCCGCGGTCCGGCCCGGTCCGACTCACCGACCCGGCCCCACGGCATACTCGGGGCTGTGCCGATCGACCACATGACCGATCCGGGTGCCGGGCCCGGCACCGACGCCGAGGTCGCCGCCTGGGTGACCTCCCTGGGCCTGCCCGGGCTCGCCGACATCCATGTGCACTTCCTGCCCGAGCGGGTGCTCACCAAGGTCTGGGCACACTTCGACGCCCACGGCTGGTCGGCGGCGGGCGACTGGCCGATCCACTACCGGCTTCCCGAGGCGGAGCGGCTGGACCGGGTCCGGGAGCTGGGGCTGCGCGCCATCCCCTCGCTCACCTACGCCCACCGGCCCGGCATGGCGGCCTGGCTCAACGACTGGTGCACCGACTTCGCGGCGCGGGTCCCGGAGGCCGTCCACTCGGCCACGTTCTTCCCCGAGCCCGGGGCGGCCAGCTACGTGCTGGAGGCGCTGGAGCGCGGCGCCCGACTGTTCAAGACGCACGTCACGGTCGGCGGGTTCGCGCCGACCGACCCCCTGCTCGACCCGGCCTGGTCGGCCGTGCAGGACGCGCAGGTGCCGGTCGTCCTGCACGCGGGCTCCGGCCCGCACCCCGGGCGGCACACCGGCCCTGAGCCGGTGGCGGCGCTGCTGCGCCGCTTCCCCCGGCTGGTCCTGGTCATCGCCCACCTGGGGATGCCGGAGCACCACGAGTTCGCCGACCTGGCCGAGCAGTATGCCGGGGTGCACCTCGACACGACGATGGCCGGGACGGACTACGTGGAGGCCCGCTCACCGCTTCCGGCCGACTACCTGCCGCGGCTGCGGGACCTGCAGGACAGAGTCGTGCTCGGTGCGGACTTCCCGAACATCCCCTACCCCTACGCACACCAGCTGCAGGCCCTGGCCAGGTGGGACCTGGGCGACGACTGGCTCCGTGACGTCCTGTGGCACAACGGTGCCCGACTGATGCGTCTGGACTCTCCGGAGCCCCTCACCCCCTGATCCCGGACGGGCCGGGAGCTCGCGACGCAGCGGTGCCGTCGGCGTCCGGCTGACGACGACGGCACCGCTGTGGCGTGCGGGCTCAGCAGGACCCGGCGGGCCCGCTGCGGGTGACCAGGTCGGTGCGCGCCTGCGAGGTGCTCAGGTACACCAACCGCTCACCGTCTCCGAAGGACGGGGACAGCTGCGCCCCGAAGCCGCAGGAGTAGCGCTCGAACGTCGCCTGCCCGGCGATCACGTCCCCGGCGGGAGCGATCCGGAGCTTGTGCATGTCGGACTCGCCCGAGGGGTAGCCCCAGCTGCCCCAGACCGTGGTCGTGTTGAAGGCGAAGTGGTCGTCGTTCACCGCGAACTGCCCGCTGTAGACGCGGCCGAGCGACAGCTTCGCCGGGACCTCCATACCGTGCGACGTGTAGTAGATCGAGTCGCCGAAGAACCCGCTCGACCTCCAGAACAGCCCGTCGTCGGTGACCGCCAGGGAGTCGGTCCCGGAGAAGATGTTGGCGCCGCTGCGCACCGTCGAACGCTCGCCCGAGGCGAGGTCCAGACGGGTGACGCGGGAGCCGTCGAGCCACGCCACCACACTGCCGTCGACGACCACCTGGCCGGCCTGCGTGCCTGCCTCCGGCGTCACGTTGACCGGGGCGCCCCCACCCTGCCGGACCCAGACGTCGGTGTCTCCGTCGAGCCTGGTCAACCACGCGGCCGTGGTGCCGTCGACGCTGGGGGCGTAGCTCTCACCGGGGTTGGTGGAGACGACTCGGGTGCCACCCAGACCGTTGCCCCTCTGGGCGACGACCTGCATCTCCTCCCCCGAGACCCGCGTCCAGAGCAGCTCTGCACCGGAGATGGCGGGTTCGATGTCCCAGGCACCCTCGCTGTTGATGGTCCGCAGCTCCCCGGGGGCAAAGGTGCCGACGACCAGCGAGTAGCTCGGTGTGCCAGCAAAGAACCCAGCGATGTCGAGGGTCGAGGTGGCCCATCGGTCGCCGCTCGTGACGGCGGCAACATCGGCGTGCCCTGCGTAGCCCTCGTAGGCCGAGACCGTGTTGCCCAGGAGCAGGTCGGCGTCCTCTGGGTAGGCGGTCTCCCAGCCGGCATAGATGCCGTGGGCGTCGAAGGCGGCGGCAACGGCCTCCCGGTCGGCCTCGGAGAGCTTCTCTGCGCGGGCTGCCAGCTCGACCGCCACGCGCATGTCGGTGAAGTCGGACAGTGGCGTGAGGTACTCGGTCAGGGCGGTGTAGACGAGCCGGTCCGCGACCGCCGGGTCGAGGGTCTCGCGGAGGTCCCACAGGGCACCGGAGGCGATCGTGGAATTGAGGTGGACACCCCCGTTGTCGTGGCCGAGCGACAGCAGCCGGTAGTCCTCGTCAGCGCGGCGCCCGTCGTTCAGGTCCCGGATGGCGCACTCCTCGGGCACAGTGCCGACCGCGCACAGGTCCTCACCGAGGAGCCCGGCCTGGGGGTGCGTCATCGCCATACCGAGGTCGTCGACCTCCATGGCGTTGCCGAAGTAGTCACTGATCGCCTCGTTGAGCGCCCCGCTCTGGTTGATGTAGAGCAGGTTCGCGCTGTGTTCGGTGATGGCGTGGCTCATCTCGTGGCCCACCACGTCCAGGGCCTTGGAGAACGGGACACCGTCGGAGCTCCCGTAGACCATCTTGGTGCCGTCCCAGAAGGCGTTGGCGTACTCGTTGCCGTTGGAGGTCACGTTGACGACCGAGAGCATCGTGCCACCCTCGCCGTCGACGCCGTCGCGCCCGAGCTCGTGCAGGAAGAACTCATAGACCTTGCCGGCGTTGACATGGGCGTCGACCGCTCCCAGGCTGGTCGCGGTGCCGTCGAACCGCGCTGTGTCGGAGCTGAAGATCGGCGTGTCCTCGGGCAGGGCGTTGGCGTAGTCCTGGTAGGGACGCCCCAGCGCGTCGAGCGTGTGGATCTCACCACCGGTCCGGGCGTACATGGCCCGGCCCCGGTCGCGCAGCTCGAAGCGGCTGTCCTCCGTGGCGGTGACGGACAGACTGACCTCCTCACCGTCGAACGTGACACCCGTGCCCTCCGCGTCGGCGGCGTGGATCTGGTTGTAGGAGAGCAGGACCGCCCCGACCGAGGCATCCATCAGCACCCGCTGACGCACCGGCGATCCAGCCCGGTCGGTCCCGGTCACCTCGAACTGCCAGGCCAGCACTCCCCGCCCTGAGGGGACCACAGTGAGTCCCTGGTCGGTGATCGTGGGATCGTCCATCGCGGCGACGGTGGAGTCCATCCAGAGTCGGTCCCGGGCCGCCTCGACGCCGACAACCGGTGTGGTGTCGACGGCGAGCTCGGAGAACACCTTGCCGGTCACCGTCTCGACGGTGCGGGCTGTCGCGTCACCCGCCGTGTGGACGACGTACTGCGCCCCGAAGACCGGCACGCCCCGGTAGGTCTGCTGGAACCTGACCGACTCCTCGTCGGTCCCGGCACTCCGGCTGCCTGGGACCGGGACCAGGTCGGTGCTGTCGACCTGGTAGAGCTCCGCGTGCGCCGCGATGTGCTCCCGGGCCACGCCCGCGGCCGACCCGCGGCGGACCGTGTCGTCGATGTCGCGGGTCATCACGGGGGCGGCGGTCCCGGGGTCGTGCAGGACCTTCTCGGCAATCGGGCTGCGGTGCTGCTCTCCCTGCGCCGAGGGCTCGGCGGCCGACGGTGAGGCGAGCAGGCTGCCAGCCAGGGCGAGGCTGGCGGTGGCGCTCAGGGCGATGCGCAGACGTGGGTGAACCACGTGATACCTCCTGGGACGTCGGCTCGCCTCGGGGCGGCGAGCGCGGTGTGCTCATGTCACCAGGCAGCACCGGGACGGGCAAGAGCTTCCGGTGGCGGGAAGTGGCATCGGCGGGAACGCGCCACATCTCACCGTCAGCCTTATCCCTGAGGTGGCCCCGGCTCGTCCGGGTCCGGCGGCAGCCAGCCGTGACGGACGGCATGGCAACCGAGCTGGAACCGGCTGGTGGCCCCGGCCAGGGTCATCAACCGGTGGACGCGCCGCTGCAGGGAGCGCAGCGAGGTCCCGGTGTGCCGGGCGACACCCGTGTCGGTCTGGCCCGCCTGGAGCAGGGCGAGGACCCTGCGGTCCACCTCGTCGAGCTGGCCGGCACCGGACCCGTCTCCCCCGTCGTCGGGGGCACGGCCCGCCGCCACCAGTGGCCACCCACCGGCTGCGACCAGGTCGAAGAGCGCGGCCAGCGCCTGCACCAGCCCCGACTCGTGGACGATCGTCACGGCCGGCTCGGACGCGGTGGCTCCCGATGACAGGGGCACCATGGCCATGGTGCGGTCGGCGATGACGGCCTGGACCGGGATCCGCTCCACCACGGTGATCCGCTGTCCCGCCTCCAGCGCCCACCGGGTCTGTCGCTCAGCGTCCGGCTGCTCGAGCCAGTCCCGTGGGATCACGACGTGGTAGCGCACGCCGCGGCGGATGGCGTCGGCCTCGGCCGTGTTCTCGTCGCTCGCCACCACCGCCGAGTCACCCAGGACGGGCATCATGCCGAGGATCTCGCTGCGGGCCGCCAGCTGGAGCTGGAGGAACCGGTGCGCGACCGCCTCCCGCCCCAGCACCACCTCCACCGGTGAACCCGGTGGCGCGGTGTGAGAGGCGCGGAAGTGGTCGGAGAGCGTGGCCACGGCGGTCCTGACCTGGGCAAGCTCCTCCAGCCGGGCGGCCACCAGTGGACCCAGCGCCAGAGCGGGTGGACTGGCCCGGTAGGTCGGTCCCGGTTCGTCCTCGATCAGCAGACCCCGCGCCACCAGCCGCCGGGGGAGCTCGGGGAAGACCGCGGCCGTCTCCTTGCTCACGAGCTCGCCACACTGCGCCAGCGTCAGTCCCGGCCGGTCCACGAGAAGCCGGTAGAGCTCCTCCTCGTGCAGGTCCAGTCCCAGCGTCGTCAGCGCCGGCGAGCCACGGCCCATTCCTGACCCCGACTCACCGGGTGCGGTCGTTGAGGTCCGCCACGTGCGGTGACACCGAGGGGTCGAGCCCCAGCCCCAGAGCCAGGTAGGAGGCGGTGAAGTCCACCGTGGCGACCAGCTCGGCCAGCCTGGTCAGCGGGCGACCCGGCTGGGCGATCACGTCCATGACCCTGACCCCGGCGTCCCGCGCCGTCATCAGCACGGCGTCGGTCAGCGCTTCGACCTGCACCGACTCCTGGGTCGGTGGATCGACCGGTGCGTCGCGGAGGGTCAGTAGCCCCAGCTCCGGCAGGGACGGTCCGTCCAGGAACGGGTCGGCGAAGATATCGCGACCGGCCTGCCCACGCGGGATCTCCGCGAGGTCGCCCTCGGGCTCGGCGAAGTGGTGCGGCTCCCAGCCGCTGGTGTCGATGTCACCGAGCCGGATGCGACCCGCGTCGTAGGTCCCCGCACGACGGCCCCCGACCGCGGAGTAGGGCCCGTCGAAACAGGCCACGATCTGGCTCGCCGCATCGGGCAGCTCGCCCCAGGACGCCGGGATCCGCGCCGTGCGGGCGAGCATCGACGAGGCCCGTGCCGCGGCCACGCCGCTCAGCGGCCCGTCGCCCAGCACCATCGGCACCGTCTCGGCCAGCTGGAGCGCCAGCAGCTTGGCCGGGTTGACGAACGACTCCGAGGCCGGGCGGTAGGCCTCGGCCGCCTCGTCCAGCCGCGTGGCGACCTCGGTCATCAGCCCGGCCGGCGCCTCCACGATGCCGATCGCGTCCGAGCCGAGCAGCACCGGCACGAGCAGGCTCCACAGCGCCGTCCGGGAGCTGGTGCGGCCACGGCCGACGCCGATGTGCACCCCCCTCGCGCGACGGCATACCTCGGCCAGCGGTGAGTCGTCCGCCCCCACCGTGAGCAGCGAGGCCCCGCGCCGGGCTGCCTCCGCGGCGATCGCCAGCGGCCCCGGCGCACGACCGGACAGCGAGACCGCGACCACCAGGTCCAGCGGCCCGACCCACCCCGGCAGGGGCAGGTTGCGCCGGGCCTGCACCGGGACCGGTGAGCCGGGCTCGGCGAGCAGCTCGAGCACGTCGGCCACCAGCGCCGACCCGCCCAGGGCAGCGACCAGGACCGAGCGCGGCCGGTCGAGGCGGCTCAGTCGCTCGATGCCCGCCTCCTGGGCCAGGGTGACCGACTCCCGCACCTGCGCCCCGGCCGTCGCCAGGGCACGCAGGGTCTGCCGGCTGTCCTTGCGGAGCAGCTCGTCGGGGTCGTCGAGCAGGGCGTCGTCGATGTGCGGTGCCATGGGGGCTCCTCAGCGCGTGACGGTGGTGGCGTCGCTCTCGAGGAGGACCGGGATGCCGTCGGTGACGGGGTACTGGCGTCGCTGGCCCGGGCCGCCGCAGTCCTCGGCACACTCCAGCACCGGCTGCCCGGCGTCGTCCGTGGCGTCGACCAGCTCGTGCCGGCCGACCGGGCAGCGCAGGATCTCCCGCACCCAGGGCTCGATCGCATCGGTCATGCGCGCACCATCCTCAGCACCTCGTCACGGATCGCGGACATCGTGGCCCCGTCGGAGGCCTCCACGTTGAGCCGCAGCAGCGGCTCGGTGTTGCTGGGCCGCAGCGAGAGCCACCAGAACTCCTGGTCGGTCCCGGTGCCCATCGTCAGCCCGTCGAGCAGGTCGACACTAGCGCCCCGCTCCTCACCCCAGGCGCGGACCCGAGCGATGGCGGCGTCGGTGTCCTCCACGAACGAGTTGATCTCGCCGGAGGCGACGTAGCGCTCGTAGGGGGCCACGAGCTGCGAGAGCGGGCGCTCCTGCCCCCCGAGGGCGGCCAGGACGTGCATCGCCGCCAGCATGCCGGTGTCGGCGAACCAGAAGTCCCGGAAGTAGTAGTGGGCGGAGTGCTCTCCCCCGAAGACCGCGTCGTGCTCTGCCATGTGGGCCTTGATGTAGGAGTGCCCGACGCGCGTCCGCACCGCCCGGGCTCCCGCTGCGGCGATCGTCTCCGGGACGACCCGGGAGCAGATCACGTTGTGCACGATGGCCACCTCTGCCGCCTCCACCCCGGCCGCGACCTCGCGGGCGATCTCCCGGGCCGCCACGAGAGCGGTGATCGCGCTCGGGGTGACCGGCTCGCCACGCTCGTCGACGACGAAGCAGCGGTCGGCGTCACCGTCGAAGGCCAGTCCCAGGTCGGCACCCTCCGCCCGCACGGCCGCCTGCAGGTCCCGCAGGTTCTCCGGCTCCAGCGGGTTGGCCTCGTGGTGGGGGAACGTGCCGTCCAGCTCGAAGTAGAGCGGCACCACCTCGAGCGGCAGGCCGGAACGCTGCAGCACTGCCGGGACTGTGTGCCCCGCCATGCCGTTGCCCGCGTCGACGACGATCCGCAGTGGCCGCCCCGCGGTCAGGTCGACCAGCGAGTGCAGGAAGTCGGCGTAGTCGACCAGCAGGTCGGCCTCCTCGATGCTGCCGACCCGGTCGCCCGCCGGCAGGGCATGGTTCGCTCCACGATCGAGCAGCCACTGGGCCAGGTCGCGCACCTCGGCCAGCCCACTGTCCAGCCCGACCGGTCGCGCGCCGGAGCGGCACAGCTTGATCCCGTTGTAGGCGGCCGGGTTGTGGCTGGCGGTGAACATCGCACCGGGCACGGACCGGGCGCCACTGGCGTAGTACAGCCCGTCGGTGGAGCAGAGCCCGATCATCGTCACGTCCACGCCGTGGGCCGACACACCGGCGGCGAAGGCACGGGAGAGCTCCGGGGAGGAGGCCCGCATGTCGTGGCCGATGACCATGGCCGACTCGCTCTCGGGCAGCACGACGACCTGGGCGAACGCAGAGCCGAGCGCGGTCGCCACGGCCGGGTTGAGCTCCTCCGGCACGAGTCCGCGCACGTCATAGGCCTTGATGAAGTCCCGGAGGCGCGCTGAGGTCACGCGCCGAGCCTAACGGTCGCGCAGGAGGCGCAGATGGCCGCGGCGACCGATCTCGGTCACGGTGGCCTCTGCCGGGCGCAGCGGTCGGGACGCGGGGTCCCCGGAGTGCGCCCGGTGCTCCCGGACCGCCTCGGCCAGGGCCACCAGGTCGTCCGGCGGCTCCTCCCCCATCTCCAGCCGCACGATGTCCCAGCCCCGCGGCGCGGTCAGGCGCCGGGCATGGTCGTCGCAGAGGTCGTAGGAGTGCGGCTCGGCGTAGGTGGCCAGTGGGCCCAGGACTGCGGTCTGCTCCGCGTAGACGTAGGTCAGCGTGGCAAAGGCACTGTTGCCGCACGCGGTCTTGGAGCACTGACGGGAGATGGCCACGATCCCAGACTGTATGCCGTCGGTCGGGTTCTGCGCGGCAACCACGCCGCGAAGGCCCCGGTGGGCCGGGAACGGTGGCAGACTCCCACCGGGCGCTCAACCTGGCGCCCGGGTCGAGACGGCGTGGAGGTAGTGATGGGTGGGCACCCCGGACGGGGCACGGGCACGCGTCGGCGCGACCGTCGCGGGCGTGGCCTGCGCGGCCCCCTCGCCTGGCCGCCCGTGCCGGCCATGACGAGTCGCTCGGCCCGGTTCGACGATCTCGTGCTGGATGCCGTCCAGGTCATCGAGCGCCGTCTGGGACGGGAGCTGACCGACCTGGAGATCGCGGTCGAGGACGTCCCGCCGACCGACCCGGCGCCCTGGGAGTCGGGCATCGCCCTGGGCCGTCTCTTTCCCGCCGAGGGCTCCCTGCCGGCGCGCGTGGTCGTCTACCGGCGGCCGGTGGAGGCACGCGCCCAGGAGGACGACCTGGGCACGCTGGTCCACGAGGTCCTGGCCGAGCAGATCGCCACCATGCTCGGCCTGGACCCGGACGACCTCACCTAGGCCGCCACTGCCGCCGCTACGGCACCCGGCAGGCGATGGGCGCAGCTGCCCGCTACGGCAACCAGGGGGCGATGGAGCGCAGCTGGCGGGTGACCGGAGCCTCCGGCAGCGGGAGACCAGCGATCTGCGTACCCCGTGGGTGCTCGAGCGTCGTGATCACCGCCGTGGACACGGAGCCCTCGACGGGACGCACCCACACGCTCTCGACCCCCGGGCCCACGGGCACGGTGCGGTTCGAGGCAGCAGCCACCTCCAGCTCGCTGGTCACGACGCGCTCGCCCCGGACAGTGACCACCTCGACGCGGGCGCCCTCGAGCGAGGCCATGGACAGGGTCCGGCCCAGATCGGCCTCCCCGCGGTTGGCGAGGGGTGCGCCGATCAGGTCGCTGGAGGGTGTCACCGCGGGGACCCAGGCCATCTCGCCGATCCCCTCCGGCTCGTCCCGCCGCTCGGCGTGGGCTGCGGCGACGACGGGGGTGTCAGCCGCCACCTCGACCCCCTGGGTGCCCTCCGGGAGGTCACTGACTTCCACGTCCACCACGGAGCCCGGCTCGACGTTGGCCACACCCTGCTCCAGCCGGACCGGACCGTCGGCGGTGAGGGCGCGCAGCTGGACCACCGCCGCCTCGGTGCCGGGAACGGCCACCCGGACGGTCGCGGTGTCCGCCGTCCCTGGGCGTGGGGCGGGCACGGCCGGGATGAGCAGCTGGGTGCCCGGCGCCGCGGTCGGCGTGGTCACCTCCGTGCCGCGGTCCAGCGTGCCCTCGAGCCACCGGTCGGCGAGCGCGGCGACGACCGGGCCTCCCGTGGTACTGAGGTGCACGACCGGGCGCTTCTCACCGGGGGCCAGCGCGTCCAGCAGGAGCACGTGACGACCGCCGGGAGGCACCACGATGCCGCTGCCGCCGACCACCTCGACCGGCCCGGCTGCCCCCAGCACCTCTGCCGAGACGGTCACCGGGTTGCCCGTCGGGTTGGTCAGGACGAGGCGCTCGGCCCGGCCGGGCTGAGCCCCGCCGGCGACCAGCCAGTGGTCGTCGCGCGCAGGGCCGCAGACCGCGGTGGTCAGGCCCCACCTCTGCTCCTCGAAGCTGTAGCCGAGCTGTGAGGCGCCGAGTCCGGCCGCCAGGGATCCGTCAGCAGTCACCCTGGCCCACCGGGCGTCGTACGCGGAGATGCGGACCACCTCGCCCCGTCGCGTCGTGGTGCGGCTGTCCCCCTCGGGCGTCCCGACGAGCCTGAGCTCGCCCGTGCCGGTGGCCTCCACCCCCTCCGGGAGGGCTTCTGCGGGGGCGGTGCCGGCGTAGACACCGACGCCCTGGTGCGGTTCGGCCACGCTCGGGTCGTCGAGACCGAAGAAGCCCGGCCCCGGGCAGCCGACACTGCTGTCGGTGACCACCGCCAGGCCGGCCACCTGGGTCGGCGCCGTGGGGGCCGGTTCGGCCGTGCCGAGGGCGGTAGCGAGGTCGAGCGTGCCGACACCACCGGCGGCGTACACGAGGCCGGCCACCGCGCCCGCCACCACGACCGCTCGGGCCCAGCGGACGGCAGCGCCCGTCCGGGGTCGGGCGGAGGAGGGCCCGCCGGCGTAGGTCCCGTCGGAGGAGCCCGGGAGATCACGGTCACCGCGGGCGGCGTAGCCACCCCCGCTGGCGCTCTCCGAGCCAACCGGGGCCGTCTCCGGGTGACCGGGCTCCGCCCCGGTCCCGACCGTCCCGGCATCCTGCCCGGTCTCCGCCCCGTCCGACGCCTCGGTGGCGTCCGCGGCCTCCTCCTCGCCGGGCGTGGGGGGATTGTCGTAGAAGAGGTCGTCGACGCGGGGCTGTCGCGAGCCCCTGCGCCTGCGGTCGCGAGCCATCAGGGTGTCCTCCTGCGTCGTGATCCGAACGGCAGCGCCAGGAACAGCACGAGAGCCCCGAGCGCGAGCGTCGCCAGCCGCCACGTCAGGTCCTCCTGGGGCAGGACCACCTGGAGCTGGTCCGCCTCACCGGCCGACACCTCGTAGCGGGGTGGCCACTGCCCGGGCACGGGATCCAGGAGCTCACCGCTGGCGCGCACCTCCGCGACCTCGGCCCAGCCCGCGGCCTCGGAGACCACGAGGGCGGAGGTCCCGTCGGGGGCGTCGTGACTGACCCGCAGGACGCTGTGGGGGCCGTCCACGGGGACCACGGTGAGCGGGGTGTCGGCCTGGTCGACCAACCGGACCCGGGCCGGTGGCACCAGGGCGTCCTCGGCGCCCGCACTGCCCACCCGCCAGAGCAGGAAGTCGCTGCCGGAGCTCACGCGGGACAGGGCGGCGGTCGCGTCGAGGTTGGCCACCAGGGGGTCGTCAGGGGCGGCCCGCAGCCCCACGTAGCCGACCCCCAGGTCGAGCAGCGCCTCGTGGGCGACGCTCGAGTCGTCCGCGCTGCCGTCGTCGGTGAGCGCCAGCACGGCGTCGGCGAGCGCCTCGCGCCCCGGGTCGCGGGGACCTGCGTTGCTGGCCAGCACGACCTCGGCGACCTGGTCCCGCACCCAGAGGCCGGGCTCGCGACCCGCGAGCCGGTAGGTGACCGCGTCATCCCGGACGGCCAGGTCGAGCACGCGCAGGGACTCGGGCCCCTCGGCCTGCTCCTCCACGACCGCCGGGTAGGGGCGGTCCGCCGCCGTGAGCTGTGGCCCGGTGCCGGACGACACCGTCCAGGCGAGCGTGCCCAGACCGGCGACCGCGACGACGCCCGTGAGCACCGCCACGAGCGGCGCGTGCCACGGCGCCCGCCCCGCCGCACGGGGCAGCTCCACGGCCTGCGCCGCGGCCAGCAGCAGGCACGCGGCGGCCACACTCAGGAAGAGACCGGGCCAGGCGGTGACGACCTCCCCGGCCTCGGCGTGACCGGCCGGGACGACACCCACGTGGACGAGGGGCGCCGCGAGCGCGGCCCCGAGACCGAGCAGTGCACCCACCAGGAGACCACCGGCCCGCCGCCCCCGGTGTCCACGGCGCAGCGTGGCGCCGAGGGCGAGTAGGAGCAGGGGCACGGTCCACCAGAGCGTCGGCGACAGGGCACCGCCCGGGTGCAGGAGCAGCGCCTGCCAGGGCTCGACACCGGTGGGGCCGACCTGCGCGGCACCGGCGCCACCGAGCACGGTGCGCGGATCGGCGAGGACCTCGCGCAGCCACGGTCCGGTCAGCAACCACGGCAGGACGGCGAGCAACAGGCCACGCAATCTGCCCCAGCCGGGGCCGAACAGCAGGACCAGCAGCCCGGCGACGAACGTGAGGAGCAGGACGGCCGGCGTGAACAGACCCACGAGCGTCACCAGCAGGATCGTGGCGAAGGTGGTGGTGGTGCGCTGCACGCCGTGGCGGCGGGACCCGGCCACCACGACGCCCGCCACGATCAGCGGCAGGGCCGTGTGGGCGATGACGGGCCCGAGACGCCCCCCGTCGACGGCGGCCGACAGCGGCGCCATCCCGGCCCACACCAGACCCGCCACCGCACGCACCCAGGGCGCCCGCACCCCGACACGTGCCGCGGCATAGCCCGACGCCACGGACAGCGGGATGGCGGCGAAGAGGATCCAGGTGACAGTGACGGACGCGGGCGACCGTGACGCGTCGACCCACGGAAGCTGCTCCACGACCCACGTGAACCCCGTCATGGGCAGCAACCAGGCAGGGGGCTCGGCGGCACTGCCGAGGCCGGAGCCGGTCCAGGGGTCCACCCAGCCGTGCCAGAGGTCGACCCAGCCGGCACTGACCGGGTGGAGCTCACCGCCGGTGACGCCGTAGCCACGGCCCGAGAGGGACGGGAGCAGCTCCCGCCAGCGAACCAGGGCGGCGCCCAGCGCCACCAGGAGCGCGAGCACCAGGGGCCAGCTCCACCAGGAGCGGACCCGGGCGGGCGCAGCCTCCACCGACTCGGCGTCCTCCGAGACCGGCCCGGTCTCCAGGGCCGCGCCAGCCCGGCGGTCGCCCCGGTCCGCGAGCGCGCCGTGCACCGTGTCGGTCGTGCCGTGCCACCCGCTGCTGCGCGGGGCGAAGAGACCGGACAGGTCCTTGCGCCGCACGCGCCTGCGGCGGCGGAACCGCCACCTGGCACCCGCGCCGCGGGCGGGTGCCAGGACGGCGCCGGTGTCGGCGAACTCGGCGGCGGCCTCGCGTGGCCGTTTGACCAGCAGGAGCCCCAGCCAGGCGAGGATCGAGGTGAGCAGGATGCCGAGGGCACGCCACGGTGAGGCCCACCAGGACCCCCGCGCCAGGGCCAGCTGCCGGGTGCGCCGCCTGGTTGTCAGGGTCGGCGGCGGGTGACCGTTCTCGCCCTGCCGGACGACCGCGTCCGTGGCCACCACCACCCGGTGGCCCGCCAGGTGGCTCCGCCAGCAGAGGTCCAGTCCCTCCGCGCCGGCCCCGAAGGCCTTGTCGATGCCACCCACGGTTGCCAGGACGTCACTGCGGACGAGCATGCCCGGCAGCGGGACCCCGATCACGTCCACCCGCTTGTCGTGCTGCCCCTGGTCCAGCTCGTGGGCGACGTGCCCGTCGACGTCGCGGCCGCCACGGGTCACCCGGTGCCCCACCGACACGAGCCGGCGGGGGTCGTCCGCGCGCACGAGCTTGGGGCCGACGATCCCGACGCCGCTGGAGCGACGGGTCGCCTCGATGAGGTTGGCGAGGGCCTGCGGCTCGGGGACGGAGTCGTCGTGGAGGATCCAGAGCCAGTGCGTCGGGGCGGTCGGCAGGCCGGCACGGGCGTCCTCGACCACTCGCCACAGCGGTGGCTCCCCGTCGGGGTCCGGGAGCGGCTCGCAGACAACCAGCTCGACGCCGTCCTCGGCGATCAGAGGGTGGGCACGGGCCTCAGCCACCTCGGGGTCGTCGGCGGTGAGTCCGGTGAGGAGGACCCTGTCGGGGAGGGGCTGCTGCAGGGCGAGGGCGTCGAGGGCCTGCAGCGCCACGGGGCCGCCGGGGTGCGTCAGGAGGAGGACGGTCAGGTCCTCCACCGGAACGCGCGGTCGATCGCGCACCCGGGTCACGGGTGTGGCGGGCACGATGAGGCGCGCCGCCTAGACGGCGCGCTTCTTCAGCTTGCGACGCTCCCGCTCGGACAGGCCACCCCAGATGCCGAAGCGCTCGTCGTGCGCCAGGGCGTACTCCAGGCACTCGGCACGCACCTCGCAGCCGACGCACACCTTCTTGGCCTCGCGGGTCGAGCCGCCCTTCTCCGGGAAGAAGGCCTCGGGGTCAGTCTGTGCGCACAGGGCGCGCTCCTGCCACGAGGCCTCGTCCGACTCGGTGTCGGTGCTCGTCAAAAATGTCATGATCTCCAGCTCGTGCACGGTTCCTCCAAACCCTCACCCAGCACAAGTAACAACAAGAGAATTACACGCGTGTCATGCGCGTTCGTCAAGCCCGGATCTGCTAGACGGCGCTGACCTCGGGTGTTCCACCCTGCGGGCGGGGCCCCCGCGACCCACCTCCGCTGCCGAGAACCGTGCCACGGGTGCGAGGATCGGAGGCATGAGGTTCACCACATGAGGGTCACCGCGCTGGCCGGCGGCGTCGGTGGGGCGCGGTTCGTCCGCGGCCTGCTCCACGAGCTCCGGGAGGTCCGGCAGGACCGCGACAGCGAGGTCGTCGTCATCGGCAACACCGGCGACGACATCACGCTGTTCGGGCTCCGCATCTGCCCCGACCTGGACACCCTGCTCTACACCCTGGGCGGCGGCGTCGACGAGAGCCAGGGGTGGGGCCGTGCCGACGAGTCCCACACCGTCCAGCAGGAGCTGGCCGCCCTCGGGGCACAGCCCCAGTGGTTCGGTCTGGGCGACCGCGACTTCGCCGCCCACATCGCGCGGAGCCAGTGGCTCGGCCAGGGGCAGACGCTCAGCCAGGTCACCGAGCGGCTGGCGCAGCGGTGGGGGCTGCCGGACCAGGGGGTCCGGCTGCTGCCCGCGACCGACACACCCATCGAGACGCACGTCGTCATCGACGACCCCGCCGGCGGCGAGCAGGCGGTGCACTTCCAGCAGTGGTGGGTGCAGCTCCTGGCCGCCGTCCGGGCCCACCGGTTCACGGTCGCCGGGCTCGGCCAGGCGGTCCCCGCGCCAGGGGTGCTGGACGCGCTCCGCACCTCTGACGTCATCCTGCTGCCGCCCAGCAACCCGGTCGTCTCGATCGGGATCATCCTCGGCATCCCGGGGGTCCGGGACGCCCTGCGTGGCTCCCGGGCACCGGTGGTCGGTGTCAGTCCGATCATCGGCGGCGCCCCGGTCCGCGGCCATGCCGACGCCTGCCTGGCCGCCCTCGACGTCGAGGTCAGCGCCACAGGTGTCGCCGGGCTCTACGCAGACTTCCTCGACGGCTGGCTGGTCGACGACGCCGACGCCGCAGGTGCCGCGGGACTGCGCGCGGAGGTCCGCTCGCTCGACCTGCGCATGCGTGACGTCCACGGCGCCGCCCGCATCGCGGGGGCCGCACTCGACCTGGCCACCGACCTGTCCTCCCGCCGCACCGCATGAGCACCGCAGGGCGACCGGTCACGATCCACCCGCTCCACGGCATACCGGAGATCACGGCCGGTGACCACCTCGGGGAGGTGCTGCGGGACGCCCTCGCCCACGCCGGCCTCACCCTCGAGGACGGCGACGTCCTGGCGGTCTCGAGCAAGATCGTCTCCAAGGCCCACGACCTGCGCGAACCGGACGACGGGCGCGCGGAGTCGGTGCTGCGGCACAGCCGCCGGATCGTGGCCGAGCGCCGTGCACCCTCCGGCACCACCCGCGTCGTGGAGGCCCTGGCGGGGCCGGTCATGGCCGGCGCGGGGATCGACGGCTCGAACACCGGGCCCGACGGCCGGCTGCTGGTGCTCCCCCACGACCCCGACCTGGCCGCGCGCCAGCTCTATGCCGACCTGCTCACTGCCTACGGGCAGCCGCTCCCCCGCATCGGGATCGTGGTCACCGACACCGCGGGCAGGCCGTGGCGGGCCGGACAGACCGACTTCGCCCTCGGTGCGTGCGCGGTCGCGGTGCTCGACGACCTGCGTGGCTCCACCGACGTCGACGGCCGTCCGCTCGCGGTGACCTCGCGCGCCGTGGCCGACGAGATCGCCGCGGCCGCCGACCTCGTCAAGGGCAAGGCCTCCGGCGTGCCCGCAGCCCTCGTGCGCGGCCTGCCCGAGGGCACGGTGACCGGCCCGGGTGCTGCCGGGGCACGGGCGCTGGTCCGCACCGGTGCGGGCGACTGGTTCGGGCTGGGTGCCGCCGAGGCCGTGCGCTCGGCGCTCGGTGTCGCGCCCGGGACCCCTGCTGCGGACAGCGTCGGCGTGGCCTCCGTGGCACCCGAGGAGTATGCCGACCGGCTGGCCCGGGCGGTCCGGCTCGCCCGGCACGGCGAGCAGCCGGCCACCGTGCGGGAGACCCCGCACGGACTGGTCGTCGAGGCCGCCGACCCGTTCGTCGCCGGACGCGTCTGCGCGCGGCTCGAGGTCGCGCTGGCCAGCGAGGGGCTCGGGGGCACCGCCGTGGCACGTGCGGCGGCCCCCGCTGTCAGCGAGGGACGCACCGGCAGCCCGGCCGACTGAGACGACCGCTCCGGCTGGGGCCGCGACCCTCAGCGCACCGGCAGGTGGGTGCGCGGCGCCATCCGCGGTCCACGCCGCGGACGCGCCGCGCCGGCCAGCTCGAGGAGCCGCTGCACGCGGTAGCGGTGGCCCCGGTAGGGCTCCAGCAGCTCGGCGAGGGCGTCGTCGTCGAGCTGTTCACCGGTGAGCGCCCACCCGATGTTCTTGGCGACGTGGAAGTCGCCGAAGCTCACGGCGTCGGCATCTCCCAGCGCCCGCTGCGCGGTCTCCGCGGCCGTCCAGACCCCGACGCCGGGGACCGCCCGCATCCGACGGTGCGCCTGGGGCAAGGGAAGCTCGCAGACCGGCGCCAGCCGGTCGGCCAGCCGGACGACCCGCATGAGGGTGTCCGCCCGCTGCGGGCTGACCCCCAGTCGCATCCACTCCCACGAGGGGACGCGCCGGAGCCGCTCAGGGTCCGGCGCGACATACAGACCGAGATCGGCACCAGGGCCGGGGGCGATCTCCCCCACCCGGCGCACCAGGCGGCGGTAGCCACCGAAGGCCTCCTGACCGGTCACCTTCTGCTCGATGACCGCCGGCACCAGTGACTCCAGGACCAGTCCGGTGCACGGGACGCGCCAGCCCTGGCCGCGGTGCGCCAGGGCGGCCGCCACCTGCTCGTGGTGCGGCACGAAGCCCGCCGGGTCGTCATCCTGCCCCAGCATCCGCGGCAGGTTGTCCAGGAGCCACCCGCTCACGGCCGGGTCACCCCACGCATGCGCCACGATCCGCCCCTCGGACCTGCGCGAGGCGATGCGCAGGGTCACCGGCCCCAGGAGGGTCCGGATGCCGCGCCAGAGCACGCCGTCCGTGATCTTCCAGGTGGGGTCGCCCGCTCCACGCCGCAGCGTCCCCCAGGTGGCGGCGATGTCGACCGGACGCCCCGGGTCCCACAGCCGCACGAGCGGCCGCGGGGAGGCAGAGGCTGTCACGAGGAACAGGATGACATCACACGGGGGCTCCGCCCCCGTGCACCCCCGAACAACCACACACCCACACGAGGGGCTCCGCCCCCGTGCACCCCCGAACAACCACACACCCACACGAGGGGCTCCGCCCCCGTGCACCCCCGAACAACCACACACCCACACGAGGGGCTCCGCCCCCGTGCACCCCCGAACAACCACACACCCACACGAGGGGCTCCGCCCCCGTGCACCCCCGAACAACCACACACCCACACGAGGGGCTCCGCCCCCGTGCACCCCCGAACAACCACACACCCACACGAGGGGCTCCGCCCCCGCCCACCCCGAACAGAGACGGGTGCGTGGCGCGTGCCGGGGGTGGTCTCGGCTAGCGTGACCCCGTGCTCACCCCACACCAGGCGCTCACCGACCTCGTGCGCGAGGACCCGACGCGGCCTGCCATCACGTACTACGACGACAGCCCCGGCCCCACCCACGGCGAGCGCATCGAGATCTCCCGGCGTGTCCTGGACAACTGGGTCGCCAAGGCAGCCAACGCGCTGCAGGAAGGGCTCGACGTCCAGCGCGGCTCCGTGGTCCTGCTCGACCTCCCCAGCCCGCACTGGCGCACCTGCTACTGGGCGCTGGCCGTCTGGGCCGTCGGCGCGACGCTGACCCTCGACCCCCACGAGGGCGCGGACGTGCTGGTCACCACGGACCCCGACTCGCCCACCGCCGAGGACGCCGACGAGGTCGTCGCCGTCACCCTCGCCGCCCTGGCCCGCGAGTATGCCGGCGACCTGCGCTCCGGCGTCATGGACGAGGCCAAGGAGGTGTCCAGCTTCGGCGACGGGTTCACACCCTGGGACGAGCCTGAGGCCGAGGACGACGCCCTGGTCCACGACGGCGACCGGGTCCCCTACGGCGAGCTGTTCGGCCCGGCCGAGTGGGCACCCGGGTCACGGGCCCTGGTCACCGGCACCTCGGCATACACGCTCCTGCAGCACCTGCTGCACGCCCTGTCCACCGGCTCCTCCCTGGTGCTGGTCCGCGGACCGGAGCCCGCCGAGGACGACCCGCGGATGGTCAGTGAGGGTGTGACCGTCCGCACATAACCCCGACCTCCGCGCCGCCCCGGCCCGCCGGTAGGGTTCGGGCATGGACAAGGTAGTCAACAGCGCTGCGGAAGCCGTCGAGGGCATCGAGGACGGCATGACGCTCACCGTCGGTGGGTTCGGCATCTCCGGGGTCCCCAGCGTCCTCATCGACGCGGTGCTCGCCAGGGGCAGCACCGACCTGGAGGTCGTCTCCAACAACTGTGGGATCGACGGCGCCGGGCTGGGGGTGCTGCTCTCGGCGCACCGCGTCAGCCGCGTCATCGCCTCCTACGTGGGTGAGAACAAGGAGTTCGCTCGCCAGTACCTCTCCGGTGAGCTGGAGCTCGAGCTCACCCCGCAGGGCACCCTGGCCGAGAAGATGCGTTCGGCCGGTGCCGGCATCCCGGCGTTCTGGACACCCACCGGGGTCGGCTCCCTGGTCTCCGAGGGCGGCATGCCGTGGCACTACGACGCCGAGGGCAACGTGACCAAGCAGTCCCCGCCGAAGGAGAAGCGCGAGTACACCGTCCGTGGCCACACCCGTGAGTACGTGCTCGAGGAGTCGATCTTCGCCGACTTCGGCCTGGTCCGCGCCGCCAAGGGCGACCGCCACGGCAACCTGGTCTTCAACCGCTCGGCCCGCAACTTCAACCCGCTGTGCGCGATGGCCGCCGGGATCGCCGTGGCCGAGGTGGAGGAGCTCGTCGAGCCGGGCGAGATCGACCCCGACGACGTGCACCTGCCCGGCATCTACGTCCAGCGGGTCCTGCCCCTGACCGCCGAGCAGGTCGCCGCCAAGCAGATCGAGAAGCACACCACGCGGGGGCCCCGGCCCGCCGCCACCACCGAGGAGGCCTGAGCCATGGCACTGACCCGTGAGGAGATGGCGGCCCGCGCCGCCCGCGAGCTCCAGGACGGCGACTACGTCAACCTCGGCATCGGCATGCCGACCCTGGTCCCCAACTATGTGCCCGACGACGTCGAGCTGGTGCTGCAGTCCGAGAACGGCATCCTCGGGGTCGGCCCCTACCCCTACGACGGCGAGGAGCACCCGGACCTGATCAACGCCGGCAAGGAGACCGTCACGCTGCGTCCCGGTGCCTCGATCTTCGACTCGGCCACCAGCTTCGGCATGATCCGCGGCGGCAAGGTCGACGCCGCCATCCTCGGTGCCATGCAGGTCTCGGCCGCCGGAGACATCGCCAACTGGATGATCCCCGGCAAGATGGTCAAGGGCATGGGCGGCGCGATGGACCTGGTCCTGGGCGCCAAGAAGGTGATCGTGCTGATGGACCACGTCGCCAAGGACGGCACCCACAAGATCCTGGACGACTGCACCCTGCCGATCACCGGCCTGCAGGTCGTCCAGCGCATCATCACCGACATCGCCGTCATCGACGTCACCGAGGACGGCCTGGTCCTGCGCGAGGTGCCCGAGGGCGTCACGGTCGAGGAGGTCCAGGAGAAGACCGGCCCGACGCTGACCGTCGACCTGGCCTGACCGCGCCTGTCACCGCGGCCCCGCCCCGACACCGGGAGCGGGGTCGCGTCGTGTCCGGTCCCGTGTGGTCCGGGTCAGTCGTCCCGCGTGCCGCGCAGGAAGCCGGCTCCCCAGGACATGTGCATCGTCGCCAGGACGGCCGGCACCCGCAGCGCGACCCGCGGACCGCGCCGGGCGCCCATCGCGATCCCACCGACGGTGACCGCGGCGGCGTAGCCCAGCGGTGCCAGCAGCAGCGGCCGCCACACCAGCCCTCCCGCAGCGCCCGCGACCACGGCCACCAGGGCCACGGGGGGCGCGAGGTAGCGCGCGCTCACGGAGGCCGGGTGCTGCCTCATCACCCGGCGCCGCCACTGCCCCGTCGTGAAGTACTGCCGCGCCAGCGCCCGCAGGTCGGGTCGCGGCCGGTAGGTCACCTCCAGCTCGGGGTCGAACCACACGGTGCCGCCCATGCGGCGGATCCGCCAGTTCATCTCCCAGTCCTGCGCCCGGGAGTAGGCACTGTCATAGCCCCCGACCCGGCGCAACCAGTCGCGCTGGAAGACGCCCAGGAAGACGGTCTCGGCGGGTCCTGGCGGTCCCCCGATGTGGAACCGCGCGCTGCCCAGACCCAGCCGGGACCGCATGGCCACGGCCACGGCCTGCTCGAAGTCGGTCTGCCCCTCCGCGAGCATGACGCCGCCGACGTTGGCGGCGCCCGTCTCCTGCATCACCTGCACGGAGCGGGCGATGTAGCCCTCGGAGAGCTCGCCGTGGCCGTCCATCCGCACGATGATCTCGTGCCGGGCCGCGGCGAGGGCGGCGTTCAGCCCGTCGGGGGTGCGCCCCGAGGGGTTGGCCACGAGGGTCACCCGCGGGTCGGTCTCCGCGATCTGCTCGGCGACCTGCTGGGTGCGGTCCCGGCTCGGGCCGACCGCCACGACGACCTCCAGCTCGCCGGCATACTCCTGGGCCAGGACGGAGCGGACCGCCTCGGCCAGGTGCCGCTCCTCGTTGAGGACCGGCATGATGACGGAGACGGGCGGGAAGGGGGCAGTCACGGCGTCGAGGCTACCCGGCAACGGACGGGAAAGCGGACCGAGCCCGAGTGGCCCGGCGTGGGGAGCAGCGGTCACCCAGCCCGAGCGCCTACTCTGTCGGCGTGCCGAACCACCCCGAGGACGACTGGACACGACCGATCCCGCGCGCACCGCGCGGCAGCGGGGGCCGGCGCGACCCCGGGGACGGCCGCGAGGACTGGCAGGACACCGCCGACTACGGGCGGGGCTACCCGGAGTCCGGCTACCAGGAGTCCGACTACGACCCCTACCCGGACGGCGACGACCGGACCCGGGAGCTCCCCGTCGGGCGTGCGACCGCGGCCGACTACGGCTACGCCGAGGAGGACTACGCCGACGAGCGGTGGGTGGAGCGGGAGTATGCCGAGGAGCCGGTCGCGCCGCCCCGTCGCGACCCGCGTGGGCCCGGTGGCCCGGGGGGCCGGCCGCCCCGTCCCCGCCGACGCCGGCGGTACGCACTGCGGCGGTTCATGGCGGTGCTGCTGCTCCTCGTGCTGGCGTATGTCGGCTCGATGATCTGGGCCGTCACGAGCGTGTGGAACTCCATCGACCGGGTCGACGCCACGCCGACCGGTTCGGCCCGCCCCGAGGGCGGGTCCGGCAGCAACTTCCTGCTGGTCGGCACGGACAGTCGCGAGAACCTCAGCAGGGAGGAGCGCAACGACCTGGTGACCGGCCACGCCGAGGGCTCCCGGGCCGACACTCTCATGCTGCTCCACCTGCCTGACTCGGGCGACCCGGTCCTGGTCTCCATCCCGCGGGACTCCTACGTCGAGATCCCCGGCAACGGCTCCAACAAGATCAACGCCGCCTACTCGATCGGCGGCCCGCCGCTGCTCGTCGACACCGTCGAGCAGTCGACGGGCCTGCGCGTCGACGGCTACCTCGAGATCGGCTTCGGCGGCTTTGTGGAGGTCGTGGCGACGGTCGGCGGCGTGGAGATGTGCCTGGACGAACCGGTCGTGGACGAGAAGACGCGCCTCGACCTGCCGGCGGGCTGCCAGCACCTGGAGGGTGCCCAGGCGCTGAACTATGTCCGGATGCGCTACAGCGACCCCCGCGGTGACCTCGGGCGGGTGGAGCGGCAGCGCGAGTTCCTGGCCGCCCTGACCAAGGAGATGGCCACCCCGGGGACGGTTCTGCTGCCCTGGCGCCTCAAGGATGTCGGCACCGCGACCGGGTCGGCGATGGCGCTCGGCGAGGACACCTCGATGTGGGAGACCGGCCGCATGGCGCTGGCCATGCGGTCCATCGCCAAGGGCGAGGGCCAGTCCCTGACCGTGCCGATCGGCGACGCCAACTACTCGACCCACGTCGGCTCCAGCGTGCTGTGGGACGAGGCCAAGGCGGCCGAGCTGTTCGAGGCCCTGCGCACCGGCGAGCCCCTGTCGATCGAGCCGTGAGCCGGTGGCGGGCAGCGTGCTGAACCGCTGGTGGGTGAAGGCCGCCGCCCAGGGGGCGCTCGCTGTCGCGCCCGGCGCCGCCATGCTGGACGACGGCATCCGGCGCAGGCTGCGCGGCCCCGCCCTGGAGGTGGACTACTTCCTGTCGAAGTGGCACCACGTCGAACAGCACCTGCACGCGCTCGGCAACCCCGGCGGCATCCCGCTCCGGCGCACCCGGGCCGTCGAGATCGGCACGGGCTGGTTCCCGATCGTGCCGCTCGGGCTGGCTGTCCACGGGGGCTCGGTGGTCACCATCGACAAGGGCAAGCACCTGGACGCGCAGCGGGTGCGGCTGGCGATGCAGCTGCTGAGCGACCTCGAGGCCGCCGGTCGGATCAGGACGGGCTCCCCCGAGCGGATGGCGCGGCTGCGGGAGCTCCTGGGGTCCTCTCGGTCGAGCACCGCTGCCGAGCTGCTCGAGCCGCTCGGCATCATCCCGCGGATCGCGGACGCCCGCGACCTCTCGCACCTCCCGGAGACGCACGGCACCAACCTGCTCGTCTCCAACAACACCCTCGAGCACATCCCGGCCGACGTGCTGCGGGGCATCTTCACGGAGTTCCGCCGCGTGGGCTCCGAGGACGCCCGGATGAGCCACTACATCGACCTGGCCGACCACTACGCCGGTCACGACCCGCGGATCAACGAGTTCCACTTCCTCACCCTGGGACCGACCCGGTGGCGGCTGGCCAACAACAGCCTGGGCTACCAGAACAGACTGCGGATCGATGACTACTACCGCCTCCTGGAGGAGACCGGCTGGAGGGTCACCCGGGAGACCCTCACGCGGCGCAAGCCCAACGAGCTGGAGGGGTTGCGCCTGGTGCCGCCCTACGACGCCGCGCCGCCGCGCGAGCTGCTCGTGGTCAAGGCGCACCTGCTCACCGGCCGTGCCTGAGACGACCGCGCGGTGGCACGAGCGGCCCGGACGCGACACTATGGCAGGCACGAACCGCGAGGAGACGAGATGAGCAGTCCTGCAGCCCGCCCGGTCGTCGTCGGCTACGACGGCTCCGACCTGGCCCAGAAGGCAGTCGAGTACGCCGCCCAGATCGCCGAGCACCAGGGGGAACCACTCGTCGTGCTGCACGCGGCGGACCGGATCCGCTACGTCCAGGACGCCGGCTACGGGCTGTGGACCCCGGCGGAGGCGCACAAGGGCGCCCTCGTGGTGGCGGAGCGAGGCGCTCAGGTCGCGCGCCACGCGGCCCCCACCGTGGAGGTCACCAGCAAGTCCTCGCTCTCGAGCCCGGCAGCGGCACTGGAGGAGATCTCGCTGACCGCGCGGATGATCGTCGTCGGCAACAGCGGCCGCGGCCGTGTCTCGGGGATCCTGCTCGGCTCGACGGCCTACCACGTGGCCACCCTCGCCCGGTGCCCCGTGACCATCGTGCCACCGGGTGCCCTGCCGGTCCCGGGCCCGCAACACAAGGTGTCGGTCGCCACCGACGGCTCCTCCAGCGCCGCCCGGGCCGTGCACCACGCCACCGACGTCGCCCGCCGCTACGGGGCGCCGCTCGAGGTGATCACGGTCTGGGAGAAGCCCTACCAGGACAACCGCGGCACTCCACCCCAGGGCTATGCCTCGATGTCCCAGGCCGTCAAGCTACGCACGGAGGCCGCGCAGAAGGTGGCGGCGGAGGCCACCGAGGAGATCCTACGTGAGGAGCCGGGCCTGACCGTCACGGACGTCGTGGTCGAGGGACGCCCGGAGGAGGTCATCGCCGAGGCGGCCGCCGACTCGGCGGCGCTCATCGTTGGCGCGCGCGGCCGCGGTGACCTGACCAGCCTGCTCCTGGGCTCCACCAGCCGGGCCGTGCTGCACCACGCGAAGTGCCCCGTCCAGATCATCCGCTGAACCGGCTGTGAGCCAGACCGACCCCCGGCGACGGATCCCGCGGACCGACCAACTGCTGGCCGACCCCCGACTGACCGCAGCCACCGAGGGACTGGCGCGTGCCGACATACTGGCCGCCGTGCACCGGGCCCAGGACCTGGCCCGCCGCGGGGCCATCGCCCCAGAGGACGTGCTCGAGCGCGCCCTCGGCGAGCTGCCCGACCGGGTGCCGCCGCTACGTCCCGTGCTCAACGCCACCGGGGTCGTGGTGCACACCAACCTCGGTCGGGCTCCCCTGTCCCGCAAGGCAATCGAGGCGATCGTCCGGGCCAGCGGCTACACCGACCTGGAGTATGACGTGCAGACCGGGCGGCGGGGACCCCGCGGGGCGGCGGTGCTCCAGGGGCTGCGGGACCACGTCCCGGCCGGGACCGACGCGCTGGTGGTCAACAACGGTGCCGCCGCGCTCCTGCTGGCCGTGACAGCCCTGGCGGCAGGGGGCCGGGAGGTGGTCGTCAGCCGCGGAGAGCTGGTCGAGATCGGCGACGGCTTCCGCCTGCCCGAGCTGATGTCCTCGACCGGGGCCCGGCTGCGGGAGGTCGGCACGACCAACCGGACCACCCGGGACGACTACCGGGGGGCCATCGGCCCCCAGACCGGTGCGATCGTCAAAATCCACCCGAGCAACTTCCGTGTCGAGGGCTTCACCGGTGGGGTCGGGGTAAGGCAGCTCGCCACGCTGGGGCCGCCGGTGGTCGTGGACATCGGCTCCGGGCTGCTCGCGCCCGATGCGGCGCTGCCCGAGGAGCCGGATGCGAGCACCGCGCTCCAGGACGGTGCGAGCGTGGTGACCGCCAGCGGGGACAAGCTCCTCGGCGGCCCACAGGCCGGCCTGGTCCTCGGGCGGCCGGACGTCGTGCAGCGGCTGCGGAGGCACCCGCTCGCCCGGGCCCTGCGCGCCGACAAGCTGGCCCTGGCGGGCCTCGAGGCGACCCTGCGCGGTGGGACCGCCCCCGTCACGGACTACCGGACCGTCGACGTCGACGTGCTGCGCGCGCGGGCGGACCTCCTCGCCGAACAGGTCGGCGGTCGCGTGCGGCGGCACGACGGTGTCGTCGGCGGCGGCGGCGCCCCAGGCGTCCTGCTCCCCGGTTGGGCGGTCGCCGTGCCGGAGGAGCTGGCACTGCCGCTGAGGACCGGCGACCCGGCTGTCGTGGGGCGCGTGGAGGCGGGCGAGCTGTTGTTGGACCTGCGGTGCGTGCCAGCGGAGTCGGACGGAGCGGTGGCCGAGGCGGTTCGTCGGGCGGTCCGGTCCGCGGACCACGATCCGCCCGGCGACTAGGCGGGCAGGACGTAGAAGTACATCAGGAGGTAGTGCAGCAGCGCGGCCACGACCACCAGGGCGTGCCAGAGCTCGTGGAAACCGAACACACCGGGCCAGGGGTTCGGCCGCTCGATGACGAAGATCACGAAGCCGACGCTGTAGACCAGGCCACCGCCGGCCATGAGGGCCAGCGCCCCCAGGTCCAGCTCCACACCCGCCCCGACCAGCAGCACGGTCATCCAGCCCAGGGTGATGTAGAGGGTGTTGGTCACCCACTTGGGCAGCTGCCGCCAGACCGAGCGGAGCACGATGCCGAGCACCGCGATGCCCCACACCGTGCCGAAGACCGTCCACCCGTAGGTGTTGCGGAACAGGATCAGCACGAGCGGGGTGATGGTGCCCGCGATCAGCAGGAAGACCGAGGTGTAGTCGAGCGTCCGCAGGACGTCGTTGAGACGCGGCCCGAGGTCCAGCCCGTGGTGGAGTGTGCTGGCGAGGAACAGGGTGATCAGTGAGAAACCGTAGACACTGAACCCGACGATCTTCCACGGGTCGCCCTGGTCGCCGGACTGGGCGATGAGCAGCGCCGCACCGACGACCGCGAAGCAGGACCCGAAGAGGTGGGAGATGGTGTTGAACCGCTCATCGGTGACGTGGATGCTGCCGTCGCGGCTGCGGGCTGTGGTGTCCACCAGCCCTAACCTAACTGACCGACCACCACCACGTGCCCCTCGCGCTCCCCCTGCTCGACCGTGTCGCTGGTCACCAGGACCGTGCGGTGGGTGTCCTGCTGGGCACCCCACACCAGGTCGGAGTCCGCCAGCTCGTCCTCGGTGAGGATCTGGTTGCTCACGACGTCCAGCTCGAGGGTCACGCCGTCACCGAAGGTGATGGTGACCCGGTCGCCCTCGCCCGCGGAGGTGAGGGCCCCGAACGCCGCTGGCTTGCCGTCGTCCTCGGCCTGCCCGACGATCACGGCGGTCCCCAGCTCCCCCGGCGCGACCCGGTCGTGGCCGGTGTACCAGATCCCCTCGTCGGGTGGTGGGTCGATCCGGCCCGAGTCGTTGAGGGCGGCGGCGCGCAGCGGGATCGCGCGCTCGCCGTCCGGCAGCTCGATCTGCACCGGCTGGTCGGCCACCGGCAGTGAGGCTGCTGCCTCCCCGCCCGTGGTCAGGGCGGAGATGATGGCCCGGATGCCGAGGGCGAGCGCCACGATCACCACGAGGGCGAGAACGGCCACGACGATCCTGCGGCGCCGGTAGACCGCGCGCTGTCGTGCGGGGACCGGGCGTCGCGTCCGGGGCACCGCCGTGCGAGGAGGGCTGCTGACCATCTCGTCTCACTCCGGGTCGGGGACCAGCTACTGGGCAGCAATCTAGGCAGCAGACACCCGATCCGGGGGTTCCCCGGACGGTGTGTCGGGAGTTGGGGCCCCCGTCACTCGGGGAAGCGGCTCCGGTGCAGCTGGCGCATCTCGTCCTCGAGCTCGGGGACGGGGCCGTCGACGACCGCCCCGGGCACGACCGCGCCGATCGGCAGTGGCGCCACCGGCCCCGCGGGGACACCCCACGACGACCGCCACTGCGTCAGCTGGGCCGAGGACACGGCATAGACGATCCGCCCCAGCCCGACCCAGCCGTGCGCGGCGGCGCACATGGGGCAGTGCTCGCCGGAGGTGTAGACGGTGGCGGCTGCACGCTCCTGCGGGGTGAGGTGGCCCACCGCCCAGCGGGCGATCTCGAACTCGGGGTGTCGGGTGTGGTCGCCGTCCCGAACCCGGTTGCGGTCCTCGAACAGCACAGCACCGGTGGCGTCGACCAGGATCGAGCCGAACGGCTCGTCCCCGGCCTCGAGCGCCTCGCGGGCGAGCTCGACGCAGCGGTGCAGGTGGCGCAGGTCATCGTCGGTGGTCACGGTGCCCACTCTGCCGTGTCGATGAGCAGGTTGGCCAGCTCAGCCATCCCGGGAGCCGTGTCCCAGTCGGTGTTCGCCAGTAGGACGACGCTGGTCCCGCTCGCCGGCAGGTGGCGGGCGACCGCCGCCACCCCCGGGTCACCACCGTCCTTGCCGAAGACGGCCGACCCGTCCGTGCGCAGCTCCACCCCGTATCCGGCCGCCCGGCCCTCGTGCATCGCCACCCGCTCGGTGAGCACCAGCTCAGGCGTGACCCCGCGCCATACGCCCCCGCGGTGCACGGCACGCAGGAAGGTGGCGACGTCCCGGGCGGTGACCACCGCGCCGCCGTCGCCTCCGCCGACGGCCGGCACTGAGAAGATGTTGCTGCGCCACGGCCCGCCCCCGACCGGGGGCAGATAGCCGGTCGCCACGTCCGGGTGCGCCTCGTCCAGCGCGGGGTAGCCGCTCGCGCGCATCCCGGCCGGGGCGAAGACGCGCGTCGAGACCGCCTCGGTGAAGGACAGTCCCGACACGTGCGCGAGCAGGATGCCAAGCAGCACGTAGCCGGCGTTGCTGTAGTGGTAGGCCTTCCCGGGTGGGCACACGGGCGGGAGGTCGGCGAAGAGTGGCAGCAGGGCGATGTCGTCGCGCACCGTGTAGTTCGGCAGCTGCTGCCAGAGCGCCGCGTAGTCCTCCTGGTGGCCCGGAAGGTCCTCGTCCTCCTCGAAGTAGTCGGCGATGCCCGAGGTGTGGGTGAGGAGGTGGTGCACGGTGACGTCAGGGCGCAGCGTGCCGGGCCGCTTGTCGGGCGGCAGCACGTCGACGATCGAGTCCTGCAGACCGACCTCCCCTCGGCCGGCGGCGTCCAGCACCGCGACAGCGGTGAACAGCTTGCTCAGCGAGGCGGTGCCGAACCTGGTGGTGGGTCGCACAGGTATGCCGTCCGCCCGGTTCGCCATCCCGTGACAGGACTCGAAAACCACCTGACCGGCCCTGGAGACGTGCAGGATCCCGGAGAAGTGCCCCTCGGCCTCCAGGCGGGCCGCGAGGTCAGCGACGGGTTGCCAGTGGGTGTCGGACACAGACCGAGCATGGCAGAGCACGTGCGCGGAGTCGCCCGGGTTTCCGTGGCGCCCTTGTCCGAGGGCGCGGCGTGGGTCAGCCCTTGAGGAGCTGACGCGCCATGACGATGCGCTGGACCTGGTTGGTGCCCTCGTAGATCTGGGTGATCTTGGCGTCGCGCATCATCCGCTCGACCGGGAAGTCCTTGGTGTAGCCGTAGCCACCGAGCAGCTGGACCGCGTCGGTCGTGATCTCCATCGCCGCGTCCGAGGCGAAGCACTTGGCCGCAGCACCGAAGAACGGCAGGTCAGGGTCGTTGCGCTCGGACTTGGCCGCCGCGACATAGACCATCTGGCGGGCGGCCTCGAGCTTCATGCCCATGTCGGCGAGCATGAACTGGATGCCCTGGAAGTCAGCGATCTTCTTGCCGAACTGCTGGCGCTCCTTGACGTAGCCGAGCGCGAAGTCCAGGGCTCCCTGGGCGATGCCGACGGCCTGCGCACCGATCGTGACCCGGGTGTGGTCCAGCGTGCGCAGTGCGATCTTCAGGCCCTCACCCCGTTGGCCGACCATCCGGTCCGCCGGGATCGAGCAGTTCTCGAAGAGCAGCTCGCGGGTCGGTGAACCCTTGATGCCCAGCTTCTTCTCTGGCTCACCGAAGGTGAAGCCCTCGTCGGACTTCTCCACGACGAACGCGGTGACGTTGCGCCCCCGCTCGCCGTCGGGGTCGGTGACCGCCAGGACCGTGTAGAACTCGGAGACCCCGGCGTTGGTGATCCAGGACTTCTGGCCGTTGAGCAGGAAGGTGCCGTCGGGCTGCTCGATCGCCTTGCACTTCATGCCGGCGGTGTCACTGCCGGCGCCGGCCTCGGACAGACCGTAGGAGAACATGGCCTCGCCACGGGCGACCGGCGGGAGGTACTTGCTCTTGATCTCCTCGCTCGCCCCCAGGATCAGCGGCATGGTGCCGAGCTTGTTGACGGCCGGGATGAGCGAGGACGACGCACAGACGCGCGCCACCTCCTCGATGACGATGCACGTGGCCAGCGCGTCAGCCCCGACACCGTCGTAGTCCTCCGCGATGTGCGGGGCGTGGAAGTCTGTGGAGCGCAGGGCGTCGAGCGCCTCCTGCGGGAACCGGCTCTCCTCGTCGACCGCCGCGGCGTGCGGAGCAATCTTGTTCTCGCACACCTCGCGCACAGCCTCACGCAGTGCCTCGTGGTCCTCGGAGATGCGGAACAGGTCGAAGTCGCTCATGGGGGCAGCCTACTGGTGGGTTCGGGGCCCGACAGCCACCGGGCGGGTGCTCCCGGATGTGGGTAGCGTGGCGTGATGGAGGCGCCGAGCTCTCGGACGGGCAGAGGCTGGGCGGTGGCCGCCGCAGCCGTCGCGGGACTCACCACCGCGGTCTATCTGGCGATCATCCGCGAGCAGGGCAACGTGGAGCCCGGGATCTTCGTCTGGGCCGGCATCATGCTGGTCGGCACCGCCCTCGCACTTGCCGCGGCTCTGGTGCAGGACCGCCGCGATGTGCGTTGGGCGGCTCTGGGGGCGGCGGTCGTCCTGGGCCCGCTCGGCCTGATCAGCATCCTCAGCGTGGGCCTGGGATTCCTCATCGCCGCTGGTCTCGCGCTGGCCGCCTTCTTCGCGATCCCCCCGCCCGAACGCGACGGGACACCGGTCGGCTGACCCGACCGCCTCGGGTCCGGCAGGGACAGGTGTGCCGCGCGCTGCGGCATACCTGTGCCCGTCAGTCGGCCTGGGTGGTGTGCAGCTGGCGCGCCGCCTCGGCGATCGAGCCGGACATCGAGGGGTAGACCGTGAACGTCGAGGCGAACTGATCGACGTTGAGCCGATTGGCCACGGCGAGGGTGATCGGGAAGATCAGTTCGCTGGCCCTGGGGGCCACGACGACGCCACCCAGGATCGTGTCGCTGCCCTGGCGGGCGAAGATCTTGACGAACCCGTGCTTGGTGTTCTGCATCTTGGCGCGCGGGTTGCCGGTCAGTGGCAGCATCACGGAGCGGGCATCGACCTTGCCCGAGTCCACGTCGGCCTGGGAGACCCCCACGGTGGCGATCTCCGGGTCGGTGAAGATGTTCGAGCTCACCCGCCCGAGGTTCAACGGCGCCACGGCATCCCCCAGGGCATGGGCGATCGCGATGCGCCCCTGCATCGCGGCGACCGAGGCCAGGGGGAGCACCCCGGTGCAGTCGCCTGCGGCATAGATACCGGGCACGGAGGTGCGCGAGACCCGGTCGACCAGGACGTGACCGGAGTCGGACAGCGTGACCCCGGCCTCCTCGAGCCCCATGTCGGCAGTGTTGGGGGTCGATCCGACGGCGAGCAGCGCGTGCGACCCACGGACCTCCCGACCGTCCTCGAGGGTCACCACGACCTCCTCGCCCGCGCGCACCACGCCGGCGGCGCGGGAGCGGTTGAGGACGGTCATGCCGCGGCTGCGGAAGACCTCCTCCAGCACGGTGGCGGCGTCCTGGTCCTCCCCGGGCAGCACGCGGTCGCGCGAGGAGACGAGGGTGACGGCGCAGCCGAGGCCGAGGTAGGCGTGCGCCAGCTCGGCGCCGGTCACGCCGGAGCCGATGACGATGAGGTGCTCCGGCAGCGCCGGCAGGGCATAGATCTGCTGCCAGGTCAGGATCCGCTCGCCGTCCGGGACCGCGGTGTCCATCACCCGGGGGCGCGCACCCGTCGCCACCAGGATGATGTCGGCCTCCAGCTGGCGCGTCTGCCCGGCGCGCTCGGTCGGGGACGGCGCGGGCTCCTCCCCCGACTCCACGTGACCGACACCGACGGCGACCTCCACCACGCCCGGCCGGACAACACGCCCTGCTCCCCTGACCACCTCGACGCCCGCGTCGACCAGCTTGCCCTTGATGTCCTGGCTCTGCGCCGCGGCCAACCGCATGATCCGGGCGTTCACGTCGGACAGGTGGGCGGTGACTCCCTGGTCGCGCGGCGCCCCGTCAAAACCGACGCCGATCCGCTCGGCGGCGCTGAAGCGGTCCATGAAGTCGGCGGTGGCGATCAACGCCTTGCTGGGCACGCAGTCGGTCAGCACCGCGGCACCACCGAGCCCCTCCCGCTCGACCACGGTGACCCTGGCGCCCAGGTGCGCAGCGGGCAGTGCCGCCTCGTACCCGCCCGGTCCGCCCCCGACGATGACTACTGACTTCTGCGCTCCACTCACGGGTCCCATCCAACCATCGGTACGCTTCCCCGGTGACCACCGAAACCCCTGCGGACCTGGCCCGGGCGGCCGCCACCGTCATCGCCGAGCACACCGGCACCGAGACCCACGACATCGCCCTGGTCCTCGGGTCGGGCTGGGGTCAGACGGCCGACCTCATCGGTGACACGGTGGCCACCGTCGAGAACACGACGGTCCCCGGGTTCGCCGGTGCGGCCGTGGCCGGACACACCGGCACGATGCGCTCCGTCGAGATCAGCGGGAGCGGCAAGCGCGCCCTGGTCTTCGGCACGCGGACCCACTACTACGAGGGCCGTGGGGTGCGGGCCGTGGTCCACGCGGTGCGCTCAGCGGCGGCTGCCGGCTGCCGGACGGTCGTGCTCACCAACGGCTGTGGCGGGCTCAACCCGGAGTGGGCGCCCGGCACGCCGGTGCTGATCAGCGACCACATCAACCTCACCGGCGAGTCACCCATCGAGGGCGCCAACTTCGTGGACCTCACCGACCTCTACACGCCGCGACTGCGGGACCTCGCCCGGGAGGTCGACCCGAGCCTCGACGAGGGTGTCTACGTCCAGTTCCGCGGTCCGCACTACGAGACGCCCGCCGAGGTGCGGATGGCCAAGATCCTGGGCGGTGACCTGGTCGGCATGTCGACGACGCTGGAGGCGATCGCGGCCCGGGAGGCCGGCATGGAGGTCCTCGGCGTCTCGCTCGTGACCAACCCGGCCGCCGGCATCAGCGAGACGCCCCTCTCCCACGAGGAGGTCCTCGAGGCGGGTCGGGCGGCGGCCCAGCGGTGCGGGACGCTCCTCGCCCAGATCATCGGCAGGATGTGAGTATGCCGACCAGCACCGAACTCATCGGCCTCGCCGAGGCGTGGGTCGCCGAGGACCCCGACCCGCAGACCAGGTCCGAGCTCGCCGCGCTCATCGAGGCGGCGCGCGACTCCGACAGCGCCGCCCTCACGGACCTGGCCGACCGGTTCTCCGGACTGCTCGAGTTCGGCACCGCCGGGCTGCGCGGCGCCCTGGGGGCCGGCCCCAACCGGATGAACCGCGTCGTGGTGATCCGCACCGCCGCCGGCCTCACGGCATACCTCAAGGAACGGGTCGATCCCGAGCCGACCGTCGTGATCGGATTCGACGCACGCCACAACTCCGACGTGTTCGCCCGGGACACCGCAGCCGTCGTGACCGCCGCGGGCGGGCGGGCCCTGGTCCTGCCCCGGCCCCTGCCCACCCCGGTCCTGGCCTTCGCCATCGGCCACCTGGGGGCGGATGCAGGGGTCATGGTGACGGCCAGTCACAACCCGCCGCATGACAACGGCTACAAGGTCTATCTCGGGGACGGCTCCCAGATCGTGCCGCCCGCCGACTCCGAGATCGCCACGCACATCGGTGCCGTGCGCAGCGCCGCCGACGTGCCCCTGGCCACGAACGGGTGGCAGACCCTGGACGACCGGCTGCTGGACCGGTACATCGAGGCGGCGGCGGCCGTCGTGGCGCCGGACGGTCCGCGGGACGTCTCGATCGTGCACACCGCGCTGCACGGGGTGGGGACCGACACGGTCCTCGCAGCGTTCGAGGCCGCCGGTTTCCCCCAGCCCCAGGCGGTGCTGACCCAGTCGGCACCGGACCCGGAGTTCCCCACCGTGTCGTTCCCGAACCCGGAGGAGCCGGGTGCGATCGACGCCGCCCTGGCCCTGGCCGAGCGAGTGCAGCCCGATCTGGTGATCGCCAACGACCCGGACGCGGACCGCTGTGCCGTCGCGGTGCCGGGGCCGGACGGCTGGCGGATGCTTCGCGGCGACGAGGTCGGGGTCCTGCTCGGACAGCACCTCATCGACCGCGGCATCGACCCGTCCGGCGAGCGCACCGTCCTGGCTCGCTCGATCGTGTCGTCGCGGCTGCTCGGCGCGATGGCCGAGGGGGCCGGCCTCCCGGCGGTCGAGACACTGACCGGCTTCAAGTGGATCGGTCGCGTCCCGGGACTGCGGTTCGGTTACGAGGAGGCCCTCGGCTACTGCGTCGACCCGGGCACCGTTCCTGACAAGGACGGGATCACGGCCGCCCTCCTGGTGGCAGAGCTGGCCGCCACCCTCAAACAGCAGGGTCGCACCCTCTCCGACGTCCTCGACGACCTGGCGTTGGTGCACGGCGTCCACCAGACCGATGCCTTCTCGGTGCGCGTGCGCGACCTGGCCCTGATCGCCCCGGTCCTGGAGCGGCTGCGCCACACCCCGCCGACTGAGCTCGGCGGCGTCGCCGTCCTCTCGGCCGAGGACCTCGCCCTGGGCGCCGGCGGTCTTCCTCCCACCGAGGGGCTGCGCTATCTGCTCGCTGACCAGACGCGGGTGATCGTGCGCCCCAGCGGCACCGAGCCGAAGCTCAAGGTCTACCTGGAGGCGGTCGTCCCCGTCGAGCGTGCTGAACTGACGACGGCTCGGGCGGAGGCCAGCCGCCGGCTCGCCTCGGTCCGGGCCACGATGGAGGAGCTGACCCGAGCCTGACCTCAGCGCCCCACGCGCTCGGTCAGCAGAGGACACGGGCGCCCACGCGCCCGGTCAGCGTGGAGAGGGCGTCAGCCGAGGAGGAGCACGAGCGCGAGGAGCACGAGGGTGGCCACGACGGGGATGATCGCGCTCAGCGCCCAGGTGCGCCGCGCGCCCTGCCCCGGCTCTGCCACTCCCCCGTCGAGCTTCCAGCGCTGCTGTGCGCGCAGGACGTGACCGGCGACCGCCTCGGCGTTGTTGCCCTCGTGGGCCCGGCCGCGGGTGGTCGACTCGGCATAGCTGTCGATGTCCCTGCGCGGCCTGAGCTCGCGACGCACCGGGATCGCCCACGAGCTGTGCTTGTCACCCGCGTTGTCAATGAGCTCCAGGGACCACTGGTGCTCGACGGCGCCCAGCCGGGAGAAGGGCACTGACACGTCGGTCAGCAGGTTGCTCATCTCGACCCTGTCCGGCTCGAGGCGCACACAGGGCCTCAGCAGCACGGCCCACACGACCGCGGCGACGACGGCCAGGAACGCAGCCGGAGACACCGGGTTGTTGCCCAGGCCGGCCTCCACAACGCCCATGATGACCGCCAGACCACCGATCGCCACGAGGATGACCCAGCCGACGACGCGGGCGGGCAGGGTGCGGTAGGTCTGGGACTCCGAGGCAGCCATGGTCCGGCAAGTCTAGGCTCCGGCACGGTCCCCACCGGCACGTAAACTCCGACCTATGAGCACCGAGTCGCCCCCTCCTGCCCGGGTGCTGGTGCTCGCGGGCCCGAGCGGTGCGGGGAAGTCGCGCCTGGCCCGGCGGCTGCACGCCGCCCACGGCTGGCCGGTGGTGCAGCTCGACGACTTCTACCGCGACGGTGATGACCCCGACCTCCCGATGAGCCCGCAGGCCGGACTCCCCGACTGGGACGATGTCCGGTCCTGGCGGCTGGATGACGCCCTGGCGGCGCTCGAGACCCTGTGCCGGGACGGCACGGTGGAGGTGCCCGTCTATGACATCGCCACCTCACGCGCGACAGGCCGGCACCTGGTGCACCTGGATGGCCATCCCCTCGTGGTCGCCGAGGGGATCTTTGCGGCGGACACCGTGGCGGGGCTCACCGACCGCGGTCTCCTGGCGGCCGCCTGGTGCATCCGCAACCACCCCTGGAAGACCTTCGTCCGCAGGCTGGTCCGAGACCTTGCCGAGCGCCGTAAGCCGCCCCTGACCCTGGTGCGCCGGGGGCTGGCGCTACGACGCCTCGAGCCGGGTATCGTCAGGGCCCAGCAGGCACTGGGAGCCGAGCCGATGACCGCTCGTGAGGCAGAGGCCAGGGTCCCGCAACTGACCGCGGACGCTCGGTCCGCGCACACCAGGCAGGAGGGGCGTCGTGGGGCAGCATCCTGACGAGGACAGCGGGGCATCCGGCGAGGGCCAGGGGGCTGGCGAGCAGGGCTACTGGCAGCCGAGGAGGTATGTCGACTCGGGGAGCGAGACTCCCGACCAGACACCCCCACCGCCCGCTGGCTACGGCCAACAGCAGTACGGCCAGACACCCCCACCGCCCACCGGCTACGGCCAACAGCAGTACGGCCAGACACCCCCACCGCCCACCGGCTACGGCCAACAGCAGTACGGCCAGACACCCCCACCGCCCACCGGCTACGGCCAACAGCAGTACGGCCAGCAGCAGGGTCCGGCCTACGGACCCCAGCCGACGTACGGTCAGCCTGGTCAGTGGCACGACCTCCCGCCGGAGGATCTGGTCCGGATGCACCAGCCGGGCGTCATCCCGCTGCGGCCACTGACCCTCGGAGAGATATTCGAGGGGTCGCTGAAGACCATGCGACGCAATCCCGAGGCCACGATCGGCATGGCCGTGCTGGTCCTCGCCGTGCTGATGGTCCCCTCGCTGGGCCTCAGCCTGCTCATCCCCACCCTCTTCCCCGACCTGGGGATGCTCGATGCGATCGCCATCGCAGGGATGGTCCCGACACTGCTCAACTCACTGGCGACGATGGCCCTCAGCGGGTTCGTGATCTATGTGGTCAGTGAGGCGGCCCTCGGTGACCGCGTCGGCATTGCGGCCACGTGGGAGGCGGTCAGGGGCCGCATCCTGCCGCTGATCGGCATCTCGATCCTGTCGTTCCTGGCCGTGTTCGGCGTGATCCTGGTCCTCGTGCTTGCTGGCGCCCTGGCGGCGGTCCTGCTCGGCCCGATCGGGGCGGTGCTCCTCGTGCTCCTCCTGCTGGCGTTCGTCCCGCTGATGCTGTGGCTCTATGCCCGGCTCTCCCTCGGCGCCGCGGCCGTGGTGCTGGAGAGGGCCGGGCCGATCACGGGGATCCGGCGCTCGTGGGCGCTGACCGAGGGCAGACAGGCCTGGCGGGTCCTGGGCATCACCGTGCTGGCCGCGGTCGTGGCCGGCCTGTTCGCCGCGCTGATCGGCGGGCTCCTGGGCGCGCTGATCGGCCTGGTGTTCGGCCTCGTCAGCGGCGACGTGAGCGCGCAGTACTACCTCCAGGTCATCGTGGACCACCTGAGCACGTTCCTGGTCGGCGCGGTCGTCACCCCGTTCACCGCTGGTGTCACCGCGCTGCTGTACCTCGACCAGCGGATCCGGCGCGAGGGCCTCGACGTCGGTCTGGTCCGGGCTGCTCAGGAGCGCGCCGCCGCGCGACGGGCCTGACCGTGCTGGACCCCGATCGGGACGAGGCCCGGGAGCTCTTGGAGCGCGAGCTCGCCGGCCCCGAGTACAACCGCGCCGAGTCGTTCATCCTGCGTGCTCTGAGCTGGCTGATGGACCGGATCACCGGCGTGATCGAGGTCCTGCCCGGCTCGACCGGGCTGTCCACCCTCCTGCTGGGCGTCGTGCTCGCCCTCGTCAGTGTGGCGGTGTTCTTCGCGGTCCGCGGCACCCGCCGGACCCGCAGGCTCACCGATCGCAGCAGCGGCCCCGTCCTCGACGAGGTCGGGCTGACCGCTGCCGACTACCGGGCCCGGGCCTCCGCGGCCGCCCAGCACGGCGACTGGGACGCCGTCCTGCTCGACTCCTATCGCGCCATCGCCGCCTCGTCCGACGAGCGCGCCCTGCTCGACGAGGCTCCGGGCACGACCGCCCACGAGATCGCGGTCGGGCTGCGGGCCCCGTTCCCCGACCACGCGAGCGCCCTGCTCGGGGCTGCCGACGCCTTCGACGCCGTCTGCTACGGCGACCAGCATGCCGGTCAGCAGCAGGCCGAGCGGGTCCGCGAGCTGGACCGCGTCCTCGCCAGGTCACGGCCAGCGCGGGTAGCGGCATGACGGCCCGGACCGGGCGACGGCTCGCGCTGTGGGGAGTGCTCGTGCTGGTCATCGCGATCGCCGCGGCCGCCCTGGGTGGCATGCGCACCGCCAACCAGGTCCCGTTCGACCCCGACAACCCGGAGGACAACGGCATGCAGGCGCTGGCCCGCGTCCTGGAGCAGGAGGGGGTGGACGTCACCGTCGCCCGGGGGCTCCCCCAACTGCTCGGCGCGCCGGTGTCGGCGGACACGACGGTCCTGGTCGCCGGCACTGCCCTGGTCGGGGAGGACACCGGCCGGCGGGTCACCGAGTATGCCGCCGGCGCCGGTCGCCTGGTCGTCCTCAGCCCCGAGTCCAACACCACGGAGGCGCTCGGCCTGCCGGTCGAGGGCGGCAGCACCGCCCAGGTCGGCGCGGCGGCCCCGTCCTGCGACGCCACCCTGCTGAGGTGGCGCGACGGCGACCGGATCAGCCACGCCAACCGCCTGGTCGAGGTGACCGGTGAGAGCACTGCCGAGCCCTGCTTCCCTCCGACCCCCGGTTACAACGCCGGGGGTGCCCGGGCGGGCTACCTCGTCGAGCTGGCCACGAACGGCAACCGCCCTGAGACGGTCGTCGCCGGCATCGCCGGCTCCCTGACCAACCAGCACATCACCGAGGAGGCGAACGCCGCTGCCGGGTTGCGCCTCCTGGGAGCCCACCCGCACCTGGTCTGGTACGTCCCGGCCGTGTCCGACGCCGGCGACACCGCTCCGCAGTCACTGACCGACGTCCTGCCCGACGCCTTCGTCCCCTCGGTGGTGCTGCTGGTCCTGGCGCTGCTGGCCACCATGCTCTGGCGCGGGCGCCGGCTGGGTCCGGTCGTCGTCGAGCCCCTCCCGGCGGTCATCCGGTCGGTCGAGACGACACAGAGCCGCGGCCGGATGTACCGGCGCGCCCAGGACCGGGAGCGCGCCCTGGCGTCCCTGCAGCTGGCCGCCCGACGCCGCGTCGCCGCCCGCCTGGGCCTGCCCGTGCACAGCCGACCCGAGCAGGTGGTGCGGTCGCTGGCCGAGGCGACCGGGCGGCATACCGACGAGCTCCACCGGCTGCTGGTCGACCCGACCGCACCCGACGACGAGACACTGGTCCGGATCGCCCGCGAGGTGCGGTCCCTCGAGGAAGGGATGATCGGCTGATGACGACGAGCGAGGAGCCGGGGCACGGCACACCCCGGGCGGAACACGGGCCGGAGCAGGCCCGCGAGGCCCTGCAACGGGTCCGCGCCGAGGTGAGCAAGGCGCTCGTGGGGCAGGACCAGGCGGTGACCGGGCTGATCGTGGCGTTGCTGGCCCGTGGGCACATCCTTCTCGAGGGGGTGCCCGGTGTGGCCAAGACGCTGATGGTGCGCACGCTGGCTGCCGCACTGGACGTGGACACCAAACGGGTGCAGTTCACGCCGGACCTCATGCCCGGTGACGTCACCGGCTCCCTGGTCTACGACTCGCGGACCAGCGACTTCGAGTTCCGCCAGGGGCCGGTGTTCACCAACCTGCTGCTCGCCGACGAGATCAACCGGACGCCGCCCAAGACCCAGTCCGCGTTGCTGGAGGCCATGGAGGAGCGCCAGGTCACTGTCGACGGGACACCCCGGCGGCTGCCCGACCCGTTCCTGGTCGCCGCGACCCAGAACCCGGTCGAGTACGAGGGCACCTATCCGCTTCCCGAGGCCCAGCTGGACCGGTTCCTGCTCAAGGTGGTGCTGCCCGTCCCGCCGCGCCAGGACGAGATGCAGGTCCTGCACCGGCACGCGACCGGCTTCAACCCGCAGGACCTCGCCGGTGCCGGCGTGCGCCCCGTCGCCGGACCGGCCGACCTGCGCGCGGGAGCTGCCGCGATGGGGCGGGTGCAGGTGGCGCCGGAGGTGATCGCCTACATCGTCGACATCGCCCGGGCGACCCGGCAGTCCCCGTCCCTGCAGCTGGGTGTCAGCCCACGTGGCGCCACGGCGCTGCTGAGCACGAGCCGCGCCTGGGCCTGGCTCAACGGCCGCTCGTTCGTCACGCCGGACGACGTCAAGGCGCTCGCCCACGGCACGCTCGGTCACCGCCTCTCGCTGCGTCCGGAGGCTGAGCTCGAGGGTGTATCGGTGACCTCGGTGCTGGACAGCGCGCTGAACTCCGTGCCCGTCCCCCGCTGACCGTGGCGCTCAGCTGGCGGGCCGTCGCGCTGGTCCTGGTCGGACTGGCGCCCATCCTGCAGTGGCCGTCGATGACGACGGTCCGGTGGTGGCTGCTCGGCTGCGTCGTGGTGATCGGTCTGGACCTGCTGCTGGCCCCCTCCCCGGCCAGGCTCGCCTGGGGCCGTTCGGAGGACCAGCAGGTGCGCCTCGGTGAGGCGACGAGCACGACCCTCACCGTGACGAACCCGAGCCGCCGACGCATGCGCGGGCAGGTGCGCGACGCCTGGGTGCCGTCGGCGGGGGCGTCCGGCGAGCGGCATACCCTCGATGTGCCGGGTGGGGAGCGCCGCAGGATGACCACCCGGCTGCTGCCCACCCGCCGGGGTGACCGGCGGACCGACCGGGTGACGGTGCGCGTGTGGGGACCGCTGGGCACCGCCGCCCGGCAGCGGTCCGTGCGCGTGCCGGGCACCGTGCGCGCGCTGCCGCCGTTCCACTCGCGCAAGCACCTGCCCAGCCGCCTGGCCCAGCTGCGCCAGCTCGACGGGCGCTCTGCCGTGCGCACCCGTGGCCAGGGCACCGAGTTCGACTCGCTGCGGGACTACGTCGAGGGCGACGACGTGCGCTCGATCGACTGGCGCGCCACCGCGCGACGACAGCACGTCGTCGTGCGCACGTGGCAGCCGGAGCGCGACCGGCGGGTGATCCTGGTCCTGGACACCTCACGCACCAGCGCAGCCCGCATCGACGACCAGCCACGCCTGGACGCCGCCATGGACGCCGCGCTGCTCCTGGCCGCCCTGGCCTCCCGCGCCGGTGACCGGATCGACCTGATCGCCGGGGACCGACGGGTGCGGGGCCGCGTCACACCCAACACCGACCGGAAGGCGCTGCTGCACCAGTTGGTGACCGCGATGGCGCCGATCGAGCCCGTGCTGGTCGAGGCCGACTGGACGATGCTCGCCGGCAGGGTCACCGGGCTCACCCGGCGTCGCGCGCTGGTCGTGCTGCTGACCGCCCTCGAGCCGGCCGCGATCGAGGAGGGCCTCCTCCCCGTCCTGCCGGCACTCACGGCGCACCACCGGGTCGTGGTCGCCTCGGTCGCCGACCCCGAGCTGGGCCGGATGCGGGCGGACCTCGGCGACCTGGACGCGGTCTATGACGCCGCCGCGGCGGAACGGACCGTCTCCCTGCGCCAGCGCACGGCCGACGCGCTGGGACGGATGGGCGTGCACGTGATCGAGGCGGACCCCGACGAGCTGCCGCCGCAGCTGGCCGACCACTACCTCGCCCTCAAGGCACAGGGCCTGCTCTGATCACCTCCTGACTCTGAGGTGCCGGCCCGCGTGGCTGTGCGCCCGCGCCTAGCCGAGCTGGCCGCGCACGGCACCGGCTGGGAAGTCGACGTTGTGCACGTTGACGTAGTAGGCACCGGGGTCGCTGATGATCGCGATGACCAGCTCGCGGTCGACATCGGCGCACCCGGAGGACATCCCGGTGACCGGCGGGCTGAGCGGCACGACGACGGGTCCCGGTGCGTCGGTCCCGGCCACGTGGATGTGGGCGGCCATCGCCGGGGCGATGTCCGAGACCTCGAGGGTGTAGCAGATCTGCTCCTGACCCGGGTTGAGACGGAAGTGGGCGGTGCCGGAACCGTCCGGGTCGCCGGGGCCGGGGCGCTCTGCGGCACCGGTCATCGCGACGGTGAGGGGTCGCCCCGTGTCGGCGGGGGCATCACCGGCAGCGGCGAGCGGGAAGGCAGCGAGGGCGAGGGCGGTCGCTGAGGCGAGGGCGGTACGTCGCATGGTTCCTCCAGGGGTGAGTGTGACCGTAGTCACAGTGATCAACCTAGGTGGTACGCGGACCGCGCCCCGATGGATTGGACCCGGCGGCAGCCCGCGGGCCCACCACCGTCGTGCGCGACCGGTGAGCCGCGCGTGCTCGGGCGGTCTACCCTCACATGGCACTGACCGGAACTGACCTGGACCGTGTGTCCGCCGCCCTGGACGCCGCACTGTCTCCCCTGGTGGGCGCCCTGCACCCGCCGGGACTCAGCTGGGCCGTCGACGTCGCCGGTGACCGCCGCAGCGGTGCGCTCGGGCACCTCGACGCAGAGCGCACGGTCCCCGCCGAGACCGGCACCCTCTATCGGATCAGCTCGATGACCAAGCCCGTCACCGCGGTCGCGGCGCTCGCGCTGGTGGACGACGGCGTGCTCGCCCTGGACCAGCCCGTCGACGACCTGCTGCCCGAGCTCGCGGGACCCCGGGTCCTCCTGCGCCCGGACGGCCCGGTGGAGGAGACCGAGACCGCGCGGCGTCCGATCACCGTCGAGGACGTGCTGACCTTCCGCCTCGGGCACGGTCTGGACTTCACCGCCCTCGGCCGGCCGAACCCGCTCGAGGACCGGCTGGCTCAGCTGGGGCTGGCGATGGGACCGCCCGCACCCCGGGAGCACCTGCCGCCGGATGAGTGGCTCGCCCGGCTCGGCAGCGTTCCCCTGCGGCACCAGCCCGGCGAGCGGTGGCTCTACAACACCGGGTCGGAGGTGCTCGGCGTCCTGGTCTCGCGCGCGGCCGGTGTGTCGTTCGGGGACTGGGTGCGGCAGCGCGTCCTGGACCCCCTCGGTATGCCGGACACCGGCTTCTCCGTGCCCGTCGCCTCGATCCCCCGGTTCGGGGCGTGTTTCACGGCGGGCGCCCCCGACGCCGGTCACGTCGGGGTGTACGACCCCGTGGAGGGGCAGTGGAGCAGCCCGCCTCCCTTCGAGGGCGGCGACGGTGGGCTGGTCTCCACGGTGGGCGACTTCCTGTCGTTCGCGGTGATGCTGCGCGACGGTGGGGCGGGCCGTGACACCCGCGTCCTGTCGGAGCGGACGGTGGCGGCCATGACGACCAACCGGCTCACGGAGAGACAGCTACGTGCTGGTGGGCCCTCTCCGGACGGGCGCACCGGCTGGGGACTGGGGGTCGGCGTGGCGCTGGGCCCGCCGTCCGCTGGCGTCGTCGGCAGCTACGGCTGGGACGGCGGCCTCGGCTCGTCCTGGCGCAACGACACGGAGCGCGGTCTCAGCGCTGTCCTGCTGACGAACCAGATGTGGGCGGCACCCGTCCCGCCGGCGGTGTGTGAGACTTTCTGGTCCGTGCTCGCAGAACTGGTTCCGGCCCTACCTTGACGGGGCCGGGTGGCCGCCGCCGACGGGCGTCGTCCGCGTCAGCAGCGCCGGCAGTCCGCGGGTGTGTCCGCCGAAGCGGGACACCTCGGAGACCAGGCGCTCGCGTCGCCTCAGCTCCAGGTCCTGCGACAGCGCGGCACCCCGCTCCGCCGCCACGGACTGTGCGACATAGGTGTTCTCCAGCGACATTGCGCGCTCCTGACCGTGCTCGGTGCCTCTGGGGCCTGATCACCCCAGGTTCGTCGCCTAAGGCAGGCCCGCGCATCGGGCAGGTGCCCTACTTTCCGTGCCGGGCGCACCGAGCCGGCGCGACTCCGGCGGCTAAGGCACTGAGGCCGGCTCAGCCCGCGGTCGGCGCGCTGTGCTCGACCAGCGACCCGTCCACGTCACCCGTGATGCCCCGCCGGACGGCCGAGCGGCCGAGGGTGAAGACATAGAGCACGAAGAGCGCGAGGGCGAGCACGCCGATCCCGATGCGCGCCCAGGTCGGCAACGGCGAGGGCGTGACGAACGCCTCGATCAGGCCGGACACGAGCAGCACGACGATCAGGCCGAGCGAGACACCGGCGGCCGTGCGGCCCTCGTGCGCCAGGTTGGACAGGCGGGTCCGCGGACCCGGCGCCACCCACGCCCAGAACAGTCGCAGCCCGACACCGGCGGCCACGAAGACGGCGGTCAGCTCGAGCAGCCCGTGCGGTGTGATCAGCCCCCAGAACACGTCCGCCCGACCGTGCTGGTGCATCAGCGACCCGGTGACCGCCACGTTGGCGATGTTCTGCCAGAGCACGTAGATCACCGGCAGGCCCAGCACACCGAACACGATGCACTGCGCCGCGACCCAGGCGTTGTTGATCCACACCTGGGCGGCGAAACTGCTCGCGGCGTTCTCGGAGTAGTAGGAGGCGAAGTCGCTCTGCACGAGCTGCTGCACCTCCGCGGAGGAGATCAGCGTGTTCTCGACCACCGGGTTGTAGAACAGCCACGCTCCTAGCGCGAACCCGACGGCCACGTTGAGCAGTGCCGTGAGGATCCACCAGTGGCGCAGCCGGTACAGCGCCGCCGGGAAGTCCTCCACAAAGAACCGGCCGACCATGTCCCAGGAGAACGTCCGGGTCCCGGCCGACCGCAGCCGCGCGCCGGCGAGCAGGCCCGACAGGTGGGTCACCAGGGAGGGGTCCGGCGCGGTCGAGCGCACGGTCGACAGGTCGGTGGCCACCCGCTGATAGCCGTCCAGCAGCTCATCGGACTCCGCGCCACCGAGACGACGCTGCGTGGAGAGCTCCTTGAGTCGGTCCCACGCCGGTCGGCGGCGGGTCACCAGCGCATCGAGGTCCACCCGGCCAGGATAGGCGCAGCCCGTGTGCCGGGTGCGCACCACCGCGGGGACCGCCAGTAGCCTGGAGCCACCATGGCAACGCGGGGCATCTTCGAGTCCGACGGCTTCGTCACGTCCGAGGCCGTCGAGATCGACCTGCCCGCGGCGAGCCTGCCGATGCGGATGGCCTCTGGCGCCATCGACCTGGCCGTTGTCGTCCTGGTGCTCCTGCTCGCGTTCTGGATCTCGCCGTGGCAGCTGGTCGGCGAGGACATGGCGCTGCTCCAGGCGTTGGTGATCCTGCTGCTCGTCGGCTCCCTGGTCGCGGTCCCCGTCGCCAGCGAGACCCTCAGCCAGGGACGCACCCTCGGCAAGCTCGTCTTCGGGCTGCGCACGGTCCGGGAGGACACCGGACCGATCGGCTTCCGGCACGCGCTGATCCGTGGTCTCACCGCCTGGTTCGAGGTGTGGCTGACTGTGGGCAGCCTGGCGCTGCTCATTGCCGCCACCAACGAGAAGGCGAAGCGACTGGGTGACTTCCTGGCCGGCACCTACGTGGTCCGCGAGCGGGTCCGGCTCACCCTCCCGGAACCGCCGCCGATGCCCGCGGAGCTCGCACCGTGGGCGGTCGGCACCGATCTGGGCGTGATCCCCGACGGACTCGCGGTGGCGATCCGGCAGTTCCTCGCCCGCCGCCAGGAGCTGACGCCCGCGAGCCGGGCCGCGACCGGCTCCTCGCTCTTCGCCGACCTGATGCCGTACGTCTCACCGCTGCCGCCGCCACAGGCGCACCCCGAGGCGGTGATGTCGGCGGTCATGGCCGAGCGCCGGCGCCGGGACATGCTCCGGCTCGAGCGCGACGACCGCCTGCGCGCCCGGGTCCTGGGCCCCGACCCGCTCGCCCGCCCCCGGTAACCGGAGTCGTTGCCCTCGTGAGTGGCTTCTGACCCCCAATAGGGGTGCGAATCTCACTCACGAGACGCTCAGTCGTCGTAGAAGGGCTTGATCACGCCCTCGATGATCTCCAGACGCTCGTCGAAGGGCAGGAACGCCGACTTCATCGCGTTGACGGTGACCCGCCGCAGCTGCGGCAGACCCCAGCCCGCCTCGGCGACGAGCAGCTCCATCTCCCGGGACATCGACGTGCCGCTCATCAGCCGGTTGTCGGTGTTGAGGGTCACCCGGAACCGCAGCCGGTCGAGGAGCGTGATGGGGTGCGCCGCGATGGTCGGTGAGGCCCCGGTCTGCAGGTTGCTCGAGGGGCACATCTCCAGCGGGATCCGTCGGTCGCGGACGTATGCCGCCAGGCCGCCCAGCCGGACCGCGGACAGCTGCTCGGGGGACCACTCGGCATACGGCACCTGGTCGTCCAGCTCGGCGACCGGCACGCCACCGACCGTCAGGTCGTCGACCAGGCGGACACCGTGCCCCAACCGCTCCGCACCGCACCACTGGATCGCCTCCCAGATCGACTTCAGCCCGAAGGCCTCACCGGCGTGGATGGTGAAGTGGAAGTTCTCGCGGCGCAGGTACTCGAAGGCGTCCAGGTGGCGCGTCGGCGGGAAGCCGGCCTCGGCCCCGGCGATGTCGAAGCCGGAGACGCCGGCGTCCCGGTGCCGCACGGCGAGCTCGGCGATCTCGCGGGAGCGGGCGGCGTGGCGCATCGCGGTCAGCAGTGCGGACACCCGGATCGTGTGTCCCTGTGCCGCGGCGGCCTCCACCCCCTCACGGAACCCTGCCTCGACCGCCTCGACGACCTCGTCCAGACCCAGCCCCTGCTCGAGGTGCTGCTCGGGCGCGTACCGGACCTCGGCATACACGACCCCGTCCGCCGCCAGGTCCTCCACGCACTCCCTGGCCACCCGGGCCAGCCCGTCCCGGGTCTGCATCACCGCGACGGTGTGGTCGAAGGTCTCCAGGTAGCGCTCCAGGGATCCGGAGTCGGCGCTGTCCCGGAACCACGTGGCGAGGGTCTCCACGTCGTCGGCGGGCAGCTCGTGGCCGGCCTCCCGGGACAGCTCCAGCACCGTCAGTGGCCGCAGCCCGCCGTCCAGGTGGTCGTGCAGGACGACCTTGGGGGCCGACCGGATGGTCTCGCTGCTGAGCGGCTCAGGCACGGCGGGCGCCCTCCTCCGAGAAGGCCGGCACGCACACGGCGAGGTACTCCGCACCCTCCGGGCCCGCCTCGTAGCGCACCTGCTCCCCTGCCCGGGTCAGGATCCCCGCTCCCGCCCGCACGGTCTCGGTGCCGTCCTCGGTGTGCACCAGGACCTCGCCGGAGATGACGTAGGTGACCTCGTCGAAGGCCGGGACCTGGGCCGGCTCGTCCCATCCCGCCGGCGCGCTCATGCGTGCCACCGAGTAGTTGTTGTGCCCGGTCGCGACGCGGCCGGCCAGCTCCTCGATGACCTTGCCGCCCGGGACGGGGATGCGGACTGGTTCCAGATGCAGTGCCATGGCCTGATCCTAGGTGTCCCCGTCGTGCGCCGGGCTAGACTCGAACGGTGAGCACTGACACCGATGTCCCCGTGACGACAGCGGCCGATGCGCCTGCCCGTGCCCGTGAGGTGTTGGGGGTGTCGCGGTTGTCGAATCGGGCGTTGGCGGGGTGGTTGCACGGGTTGCCGGGGGTGGATC
>NZ_QDDJ01000015.1 GCF_003121625.1 Ornithinimicrobium cavernae | reverse complement strand
CAGCGAGGTCGGGAGATCTCCTACGCCCGCTCCCGAGAAATCGCCTATGCCCTCGCAACACCCTGCTCAACGACGTCCGTCGGTGGATCGAGGCTTAGGCCCGAGGCTGGAGGCAGTCGAGGGAGGAACGCACGTGCCCACCAGCAACCGGGACCCGTACCAACTTGTCCAAGCCGCACGGCAGGCCACGGATTTGCCCTGCCGGGCGGAGCCGGACCTGTTCTTTGCCGAGCGTCCGCAGGACATCGAGCGAGCCAAGTCGCTCTGCGCCGCCTGCCCGTTGCGCGAGCTGTGCCTGCAGACCGCGCTGGAGCTCGAGGAGCCGTGGGGCGTGTGGGGTGGCGAGCTCGTCGAGCGAGGACGGGTCATCGCCCGCAAGCGCCCGCGGGGCAGGCCGCGCAAGAACGAGACCGCCGCCTGAGGGGAACTTTCCCCGCCACCTCACCACACGGCATACGGGGTGCTGCCGTGAGTGTCGGTTGGACATTTGGGGCGATTGTGACCAGAGTGGACTGTCCTCGTGACTGGGAACCTGCGACCTGGGGAGCCAGCAACACCCTCGCGACGAAGGAAGATCCATGACCATCACGCGCCGCCTGCTGGCGATGCTCGTTGTCCTGTGCCTCGCAGTCGTCACTGCCTGCAGCAACGGGGAGACCGACGACCCGGTACAGACCGACAGCGCTCCGACGAGCGCAGATGCGGTCCCAACGACCGCGGATGCTGTGCCCACCACCGCCGACGCAGCGCCCACGACGGCCAAGCCCGACACCGACAAGCAGACGGCGACAGCCAAGCCGAAGCCCACGGAGCAGGCCAAGAAGACAACGGCCCCGCCGAAGAAGGAGGACGCCGCCAAGGGCGAGCCCCTGCCCGAGGGGACGATCAACGCCCTGATCATCGGCAACGACTCCCGCAGCAACGACTTCGCTGGCCGGTCGGACGTCATCGTGCTGGTCCAGCTCAGCGCGGACCGCGAGCACCTGAACCTCGTGTCGTTCGCCCGGGATTCCTACGTCGACATCCCGGGCGTCGGCAAGAACAAGATCAACGAGGCCTACGCCCAGGGCGGCATCCCACTGCTGCGGCAGACCGTCTCGAACACGCTGGGCGGCCTCGAGATCGACTTCGTGGCCCAGTCCAACTTCGACATGTTCATCGCCCTGACCCGGTGGATGGACGGCTTCTATGTCGAGAACGAGCACGCCTCAAGCGTCACGGTCGGCTCGACGGGCCGCGAGGTCGTCTTCGAGGAGGGGCGCATCAAGCTGGAGAACACCGACGGCCTCATCTACGTGCGGGAGCGCAAGACGCTGCCGCTGGGCGATCTCGACCGCACCGAGCGTCACCGGGCCGCGCTGATCGGCATGATGGAGCGCCTCGTGGAGGTCCGCAAGGAGGAGCCGAAGAAGCTCCTGGAGCTGCTGCCGATGCTCCACAAGAACGTCAAGATCGAAGGTGACGTCACCGTCGAGCAGCTGATGACCATGGTGGAGATCGGCTCCGAGCTCAAGTCGGAGGACATCACCTCGCTGATGGTGCCGGTCGCCTACTTCGACATGACCTCCGGCGGGGCCTCGATCGACGTCCTCGACTGGGACCGCACGGCCGAGCTGGGGGAGGCGCTGCGCGACGGTGACCTGTCTGGGTATGTCGAGAGGTACGGGACGTCGGAGGCGCTCACCGGCGGGTGATGTCTGGCTTGGCTAATCTTCTCGGTTCGCTTGAGCGAGACGATCCGCAACTAATTGAGCGGCCTCAACCGGAGGGACGTGTTTCCAGATCCGTAAGCTCGTGTATCCGAGTTCAGCGAGCCGGCGGTCGGTGTCAGCGTCTCTGGCCCTGTTCTTCGCGACCTTCCAATCCCACCACTCCCGGTTGGTGCGTGGTGGCACCCAGTGCTCGGGACAGCCGTGCCAGAAGCAGCCGTCCACGCTCACGGCAACGCGGGCCTTCGTGAAGAGTATGTCGATCCTTCGTCGGGGAAGTCCCTGGACCGGGGCGTGGACGCGGTATCTGAGCCCTCGTGCGTGGAGCAGTCTGCGCATCTGAAGTTCTGGTGTCGTACCGGTTCTCGGCAAGGCGGCATAGCGTGCCCCAATGGCTGATGGCGGCGGATGGCGGGAGGGCTCAGTCACGAGGCTTCCGTTTCAGCCGTCACCCAGCCGTGCCGGGAAACCGCCGGTCGCGATCGGTGACCAGAGCTCTTGGGGGTGATCTGCAGGACGGACTTGCCTTGCGCAACCATGGCCTCGCGGTACTCAATCCAGTCTGGGTGCTCCCCGGAGATCGAGCGGAAGTACTCGACCAACGGTTCCACGGACTCCGGGATGTCGACCTTGGCCTGGTCCGGATAGGTCGAGATCACAATGCGCCCCTGCCCATCGACACCGTCTGTCACGGGCGAGGCCTGTGGTCGGCCATCGCTGCCTTGGGTGATGAGCACCACCTTATGGCTAAGGCGCACGAACTCCAGCCGTTCCTCCAGCCCGACCTGCGTCGTTGTCCCGATTGTCCTGGCCATGCCTCCATTCTGTCAGCGACGACATGGCCATGTGGAGTAGGCCAGTCACCCCACAGCGATCGGTGGTTCGGGCCCGGTCGCGTCCACGGTGCGATGCCCGCGACCACCAATGTGCGAGCCCTGACGTCCGTGGCCGAAAGGGTTCCGATCCTTCAGAGATAATGACGCCTCGGGGAGTTAGGAGACGTCGTGGAACTCCGTCACCTCCGCTACTTCATCACAGTCGCCGAGGAGCTGCACTTCAGTCGTGCTGCCCAACGCCTTGGGATGAGTCAGCCGCCGCTCAGCAAGCAGATTCGGGTGCTCGAGCGGGAGCTCGGTGTCGAGCTGTTCCGGCGTGACCCCAACGGTGTCACCTTGACCGACGCCGGGCAGATTCTCTGGAGCGAAGCGAATCGCCTCGTCGGCGACGCAGACCAGCTCGTGGGGCTGGCCGAGTCCTTGCGCTCGGGGCAGGAGGGGTTGATCCGGATCGGTGCGGTCGGCACCACAGTGATGGGTGAGGTCCCGAGCATTATCCGCCGAGCCCGCACCGCGATGCCGCGGGTGACCTTCACGCTGCACGACATCGAGACTGGTGACCAGGCTCTCGCCTTCCTCAAACATCGCATCGACGTCGGGGTCATCCGGCCGCCGTTCCCGCTGGACGGCTACGACTACCTCCCGCTGGTGCAGGAGTCCCTCGTTGCCGCCGTGCCCATCGACCATCCTTTGGCGGGGAGGTCTTCAGTGAATGCCAGTGAGCTCCGGGACGAGGACTTCATCCTCTTCCCCCGGCGGCTCGGCCAGGGCCTGTTCGATGTGGTGACCGGCAGCTGTCTCGAGCAAGGCTTCCGGCCCCGGATCCGGATCGAGACGGAGCGGATGCAGACGATCGTATGCCTCATCGCGTCCGGGGCCGGCGTCTCGATCGTGCCCGAGTGCGTGCGAACGTTCGCCGTTCCGGGGATCGCGTATGTCGACCTGGCAGAATGCACGATGACCAGCGAGCTCGGTCTGGTGACCTATCCCGACCCCCCTCCTCAGGTCCGTCGCTTCCTCGCCCTGGCGCGCAACCTCATGAGCCAACCCAGCTGAGTTCTCCTCTCTACGCCTGCGAATCTGTGGCGGCGTGCGAGCGCGGCGGGCCGTTCACCTGCGGTGATATCCAATCGGTCTGGCTGCCCAGCGTTTTGGTATTGGTCGAGAGCTGTCGCTGCTGCATAGGTTGACGGGGCAGTCAACCCCACCCCAAGGAGTCCCCAGTGGTCCAGAGCTCAACAGTAAAGAGGGTGCATCTCGCCGCAGCCGGAGTGGCTGTCCTGGGTGTCCTTGCAGCCTGCGGCGGAGACAGCGGCTCAGGTGACTCGGGCGGTGAGACGGTCAAGCTGGGCTCCTTGCTGCCTACGACCGGAGACCTGGCTCCACTCGGGGAGAACACCCTCAACGCCACCAAGCTGGCAGTCAAGGAGGCCACGGCCGGTGATGCCGCCGTGGAGCTCATCTCTCAAGACGGTGGCTCGCAGGAGAGCATCGCCCAGAGTGCGGTGCAGCAACTGCTCGCCGAGGACCCCGTGGGAATCGTCGGCGCAGTGTCCTCGGCCGTGTGCCTGTCGGTGATCGACACGGTGGTCCAGAGCGAGATCCCGATGATCTCCCCGGCCTGCACGTCACCTCAGCTGACCACCTACGAGGATGACGGCCTGTTCTATCGGACTGCTGCCCCCTCCGATGTGCAAGGCGCCCTCCTGGCCGACGTTGCCTACGAGGACGGCGTGCGCAGTGTGGCCCTGATGGCCGTCAACAACAGCTATGGCCAGAGCATCTCCGAGCGGTTCGTGGAGCGCTTCACCGAGCTGGGTGGCGAGGTGGCCGCCGAGATCAACTATGACGCGGCGGCCAAGACATTCACCGCCGAGGTCCAGCAGGTGGCAGCCGCCGAGCCCGATGCCGTAGTCCTCATCGGCTACGCCGATACCGGAGCCGCCATCGTCCACGATGCCTCGCAGCGTGGCCTGCTCGATCTTCCCTGGTACACCGGTGACGGCATCCAGGACGCGAGCTTCCCCACGGAGGCGCTGCCCAACTCCCCGGAGCAGCTCTACTCCTGGAAGGGGATCGGCATCGGTGCTGCCGACTCCGATGCCGCCTCGACCTTCGCCAAGGCCTATCAGGAGGAGTATGGCGAGGAGGCGCCCTCGTTCTCGGCCCAGGCCTACGACTCTGCCTGGGTGCTCCTACTGGCCGGTCTGAAGGCGCAGGCCTCAGACACCGATCCTGTCGACGAGATCGCCAATGTGCTCGACCCTGAGGCCGAGCCGTGCATCGCTGCCGACTGCCTCGCTGCGGTACAGGAGGGCACGAACGTCGCCTACCAGGGCGCCACCGGCCTGACTGCCTTCGACGAGAACGGCGATCCGACGTCCTCCACCTTCGTCATCTGGCAGTTTGCCGCGGACGGGATCACCACCCTGCAGACGCTGGAGTCCGGTCAGTGACGCCCGAGGTGCCGGTCCGCAGCCTGCCAACTGCGGACGAGCTCCTCGCGTCGCCCGAGGAACGTCGCGAGATCCGCGCAGACGTCCGCGGAGCGCTGGCGGACGCAGGCGTCACCGGTTACGTGGCGATCACGCCCTCCAACGTGTTCTACACCTCCGGCTACGTGAGCTACTTCCTCAGCTCATGGTGGCGGATGCACGGCAGTGTGTTCACAGTCCTCTCGGTCGACGACCCAGAGGTGCACCTCATCGTCGGTGACGCCGAGGAGGTCGGGGCCCGGGCCGGCGCAGTCGAGTGCGAAGTCCGCGCCTACCCGATGTGGGTCGAGACCAGGGGACTGGCCGGGATCGAGGTCGACCCCGGCCCCGAGCCCCACCGACCGTCCCAGTGGCGCACGGACGACATCGACGAGTTGCTGAAACGGTCCCTCACCGAGCTGGGCCTCACATCTGGGCGGGTCGGCACCGACCTGCAGCACATCCCGCATGCCACCCTAGAGCGGATGCGGCGTGTGGCGCCGGACGTCGAGTGGGTCGATGTGACGGACATGCTCTACGGCGTCCGCGCCATCAAGCGACCATTCGAAGTGGCCAGGCTGACCACGGCGGCCCGCCTCGCGGAAGCGGGCATGGAGCACGTTCGGGGCGTGGTCCAGCCGGAGGAGCTGCTCTCGGACGTCCGCTCGCACTTCTTCGAGGGCGTGGCCTCAGCTGCGCGCTCCTCGGACATCTTTGCCGAGTTCAGCGACCTCTGGGTGCTTCCCGGCATGGGCCAGCGGGCGGCCATCGACTCCTCGCGTCGGGACAGTCAGGGTCTGCGCCCGGGTGACTTGCTGAAGTTCGACTGCGGAACCACGGTCGGTGGGTACCGCAGCGACGGAGGCCGCACGTTCGTCCTGGGAGACCCGGATGCGCGGGCGGCTCGGCTCTACGCAACTCTCCAGCAGGCACACGCGCTGGCTGTCGGGGCCATCGCTCCCGGCGTCAAGGTCCGCGACGTCTACGCCGTCGCCGCAGAGTTCATGCACGCCGAGGGCTACCCCGGCTACCGGCGCGGGCACTTCGGCCACTCCATCGGGCTCGACAGCTTCCACGAGGAGCCCCCCTTCCTCGGGGCGGATGACACCGATGTGCTGGAGCAAGGCATGGTCCTGGCCGTGGAGACCCCCTTCTACGGCGGAGACCTGGGACCGATCATGATCGAGGACCTGATCCACATCACTGACTCCGGTGCCGAGTACCTCACGGCCCTCCCTCGGGAGCTGCGCAGGATCTCCGGATGAGTCACGACGAGGAGACCTCGTGATCGAGCAACTATCGAACGGCCTCGTCCTGGGCGCCGTCCTTGCGATTACGAGCCTGGGCCTGTCCCTACTGTTCTCGGTCACCAACTCGTTCTCCTTCGCTCACGGCGACCTCGTCACGGTCGGTGCCGTCGTGGCGGTGGTTCTGAGCGGGGCCTCTGTCGGGCTCCCGGTCTGGTTGGCGATCGTGTTGGCCTGCGTGCTCGGCATACTCCTGGGGTTGCTCCTCGACCGGGTGATGTTCCGCCCGATGCGGCGCAAGGGCGTGGGTGGCATCACCCTGTTGGTCACCACCCTCGGACTGGCCCTGATCGTCCGTTACGTCATCCTGGCCCTCGTCGGGCCTGGCTCGCGTGCTCTGCCCCTGGAGCAACAGCGTGTCCAGACCTACCTGGGCCTGCGACTGACGCCCTCGGCCGCGCTGGCCATTGTGTTGTCCGTTGTGGTGCTGGTGCTTGTCGGGGTGTTCCTGCTGTGCACCTCACTGGGCATCTCCATGCGTGCCGTGGCGAACAACCCGCAGCTGGCCATGGCCTCGGGAATCTCGGTCGACCGCATCGTGGCTATCGCCTGGGCCCTGTCGACCGGCTTCGCGGCCTTCGGGGGCACCATCATGGCGCTGACCCAGCTCGTCTACTGGGACATGGGGTTCCATCTGCTGCTGCTGATCTTCGCCTCGGTGATCCTGGGCGGGCTGGGGACCGCCTTCGGGGCCATGGTCGGTGGCTTCCTGATCGGCATCGTCACACAACTGTCGGTGACGCTGCCGTTTGTCCGGGACCACGTCGACCTGAAGATCGCGGTCGGGCTCGGCGTGATGGCGCTCGTCCTGCTCGTACGCCCGCAAGGACTGATGGGGCGGGCGGTGCGCGCCTCATGACGCGCCAACGCATCGTCGCGCTCCTGGTCCTGGTCGCCTGTCTCCTGTGGATTCTAGGCAGCAACGGCTTCGGCGTCGGTGCCGCGGCTGCCCTCCTACCCGTCCTGACAACAGCAGGCGTGTATGCCGTGGGAGGGGTTGGCCTGAATCTGCAGTACGGCCATGGCGGGCTGCTCAACTTTGGCTTTGTCGCCTTCATGACCGTCGGTGCCTATGTCATGGTCCTGCTGCTGCCACACCGCTCCGGACCCGGTGCGACGGTGGCCGAGGGAGTCGTCCCGCTGCCCGTTGCGCTCGTGCTGGCAACGCTCGCCGCCGCATTCCTGGGATTGCTCTGCGGCATCCCGGCGATCCGCCTGCGCAGCGACTACCTCGCGATCGTGATGATTGCCGTGGCCGAGATCCTTCGCATCCTGGCTCGCGACATCCCATCGGTCACCGGTGGCGTCCACGGAGTCCTCAACTACTCGGACTCGCTCCAGGATCTCCGCCCCGAGTTCGTCGACGGGTTGGCGGATGCCCTCAACGTGCAGGCATTCCAACTGTGGCTGTGCGTGGTCGCGTGGGCTTCCCTCGTTGCGGTCACCCTGCTGGTGAAGGGACTCATGCAGACCCCCTGGGGGCTGATGCTCAAGGCGGTGCGTGATGACGAGCTCGCGGTGCGCTCGCTTGGCAAGTCACCAACCGTCCTCAAGCTGCAGGCCCTCGCGCTCGGCGGTGCGATCGGTGGGCTGGCCGGAGGGCTCCTGGCGTTCCAGCTGTCCCAGGTCAACCCGGACGTCTTCATCCCGCAGATCACCTTCTTCATCTTCGCGATCGTCACGTTGGGCGGCACCGGTAGCACGTGGGGTCCTGCACTGGGAGCAGTGGTCTTCTGGACTCTGCTCACGGAGTCCGGTGCCCTCGTGAGCCAGGTGCTGGGCAGCGGGACAGCAGCGTCGGCGACGAGGTACGTCATCGTGGGCGTCCTGCTGGTCCTGCTCATCAACTTCCGCCCGCAGGGACTCCTCGGAAGGAGGAGGGACGTTGTCCTCGAGTTCTGAACCAGCAACCACGGTGACAGCCGTGGCTGAGCGACCCCGCGGCATACTGCAGCTGGACACACTGTCGAAGTCCTTCGGAGGGCTCACCGCGGTGGACATCGAACACGTCGAGGTCCCCGACAGTGGCGTCACCGCGTTGATCGGACCCAACGGTGCCGGCAAGACCACCGCCTTCGACCTGATCTCAGGTTTCGTCGCCCCGTCGACCGGGAACGTGACCTTCGCCGGCCAGGTCGTCACCCACTGGTCGCCGGAGCGACGGGCCAGGCACGGACTGGTGCGGACCTTCCAACTGACCCGGGTCTTCGATCGGCTCACCGTCATGGAGAACATGCTCATCGGGGCGATGCCCTCGACCCACATGCGGCTGACCGACTCGATCCTGCGACCTGCGATGACCCGCCGAGCGGTGCGTCAGAACCGCGACAAGGCGATGGAGCTGCTGCGATCGGTCCGGATCGACCACATGGCTGACGCCCTGGGCAGGGAACTATCGGGAGGCCAGAAGAAGCTGGTGGAGTACAGCCGGGCTCTGATGTGTGATCCGACGCTCCTCCTCCTGGACGAGCCGCTGGCCGGTGTCACCCCACCGGTGCGCGAGGAGATGGTCGAGCACATCCGCGCCTTCGTCGACGAGGGCGGGGTCATCGTCTTGGTGGAGCACGACCTCCCCAGGGTGATGCGAGTCGCGGACCACGTTGTCGTCCTCGACCGTGGCCGGGTGCTCGCCCAGGGGAGACCAGACGTGGTCACCAGCGATGAGCGTGTGCTGCAGGCCTACCTCGGATCGGCGCACCATGAGTGAACCCAGCGGTGGTGCGGTGCTCGCAGTGACTGACCTCGTGGCCGGCTATGTTCCCGGAGTGGACATCGTGCGTGGCGCCACGATGCACGTTGCAGACCAGGAGATCGTCTGCATCCTGGGGCCCAACGGCGCCGGGAAGTCCACTCTCCTCAAGGCTCTCTTCGGACTCCTGGACATCAGGTCCGGCAGTGTGACCCTGGACGGGCAGAGTCTGCTGGGCGTGCCCGCGCACCACATGCCCAGGCGCGGCGTGGGGTTTGTCCCGCAGACCAATGACGTCTTCTCCAACCTCACGATCGCCCAGAACCTGTTGGTCGGTGCCACGACGGCGCGGGCGGACCAGAAGGCAGCGCAGGAGCGGGTCTTCACGTGGTTCCCGGTCTTGCGGGACCGGCGCCGGCAGCTCGCGGGGAGCCTGTCCGGTGGGCAACGTCGCCTGTTGGGCATCGGTCGCGCCCTCATGACCAGCCCCCGGGTGCTGCTGCTGGATGAGCCGTCCGCCGGATTGTCACCGGCCAACGTGCACGAGGTGTTCCAGCGCATCGACGAAGTCAGGCGCAGCGGTGTGGCCGTTGCCATGGTCGAGCAGAACGCCGTTGAGGCCCTGGCGCTGGCCGACCGCGGCTACATCCTGGATCAGGGGCGCGAGGCGTTGCACGGCTCGGGCCAGGACCTACTGAACGACCCCCGCACGGCTCAGCTCTATCTCGGTCAGCCGTCTGCGAAGCTCGCCGATCGCGTCGAGCCACATCACGAAGGAGAAGGTCATGCGCACAGCTGAAGTCATCGGTGTCCCATTCGACGGGGCCGCAACGCTCGGATGGCCAGGATCGCGCTATGCGCCGCAACGGATCCGCGAGGCCCTGGCGTGGATGAGGATGCGCAATGAGGGGGACCAGGTCTACTCGCTGCAGACCGGTGAGCTCCATCCCGCGGGCAGCCAGGTCCTTATCGACTCCGGGGACGTCGACGTCGTGCCCCACGACCTGGAGACCACCCTGGCGGCAGCGAGCGCGGCTGTCTCCGAGTCGGTCCGTCAAGGGCGCCGCCCGGTTGTCCTGGGTGGTGACGACAGCCTGCTCTTCGGTGCCGTCCGCGGCTTCCACGACGGCGTCGAGGGGACGGTTGGCGTCATTCACTTCGACGCGCACCTGGACCTGATGGATCACAGTCGCAACCAGGGGTCGTTCAGCCAGTCGAGCGGGATGCGGCGCAGCCTGGAGCTCGAGCGGGTGAGCGCGGCCCACTGCATCCAGGTCGGTCTGCGCCACTTCAACTTCCCCGGCTCGCGCGAGTTCATCCAACAGAACGGTCCGGCGCAGATCACCGCCCCACGGTTTCTGGAGATCGGGGTCGCGGCCGCGGTTGAGGAGATTCTGTCTGCGGTCTCGGGAGCGGACCACGTGTTCTTCAGCTTCGACATCGACGCGATCGATCCCGCGCACGCCCCCGGTGCCGGCGCCCACGAGCCCGGCGGCCTGACCTCAGCAGACGGCCTCGAAGCGGTGCGTCTCCTCGCGCCGCACTGCGACGGCTTCGCCGTCACCGAGGTCAACCCCATGAAGGACCTGCACGACATGACGTCAAACTTGGCCGCATACCTCTGCTTCTACTTCGCCACGTACGGCTCCTGAGGAGGACCTCTGATGCTGCCGCCAACGTCACTGACTCGGCTATCTGAGCGCGGCACGTCAGACCGCGTAACACTCGACGCCCTTCTCGATGACGTCATGGTGGGCACCCTCAGCACGGTTGCCGAGGGGATGCCGTGGTCGGTCCCGCTCTTCATCGCCCGCGACGGCGACCGCATTGTGCTGCACGGGTCGACCGGGGGAGGGATCCTTCGCCATCTCGTTGAGGGTGCGCCGGTGACTCTGACCGTGTTCGCCCTCGACGCGATCGTGGTTGCCCACACCGCGTTCGACTCCTCGGCGAACTATCGCAGCGCGGTCCTACGCGGCACCGTGACCCGGTTGGAGGGCCAGGAGGCGGAAGACGCGCTTCACGTCGTCACCGAGAGACTGATCCCGGGGCGCACGGCTGAGGTGCGCGCCAGCACTCGACGGGAGTATGCCGCCACGGTCGTCCTTGCACTGCCGATCGAGGACGGGATGTGGATCCTCAAAGCACGCTCCGGCCCAGCTGGTGAGCCCGATGAGCCGACTGATGCCTGGGCGGGAATCGTTTCGCTGCGCACGGTGGCAGACACTCCCAGCGCCGACGAATGGGTCGATCCGAAGACGCTCGTGCCAGCCAGTGTGGAGGGCTTGCGCGACCGCTATCAGTAGGCCACCGCCAACGCTTGTGGAGATCGGTGCAGCTCGTGGGGCCCTCGGGCTTTCAGGCCTTTTCGTGGATCAGCGACCGGGCCTGATCGACAAAGCTGGGATCGCTGACCTGTTCAGGGGTCATCGCGTGCACGCTCTGCGCGTGGGCGGCGGCTTGGGATAGGACGTCCTCGCTCGACTCACCTGTCACGACGCCGTCGCAGTCGAAGCCGAGATCGCGGCAGTTCATCTCCATGGGCATGGCACAGCCTCCTTGCTGTGGCGGCGCCACGGCTGCGGCACCGTGACCTCTCAATCTAATGCCGCGCGGACTTCGACAACAGGGGCGAGCCAGCCGGGTTGCCCACCCCTCGCTCACCGGGGCCGCTGTCCATGGTGCGGTCGGACCCAGACTAGAGGCCCAGTTGGTCGGCGGCGTATGTCGCTTGCTCGACGGTGAACTTTTCGCCGTACTCGGAGGACAGTTGGTCGATGAGGCCCTGTCGGGAGAAGCCCGAGAACGCGAGGTAGTCCTCGGCCGAGCGCACTGCCTGTTCGTTCCAGTCCACCACGATGGTGTCCACTGCGTATGTCGCTTGCTCGACGGTGAACTTTTCGCCGTACTCGGAGGACAGTTGGTCGATGAGACCTCGTCGGGAGAAGCCCGAGAACGCGAGGTAGTCCTCAGCTGAGCGCACTGCCTGTTCGTTCCAGTCCATTTCAAGGCTGTCGACCGCGAAAGTCGCGTCATCCACGGCATAGCCCTCGCCGTATTCGGACGATAACTGGTCGATGAGTCCTTGGCGTGAGAATCCACTGAACTCTAGGTAACTCTCGGCGGAGCGTAGGGCATTGGCCTGGCCAGGGGTCATCTCCGGTTCTGCTGCTGCCTCAGCTGCGGCCGCTTCTTCGGCGGCTTTGGCCTCGGCTTCTGCCTTTGCCGCTGCGGCTTCTTCCTCGGCTTGCTTCTCCGCCTCCGCAGCGGCGGCCTCCGCCTCCGCCTCCGCGGCTGCGGCCTCGGCCTCCGCCTGTGCCTCGGCTTCCGCCTGGGCTTGGGCCTCTGCAGCGGCCTCTGCGGCGGCACTCTCCTCGGCCTCGGCTGCCGCAGTCTGATCCGCCTCGGTGTCGTCAGACCCCTTCTCCGTGGCGGTGGCCTCTTCTGTCTCCTTCTCTGTCGACTGTTCGACGCTTGCGACCTGCGCAGTCTCGGGCGCGGTGGGGTCGCTGGCCAGGGCATTCACGGCAGGAATAAGGAGCAAGGCCCCTGCAGGCAGAAGGAAACGCTTCTTCTTGTACCAGGCGCGAGGTGCCGCGGGGGTCTCCGCAGGCTGCGGCGCCGCGACTTCAACGAAAGGCGGCTCGGCGGTTGCATTCCCGCCGTCGTCAACGAACAGGGACCAACCTTCCGGCGCGGGCGGCCAGGACGGGTCGGGCTCCCAGCCGGGCGGCGGCACCCATCCATCTGGGGGGATGGGCCACCCCGGAGCCGGGTTGAAGCGCTGAGCCATGGCAGTCCCATCCATTCCGTCGTCGACCGCACTGTTCCGTAGTGCTTGCCAGAGTGATTCGAACACTATACCTATGCTTTACTATTTTGGGAATATTCACGAAGGCCATTCCTGAATCATGGTCGCGGGTCAGTTGTTTCACCCGAACGTAGGCTTGGGGGCTTCAGGCGGTCGAGTTCGGCGCCACGTCTGCCGGAGTTCGTCGGGCAGTGCGCGTGGCGCTTGGGTGGGGAGGCCCCGGCAACAGGGGTGAGTTGGTCGAGTCGCACCCAGTCGCGGAACCCGAGCCGCGCTGGTAGACCCTGACAGGATCACGGCTTGTCCGGCGACCTTTCGAGGGGGGATCTTCCAGCCGGCACCGCGGTGCGCGGGCAGGTCCCCCCCGGAATGGGCCGAGGCACAAGGGTGTTGGACAAAGTAGTGCACAATTCAATAACAGCTCTCGGGGTGAGGGAAGGAGAGGCGACGTGGTCGTCTATAACGAGTTGGTGGCCGTCACGGCCGGGGCGGGCCTGCTGGGTTTCGCAGCATTCCTGTCCTACCTGATCCGCAACAAGCAGATCGACAGTGAGGGGTGGGCTGCCTTCTTCGGCGTCAGTGGCCTGCTGCTGTTGGTGCTGGGCCTACACACCACGGTGACCTGGCCCTTCGGTGGCGACGGCTTCGAGTACGCGAACATCGCCTTCGGCCAGCCCGCTGCCGGCTTCGGCGCCCTCCTGCTGTTCGCCGCCATCTATCTGTGGCGTCACCGGTCGCTGTTCTCCGAGCCGATCGAGAAGGCGAACGCGGCCGTGCTCTCGGCCCTGAAGCCGGCCGGCATCTTCGTGGGCGCGCTCGGCCTGGGCATGGGCGTGCTGGCCATCACCTTCATCCGCTTCCAGCTCGGCGCGGCCCCTCCGGAGGAGCCGATCAGCGGCCGGTTCGGCCACCTGCCGATCCTCGAGGCGCTGTTCCTCGGCGGGCTGTGGGGCGTCGTAGCCGTCGGAGCGCTCCTGTTCGCGATCGCGCTCTGGACCGACCGCCCGCACCTGCTGCGGTGGGCCGTCTGGGCGTGGGTCATCGGCGGCGTCGTGTTCCTGCTCTTCGGAGCGATGAACTTCTACACCCACATCGGCATGTACTACAACATCTCCCACGGCACGATGCACAAGTGGTGAGGCCCTGGGCCCGGCCACACCGGGAGCTCCACTCCTGACCAAACCAGATCACGCGGTCTGCAAAGCTGCCTCGAAGAAGCTGGTCAGCTGGTGGGCGAGCACCTCGGGCGCGACCACAGGGGCGAAGTGACCAACGCCGGGCACGACCCGCACCTGCGCGTCGGCGACGTGCGTGCTGACGAACCGGGCCACGTTGCCGAACATCGTGGGCAGGAGCGTCTCGGCGCCGGTCAGCACCAGCACCGGCACGGCGATCCGCGCGAGCGCCTGGGTGGCGAAGGGCCCGGGGTCCAGGGTCGACGTGACGTGCTGCATGAAGTCAAGCAGGCCCGGCATCGCGGCTGCCCAACGCTGGTGGAAGTCGGTGCGCTCGAGGGCGGCGATCTCGTCGTCGTTGCAGATCCCGATGAGGAAGGCGCGCAGCGCGTCGTCCAGACGACCATCGTTCGCCGCGATGCCGACCTGCTCGACCGCCGCTCCGAACCGGCCCAGGTCGGCCAGTCCGTCGGCGCCGAAGGCCTCCAGGGAGCCGGCGGGCTCCCAGGCCGCGACCGCGGTCACGTTGTCGGTCTGCTCGGCCGCACCGAGCACCCACGGCCCGCTGCCCGACCAGCCCACGAGGCCGACCGGTTCGCCGACGCTGGCGACGAAGGCGGTGACGTCCTCCTGGAGGCGGGGCAGCGAGTGGTCCGGATGGTCACCGGACAGTCCTCTCCCGCGCGTGCTGGGCAGGTAGCAGGTGAACCGGTCGGCGAGATGGGGGAGCAGCTCGGTGTAGGCGATCTCGCCGTCGCCGGGCCCGCCGTGCACGAGGACCAGAGGTGGTCCCTGACCGACAACGCGGCCCGCGATCTCGGTGCCCTCGGTGGAGACGACCGTGTGGATCCGTGACTCAGACATGGGGGTGCCTCTCCTGGGTGGCGCCGCTGTTCGGCGCCTGATCCCATGCTGGCCAGGCCGACGCAGCGGCCGCATCGGAGCGATTGACCAACCTGGTGAGCGGGCACTACGCGGTTCTGCGTAGGTCTATCGCGTCGTGACCAGGCCGTGGTCGATGGCGTAGCGGACCGCCTGGGTGCGCGAGGTGACGCAGATCTTGTGGAAGATGTTGGTCAGGTGCCGCGCCACCGTGCGGTCGCTGATGGAGAGCACCTCGGCGATCTGCTGGTTGGAGCGCCCTTCGGCCACCTGCACCAACACCTCGCACTCCCGATCGGTCAGACCGTCCGGTGCATCCGACGGCGTCCGGCGGGCGCGCAGCCGCTGGTAGGTCGCCTCCGCGAGAGCAGTCTCGGCCCTGGCCGACTCCTCGTCCCCCAGGGCACGGTAGGCCTCCGCGAGGCTGGCACAGGTGCGGGCCGCGTCGTACACGGCCCCGAGCTCCTGCCAGCGCCGGCAGGCGTCGGTGAGCACGGGGAGCGCCTCGACGACCCGCTCCTCGGCAAGCAGCACGGCGCCCCGCGCAGCTGTCGCCACGGCTCTCAGCCCGGAGGTTCCCCACGACGACGCCGTCTGCTCGAGCTCGCTCACCGCGGCGTCGGCATCGCCGATCCGGCCAGCCGCCAGAGCGGTCTCGACTGCCGCCGCACACAGCGGCACCCGGCGCAGGGGGTCGTCGCCCGCCGCGGCGAGCGCCGACCTGACGGAGCGGTGCGCCCCTTCTGCGTCACCGTCGGCGAGGCGCAGCAGAGCCCGCCCCGGTTGAGGGTTGCGGCCGCGGGAGTGGGCCTCGTCGTAGGCCTCAGCGGCTCCCGGCACGCCGCGCAGTCTCCGGGACTCGGCGATGACATACCAGGCCTCCGCGGCGTAGTCGAGGCGCACGCCCTCGACCTGTGCCGCGACGAGGGCCGCGCGCTCGGCCTCGTCCCACGTGCCGTGGAGCAGATGGAGCTGCGCGCGGTGGACGGCACACATGCCCCCGAAAGCCGGGCCGAGCGCACTCGCGGCGGGCCGGGTGGCGAGCCACTGCTCGGTGAGCTCGGTCCAGCGGCTCATCCGGCGGACGTCGCCGACCTCGTGGCAGGCCTCCAGCGTGAAGCAGTAGAGCGTCCACTGGTTGAACGGGGTGAGCCGACCGTCCAGGACGCTCATCATCGCCTCGTCCATGAGGGCGAGCCCGTCGGCCGGCTGGCCGGACCTGAGCAGGGCCCGCCCCTCGGAGTGGATGCCGATGGTGATCAGGTCGGTCTCACCCAACCGCCGCCCGAGGTCCTGGATCCGTCGCGCCGCCGTCGCCGCCTCCGCAGGGCGGCCGCGCAGCAGGTTCGGCACCACCTCGGTCGTGAACAGCACGTAGCCGTGGGCGGCACACTCGGGGAGGTCGGCGACGAGACGTCCGGCGCGACCGATCCAGCCCGTCCCCTGAGGCTCGTCACCCATGGCCAGGTGGAGGATCCCCAGGAAGACCGCCGAGATCGCGGCGTCGGCCGGTCGCGACTCGGCACGGTAGGCGTCGTAGGCGGCCGCGCACAGCCGCATGCTGTCGCCCATGTGGCCCAGCCAGAACTCGCTCCCGCCGTAGGCAGCGAGATCGTCCGCGGTCAGCGCGCCCTCGCCCGCGGCGGCAAACGAGGCCGAGGCGACCGGCCAGTCCTCACGTCGGTGGGCCTCGCGAGCAAGGGTGCGACTGTCGGGCGCAGCCGTCGGGTGCTCCACGCACCCGAGGCTAGACCCGCGCGCGGCCGCTGACCAGACGCGAGTTCAGCGCCCGACCCCGAAGGCCCGCAGGACGGTCTGCTCGACCGACGTCCCGTCGTCCTGGGTGGCGACGACCCTGAGGCTGACGTGCTCGGCGCCCTTCGGGTGCCTCACCCTCGCCTCGAACGTGCCGTCCCCGACCGGCCTGACCTTGTCGAGGTCGGTCCAGGTCTGGCCGTCGTCGTAGGAGACGCTCAGCGTCAGGTCGACGTCGGCGGCCTGCGCCGGCCTGCCCTGCGGGTAGACCGCCACCCCGAGCGTGGTCGGCCTGCCGCGCGGCACCAGGCCCTGCAGGTCGGTCGCGACGCGGTAGTCCACCTGGAGCAGGTCCAGCAGCTCGCGCTCGCCGTTGCCGGGTCGGCCGGAGGTGAACTCCCAGGCGGTGTGCGTGGTGGTCGAGTGCTGCCACCAGGGGTCGTGCTGGTCCGCCTCGAGCTCGAGCCGGTATGCCGTGTCGCCAGCGAGTGCTGGCCAGGCACCTTCCAGTCCGCTCTTCTCCGCGAGGAGCTCGCCGTCGGCGAGGAGGCGGGAGGACTGCTCCCCGCCACGCTCCGAGAAGTGCTCGTCGGCGTCCATCAGCGGCCGCACCTGGATCATGAACTGGTCGCCCTCGCGGTAGCCGGGAAGGCCCCAGTCGGCGTCGTCGGCATCACCCACGGAGGGCACACCGGGACGCAGGACGGGGGAGAACCAGCCCTCGTCCCGGCGCTCACCCGTGGCGTAGGAGCGGTCCGCGCCGATCATGCCGCCCTGCTGGGCGAGCGTCGCCCAGGTGAACGGCTGCCAGATGACCTCGCCGGGCGTGACCCACTCGGCGCGCTGCGACGGGACCGCGACCGCCTGCGCCTGGCGCAGCACGAAGGAGTCGTGGGGCCGTCGTGGGAACAGGATCTCCGCACCCTGCTGGGTGCTGCCGGAGCTGTAGTACGTCGCGTCGACGCGGGCCAGCTCGCCGTGCCGCACCCTGGTGTCCAGAGTCTCCGGGACGGTCCCGGCGTAGTACGGGAACAGGTCGTAGGTGTAGGGACTCTCCGCGGTCGCCGTGACCAGGAGCTGCTGGCCCTCGGCAGCGGCCGCGAGCAGCTCGTGGCCCTGACCCTGCTCCGTGGTGAACGAGGGGATCGGCGAGTGTGAGGGCACGCCGTCGAGGAAGAAGCCGGGCTGGTTGTAGTAGACGACGGCGGCTGCCGCCCCCGCGGCGGCGACGTTCTCGACCTGGTTGCCGACCGGGATGCCGTCGCTGTACTCGATGAGCGCCAGCCTGCCGTCCAGGTCGAGCGCGGCCACCTCCTCGGGGGTGCCGGTGCCGGCGTCCACCATCGCGAACGCGTGCTCCCCGTCCAGGCGTGGCGAGCCGATGGTGTACTCCGCCGCGACGCCGGTCCCGTTGTCGGACAGGCTCATCCCGAACTCGGGGGCGTAGAGCTCCCAGTGCGAGGACACCTCGAACTCACCGCGGGCGACCTCCTCAGTGGGGCTGAGGTAGACGTTGTCCACGTAGCGGTCCATCAGGTAGTGGACGTCGTAGGAGTGGTTCTCCGAGGCCCGGTGGTAGCCCAGCGTCAGCTCCCGCGACTCGGTCGGCTGGGGGGTCCGTGGGTTCCACAGCTCGGCGTCCCGGGCGTCGAGCACGATGGTCGTGTCCTCGGTCAGCTCGATCTCGGGCCGGCTGACCATCGACACGTCCAGTCCGAAGCGGCCGGCGTCGTCGGTCATCCAGAGGAAGCTGGTCAGGCTGTAGGTGCCGACGGGCACGGTGACCACGGCCGGGCCGGGCCCGCCCTTGCCGCCGAAGTAGCCGGTCACGGTCTCGTCGGTGTCCAGGCTCCACAGGTCGACCGAGCTGCCCGCGCCCGCGGGCGTCCCGTCGGGGTTGACGCCCTCGATCACCACGTCGACCAGGTCCGGCTCCTTGAAGACGCCGAAGACCGTGTGGACCATGGTGTCGCCGGAGGTGGCGGTGACGTCGCCGTCGTACAGGGCGGCCGCACCCAGGTTGCCGTCGAGGGTCAGGGTCACGTCCGCGGAGCCTCCGGCCGGCACGGTCACGGAGCTCGCCCCCAGGGTGAACATGCCGTCCGGCGCGGCCGTGCCCGTGGTGGTCTGCGCCGACAGTGCCAGGTCGAGGGTCAGCTCGGTGGGCCCGTCGTTGCGGTAGGTGATCGTGGAGGTCACCGGCTCGACGGGTGCCTCGGTGAAGGGGAGTATGCCGTAGCTCACCGACCCGGTGGCCGTCACCTGCTGGGCCACTGCCCGGGCGACGTCCACGCGACCGGACCCCGCGTCATACACGCTCGCGCCGGTCAGCTCGAGGGACGAGCTCATCAGCGCCTCCTTGAGCCGCTCGCCGTCCCAGCCGGGTCGGGCCTGCTTGAGGAGGGCGGCCGCGCCGGCGATGTGGGGTGCGGCCATCGAGGTGCCGGACGCGGCGACATACAGGTCGTCGACCGGCTGTCCGAGGGTCGTGCCGGCCGCCCGGGCCGCGACGATGTCCACGCCCGGGGCCGCCAGGTCGGGCTTGAGGGCGTAGTCACCGAACCGTGGTCCGCGGCTGGAGAACCACGCCATCGCGTCGGCCTTGTCGACGGCGGCGACCGACAGTGCGGAGTCCGCACTGCCCGGTGCCCTCGTGCTCAGCAGCTCCTCCCCGGTGTTGCCGGAGGTCGCCACGAACAGGGTGTCGGTCTGGGCGGACAGCTGGTTCACCGCCTGGCTGATCGGGTCCGTGCCGTCGGTGACCTCCGTGGACAGGCTCATGTTCACCACGTCGGCGCCCTCGGCGGCGGCCCACTCCATCGCGTCGATGAGCCAGGATCCCTCGCCGGTGCCGTCGTTGGTCATCACCTTGCCGATGAGCAGGTCGGCGCCCGGGGCCACGCCGACGTAGCCGGCCTCGGAGCCGATGCCGGTGCCGGCGACGGTGGAGGCCACGTGGGTGCCGTGGCCGTGCCCGTCGACGATCCCCGTGCCGCTGAAGTCGCTGGACCCGACCACCTGACCGGCCAGGTCCGGGTGGTCGGGGTCGAAGCCGGTGTCGAGGACGGCGACCGTCGTGCCGGCGCCGTCGAAGCCGGCCGCCCACGCGGTGGGGGCGCCGATCTGGGGGACGGACTCGGTGAGGTCGGCCTCGATGAGCGGGTCCAGCCAGACCCGTGCGATGCCGCCCGCGGACGCGGTGCGCGCCGCCCCGGCCCGCTCCAGGCCAGGGACGAGGTCCTGCCAGAACGCGTCGGCGTCGGTGGGGGCGACCTCCACCGCGACCGCACCGATGCTCTCCAGGGTCGCCGTCACCTCGCTGTGCCGGGGCGCTGCGGGGGCGAACCCGCGCGCGCTGACCGACGCCTCGGCATACTCCACGATGAGCGGGATGCCGGCGGAGTCGGTCCCGCGGTCCCGGAGGGCCGTGACGTTGAACAGCTCGCGATCGAGCAGGCCCGAGGCCAGGTGCGGTTCGGCCCGCCAGGGGATGACGTAGACGTCCTCGCCCTCCTCGACGACGCGGGCGGTGCTGCGCGTCCCGTCCTCGGACGGGAGCAGCGTGGCCAGGTGGGTGCCGTCCGCCGTGGTCGTCACCCGCACGCGGTCCCCGGTGACCAGGGCGACCGTGTCGACCGTCGCGGTGTCCGGGCTCGTGGCGGTGGTGCCTGCGACGTCGTCCGTGGACGGGGGCGACACCGCAGCGCCCGGGGCTGCCAGGCCGAGGGCGGTGCCCACAACGGCGACGGCCGCGACAGCCAGGGAGCGGCGACGGGTCCGGGGGACGGGGCGGGGCTGACCGTGTGACATCGCGCAACTCCGGGGTGCTGGGGAACGGGTCGTTTCGCAGCATGTCAGCGCCGTCGGCGGTGCACTAGTGTGATCCGGGTCGTGTTCCGGACACTGTCCGCGACCGGTCACACGGGAGGTCACGCACGGTGGATCTGACGGTCCTGGGACTCAGCGCCGACGAGGGCGCGCTCTATCTGCTGCTCGTCGACCGGCCTGCCGCGACCGCCCAGGAGCTCGCCCAGGAGTGGGCGCCCGGCGACGGCGGTTCCGTGGCCAGTGTGCTGGCCGCGCTCGAGGCCAAGGGGCTGGTCACCACCCTCACCGGCCGGCCGATGCGCCACGCCGCCGTCGTGCCGGACGTGGCCCTCGACAACCTCGCGCGGGCGAGAGAGGACGAGATCGCGCGGGTCCGTGCCCAGGCGGTGGAGCTGAGTGACCGGTGGCGGCGCGTGGGACGGGCCACCGTGCCGGAGGAGCTGATCGAGATCGTCGTCGGGAGGGAGGCGACCCTGCAGCGCTCCGAGCAGATCCAGCGCTCGGCGACGCAGGAAGTGCTGATCATCGACACCCCGCCCTATGCCGCAGAGGATCTCGGCAACCCGCTGGAGAGCCAGCTGCTCGCGGCGGGGTCGGTGGGCTACCGGTGCCTCTATGACCGGTCGGCGCTGGAGATCCCCGGCAAGCTGCGGGCGATCCGCGCGCTGGTGGGCGAGGGCGAGGTGGCCCGGGTGGTCCCGGGGCTGCCGCTGAAGATGGTGATGGGCGACGGGCAGGTCGCGATGCTGCCGCTGGAGACCGCGCCGGAGTCGATCACGGCCGCCGCGGTCATCCACCCCTCCTCCCTGCTGGTCTCGCTGCGGCTGCTGTTCGAGGCGATGTGGCGCCAGGCGGTCCCGGTGCAGGCTGGCCGCCACGGGTCCGCCCAGCTGCCGGGCGCGCTGGCCCTGTCACCGCTGGAGAACCAGGTCATCCAGCTCGTCGTCGCAGGACTCACGAACCAGGCGATCGGCCGGCAGCTCGGGGTGGCGGAGCGCACGGTGCAGCGCCGGATCCACGCCGTGATGCGCAGTCTCGGTGTCGACAACCGGGTGCACCTGGGCATGCGGCTGGCGCAGCTCGGGTGGGGCGGCGACCAGCCGCTCGCCTAGGCCGCCGGGGCGGTTCCCGGCGTGCATGACGGGTAGTCAACCGGCACGGTCGTCGACCGCGACGTCTCCCTCGCTCTGCTTGGCGCAGTGGGCGCAGCAGTAGAACCGGCCCTGCACCTCCGTGCCGTGGCCGATCACCTTGCAGCCGCAGTGCTCGCAGACCGGGGCGATCAGGTGGATCGCGCACTCGAAGCTGTCGAACACGTGCCGGCTGCCGGCCGCGATCACCTCGAAGCTCTTGTCGTAGTCGTTGCCGCAGACCTCGCAGGTCGCCATGACTCGTCCTCTCCCGGGCCGGTCGGGCCGGCCCGACCCCTCCGACGCTAGGACCAGGTCAGGACCACCGCCACCGGGCAGCCACCCTGCTGGTGGGCCCGTGCGGAGGTGGTGGCGAGGCACTCGGGCCGGGCGGGCTCAGCGCGGGGTCGTGTCGTCCGGCCCGTTGTCCGGCCCCTCGTCTGTGGTGCCGGGGGAGTGCTCGCCGAAGGAGCCGGGGGTCTCGGCAGCCTGCGCCGGGTCGCTGGACTGCTGGTCCTGCTGCTGCGCCCGCCTGGCCTGGGAGAACATGACCCAGGCGCCGCCGGCCTCGAAGACGCCGACCACCAGGAACAGCCAGGTGAGGAGCTCGGTCTGGCCGGCGAACAGGCGCATCAGACCGATGACGATGACGATCGTGCCGAAGATCGCGTAGAACCAGCCCCGGCGCCGCAGGGCGGCAGGCTTGCGTCGCTCCTCCAGGAGCTGCTGGCGGCGTTCCTGGATGAGTCGGGCGCGCTCCGCCCGGGGATCCAGCGAGCCGTCCTGGTCCTCGTCGTCCACGACCGTGCCCTCGGGCGGGGTGGGCGTCGCAGTGTCGGGGGATGCGCCGTCCTCGTCGGGCGTGCCGGGGTCCGCCTCCGCCCAGAGGTCGTTCCGGTCGCTGACCCGGGACAGCGACGCCTGCCCGGCCTCCTCATCGAAGCTGCCGTCCCAGGTAGCGCCCACCTGCGGGTCATAGGCCTCGTAACCGGTCTCGGCGGCGACGACCTCCACCGCCTGACGCACCAGGTCGTGCACCGGGTCGGACAGGCCACCGTAGGGCGCGGAGACCGCGGCCGACCGGTCATAGAGGTCCACCCGCAACCCGCTGTCCCTCGTCTGAAGCTCGCCGAGGACATCGCCGCCGACCTCCTCGGCGACCCAGGTCCGCACCGGCTCGGTGAGCTGCTCGCGCAGGCGCGCCTCGATGCGGCGGAAGGTGGCGACACCGCGGTTGAGGGTCGCCAGGTCCATCTCCGGACCGTCGGCCTCGTCGGCGTCGAGGACCTCCACCCAGTCCTGTCCGGGCGTGCGCGGGTAGAGGAGGATCTCGTAGCTCATGACCCCATCCTGACAAGGAGGACCCCGCCCGCCCTCGGGAGGGAGGACTTCACAGCGGCGGAGCGCCCACTCTCGCCTCGGACAGTGATGTGTGCTTGACAATACTGTGTGACACACACTAATGTCCGTGACATGACCACAGAGGAGACGTTGGCGACCCACGGGCAGGAGCTGCGCCGGGGGACGGTGGTCCTCGCGGCGCTCGCCAGTCTCGGGGAGCCGCGCTACGGCTACGCGCTGCTCCAGCACCTCGCCCGGGCCGGCATCGAGGTCGAGGGCAACACGCTCTACCCGTTGCTGCGACGCCTGGAGAAGCAGGGGCTGCTCGTCAGCGAGTGGAACACCGACGAGAGCCGGCCCCGGAAGTTCTACGCACTCACGACCGAGGGCCGGGGGGTCCTCACCGCGCTCACCCAGGAGTGGAGCGCCCTCAACACCGCACTCACCAGACTCACCGCCAGGGGATGACCATGACCTCCATGACCGACCGTTACGTCCACGCCGTCACCGTCCAGCTCCCCGAGAGCCAGCGCGAGGACATCGCCCGCGAGCTGCGCGGCACCATCGAGGACACCGTCGCCGCCGCCCCGGAGAGCGCCGACCCGGGCGCTGCCGAGCGTCAGGCACTGCTGGACCTCGGGCACCCGACCCGGCTGGCCGACAGCTACCGCGGGGAGCCCCGGTCCCTCATCGGACCGCGGTTCTACCCGGCGTGGTTGCGCACCACCAAGATCCTGCTGGCGCTCGTCCCCGCAGTGGTGGGCGCCGTGCTGCTCCTCGTGGGGCTCTTCGACCACAGCACCCCGGGCGAGCTGGTCCTCGACGTCCTGAGCGGCGCGTTCTACGCCGCCCTGCACGTCGTCTTCTGGACGACCCTGGGCTTCGCGATCGCCGAGCGCACTGGTCTGGAGGCCGACCAGCTCGAGGTCCTCCCCGCGACGGAGGAGTGGGACCCGGCGACGCTCCCGGAGCCGGCGAGACGCCAGGTCACCTGGAGCGACTCCATCGCCTCGGTGGTGACCAACGCGTTCCTGCTCGTCCTGCTGGTGCTGCCGTTCCGCCTCGGCGGTGCGATCGACGACTTCGAGTGGGGACAGCTCTTCACCGACACGGCCTACTCCCTGCGCTGGGTCCTGGCGACCGGCATGGTGCTGAGCCTGCTGGCCAGCGTCCACGTCCTGGCCCGTGGGCGGTGGACGCGCCCGACCGCCGTCGTGAACCTGCTGGGCACCCTGCTCTTCGTCGGACCGCTGGTCTGGCTCGCGGCCCGCAACGACCTGTACGCCTGGGACACCTTCCCCGTCGCGTGGGTCCGGGACGCCGGTGGCGAGCTGAAGATCAACGACACGGCCACCCTGGTGACCACCATCGTCGTCCTGCTGGCGGTCGCCCTCTGGGAGACGGTCGACAGCTTCCGCAAGGCCGCCCGCACCGACTGACCCGCACACCGGCCCCGGTGCGCCGTCCCCCGGCCGGGGGCGGCGCAACGGCATACCCGGTCCGGTCCCTGACGGAGGGGTGACTGAGGATGAGCCGTATGCCGTCCACCTCGCCTCCCGCGGTGGCCGCCTTCGCGCCGCGGGACTGGGCGCTCCTGATCTCCGTGGGCCTGATGTGGGGTGCGTCCTTCCTGCTCATCAAGCTGGGCCTCGAAGACTTCCCGCCGGTGACCGTCGCCTGGCTGCGGATCGCCCTCGGTGCGCTCGCCCTCGTCCTCCTGCCGGCGGCCCGCGCCCCGCTGCGGCACCGCGGTGACTGGGGGCTGGTCGTCCTCCTCGGGCTGGTCTGGATGGCCCTGCCGTTCGTGCTGTTCACCCTCGCCGAGCAGCACATCTCCTCGGCGCTCGCCGGCATGATCAACGGGGCGGCCCCGCTGTTCACGGCCGCCTTCGCCCTGCTCTGGTTCCGGCAGGTGCCGGGCGCGCGGCTGCTCGCCGGTCTGGCCGTGGGGTTCGCCGGGGTCCTGGCCATCGGCCTGCCCAACGTCGAGGGGTCGGCCAGCCTCGCAGGGGTGCTGATGAGCCTGGGAGCCGCCCTGTTCTACGGCATGGCCTTCAACCTGGCCGGGCCGCTGCAGGCCCGCAACGGCGCACTGCCGGTCATCCTGCGGGCGCAGCTCGTCGCCCTCGTGGTGTCCGCGCCGTTCGGGGTGCCGGGTCTGGCCGAGTCGACGCCGACCGTGGGCGGCGTGCTCTCGATGGTGGCGCTCGGGGCCCTCGGCACCGGGGTGGCGTTCGTGTTCTTCACCGTGCTGGTCGGTCGGGTCGGTGCACCGCGCGCGTCGGTGACTACCTATGTCGTGCCGGTCGTCGCCCTGGGCCTGGGAGCCGGGCTGGCGGGGGAGTCCGTGGCACCGGTGTCCATGGGCGGCATCGTCCTGGTGCTCGTCGGGGCGTATGTCGCGACGTCGGCCCGGCGGCGAGCGTAGGCCGCGCCGGGCGGTCGGCGGGCACAGTCCGCCTCGGGGCGTCTGCTCGGGACGCCGGAGCCCGAAACCTGTTGCCCGGACCTCGCCCCGACGGTTCGATGCAGTGATGACCCAGCAGCCACCCGCCGCCGGCACCGGTGCCCGCCTCGAGCTCAACTCGCCGCTCTCGGCCGCCTCGGCCGCCCGCCTGGTGGCGGCGGCCACCGCCCACGCGCCGGAGCTGATCATCGATCACGGCTGTGGCTGGGGCACCCTGCTGCTCGATGCCCTGGCGTCCGTGCCGACCGCGCACGGCACCGGGATCGACGTCCACGCCCCGGACATCGACCGCGCCTGGGCGACCGCCGAACAGCGCGGGCTCACCGACCGAGTCACGTTCGTCACGGGCTCGAGCGAGGACGTCCGCGACCGCGCCGACCTGCTGATCAGCATCGGGGCGTTCCAGGCCCTCGGCACGATCGAGGAGGCGCTCGCGCGGCTGGCCGAGCTGCTCCGGACCGGTGGGCGGCTGCTGTTCGGGAGCGAGTACTGGCAGGCGCGACCGACCCCGGAGGAGCTGGCCCTGATGTGGGACGGCGCCCGCGTGGAGGACTGCCTGGACCTGCCCGGCCTCATCGGCCGTGTCCAGGCTGCCGGTTGGCGGGTCCTGGACCTGCACGACTCGACGCGCACCGAGTTCGACGCCTTCGAGGTCGGTCACCTCCGGGAGCGGGAGGAGTGGTTGCTCGAGCACCCTGGTCATCCCGTGCGGGCCGAGCTGGACCAGGACTGGGCCGCCTGGCTGCGTGGCCGGCGCCGGCCGATGGGGTTCGTGACGCTGCTCCTGGGCCGCTGACCTGCTGTGCCCGTCAGGATGTGCGGCGCGTGCCGAGCAGGTGCATGACGCCGCTGTCGCCCGGCTCCAGGCGCAGGTCGAAGCGCTCCTCCAGCGCCTCCTGTCCGTCCCAGAGCCGCTGCCCGCGCCCCAGCAGGATCGGGACGATGACCACGTGCAGCTCGTCGACCAGGTCGGCGTCCAGGAACTCGCGAACGGTGCGGACACCGCCGCCCAGCCGCACGTCCTGACCACCGGCCAGCTCGCGCGCCTCGGCCAGGGCCTCCTGCGGGGTGGTGTCGCGGAACAGGAAGCGGGTCCCGCCGGCCATCTCCAGGTCGGGCCGGGTGTGGTGGGTCAGGACGATCACGGGGGTGCGGAAGGGCGGCTCCTCGCCCCAGAACCCGCGCCAGTCCTCGGGGATCGGGCCGGGGCCGGTGTGGAACTTCCCCCTGCCCATGATCTCGGCGCCGAACCCCTCCCAGTGCCGCCCGGCCAGCTCGTTGTCCAGGCCGGTCGTGCCGCCGGGCTCACCGATCAGCCGGTGCCACATGGCGGTGGCGAACATCCACTCGTGCAGCCGCTCGCCCGCGTGCCCGAACGGCGCGTCCTGGGTGAGTCCCTCGCCGGTCCCGAACCCGTCGAGGGAGATCGCGAAGTTGGACAGGCGCAGCCTTCCCGCGGCGCTCATCGGGTCCGCCCCGGTCCGCTCTCGTCGGCGCTCAACGCGCTCACCGACGCCCCACAGTGCCTTCGGACCTCGCCCATGACTCCTCCTCGTCAGCTGTCGATGCTGGGACTGACCGACCCGGATCCCTGAACTCATCGGTGCCACCCCGGAGAAGGGTGGCGACGATGTCAGGACGAGCGACCGGTCGCGGCAAGAACCGCCGCGAGGCCTTGTTGCAGGTCCTCGACGAAGTGCTCGGGAACCTCCAGCGAGGGGAAGTGGCCCCCGGACTCCGGTGCCCGCCACCGGACGATCCGCCGGAACCGCTCCTGGGCCCAGACGCGAGGCCACTTCTCGATGTCGCGCGGGTAGACGGTGATCGCCGAGGGGACGTCCACCCGGAGGTCAGGGTCGAGCGAGTCGTGGCTCTCGTAGTAGATGCGGGCGGACGACGCGCCGGTCCGCGTCAGCCAGTACAGGGTGACGTTGTCCAGGAGTGTGTCCCTGGAGATCGCCTCGAACGGGCTGTCCTCGGTGTCCGTCCAGTCAGCGAACTTGTCGAGGATCCAGGCGAGCAGCCCGACCGGGGAGTCGACGAGCGAGTAGCCGATGGTCTGCGGCCGCGCCGCCTGCACCTTCGCGTAGGCCGCGCGGTGGCTCCAGAAGTCCCGGGACTCCTCGACCCAGGTGCGGTCGGCGGCTGTCAGCCCGTCCGTCGTCAGGCCGGGCGGTGGCTGCGCGACCGTGGTGTGGATGCCGAGGACGTGCTCCGGGAACCTGCCGCCGAGGATCGTGGTGATCACACCTCCCCAGTCGCCGCCGTGGGCCAGGAACGTGCCGTAGCCGAGCCTGTGCATCAGGTCGACCCAGGCGGCGGCGATCTGCTCGGTTCCCCAGCCGGTCGTCGCCGGCTTGTCGCTGTAGCCGAAGCCGGGCAACGACGGGGCGACGACGTGGAACGCGGGTGCGTCAGGGTCCTTCGGCTCGGCCAGCTCGTCCACGACATCGAGGAACTCGACGATGCTGCCCGGCCAGCCGTGCGACAGGACCAGGGGAGTGGCGTCCGCACGGGAGGACCGGCGGTGCAGGAAGTGGATCCCCAGACCGTTCACGGTCGTGCGGAACTGGGGGATGCGGTGCAGTCGGCTCTCGAACGACCTCCAGTCGTAGCCGGTGCGCCAGTAGTCGAGGATCTCCACCAGGTCGGTCAGCGGAACGCCCTGCTCCCACCGGCGAGAGCCGGGTGCGACGCCGTGGACAGTCTCGCGCTCCGGCAGCCGTGCGGCGGCCAGTCGCGCGCGCAGGTCGTCGAGGTCGGCGTCGCTCGCGCGGGCCTCGAACACCTCGATCTCGCTGGACTGACTGTTCATGAGGCCTCCTGGTCATCCTTGCTCGACCACGGTGCGGCGGCCTAGCGACCGGCGCGGTCCGCCCGCTGCCACGGCCACTCCGCCGCGAGCCACGCCGCGACCGCGTCCGCGAGCGGCACGTCGAGGTGGGCGCGGTCGGCGCGCACCCAGGACCGGACGACCACGTCGTGGTCTGCCGACTCCGTGGGGTACAGGTAGACGCACCCGATGACGTCGTCGTCCGTCGCGTCGAGCACCGTGAAGGTGAACCCCTTGCCGGCCGTGAAGTCGGCGGCATGGCGCTCCAGGTCGGCCCGGTTGGCTTCCAGCGACATCCCGGCGTGCGGTGGCCAGTTGCCGTCCGCGTAGCCCGGTGTGGCGCGGATGTGCTCGATGCTCGACATCCACGCGGCGTGGTCGGCCTCGTTGTGCTGCGGCCCGAGCGGCTCGAGGCGGAAGTGCTCAGTGCCCAGGACGGTCGGCGGCTCGAAGCCGGTGGGTACGAACGCGTCGGAAGTCATGCCACGACGCTACCGAGCCCTCTCACACCACGCACCAGGGTTTCCAGGGGGTCGCCGCACCCTTGTCAGGGGCACCGCGACGACGCTAGTCTCAGCGCACCGGGGGACCTGCCATCCATCACTGACGATGCGGAGAGCAACCATGTCCCACCTTCCTGCCCACCTCAGCCGCCGCCACCTGCTTGCGGGTGGACTGGCCCTGGCCACGCTGGCGGCGACGCCTCCCGCACTGGCCGACGGCGCCTTCCCCGAGCCGGGACCCTTCCCGCCGCGCGACGCGCTGCTCACCTACGCCGACATGATCCGGGCGCTGGAGCAGATCGAGCGCACCTCGCGCGGCGCTGTCCAGGTCACCACCCTGCGCGAGCTCGGCATCAGCCCCGGCGTCTCCGAGGCGGGGCGTGACCTCTATGTCGCCACCGTCGGCACCGGCGACACCCACGTGTGGCTCCAGGGCCGCATCCACGGCAACGAGCCCTACGGCACCGACACCCTGCTGGAGATCCTCAGGGCCGTCGGTTCCAACGGCAACGTCACGTTCAGCCGCATCCGGGAGGAGCTGACGCTGCACGTCATCCCGATGTACAACCCGGACGGCAGCGAGCTCTACATCCGCCACACGGTCCTGCAGGACGGCAGTGACCGCCGGATCGACCTCAACCGCGACTGGGCCCTGGACGCCTTCGCCGCCAAGGAGTCGGTCTCCTGGTTCACGTACTGGACCCAGGTCCAGCCTGCCTACGGTCTCGACATCCACCACCAGGGTCTGAAGTTCGACGAGAGTGACGAGCCGATCACCATGTCGCTCGGCATCTCCCTGGCACCCAGCGGGCCGACCCTGCCGGCCATCGAGGGCGGACTCTACGACGTGCAGACCCGGCAGCTGCAGGGGCAGGTCTACTCCACCCTGAAGGACTACGGCTTCGTCAACATCGACCGCTACAGCGTCGGTGGCGGCGACGCGTTCTACGAGATCGATATCCACGGCGGGGTGTCGTCGGCGGTCATGCTCGGGCTCAACTACGGAGGGCTGAACCCGACCGGCCACTCCCACCCGATGGTCTTCTTCGAGACCTATGGCGGCTCGATCGGGCAGAAGTCGAGGGGCAAGGCCATCGAGCAGAACGTCCGCGGCACCGTCACCCTGCTGGACGGCATCGCGACCGGCAGCACGTGGGGCACCGACCCGATGATCTGGCACGACCAGATCCCGCACGTGCCCTACTCCGGCTACCTCACCGACTCAGGTGTGGTCCTGGGGTGGCCGGCGCAGCCGCCGGTGGTGCCCTGACTCCTGCCCAGCGGACAATGAGTCGCCCTTCCAAAAGTACGGCGGGCGTGGCATCATTGTGAGCACTATTTGATGCACGTTTAGGTGCGGAGGCTGTGCATGAGGACGACGGTGACCATCGATGACGACCTCCTGGCGCGGGCCAGTGAGTTGACCGGCACCACTGAGAGATCAGCGCTGTTGCGCGAAGGGCTGGAGACTCTCGTCCGAGTTGAGAGCGCCAGGAGGCTGGCGGCACTCGGGGGCTCTGACCCTGCGGCAACGGCGGCACCGCGGAGGCGGAACGGCGCGGCGTGATCCTGGTGGACACCTCCGTGTGGATCGACCACCTCCACACGCGTGACTCGCACCTGGTCGAGGAGCTGGAGCTCGACCGCGTCGGTTGCCATCCGGCCGTGATCGAGGAACTGGCACTGGGCTCCCTTGCCAACCGGGACGATGTGATGGTCCTGCTGGGAAGTCTGCGACGATTCCCCGTCCTGAGGCACGAGGAAGTGCCCGCGCTGGTCGCTGGTCGCCGCCTGTGGGGGCGGGGCCTCAGTGCTGTTGATGCGCACCTTCTCGGTTCCGTCGCGCTTGTGGAGGGAGGTGTGCTCTGGACGCGCGACAAGCGGCTCCGCTCAGCCTGCCAGGAGGTTGGGGTGGACGTGCTTGACGAGCGCTGACCGATGCTCTCGTCAGCGGACTGACAGCGGCCGGACTCCAGGGCGAGGTTGTCCAGCGCGGACGGCGACTCCCTAGCGTGCGCGGATCCCGTCCAACATGAGGTCGACAAACTGGTCGGCGACCTCATCCGGCCCGAGGGGGCCGTCGGGGCGAAGCCAGATGTAGGCATAGTGATGCAGCCCGAGCACCGCCTTGACGACGATCGAGCTGCTCATCGACTCGCCGAAGACCCCGTCGTCCACGCCGCGCTGGAGGATGTCCGCCCAGGTCTGCTCGTAGGCCCGATGGAGGTCCAGGACCTCGCCGCGCCGTGCCTCCGGCACGGCATGGAGGTCGCGGAAGCACACCGTCATCTCCGGTAGGTGGTCGACGATCTCGCGCACCACGACCCGGGAGAACTCACGGAGACGGTCCGCGGCCTCGCGCTCTTCCTCCAGCAGCCCGTGGCCGACATCGATCAGCCTGCGCAGATACTCGGTCGTGATGCCGAAGAGCAGGTCATCCTTGCTCGAGACGTGGTGGTAGATGCTGCCCCGGCCCAGCCCGGTGGCCCGCTCAAGGTCAGCCATCCCGGTGCCGTGGAAGCCCTTCACCGCGAACAGCTCCGCAGCGCTCCTGAACAGCGCCTCCCGTGCCGGACTCATCCTCGTGCCCCCTGCTGTCATGACATCTCCTCAGACGGTATTTACACGGTTCTGATTCCGTGCTACTTTACCGATCGGTCGGTACTGTACCGATCGGTCGGTCCAAGTTTACGCGAGAGTTCGGCGCAATGAAGCCCCGAGGAGGAAGAATGGCGGAAAAGGTGGACACAGGCAGACGATCTGAGCAGGATCGTGCGCCGGGCCGCAGTTCGGTGGACATCTTTATGGGTCCACTGAACGCCGTGGTCGAGCGCTACATGCCGAGTGCGTTCCTGTTCGCGGTCGTGCTGACCGTCGTCGTGGCCGTGACGTCCCTCCTGGTCACCGATGCGACACCCGTCGACGCCCTGACGGGTTGGGGGCAGGGGCTGTCAGGGCTCCTGGCCTTCACGATGCAGATGGTCCTGATCCTCCTGCTCGGCTACATGCTCGCGCACACCGGCCCGGTGCACGGGCTCCTCGTCCGGTTGGGGGCGCTGCCGAGGTCTGCGGGCCAGGCCTATGTGTTCGTGGTCGTGGTCACCGCCGTCGCCTCCCTCATCACCTGGGGGCTCGGTCTGGTCGTCGGTGCGGTGATCGCCAAGGAGGTGGCCCGACAGGGCAAGGCCCGCGGGCTGCGCCTGCACTTCCCGCTCCTGGTGGCGTGTGGCTACTCGGGATGGGTGGTGTGGCACATGGGGTACTCCGGCTCAGGTCCCCTGGCCGCCGCCACGGAGGGGAGCTTCGTGCACGAGATGACCGGACAGGTCGTCCCGATGTCCGAGACCACCTTCAGCCTGTGGAACATCATCGGTGCGGTTGTCACGGTCGTCGTCGTCGCGGGCGCCATGTACCTGGTCCGTCCCCGTCACGGCTCCAAGATCATCGAGGTCGCCACGGAGGCGGAGGCCGAGATGTACCAGCCCGAGGACGTCAACACCCCGGCCGACCGCCTCGACGCCAGCCGCATCCCGACCCTTCTCCTCGGCCTCGCCCTGGCGAGCTACCTGGCGGTGCACTTCACGAGTGGGGGAACACTGACGCTCGACATCGTCAACTGGTCCTTCATGATGCTCATCCTGCTGCTGGTGCGGAATGCGGCCGAGATGCTCGCCCTCATCCGGCGTTCTGCCAGCAACGTCGGTGACGTCGTCTTCCAGTACCCGCTCTATGCCGGAATTCTCGGGATCATGGTCTCCACGGGGCTGATGGGGTGGCTCACCGAGCGGATGATCGCGATCTCCAACGAATACACCTTCGGCATCATCGCGCTCGTCGCAGCAGGTTTCGTGAACATCTTCGTCCCGTCCGGGGGAGCGCAGTTCGCCGTGCAGGGGCCGATCATGCTCGATGCTGCGCAGGCCCTCGGAGTGGACCCGGCGATCGCCATCATGGCCGTGTCCTACGGGGACCAGTGGACCAACATGATTCAGCCGTTCTGGGCGCTGCCCCTGCTGGCGATCGCCGGCCTCAAGATCAGGGACATCATGGGCTACACGACCGTGACCTGCATCGTCTCAGGGTTTGCCTTCGCCGGGACTCTGCTCGTGGCCAGCTTCATCCTCTGACCCGGTGCACGGAAAGGACAACACCTTGACTACCTCACGGATCGTCTGGACGCCGGACGAGGAGCGCGCAGCCGCATCGAACCTCAAACGGTTCATGGAGCTGAACGGCTTCGGTGGCGCGCCCTATGAAACCCTCCACCGCTGGTCCGTCGCCAGGCCGGACGAGTTCTGGTCCGCGCTGTGGACGTTCGCCGAGATCATCGGAGAGCCCGGGACGGTGAGTTTTGTCCGGGACCGGGAACGCCCGATGACCGGGTCCCGCTTCTTTCCCGACGCGAGCCTCAACCTGGCTGAGAACCTGCTCCGGGGTGATGCCGACGCACCAGCCGTGGTCGAGGTCGACGAGACCGGTGAGACCTCCACGCTCACCTACGGAGAGCTTCGTCGCGAGGTCGGCCGCGCGCAGCGCATCCTCCGGGACCTCGGCGTCGAGCCGGGAGACCGGGTGGCGGGAATCGTCCCGAACAACGCGGCGGCCCTGGCCTACACCCTCGGTGCGCTGTCCATCGGGGCGATCTGGACGTCCTGCGCCCCCGAGTTCGGCACCGCTGGTGTGCTCGACAGGTTCGGCCAGGTCGACCCGTCGGTCCTCGTGCTGGCCCCCGACTACCTCTACAACGGTCGACGGCACGACCTCCTCGCCAAGGGCCTGGACATCGCCGGGTCGCTGCCCGGCCTGGGGCACGTACTAGTCCTGGGGGCGGCCCCCGACGTGAGTGGTCCGGCAGGCGTGGGCCTTCACGCGACGGACGAGAGGGCGGACGCTGGCGACGAGCCTCCACACTTCGTGAGGCTCCCGTTCGACCACCCCGCCTTCATCGTGTACACCTCCGGCACCACCGGGCTGCCCAAGTCGATCGTCCACCGGGCCGGCGGGATCCTCGTGAACCTGCTCAAGGAGCACCTCCTGCACAGTGACGTGCACCAGGGCGACCGGATGATGTACTTCACCAACACCGCGTGGATGATGTACCACTGGTCGATCGCGGCCCTCGGCTGCGGTGCCTCAGTGGTGCTCTACGACGGCGCAGCGATCCCGCGCGATGACCCGGGCCTCCTGTGGCGCCTCATCGACGACCTCGACGTGACGCACTTCGGCACCAGCCCCAAGTACCTGTCGATGATGGACCAGCTCGGCGTCGAGCCCGCCAGCACGCTCACGCTCGAGCACCTCAGGGTGATCCTCTCGGCCGGGGCACCGCTGACCGACGACAACTTCACGTGGGTCTATGACAGGGCCAAGTCGGACGTGCAGCTGGCCTCCATCTCCGGCGGAACGGAGATCCTGGGGTGCTTCGTCCTCGGCAACCCGATGGCTCCGGTCCGCAGCGGAGAGATCCAGGTGCTGGGACTGGGACTCGCCGTGAACGTGCTGGACGACCGCCGTGCACCGGTGGTGGGGCAGCCCGGCGACCTGGTGTGCACCGAGCCCTTCCCGAGCATGCCTCTCACGTTCTGGGGCGAGGGCGGGGACGAGCGTTATCGCCAGGCGTACTTCGATGTGCAGCCCGAGGTCTGGCACCACGGCGACCTGGCACAGGTGCAGACATCCGGCGGGATGGTGATCTCGGGGCGCACCGACACCACACTGAAACCTGGTGGGGTGCGGATCGGCACCAGCGAGATCTACCGCGTGGTGGAGGGCCTGCCAGGGGTCACCGACTCCCTGGTCATCGGCTACCCCACGGCCGATGACATGGAGATCTGGCTCTTCCTCGTCACCGGCGAGACCGGAGTCAACCCGGACGACGTGCGGGCTGTGCTGCGCAGGGAAGCCTCCCCACGACACGTCCCGGCACGCATCCTGACGGTCGAGGACATCCCCTACAACCTGGCCGGCAAGAAGGTCGAGGGCGCCGCGCTCAAGACTGTGACCGGGCAGGACGTCAAGAACAGGGACTCCCTGCGCAACCCCGGGTGCCTTGACGGGTTCCGGCTGGACAAGCTGGTCGACCTCCAGGGCGCGTCATGAGCCCCGCCGCGATCGTCGGCATCGGTGAGCTCGCACCACAGCGCTACTCCTCGGGTGCCACCACACTCAGCATGATCGCGAGGGCCGCCCTCGAGGCCACCCGGGACGCCGGGCTGGCGAGGGAGGACATCGACGGGCTCCTCGTGGGACCGCAGGTGGGCGAGACCCCCCAGCACGTCCCGGCGACCGTGGCGGAGTATCTCGGCCTCCACCCGACCATGGCCAACGTGGTCGACCTCGGCGGCGCGTCCGGGGCGGGGATGGCCTGGCGGGCGGCGGCAGCCATCCAGGCCGGGATGTGCCAGACGGTCCTGTGCGTCCTGGGGAACATCAACGAGCGCGGACGCGTGCCCCGCTCACCGAACCGCAACCCCATCCGCGAGTTCGACGTCCCCTTCGGGGCCTCCGGGGCCAACACGTCCTACGCGTTCCTGGCTCAGCGACACTTGGCCGAGTACGGCACCACCAGCGCCCAGCTCGCGACGGCGGTCGTGGCCCAGCGCGAGAACGCCCAGCTCAACCCCAAGGCGGTCTTCCACGGCACCCCGCTCACCGTCGAGGAGGTGCTCGCTTCACCCTTCGTGGTCGAGCCCCTGCGGCTGCTGGAGATCGTCATGCCGTGTGCGGGGGCTGCGGCGTTCATCGTCACCAGCGCGGAGCGTGCCCGCGACCTCCGCCACCGGCCGGTCCTGCTCTCCGGGGCGGGGGAGAAGGTCACTCACCGAGCGATGTCGCAGGCGCCGTCGCTCACCTCGGGGCCGCTGAAGGCAGCGATCGACTCCGCCTACCGGCAGAGCGGCACGGGCGCCCAGGACATGGACCTGCTGCAGCTGTACGACTGCTACTCGATCGTCATCGCGCTCACCCTCGAGGACGCCGGGGTGTGCCCGGTCGGTGAGAGCGGCCCGTGGATGGCCGAGAACGATCTGACCTGGAGGGGCCCCAAGCCGCTCAACACGCACGGCGGTCAGCTGTCGTTCGGCCAGGCGGACCTGGCCGGAGGCATGTCGCACATCGTCGAAGCCGTCCACCAGCTCCGGCACGAGGCCGGGGAACGTCAGGTGGCCGATGCGAGGACCGCCCTGGTGACCGGCAACGGCGCCACGCTGAGTGAGGCGACGGCCCTCGTGCTGCAGAGGGAGGACTCATGACACGCGAGCAGACGACACCCTCCTACCCACCGCCCACGCCCACGGCGGTGAGCGCCCCCTTCTGGGAGGCGGCCCAGGAACGGCGCCTCGCGTATCAGCGGTGTGCGGACTGCGCGCAGGCGGTCTTCCCGCCCCGCGCGCACTGCCCCCACTGCTGGTCGGAGTCCCTGACGTGGCAGGAGAGCACAGGGCACGGGACGATCGCCTCGTTCACCGTCGCGCACCGACCCGGGCACCCCGCCTTTGCCGAGCTCGCACCGTTCGTGCTCGCCCTCATCGATGTGCAGGACGGCTTCCGCCTGCTGTCACGCCTCACCACGAACCCCGAGGAGGGGTTGGCGGTGAGCGCCCCGGTGCGAGTGGTCTGGGAGTCCTCTGGCGACTGGACCCTGCCCTTGTTCGAACTGATCACGGTGGATGGAGGTCCATGATGGACGTCGCGATTCTCGATGCCCTACGCACGCCCTTCGGCAAGTACCTCAGGCGTCTCAGCTCGCTGAGCTCTCGACAGCTCGGTGCCCAGGTGCTCAGGACCCTGCTGGAGCGGCACCCCGAGCTGGTGGACGCTGACGGTGTCATGCTGGCGCAGGTGCTCCAGGGCGGGGCAGGTCAGAACCCGGCCCGCCAGGTGGCTGTCGACGGCGGCGTCTCCATGCGGACACCCGCGATCACGTTGAACAACGTGTGCCTCGGTGGCATGGCCGCCATGGCCGACGCCTCCCGACGTATCCGCCTGGGTGAGGGCACGGCATACGTCGTGGGAGGCATGGACTCGATGAGCCGGGCCCCGCACGCCGGACTCATCCGGCAGGGCCCCTCGATGGCCCGGGCCGACCTGGTCGACACGCTGTCGGTCGACGGGCTGTGGTGCGCCCTGGAGGACTCCTCCATGGGAGACCTCTCCGAGCGCGTCAACACCGAGCTCGGCATCGACCGCGAGGTGCAGGACGCCATCGCGCTGCGCAGCCACCTGACCGCACGCGAGGCCCGGGACAACGGTCACCTCGCAGAGGAGATCGTGCCCCTCGAGGTCAACGGCGAGGCCGTCGTCCACGACGACGGCATCAGGGACGACGCACGCCTGGAGTCGCTGAGCCGCCTCCGCCCCGTCTTTGACGCCCGGGGCACGATCACGGCGGGCAACGCCTCCCAGATGACCGATGGTGCCTCGATCGGTGCGGTGGTCTCCAGGGCCCGCGCCGACGAGTGGGGCCGCGAGCCCCTGGCCCTCCTGCGGGGTTACGCCGAGGTCGGGGGCCCCGACGGGTCGCTGCACCTCAGACCGGCCGAGGCGATCGAGAAGGTGCTCGGCACGGCGGGTCTGCGCGTGCAGGACCTTGCCGTCATCGAGATCAACGAGGCCTTCGCCGGCGTCGTCGAGGCGAGCCGCAGGCAGCTGTCCGTGCCGCTGGACGTCGTCAACGTCAACGGTGGGGCCATCGCGCTGGGGCACCCGCTCGGTGGCACGGGGCTGCGCCTGGTGATGGCGGCTGCCCGTGAGCTCCGACGCCGCGGCGAACGCTACGCGGTGGCCAGCATGTGCGGCGGGGGTGGACAGGGCGCTGCCGCACTCATTGAGAACCCTGCGCACCACGACTGAAAGGAACCAGAGTCATGACGAGTACGGATCAGGCGAGGGAGACGACGATGGACGGCTGGCAAGGGACCCGCTTCGGAAGGCCGGAGGTGGGAGCCACCGCGAGCATCAGCAAGACCTTAGGGGCCCGAGAGGTCGAGCTGTTCAGCGAGATCACCGGGGACCGCAACCCGCTCCACAACGACGAGCAGGCGGCACAGGCATCCCGTTTCGGCGGGCTGATCACGCAGGGGGGAGTGACGTCGGGACTCCTGAACGCCGTCGTCGCGGAGAAGCTCCCCGGGCCCGGCAGTGTCTTCCTCGCGACCCGGTGGTCGTTTCGTAAGCCGACCTACTTCGGCGAGGAGATGACGGCGACCGTCGTGGTGGAGCGCGTCCGCGCCGACAAGCCCATCTGCGAGCTGAGGACCACCGTGACCAACAGTGAGGGTGAGATCTGCATTGAGGGAGAGGCTGTCACCTACACCGCAGATCTCGACTGAGCGGATGCCGGAGGGTCCAGCCACCGTCCCGCGGGGCGCCTGGAGGGCACTGGCCGCCCTGGGGGTGGCCATGCTGCTCGGCATGGCCACCTGGTTCTCCGCCGGTGCCGTCGTCCCGCAGCTGACCGCAGAGTTCGACCTCGGGTCCTCCCAGGTCGCCTGGCTCACCATCGGGGTCCAGTTCGGGTTCGTCATCGGTGCCCTGGCCCTCGCTCTCACCAGCACCGCGGACCGCATCGGACCGCGGCAGCTCATCGCCATGGGAGCGATCGGTGCCGGAGCCGTCAACCTGTCGCTGCTGTTCGTGGGCGCAGGCTGGCAGGTCATCGCGGCCCGCATCCTCACCGGTGTCTGCCTCGCCGGGGTGTACCCGCCGGGCATGAAGGCGATCTCGACGTGGTTCCCCCACTCGAGGGCGACCGCCGTGGCAGTGCTCATCGGGGCCCTCACGCTCGGGTCCGCGGCGCCCCACCTGGTGGCGGCTGTCGGAGGGCTCGACTGGACCTTCGTGGTCATCGGGACCAGCGTGCTCAGCGCTGTCAGTGGTGTCGTGGCGATCGGCATCGTGCGCGACGGCCCGCACCCGTTCCCGGCGAGCGGCCCGTTCCGCCTCGGCGCAGCCGCGCGAGCCTTCTCCAGGCCGCGGGTCCTGTTGACCTCGTTGGGCTATTTCGGTCACATGTGGGAGCTCTATGCCATGTGGTCGTGGTTCGCCGTCTTCTTCGCCCACGTCCTGTCCGGCCACGGGTCGGTGCCCGCGTGGGTCGGCAGCCTGGTCACCTTCCTGGTGATCGGGATCGGCGCCCTCGGGTGCCTGGTCGGGGGCCGGATGGCCGAACGTTTGGGGAGTGCCAGGGTCGCGATCCTGTCGATGTGGATCTCCGGCGCCTGCGCCCTGGTCATCGGCTGGCTCGCCGATGGCCCCGTGTGGCTCGTGGTCGTCGTGGCTCTCGTGTGGGGTTTCTGGATCATCCCCGACTCCCCGCAGTTCTCCGCCCTCATCACCCACGTGGCGGACCAGCGACTCGTCGGCAGCGTGCTCACGCTGCAGCTGGCGCTCGGCTACATCGTCACCATCCCCATCGTGTGGCTGGTCCCGCTCGTGTCCGACAGGGTGGGCTGGGGGCCGACGTTCACCCTCCTGGCCCTCGGACCCATGCTCGGCATCCTCGCGATGCGGAGGCTCCGGACCTCGCTAGCGGGGACCGAGCACGAGCCCGTCAACGCTCGCCGCTGACCCACCCAGCCAGAGCTGCTCGGGCACCGGGTGGCTCAGGAAGTTGGTCATCGCCTGGGTGAACCCGTAGGCGCCGGCCTGGCCGAAGACCAGCAGGTCACCGGGTTGCAGCGGTGCCAGCTCGGCCGTGCCGACCCGGTCCAGCGAGGTGCACAGCGGCCCGGCGAGCGTGTATGTCGCGCGCTCGCCCGGGTCGTCCGCGGCACCGCTGTCGTCGGTCCAGTCGATGGTGGCCAGGTCACGTCGTGCCGACACGGCCCGGACGGGGAAGGACTGCCCGGTCATCAGGGGGCGCAGCAGGTGGTTGATGCCGCCCTCCAGGACCGCGAAGGTCGTGCTGCGGCTCTCCTTGACCCGGACCACGCGGGTCACGTAGACCCCGGTCGGTCCGGACAGCCAGCGGCCCGGCTCCAGCACGACGTTGCCGGTGAACCACGCGTTGGCCTCCAGCAGCTCAGCCAGCCCCGCGCCCAGGGCGACGATGTCCAGCTCGGGTGACCCCACGGCATACGGGATGCCGAGACCACCGCCGAGGTCGATGAGGTCCAGCGGACGGCCGAGCAGCCGCTGCAGGCGCTCGCCGATCGCGAGTGCGGTGCGGTGGTTGGCGAGCAGGGACTGCGCGTCGAGCTCGTTGCTGGCCGAGAAGACCTGCAGACCGGCCAGCCGCACGGACGGGTACTCCGCGCACGCGGCGACGAAGTCGGCCAGGTCCTCCTCGTCCACGCCGAACGCCGACGGGCCGGACCCACCGATGATCGACGCCGTCTCGCTGATGCCGCCGAGCGGGTGGACGCGCACGTTGACGTCGAGGGAGCCGGGGCCGTGGTACCAGTCCGCGAGGCGCTGCACGTCCTCGATGCCGTCGACCTGGATCCGGGCCCCGGCGGCCAGCGCGGCCCGCAGGTCGGCCTCGGACTTGGCCGGTCCGGCGAAGACCATGCGCCCGGAGACCGCATCGGTCACCTCGTCGCGGGCGAGGCCGACCGCGGCCACCTCACCCGCCGAGGCGCAGTCGAACCAGGCGCCCAGGCCGGCCAGCTCGGCCAGCAGCGGGGGACCGGGGTTGGACTTCACGGCATAGGCGAGGTGGACCCGCTCCGGCAGGGCCGACCGCAGCGCCAGGAAGCGCTCCCGCGCGACGTCGAGGCGGTAGGCGAAGCAGGGGGTCGACGCCGTCTCGGCCACCAGGAGGGCCGCCGAGTCCGAGAGCGCGAACAGGTGGCGGTCGTCGTGGGCCGCCGCCGGAGTCGTCTCCGCGTGCCCCACCGGAGCCGCACCGGCCGTGGACAGGCTCACCGGCGCGCTCACGAGGCCTCCCAGAACGGGGCCATCCGCGACAGGCCCTGGGCCAGCAGCCGGGGGTCGCCACCGCAGGAGACCCGCACGTAGCCCTCGCCGGCGGCACCGAAGGCGGTGCCGGGGACCACGATCACGTGGCCCTCGTCGCGCACCCGCCGGCAGAAGCCGAAGGTGTCGTGGGCCTCCCACTCCGGCACCGGGATCCACGCATAGAAGCCACCGGCCGGCGTCGCCACCGGCCGCACGGCCGCGGGCCCGGTCTGGGCGATCGACCAGCGCTGGATCAGCTCGCGCCGCGTCTGGCGCAGCACCTGCTCGGAGGAGCGCAGCAGCGCGGTCGCCGCCAGCTGGCTGGGGCGCGCGGCGCTGGTCGTCATGGCGTTGTGCACCAGGCGGGCCGGCTGCAGCAGGCCGGGGTCGCCGACCGCCCAACCGACGCGCAGCCCGGGAGCCGCCCAGCCCTTGCTCACCGACGACACGACCACACCGCTGTCGGTCACGTCGCGCAGCGAGGCGGGCCGCCGACCGAGGTAGACCTCGCGGTAGACCTCGTCGGAAACGAGCACGGCACCGGCCGCGCGGCACGCCGACGCCACCGTGGCCAGGGCATCCAGCGAGGCCCCGCCACCGGTCGGGTTGCCGGGGTGGTTGAGCACGGCGAGCGCCACGTCACCGGAGTCCAGCGCCTGCGTGAACGCCTCCGCGTCCAGGTCGCCGCGCGGGCCGAGCCGGTAGGGCACCGGGACCGCGCCGGCGAGCCGGGCCAGCGTGGCGTAGGCCGGGAAGCCGGGATCGGGGACCAGCACGAGCTGACCGGGGGAGACGTGGGCCAGGAACAGCGCGGTCAGCGCCGCCTGGCTGCCGGCGGTCACCATGACCTGGTCGGCGCCGTCGTCGTCCGCGAGCAGGTGGTAGTCCGCGATCGCCGAGACCAGCTCGGGGGCACCGCCGTTGGGGCCGTAGCCGAGCGGCTCCTCCCGGCCGGCGCACTCGGCCAGTGCCCGGCCGGCCGGCTCCGGCAGCGCCCAGCCGGGCACGCCGAGACCGAGGTCGATGGCCTCCGGCGGCGCGCCCACGGACATCGCGCGGATCAGCGACGGCGACAGCGAGGTGACCCGGGTCGCGACGCTCACCGCAACGCCTCTTCCAGGACGGTGGAGGCGTCGGTCGAGCCGTCCCGGTACTTCACGATGACCGGCGCGTAGAGGGACAGACCCAGCCGCTCGGCATACTCCCCCCGGGCGGGACGCGACCCCGGCACCACGACGGCGCCGGCCGGGACCTCGCCCTGCACCTCGCGGCCGTTGACCAGGTCGTAGATCACCGTGCGGGAGGTGAGGGTCACGCCGGGGGCCAGCACCGCGCGCTCGCGGACCACGACCCCCTCGTAGAGCCCGCACTGCGCACCGATGAACGCGTCGTCCTCGACGACCACCGGGGTGGCGCCGACCGGCTCGAGCACGCCGCCGAGCTGCACCGCGGTGGACAGGTGGACCCGCTCACCGACCTGCGCGCAGGACCCGACCAGCACGTGGCTGTCGACCATGGAGCCGGCCCCGACCCAGGCGCCGGTGTTGAGATAGCTGGGCGGCATCACGACGGTGCCCGCCGCGAGGCCGGCACCGCGGCGCACCGAGGTGCCGCCGGGGACCAGCCGTATGCCGTGGGCCGGGTCGATCTGCCGCGGCGGGACCAGCGACTTGTCGACCGCGCCGCCCGGCCACCCGGGCAGGGTGACGGTCTCGCTGAGCGCGAAGGCCACCAGGATGCCGGACTTCACCCAGGTGTTGGCGCGCCAGGTGCCGTCGCTGTCGCGCTCGGCGGCGCGCACCTCGCCGGCCTCGAGCGCGTCGAGGAACTCGCCGAGGCGCTCGGCCGAGGCCGGGTCCTCCCGCAGCTGGGCGACAGGGGTGCTGAGGTAGTCCTGCAGGTCCGTGGTCACCGTCGTCATGAGGCCACCTCCAGCTCCGCGGTGCGGTGGCGGGTGCCCAGACCCAGGCCGGACAGCGCCGACTGGATGCGGGCCCAGGTGTCGGGGGCAGCCGGCGCGAGCGGCGAGCGCACCATGCCGGTGGCCAGGCCCAGGCACGCCAGGGCGGCCTTGAGCGGCACCGGGTTGGACTCGGAGAACAGCGCCGACATCAGCGGCGCCAGCTCGGTGTTGAGCCCGCGCGCGAGGGTCAGGTCGCCGGCCACGGCGGCCCGCACGAGGGCGGAGGTCTGGGCGGGGGCGACGTTGCCGCACACCGAGATCAGGCCGGTCGCGCCGACGGCGATCGCCGGCAGGGCCAGGTCGTCGTCGCCGGCGAGGACGGTCTTCCCCGTCGGCGCCTCCTGACAGACCTGGGCGATCTGGCGCAGGTCGCCGGAGGACTCCTTGACGGCCACGACCTCCGGGATCGCCCACAGCTCGCGCAGCGTCTCCGGGGCGAGGTTGGACCCGGTGCGGCCGGGCACGTTGTAGGCGATGACCGGGACGCCCGGCAGCTCCTCGGCGATCGCGCGGAAGTGCGCCACGATCCCGGCCGGCTGCGGCTTGTTGTAGTAGGGGGTGACCACGAGCAGCCCGTCTGCTCCCGAGGCGACGGCATCGCGGGCCAGCTCCACGGCATACTCCGTGTTGTTGTGCCCGGTGCCCACGACCAGCGGCACACCCGGGGCGGCCGACCGGGCCGTCTCGATCAGCGCGGCGCGCTCCTGCTCATCGACCGTCGCGGCCTCTCCGGTGGACCCGAGGACCACCAGGAAGTCGGTGCCGCCGGCGACGACGTGCTCGACCAGGGACCGGAACGCCGTGAGGTCCACGGCGGGCCGCTTGCGGGAGGAACCTCCTGTGGCAAGGGGCTTCGCGGACCCCTCCGTCCCTGTGGTGAACGGGGTCGCGAGCGCGACGCCGAGGCCGGTGAACTGTGCACCGCTCATGGTTCCTCCTTCTGTGTGGGTGTGGGTTGGAACAGTGGGTCGAGGACCTCTGCGGCGAGGTCGTCGAAGGTGAAGGTGCCGCGGCGGCCGTGCAGCCAGCGCACCGCGGTCAGGGCGCCCAGGCCGTAGATCTCCCGGTTGTGCGCCTCGTGCGTGAGGGTGATCGACTCGGCGGCGCTGGTCAGGTGCACGTCGTGCCGCCCGACGACGTCCCCGAGGCGCAGGCTGGCGGTCTGGACACTGTCGGCCTCGCGGCCCGCACCCCGGGCGAGTGCGTCGCGGAGCAGGAGCGCGGTGCCGCTGGGGGCGTCGACCTTGCGGGTGTGGTGGACCTCGCTGACGGCCAGGTCGGCGTCCTGCAGCTGCGCGTAGCCCCCGAGGGCCAGGGCGATGCGCCGCATGAGGGCGACGGTGAGGGAGAAGTTCGGGGCGATGAGTATGCCGTTCGCCGGGCTCTCCCCGCCGCTCACCCGGGCGAGGGCCGGGTCCCAGCCGGTGGTGCCGATGACCAGGGCCGTGCCGGTCGCCCGGGCCCACTCGAGGCGGTCCGCGACGGCGTCGCCGTGGCTCACCTCGAGGGCCACGTCGACGGGGGAGAGGTCCTGTGCCTCCCGGCCGACCTGCCAGGCCACCTCGAGGTCGTCGGCCCGCTCGGCGGCAGCGGCGATCGCGGAGCCGAGGCGGCCCCGTCCGAAGATCCCGATCTGCAGCGGCACAGGAACGAGTATGAGGCACCCGTGCGGGCTCGAAAACCACTAAAACCGCAGGTCAACAAGGGTTTCCGGTCGAAGGGGGCTCTCGCCGGAAAATGTCCGGTGGACCGGCGGGTAGGCCCGGTTCGTTGCTCCAGGATCGCCGAAAGTTCGGACCGGTCCAGCGGGACTGGCGAGAAAGAGCGAGGATTGCACAGCTGGCCCGGCGAACCTGCGCGATCGACGTCGCTCGGCACGTCCTGTGCACAGGAGCGCCTCGCGGCCGTGGCGTGCGACCACGCTCAGTGCGGCAAGGTCGGATACGACCGTGTCGGCGGTGCGGACGTCGTCTTGGAGCCGCGCATCGTTCTGAGAGCGTGTAATAGCCGGCTCGAAGAACGCTTTGCGGCTCCAAGACGACATCGGCGTGTGTCGCCGTCAGGCGGGCCGGGACGCGACGGTCGACCGGGCGTGGGTGCTCCGGAAGGCGCGGGGGCTGGTGCCGTAGCGGGTCGTGAACGCCTGCCGGAGGGTCTCGGCAGAGCTGAAGCCGCAGCGGCGGGCGACCTGGGCGCTGGTCAGGTCCGTGGAGGCGATCAGGCGGGCGGCGAGCTCCAGGCGGATGCGTCGCACGGCGGCCGCGGGCGGGGCGTGCAGGTGCTCCTGGAAGAGCCGGGTCAGCTGCCTGCTGCTCACCCCGGCGAGGTGCGCCAGGGTGCTGGTGCGCAGGTCGTCGTCCGGGTGGGCCAGCGCGTGGTCGAGCACCTGACGGACCACCGCGTGGTCCGGGTGCGGCGCCTCGGTGAAGATGCTCATCTGGGCCTGGTTGCCGGGCCGCTGCAGGTAGGTGACCATCCCCATGGCGACCCAGCGGGCGAGCTCGGCCGTGTGGTCCTCCTCGATGAACGCGAGGGTCAGGTCCAGGGAGGCGGTGACGCCGCCGGACGTGGCGTAGCGGCCCTCGCGGATGTAGACGGGCGTGGAGTCGACCCGCACACGCGGGAACCTCCGGGCCAGGTCGGCGGCGTAGAACCAGTGCGTCGTCGCCCGACGGCCGTCCAGCAGTCCGGCCGCCGCCAGCACCGTGGTGCCGGTGCAGACCGAGGCCACCCTCCGGGCAGTGCCCGCGAGCCTACGGACGTGCCCGACCAGCTGGCCGTTGCGGCTGGCCGGGTCGTGCCCCAGACCCCCGGAGACGACGAGCGTGTCCACCGACGCCACGTCCGCCAGGTCGCACTGGGCGCGGAGGCGCTGCCCCGAGTCGCACAGGATGTCGCGACCTCCGAGGGTGGCCAGCCGCACGGCATACCGAGGCCTGGCCCCCAGCCGGTTGGCGAGGGCCAGCGCCGAGGTGACGCTCGCGATGTCGACCAGCTCTGCGCCGTCGTAGCCGAGGACGAGCACCTCCGAAGCCGCCATGCCCTCAGCATGGCAGCACGAGCGGTGTCCGGGCGGACGGATTTCCCAGGATTCCGGCCATCGCGGTCCGGAGCGCGAGCCGCCGCGGCATCGTCGAGGGAGACCACCCGTCCCGCAGAAGGGAACCCTCATGACGACCACCACCCTCACCGCCCCCGTGCCGCGGGTCGGCACCAGCACCTTCCTGACCGTCTGGATCGCGCTCGGCGTGCTCAGCGCCGTCGGCATGACCTATGGCCTCGCGGCCCTGGAGGGCGAGGGCCTCACGGCGGGGACCACCGCGATGACGCCCGCGACGTCGGTCGGCGTGGCGGCCCTGTGCTACCTGGGGGCCGCCGCCACGCGCACCCGGTGGGTCTCGTGGCTCGGTGTCCCGGTCTTCAGCGCCCTCGCTTTCGCCGGGTTCCTGGTGACCCTCCCGTGGTGGGTGCTGTTCGCGCTCGCTGGTGTGGTCCTGCTGCTGGTCGGGACCCTCACCGGTGCCGGACGGATCACGGCGGTCCAGGCCGTGGCCATGCTCGGTTACTTCGGCGTCGCCGTCGTGGCGCTGTCCCTCTCGCCGCGGCTCGGGCTCGCCGTGGCCGGCCTCGCGCTCGCGGCCCACGCCCTCTGGGACGTGTGGCACTACCGGCGCGACGTGGTCGTCAACCGCTCCCTCGCCGTGTGGTGCATCGGCCTGGACGTCGCCATGGGCGGCCTCTGCCTCGCGCTCGCCGTGACCGGCTGAGCGTCTCGCTGGTCACCCGACGCGGCGGTGCGGTTCACTGGGGCACATGGTGGGACGGCAGGCCGATGGCTGATGTGGAGGACGTCCGCGCGGTCGCGCTCACGCTCGAGCGGGCCTATGAGGTCTTCGTGCGCGGGCGCCGGAAGTTCCGCGTCGGCTCGATCGTCTTCGTGGCCTTCTCCCTGGACGAGGAGATCATCGAGTTCGGCTTCCCGAAGGAGCACCGGGACGGACTGGTAGCCAGCGACCCGGACACCTTCCTGATGCCCGCGCCCAGCGACCTCCGCTTCAACTGGGTGGGCGCCCGCCTGGACCGCCTCGACCCCCTGGAGGCGCGTGAGTTCGTCGTCGAGGCCTGGGCGATGTGCGTGCCGCAGAAGCTGGTCCGCGCGTGGGAGGCCGCCCACCCCGACGGCCCGGGCTGAGGGCGGTCCGATGGGCTGACTGGCCCATGTCCTCCGTGCACGGCCCGATCTGGCCTGGCAGGGTGGGACGATCATGGACGAGACCCCCTGACGGCTCCGTGGCGGCAGAGGTCGACGACATCGAGGATGTCGACCTGGTCGGCGTGCTGCCGCAGATGCGACGCAGCAGCCGGTGGAGCCGCCTCTGGCGTCCGTTCTGGGTGCTGCCGACCGTCATCGTCGTCACGGCCACACTGGTCGGTGCGCTCCTGCCCGAGTGGGAGGAGACCGTCGCCGATCAGCTGCCGCACGTCTTCCAGGGAGGCGCCGACGGCGCCCGCAGCATGCTGAGCACCATCGCCGGGGCGATGATCTCGGTCACCGGTCTGGTCTTCACCATCACGATGGTGGTGGTGCAGCTGGCGAGCAGCCAGTTCAGCCCCCGCCTCCTCAGCGACTTCCTCTCCAGCCGGATCACCCAGACCACCATCGGTGTGTTCGCCGCGACCTTCGCCTATGCCCTCACCGTGCTGCGTGCCGTCCAGGGCGCCTCGGGTGAGGCCTCCTTCGTCCCCCAGATCTCGATCACCGTCGCCTTCGGGCTGGTGCTCGCCAGCGTGGGGACCTTCCTGCTGTTCATCCAGCACATCACGACGTCGATCCAGGTCTTCTCGATCGTGTCCCAGCTCGGCGACCGGGCGATGCGGGTGAGCGACAAGTACTTTCCGAGGGCCGACAGTCCTCCGGCACTGCACCGCGACGCGGACTGAGGACCGCCGGCGGCCACGACCCTGCTGGAGCTGACGTCCCGTCGGCACGGCTACGTCGTGGAGGTGGGCCACCGCACGCTGGTGGAGTGGGCGACGCAGCACGGGGCGGTGGTCGAGGTGCTCATCCCGGTGGGGCGCTATGTCACCGAGGGTGCGCCCCTGGTGCGGATCTGGGGTCTGCCGCTGCCGCAGCAGGAGATCACGCTGAGCGAGCACCAGGACGAGCAGGAGTGGGTGCGGCCCTTCGAGCTGGGGCTTGTCCGCCGGATGATCGTCGTGGAGCAGTGCCGCGCCTTCCACCAGGATCCGTCCTTCGGCGTGCGCAAGCTCGTCGACATCGCCGAGCGGGCCCTCAGCCCGGCGATCAACGACCCGACGACCGCCAGCCAGGTCACCGACGAGCTGCACCGGGTGCTCGCGCTGCTGGTCACCCGGCGTGACCTGCCCAGGGCAGTGCGGCACGGTGGCGCGGTCCGGCTGGTGCACCGGCCACAGCACATCTGCGACCTCATCGACCTGGCGCTGGAGGAGCTACTGCACCACGGGAGGGACTCCGTCCAGATCCCGCGGCAGGTCCTCTCCCTCATCGAGCGGCTGCGGCCGGTCGCCGTGCCCGAGCACGCCAACGTCCTCGACCACTGGGCCGGTGTGGCGGCACACACCGTCAAGGAGACCCGGGACTAGGGGGTCGCCTCGCGATTGCGGGCCGTTTCGCCGTCTGCTGATACTGGCAGGACCGTGAGCACAGGGCCCGACCTCGGCAGGCTGGAGTGAGACGTGACCAGGAACATCTTCGTCCTCGGGATGACCGACCTCCAGCGCCAGGAGCTGGAGACGACGCGCAGTGCCGAGGACTGCCGGTTCCACGGGCTGCTCGACTACGAGCAGCTGGTCCAGGACACCGACTACGACCTCGAGGTGCTACTCGACCGGGCGCGACACCAGCTGGACACCTTCCCCGGGTCGGTCGACGCGATCGTCTGCCACTGGGACTTCCCCAGCTCGGTCATCGGCCCCATCCTGTCCGCCGAGCGGGACCTGCCGGCCCCGACCCTGGAGAGTCTGCTCGCCTGCGAGCACAAGTACTGGAGCCGCCTGGCCCAGCGGGAGGTCGTGCCGGACGTCGTCCCCGCGTTCTGCCCGTTCGACCCGTTCGCCGACGACGTCCGGGCACAGATCGCGCTGGACTTCCCGTTCTGGGTCAAGCCGGTCAAGGCGCACTCCTCCGAGCTCGGCTTCGCCATCCACGACGAGGACGAGCTGGCCCGTGCCGTGGAGCAGATCCGGGACGAGATCGGTGAGGTCGGTGACGCATTCGACCAGGCCCTGGCGCGGGTCACGGTGCCGGAGGAGGTCGGCAGCGTGGGCGGCAACAGCTGCCTGGCCGAGCAGATCGTCACCGGCATCCAGGCGGCCCCGGAGGCGAGTGTCTACCAGGGTGCCTTCCACGCCCACGGCCTCATCGACATGCACAAGGACGAGGACGGGACGAGCATCACCCGGATCGACTACCCGGGCGCCAGCGTCCCAGGGGATGTGCAGGACCGGATGGTCGAGGTCTCACGCCGGCTCCTGGAGCACGTCGGCTTCGACAACGGCGCGTGCAACGTCGAGTTCATGTGGGACCCCGACGCCGACCGGCTCTGGCTCATCGAGGTCAACACGCGCATCTCCCAGTCGCACAGCGAGCTGTTCATCCTGGTCGACGGTGCCTCCAACCACGAGGTGGTGATCGACATCGCGCTCGGCCGGGAGCCGCGGATGCCACACCGCGAGGGACCGTATGCCGTGGCCGCCAAGTGCGCGATCTTCCACGACCGCGACGGCATCGTCCGGCGCGTGCCGTCAGCGCAGGACAAGGAGGCGGTAGCCCGGCGCTTCCCGGGCGCGCGCGTGACGCTCGTGGTGCAGGAGGGCGACCAGCTCTCCGAGCTGCCGCACCAGGACTCGTACCGCTACCTCTGGGGCAACGTCTACCTGGGGGCACACGACCGCGACGAGCTGCAGCAGCGCTACGACGAGGTGGTCGCCATGCTGCCCATCGCGTTCGACCCGGCACCGTGAGGACCGGCGGACCACCGGCTGGACAGGAGGAGAGCAGCGGATGCAGACCGTGACCGACTTCCCGCACGCGATCGAGGCGGTGGAGAACATCTTCATCCCGCTCCGGGACGGCCACCGGGTCGCCGCGCGGGTCTGGCGGCCGGTGGACGCGGACGAGCACCCGGTGCCTGCGGTCCTGGAGTACATCCCCTACCGCAAACGGGACAGCACCCGCAGCCGCGACGCCGTCAACCACCCCTATATCGCTGGGCACGGCTATGCCTGTGTCCGGGTGGACCTGCGGGGCAGCGGTGACTCCGACGGCGTGATGACCGACGAGTACCGCCCGCAGGAGCACGAGGACGCCGAGGACGTCATCGACTGGCTCTCCCGCCAGTCCTGGTGCGACGGCGCGGTCGGGATGATGGGCATCTCGTGGGGCGGCTTCAACGCCCTGCAGCTCGCGGCCCGCCAGCCACCGGCACTGCGTGCGGTCATCAGCGCCTCGGCCACCGAGGACCTCTACGTCGACAACATGCACTACATGGGTGGCTGCCTGCTGGCGGACAACATGTCGGAGGCGACCGTGATGTTCGCTTTCAACAGCCTCCCGCCCGACCCGGCCATCGTCGGAGCCCGCTGGCGCGACCTGTGGCGCGAGCGGCTCGAGGGCAGCGGCCTGTGGCTCGACACCTGGCTGCGCCACCAGCGCCGCGACGACTACTGGAAACCCGCCTCGGTCCGGGAGGACTACTCGGCCATCACCGTGCCGGTGATGGCCGTGGGTGGCTGGGCCGACGGCTACACCAACGCCATCTTCCGGCTGATGGAGCACCTCGACGTCCCGCGGAAGGGACTGATCGGGCCGTGGGGTCACCGCTACCCGCACCTGGGGGTCCCCGGGCCGGCGATCGGCTTCCTGCAGCAGGTGGTGCGCTGGTGGGACCACTGGCTGAAGGGCCAGGACACAGGGGTCGAGGAGGAGCCGATGATCCTGGCGTGGATGCAGGACTCCGTGCCACCGAGCGCGGCCTACGAGCACCGTCCCGGCCGGTGGATCGGGGAGCCGTCCTGGCCCAGCGACAACCTCACCGAGCGCACCCTGGTGGCCTCCGAGCACGGGCTCCGTGACCCGGCCGACCCCGCCCTGCCCGACCGGGCGGTGGAGCTGCGCTCGCCGCTCAGCGTCGGCATGTTCGCGGGCAAGTGGGCGTCCTACTCCGCCGTCCCCGACCTGCCCTACGACCAGCGGGAGGAGGACGGCGGGGCGCTGGTGTTCGAGAGCGAGCCGCTCGAGGAGCCGCTGGAGATCTTCGGGCTGCCGACCTTCACCGCCCGGGTGTCGGCGGACCGGCCGGTCGCCCAGCTGGCCGTGCGGCTCAGCGACGTGGGGACGACGGGAGAGGCCACGCGCGTCACCTACGGGGTGCTCAACCTCACCCACCGGGACGGCAGCGAGGACCCGCAGCCGCTGGAGCCGGGGGAGCGGTATGACGTGTCGGTGCAGCTCAACGGCACCGCCCACTCGTTCCCTACGGGGCACCGGTTGCGGGTGTCGGTCTCCACGTCCTACTGGCCGCTGGTCTGGCCGGCGCCGGAGCAGGCCACGGTGACCGTGCTGACGGGCCGCTCCAGCTTCCTCACACTGCCCGTGCGGGCCCCCCGCCCCGAGGACGGGGACCTGCCGGATCTCGGCGCACCGGAGGGCGCGCCGGACCTGGAGGTGACGCCGCTGGCCACCGGCGAGCACAGCTGGAAGGTCACCCGCGACCTGGCCACCGACGTGTCGACGCTGGAGATCGTCAACGACCAGGGCACGTTCCGCATCGAGGAGACCGGGACCGCGATCCACCGGGACACCAGGGAGTGGTACAGCTTCCGCTGGAACGACGTGAACTCCGTCCGCGGCGAGACCCGCACCGTGCGCCGCTACGAGCGCGACGACTGGCGCACCGAGGTCCACACCAGGACGGTCCTGACGTCCGACCCCGAGTCGTTCTTCATCACGGCCCAGCTGGACGCCTACGAGCTCCTCGAGGAGCGCGGCAACCCACGGGTCTGGTCCCAGAGCTGGGACCGCACCATCCCCAGGGACCTGGTCTGACACGGGACCGGGCACGACACCACACAGGAGGACACGATGAGCACACAGGATCCGGAGGGCGCGGACCTCGGTGACCGGTTCGCGCGGGCGGCGAAGCCCCACGGGACGATGAGCGTCCACGGCGAGGACCCCGACGACGACACCGGCGAGGACGTGCTGCCCGAGGACGAGACCGAGGGGCACGCCGACGTGTTCAGCCCCGGCCGCACCGACCAGCCGGACTGAGGCCGGGCCCGTGAGCGGCCGGCATCCTCCTCACCAGGTCCGCCTTCCCGCCAACCTGCAGACCTGGCGGCACCTGACCTTCCTGCACTGGCCGTATGCCGTGGCGACCGTCCAGCAGCTCGTGCCGGACCGGCTGCGGGTCCAGGAGTGGGAGGGGGTCACCTGGGTGGGCATCACCCCGTTCGAGATGGCCAGGGTGCGCCCGCCCGGGCTGCCGCCACCACCGGGCTGGGACGCCTTCGGCGAGCTCAACGTCCGCAGCTACGTCCGCGCGGACGACGGCCGCGACGGCATCTGGTTCCTCACCATGCTCGTCCCGCGCGTCAGCTTCCAGGCGGCGCTGGGCTCCATCGGCCTTCCCTACGTGCGGTCGGACTGCCGGGTCGAGGCCACCGGGAGCAGCTGGGACTACCGCTTCGGCGAGCCGGCCCAGGTCCACCCGCCGGCCGACGACTGGTTCCGGGCGCACGTGGAGGTCGGCGCCCCGTTGCCCGAGGCGGACCGCACGCAGCTCGTGGACAGCCTCACCGGGCGCTGGTGGGCGTTCCACCGCAGGGCGCGCATCCTCTGGCGGACCCCCGTGCACCACGAGCCGTGGCCGCTGCACACGGCGACGGTCACCGGTGACCTCGTCGCGCCGCTGCTCCTGGCCGGCCTGCCGGTGCCGGAGGGGCCGCCGATTGTCCATGCCGCCCCCGTGGTGCACGCGCGACTCGGCCCGCTGCGCCCGGCGTGATCCCGCGCCGCGTCGCTACCCGTCCTCGGTGGCGACGTCCTCCTCACCGTGGAAACGGCTCGGCCCGGCGAGGTTGCCGTCCCGCCCACCGGTGCCCTCCGCGGCGGCCTCCGGGGTCTCGCCCGCGCCGGCGCCCGTGGGCCGCGGGTCGGTCGCCGCCACGTCCCACTCCTCGCTCACCTGGTCGGCGCCGTGCTGGGTCAGCCCGTCGTCCTCGCGGCCCTGCCCGGACGGGTCCTGGGGCTCCTGCTGGTCCTGCGTGCCTGTCATGGTCCACCTCCTGGTCTCAGTGCCTCCCAGCCTGGCACCGGTGGCCGTGGCCAGCGAGGCGTGCGGGCACCCGGGACGGCGGCGCTCAGCCCACGAGCACGAGGGCGACGACGTCGAGCAATGCGATGCCGATCGCGGCCAGGAAGGGCACCTTCCCCCGCGCGGTCCAGGCCGGGACGGCCAGCAGCGCCGCGACCCCCACGGCGACCCACCCCCAGGCGGGCACCGGCCCTGGGGGAGCGACCGCGAGCACGAGGGTGGCCGTGACCAGCAGCAGCGGCGCCAGGAGGCGGGAGGCGCGGCTGCCGATCCGGTGCGGCAGGCCCCGTATGCCGGCGCGCAGGTCCTCCTCCAGGTCCGGCAGGACGTTGAGCAGGTGGGCGCCGACCCCGAGGAGCGCACCGACGACGACCACCCACCACGGCGCCGTGCCCCGGCCGACCGAGGCCCAGACGAACGCCGGCAGTGTGCCGAACGCCACGGCATACGGCATCCAGGACCAGGCCGTGGCCTTGAGCCCGGCGTTGTAGGCCAGGCCGGACCCCACCACCAGCCCCACGTGCAGTCCCAGACCGAGCCACCCGCCGCTGGCCAGCGACAGCAGGACCGTCAGCACGAGCGCACCGCCGAGCGCTGCGCGCACGGTGCGCGCCGAGACGTCGCCCCGCGCGAGCGGCTTGTCGGCCCGCCCCGCGGCACGGTCACGCGCCGCGTCGAGTAGGTCGTTGTGCCAGCCGATGGCGAGCTGTCCGGTGAGGACCGCGCCGACCACGAGCGCCACCTCGACCGGCGCGGCGCCGAGCGCGAGCAGCAGGGCCAGGACGGTGACCGCCGCGGAGGGCAGGGGGTGGCAGGCCAGGGCCAGGCCGCGCACGGTGCTCACACCCGTGAGCGTAGGGCCCCTCACGCACGGGGCGCAGGCGCCGGCCGCACTCCGTAGGCTCACCTCATGTCGGTGATCGCGTCGGTGCGCGGGGTGCTCCCCGGCCACCGCTACGCGCAGGCGGAGCTGACCACGGGCCTCGCCGAGCTGGTCGGACTGGAGCCGGAGCACCTGACGGTCCTGGAGCAGGTGCACCGCAACGCGGGGGTGGAGCACCGGCACCTGGCGCTCCCACTGGAGGACTACGCGGAGGCGACGGCCGACTTCGGGCGCTCCAACGACCTGTTCATCGAGATCGCCACCGACCTCGGCGCCCGGGCGGTGCGGGAGGCGCTGGCCGCAGCCGGGATCCGTGCCCGTGATGTGGACCTGCTCATGACCACCACGATCACCGGGCTGGCCGTGCCCTCCCTCGACGCCCGGCTGATGGCTCGCCTGCCGCTGCGCGAGGACCTCCGGCGCGTCCCGGTCGTGGGGCTCGGCTGTGTCGGTGGGGCCGCCGGGGTCGCCCGGGTCCACGAGTGGCTGGCCGGCCACCCCGACGGCGTCGCGGTGCTGCTCGCGGTGGAGCTGTGCAGCCTGACCCTGCAACGGGACGACACCTCGACGGCCAACCTCGTGGCCAGCGGCCTGTTCGGCGACGGCGCCGCCGCCGTGGTCATGATGGGGGACCGGGCCGCCGAACGGCTGGCCCCCGAGGGCGTCGAGGTGCGTGCCAGCCGCAGCCGGCTCTACCCGGGCACCGAGCGCGCCATGGGCTGGGACGTGGGGGCCACCGGCCTGCGCATCGTGCTCGGCGCGGAGGTGCCCGACCTGGTCCGCACCCAGGTGCGCGGCGACGTGGACCGGTTCCTCACGGCATACGGGCTGGACCGCTCGCAGGTCGGTTGGTGGGTCGCCCACCCCGGCGGGCCCAAGGTCCTGGACGCGCTGGCCGAGGCGCTGCAGGTGCCCGCCGAGGCGCTGGGGGTCACCTGGCGGTCGCTCGCCAGGATTGGGAACCTGTCCTCGGCCTCCGTCCTGCACGTGCTCGCCGACACCCTCCGCGACGCGCCACCGGAGCCAGGGAGCGCGGGGGTCCTGCTCGCCATGGGCCCCGGCTTCTGCCTGGAGACCGTCCTGCTGCGGGCGCCGGGCGGCCCCCGGTGACCTCCCTGACCTGGTATGCCGTGCTGCTGGGTCTGGTGGCCCTCGAGCGTCTCGCGGAGCTGGTCCTGTCGACCCGGCACGCGGCCTGGGCCCTCGGGCGGGGCGGCGTGGAGCACGGCCGCGGGCACTACCCGCCGATGGTCGCGCTGCACGCGGGGCTGCTGGCTGCCTGCCTGGCGGAGGCGTGGTTGGGCGGCCGGGAGTTCTTGCCGTGGCTGGGCGTGCCGATGCTGGTCGTGGTGCTCCTCGCACAGGCCGTGCGGTGGTGGTGCATCGTCACGCTCGGGCGCCAGTGGAGCACGCGCGTCATCGTGGTGCCGGGTCTGCCGCTGGTGAGCCGCGGGCCGTACCGGTGGCTGCGCCATCCCAACTACGTGGCGGTGGTCGCCGAGGGCATCGCGCTGCCCCTGGTGCACACCGCGTGGCTGACCGCGGTCGGGTTCACCGTGCTCAACGCCTGGCTGCTCACCGTGCGAATCCGGAGCGAGGACGCCGCCCTGGGCGCGGTGCGCGGGGGTGGGGCCTGAGGTGGACGCCGACCTCGTGGTCATCGGTGGGGGACCGGTGGGGCTGGCCACCGCGCTGCTCGCCGAGCGCGCGGGACTCGTGCCGCTGGTGCTGGAGCCGCGGCCCGCCCCGATCGACAAGGCCTGCGGCGAGGGTCTGATGCCCGGCGCGGTCGCCGCCCTGTCGCGGCTGGGGGTGCAGGTCGGCGGGCACCTGTTCACCGGCATCCGGTATGCCGAGGCGCACCGGTCCGTCGAGGCCCGGTTCCGCGGTGGTCCGGGGCGCGGTGTGCGCCGCACCGCGCTGCACGCGGCGCTGACCGCCGCCGTGGAGCGGGCCGGCATCGAGGTCGTGCCGCGGGGGATGGCGACGCTCGACCAGGACGCCGCCGGGGTCCGGGTGGCGCTGCAGGGGTCGCCCGCCGCAGCGGTCCGGGGCCGGTTCGTGGTGGCCGCGGACGGGCTGCACTCACCGACCCGCCGCCTGCTCGATCTGGACGTGCCGCCCCGCGGCCCACGCCGCTTCGGCCTGCGCCGCCACTTCCGGGTCGCCCCCTGGACCGGACTCGTGGAGGTGCACTGGTCGGCGGTCGGCGAGGCCTACGTGACCCCGGTCGCCGACGACGAGGTCGGCGTGGCCCTGCTCGGTTCTGGTCGGGGTTCGTGGCCGGAGCGCCTCCAGGCGTTCCCGGGCCTGCGTGAGCGGCTGGGGTCCGCCGAGCCGGCCTCAACGGTGCTGGGCGCCGGGCCGCTGCGACAGCGGGCGCGGTCGCGGCGGGCGGGACGGGTCCTGCTCGTCGGCGATGCCGGCGGCTACGTCGACGCGCTGACCGGCGAGGGCCTCGCGGTCGGGCTGGCCCAGGCCGGGGCCGCGGTCACCGCGCTCGCGGAGGGTCGCCCGCAGGACTATCCCCATGCCGCCACACGGGTGGGCCGACGCAGTGGCGTCCTGACCTCCGGTCTCCTCGTGGCCACGCGCACCGCTCCGGGACGCCGCGCCGTGCTCGCGACGGCCCACCGGCAGCCGTGGCTCTTCACCCGCGCCGTCAACGCGCTGGCCCACGACTGACGCCGCACTGCCGCCTGCCCGAGCCCGTGCGGCCGGTGGTCGGGAGGTCTGACCCGGCCCCTCGGCATACCGCACTGTGACGCCTCGCACACTGGGCCCGATCGGGGAACATTGTTGAAGGGTCACCTATTGAATTGGGCATGACTTCTCTCAAGATCGGCATCGTCGTCAGCTCCTCCCGCCCGAACCGCATCGGCCCCAAGGTGGCCCAGTGGGTCAGCGAGCTGGCCCCCTACGGCACCGAGGTCGACGTCATCGACCTGGCTGCGGTGGAGCTGCCCTTCCTGGCCGAGCCGGAGCTGCCGGCCACCGGCAACTACACCCTGCCCAGCACCATCGCGTGGTCGGAGCAGGTGCGCGGCTACGACGCCCTCATCATCACGCTGCCCGAGTACAACGCCGGCTACCCGGCCGTCGTGAAGAACGCGATCGACTCCCTCCACGCCGAGTGGAACGGCCTGCCGGTCGGCGTGATCGGCTACGGCTGGGGCGCTGCCGCCAACTCCGTCAAGCAGTTCGGCGAGGTGCTGGATCGCGTGCAGACGGTCCGCCTGGACGGCCCCGGCCTGAAGTTCGGTGAGGACCTCAGCCCCGAGGGCGACGTCCTTGACGCCGCCCCGGAGGATGCCGTCCGCGGCCTCTACGACCAGCTCGTCGCCGCCGTGCGCGAGAAGGTCGCTGCCTGATCCACTGACTTCGGTCAGTCCTTCCCCCACCGGTCGAGGCGGTGGCGCCCGGTGCGCCACCGCCTCGACGTGTGTGTGGCGCCGGAACCCTGCTCCGGCCTGAGCGGCCGGTCAGGCTGCACCGCTCCCGGGCGGGCCGTCCAGGACGCGGGGCACGTAGTCGAGGAGCTGCAGGCCACCCTCGAAGGTGCGGCTCTCGACGAGGTCGAGGGCCACGTCCGGGTAGCCGTCGAAGATGCGTTCCGAGCCCGTCGCGCCGGTGATGACCGGGAAGACGACGAGCCGGTACCGGTCGACCAGGCCCGCGCTGAGCAGCGAGCGGCAGAGGCTGACGCTGCCGAGGGTGTGCAGCGGCTGGTCGCCCTCCGCCTTCATCCGACGCACCTCCTCGACGGCGTCACCCGTCACGAGCCGGCTGTTGGCCCACTCCAGCGGCTCCTGCAGGGTGGAGGAGAAGACCACCTTCGGGGCGTCCGTGAGGCTTCGCAACGCCTCCGCCTCCTGCTCCGTGCCGGTCGCGCCGGCGGCGAACGACGACATGAGCCGGTAGGTCGTGGCGCCCATCAGCGTCGGGTAGGTGAGGTCGGGTTGCTCCTCGAGCCACGCCAGGTACTCGGGGCTCTCCAGCCCCCACCACCCGGGCCATCCGTCCGCGGAGGCGTAGCCGTCCAGCGAGATGATGAAGTCCACCATGAGTTCCTGCACGAGTCGGGTCCTTTCTCGGGAGGCGGGGCTGAGGTCTGCCCGCACACCAGAGATGACCGTCGGACGCCCGACAACTCATCGCCGGCGGCACGCCGGTCCTGCCGGCTCACTGGTCGGCGGGACCGACGCGTGCAGCCTCAGGTGAGGCCGACGAAGTTCGCGAGGAACACGGGCCAGCCGTCGGCGACGCCACGGCTGTAGGCCTCCCAGCCCTCACCGTGACGCTCCAGGTGGCGATGGTCGACCACGACCCTGGTGCGGGTCGGTGAGACCGGCACGAAGCTGATCTCCACCTCACTGGTCCTGCTCAGGTCGGTCTCGACCTGCCACCGGGGGTTGAGGTCCCAGCTGATGACGAAGCTGTCGAACGGGTCGAACGCCAGGACCCGCCCCCAGCGACAGACCGTGCCGTCGACGCCACGGTCGAAGACGTCGCCGCCGACCCGTGGCTCGAGCACGGTCTCGGCGATGTCGACCTCGAGCAGGTTGTACTGGCGCGGTTTGACCCTGTCGAACTGCTCCGTGAACAGCGTGAAGGCCTGCTCCTGGGACACATCGACGGTGACCTCCGCCTGCACGGACGTGCTGGTGGTCGGCTCGGTGTCTTGGGTGCTCATGATCGTTCCTTCCTCGGGGGAGGGGCCGCGGTGTCCACCGCGGTCTCGGTCAGGTGCCGGAAGTTCGCCAACGCCTGGGTCCAGAACGCGTCCAGCTCGCGACGCAGCGCGTCCAGGCCGTCCGGGCGGGCCGAGTAGATGCGGTGGCGACCCTGTGGGCGCACCTCCACGAGACCGGCCTCGAGGAGCACCTGGAGGTGCTGCGAGACCGCGGGCCGACTGACGGGAAACTGCTCCGCCAGTGCGGTCACCGAGCTCGGCTCCTGGGTGATGCGTGCCAGGATCCCGCGGCGCGTGGGATCACCCAGCGCGGTCCAGGCGTCAACATCAGGCACAATGCGTAAGTTACTGCTTACGCGTTGGCTCTGTCAAGGGGTGCACCGTGGGACGGGAGGGACCTCAACTGCTGGCGGCGGACGGCATAGTGTCGTGGCGTGACCGACTCCGAGGACCAGACCCCGCTCGTGCTGCTGCACGGGCTCGGCCAGGCCCCGATGGCGTGGGAGGACGTCGTCGTGCCGCTGTATGCGTCGCGGCGCCTGCTCACGCCGTGGGTGCCCGGGCTCAAGCCGACCGAGAAGAAGCCCGTGTCGGTCGCGGACGCTGCCGCCAGGCTCGACACGGACGTGATGCTGGAGGGGATGCAGCAGGTCGATCTCTGCGGGTTCTCCTACGGAGCCGTCGTGGCCACCCAGCTGGCGGCGGACTTCCCCGAGCGGGTGCGGAGGCTGGTGCTGATCGCCGGGATGGTGGCGCCGCCGAAGGCCCTGATGAGGCTGCAGCTCGGGATGCTCAAGATGATGCCCGCCTCGCGCCTGGCCGACTCCAGCGTGTCCAAGGAACGACTGCTGCGGACCCTGGACGTGGTGCGTGCGGTGGACCTGACCGACGCCCTGCCGAGGATCGCGGCACCGACCCTCGTGCTCGTCGGCGCCAAGGACCGGCCCAACCAGCCCGCAGCCCGCGCCCTGGCCGCGGGCATCGCCGGTGCGGAGCTGCGCGAGGTGCCCGGGGCGGGACACCAGGTCAACGTCGAGCAGCCGCGCGCGCTGGTGGACCTGCTGAAGGGGTTCCTGGACGACGCCGGTTAACGGTCACCGGTGAGGTCCGCGAGCCACGCCCCGAGGACCTGGGCGCTGGCGTCGACCAGCTCCGGCCAGGCCATGGCGCCGGCGTCCGCGCTGTCCGAGACGTGCTTGACCAGCCGCGCCGGGACGCCCAGGGCCTCGCAGGCGAAGGCGACGGCATAACCCTCCATGTCGACCAGGTCCGCCCGGGCGGCCAGCTGGTCGCGCACCACCGGGTCCGTCACAAACGTGTCGCCGGAGGCCAGGACCGTGTCATCGCCGCCGTCAAGGACCAGCTCATCGCGCGGGTCGTAGCCGAGAGCGCGCAGGGCCGCGGCACTGATGTCGTGGTTCACCACCCTCCCGGGGAGGAACAGGCCCTCCCGCCCCGGTCGCAGGGCACCGGCCGTGCCGATGTTGAGCACCACGAGCCCGGACCTGTCCGTCTCCAGCAGGGCCCGGGTCACCGCGGTGGCCGCCGCGGTCTTCCCGATGCCGGTGACGACGACGGGCAGGCCCACGGGGACGTGCGCGGCCTCGGCGCGCGTCGCACTGACAACGAGATAACGGGTCACCCCGAGATCCTAGGGACGGCGGTGCAGGCGGTGACACCCCGACCGCCCCGGCCGTACGAGAGACCGACGCGAGGGCAGGGCACCGGTCACCCCTCACCTGGAACTGCGCGCAGCCCCGACCCGTTGAAGACTGGTGTCATCACCGCCTGACCTCAGGAGGAACCATGGGTTTGCTGGACAACGTGAAGAAGGCCGCCCACGCGGCCAAGGAGCAGGCCGGCCACCTGGCCGAGAAGCACGGAGACAAGATCGACCGGGCTCTCGACAAGGGTGGCTCGATGATCGACCAGCGCACGCACGGCAAGTACAGCGACAAGATCACCAAGGCCAAGGGTGCCGCCCGCAGTGCGGCCGACAAGCTGGCCGCCGAGCGCGGACAGGCCGGCACCTCCGAGGCTCCCGGTCCCGTGCACGCCCCGCCTCCTCCGGGAGCAGGCACGGCAGCCACCGCGCCGCCGCCCCCGCCGCCGGGATCAGGCACGGCAGCCAGCGCGACCCCGCCGCCACCGCCTCCCGGTGGCGCCACGCCACCGCCGGTGGCCGACGAGCTGCCCGGCACCGGAGCCACGACCGGCGCCGCAGCACTCCCCAGCCCGGTGCGTGAGTTCGTCGCAGCGGTCAACGCCCACGACGAGCAGGGCTTCCTCGACAGCTTCGGTGAGGCCGGGGTGGTAGACGACTGGGGCCGGGAGTTCGTCGGCCGCCAGGCGATCAAGGAGTGGAGCGACAAGGAGTTCATCGGTGCCCAGGGCACCATGGAGGTCCAGCGGGTCGACGTCCGGGAGAGCCAGGTCGTCGTGCTCGCGGACTGGCGCAGCACCCATGCCAACGGGCTGTCCGAGTTCACCTTCGACACCGTCGGGGACACGATCCACCGGATGACGATCCGCGGAGCCCACTGAGCGGCATACTGCTGGGTCAAAGAGGTGGCGCCGCGACGCGGTGCAGGCACAGACTGGACCATGATCTGGATCTGCGAGAACTGCGCCGTCGAGACCGCCGACCAGGAGAGCCCACCGGCGCTCTGTGAGATCTGCGCCGACGAGCGCCAGTGGGTCCCTGAGGGCGGTTCGCGGTGGACGACGCTGGAGAAGCTGAAGGCCGACGGCACCCGGCTGGTGGTCACCGAGGTCGAGCCCGAGCTGTGGGGGATCCGGGCCGATCCCGGGATGGGCATCGGCCAGCAGACCATGGTGGTGCGCACGCCGGAGGGGACGCTCCTGTTCGACTGCGTCGGTTATGTCGACGACGAGGCCCTCGAGTTCGTGCGCGGACTGGGCCCGACCCTGGCGGTCGCCGCGAGCCACCCGCACATGTACGGCGTGCAGACCGAGTGGGCCGCCGCGCTCGACGCCCCGGTCCTGGTCACCGAGGCCGACCGGGAGTGGGTCCGCCGGGACGACCGCGTCGAGTTCTACGAGGACGAGCGGGAGGTTGCCCCCGGGCTGACGCTGCACCGGATCGGTGGGCACTTCCGTGGCCAGGCGGTCGTGGAGTGGGCGACCGGCAACTCCGGCCGCGGCGTCCTGCTCGCCGGCGACGCGATCTTCACCAACCCGGACCGCAAGACGGTCAGCTTCATGCGCAGCTATCCCAACCGGCTCCCGCTGTCCGGCAACGTCGTCCAGCGCCTGGCCGCCCACGTCGAGCAGCTGCACTTCGACCGGCTCTACAACAACTTCGGTGCCGCTGTCCGGGAGGACGCCAAGGCGGTCGTGCGCTACTCGGCCAACCGGCACACCGCCTGGGTGCGCGGCGACTACGACCACCTGACCTGAGCTGACAGAGCCCCGACGGCGGGCCCCGGCAGTGGGCCCGCCTTGGGGCGACCTACTCCCCGGACCTCGTCGAGCTCTGGTCGCTGACGGACGTCTTCGCCGCTGGCTTCGGCAACGGCTTCGGCTTCGTCGGCGCTGGCGTCGAGCTGTCCGCCCCGCCGGGCGAGTTCCCCGTCCCGCCACCCGGGCGCTGGGGCGCCTGGGGAGAGGTGGAACTGGTTGTCGACGGTGTCGTGGACGACACGGTGCTGGGACCGCCCGGCGCCGGTGAGGCCGGTCGCGCGGGCGGGCTGGTTGACGTGGCGTCGGTGGGTGTGTCGGAGCCGCCGAGCGTGAGCCGCTTGCCGTAGGGCGCGCCGATCTTGACGGTCCCGGCGCTCAGGTCGATGTCGATGAACGCGTTGGGCTCGAACTTGTCCGCAAACGCCTGCAACGACTCCGCCCGCTTCGTGTCCAGGGCCAGCTTCACAAAGCTGCGGGGCAGCTTGGAGTCCAGGCTGGCGGCGATCGAGGCCGCCACGTCCGGGTTGTCCTTGAGCTTTGCCCGGACAGCCTTGTCGGCGGCCTTCACCATCTCCGCCTGTGCCTGGGTGGTGATGAACATCTGCCCGGAGGGGTCGACATTGCTGATCGGGTTGGCGCCCGCGAAGGAGTAGGCAGCCCGCAGCTCCGGCTGCTCGATCACTGCAAGCGGGTCCTCCACCAGCAGCGAGTCGGGGGAGTACATGAGCTCGTCGCGGCTGTCGTACCACCGCTCGCCCACCCCCAGCAGGTCGCGCTGCTCGTCGTCGTAGTGACCGCCGAACTGGTACGGCGTGCGGAACACGGTGCTGTTCTCCGCGATCCACACCTCGCCGCCGGGGAAGTACTCCTGGTGCTGGAACGTGTCGCCGCGGTAGTCGGAGACGATGTTGGTGCTGCCCTGCAGGTCCTGGTGCAGGAAGTAGCGCTTCAGCTCCTCCGCGCCGCCGTCGTCGCGCTGCGTGGCGATCCGCTCCTCGTCGATCCAGATGTGCTTGTAGATCTCGGTGCCGTTGCGGACGGTGACCCACGGGTTGACGAAGGCGGTCTCGCCGCTCGGGCCGCGCTCGATCATCCGTTGGCCGGTGTCGTCATACCTGAAGGTGGTCTCGTTGGAGGCATCGTTCACCACCGTCAGCCGGTCGGTGGCGTCCCAGGTCAGCTCCCGGATCCACTTGCCCCTGCTGTCCTTGGTGCCCAGCAGGTTGCCGTTGGCGTCGTAGTGATAGGTCGTCGGACCGGCACTGGTCGCCAGTCCCGGCGCCGCGTCGGAGTAGTCCCGGTCGAAGGAGTAGGTCGTGTCCTTCTGCACCAGGTCCTTCTTGCCGTTGTTGATCACATCCCGTTGCGTCTTGCCGATGACGTTGCGGTGCTCGTCGTACTCCAGCTCCAGGTCGTAGACGCGGGTGCTCTTGGTGTCCTGGCGCCACTCGCCGTGGGCCCCGACCAACCGGTCGTAGCCGTCCAGCTCGTAGGTCTGCACGGTCGCGCCACCGAACTGGCTGGACAGCGGCTCGGGCAGGTCGTTGCGGTACTCCTGGACGTTGCCGACCACGTCATAGGCATAGTTCAGGTCCTGGATCTCCTGGTAGGCCGGGTCCGTCACGTTGCGGTGGGGCGAGATCGTCTGCTGGCGGTCCAGCCACCTGGTCGTCGCCTGGTAGGACCACTCCGTGCTCACCTCGTTGCCGTAGGTGGTGGACCGGCGGGCCAGGAACTCGTCATAGGTGCGGTTGAGAACGTAGTCGTACTCCCACGTGCGGGGCACCCGCTCCCAGATCGGGTCACCGAACTCGTCGTAGCCGGTGATGATGTCCTCGTAGCCGTCCTCCTCACCGACGACCTCGCGGACCAGTCCGCCGGAGTCGTAGTCGTAGGTCAGCCGCTCGCCGTCGGGGTAGGTCATCGAGGCGATCCGGCCCAGCCCGTCAAAGCTCCAGGAGGTGGTCCACGTGAAGTCCTCGGCCCGGGCGGGGTCCCAGTTGTGCAGCTTCATCTGCGCGGCCTGCTCCACGACCGACCCGCCGGCACTGTAGGTGAGGTCGACGATGCGCGTGCCGTCCTCGATCCGGGTCACCCGTCCGGCGCCGTTGCCGTCCGCACCCGCGTCGCCGTAGGTGTAGGACACGTCAGGCGTGCCGGTGGGGTGGTCGATGCCGACCAGCTTGCCGAGCCGGTAGGCGTAGGTCGTCTCCTGCTCCGCTGCGCGCAGGTTCGGGCTGACGCGGCTGGTCAGCTTGCCCTCGTCGTCGTAGGCCATGGTGACCAGGCCGCCGTCCGGGGTATCCGTGGTGGTGTGCCGGCCCAGCATGTCGTAGCTGTGGGTGGTCACCTCGCCCGCCGAGTCGGTGAAGGACAGCAGCTCACCCAGGCCGTTGTAGTCGTACCAGGAGGTGAGAGCGACCTCGTCCGCGGGCGCGTCGTCGATGCGCAGCACCTGCTCGCGCATGTCGGTCCAGGTGGTGGTCTGCCGGCCGCGCGGGTCGGTGGTCGTGGTCGCGAAGACCACGGTGCCGTCGCCGATGTCCTCGTAGAGGTACTCGGTCGTGGTCACCCGGTCACCCGGCTCGGTGACCTCGTTGGGCGCGTCCCACAGGTCGAGCACGGTGGTCGTCGCCGCCGCGGGGTCCGGGGCGGTCGTGTCGTATGCCGTGAGGCCGGCCTGCTGGTCGGCGGTCGGATAGTGCTCGGTCACCACCCGGCCGAGCGCGTCGTACTCCACGACGCCGCTCACCACCCGGGCCGCCACGCCGGGCTGACCCGTCGCGACGTGCAGGGTGGCGTCCCGCTTGGTCTGGGTCTCGCGACCCAGCCCGTCGACGAAGGTGATCGTGTCGATGGTGTCGCCGGGGTTGAACTGGTCGGTGTGGTGGGCGATCGCATAGCCGTAGGCGGGCGCGCTGGGCGCGTAGTCGAAGGTCACCAGGTCCTGCGTCGAGCCCGGGATGCTGATCGAGATGACCCGGCCGAAGGCGTCGTATCCGTAGTGGCTGGTGTTGTTGTTGGCGTCCGTGCGGCTCGTCACGCGACCCGACAGCGGGTCGAAGGTGGCCGTCGCGGTGAGGCCGGTGCGCAGCGCGCCGCTGGGGTCGTCGTCCTCCAGGAAGGCGTCCACCGCGGCCTGGGAGTCGAAGTCGTAGTCGGTGACCTGCGCGATGTTGGAGTGCCGGTCGGCGTCCCAGACGTACTTCACGGCATAACGGACGCCGTCGGCACCCTCGGGATAGACGATCCGGTCATAGCTGCCCCACGAGTCGTAGGTCAGGTCGGTCACGGCCACGTCGCCGTCGTCCACCGTCTCCTCGAGGTGGGTGACCGAGGCGTTGTCGCACAGGTCGGTCCGGCCGTCCCGGTGGCGATAGACCACCTCGTCGGCACCGGTCCGGTTGTTGGTCTCGGTGACCACCGCGGGCAGGCTGACCCAGGTGGCGCAGACGTCCTCGTCCCACAGCGGCGAGGTCAGGGCGGGCTGCGCCAGGCAGCCGACACTGGAGGAGATCTCACAGGTGCTGTAGGTGTGCCGGGTGAGCACGTCGTCGGTCGCGTCCTCCAGCTCGCCGCGGTCCAGCTGCTCGAGCACATTGCCGAGCGCGTCATAGACAAAGGTCGTCTCGGTCTGCTGGCCGATGTCCTCCCAGTCATAGAACTCCTCGGTGACCGAGAGCAGCAGCGGGGCGATCGAGCGGCCCAGCGAGCCGATGCCGCGCAGGTCGGAGATGGTCGCCACCGGTGAGACCGGCGCGTGGACGTCCCCGTGCTCCTCGCGCGCGTCGCGGAAGCCCCACGTCATGGTGGCCCCACTGAGGTTGTCCTCGAGGGGGTCGGCCTGCGCGTCGGTCCTGAGGGTCGACCACTCCAGGCCCGCGACGAACACGTTGTCGTTGAGGAACCGGCGGGTGGTGGTGCGGATGGCGGTGCCCGTGGTGGCGTCCATCTCGTGCTCGAGGATGGTCGCGAAGCCGAGGGACTGCCGGTGCGCCCGGTCGTAGTCCAGGCCCTCGTAGTCGTAGGTCCAGGCCAGCACGTCGACACCGTCGCCGGCGCTGTCCCGGCCGTCGTCGAGGGTCACGCTGGTCATCGTGAAGACCGAGCCCGGGTGGGCGATGGTGTTGCCGTCGCGTGCGTAGTCCAGGGTCATGGTGCCCCCGAGCGGGTTGACGACCTCCTGCAGCAGGTTGGTCCTGCCATGGTTGTTGAGCGAGACCTTGAGCTCCTCGTCCGCGGTGGTGGCCACCGAGTCGGCGAAGCCGTCACCGTTGACGTCCTCGAGGGCGACCTCGGTGCTGCTCAGCGAGTTCTGGTAGCTGGCACCGGGGTTGATGACCAGATAGCAGGCGACCAGGCACAGCGGCCCGACATAGACGGTGAAGTCGAAGCCGCCGCCGATGCCGCTGCTGCGGTCGAAGCTGGCGTTGGGTCCCGTCGGCACGCCCATCGCGGCCGCGGCCGACTGCATGTCGCCATAGCTGACTGCGGGGGTCAGCCCGCTGCCGGTGCCGAACCGGACGACGGGGCTGGCGCCCTGGCTGAGTTTGTGGACCTGGTCCAGGATCCCGTCGCCGTTGACATCGGTCCAGGTGTAGCGGGCCAGGTCGTAGTTCCAGCTGAACGCGACGCCTCCGGAGAACTCTCCGAGGGGTGTCGAGAAGCCGGCGTTGACGCCGCTGGAGTAGGACTCCATCGACTCGAAGCCGCCGGTGCCGAGATAGACCGCGCCCTCGGTGAAGCCGTAGCCCAGGTTGTAGTGGGCGAAGACACCCTGCGAGGTCGTGTAGACGCGGTCCGGCAGGCCGTCGCCGTTGACGTCGGCCAGCTCCTGGCTGATACGGGCGCCTTCTTCGGTGGCCTCGGCCCCGGCCTCCTCGACCGCGTCGCCGTGCTCGTCGGAGGGGTTGGAGGAGATGGTGCCCACGATGGGCTCGTCGTCGGCGCCGGAGGCGTTGGGGCTGGTCCAGCTGGCGCCGATGTCGAGACCGATCTCCACACCGCCGGAGCTGTCGCCGGCGTCACCGCCCTTGCCGGCGGCACTGCCCTTGGTGGCGTTGGTGCGCCCCTTGTTGTTGGCGCTGATGTCGACCAGCCCCTGCGAGAGGCCGCCCTCGACGGACATCGTGAGGTCCTGGTTGGTGACCGCCATGAGGCCGTCGTTGATGCTCGTCGCGCTGTCGGCGAACGCGCCCCGCTGGGTCGTGTAGTGCACGCTCCCAGGCGTGATGACGTCGGGATAGCCGTCGCCGTTCAGGTCCTCATAGTCCTGGAGCCCGAAGCTGGGTGACATGCCGAAGCTCGCGCCGAGCGGGCCGGCGCCGATGGCCAGCGCGGCCTGCGGAGCCGTGATCGAGACGCGGGTGACGGCCCGACCGGTCCCGCCGGTCTGGGTCAGCGCGATGCTGTCGGCGCCCAGCCGCGAGGAGCGCATCCGGTCGGCGTTGGCCGCCAGGTTCTCCCGGCTGCCCTGCCACAGGGGTCCGGCCAGGGGGCCGAACTGGGCGGACACGTCGCTGTCCGGCAGGTCCTCGTCGAGGGTGGGCGGGTTGTTGACCGGCAGGTAGGCATAGGACGGCTCGGGGTCCCCGGCGTCCGCCGGGAGGTCGTCGAACCCGTCCGGCTTGGCGCCGCCCTCCTTGAGGGCGTCGGTGTCGATGACGAACGCCTCGTGCACGATCGGATCGGTCGCCAGGTCGCCACCGGCGGTGTAGCCCGCGACGCCCCAGCCGCGATAGGGCAGCGGGAAGATGCCCTGCTGGCCGCTGACCCGCACAGCCGGGGCCACGACGATGTCGCCCGCCCCGTCCGGGGCGCCGTCGGGGCGCAGCGCGAACGAGTCGAGGGTCGTCTTCAGGGACACCTGCGGGTCGGTCATCGTGACCTCGACCCAGTACGCGGTGCCGCTGGAGAGGCCGGCGTTCAGCTGCACGGTCTCGGTGACCGTGCCTCCACCCGTGCTGGCGCCGACGATCCACGGCACCTGCTCGACGACGCCGTCCCGCGTCTTCACCGAGACCAGGACGCGGCCGCCGGGGTGCTTCTCGGCCAGACTCAGGCTGACGCGGGCGTCGAAGGTGCCGGTGGCGGTCGCGGTCCAGGGCTCGGACGGGCCGGCCTCTGCGGCGGCGTCGGGGTGGAGCTGCTGGGGATAGATGTCGATGTTCGGGATGAGCCCGACCTGGATGATCGGCTCTCCGTCGTCGTCCACGACGTCCATGGCGCCGCCGTCGCGGTCGGTCGCGCTGGTGTAGGTGAGGGTCGGGTCCCACGAGATCGTCGAGATGTCGATCGGGGTGTCGACGGCCAGGTGCGCCTCCACCGTGTCCGGCGCCGGGACCGGGGTGTCCGGGTTGTCCGGGTCGGGCAGTGTCGGCTGGGTCACCGGGAAGGTGAGGCTCACCGGGGTCGTGCCGATGAAGTCGGCGTCAATGGTGATGTCGGAGTCCTCGACGATGGTGCCGTTGTGCTCCAGCACCAGTGCCAGGTCGTCGGTGGTCACGGCGGACTTGACGATGTCGGCGGTGAACTCGACCTCGCCGGTGTAGGGCATGACGACGCCGCTGTCGGGACGACCGGCCAGGGTGAAGTCCTCCGCGAGCGCGAAGGTGGTCTGGGACAGGCCGTTGACATCGGTCGGCAGGGTCGCCACGTCGTGGTCCGCGATCGCGGTGTAGGTGATGGTGGGGGACCACTCCACCTCGTCGTTGGCTCCGTCGTTCACGGAGCCGAGCCGGAAGTAGACCGGGTCGCCGGCCGTGACGGGCTCGGAGAGGGCGGTGCCGAAGGCGGTGCTGCCGGGGACCCCCAGGTTGGCCGTGGCGACCTCCCTGCCGGCCACCTGGATCGCGACCCGGACGCCGTCCTTGGAGTCGCCCTTGGTGGGGGAGAGGGTGACAGGCGCGTCGATCGTGACGGTCCCGGTGTAGGGCGCCACCCACCGTCGGACGGTGTCGATCGTCGGGGAGCGCCGGTCCAGGTCGGCCTGCATGTCGGTCAGCAGGTCGCTGTCGGCGCTGGGCGTGCCGCCGCCGGTCGGCAGCGGGACGAGGGTGCTCGCGCTGTCCTCGGAGAAGGTCGGGCGGTCATCGCCGTCGAGGTGGTTGAAGAAGACCTTGCCGCCGGAGACGAGGTCCGGCAGACCGTCGGCGTTGACGTCGGTGAAGTAGGAGTCGCCCCAGGCGACCTCGAGGCCGAGACCGAAGGACGCGGTGACCCCGAGGTTGACCTCGACGCCGCCCTGCACACCGATGTTGTTGTCGTTGGACAGGGTGCCGATCTCCTCGATGTCCTCGGGGTCCTCGAAGGTGGTGCCGCCGGCCGGGCCGGAGGTGTTCAGGCGGTATCTCAGCTCACCGTCCTGCTTCCACACCTTGTCGGGCAGCGAGTCACCGTTGATGTCCAGCCACTCGGCCAGCGCCTGGGTGTTGCCGCCGCCGATCTGCAGGCTGCCGCCGAAGGACCCGTTCTTGTCGGGGATCAGCGGGTTGAAGCCGAGGTAGGCGTGCCCCTCGGCGGAGTTGGACTCGCTGGCGCCCATCGCTCCGGGGCTGACGTTCTCATCGAGCATCGACCGGGTGCGCAGGTCGTCGCCGGTGTTCCACGTCGCCGAGTCGCCGAAACCGCCATACGAGCTCGCGCGGGTGCCGACCTCGTTGTGATAGGCGAAGGTGTGCACCGCGGTGTCGGCGGTGCCGCCGCTCTGGGTCACGCTGGTCAGCAGCGACTTCTCGAACGGCGTCCTGCTGCCCTGCTCGTAGGCGAACTCGTAGCGCACCGCGACGTTGTCGTGGTCACGGGCGGCACCGCCGTCGGGGGCGCCGTGGTTGACCTCCACCTTGGCCAGGCGCTTGACCAGGACGTCGACATAGCCCAGGCTCGCGTCGACCACGGGGTCCGAGCGGTGGATCACGTCCTCGAGCTCGAAGATCACCTCATAGGCCGGGTCGGCCGGCTGCCCCGAGACCTCCGCAGCCGCGGTGTAGTCGATGCTGCTGAGATAGGTGTGCTCGCCGCAGACCGTCGTGTCGCTCTCGGTGCAGTCGGAGGTAACCTGCCAGCCGCTGTCTCCGTCGGCATACTCAATGGTCGTGTAGTGGTACTGGATGAGGTTGACGCCCACGTCACGCTGCGCGGACAGCAGCCACCGCACGGCGTTGTCGTCCTGGTCGGTGACGATCGCCGAGCGGTCGATCCCGCCCTGCGAGGTCAGGCCGCCCTCCGGGCCGCCGACGTCGGGGTGCCCGCCGTACCACCGGACGTTGCCCTGCTTGTCGTAGACCTCCCAGTAGTAGTCCTTGGGGTTGTCGCCGTGGCGGATGATCCGCTCGTAGGAGGTCTCGACCTGGCGGGTCCAGTCCTCGCGGTCCCCGTCCGAGCGCGGCTCCCACGCCTCGCCCAGCGCGTTGGGCACCAGCAGGTCGCCGTCCAGCAGGTAGGACTCGCTCTCGAGGTCGGCATCGAAGTGGGGCGCGCCGAAGGTGGTGTCGACCGAGACCTCGTCGACGGAGAGGTCCCACCCCACGCCCAGCCAGCCGTTGCCGCCGCCGGAGTCATAGGTGAGGGCCAGCTCGGGGGTGATCCCGCGGCCGGGTGGGAACAGGAGGGGATAGGACAGCTGGGCGCTGCCGCCGGTGTTGGCCACCGGCGGGTCGATCAGCGACAGGCCCTCGGTGGGATCGGCGAACTGCAGCCCGTCGATCCCGCCGGTGCCGAGCTGCTCGGGCGTCAGCACCGCCTCCCTGCCCAGGGCGTCGTCGGCGGCCACCGGATCAGCGGTCGTGAGGAGTGACCCTGCTGAGGCGGTCGCCACGAGGGCGAGGGCCAGTGCTGATCCGATGACTTTTCTTGACGCGCGCATGACCGGCTCCTCGCCTGGCACGGTGATGGGCCTGAACTACAACTGACCCGCTGTCATGCCTACTCCCAGGATGTTCCCAGGCACAAGCGACGAAAGTAGGTTGTGCCGACACCCTCCGAGGGTGTACGGAGGTGGCCATGGAGCTCCTCGCGCAGGGCCGGGACGCGCACGTCTATGCCATCGACGGGCACACCGTGCTGCGCCGGTTCCCGGAGCCCCGCGACCTGGGTGGGGAGGTCGCCGCGATGGAGTGCGCCCGCGCCGCCGGGTTCCCGGTGCCTGCGATCCACGAGGTGAGGGCCGACGGCATGGTGCTGGAGCGCGTGCACGGGCCCACCATGCTCGAGGCCCTGCTGGCCGACCCGTCCGGTGCCGAGGCGCACGCGCACACCCTCGGGGAGCTGCACCGCCTGCTCGGCCAGGTGCTGGCGCCGCCCGACCTGCCGACCACCGTGGGGGAGGGCGCGGCCCTGCTGCACCTGGACCTCCACCCGGGCAACGTCATCCTGGGCGACGTGCCCACGGTGATCGACTGGACCAACGCCGCCCGGGGCCCGGCGGGAGCCGACCCGGCCGCCTGCTGGCTGCTGACGCGCATCGTGCAGGTCGACGTGCCCGGCCTGTCCCCGGCGGAGCAGACCGTGCTGGTCGGCGCGTTCGTCGAGACGTTCCTGGACGGCTTCGACACCGAGGAGCTGGTCGGGCACCTGCCGGCGGTGGGGGAGGTCCGGCTCCGCGACCCGAACCTGAGCCCGGAGGAGCTGCGGCGGATCAGGGCCTTCGTCGACGACCCCTGGTGACGGCGCCGGGCCGCTCGGGCCCGGGCCGTCACGCCGAGGCCAGGGCTGGCCCGCTCCGCTCGCACGCCCAGAGACCGGGTTGACCCGAAACCGGGTGTCCTCCGCGGCCGGCCGGTGACAGGATCGGGGCCGTGACCACGGACCAGAGCACCAGCCCGCCCCAGAGCCCGCCGGAGACCCGCGAGCGTGGCCAGCGGGCCGCCGCCGCTCTCGCGGCCGACCTGGGCCTGGGCACCGTCGTCCCGCAGGTCATCTCCGACCGTGGTTCCCTCATGCTGCGGCTGCCCGGCACCGGTCTGGTCGCCCGGGTCTCCACCCACACCCTCGCCCAGCGCCGGGACCCGGGTTGGTGGGTGCGGCAGGAGGTCGAGGTCGGGCGGCTCGCCCACCGGGCCGGTGCTCCTGTCGTCCCGCCGGCCGAGGACGCCGGTCCGCACGAGGTCGACGGTCTGTGGATCTCGCTGTGGACCGACCAGGGCAGCGCCGAGGTGCGGGCGACCCCGGAGGAGTCGGCCGCCGCCCTCGCCGCGTGGCACCGAGCCCTGGCCGGGGCGGGACAGCACCTGCCGGTCATGACGATGGCTCACCAGGTGATCACCGAACCGCTGGAGTATGCCGCCCGGCTGGGTCACCTGGACGCCGCCACCCACGCGGCACTGGCCCGGGAACACGAGGAGGCGCTGGTCGGCATCGAGGGCCTGGGCACCGAGCAGGTGCTGCTGCACGGGGACGCCCACCGGGGCAACCTGCTGCAGGACACCGAGGGGGTGTGGCGCTGGAGCGACCTGGAGGAGTCCTGTCGCGGACCGGTCGAGTGGGACCTCGCCGTCCTGGGCAGCACCCCGACGGAGGAGATCGGGAGAGCCGCGCTCACGGCATACTGCCGGATCACCGGACGGGACGTGCCGACCCGGGAGGAGCTGGCCCCGTGGCTGCGGCTGCGGACCCTGGAGGGCACCGCGTGGCTCATCGGCTGCGCCGTGACCTTCCCCGAGCGCTACGCCGTGCCGGCCCGCACCTACACCGACCAGATCCTGGGCCGCTGAGCGGCCACGGACGCGCCGGGCGATGAGTTGTGACGCGCCGGCCGGTCTGTGTCAGTGTCGGATTCATCCCCCAGAGAGGACACTGCGATGGCACGCACAGTCACGGCACACCTGTTCAACTCCGTCAACGGCGTGGTGGAGTCACCCGACCAGTGGCAGTTCGACTCCTTCGGGCCGGACGACATGGCCGGCATGGGCAAGGCCATCGCCGAGGTCACCGACGTCGTGATCGGACGCCGGCTGTGGCAGGAGTGGGCGGAGTACTGGCCCGGGGCCGACGACCCGTTCGGCGCCTTTATCAACCCGGTGCGCAAGCACGTCATCAGCTCGACCGTGGACGACGTGTCCGGCTGGCAGAACTCCGTGCTCGTCGAGGGTGACCCCGTGGAGTATGTGCGGGCGCTCGCCGAGAACGGGGAGTCGGGGACGATCAGCGTGGCCGGTGGGATCGACACCGTGCGGTCGCTGTTCCTCGCCGGCGTCATCGACGCCCTCACCCTCACCACACACCCCGTGGTCGGGGTCGGACGACGACTGTTCGACGAGTCCGTGCCGGTGACCCGCCTGGAGCTGGTCGAGGCGCCCACCACCTCCACCGGCAACGTGGCGATGACCTACCGCCTGCGCGCCTGACCGGCCCCGTCCAGTCGGTCCGTGACGCAGACTGGGGCCATGCGGATCGCCGTCCTCGCTGCGGGCAGCCGGGGTGACTACCAGCCTGCCCTCGCCGTGGCCCGGGGGCTGCAGTCCCGCGGGCACGACGTCGGGATGACGGCCACGACCGACTTCGTCGACCTGGTCAGGGACGCCGGGGTGCGGGCCGAGGAGGTGGCGGTCGATGCCATGGGCTACTACCGCAACGACGCGCTGCGGCGGGGGATGCCCGTCGGGCTGACCGAGCAGATGGGGCTGCTCGGGGAGGTCGCGCGGGTGATGGCGCCGGCCGTCCGCGCCACGATGACCGACCTGCTCCCGCGCTATGACGGGCTGGTGACGACCGCCATGAGCTCCGCGTGGCCGGGCATGGTCGGCGGTCCCCGCAGGCCGCAGGTGCTCATGATGTTCGTGCCCGCCCTGGCCTCGGTGTGGGGAGACGCCAGCCTCTACGCCGTGCGCGGTGGCCGCTCGGTGCACAACCTCGTCGCGGGTCTCCGGGCGACCGTCCCGTCCCTGCGGCTGGCCTCCGCCGACCCGGCAGCGTCCCGCCGGGACCGCCTGCGGGGGCTGGCGCAGCTGGCGACCGCCCCCGCGTTCGTCGCCAACAGTGCCCGGCTCGTGACGCCCCGACGGGTGGGTGGCCGTCTGGTCCGCAGCACCGGCTACCCGTTCCTGGACGTCCCCGACGGCACGTCGCTGCCGGACCCGGTGGCCCGGTTCCTGGACGCGGGGCCGCCGCCGGTCTACGCCGGTCTGGGGTCGCACACGGTGCCGGCGGTGCGGGCCGCGCTGCGGCACACCGTCGACGCGGCGCTGGAGCTGGGGCACCGGGCGGTCGTGCAACGCGGCTCGGGCCTGGAGGACCAGGAGGAGTATGCCGCTCGCGTCCTGTTCGTCGACGACGTCCCCCACGAGCTGCTCTTCCCGCGCGTGGCCGCCGTCGTGCACCACGGCGGGGCCGGCACCACGGCCCAGGCCCTGCGGGCGGGGCGGCCGCAGCTCGTGCTGCCGTTCACCATGGACCAGCCGTTCTTCGCCCGCAGGGTCCACGAGATCGGGGTCGGCGCCGCGCCGGTCCCCACGCCCGAGGCCACGCCACAGCGACTGCGCGCCGCGCTCACCGAGCTGCGCTCCGCGCGGGTCGCCGCGACAGCCGCCACGGTCGCTCGGGTCGTGCGCGGTGAGGACGGCGTCGGCGGCGCGGTCGCCGTCATCGAGCAGGAGCTGGCGCGCGGCCGCTCCGACCGCGGGGTGAGACACCACCCCCGACCCTGGTCGGATCCGCCGGGCACCGGCGACGAGTAGCCTCCACACCCATGGACCGTGGCGTGCGGACGGCGGACCGGCCGGGGGAGCGCGGACCGGACCTCTCGCGCGTCGGCGTCGGGGTCCTGGCGTTCGTGTTCGTGCCGATCGCTGCCCTGAGCGAGCCCTCGTCCTTGTGGCTGGTCGCGGCCCTCACAGCGGCGGCACTCGGCCTCGCGGCCTGGGCCTTCCTGGAGGTGCCGGTCCACGCCGTGGCCGTCCCGGTGCTCGTGCTGACCGCCGTGTCGCAGCGGGACGCCGGACTCGAGCCGGGCCTGTTCCTGCTGAGCCTCCTGGCCATCGTGCTCACCGGTTGGTCGGACCTCACCTGGACCTCGGTCACACTCGTCCTGGCCACCGCCGCGACGCCGGTGGTCGTCGCGCTGCTGCAGCGCGGCGAGGACAGCATCTCCGGTGGCATCTGGGTGCTCGCCGTGCTCTTCCCCGCCCTGATGGGCTGGGCGTTCCACCGCCAGGAGAAGCTCGCCGCCGAGCTGGAGCGTGCGCGCCTGGCACTCGCAGAGCAGGCCGTGCTCGAGGAGCGCCGGCGCATCGCCCGCGACGTCCACGACCTGGTCGGCCACGGGCTGGCCGCGATGATGCTGCAGATCACCAGTGCCCGGCACGTGCTGGACCGGGACACCGAGGAGGTCCGGGAGGCCCTCACCTCCGCCGAGGACGTGGGCCGGCGCACCCTGCAGGACCTGCGGCGGACCGTCGGCGTGCTGCGCGACGAGGGTGGGGTGCAGGCACCGTTGGAGGGGCTCGAGCAGATCGGTGACCTGGTCGAGGACGCCCGCTCCGGCGGCCTGCGCGCCGAGTACGTCGCGCGCGGCCCCCAGGACGGCGTCGAGCAGTCGGTCGGGCTCACCATGTTCCGCATCGCCCAGGCGGCCCTCGCCAACGCCGCCATCCACGCGCCGGCCGCGCGCACCGTGGTCACCTCCACCGTGACCAGCGAGAATGTGACCCTGGAGGTGCTCAGCTCGGGACCGTTGCGACCCGCCGACCCGCACGAACGGCGCGGCCACTACGGACTGCGGGGTATGCAGGAGCGCGCCGAGGTCGTCGGCGGCGAGTTCAGTGCCGGACCGGTCCCCGGTGGCTGGCTGGTGCGGTGTGGCGTGACCCGGTGAGCGGCGGCCGGGTGAGGGGCCGCTCGGTGAGCGGCGGCCCGGTGAGTGGCGGCCCGGGTGATCGGCCGCTCGGCGCGGCAGCTCGGCCGCCGGTGAGAGGGTGGGGCGAGAGGAGGTGGGCGGGATGATCCGCGTGGTGCTCGTCGACGACCAGCCGATCGTCCGTGCCGGCGTGGGGCGGATCCTCGGCCACGAGGACGGCTTCGAGGTCGTCGCCGAGTGCGGGGACGGCGAGGAGGCGGTGACCGCCGTCGCGGCGCACGGGCCGGACGTGGTTCTGATGGACATCCGGATGCCCCGCCTGGACGGGATCGAGGCGAGTCGCCGGATCGCTCGCCTGCCGGACCCGCCACCCGTCCTGGTCCTCACGACCTTCGACGAGGACGAGGTCCTGTGGGGTGCCCTCGAGGCCGGCGTCAGCGGCTTCCTGCTCAAGGACGCCTCGGCCGACGACCTCATCGCCGCCACCCGAGCCGTCGCCGGCGGGGGAGCGTGGTTCGACCGCTCGGTCGCCCCGCGGGTGCTGGACGCCTACCGGGACCGCGTCGCCCCGGCCAACCGGGAGCGGCAGCGGCTCGAGCAGCTGACCGACCGGGAGAACGCCGTGTTGGCGTTGATCGCCCGCGGCGCCAGCAACCGGGAGGTCGGCGCCACCCTGTTTGTCAGCGAGGCGACGGTGAAGTCGCACGTCGGCTCGATCTTCACCAAGCTCGGCGTCCGCGACCGCGCGGCGGCCATCGTCTTCGCCTTCGACCACGGGGTCGTCGGGATCGGCGAGCGGCACGACGACGGCGGTGGGAGCCCCGGGCACGCACCTCCGCCCAGGGACTGATCCCGGCCCTGGCCCGTGGCCCGATGTGCCGGGCCGTGCGGCTGGCGAGGCTGGAGGGCATGAAACCTCAGACGCTGTCACGGACAGCCCCACAGAGCAGACCACCCACCCCAGGAGCCGGCGCCGACCACGGCCCCGGGCTCGCCACCGACCAGGCCGACAGTGCCGGGCGCGCCACCGACACCGTGATCGACGTGCGCGGCCTCACCAAGACCTACGGCGACCGGTCCGTGATCCGCGGACTCGACCTCTCGGTCAGCCGCGGCGAGATCTTCGGGATCCTCGGCCCCAACGGCGCCGGCAAGACGACCACGGTCGAGGCCATCCAGGGCCTGCGGCGCGTCGACGCCGGTCACTTGCGGGTGCTGGGCCTCGACCCGTTCCGGGACCGGCAGCGGCTGCGGTCGCAGGTCGGCTCCCAGCTGCAGTCGTCCTCGCTGCCCGAGCGGCTCCGGGTGGGCGAGGCCCTGCGCACCTTCGCCCGGCTCGCGGGCGACGTCGTCGACTGGCGCGAGGCACTGGACACGTGGGGCCTGACCTCCCTGCGGCGCAGCGCCTTCGGCGGACTCTCCGGAGGTGAGCGACAACGGTTGTTCATCGCCCTGGCCCTGGTCAACGACCCGCAGGTCGTCTTCCTCGACGAGCTGACCCAGGGCCTGGACCCCGCGGCCCGCCGGGAGACGTGGGCGCTGATCCGGCAGATCCGCGACCGCGGGGCCACGGTGGTGCTGGTCAGCCACTACATGGACGAGGTCGAGCAGCTCGCCGACCGCGCCGCCGTCCTGCACGACGGGCGGATCACCGCGTGTGACACCCCGGCCAACCTGGTGGCGCTCGCCGACGGTGCGGTCCGCACCCGGTTCACGCTCCGTGCGGGCGAGCACCCCGGGCGGCTCGACCAGCTGCCCGGCGTCGTGCTGGTGGCCCGGGAGGGACGGCGCACGGAGGTCGTCGGGGACCGGACCACACCCGTCCTGGTCGCTGCAGAGCTGGCGCGTGTCGGCATACTCCCGGAGGACCTGACCGTCGTCCGGCCGTCGCTGGAGGACGTCTTCGTCCAGCTCACCTCCGGGGAGGTGGCGGCATGACTGCCGTGACCCGGCCCACCGCCTCGCGACCCGTGTCGCCGCTGCGTGCGCTGCTGACCATGACGGGGATGGAGGCGCGGTTGCTCACCCGGGAGTGGGCGCCGATGCTCTTCGCCTTCGTCTTCCCGCCGATGATGATGCTCGTGCTGGCCGGGGTCTTCGCCAGCGACAACGGCCCGGAGTTCCTGGGGCTCAACGGGACCGACTACTACATCGCCGCCTACCTCGCCGTGCCGATCTCGGCGATGACGCTCATCGGGCTGCCCGTGGCCCTGGCCGGCTACCGGGAGCGCGGGGTGCTCCGGCGGCTGTCGGCCTCGGGCCAGTCCCAGCTCACCGTGATCGGCGCGCAGGTGCTGGTGACCGCGCTGCTCGTGGTCCTCGGCGCCGGTCTCGTCCTCGCCGTGGCCGCGCCCGTGTACGGGCTGCCGCCGGTCGACGACCTCGCCGGGGTCGTCGGGGCCTTCGCGCTGGGTGCCGGCATGCTGCTCACCCTCGGTGTCGCCCTCGGGCTGGCCGTGGGGACGGCCCGCTCGGCCCAGGCGCTGGGGCTGTTGCTCTTCATGCCGATGTGGCTGCTCGGGGGCGGCGGACCGCCGCCCGGCGTGATGACCGGACCGATGCAGACGATCGCCGACTTCCTGCCCCTGACCCCGGTCACCACCGCCGTCCGTGACGCGTGGCTGGGCAGTGGCGACCTCGGCGAGCCGCTGCTCTTGACGGCGGCCTGGCTGGCCGGTGGACTGGTGCTGGTGGCCGCGCTGCGGCGGCGACGCGCGCGGGAGTGACCCGGGTGCTCACTCGTCGCCGGGGTCGGGGAACACGATGTCGCCCACTTCGCTGGATGCTTGATCTGGTTGGTTCGGTCCCTCGATGAGCGGGGCCATGGCTTCCCTCGTGAGGGTGCGCACCTCGTGGCCGTCATCGAAGCCATGGTGATCACAGCCTGAATAGCGAGCCACCACCTCGGACGTGCCCGCCGCTGACGTCACACGGAGCACGATCGCTTCGTCGCCGTAGGCGAAGTCGGGGGCGCACTGGTCCGGGTTGTTCGGCCCGCCACCGACGTAGGCCGAGGCGATAGTCTCGATCGCCTGTCGCGCATCCTGACCCTCGAGACGTAGTGACGACAAGATCCCTCCTGCCACCTCACCGCCCGTGCGGGGCCAGGCTCCGCTGAACTGATAACGACAGACAGAGATGGAGGAGACCTCGCTCAGCTGCGCCACGGCAGGGCCGCTGGGTCGCCAGCTGGAATCGCTGGTGACCGGATGGGTCGTAGTGCAGCCGTTGGCGTCGGTAGTCACAAGATGGATGGTCGACACGATCTGGTCACGCAGTGGCTGCCTGGCCTGCACGGTCACGGCCACCCCGTTGACCTGCACAGTGGTGCGGTCTCCCACCTCGGTCGGGCGCACGTCCGGCTGTGGGGACCAGCTGAACATGACGACCTCCCCGGTGTTCTCCACCAGACTGTCCCTGGGGGGACTTGCACCACCGTCCACATCACACCCGACCGCGGTGCTGATTCCGGCGCGGCCCACGATGGGCTGGCTCCGATCACCCTCATCGTTCAGGCACCACTGGTGGATGCGCTGGCTGGGACCGCCCCAGTCCCAGTCGCCGGGGATGCCGACCTGGACTCCGCCGAAGGACTCCCACCGCCACTCCTCAGGGAGGGCCGGAGTGTTTGGTTCTTGGGTGGCGGGCGCCGTCTGGCGAGCTGTCCTGTCGGCCGGGAGCAGTGCCTCATCTCCAGAGCCCCCGGTCTGAGTCAGGGCGAAGGTCAGTGCGAGACCTGCGGCGGCGAGCGAGACGATGCCCAGATTGCGGTTGCGCCGGTGTCGCTCGGCACGCTGCCAAGTGCCACTGACCAGATCGGTGTCTACGGCGTCAGAGGCGCCACGAGCCAGCAGTTCACGGATGTCGTCGTTCACCGGATCTCCTCTCCGTCCAGGCTGTCCTGCTCGAGCGCGAGCTCCTCGCGAAGGCGACGAAGCCCGGCATGTGCCTGGCTCTTGACCGTGCCTGCGGTGACGCCGAGGGCCTCGGCAATCTGCCGCTCGGACAGGTCCTCGTAGTAGCGCAGTACCAGCACGGCCCGCTGTTTGGTGGTCAGTCGCTGGAGGGCTGCACGGATGTCGGCGCCGGAGAGCCAGTCATCTGTCGTCGCGGTGGCGATCACCTCAGGGACCACGGCATGTGCGGGCTCCCGGCTGTGTCGTCGGAAGCGGGACATCGCGCCGTTGTAGATGATGCGTCGGGCGTAGGCGTCCGGCGCCTCGTCGCGCAACCGGGACCAGCGCTCTGCGACCTTGAGGAGTGCGTCCTGCACCAGGTCCTCGGCGGAGGCCTGGTCACCGGTCAGGAGCAAGGCAGAGCGCAGCCAGGCCCCTTGTCGTACCGTCGCCCAGGCGACGAACTCGCCCTCCATGCATTGGCTCACCTAGAACCTCCCTTGCCCAGGTAACGCGGGCAACCCCTCTGAGGTTGGCGCCGGCTCCAACGTGTTGTGGGAGGCGCCAGGACTGGCCCGATGGTCGCATGCGCGGCCCGGGACCCACGGCTCACCGCCGGAGCGGCCAGCTCCGAAGACCCGCAAACGCCAGAACGACTGGCAGTTCGCGGCAACAGGCGGTCGCGCCGTGCTCAGCGACCGCTCGAGCGCTCGAACTGCCAGCCCTTGTGGCGAAATCTGGTGGGTCTGTGCCCTTGACAGGATTAGTTAGTAGGGCATACTAACTACATGACGCAGGTCACAACGCGACCCCGCGGCGGGCGCCGTCCCCTCGGGAAGGTGCTCCCCGGGGACGCCCGCCGACACCATCTCGCGCTCGTCCTCCAGCAGCTGTTCGACGACGGTCCGCGCAGCCGCGCCGACCTCGCGCGGGAGACCGGGCTGACCCGTGTCACCGTCTCCGACCTGGTCTCCGAGCTGCTCACCACCGGCATGGTCGCCGAGCTGGGGCACCGCCCCGGGGTCCGGCAGGGCAAGCCGGCCACGCTGGTCGGCCTGGCCGACACCGCACCCGTGGTGATCGCCCTCGATCTCTCGGGTGACGGCATACTGCGCGGTGCTCTCATCGACCTGCACGGCGGCATCCTGACCGCCGAGGCGACCGCCCTGTCCGCGGGTGAGACCGCGGTCCGGGAGGTGCTGGACCTCGCCCGCCGGCTGCGGGAGGGGGCCACCCGCACCGTGCTGGGCGTCGGCATCGGCACGCCGGGCATCGTCGACCACAACGGCAGCGTGCTCCACGCCCCGAACCTGGGGTGGTCCGAGCTGGGCCTGGCCGCCCGCGTGCAGGACGAGCTGGGACTGCCCGCGCACGTCGGCAACGACGCCAACCTGGCGACCACGGCCGAGAGTACCTTCGGCGCCGGGGACGAGGCCGGCCTGCTGCTGGTCACGATCGGCCACGGCGTGGGGGGCGGGGTCCTCATCGACGGGCGGGTGCTGTCCGGCCCGCTGCTGTCCTCCGGGGAGATCGGCCACGTGGTCGTCGACGCCGAGGGCCCCACCTGCGCCTGCGGCAACCGCGGCTGCCTGGAGACCACCCTGGCCGTGCCAGCCCTGCGCCGGGCCGACGCCGCGACCGAGCTCGCCACCGCCGGGCAGCGCCTGGGCTCGGTGCTCAGCCCGGTCGTCACGACCCTCGGCATCGCCGACGTGGTGCTCTACGGGCCGGCCGAGCTGCTCGACGGCCACCTGCTCCGGGCGACGCAGGACGCGCTCGCCCACCAGACCCTTCCCTTCGTCGCCCAGCAGGTCCACGTCCGGGTGGTCCCGCTCGAGAACGAGCTCGTCCTGAAGGGAGCGGCAGCGTACGTGCGCTACCGCGAGATCGGGGTGGTGTGACCCCCGGGTTCACTGCCGACCAGCACACCGAGAGGTTCAATGATGAAACTCAGCACCTTGACCAGGACCGCGATCGTGACCGCAGTCACCGCGACCATGTTGGCTGCCTGCGGACAGGGCAGCACCACCGATACCCCTGACGCGGGGGCCGACGACACACCGTCGGCCGACGACGCCCCCGCGGACGGCGACGACCCCTCCGCCGGTCCCGGCGAGGCCCCGGCCGCGGCGGGCGGCGACACCCTGACCCTGTGGCTGGCCGGCGAGACCGACACCCCGGTCGAGCTCGAGGAGTGGCTCGTCACGGCGTTCGAGGAGGAGACCGGCGCGACCCTGGAGGTCCAGCGGATCCCCTGGGGCGAGCTGCTGCAGCGCGCCAACCAGGCCCTGCCCGACCCCGACAACACTCCGGACGTCATCGAGATGGGCAACACCCAGGTGCCGACCTACACCAGCGTCGGCGCCTTCGAGGACCTGACCGGCCTGCTCGAGGAGCTCGGTGACATCGGTCCGGAGGGCTTCATCGAGGCCGGCACCTACGAGGACACGGTCTACGCGGTGCCCTACTACTGGGGCTCGCGCTACATCTTCTTCGACAAGGCCGCCTTCGAGGAGAACGACCTCGCGGTGCCCACCACGCTCGCGGAGCTGTCCGAGGCGGCGCTCGCCCTCCGCGGGGCCAGCGGCGACGGCTACTCCGGGATCTGGCTGCCCGGGCAGGACTGGCGCAACGGCATCAGCTGGATCTTCGCCCACGGCGGTGACATCGCCGTGCAGGAGGACGGCCAGTGGGTCGGCAAGCTCTCCTCGGCCGAGAGTGTCGCCGGGCTGACCCAGTGGCAGGAGCTCTACGAGGGTGCCACGACCGCTCCGCAGGACGGTCGGGACGCCGAGCCGTGGGTGCCCTTCAACAATGGTGAGGCCGCCATGTTCATGGCGCCGAGCTGGGCCCGCTGGAGCGTGGAGGAGGCGAAGGCCGAGGACCTGGGCGCGTTCGCGCTGCCCGGCGTCGACGGCGGCGTGGCCCCCGTGTTCGCCGGCGGCTCCAACATCGCCATCTCCGCCCAGTCGCAGCACAAGGAGCTGGCGGCCGACCTGCTGCGGCTCATCTTCAGCGACGAGTACCAGACGATGCTCGCCGAGAACGGGCTCGGTCCCGCCGACAGCGAGTTCACCAGCCTGATGGGTGACGACGAGTTCGCCGAGGCGGCGATCGCGGCCGCGAGCAGCGCAAAGCTGACGCCGGCCTCGCCCGAGTGGGCCGCGGTCGAGACCGCCACCGTGATGGAGGAGGCCTTCGGCCGCATCGCCGGCGGCGAGGACGTGGCGACGGTCGCCAAGGAGACCGACGCCCAGCTGGCCGACCTGCTCAACGGGTGAGTCAGCGGCATACCGGTATGCCGTGGGGGCCGGTGCCGAGCCAGGCGCCGCCCCCCCACGGGCCCGGAAGCGTCGGCGCGGTCCGAGCCGAACCTCCCCGAAATTGCGCGGGGAGCGATCCGAACCTCCCCAAAAATGGTGTCGGAGCGTTCCGAACCTCCCCAAAAATGGGTGCAAACCACGAAGAGAACGGGTGTGAGGATGTCCCAGGAGAGCGGCACCGTGCTCGCGGCCGTGCCACCGGCGGCCGTGGCCGGCGTGCCCGGGCCCGCGCCGCGGCCCGGCCGGCGCAGCAGGCGCGGGCTCGGGCCCTACGGGCTGCTGCTGCCGGCGATCGCGCTGCTCGTCGTGGCCGAGGGCTACCCCCTCGTGCGGCAGGTCATCATGTCCTTCCAGGAGTTCGGCCGCGCCCAGCAGTTCGGTGCCCCGCCCGAGTGGGTCGGCCTGGACAACTACCGCGCCCTGTTCACCGATGCGCAGATGTGGGCGGTCGTCGCCCGCTCCCTCGCCTTCTGTGTCGTCACCGTGGCGCTCACGATGCTGATCGGCACGGCCTTCGCGCTGCTCATGCTGCGCGTCGGGCGAACCCCACGGGTCCTCCTGCAGGTGAGCATGCTGCTCTGCTGGGCGATGCCGGTGATCGCCGCCATGACCGCCTGGCAGTGGCTGTTCGACACCCGCTACGGGCTGGTCAACTGGAGCCTCAACACCCTCGGCGTCGGGGACTTCACCCGGCACAACTGGCTGATCGAGCCGCTCTCGTTCCTCCTGGTCGCCACCGTGATCGTGGTGTGGATGAGCGTGCCGTTCGTGGCGTTCACCGCCTACGCGGCGCTGACCCAGGTGCCCGAGGACGCGCTGGAGGCCGGGCAGATCGACGGCGCCAACGCCTGGCAGCGCTGGCGGTTCATCATCTACCCCTCGATCCGCCCGGCCCTGACGATCGTGCTCATGCTGCAGATCGTCTGGGACCTGCGGGTGTTCGCCCAGATCCACTACCTGCAGGGCGTGGGCGGCGTCCCCAGCGAGACCCACCTGCTGGGCACCTACATCTACACCCTCGGCGTCGGGCAGAGCGAGTACGGCATGGCCTCGGCCTTCGCGCTCTTCGTGCTCGTCCTCACCCTGGTGCTCACCGGCCACTACGTGCGCTCGCTGCTCCGGGCGGAGGCGCCGTGAGGCGCGTGGGGCGCGGCGCGCGCAGCCGGCTCTGGGGAGCGGTCGCGATCGCCCTCGCGCTCGTCTGGATCTTCCCCGTCTACTGGGTCCTCAACGGGGCCCTGCAACCGATCGAGGCGCTGCGGGCACCGACACCCTCGTTCCTGCCCACCGACCTCAACCTGGATGCCTTCCGGCGGGCGATCGACGACCAGTTCCTCGCCTCGCTGCGGCTCAGCCTCTCCGTCACCCTCATCGCGGTGGCCGCCGCCGTGCTGTGTGCGTTCGTCGCCGCGGTGGCGATCTCGCGGTTCCGGTTCCGCGGCCGGGTCTCCTTCATCATCGTCGTGCTGACGATCCAGATGATCCCGCCCGAGGCCCTGTTTATCTCGCAGTACCGGATGCTCAACGAGTGGAGCCTCTACAACACGGTCGGGGGCCTGTCGCTGCTCTATGTCGCGGCCGTGCTGCCGTTCACGGTGTGGCTGCTGCGCGGGTTCGTCGACGGGGTGCCCGTGGAGCTGGAGGAGGCGGCCATGGTCGACGGCTGCAGCCGGGTGCGGGCGTTCTTCACCATCACCTTCCCGCTGCTCGCGCCCGGCCTGATCGCCAGCGGCGTCTTCGCCTTCCTCCAGGCCTGGAACGAGTACACCCTCGCGGTCGTGGTCATGGAGCCGGACAACCGCACGCTGCCGCTGTGGCTGCGCGGCATGACCACGGTGTCCAACGAGGCGATCGACTGGCCCGCCGTCATGGCCGGCTCCGTCCTGGTGGCCGTCCCGGTCATCGTCTTCTTCCTGGTCGTCCAGACCAGGATGACCGCCGGCCTCGTCTCCGGGGCGGTGAAGGGGTGAGCGGCCTGGACCGGGCCGCCCGTGGGGTGCTCCTCGCCGGCTTCGCCGGGCCCGACGTGCCGCGCTGGTTGCCCGAGGAGCTCGAGCTGGGCCTGGGCGGCGTCTGCCTGTACGGCAACAACGTGGCCCCCGGCCGGGACCTGGCCGAGCTGGCCCGCACCGTGCGCGGGCTCGCCGGAACGGCGGTGCTCGCGGTCGACGAGGAGGGCGGGGACGTCACCCGGTTGCACGTCACGACCGGCAGCCCGTATGCCGGACCGGCCGTCCTCGGGCGGCTGGACTCTCCCTCGGTCACCCGAGCGGTCGCCACGGGGATCGGCGCCGAGCTGGCCGCAGCGGGCATCTGGCTCGACCTGGCACCCTGCGCCGACGTGAACTCCGACCCGCTCAACCCGGTCATCGGCACCCGCAGCTTCGGCGCCGACCCCGCGCTGGTCGCCCGGCACACCGTCGCCTTCGTGGAGGGCCTGGCCGCGGCGGGGGTCGCGGCGAGTGTGAAGCACTTCCCGGGGCACGGCGACACGCGGACGGACTCCCACCACGCGGTGCCCACCGTGCGCGCGGGCCGGGAGGTGCTGCACGAGCGCGAGCTGGTGCCGTTCGCGGCGGCCGTCCGGGCGGGGGCCGCCACCGTCATGACCTCGCACGTCGTGATCGAGGCGCTCGACCCCGACCGGCCGGCGACCTTCAGCCCCGTCCTGCTGCAGGACGTGCTGCGCGGGGAGCTCGGCTTCGAGGGGGTGGTCGTCACCGACGCGCTCGACATGGCCGGTGCCCAGGGCGATGGCGGGATGCCCGGGGCGGCGGTCCGCGCGCTCGCCGCGGGCGCGGACCTGCTGTGCCTGGGTCCGGGCACCGACGAGGGGCCGCTGGTCGTGCGCCGGGTGGCCCGCGCCATCGCGGCGGCCGTGGAGGAGGGCAGCCTGCCCGCGGAGCGCCTGGCCGACGCCGCCGACCGGGTCGGTCGCCTTCGCGCGGCCTGGTCCGGACCGTCCGACCCCGCGGGTCCTCTCCCGGCCGGCCCTCTCAGGACCGGTCGTGCCACGACCATGACCAGCGCGACCCGTGCGACGGTGATCGCGCACGCCAGGCAGGCCTCGGCGCGTGCCGCCACCGCCCTGCTCGACGGCATCCCGTCCCTGCCCGCGGCCCGCGTCATCCACCTGGAGACCGGCACCAGCCCCGCCGTCGGGCAGACCGCGTGGGGGCTCGTGGGGGCGGACACCCCGCGACTGCTGCCGTCCGCCCTGGCGGCCACGGCGCTGCCGCAGGGCCCGACCCTGCTGCTCGTCCGGGGTGCCACCTCCGACGTGCGGGTCTGGCGGTGGGTGCGCGAGACGCTGACCACGAACCCGCAGGTGTGGCTGGTCGAGCTGGGCTGGCCGGCCCCGGAGCTGGACCGGTTCGAGCGGGTCATCCGCACCTACGGCGCCTCCGCCGCCTCGACGACGGCCCTGACCCGGGCCCTGGGGTGGACGCCGTGAGCCTCCGGGTCGGGGTCGACATCGGCGGCACGTGGGTCGACGCGGCCGCCGTCGAGGTCGTGGCCGGCGGGCACCGGGTCGTGGCCCGGCAGTCGGTCCGGAGCATCCGCGGACCGGCGGGCGTGCTGGGCGGCCTGCGCACGGCATACGGCCTGCTCCTGGAGGAGCTCGGGACCGGCGCCCGCGTGGCCGCGCTGGGCATTGGGGTGCCCGGCATCGTCTCCGGCGGTCGGGTCACCCACGCCGTGAACCTCGGCCTGGACGGCCGGCCGCTGGACCTGGCGGCGGAGGCCGCCGCGCTCACCAGCGCCCCCGTGCTCGTGGAGAACGACGTCAAGGCCGCCGCGTGGGGCGCCGCCCACTGGCTGCGCAGCTCGGGGGACGGGCACGGGCAGGACCTGGCCCTGCTCAACGTGGGCACCGGGCTGGCCGCCGGACTGGTGCTGGACGGCGTCCTGCGACGGGGCGACCGGGGTCTGGCCGGCGAGATCGGCCACCTGGTCACCGACCGGTCGGGGCCGCCGTGCCCGTGCGGCAAGCAGGGCTGCCTGGAGCTCTACGCCTCCGGCGGCGGACTCGCCCGGCGCTGGGCCGGCTCCGCGGCCGAGCTCATGGCGGCCGCGGCCGCCGGCGACCCGACTGCCACCGGGGTGCGAGACGACCTGGTCGCCGGCCTCGCCCAGGCGGTGCGGATCCTGGTGCAGACCACCGACGTCGCCGACGTCGTGCTGGCCGGTGGGGTCGTCACCTCCACCCCCGCACTCCAGGAAGCGCTGCTGGCGGCGCTGCGTGACCACGGCGACTCGGGCTTCGAGCAGACGCTGGCCGTCGACGAGCGGGTGCGCTGGCTCCCGGAGGACTACCCGGCCGGGTCGGTCGGCGCCGCGCTGTTGCCCCAGCCGCAGGAGCCGGTCACGCCCACCACCTCGCCCCGCACCGGGGTGGGCACGGGCCGGCCCGGGGGATAGGCCGTGGAGGTCGTCATCACCGCGACACCCCGGGAGGCCGGGGTGGTGGTCGCGGACATCCTCGAGGGCACGGTCCGGGCGGGCGGCACGCTGGGGCTGGCGACCGGCTCCTCGCCGGGACCGGCGTACGACGAGCTGGTCCGTCGCCACCGTGAGGAGGGCCTGTCGTTCGCGGGGTGCCGTGCCTTCCTGCTCGATGAGTACGTCGGGATCCCTGCCGGGCACCCGCAGGCCTACCGCCAGGTGATCCGGCGCATGTTCAGCGACCACGTGGGTCTGGAGGTCGCCGGCCCCGACGGGACCGCCACGGACCTGGTGACGGAAGCGACGGCATACGAGGAGTCCCTCCGCCGTGCCGGCGGCGTCGACGTGCAGCTGCTGGGCATCGGCACCGACGGGCACCTCGGGTTCAACGAGCCGGGCTCGTCCCTGGCCTCGCGCACCCGGGTCAAGACGCTGACCGAGCAGACCCGGCGGGACAACGCGCGCTTCTTCGCCCCCGAGGAGGTCCCGCACCATGTGCTGACCCAGGGGCTGGGCACGATCCTGGAGGCCGCCCACCTGGTGCTCGTCGCGACGGGTGAGGGCAAGGCCGGGACGGTGGCGGCCGCACTCGAGGGGCCGGTGAGCGCGTTCTGTCCCGCCTCGGTGCTCCAGCTCCACCCGCACGTGACGACCGTGCTCGACGAGCCGGCCGCCGCCCGGCTGCGCCTGGTCGACTACTACCGCTTCGTGCACGGGCACAAGCCGTCCTGGCAGGGTTACTGAGCCGGCTCGACCACCCAGCGACCTCGGCGCAGCACGCCGGTGACCCCCAGATCCTCACCGAGGAGCACCAGGTCCGCCCACGCCCCGGCCGCCAGGACACCCACGCCCTCCAGGTCGACGGTGTGCGCCGGCACGGCCGTGGCGGCCCGGAGCGCGCCGGCGAGCGGGATGCCGGCCGCCACCGCGGTGCGCACGGCCCGCGACATGCTCAGCGTGCTGCCGGCGACCGCCCCGCCCTCGACCCGGGCGACGCCCCCGCGCACGTTCACCCGCTGCGGACCCAGCAGGTAGTCCCCGTCCGGGGCCAGCGCTCCCGCCATCGCGTCGGTGACCAGGACCCAGCCGCCGCGGGCACCACGAGCGGCCAGGGCGAGCACGTCGGGGTGCAGGTGCTGGCCGTCGGCGATCAGCTCCACGACGACGCGGTCGTCACCCAGCAGCACCGGCACCGGGCCGGGCTCGCGGTGGTGGACCGGCGGCATCGCGTTGAACAGGTGCGTGGCCACGGTCGCCCCCGCGTCCACGGCCCGCGCGATGGTCGCGGCCGCCGCGTCCGTGTGCCCGATGGCCGCGACGACGCCGCCCCTCACCAGGCGCCGGACCGCCTCGATCCCACCCGGCAGCTCCGGGGCCAGGGTGACCATCCGCACGCTGCCCTCACCGGCGGTCAGCAGCCGGGCCACCGCGGCCGGCGCGGGGTCGGCGAGCCGGGCCGGGTCGTGGGCACCGCAGCGGGCCGGGCTGAGCCAGGGCCCCTCGAGGTGGATCCCGGCCAGCTCGCCGGCGGTCACGAAGCTGTGGAGCGCCGCGATCTGCGCCTCCAGCGCGTCCAGCTCGTCGGAGACCAGACTGGCCACCAGGCTCGTCGTCCCCTCCTCGCGGTGGGCCCGCACGGCCTCGCGGATCTCGGCCGGGTCGCCGGAGGTGAAGGCACCGCCACCGCCGCCGTGACAGTGGATGTCGACGAACCCCGGGCTCAGGACCGGGACCTCCACGTCCGGCGGCCCGATCGCGGACAGGTCACCCAGCACCTGCACGATCCGCTCGCCCTCGACCTGGAGCCAGCCGGGCGCCAACGCGCCATCGACGTGGAGCATCCGGTCGGCTCGGATCAGCATGACCCCATCGTGGCAGGTCGCGGTGACTTGCGGGGCGGCCCGGCTCTGGTAGGCATAGGGGCACCCGATGAAGGGAGGCCCCGTGACGGCCCGCTGCATTCCCCCGGACTCCGTGTTCACCACCCAGTCGGAGCGGGAGGTCTGGGAGACGCTGCGCCGCCAGCTCGACGACGACGCCGTGCTCCTGGCCAGTGTCCGCCTGACCAACGAGCAGGGCGACCACGAGCTGGACCTCGTCGCGATGCTGCCCGGTGCGGCCGTCATCGTCATCGAGGTCAAGGGCAGTGGCGTCTCGGTCGATGCGGACGGGCAGTGGTGGTTGCGCACCCCGAGGGAGATGGTGCGGGTCGATCCGGTCGAGCAGGCGATGCGCGGCAAGCACGAGCTCCGCCGCTATATCGAGGGTCATCCCGCCTGGGGGCGCGAGAAGGTCCGGTGGGCGCACACGGTCGTCCTGCCGTTCACCCGCCTCGGTCCGGACTTCTCGCTGCCCGACCTGCCGCGGTGGATGGTCCATGACCAGGACGACCTGCCGCACCTGGCGCCCCGGCTGCGCGACCTGGCCACCCGTCAGGAGACGAACCGCCCCGTGCCCGCCGCGGACCATGTCGAGAAGGCGTTGGAGATCTGGCGCAGCCGCAGCACCGCGGCGCCGAGCATCGCCGCGGAGGCCGACGAGCGGGAGGCCGCGGCGACCGACCGGCTCACCCGGGAGCAGCACATGCTGCTCAAGGTGACCCGGCTGCTGCACCGGGTCGAGGTGCGCGGGGGTGCAGGCAGCGGCAAGACCGTCCTCGCGCTGGCCCAGGCCAAGGGGCTCACCCGGGGGAGCGCGAGCGAGGGCCGCCCGGCCCAACGGGTCGCGCTGCTGTGCTACTCGATCGGCCTGGCGACCTACCTCGACCGGGAGATGAGCAGTGCGAACAGGAGGGCCCGGCCGGCCTACGTGGGCACCTTCCACGGGCTCGGGAGGAGGTGGGGGGCGCCGGACGGCGACCGCAACGACAGCCACTTCTGGGAGGTCGAGCTGCCTGCGCTCATGCTCGAGCTGGCCCAGGGGCTGGAGGAGAAGGACAGGTTCGACGCCATCGTCGTGGACGAGGCACAGGACTTCGCCGAGTCGTGGTGGGCGCCGTTGCTGGCCGCGCTGCGGCACCCCGACGAGGGCGGGCTCTACATCTACTCCGACGAGAACCAGCGGCTCTTCCCGCGGTTCGGCCGCCCGCCGATCGAGCTGGTGCCCCTCGTGCTGGACCACAACCTGCGCAACACCACCCAGATCGCCGAGACGTTCGGGCCGCTGGCTCCCTCGCGGATGCGACCGCTGGGCGGCGACGGACCGGACGTCACCTTCATCGCGACCAGCACGGACGAGGCGCTGGACACCTCCGACGACCAGGTGGACCTCCTGCTCGACGAGGGCTGGGACCCGCAGCAGGTCGCGCTGATCACCACCGGCTCCCGGCACCCGCAGCAGCGGGAGCTGCAGGAGACGCGCGGCGACGAGAGCTACTGGCAGAGCTTCTGGGACGCCGACGAGGTCTTCTACGGCACCGTCCTGGGCTGCAAGGGCATGGAGCGCCGCGCCGTCGTGCTGTGCCTCAACTCCGAGAACACCGAGCGGGCGCGGGAGCGCCTGTATGTCGGTATGTCCCGGGCCACGGACCGGCTCATCGTGGTCGGCGACCCGGCCTGGGTCCGCGAGGTCGGCGGCGACCAGGTGGCCCGCCGGCTCGGCATCGGTTGAGCTGCGGGCCGGGTCGCGGCACCGGTCAGTCCTGGCTGAACGCCGAGTCGAACGAGGCCGTCGCGGGGGAGTAGTCGAACCGCTTCAGGAACTGCAGCGCCTCGGGTGCGCCCTCGAGGCGGTCCATGCCCGCGTCCTCCCACTCCACCGAGATCGGCCCGTCGTAGCCGGCGGCGGCCAGGGCGCGGAAGCAGTCCTCCCAGGGCACGTCACCGCGCCCGGTCGAGACGAAGTCCCAGCCGCGCCGCGGGTCGCCCCAGGGCAGGTGTGAGCCGAGCCGCCCGTTGCGGCCGTTGCCGACCCGCATCCGGGTGTCCTTGCAGTCCACGTGGTAGATCCGGTCGGCGAAGTCGGTGATGAAGCCCACCACGTCGATGTCCTGCCACAGCATGTGGCTCGGGTCCCAGTTGAGCCCGAACGCCTCGCGGTGCCCGATCGCCTCCAGGGTCCTCACCGTCGACCAGTAGTCGTAGGCGATCTCGCTCGGGTGCACCTCGTGGGCGAAGCGGACGCCGCACTCGTCGAAGACGTCCAGGATCGGGTTCCACCGGTCGGCGAAGTCCTGGTAGCCCGCGTCGATCCTCGAGGCGGGCACCGGCGGGAACATCGCGACGTACTGCCAGATCGAGGAGCCGGTGAACCCCACGACCGTGTCCACGCCCATCCTCTGCGCCAGTCTGGCCGTCAGCTTCAGCTCCTCGGCGGCCCGCTGCCGCACGCCCTCCGGGTCCCCGTCGCCCCACACCCTCGAGCCGACGATCGACTGGTGCCGCTCGTCGATCGGGTCGTCACAGACGGCCTGCCCCTTGAGGTGGTTGGAGATCGCCCAGCACCCCAGGCCGTGGCGACGCAGGATCTCCAGCCGCCCCTCGACATACTCCTCGTCGTCCCAGCGCCAGGCGTCCAGGTGCTCACCGGAGACGGCGATCTCCAGCCCGTCATAGCCCCACCTCGCGGCGAGCTCGGCCACCTCCTCGAGGGTCAGGTCGGCCCACTGTCCGGTGAAGAGGGTGAATCGGCGTGCCATGGTCTCTCCTTCGTCCTGCTCCAGGATGTCAGTCGGTCAGTTGCCCGTCTCGGTCAGCGCGCCGCCGCGCCCGTGGCTGGTCTCGACCGCCTCGAGCACCCGCTGGACGGCCAGGCCGTCCTCGAAGCTGGCGTGCGCCGGGTCGCCGGTCGCGATCGCGCGCAGGAAGTCGGCGGCCTGGGAGGTGAACGTGTGGTCCCAGCCCAGGACGTGCCCGGCCGGCCACCACGCGTCGACGTAGGGGTGCTCGGGCTCGGTCACCAGGATCGTGCCGGCCGCCTGGGTGCGCGGGTCACCGGTCTGCGTGAGCACCAGCTCGTTGAGACGCTCCAGGTCGAAGCTCAGCGACCCGGTCGTGCCGTAGACCTCGACGGTCAGGGCGTTCTTGCGCCCGGTGGCCACCCGGCTCACCTCGAGGCTCGCCACGACACCCGAGGCCGTATGCAGCGTGGCCCAGGCCGCGTCATCGACCGTGACCGCCTCGGTCCCGTCGGGGCCGGGCCGCTCCGGGACGAAGGTGCGCAGGGTCCCGCTGGCCCGGGTGACGTGCTCGCCGAGCAGGTAGTGCAGTTGGTCGACGGCGTGCGAGCCGAGGTCGCCCAGGACCCCCGAGCCGGCGGTCTCCCTGCGCAGCCGCCAGGTCATCGGCGCCCCAGGGTCGCTCAGCCAGTCCTGCAGGTAGCTCAGCCGCACCTGCTGCACCGTGCCGATCCGGCCCTCGGCCACGAGCCCGCGGGCCAGCGCCAGGGCGGGGACGCGGCGGTAGTTGAAGCCGAGGAGTGCCCGGCCCGTGGCGGCTGCTGCGGCGGTGACGAGCTGCTCGCACTCGGCGACGCTGTTCGCGAGCGGTTTCTCGACGAGCACGTGCTTGCCCGCCGCCAGCGCGGCCAGCGCCACCTCGGCGTGCAGGTGGCCCGGCGTGCACACGTCGACGATGTCGATGTCCTCGCGCTCGAGCACGGAGCGCCAGTCGGTGACGCTGGAGTCCCAGCCGAGCTCGGCGGCGGCCCGCGCGACCCTGGCCCCGTCGCGTCCGACGAGGGCCCTCATCCGCACCGGCGGCACGTCCGGGTAGAAGGCGGCGACGTTGCGCCAGGCGTTGGAGTGGGCGCGGCCCATGAAGGAGTAGCCGATGACGGCCACGCCGAGGGGCTCGGCGGTCGGGTCAGGCACGGGGTTCCCCCTCGGTCGGTGCGGGCTCGGTCGGTGCGGGCTCGGTCGGTGCGGTGAGGGAGCGCAGGAAGGCCAGCCCGCTGGTCGCCAGCTCGTCCTGGCTCGGGGCCAGCGGTCGCCAGATCGACGTGGCGGTGGCGATGGCCTCGTTGTCGGCGGTGAAGCTCTCGATGTTCAGGGGGCCGGTGTACCCGACCTCGTCGAGCGCCTCGAGCAGGGCGGGCCAGTCGGTCTGGTCCCCGCCCGGTGCGCCGCGGTCGCTGCCGGAGGCCTGCACGTGCACCACGTGCTCGCCGGCCCGGCGGACCGCCCCGGCGGACGACCGCTCCTCGATGTTCAGGTGGTAGGTGTCCAGCGCGAGCCCGACGCCCTCGTCCAGCAGCTCGCCGAGACCCTCGAGGGCCTGGTCGACGGTGTTGATCAGGGAGGTCTCGTAGCGGTTGAGCGGCTCGATGCCGATCCGCACGCCTGCCTGCCGCGCGTGCGCGGCCACCGGGGCCAGGTTCTGCCGCCACTGCGCCAGGGTGGAGGCGCGCTGCTCCGGCCCCATGCGCCATACGCGGCCCGTCGCGGCATAGAACGGACCGCACACCGACGCCGCCCCGATGCCCTGCGCCAGGTCGATGCAGTGCCTCAGGTAGTCCTGGGTGGCGCGGACCTCGCTCGCCCCGGCCTCGACCAGGTCGCGGCCGGGGGCCATCGCGCCGACGACGTAGGGGGTCAGGCCGGTGTCGGCCAGCACCGCCGAGACGGCCGGGACGCTTAGGTCACCGGGGTGCTCGAGCGGGAGCTCGACAGCGTCGAAGCCCATCGCCGCGATCGTGCCGAGCAGGGCGGGCAGCTCGCGGTCGGTCAGCGGTGAGGTCCAGACCCAGGTGTTGACGCCGATGGCTCGCAACGCTGGTCTCCTCTCGTGGGTGGCAGGGTGGGACGCCCGTCCCCGGGGGACGTGACACCGGTGTGCTGAGGCGCACCAGTGTCACGTCCCCTCCGGGTGGGTCGCCGGGCAGGGGTCCGGGGTTACGGGATGACCCGCTCCTGCCACACCTGCGGGTAGCCGGGCAGGTCCTCGCCGCCGAACTTGGCGTAGTGCCCGTCCGGCATGCCCTCGTTGGCGGCCAGGAAGTCGCCGCGCTCCTCCTCGGTGATCGGCGACTGCGGCAGGACCCACTCGGTGGGGATCTCCTCGCCGGCGAAGATCTTCTCGATCGCCAGCAGCGGTGTGCGCCACTGGAAGTTGGAGTAGACCGGGGCCAGGCCGGTCAGACCGGTCTCGTCCCACTTGCGCAGGAAGCTCATCTCGTCCTCACCGGTCATGACCGGGTAGTCCGCGCCGGCGTCCTCGAAGGCCTCGATGGCGGCGACGGCGCCGTCACCGGCGTCCATCCAGACACCCTGCACGTCGCCGGTGGCCAGCTCGTCGCTGATGATCTTCTTGATCTCGGTCGGGTCGGCACCGGTGAAGTAGTCGACCGCCTCGATGCCGTTCTCGGAGAAGATCTTCTCCGCGGCCGCCCAGCGGTGCTCGAGGACGTCCACGCCGGGCAGGATGCGCAGCGCGACGACCTTGTCACCCTCCTGGAGGTTCTCCACGAGGAACTCGGCGGTGTCGATGCCCCACGCGTAGCCACCGATCGGGTGGATGAACGTGGTGGCGCAGTCGGTCTCGACGCCGCGGTCGAAGACGACGACCGGCAGGCCGGTGTCGCAGGCCCGCTCGACGGCCGGGGTGAGGGCCGCCGTGGAGCTCGGGCTGATGACGAACGCGTCGCAGTTGCCCTCGTTGATGAAGTAGTCGATGTCGGCGATCTGGGTGTTGTCGTCGTCCTGGGCGTCCCGGGTCTCCATCTCGGAGATGACGCCGGACTCCTGCAGCACCTTGAGCTGCTCGTTCATCGTGATCCAGCCGGTCTGCCGCCACGGGTTGCTGATCGAGGCGTTGGAGAAGCAGACCTTGTGCGGCCCCTCCGCGGCGTACTCGGAGGTGTCGGTCATCGGTCCGTCGATGTACTGCAGGTAGGGCTGGGCGGCATCGCCCTCGAAGGTCGCCGACCGCTGCTCGTACTCGGTGTCGTAGACGGCCTGGTCGAACCACTCGTCCGAGCCCTCGGCGGCCGGCTCCTCACCGGTGGCCTCGCCCTCGTCGGCGGGGGGCGCGGCCGGGTCCTCCGCGGACTCGGCGGCGGAGGGGTCGTCCAGCGACTCGTCGGTGGAGCACGCCGCCAGCATGGCCAGCGCCGCCACGGCCGCCAGGGGGGCGGTCAACATCCTTCTGCGCATCAGTTCTCTCCTGTGGTGGAGCCCGGGACGGGCTGGGTGGGACCGGAGTCCCCGGCGGAGGTGCCGGGAGTATGAGGGGTGGCCGGCTCGGTGGCCGGGGTGCGGGCGGGCCGCGGGTCGCCGGGGGCGGTCACGGGGGAGGGTTCCCTGCGGCGGGGACGCAGGCTGCCGCGCCAGGCCTTCCCGGCGGCGGCGACCGCGAGGATGATGATCACGCCCTGCACGGAGTCCCGCCAGGTCGAGGCCACCCCGACGAAGTTGAGCAGCGTGAACAGCAGCTCCAGGGCGAAGGCCCCCGCGGCGGCCGACAGCACCCAGCCGCGTCCACCACCGAGGACCACGCCCCCGAGCACCACGGCGGTGATGGCCGTGAACTCGTAGCCGTTGCCGACCGAGGGGTGCACGCCGGCGTAGCCGACCAGGATGATCCCGGCGACGGTGGCGGCGAGCGAGGAGAGCATGAACGCGCGGGTCTTGACCCACCACACGGGCGCGCCGGCCAGGTGGGTGGCCTCCGGGTTGTCACCGGCGGCGACCAGGGTGCGGCCCCACGGGCGCCGCATCAGGACGACGGCGCCTACCGCCAGCACGACCAGGATGATCGCGGGGTAGGGGATGATCTCCAGCACCGGCACGTCGCGGATGCCGCCGCGGCCGATCTGGCGGAACGTGTCGACCGGGTTGCCGGTGGCCGCGCCGCCGGTGAGGTAGAGCACGAGCCCCGACAGCGCGAGCATCGTGCCCAGGGTGACGATGAAGCTGGGGACGCGCAGCAGCGTGGTGGCCAGGCCGTTGACCAGCCCGACGAGCGCACCGAGCACGAACATCAGCAGCATCACCGGCAGGATCCGGGCCTCGTCCTGGCCGATCAGGTTGCCGGAGAGCACCACCTGCATGGTGACGACCGAGCCCATCGAGAGGTCGAACTCGCCGGAGACGATGACGAAGTACTGGCCCATCGCGGCGATCGCGATCGGTGCGGTGCGGCCGATGAAGCGGATGAGCGAGCCGGGCTCACCGAAGTTGGGGTTGGTCGCCACGATGGCTGCGAGCAGCACTCCGACCAGGATGAACACGGCGCCACCGGGCGTGCCCAGCGTGCGCGCCAGCCGCTGGAGCCGGCTGCCCTGGTGCTCGACCAGTGCGGCGGGGGCGCGGCCTGCCGTCTGGGTGGTCATCGCGCCTCCTGCAGGGCCGCGTCGGTGAGGGACTGCTTCTGGAAGCGCGGTGGCCGCTGACCGGCGCTGCGGCGGGCGTAGACGGCGACCGCGACCACGATGACCACCCCGCGCACGACGTCCTTGAGGAACGGGTTGACCTCCATCACGCCCATGACGTTGTCCATGACCGCAAAGATCGCCACGCCCCCGAGCGTGCCCAGGATGTTGCCCTTGCCTCCTGCCAGCACGGTCCCGCCGAGGACGACCGCGGCGATCGACATCAGGTCGTAGCCGCCCTGGCTGCCGATCGTCGGGCTGCCGACGCTGAGCCGGGCCAGGAGCAGCAGCCCGGCCATGCCGGCCAGGAGCGAGCAGAGCACGTGCGCCATGACCACGGGGGTGGCCGTGTGCAGGCCGGACATGCGGGCGACCTCGCGGTTGCTACCCACGGCATACAGGTGGTGGCCTGCTCGGGTGCGGCGCAGGAGCAGGATGACCAGCACCGCACAGCCGAGCATGATCAGCGTGGACACGGGCACCGGGCCGATGTTCGTGGCGCCGATCAGCCGGAAGTCCCGCGGCGCGGAGCCGGCCGAGCCCTTGTAGTTGGTGCCGAGGTAGCCGGCCAGGATCAGGCCCATGCCGAGCGAGGCGATGAAGCCGTGCACGTCCAGCAGGGCCACGACCAGGCCGTTGACCAGGCCGATCAGGGCCGAGACACCGAGGGCCACGACGACGCCCAGGACGATATTGCTGGTCTGCCCGGCCATCAGCACGCCAGCGAGCAGACTGGCCAGGCTGGTCACGTAGGGGACCGACAGGTCCAGGCTGCCGGCCAGGATCACCAGCGTCTGCCCGATGGCGATGAAGCCCAGGATGGAGGTGCCGGTGAGGATCGCCGAGATGTTGCCCGGGCTGAAGAAGTTGCGGCCCGACATCGCCGTGAGGACCGCGCCGGCGACGAGGGTCAGGGCCAGCACGAGGAAGACGATGCCGGTCGAGGTGATGGGCACGCGGCGTCGGCCGGTGACGGGGCTGCTCATGGCTGCCGGTCCTCCTTCGGGTCGTCGCGTTCCGGCTGCTCGGGTCGCGCGGGTGCGGCGCCGGTGGCCAGGTGCAGGATCTCCTCCTCGGAGGAGCCGGCCGGCAGCTCACCGGCCAGGCGCCCCTCGTGCATCACGAGGATGCGGTCGGACATGCCGATCACCTCGGGCAGCTCGCTGGAGACCATGAGGACGGCCACGCCGTCGGCGGCCAGCTGGCGCATCAGCTCGTAGATCGCGTGCTTGGCGCCCACGTCGATGCCGCGGGTCGGCTCGTCCATGAGCATCACCCGTGGGTTCGTGCTCAGCCACCGGGCCAGCACGACCTTCTGCTGGTTGCCGCCGGAGAGGAACTGGACCTCCTGGTCCATCCCCCGGGCGGCGACAGCCATCGAGGACAGGACCCCCGGCATACCCCGCCGTGCGGTTCCTGTGCGCCGCGGGAACACCGCGTGCACGACGCCGAGCGCGTTGTCCAGGATCGACTGGTTGAGGGACAGGCCCTTGGCCTTGCGGTCCTCGGTGACCAGGGCCAGTCCGCGGCGGATCGCCTCGCGCGGGGAGCGGACGCGGACCGGTCTGCCGTCGAGCGTCATCGTCCCGCGGGTGAACGGCTGGGCGCCGAAGATGCCCTCGACCAGCTCGGTGCGACCCGACCCCTGCAGTCCGGCCAGGCCGACGATCTCGCCGGCCCGCAGGCTGAGGTCGATGCCGTCCACATAGCCGTTGCCGGCGCCAGTGAGGGTGAGCGCCGCGGCTCCGGGGGCGGTGCCGGGCAGGGCGTCGGGGAAGAACGCAGACATCTCGCGGCCCACCATCATCCGCACCAGGGACGCCTCGTCGAGCTCGGCCGCGGGTCTGGTCGCGACGTGCCGACCGTCCTTGAGGACCGTGATCGTCTCGCAGAGGTCGAACAGCTCGGCCAGCCGGTGGGACACGTAGAGGATCGCCACCCCGCGCTCCTGCAGCCGGCGGATCATGCTGTAGAGCAGCTCGACCTCGTGGTCGGCCAGGGCCGCGGTCGGCTCGTCCATCTGGATGATCCGCGCGTCGTAGCTGACCGCCTTGGCGATCTCCACGATCTGCTGCTCGGCGACCGAGAGGGTGCGCACGACCGTCGCGGGGGACAGGTTGTGCACGCCGAGCCCCTCGAGGAGCTCGGCGGTGTCGCGCTGCATCTGGCCCGTGTCGACCAGGAGGCCGCGGCGCGGCTCGCGACCGAGGTAGATGTTCTCGGCGACGCTGCGGTCGGGCAGCAGGTTGAACTCCTGGAACACCGTGGCCAGCCCTGCCTGCTGGGCCTGCACCGGGTGGCCGAAGGTGCGGGGCTCGCCGGAGATCTCCACGGTGCCGCCGTCCGGCTGGTGGACGCCCGCCAGGATCTTCATGAGCGTCGACTTGCCGGCACCGTTCTCGCCGACCAGCCCGTGCACCAGGCCCGCGTGCAGCTCCAGGTCGACGTCCTGGAGGACGGCGTTGCCGAAGAAGCGCTTGGTCAGGCCGGTGGCGCGCAGCAGCGGCCCAGCGTCGGTGGCTCCTGCCCCGTGGGAGGGGTGCCCGGGTCGGGCGACATCGGTGTCGTATGGCACGAGCCGACTATGACACGGGTCATCCACTTTTGTCGAGTGCCCGGCGAAAGTTGCGTGTTGAGCATTTGCAAGTCACGTGGTTCACTTCGGAGGTGCGCACCAGCGACGTCTTCGACCTGCTCCGGGACGGCCGACCGCGGACCCGGGCCCAGCTCGCCGAGTCCACCGGCCTGGCCCGATCCACGATCGCCGCTCGCGTCGATGTGCTCATGAGGCTCGGCCTGGTCGCCCCCTACGGCGACGCCCGCTCCACCGGTGGCCGACCCCCGTCGCTGTTCGCGCTCAACCCCTCCGTGCGGGTCGTGGCCGGCGTCGATGTCGGCGCCACGCACGCGGTCGCCGTGCTGACCGACCTCTCGGGGGAGGTCCTCGCCGAGAGCCGGGCCGGGCTCGACATCGCCAGCGGGCCGGTGGAGGTGCTCGGCTGGGTGACGGCCACCGTCGGTGAGCTGCTCGTCCGCGCCGGCCGCCCCGCCTCCGACCTGGCCGCGATCGGCATCGGGCTGCCCGGCCCCGTCGAGCACTCGACCGGCCGACCGATCAACCCGCCGATCATGCCGGGCTGGGACCGCTACGACGTGCCCGGTCACGTGCAGCGCACCTATCCGGTGCCGGTGCTGATCGACAACGACGTGAACATCATGGCGCTGGGTGAGCAGCAGACCCACCTGCGCGACGTGGACGACCTGGTCTTCATCAAGGTCGCGACGGGCATCGGTGCGGGGATCATCAGCAACGGGATGCTGCAGCGGGGCGCCCAGGGCACCGCGGGCGACCTCGGGCACGTGCGCGTGCTGCGCGGTGCCGGCGTGATCTGCCGGTGCGGCAACGAGGGCTGCCTGGAGGCCGTCGCCGCCGGGCCCGCCCTGGCCGCCCGCCTCCGCGAGGCGGGGGCGGAGGCCAGCTCCACCCAGGACGTCGTCGACCTGGTCCGCGGCGGTGACCTCGCCGCCCTCCAGGAGATCCGGCAGGCCGGCCGCGACATCGGCGAGGTCGTCGCCACGATGGTCAACCTGATCAACCCGTCGGTCGTCGTCATCGGCGGCCGCCTCGCCGACGCGGGCGAGCACCTGCTGGCGGGGATCCGCGAGGTGGTCTACCGCCGCTCACTGCCGCTGGCCACCGAGTCGCTGCGGGTGGTGGCCTCCCGCGCCGGCGTCGAGGCCGGTGTCCGCGGCGCCGCGTCCATGGCGATCACGCACGTGCTCTCACCCGAGGCGATCGAGGCCGCGAGCGCGAACGTCGGCTGACCAGTCCGGGCAGCGGTCCCGCACGCCAACCCGCCCTCGGTGGCGGTCGCGCACGCCCCACACGCCCCTCGATAGCGGTCCCGCACGCCCCACCCACGTCGTCTTGGGGCCGGAAGTCGTTCTTGGAGCGTGGCACAGCAGGCTCCAAGAACGATTGCCTGCTCTCAGTTGACCGCCGGAGCCCCGAGCAGCCTGGCCCTACCGGCCTCTGTCCAGCGCACGGCAGGGAGCCGGGCTGGTCGTCGGCCGGTCAGTCGGTGACCGCGCTCCTCGACGCCCCGTAGAGGACGTCGGCGTACTCGGGGTTCCGGCCGACCCAGGCCAGGAGGAAGGGGCACGTGACCAGCGCCTTCGTGCCCCGCTCCCGGATGTCGTCCAGCGTGGCCCTCGCCAGCGCACCGCCGACCCCCTGCCCCTCGAACGCCGTGTCGACCTCGGTGTGGGTCAGGGCGCGCAGCTCGGTCGTGGGGTGGTAGTCCACGAATCCGGCGAGCCTGCCGTCCAGGTGTGCCTCGTAGCGGTGCAGGGCAGGGTTGTCGGTGACGACGAGTTCTGTCATGGCCCCTACTCGATCCGACCCAGCAGGATCTCGACGCTCGCATTGATCGCGTTGTGCCCACCCAGCACGTAGATGAGCTCGGGGTCGAGCCGGGCAACCTCGGCCCGGGTGGCCTGCGGGATGTTCCCCTTCTGGACCAGCAGGATGGGGGCCGCGTCCCGGCCCGCCCGGGCGGCGCCGGCCAGGGCGTCCGGCCAGTTCTCACCGGTGGCGATGTAGACCATGGCCGCCTTCTGGTAGTCCTGGCTGATCTTGGCCGCGGTGCCGTAGCGGTGGGTGCCTGCGACGCGACGGACCTCGCCGTACTGTCCCAGCTGGGCAGCCACGGTCTGCGAGATCGCCGAGCTGCCACCGAGCAGCACGATCTGGTCCGGCGCCAACCGGCTGAGCTCGGTCCGGGTCGCCTTGGGGAGGTGGTCCGTCTGCGTGAGCAGGACCGGGCCGTCGAGGGCGCCCGCACGGGCGGCGCCGGCGAGGGCATCGGGGTAGTTGTGGCCCGTGGCGACATAGACGACGTCGGCGTGGTCGAAGCCCCGCGAGATCTGGGCCGCGGTCCCGAACCGGTCACCACCCGACATACGGGAGACCGAGCTCCCCGTGATGTCGCGGGCCTCCTGCCCCACCTCGGCCGAGATCACGCTCTGGCCGCCGAGGAGGACCACGTTCTTCGGAGCGAGCTGCTTCAGACGCCAGCGCGTGGCCGCGGGGATCTGGTCCTGCTTGGTCAGCAGGACCGGGGCTGCCTTGCTGCCGGCGAGCGCGGCTCCCACGAGCGCGTCCGGGTAGTCGGCGCCGGTCGCGAGGAAGACGGTGTTGACGCCCGGGGAGTGCGAGGCGGCGATCTGCGAGGCCGTCGCGTAGCGGTCGGAGCCGGACAGCCGGCGGACCGGGGTGGCCGGGGCGGCGTCGATCAGGGCCGCGACGTTGAGCCGGCCCTGGCCGAAGACGTTGTTGTTGGCCGCGGTGCCTCCGCAGCTGGTGTTGTCCGTGTCCGTCGCGGTGCCGTCGAGCAGCTCGCGGGTCACCTCCACGTCGCCCCTGAGGTCGGGCTTGGCTGACCAGAGCAGGGCCACCGCACCCGCGACGTGCGGTGACGCCATCGAGGTGCCGTTGCCGTAGGCGTAGTTGCTCTCGTTGAAGGTGGAGCGGATCCCGGTGCCGGGAGCGGAGATGTTGGGCTTGATGACGCCGTCCTGGCCGGTGCCCCGGCTGGAGTCCACGGCGATGTCGTGCTTCTGGGTGTAGTTGCCGACCGAGTAGTTGACGATCCGGCTGCCCGGGGAGGCGGACGTCCGGCACCTCGAGCCGTGGTTGCCGTTGGCGAAGACGGAGAACTGCCCGGAGGAGGTCCACGCCTTCGAGATGTCCTCGAGCAGGGGCGAGTTCGACGGCAGGCCCGAGCCCCACGAGTTGTTGATGATGTGGGGCCGACGGCTGGGGTCAGCCTCCTTGCCGGCCAGGTTGGTCGGCGCCAGGGTCCACTGGCCGGAGGCGATGAGAGCACGGTCGCTCGGGCAGCAGCCGTTGGCCGCGATCCACCTGGCACCGGGGGCGACGCCGACCTTGTTCGCCCCGCCGTCGTCGCCGACCATGGTGCCGGTGACGTGGGTGCCGTGACCGTTCTTGTCGGTGGGCTGACCCGGGCTCTTCGTGGTGGCGTCGAACCAGTTGTAGTTGTGGTTGACCGTGCCGTCCGCGCGGGTGCCGCGGTACTGCCGCTTCAGCGCCGGGTGGCTCCACTGGACGCCGGTGTCGATGCTGGCCACCACGATGCCCTCGCCGGTGATGCCTCGTGCCCACACCTCGTCGGCCTTGATGTCCGTCAGGTTCCACGCCACGGCGTCGGGCTCCGCGTCCGGCCGGGAGTCCGCCTCGATGGGCTCGAGCTCGGGCTGCTCCACCTCGAACGTGCCGAGGATGTGCGCCACGTCGGACTGTCCGGCGAGCGACTCCACCAGGTCCGCGTCACCGTCGGTCACCCGGATCGCGTTGGTGGCCCAGAACGTCTCGTAGGAGACCCCCGCCTCGTCCAGCTCGGCCCGGAGGTCGGCCTGGCTGGCCTCCGCCGTCGCGGTCAGGGTCTCGTAGACGAACTGTCCGCGCTCGTCCCAGTCCGTGATATCGGCGGCCGCGGAGAGGTCCGCCTCGGCCGCGAGGTCGATCCAGAAGTCCGCGGTGCCGTCCTCGTCGAGCTCGGACTGCACCCGGCCGTCGATCCGGTCGCCGGTCCAGAGGTCGTCGGCCGTGGCGCTGCCCGAGCCGGTGTCCTCTGTCGGGGCCGTCGACAGGGCCCCCGGCGCGGCCAGCGGCCCGCCGTCGTGGATGCCGGCTCCTGCTGCCAGGCTGGTGGCGCTGAGCGAGATGCCCGCCAGTCCGGTGAGCAGGACCCTGCCGAGTCCGTGCGAGCGTGCCATGGGTGAGACCTCCGAGTCCGTCCGAGACGTGTCTGGAGCCCGGCCCCCCGGACTCCCCGGCTCAGGTTATGGCCAAGGACGTGCCAGAACCTAGCGAGCGGGTGGCCCGGGCCACCGGGTGCGCGGGGTGTCGTCCGGGGGCGTCCGGCCTCCCACCTGGTGTTTCACGGTGATCACGTGCTCGCACGGCCAGCCTCTGACGGGGTGCGGCCCGTGCGCGAGCGCGCGAGACTGATGGCGATGGGTGAACCGCAGGTCGACTCTGGTCCGAGAGCGCTCACCGCCGGCTGGGCGCAGTTGTCGGACGCCCGGTGGGCGGCCGCGCGCTCGTCGTTCACCCAGGCCCTCGCCCTGGACGAGTCCGCCGAGGCGTTCGAGGGACTCGCCTGGGCAGCCTGGTGGCTGGATGATGCAGACGGGGTGTTTACGGCCCGCCAGAGCGCCTTCCGCCTGTATCGCGAGCGTCACGAGGACGTGGCCGCGGCGCGGCTGGCGATCTGGCTGGCCAGTGACAACCTCGACTTCCGGGCGGCCGCCTCGGTGGCGAGCGGCTGGCTTCGCCGGGCTCACCGGCTCCTGGCCGACGCCCCTCTCTGTCCCGAGCACGGCTGGCTGGCCTTTCTCGAGGGCTACCTGGCCGCCGGTCGGGGCGACGACGCCGCTGCGGCGCACCTGGCGGCCGAGGCCACCGAGGCAGGACGTCAGCTGGAGGACCCGGACGTCCAGATGCTCGGCCTGGCCCTCGAGGGAGCGATCCTGGTGGGGGCCACGAAGGTCGACGAGGGCATGTGCCGTCTCGAGGAGGCGACGGCCATGGCCGGGGACGCGACCAACCCGATTGCTGGGGGCTGGGCCTGCTGCTTCCTGGTCTCCGCCTGTGCCGCTGTGCTCGACCTGGAGCGGGCTGCCGAGTGGTGTGAGCGCATCGCCGACTTCGCCGACCGGTACGGCAGCCGGTACCTTCGCGCTGTGTGTCGCGCGGAGTACGGCACCGTCCGACTGTGGCGTGGCCAGTGGGCCGACGCGGAGCGGTTGCTGGAGTCCTCGGTGCAGGACTTCGCCCGGTCACGGCCGGCGTTTGTCGGTATGCCGCTCGTGGCACTCGCCGAGCTGCGGCGACGCCAGGGTCGGCAGAGTGACGTGTCGACGCTCTTGGAGCGTGCCGGGGCCTCTGGCCAGGCCCTGCTGTGTCAGGCACGGCTGGAGTTCGATCGAGGGTACGTGCGACGCTCCGCCGAGCTGGTTGAGAGGATGGTGCGCCAGTCACCGCCGGAGCGACGGGTCGATCACGCCCCGGCGCTGGAGCACCTGCTGCGGTCACGGATAGGGGCGGGTGACCTCGAGCGGGCGGGGGAGGTGCTCGAGTCGCTCCGCGAGCTCGACCGGCTCGTCGGCACGGAGCCGGTGGGAGCCCTGACGTCGCTGGGTGAGGGACTGGTGGCCGCGGCGTCCGGGGACCATGAGGCGGCGCGCACCCGCTTCGAGGACGCCGTCGACAGGTTCACCCGGTGCGGAGCGCCGTTCGAGGCAGCACGGGCACGCGTCGACCTCGCCACCAGTCTGGTGGCGCTCGACCGGCTCCCGCTCGCGGAGCGGGAGGCCGGGGACGCACTCACCGCGCTGACTGCGCTCGGGGCCCGGACCGAGGCCACCCGGGCACGCCGCCTCATGGCCCTCTCCACCGCACCGGCACAGCGGGGCACGGGCCTACCGGTCACGGCGCGCGAGCAGGACGTGCTCGTCCTGCTCGCCGAGGGTCTCACCAACCGTGAGATCGCCCACCGGCTCGTGGTGTCGGAGCACACGGTGCACCGACACGTCACCAACATCCTGCGCAAGCTCGACCTGCCGTCCCGCACGGCCGCTGCCGCCCTCGCCGTCCGCTCCGGCTGGGTTCACTGAACGCAGCGACCTCAGATGGCCCGTTCTGGCGATGCGCCGCACTGTCGCCGCTTCGTACGGTGCGGAGATGGACAGCACTACAGATCCGGTGAAGGTCGCCGCCCGCTCGGCCTGGGCACAGGGTGACTACCACGCGTTCGCCCGGGCGACGATCTGGGAGATGGGCCCGGTGCTGGTGCAGGCGTGCGGCATCGGCCCTGGTCAGCGAGTGCTCGATGTCGCCGCCGGCACCGGCAACACCGCGATCCGCGCGGCCGAGACCGGAGCGTCGGTCGTCGCCTCGGACCTCACGCCGGAGAACTTCGACGCCGGCCGGCGAGAGGCACGGGCCCACGGCGTCGATCTCGAGTGGGTCGAGGCCGACGCAGAGAACCTGCCGTATGCGGACGGCGAGTTCGACGTGGTGACCTCGTCCTTCGGCGTGATGTTCGCACCCCATCACCAGGCGGCTGCTGATGAGCTGGTCCGCGTCTGCCACGAGGGCGGCACGATCGGTCTGCTCACGTTCACCCCCGAGGGCATCATGACCGGCTTCTTCGAGGCGTTGGCGCCCCACCTGCCACCACTGCCGCCGGACGCGTCACCGCCGCTCCTGTGGGGGAGTGAGGAGCACGTGCGCCGGCTGTTCGGTGACCGTGTCGACCTGCGGTTCACGCGTGGGGACTACGGGGAGTACGCCGCGAGCCCGGCCGCCTACGTGGACCTGCTCAGGCGCACCTTCGGCCCCATCGTGGCCGCCTACACCGACGGTGCCGACGACCGGGGGAGGACCGCGGACCTGGACCGGGACCTGCTGGACTTCGCGACCCGTCACAGCAGGCCGGCCGCCGACGGGCAGGTGGTCCTCCGCTACGAGTACCTGCTCACGGTCGGGCACCGCCGCTGACTCTCGCCGGCCGGCGACCGCCCGGTCGATGGACGGTCAGTCGCGGACGGCGGCCTCGACGTCCCACGACGGTCGCAGCGGGAGGCCCGCGTTGCCGGTGTCGGAGGTGCGCACGCCCAGCACCTGGTGCAGCTGGATGTTGTTGTGCTCGAAGTTGACCCGCGACCCGGCGAGGTAGACGCCCCAGACGCGGGCGGTGCCCAGCCCGGCCTCGGCCACACAGGCCTCCCAGTTGGCCGACAGGTTCTCCGACCACGCGCCCGTCGTCCGCGCGTAGTGCTCGCGCAGGTTCTCCTGGTGGCGCACCTCGAAGCCCGTGTCCTCCATCACCGCGACGATGTGGCCGGAGCCGGACAGCTCGCCGTCAGGGAAGGTGTAGCGGTTGGTGAACGGGTCACGCAGCATCCCGTTGCGGGTGTTGTCGGGACGGGTGATGCAGTGGTTCAGCAGGCGGCCCTCGTCCCGCAGGCGCTCGTGCAGGAAGCGGAAGTATGCGGGGTAGTTGCGCACCCCGATGTGCTCGGTGAGGCCGATGCTCGAGACCGCGTCGAACCCCCGCTCGGTCACGTCCCGGTAGTCGGTGTGCCGGATCTCGGCGCGGCCGGTCAAGCCCTCCCGCTCGATCATCTCCTGTCCCCAGCGGGCCTGGTTGCGGGAGAGGGTCACCCCCAGCGCGGTCACGCCGTAGTGCGTCACGGCGTGCCGGACCATGCCGCCCCACCCGCACCCGACATCCAGCAGACGCATGCCGGGAGACAGACCCAGCTTGCGGCATACGAGATCGAACTTGTAGGACTGGGCCTCCTCCAGGGACGCCTCGGCGTCCGGATAGACCGCGCAGGTGTAGGCCATCGACGGGCCGAGCACCATCTCGTAGAACGTGTTGGACACGTCGTAGTGGTGCGCGATCGCACTCGCGTCGCGCGCCCGGCCGTGACGCAGGCCGTAGGCCAGGCGGCGCCACGGGGCGGGGGCCTCCTGCGGCGGCAGGTCCGGCACGTGCAGGCCGGTCTCGGCGACGAACCGCGCCAGGTCCGGCAGCTCGCGCAGGCTCGGCCGGCGCGCGGAGAGGCGGGTCAGGTAGGTCGTCAGCTCGGGGTAGGGGTTGCCCTCGTCCATGCCCTCGATGCTGAGCTCGCCGGTCAGGTAGGCCCGCATCATGCCGATCGAGCGGGGCGCGGTGAGCAGGTAGTTGAGCGCCTCGGGGCTGCGCAGCCGCAGCACCTGGCCGTCCGGGTCGCCGCCGACGGACCCGTCATACGCCTCGACCCGCAACCCGCTCCCGGAACCGAAGTACCGGTCGAAGGCCTCGCCGACCGTCATGCTCATCGTGCGCGCACCGCCTTGTCGTAAAGGGTCGGGAAGCGGCCGTCGGGGTCGTACCGCTCCTTGACCCGGTCGTAGGTCACCCCGCCGTAGAGCGCGGCGAAGGTCTGCTCGTCGTAGAACGCCTCGGAGTAGAGCCCCTTGTGCCCGCCGAGCTCGGTCACCCGGGCCTCGATCGCCCGGTTGGTGTCGCCGTGCCGGCGGCCCTCGGTGATCGGCACGGCCGACCAGAAGCCGACGTTGACATACGGGGTGCCGGCGCGCATGGGATACAGGGGCCAGGGGGTCGCAGGGTCCGTATGCCGTGCACCGGGGGCGGCGGTCACGTCACCGGCGGTCCCGGTGTCCCGGAGCTGGACCGGGCACAGCCAGAGCGGCTCGATGGGGACACTGGCCAGGAACCAGTGCAGGAACTCGGCCGTGTGGTCCAGGGGGATCTCGACGTCCTGGATGACGCGCTCCTGGGCGGGTCGGCCGCGGAGCCGGTCGATCCGGGCGACGACCCCGCGGCGCGCCTCGAGGTCCTGGATCTTCCAGTAGAAGTCGCTGCGCAGCAGGCGTCGTGGCCAAACCCGCCGGATCGCGGGGACCTGCGCGCCGAAGGCACGCGAGCACCAGAACCAGTCCGTGTCCCAGCGCCACAGGTAGTCCCGGACGGTCAGCAGGTCGCGGCGGCGGTGCTGGATCGAGCGGTAGTAGATCTGCTGGCCCGTGTAGTCGCTGGGGCCGGCGTAACCCTCGGTGTTGTCGGCCCAGCGCCCCAGGGTCAGGTAGGACTCGGTCGCGGAGAACACCACCCCGTCGAGGAAGTCGACGGGCTCGCCGTCCCAGTCCCGTGCCTCCATAATGTGGCCGATCGCGGCGACCACGTCCTCGAGGCGGGTGAACCGCACGTGCCGCAACGCGACATACGGATGCGTCGGGGCCGTCTCGATGGTCAGGGTGAGCGCGTAGCCCAGCGACCCGTAGCTGTTGGGGAAGGCGTGGAACAGGTCGGCGTGCGCGTTGTCCGGTGTCGCGGTGACCGCCTCGCCCGTGCCGGTCAGGACCTGCATCGCCGTCACCGACTCGTGGGGCAGGCCGTCCCGGAAGCTGGTGGACTCGATGCCCAGGCCCGTGACCGCGCCGCCGAGGGTGATGGTCCGCAGCTGGGGGACCACCAGCGGCACCTGTCCGAGCGGGAGCAGCTCGTCGACCAGCTGCTCGTAGGTCGTCAGGCCCCCGACCGTGGCCGTGGCGGGACGGTCCGCGGTGGCCGTGGTCGTCGCCAGGACGCCGGTGAACGCGGACAGGTCCAGCCCGGCGGCCCCGTCGGCCGCGCGCGGGCGGAACAGGTTTGACGTCTTCTTCGCGAGCCTCACGCGCTCCATCGAGCGCACGTCGGCCTCTGCCCGGGCGACGGCCAGGGCGATGTCTCCCTGGTGCGCAACCATGGCGCCCATCCTGCCGTACGGGTGGTTCCCGGCGCACCCGGGTTCCGGCCCGTGTCGCGGGTCAGGCGGACGCCGGCGGGTCCTCCGACGTCGGGAAGTCCATCCGCTCGACCATCTCCAGGAAGCGGGCCAGCAGGGGGAGGTCGTTGTCCCGGCGCCAGGCCAGCACGAGGTCGCTGGTCACCGCCGGCCAGGACAGCGGCTTGTGCACCGCACCGGTGACGTGGATGTGCTGCACGGACTCTGCGGCGAGGGCGACGCCGAAGCCCGCGGCGACCAGGCTGACGAGCGTCGAGGTCTGGGTGACCTCCTGCACGATCCGCGGGGAGAAGCCGGCCTCCCGGCAGGAGTTGACGGTGAGCTCGAACATCGTGGAGCCGTAGCGGCTCGGGTACGTCACGAACGGGTCGTCTGCCAGCTCGTCGAGGCGGACGGAGTCGCGTCCGGCGAGCCGGTGGTCCTGCGGCAGCAGCACCGTGATGGCCTCCGTGCAGATGACCCGGGACTCGAACTCCGGCCCCACCAGCTCCTGGCGTCCGAAGCAGGCGTCGAGCTGCCGGGTGAGGAGGGCCTCCTCCTGCGCTGGGGTCAGCATCTCGCCCTGGGCGTGCAGCTCGGCGTCCGGGAACTCCTCGCGGAAGCGCCTGGCGACGAGGGGCAGCATGGAGTAGGTGTTGGAGCCGGTGAAGCCGACGGCCAGGCGCCCGGTGAGACCGTGGGCCGCCCGGACCGCGACCTGGCGGGAGGCGTCCACCTTCTCGAGGATGGCCCGTGCCTCGACCTCGAAGGCCCGGCCTGCCTCGGTGAGCTTGACCGAGCGGGTCGTGCGGTGGAACAGCTCGGTGCCGAGCTCCTTCTCGAGCTGGCGGATCTGTCGGCTCAGGGGAGGCTGCTGCATGTGCAGCCGCTCGGCGGCGCGGTTGAAGTGGAGCTCCTCGGCCACCACCACGAAGTAGCGCAGGTGCCGGATCTCCATCGCGCCAGCATGGCACAGCGGATCCCGCCAGCGGCCTCCCGTTTCAGGCACGGAGCCGCTGCGCGCGGTCGGCCGCCGGGTCCCCGGCGGTGACCTGTCCGCGGTCGATGAGGTCCTGGATCTCTGCGGGGTCCAGACCCAGCTCGGTGAGGACCGCGCGGGTGTCCTGGCCCAGGACCGGCGGGGCGGACCGCATGGAGGGCGGTGTCTCGGACAGCCTGACCGGTGACCCGACGCTTCGGACCGGTCCGACGCTCTGGTGCTCGAGCTCGACGATCATGTCCCGCTCCCGCAGGAGTGGGTCCGAGAGGGCCTCGCCGATGGAGTTGACCCGTGCGGCCGGCACCGCAGCCGCATCGAGTCGCTCGAGCCAGGCCTGCGTGGTGTCTGTCGCCAGGACCCGCTCGAGCTCGCCGCGCAGCTCCTCGCGGTGCGCCACCCGGTGCGCGTTCGTCGCGAAGCGGGCGTCCTCGAGCAGGCGCTCCACGCCGAGGGCCTGCGCCATCCGCACCCACATGGCGTCGTTGCCGGCGGCCACCATCAGCAGACCGTCGCTGGTGGCGAACGCCTCCGAGGGCACGATGCTGGGGTGGCCGGTGCCGTAGCGGGCGGGGACACCGCCGGAGGCGAACCACGCGCCCGCGACGTTGGAGAGCCAGGACACCTGGGCGTCGAGCAGCGAGAGATCCAGCCACTGGCCCCGGCCGGTTGCCGTGCGGTGGTGCAGCGCGGCCAGGGTGCCGATGGCGGTCCACATGCCCGCGCTGATGTCCGCGCTCGCGACGCCCACGCGGGCCGGCCCACCCAGGGCCTCGCCGGTGATGCTCATCAGTCCGCTGCGGGCCTGCATGATCGGGTCGTAACCGGGTTTGTCGGACTCGGAGCTGTCCTGTCCGTAGCCGCTGATCGACGCGTAGATGACTCCGGGGTTGAGCTCGCGCACCGCCTCGTAGCCCAGACCCAGGCGCGCGGCGACGCCCGGTCGGAAGTTCTCCACGACCACGTCGACCTCCGCGGCCAGCGCCCGGGCGATCTCGCGTCCGCGGTCGGACTTCAGGTCCAGCGCGAGACTGCGCTTGTTGCGGTTGACGCTCATGAAGTAGGCCGACTCGGTCTCGACGAACGGTGGCCCCCAGTGCCGGGTGTCGTCACCTCGCGCCGGGTCCTCGATCTTGACCACGTCGGCGCCCAGGTCCGCGAGGATCATCGTCGCGAACGGGCCGGAGAGGACCCGGGTGAGGTCGAGCACCCTGATGCCGGCGAGCGGCCCGGTGGGCTGGGTGTCAGCCACCGAAGACCCCTCCTGCGCGGCCCAGCGAGCGTCCGCCGTCGATCACCAGGTTGTGTCCGGTGACATAGCTCGCGTAGTCGCTGAGCAGGTAGACCGACGCGTCCGCCGCCTCCTGCCGCGTGAGCATCCGCTTCATGGGGATCGCCTGGACCTGCTCGTCCCACTGGCCCTCCCCGCCGAAGAGGAAGGTCATCGCCCCGGTGCCCTCTGTCGGTCCGGGAGTCATGACGTTGACCCGGATGCCGTGCTCCGCCCAGGCGGCCCCCAGCGACTTGGTGAGGGCGATGACGCCCGCCTTGGCGGACGTGGAGTGCACGGTGCTCGGTCCGCCGATCAGGGCGGCCGTGGTGCCGATGCTGAGGATCGACCCGCCACCACCGCGCTCGATCATGTGCTGCCCGACGACCTGGCTGAAGTTCCACGTCCCGTCGAGCACGATCCGCACGACCGCCGACCAGGCATTGGGGGAGAGGTCCTCGGGCCTGGCCTGGAAGTTGCCGGCCGCGCTGTTCACCAGGTGGTCGATCCGGCCCCACTGCTCAACGACATCGGAGACCGCAGCCTCGACCGCCGGCCGTTCCCGCACGTCGACGGCGTAGGTCGCGACCCGGGTGCCGTGCTCCTGCAGCCGTTCCGCCGCGGCATCGAGCTGCTCCTGTCGTCGCCCGACGATCGCGACGTCAGAGCCGAGTCGGGCGAGCTCCTGGGCGATCGCCTCTCCGATGCCGGAGGAGCCGCCCGTGACGAGCGAGACCCGGCCAGCGAATGTGTCATTGGGGAGCATCGTTGTTTCCCACCTTCAGAGCCTGCAGAACCTGGTTGGAGGCCAGGGCTGTCCCCTGGCACTCCTGCCAACGTAGGGAGGAGTCGGCGATACCCACAAGGACCTATTGGGGCAACGATTGATACCCTCCGTCCCCGGCGATGGTGCCGCTTCCTGTTCCTGCAGGTGACAGCGATCAATACCCGTGAGGTCCTTGTCCGTCCTGAAAGAGGTACTTCACAAGATCAGTCTCAGGGGTTCATCGTTGTCGCAACCGGGTCGTCCGACCCCCGACACGAGGAGCCTCGCAATGGCGCGACACACAACTCTGGCAGCCGTGGTAGCCCTGGTCGCCCTCACCGGCCTCACGGCCTGCGGAGACGGCGGCGGTGCCGGCACTGCTGCGGAGTACCCCAGCAAGACGGTGCGCATGGTGGTCCCGTACCCGGCCGGCGGCGGGGTGGACATCGCGGCCCGAGCAGTGGCGCCCTGCCTCGAGGAGGCCCTCGGTGAGAGTGTCATCGTCGAGAACAAGGCCGGTGGGAGCGGCGCCGTGGGCACCACCGACATGCTGGGCCAGCCCGCCGACGGGCACACCCTCGAGATGGTGCTCACCAGCTCGGCCGTGGTCACCCCGCTGAGCAACGACGTGGGCTACTCCCTCGAGGACCAGCAGGCGATCGGACAGGTCGCCTCCTTCCCCTACGTGATCCTGGTCAACGGCGACTCGCCCTACCAGACGCTCGAGGACCTGCTCACCGCCGACGCGGACCTCAAGGCCGCGGCACCCGGTGCCGCGTCACAGGGCACGCTGGAGCTGGAGGCCGTCAAGGCCGCGGGCGCCCCCATCACCCTGGTCCCGTTCGACGGCACCGCCGGTGTGAAGTCCGCCCTCCTGGGCAACCAGGTCGACTTCGGCACGGCGGTGATCGACGACGACCTGCTCAAGCAGCACGAGGACGGCAGCCTGCGCATCCTGGGTGTGACCTCGGGCGAGCGTGTCGACTACCTGCCCGACGTGCCGGCCGTCAACGAGATCCCAGGGTTCGAGGACCTCGGTGCGGGCACCTCCTACTTCGGCCTGGTCGTCCGCGCCGGCACCCCCGAGGAGATCGCCACCCGACTGAGCGACGAGCTCGAGACCTGCATGGGTGAGGACTCGGTGCGGGAGATCATCGGCACGGAGTTCGTGAGCGAGACCTTCGTCGACGGCCCGGCCCTGCAGAAGGCGTTCGAGGAGCAGTCCGAGGCCTACTCGGCCGTTATCGGTGGATGAGCGCATGAGCCAGCACGCGTACCGGTTCGGTGCCCTCGCCATCCTGGCGCTCGGTGCGGCGGCGGCCCTGGGCGCTGTGCAGCTCGGCCTCGGCGGGCTGTCGGCACCGGGCTCCGGCCTGTGGCCGTTCATCACCGCCCTGGTGATCATCTTCTGCGGCCTGGTGCTGATCGTCGAGGACACCCCCGACGACTACGAGACGTGGACGCGGCGGTCGGGCAAGGTGGGCATCGCCTTCGTCGCCCTGGGTGTCTTCATCCCGGTCCTGCAGCTCCTTGGGATCATCCTCGCCGCCTTCCTGCTGCTCACCTTCTGGATCCGGTTCCTGTCCCGTGAGCCCTGGCGACTGACCCTCGTGCTCGCCGTCGCCGGGTCCGTCGGGCTGTACCTGGTGTTCGGGCAGTTCCTCGAGGTGCCCTTCCCCGTCGGCATCATCGGCCGGCAGACCGGACTGGAGTTTGGGCTCTGATGGACATCTTCGACGGCATCGCCACCGGGTTCGCAACGGCCGCGACCGCCCAGAACCTCCTCTACGTCTTCATCGGCGTCCTCATCGGCACCGTGATCGGGGTGCTGCCCGGGCTCGGCCCGTCGGCCACCATCGCGCTGTTGCTGCCGCTCACCTACACCCTCGAGCCGGCGACCGCCGTCATCATGCTGGCCGGTATCTACTACGGGTCGATGTACGGCGGCACGATCACCTCGGTCCTGCTGAGGTTGCCGGGTGAGGCCGCCTCCGTCGTGACGAGTATCGACGGCTACGAGATGGCCAGACAGGGACGGGCCGGGGCGGCCCTGGGCATCAGCGCGGTCGGCTCGTTCATCGGCGGCATGGTCGCGGTGGTCGGGCTCATGCTGCTCGCCCCCACGCTGGCGGACATCGCGGTCGGCGTGGGGCCACCGGAGTTCGTCGCCCTGGCGGTGCTGGGCCTGCTGCTCGTCACCTACCTCGGCACCCGGCACCCGTTCAAGAGCCTGGCGATGGCCGGCATCGGACTGCTGCTGGCCACCGTGGGCCAGGACCCGATCACCGGCGCCACCCGGTTCACCTTCGGCCAGCTCTCCCTCATCGACGGCTTCGACTTCGTCGCGATCGCGATGGGGCTGTTCGGTGTCGGCGAGATCCTGCACGCCATCGAGCAGGACCAGGCCGTCAAGGCGCTGACCTCCAAGGTCCGCAACATCTGGCCGACCCGGCAGGACTTCCGCGACTCGGCCGCTCCGATCGCGCGCGGCTCCGTGCTCGGGTTCCTCATCGGCGTGCTGCCCGGTGGCGGTGGCGTCGTCTCGTCCCTGGCGTCCTACGGCGCCGAGAAGAAGCTGAGCCGGAACGGCCGGCACGAGTTCGGCAAGGGGGCGATCGAGGGCGTCGCCGGCCCGGAGACCGCCAACAACGCCTCCTCCACCTCCGCCTTCGTCCCCCTCCTCACCCTGGGGCTGCCGTCCAACGTCGTCCTGGCGCTGATCTTCGGTGCCCTGACGATCCAGGGCATCACGCCCGGGCCGACCCTGATCGACGACCACCCCGACATCTTCTGGGGAGTCATCGCCTCGATGGTGATCGGCAACGTCATCCTGCTCATCCTGAACGTGCCCCTGGTCGGCGTGTTCGTCCAGCTGCTCCGGGTGCGGCCCGGGATCCTCGGGGCGTTCGCCCTCCTGATCACCATGGCCGGGGTCTACTCCATCAACAACGACCTCAACGACATGTGGGTCGTCCTCGGTTTCGGCGTGCTCGGCTGGCTGATGAAGAAGACCGGTTTCGAACCCGGGCCGCTGGTGCTGGCGTTCGTCCTCGGACCGATCCTGGAGGGCTCCTTCCGCCAGTCGATGCTGCTGTCCGACGGGAGCCTGGGCATCTTCGTCCAGCGTCCGGTCGCCGGTGTCGTGTTCGGGCTGATCGCCGTGTTCCTGGTGTGGAGCACCGTGATGGCCCTGCGCGGCCGGCTCACCAGTGGCGCCGAGATGATCGAGCACGCGGCCGCCGACGAGGCAGAGCTGGAGGCCCTGCGCAGTCCCGCCGCCCCGGAGCAGGACCGGGCCGACGCCGACGGAGGCGGGGACGCCCGTGCGACAACCCGCACCACGACACGATCCCGGCACGAGGAAGAGGACTGACATGGGACTGCTCCAGGACCGGGTGGCCGTGGTCACCGGTGGCGCGCAGGGCATCGGGCTCGCGATCGCGACCGCCTTCATCGCCGAGGGCGCCAGGGTCGTGATCGGCGACATCAACGAGGCCGTGGCGCAGGACGCCGTCCAGCAGCTCGGCGGATCAGAGGTCGCGCGCTCGGTGGTCTGCGACGTCCGTTCCGCCGATCAGGTGGAGGCCCTGCTCACCGCCGCCGAGCAGGCGTTCGGACCCGTCGATGTGATGGTGAACAACGCGGGCATGACCAGGGATGCCACCATGCGCAAGATGACGGAGTCCGACTTCGACGACGTCATCGCCGTGCACCTCAAGGGGTGCTGGCTCGGCACCCGGGCGGCAGCCGCCCGGATGCGGGAGCGCGGCACCGGCTCGATCATCAACGTCAGCTCGATCTCCGGCAAGGTCGGCATGCTCGGCCAGACGAACTACTCGGCGGCCAAGGCCGGGATCGTCGGACTCACCAAGGCGGCCTGCAAGGAGGTGGCCTTCAAGAACGTCCGGGTCAACGCGATCCAGCCGGGCTACATCCGCACCGCCATGACCGACGCCATGCCCGAGCACGTCAAGGAGTCCAAGGTCGCCGAGGTGCCCATGGGGCGGCCCGGCGAGGTCTCGGAGGTCGCCAGCGTCGCGGTGTTCCTGGCGTCCGACATGTCGAGCTACATGACCGGCACGGTCCTGGAGATCTCCGGCGGACGGCACATCTGACATGCGCACCTTCGACACCATCTGGGAGTTCGCCGGGGCGGCGGGGGAGCACCTGGGCCACAGCGGCTGGCGCACCGTGGACCAGGCCATGGTCAGCGCGTTCGCCGAGGTGACCGGGGACCGGCAGTGGATCCACACCGAGCCGGAGCGGGCGGCAGCCGGCCCCTACGGCGGCACGGTCGCCCACGGCTACCTCATCCTGTCCCTCCTGCCCAGCATGGCGAGCGAGGTCTACGAGGTCCGCGGCGTGGCCGCGACCGTCAACTACGGCCTGGAGCGGGTGCGGTTCCCGTCCCCGGTCCGGGTCGGCTCACGCGTCCGGGTCGGAGTCCAGATCATCTCGGTGGAGGCGGGCTCCGCGGGCGCGACCCACGCCGTCCTCCGGCACACGGTGCAGGTCGAGGGGGCCGACCGGCCCGCCTGCGTCGCGGACACCGTGCGACGTTTCGTGCCGGCAGCCATGGCCAGCGCGGCGGCCGACCGGGCCGGTGCCTGACATGACCGGGTCGACCCTCCTGACCGACCGGGCCGGCGCCGTCCTCACCCTGACCCTGAACCGACCACACCGCAAGAACGCGCTCGACGACCCCACCCTGCAGCTCCTCCAGGACGGGCTGCTCGCGGCCAGGGAGGACCCGGCGGTCCGGGCGCTCGTCCTCACCGGGGCAGGGGGTGACTTCTGCTCCGGCGCCGACGTCGGCGGCACCCGTCGCGAGGGCCACCCCGTCGACCGTATGCGGTGGCTCGGCGACATCGCCATGCTCCTGACCGAGCTGCCCAAGCCGGTCATCGCCAAGGTCCGGGGCGTCGCGGTCGGCGCCGGGTGCAACCTCGCCCTGGCCGCCGACTTCGTCGTCGCCGCGCCGGACGCCCGGTTCTCGCAGATCTTCGGGCGCCGGGGACTGTCCCCGGACTTCGGCGGAACGTGGCTCCTGCCGCGCACCGTCGGTCTGTTGCAGGCCAAGCGGCTGGCGCTGCTGGCGGAGATCATCGACGCGACGGAAGCCCACCGGCTCGGCATGGTGACCTGGGTGAAGCAGGCCGCCGAGATCGACCCGTTCGTGACCGACCTGGCCGACCAGCTGGCCGCGGGCCCGCCCGTCGCGATGGCCCAGACCAAGACCATGCTCAACCAGGCCTCGTCGCAGGGCCTGCGCGAGGCGCTGGAGAGCGAGACGCGGGCCGCAGCGATCAACCTCGCCACGGACGCCCTCGCCGCCCGTCAGGCCTTCGTGGACAAGGTCGAGCCGGTCTTCGAGGGTCGCTGGCAGGCGGGCCCGTCCGTGCGGCCCGCGGACCGAGGAGACGCACGGTGAAGATCACCCGCATCGAGGCGATCCCGTTCGCCATCCCCTACGCCAAGACGCTGAAGTTCGCCAGCGGCGAGGTCCGGACGGCCGACCACGTCCTCGTCAGGGTGCACACGGACGAGGGACTGGTCGGCACCGCTGAGGCACCGCCGCGGCCCTACACCTACGGCGAGACCCAGCAGTCGATCGTCGCGGTGATCGAGACGGTCTTCGCACCCCAGATCATCGGACGTTCAGCCCTGGAGCGCGAGCAGATCCACGCCGTGCTCCACCGCACGGTCGGCAACCCGGCCGCCAAGGCGGCGATCGACATGGCGCTCTGGGACGTCATCGGCCAGGGCCTGGAGGTCTCGGTCAGCCAGCTGCTGGGCGGGTGGACCGACCGGATGCGGGTCAGCCACATGCTCGGTTTCGACACCCCCGAGCGGATGGTCGCCGAGGCGCAGTCGGTCCACGACGCCTACGGCATCTCGACCTTCAAGGTCAAGGTCGGCCGCCGCCCGGTGACACTCGACGTCGACGTGTGCCGAGCCCTCCGCGAGCACTTCGGGGACACCGTCGAGCTCTACATCGACGGCAACCGCGGCTGGACCCCGTCGGAGTCGGTGGACGCGCTCCGTCGCATGGCCGACCTGGGCCTGACTCTCGCCGAGGAGCTCTGCCCGGCGGACGACATACTGGGCCGTCGTTGGCTGGTCCGTCAGTGCCCGGTGCCGTTCGTCGCCGACGAGAGCGCGACCCGGCCCGGGGAGGTGACCAGGGAGCTGCTGGACGGCAACGCCACCGCGCTGAGCATCAAGACCGCCCGCACGGGATTCACGGTCTCGGGGCGGATCCTGGCCCAGGCAGAGGGGCTCGGCGTGGAGGTGGTGATGGGCAACCAGATCGACGGACAGGTCGGCACCCTCTGCTCCGTGGCGTTCGGTGCGGCCCACCGGACCACCTCCCTGCGGGCGGGGGAGCTGTCCAACTTCCTCGACATGCAGGACGACCTGTTGGCCGAGCCCCTGCAGATCGCCGACGGCGCCCTCGAGGTGCGCCCGGGCCCCGGACTCGGGCTGACGATCGATGAGGACAAGCTGACCCACTACCGCCAGGACGCCTGAGTGACACCGGTGCCCACCACTGAGGAAGGAGCCGCCCCGACCACTCACCCGGCCGTCGGCGACCTCGTCCCCGCAGCCGGGCCCGGCCTGACGGCCGACAGCCGGCCCGCGGATACTGGGGACGGCAACCACACGACATACGACCTCGTGCTCGACCCGGCCTGACCGGCACGGGACCCCGAACCGAACTCAACCACAGGAGGCGGCACAGTGCTCTACGCCGTGAAGATGGACGTCGCGATCCCGCGCGACCTGGACCCCGAGGTCCGGGCCGACATCGTGGCGCGCGAGAAGGCCTACAGCCACGAGCTCCAGCGGGCCGGGGAGTGGGTGCACATCTGGCGCATCGCCGGGCAGTACTCCAACCTCAGCATCTTTGACGTCGCCGACAACGAGCGGCTCCACGAGGTCCTGTGGAACCTGCCGCTGTTCCCATTCATGACCATGGAGGTCACCCCGCTGGCCCAGCACCCGTCCGACGTGGCGGCGTCATGAGCACGCCGACCGCGCCGGCGGCGACCGACATCGTCATCTGCTCGCCGCTACGCACCCCGGTGGGAGCGTTCCAGGGCGCGCTGTCGTCCCTCTCGGCGGGCCAGCTCGGCACCCAGCTCATGAAGGCGCTGGTCGAGCGCACCGGACTGGGCGAGGACGACGTCGACGACGTGATCATCGGGCAGGCCAACTCCAACGGTGAGGGACCGGCGCTCGGCCGCATCCTGGCGCTCGATGCGGGCCTGGGGACCGGGGTGCCGGGGACGCAGGTCGACCGCCGGTGCGGCTCCGGCCTGCAGGCCGTCCTGTATGCCGCGATGCAGGTGGGCAGCGGCGGCTCGTCCCTGGTGGTGGCCGGCGGGGTGGAGGCGATGAGCCAGGTCGAGCACTACGCGCTGCTGCGCCTGGGGGTGCGGGGTGACGTCGACCTGCAGGACCGTCTCGCGCGGGCCCGGGCGACCGCCGGCGGTGAGTCCCACCCGGTCCCGGGCGGCATGATCGAGACCGCGGAGAACCTGCGCAGGGAGTTCTCGATCAGCCGGGAGGACCAGGACGCCCTGGCCCTGCGGTCCCAGCAGCAGTATGCTGCGGGGCTGGCCGCCGGGAACTTCGCCGACGAGCTCGTCCCGGTCGAGGTCAGGGGCCGCAGGGGCACGGTGGTCGTCGACGCCGATGAGCACCCGCGCCCGGACACGACCATGGAGATCCTGGCCGGGCTGCGCCCGATCATGGGGCGCACGGACCCGGAGGCAACGGTCACGGCCGGCAACGCCAGCGGCCAGAACGACGCCGCCGCCCTGTGCGTGGTGACCACCCGCGCCGAGGCGGAGCGCCGGGGCCTGGAGCCGCTCGTGGTGCTGCGGTCCTGGGCTGTCGCGGGCTGCGGGCCGGAGGTCATGGGCATCGGCCCGGTGCCTGCCTCGGCTGCCGCCCTGTCGCGGGCGGGCCTGTCGCTGGCCGACATCGACCTCATCGAGCTCAACGAGGCCTTCGCCGCCCAGGTCCTGGCCGTGACCCGGCAGTGGCAGCTCACCGACAGCGACTGGGAGCGGGTGAACGTGAACGGCTCGGGCATCTCGATGGGACACCCCGTCGGTGCCACGGGCGCGCGGATCCTGGCGACCATGGCCTACGAGATGCGCCGCCGGGGCAGCCGCTACGGGCTGGAGACGATGTGCATCGGCGGCGGCCAGGGACTGGCCGCAGTCTTCGAGCGGGCCTGAGCGTGGCTGCGGTCGAGGTCCACCACGAGGAGACAAGGGCGCCCGGGGTGGGGGAGGACGCACCGGTCGTGGTGCTGTCCAACTCCCTCGGCTCGGCCCTGGGGATGTGGGACCCGCAGGTGCCGGCGCTCGCCGAGCACTTCCGGGTGGTCCGCTACGACACGCGCGGGCACGGGCGCTCACCCGTGCCGGACGGTCCCTACGTCCTCGACGACCTCGTGGACGACGTCGTGGCACTGCTCGACCGCCTGGATATCCGGCGGGCGCACTTCGTCGGGCTGTCGCTCGGCGGGATGACCGGTATGCGGCTGGCGGCGCGGGAGCCCGAACGCGTCGACCGCCTCGCGCTGTTGTGCACCGGTGCCGTCATGCCCCCCGCCTCGAGCTGGACCGGGCGCGCCTCGGCGGTGCGCTCCGTCGGCACGGGGGCGGTGGCCGAGGCGGTCGTCGCCCGCTGGTTCACCGACGGTTACCGGCAGGCCCGTCCCGAGCAGGTCGCCGCCCACGAGGCGATGGTCGCGGCGACGCCCGCCGAGGGCTATGCCGGGTGCTGCGAGGTGATCGCCGGGATGGACCTGACCGGGGACCTCGCCGCGGTCCGGGCGGCCACGCTCGTCCTCGCCGGTGCCGACGACCCGGCCGCACCGCCGGCCATGATGCAGAGCCTCGCCCACGGCATACCGGATGCACGGCTGGTCGTGGTGCCGCAGGCCGCCCACCTGGCCAACGTCGAGCAGCCCGACGTGGTGACCGAGGCCCTGCTGCGCCACCTGAGCGGCAGTGGAGCGATGGAGCGTCGGTCAGAGGACCTGAGTACCTCGCGCCGACTGCGTCGTAGGTCCAGCGGGCACGCCGGTCCCTCGTCAGGAGCGTGAGGTCGTGGTGTGCCGCGGTGGCGCCGATGAGGGCGTCGTAGACCGCGCCGCCACGCACCCCGGCACCGCCCAGGTCGCGGATGAGCTGATGGTGCTGCTCACCGGCGCGTCGAGTCCAGGGTGTCGCGCACCTGCTCATCCGTGAGAGGGGGCAGGGCCTCGACCGGCCGCACGACGGGAAGTCCGTCGTCGTCCTCGACCACCACCTGGGCAGGAGCCAGCTCGACCTCGATCCGGCCGTCCGTGTAGGTCACATCAACCGCGCTCCCCGCTGACAGGTTCATCGCGTCGCGGACCGCCTTCGGCACGACGATCCGCCCGGCAGCATCGATGGTTGTCCGCATGGCATCAGAATGCCAGGTGCTGTGCCACCGTGGCCCGCTGACGGTCTACGAGGCAGAGGCCGCCAGGTGCACCCAGCCGAGCCACACGTTCGCCACAGGTGACTGCACGCGCAGACGGTCCTCCTGTTCACGCAGGTCCAGCCTCCGGTCGATGGTGGTGTCATAGAGCACGTAGTGCGTGTCGCCGGTGCCCCCGGAGGCGCCGCCGATGATGCCGCGCGCCGAGAGGGTCTCGTCGGTCTGGATGAAGGCGAACAGGATGGGTGTGGCCGTCGGTTCCTTCAGCGTCTGGATCACCCGCAGGAACCCGTTCCGGGGGTCCACCTCCACCGACTCGACCCCGGCACACAGGTGCGCGCCGTTGGCGTGGATGCTCGGCCAGCCCTCGGGGTCGGAGAAGCGGACCACACACCCGCTGATGAGGATGTTGCTGCCCGGGACGGCGTCGGTCATGAACTCGTTGGTCATCCCGCGAGGCTAACGAGAGCCTGACGCGGAGGCCTGTTGGTGGCCGCCGCGGTCCGCTAGCGTCGGTCCTGTCGACCGACCGAGGAGTGGGTATGCCGGACAGTCACCCGAGCGGGCCGGTCACGAGGCCCCGCCTCCCGCCCCGTTGGGTCATCAGGACCGCGTGGAAGGTGCACCGTGCCCTCTATCGGTTCACCCCCGGCAGCGTCGGACTGAGCAAGCCCCGGCCCGGCGGCTACGGGCTGATGCGGGTCACCACCATCGGACGGCGCAGCGGTGAGGAGCGCAGCGTCATCCTCGGCTATCTCGAGGACGGGCCCGACCTGGTGACGATGGCGATGAACGGTTGGGGCGAGGGTGTGTCGGCCTGGTGGCTCAACCTGCAAGCGCAGCCCGAGGCGACGGTCCAGCTCAAGGACGGCGTCAGGAGGGTGACGAGGCGCTCGGTGAGCGTTGGTGACTAACGAGTAGGTCACAGGACGTGGACAAAGGTCACAAATCTCCCAAGGGACGTCCACGATTCGGCCACCGCTCTTTCGGGTGGCTCCCAGGCGGACTACGTTCCGGGGCATCCGTGTGGCCGCGTCTCCTCTGGCGTGTGCCTGGTCCCGTCACTGGAGTAGCAATGTCGCTGCGTACAACTGCCTGGTCCCGCCTGCTCGCCCTCGTCCTCGGCTGGTCGCTCGTGCTGAGCGTCCTCGGCGCGGCACCGACCACGGCGGCCGGCACGGCACCACCCACCGGCACACCGGCAGCCGCTGGCGCCGCAGCCCTGTCGGGACTGGCCGCCGGGGCGGCGCTCGCCGCAGACGGAGCCGACGCGGAGAACGAGGACCCGGTGGCCCTCGAGGGGGAGAGCACCTCGTTGTTCGAGGGGCTCGAGGTGCCGGTCGCGGACATCGACCCGGAGGCGGCGCAGGTCACCGGCGCGAGCGCCGAGGACGGGAACGGGGAGGACGACACCGCGGCTGATGGCGACGACGCCGAGGCCGAGGCAGCGGCCGCCGCCGTGCCGACCAGCCCGCTGGATGCCGCGCTCGTGCGTCCCGAGCCGGCGGAGGCCACGGTCAACCCGGCGGTCACCGAGGCGCTGGCCGGCGACGAGGACGGCCTGGTCAACGTCGTCATCGAGCTCACCGGGTCGGCGGACCTGGAGGCCGTGAACGCCCGGGCCGAGGCCGCCGGGCTCGAGGCCGCGCAGGAGGTGCGCGCCCGGGCCCGCTCCTACAACGCCGGGACCGCGCGCGCCGCTGCCCAGGCCGCCGACGCGGCCCGCGGGCAGGTCGTCGTGGAGAACCTCCGCGCCGCCGGCGCCGCCGAGCGCGCCGCCCTGATCGCCGACCTCCGGGGCGCCCGCCCCGACGGCGCAGCCGCCGGCCAGGACACCGACAGGACCGCGACCGGCACGCCCGCCCTCGGCGACCCCGTCGACCTCTGGATCGTCAACAGCGTCGGCGCCACCGTCGACGCGGACACCCTCGCCGCGCTCGAGGCCCGGGAGGACGTGGCCCACGTGCGGCTGGAGGAGCAGGTCGAGCTGCCCGAGATCCAGAGCGAGCCGGCGCTGCCCACCTGGTCCCTGGAGAAGGTCCACGCCCCACAGACGTGGGGCGAGTACGGCTACCGCGGCGAGGGTGTCACGGTCGCCGTCCTCGACACCGGCGTCGACTTCGAGCACCCCGCCCTGGCCGGTCAGTACCGCGGTCGCGACGGCGACCACTCCGACTCCTGGTTCGTCACGACGGGGGAGAACTATCCCGTGCCCGGGGACGGCAACGGCCACGGCACGCACGTCACCGGCTCGATCGCCGGTGGCGCGCCCGGTGAGATCATCGGCGTCGCGCCCGACGCTGAGTGGATCGGCGTGAAGATCCTGACCGACGGCGGCCGCGGCGGCGAGGTCGGCATCCTCAGCGGTATGCAGTGGGTCCTGGCCCCCGGTGGCGACCCCGACAAGGCGCCGGACATCGCGAGCAACTCCTGGGGCGGCGGGCCGGGGAACAACCGGGTCTTCTGGGAGGCCGTGGCCGCGTGGCGCGCCGCAGGCATCGTGCCGCTGTTCGCCAACGGCAACGACGGTCCCGCGGGCGGCACGGTCGGCAACCCCGGCGGCTACCCGCACTCGATCGGCGTCGGCGCCACCGACAGCAACGACCAGATCGCCAGCTTCTCCAGCCGTGGCCCCGTCGTCTGGGACGGCGTGGAGTACACCAAGCCGCAGGTCAGCGCCCCCGGCGCCGCGATCTACTCCGCGTGGCCGCAGGACTCGGGGCAGGACTACCACACGATCTCGGGCACCTCGATGGCCACGCCGCACGTCAGCGGGGTCGCCGCCCTCGTGCTCTCCGCCGCGCCCGGGCTCAGCGTGGACGAGCTCCAGGAGGTCCTGGAGGACACCGCCCGCACCGAGCAGTTCATGGGTGCCCTGCCCAACAACGCCTACGGCCACGGCATCGTCGACGCCTACGCGGCCACCACCCGCGCGGCGCACTCCGGCCTCATCTCGGGCACCGTGACCGGCCCCGACGGTCCGGTCGCCGCGACGCTGACCGTCGTCGACGGTCCCGGCACGACGGCCGACGCCGCCACCGGCGCCTACGACCTGTATGCCGTGTCCGGCACCCAGACGGTGCGGGTCACCGCCTACGGCTACGCCGCCCAGGAGCACACCGTCGAGGTGACCCGGGGCGGGCACGTCACGCTCGACGTCACCCTGACCGCCCGCGCCAGCGCCACCCTGTCCGGCACCGTGACCACGGACGGTGCCCCGGTGACCGGCGCGGCCGTCCAGGTCGTCGGCCAGGCCGGCACCACGACCTACAGCGACGAGGCCGGTGCCTTCGCGCTCGACGTGCCGCACGGCACCCACGAGATCCGCGTCCAGGCCACCGGCTACCGCCCGTGGACCGGTGAGGTTTCCGTCGAGGGCGACACCGTGCAGGACGTCGCGCTGGCGCCGCTCGCGCTGCCGGGCACCGACACCTGGACCCAGCTCAAGGCCAACCCGGCCGGGCACGGCCTCGCGGACACCGGCCTGCACGCGCCGACCCTGGAGCAGCAGTGGAGCACCAGGCTCGGCGCCGTCATGTTCAGCTCACCGGTGGCCGACCAGGACAGCATCTACCAGCTGGAGGCCACCGGCCGGCTGAGTGCCCTGGACCGCGCGAGCGGCGAGGTCCGCTGGCAGGTCTCGACCGGCGGTGGCCAGCGCGCCACACCGGCGATCTCGGCGGACGGCGCGACCCTCTATGTCACCACCGGCGGCAACGCCACGCTGCTCGCGCTGAACACCTCGGACGGCTCCACGCGCTGGACCTACAGCCTGGACGGGGACGTGCCGACCTACGCCACCCCGACCGTCGTCGACGGCACCGTCTACGTCGCCGCCGGGATCGGCGAGGCCGGCTCGGTCCACGCGGTGGACGCCGCCACGGGAGAGCGGGTCTGGCGCACCCCGATCGGCGGTGGCGTCTTCTTCGGCCCCGCCGTCGCGGACGGCGTCGCCGTCACCTCCAGCACCGCCACCGGACGGGTCGTCGCCCTCGACACCGCCACGGGCGCCGTCCTGTGGGAGCGCAGCGACACCATCTCGATCAGCCTCCCGGCGATCGACGCCGGCAAGGTCTACCTGGGCACCAGCAACAGCTCGTTCACCAGCGGCTCGGTCCTGGCCCTCGACCTGCTCACCGGCGCGCAGGTGTGGGAGGCCGAGGGCCACGGCGACACCCAGGGCAGCAGCCCGGTGCTCTACGACGACCTGGTCATCCTCGGCTCGCACACCGCGGGTGCGGTGTCGGCCTACGACGCCACCAGCGGTGAGCTGGTCTGGAACCACTTCGTGGGCAGTGCCGTGACGTCCTCGGTCGCTGTGACCACCAGCGGCGTGGTCCTCGGGGCCTCGCAGAACTGGGGTGTCTACGCCCTCGACGCCACCTCCGGCGAGCGGCTCTGGGAGGACCAGCTGCCCGCCCCGATCCTGTCCTCGACCGCGGTGTCCGACGACAGCGTGGTCTTCGTCTCCCGCGACGGCACCGTCGCCACCTACCGCTCCACCGGCACCGTCAGCGGCACGGTGACCGGACCCGACGGGCCGGTCGAGGCCACCGTCGAGCTGGTCGGGACCCCGCACGGGACGACCACCGACCCGGCGACAGGCGCCTACGAGCTGCGTGCCCCGGCCGGCGACTACACCCTGCGGATCAGCCGCTACGGCCTGTCCACCCACACCGAGGAGATCACGCTCCGCGCCACCTCCGGCGTGACGGTCGACGCGGCCCTGACCGCGGTCGGCGACGGCGCGGTGAGCGGCACGGTGACCGACGCCGAGGGCAACCCGCTGGAGGGTGCCACCGTCACGCTGGACGGCGTGCCGCTCGAGCCGGCCACCACCGCCGCCGACGGCACCTTCACCATCGACCCGGTCGCCGAGGGCGACTGGCGGGTGCGGGTCGAGCTGACCGGCTGGGCCCCCCACGAGGAGACGGTCACGGTCACCACCGGTGAGACCACCACGCTCGCGGTCGCTCTGGACGGCTTCGACCTGGCGGTCGTCGCCGACTACCGCAGCCGGCTGTCCGGCATCCTCCGGGACCAGGGCTTCTCGGTCGACGAGCTGACCTTCGCCGAGGCGGCGCAGGCACCCGAGCAGTACCAGGCGATCGTGCTCAACGGCACGTCGGGCGACTACGCCCGCGACAACGTCGAGCACATCGAGGCGATCCTGGCCGGCGCCGACGCCGCCGGCACCAGCATCATCGCCCTGGACAGCTGGGGCGCGACCAGCGGCAGCATCGACCAGGTGCTCGCCGCGCGGGGCAGCGCGGCAACCCTGGCCACCCAGTCCAGCGACCGAGGCCGGGTCTGGCTGACCCACCCGGTCGCCCACCCGGTCACCGCGCCGATCGACCAGGACCGCTACCCGATCCTGACCGGCAGCTACCACGCCTGGCTCGAGGGCTACGAGGGCGGCACCCTGGCCACCCTCGGCAGCGACGAGGACGGTGCGCGCGGCACCGGCATCGGCTACGACCGCACCTCGGACGACTCCGTCCAGGTGCTGCTGCCCAGCCACTCCGCCAGCGTGCTCGTCGGCCCGGAGGAGACCTGGGCCCCCGGCGCGGAGGCCGTCTTCGTGGCCGCTGTCGAGCACGGGACGACCGCCGAGTTCGGGACGGTCGCGCTAACGGTGACCGGCCCGGACGGCGCGGTCGACGCCGACGTCAGCGTCGTCGGCTCGTTCGAGCAGCAGGCGCTGCCCGGCGGCAGGGGTGACCTGTTCCTCCCGGCCGGCGAGCACACCCTGCGCCTCACGGCCCCCGGGATGACGGCGCTCGAGCAGGCCGTCACCGTCACCACCGGTGGGACCACCGACGTTGCCGTGGGGCTCACCGCCTCCGACAACGGGGCCATCGGCGGCACCGTGAGCACCGCCTCGGGGGCGCCGGTGCCCGGCGCACAGGTCTCGGTGGAGGGCGGCGAGCCCGTCACCACCGGCACCGACGGCAGCTACCTTCTCGCCGACCTGGCGGTCGGCAGCTATGCGGTCACCGCCTCGGCCGACGGCTTCACCGCGACGACGGTCGAGGGCGTGCAGGTGACCGCGGGCACGGTCACCGACCTGGACCTCACCCTCGTCGCGGCCCCCTCGGTCGCCGTCGTGGGGGACTACAGCAACCGGATCACCGACTTCCTGACTGCCGAGGGGATCCCCGCGACGGCCCTCGGCTGGGAGGTGATGGAGCAGCTTGAGGACTACGACGTGGTGATCCTCAACCACCCCGCGACGATCCCCGACCAGCAGTGGCTGGACAACCTCGCGGCCTTCGACGCCGCGGGCGTCAGCGTGGTCTTCCCCGCAGCCAACAGCCCGGTCAACACGCGCGGCATCTACGAGCTGTCCGACCTCACGGGCAACCCCGCCGACGTGGAGCGCTTCGGCGGCTACGGCAGCGCGCCCAAGGAGCTCACCGGCGTGGTCGACCACCCGATCACCGCGGGTCTGGGCGAGGAGCCGGTGATCTACCTCAACGGCAACACCGACGCGCCCTACCTCGTCGACTACCAGGGGACCGTCCTGGCCACCGTCGGCACGGCCGGCACCCCGGTCGGTGCGGGCATCGCGTATGACGTGCGCACGCCGGACAGCGTGCACGTGCTGCTCAGCGGACTGTTCGTCAGCGCCGGCACGGAGACCGACGTGGAGTGGGCACCGGAGGGGCGCCAGCTCTTCCTCAACGCGGTCCGCTACGCCGGGTCCCCGGGCCTGGCCCAGGTCACCGGGTCGGTCACCGACCCGGACGGGCTGCCGGTCCCGGACGCCCGGGTCGGTGTCGTGGGCACCACCTGGGCCGCGACCACGTCCACCGACGGCGAGTTCCTTCTCGGCCTGCCGGACGGCACGCACACGGTGGAGATCAGCGCCTTCGGCTACCTCGAGCAGACGCACGAGATCACCGTCGTGGACGGTGCGGCCCAGGTCCTCGACGTCGTCCTGGAGCTGGGTGACATCGGGGCGCTCAGCGGCACGGTCAACGGGGCGCAGCTGCCCGGGACCGGCCTGCCGGCCGGGAGTGGTCCCGCGGTGGACGGCGTGCCCGTCGAGGGCGCGGTCGTGCGCATCGTCGGCACCCCGCTGGAGACGGTGACCGACGCCCAGGGCCGCTACTCCTTCCCGCGCGTCGAGGCCGGCGAGCAGGAGCTGGAGATCGAGCTGGACGGCTACATCCGCACGCTGCACGCGTTCACGATGGTGAGCGGCGCGCACACCGAGGACGCCGTCATCCTGGAGTCCGCGCAGGTCGGCGTGGTCGGCGACTCGACCTCGGGGGTCCACGAGGGACGGCTCAGTGCGTTCCTCACCGACTGGGGCTACGAGCCGGTCGTGGTGGACTGGACCGACGGCGCGGCGCTGGCCGAGCTGGACATGGTCCTGGTCAACGACCCACCGTCGGCCAGGGCCACCCTGCCGACCTTCCTGGACCACGCCAACCGCAACGACCTCCCGGTGGTCTGGACGGGCAACCGCGACCGGGGAGTCATCGAGGACATGGTCCCCCTCTACGGCAACCCCGAGACCTGGGTCGAGGGCTCGCTGGACGGTGACGTGACCACGACGGTCACGGTGGAGCACCCCCTGACCCAGGGGCTGCCGCAGACGTTCGCCCCCACCGACCACAACCGGATGTACGCCGGTTTCACCGGCTACTCCGGCACCACGGTCGCCACGATCGTGAGCGGGGACGGCACCACCGGTGACGCCATCGCCTATGACGGCCGCACCGTCGGTGCGGTCGACGTCCTGCTGTCGACCAACGGAGCCACCTCGTACGGCGCGGTCGGCACCCGGGACCTCGCGGAGTTCTACTTCACGCCGGAGACCTCACGGTCGCTGACCAACGCGCTGCAGTGGGCGCTGACCGCCGACGGGCTCGGCGCGGACACCCGCGGCACGGTCGTCACCTCGGACGGCACACCGCTGGAGGCGACGGTCACCGTCGAGGAGACGGGCCGCACCTACCCGGCGCGTGAGGGAGACGGGAGCTACGTCATACCGCTCGAGCCGGGCACCTGGACCCTGACGGCGACCACCTTCGGCTACGAGGCGGCCAGCACGACCGTCACCGTCGCCGAGGGAGAGTCGACCGCCTCCTCGATCACCCTGCCCCGGTCACCCGGGGCCGGGGTCAGCGGCACGGTCCTGTCGGCCTCCGGAGAGCCGGTCGCCGGAGCCTCGGTGCTCGTGGACGGCACGGAGTATGCCGACACCACAGCTGCCGATGGCACGTTCACCTTCGAGCACCTGCCAGCGGGTGAGTGGATGCTCGTGGCCAGGGCCGAGGGGCAGGTCACCGACTTCGTCGACGTCACCGTGGCCGACGGCTCACCGGCCACGGCCGAGGCACGCCTGGGCGTGACCAAGCACCTCGCGCTCGTCGGCGACCTGTTCAACGGCTCGATGGGCGACTTCCTGGTGGCCAACGGCTACACGATCGAGCGGTTCGGCTATCGCGAGCTCGCCCAGGTGGACCTGACGACCGGGGCCTATGACCTGGCCTTCGTCAACGGCGCCAGCCTGGAGCCCACGGCGGAGGAGTTCACAGCCTTCCTCGACGAGGCCGCCGCCCACGACGTGTCGCTGATCCTGCCCTCGCAGTACGGCTCCGGGTCGATCCGCACCCTGTCGAAGTACACCGGGGACCCCGAGTCCGTGGACAGCGACTTCGAGCCGGACGCGGTCGGCTACCTGGTCGGTGCCGAGCACCCCGTCCTGGAGGGCTACGACGTCGGTGAGACGGTCACGCTGCTCACCAACCCGGGCCTCAACCAGCAGTTCCAGTCCTTCGCCGGCTACTCCGGCACGGCGCTGGCGCAGACGGTGCACCCCGAGACCGGCACCACCTTCGATCTGGGACTGGCCTACGACTTCGTCACTCCGGGCTCGGTGCACCTGCTGCTGGGCAACCTGGGGGCGAGCTCCTACGGCTCGCCGATCAAGGCCTGGACCACCGACGCCGAGCGCATCACGCTCAACGGTGTCGCCTGGGCGATGGAGGCCCGGCAGAGCGACGTCCACGGGACGGTCACCGGCAACGGCGGCCCCGTCGAGGGTGCCGAGGTGACCGTCGCCGGGACGGCGACCCGCGCCGAGACCGGTCCCGACGGGGCCTACCAGCTCGGCGTGGCCTCCGGTGAGGTCACCCTCGAGGCGACCGCGGACGGGTTCGAGCCCTACACCGCGACGGTCACCGTCGCGCCGGAGCAGAGCCTGCTGCACGACATCGAGCTGACCCCGCTGGCCGAGTCGGCCCTGACCGTCACGGTCCTCGACGACGTCACCGGCCAGCCGGTCGCCGGCGCGCAGGTCGAGGCCGCGGGACCGACCGACACGTCCGTCGCCTCGGGTGCGGACGGCACGGCCGTGCTCGAGCCGCTGCTGGTCGGGGACTACACGCTCACCGTCCAGGGCCCGAACCACGTGGTCGTCACCACCGAGGTGACCGTGGGCGAGGAGCCCGCGGCGCTCACGGTGGAGATCTCCCCGATCCAGGTCGGCGTCCTGGGCGACGTGCGCGGAGACCTGACCGAGTTCCTGGTCTCCGAGGGGGTGGCCTCCGAGGAGGTCGCCTGGGGGGACGTCGTCGCAGCCATCGACGACTACAGCGTGGTCGTCGTCAACGGTGGCGAGCCGACCGCCGCGGAGTTCGACGCCCTGGTCGCGGCTGCCGACACCGCCCAGGTGGACCTGGTCTTCAGCGGCACCCACGGCGTCACCGAGGGCGGCCTCCGGCTGCTCGAGGAGCACGGCGAGGGAGTCACCGTCGGTGGCCAGGGCTACCGCGACGGACCCGTGGGGCTGACGGCGCTGGCCGCGCACCCGGTGTTCGCCGACGTCGCGGACCCGGCCCACATCGTCGCGGACGACGGCTACTACAGCTGGCTGTCGGCATACCGGGGCGAGTCCTTGGCCACGCTCACCGTGGCCGGGTCCCCGGTGGGCACGGCCGTGGCCTTCGAGCAGCGCACCGACCTCAGCGGTCACCTGCTGCTGAGCTTCGCGGCGGTCTCGGACTACATGGGGCCGGACCGCGGGTGGACCGAGGGCACCGAGCAGGTGGTCCTCGACTCCCTCGAGTGGCTGCTGCTCGCGCCGCCACAGGTGCCGACGCTGACGACCCCGCAGACCCTGGTCGGGACGAGCCCGGTCCAGGTCAGCGGCCGGGCGGTCGGAGCCGACGAGGTGCAGATCCTGCGTGGCGAGGAGGTGCTGGCGACGGTCGTCCCGGCCGACGACTGGACCTACACCGCGACGGTCGGGCTGACCGAGGGCGAGAACACCCTGGTCGCCGTGGCCGCCAACGAGCTCGGCACGACCGAGAGCGAGCCCCTGGTGGTGGCACTGGACACGACGGCACCCGAGCTGTCCTGGACCCCCGGTGAGGGCACCGCGGTGCTCGAGCCGGAGGTCACGGTCACCGGCACGGTCTCGGACGCGTTCGCCGAGCCGGTCACGGTGACCGTCCAGGGTGAGCCGGTCGACGTCGCGGCGGACGGGTCGTTCACCGTGGTCGTGCCGCTCGTGGAGGGTGCCCAGGAGGTGACCGTCGTGGCCACCGACACCCTCGGCAACGAGGTGAGCCAGACGCGCCAGGTCGCTCACTACGCCTACGACGTCGCGTGGAACCTCGCCGGCGGCAAGGGCAGGGTCCAGCTGGTCAAGCTCGCGCTGACCGGTGCCGACGGCCAGCGGGTCCAGGTCGACGGGGCGGTGCTCGAGCTGCGCCAGGGCGGTGAGGTGGTCGAGACCTTCGACATGGAGTTCGTCGACGAGGAGGAGTACCTCGCCCTCGTGCGCGGCGCCGCCAAGGGGTCCTACGACCTGCGGGCCGTCCTCACCGTCGACGGTTTCGAGGCGGTGGTCGACGGGCCCGTGCTGCGGGTGCGCTGAGGAGACGCGGACGACACGGAAACTCGCGCACAAAGGCTGTTCCCCCCGGGCGCGCCCACGGGTATGGTGGCGATCCCGCGGAGTCCACCGTGATCTTGGTCTCATCGGGGAGAAGCAGACACACCTTCGCAGACGTCAGCGCCGACGAACTGGAGAGACATGGCCATCGTGCGAGCAGCAATCACCCAGACCACCTGGACCGGGGACAAGGACTCGATGCTGGACAAGCACGAGCAGTTCGCCCGGGACGCGGCCGCGGACGGGGCGGAGGTGATCTGTTTCCAGGAGCTCTTCTACGGTCCCTACTTCGGCATCACCCAGGACGCCAAGTACTACCGCTACGCCGAGCCCGTCGACGGTCCGATCGTGCAGCGGTTCGCCGCGCTGGCCAAGGAGCTGGGGCTGGTCTCCATCCTCCCGATCTACGAGGAGGCGCAGACCGGCGTCTACTACAACACCGCCGTGGTCGTGGACGCCGACGGCTCGGTGCTGGGCTCCTACCGCAAGCACCACCTGCCGCACCTGGACAAGTTCTGGGAGAAGTTCTACTTCCGTCCCGGCAACCTGGGCTACCCGGTGTTCGACACCGCGGTCGGCAAGGTCGGGGCCTACATCTGCTACGACCGGCACTTCCCCGAGGGGTGGCGCGAGCTGGGGCTCAACGGCGCACACATGGTGTTCAACCCCAACGCCACCAAGCCGGGCCTGAGCAACCGGCTCTGGGAGGTCGAGGGCCCCTGCGCCGCCGTGGCCAACGGCTACTTCGTGCTGCAGCCCAACCGGGTCGGCCGCGAGGACAACGAGTACGGCGAGGACGCCGTCGACTTCTACGGCACCAGCCAGGTCATCGACCCGCGCGGCAACTTCGTCGGAGAGCGCGGCTCCTCGGAGTCCGAGGAGGTGCTGGTCCGCGACCTCGACCTCGACATGGTGCAGCAGATGCGCGACGACTGGCAGTTCTACCGAGACCGTCGCCCGGACTCCTACACCCAGATCGCGCGGCCCTGAGAGGAAGACCATGACCACGACATACATCAGGGGCGGCACGGTCGTCTCCTCCACCGGACGCACCGAGGCCGACGTCCTCGTCGACGGCGAGAAGATCGTGGCCGTCCTGTCGCCGGGCTCCACCGTGCTCGGCCACGACCTCGCCGGCAGCGTGGACACGGTGATCGACGCGACCGGCAAGTACGTGATCCCCGGCGGCATCGACGCGCACACGCACATGCAGATGCCGTTCGGCGGGACCGAGGCCTCGGACACCTTCGAGAGCGGCACCCGGGCGGCCGCCTGGGGCGGGACGACCACGATCATCGACTTCGCGATCCAGCGCTATGGCGAGCGCGTCGAGGACGGCCTGGCCGCCTGGCACGGCAAGGCCGAGGGCAACTGCGCCATCGACTACGGGTTCCACCAGATCATCGGGGGAGTCGACGAGTTCTCGCTCAAGTCGATGGAGACCCTGCTCGACGAGGGGATCAGCAGCTACAAGCTGTTCATGGCCTACCCGGGCGTCTTCTACAGCGACGACGCCCAGATCCTCAAGGCCATGCAGAAGGCCGCCGACCTGGGCCTGCTGACCATGATGCACGCGGAGAACGGCCCGGCGATCGACGTGCTGGCCGAGCAGCTGTACAACCAGGGCAAGACCAGCCCCTACTACCACGGGATCGCGCGGGCGTGGCAGATGGAGGAGGAGGCCACGCACCGGGCGATCATGCTCGCCGACGTCACCGAGGCACCGCTCTACGTCGTGCACGTCAGCGCCAAGCAGGCCGTCGAGCAGCTGGCCGCCGCGCGCGGGCGCGGGCGCAACGTGTTCGGCGAGACCTGCCCGCAGTACCTCTACCTGTCCCTCGAGGAGCAGCTGGGGGCGCCGGGCTTCGAGGGGGCCAAGTGGGTCTGCTCCACGCCGCTGCGCTCCCGGGCCGAGGGGCACCAGGACGCGATGTGGCAGGGCCTGCGGACCAACGACCTGCAGATGGTCTCCACCGACCACTGCCCGTTCTGCATGAAGGACCAGAAGGAGCTCGGCCGCGGCGACTTCCGCGCGATCCCCAACGGCATCGGCTCCGTCGAGCACCGGATGAACCTCATGTACCAGGGGGTGGTCACCGGCGAGATCAGCCTGGAGCGGTGGGTCGAGCTGACCTCCACCACCCCGGCGCGGATGTTCGGGCTCTACGGCACCAAGGGTCTCATCGCGCCCGGTGCCGACGCCGACATCGTCGTCTACGACCCGAAGGGCCAGACCTCCATCGGGCTGGACAAGACGCACCACATGAACATGGACTACGCCGCGTGGGAGGGGTTCGAGATCGACGGGCACGTCGACACGGTGCTCTCCCGGGGGCGGGTGGTCGTCGACGACGACCAGTACCTCGGCTCGGCGGGCCACGGGCGCTACCTCAAGCGCGGCCTCAGTCAGTACCTGATCTGAGACCGGCATGGACTTCGGAGCGGTACTCCAGACCAACCCGCCCTCCAGCAGGGTCGTCCAGCTCGCGCAGCTCGCGGAGCACCACGGCTTCAGCCACGTCTGGACCTTCGACAGCCACCTGCTGTGGCAGGAGCCCTACGTCATCCACTCGGCGATCCTGGCCGCGACCCGCAAGGTGCGGGTCGGACCGTTCGTCACCAACCCGCTCACCCGCGACTGGACCGTGACCGCGAGCGTGTTCGCCACGCTCAACGAGATGTACGGCAACCGCACGGTGTGCGGGATCGGGCGCGGCGACTCGGCCGTGCGGGTGCTCAACGGCCGGCCGTCCACGCTGCGGACCCTGCGCGAGAGCGTCCGGGTGATCCGGGAGCTGGCCAACTCACGGTCGGTGGAGCACGAGGGGGCGACCCTGCGGTTCCCGTGGTCGACCGGTTCCTCCCTCGAGGTCTGGGTCGCCGCCTACGGGCCGAAGGCGCTGGCCCTCACCGGTGAGGTCGCTGACGGCTACATCCTGCAGCTGGCCGACATCGACATCACCCGGTGGATGATCCAGGCGGTCCGGGACGCGGCCGAGCGGGCCGGTCGCGACCCGCTGTCGATCAAGATCTGCGTGTCCGCACCGGCCTACGTCGGGACGGACCTGGACCACCAGCGGCAGCAGAGCCGGTGGTTCGGCGGCATGGTCGGCAACCACATCGCCGACCTCGTCGACCGCTACGGCACGTCGGGGGAGATCCCGCAGGCGCTGACCGACTACATCGCCGGCCGGACCACCTACGACTACAACACCCACGGCCGGACCGACAACGACCACGTGGACTTCGTGCCGGACGAGATCGTCGACCGGTTCTGCCTGCTCGGCACGGCCCAGGACCACATCGACAAGCTCACCGCGCTCAAGGACCTCGGGGTCGACCAGTTCGCCGCCTACGTGATGCACGACAGCAAGGAGGAGACCTTGCGGCAGTACGGCGAGATCATCATCCCCGCCCTGCGCGAGCACGTCGTGGCGAAGTCCTGATGGCTGTTGGCAGCGTGCGCTGGCGGCCGGTGGCCCTCGGGGCGGCTGGGGTGCTGGGGCTGGTCGTCCTCTGGGAGGGCTACAAGGCGCTCGGTCCCGCCGAGGGAGTGACGGTCGCCGGCCAGGCGGTGCTGCCCCGCACCACCGACCTGGGTATGCCGCACGTCTGGGACATGATCGGACGTGCCCTCGAGCCGGCGACCAGTATCGAGGGCGCGGCACCGGTGTGGCTGGCCGTGGTCCAGGCGGCCCTGGTCACCCTCGGCACGGCCACGGCGGGCCTGCTGCTCGGCACGGTGGTCGGCATCCTGCTGGCGCTGCTGATGCAGCGCTTCGTGGTCGCCGAGTGGGCGGTGCAGCCGTGGCTGATCCTGAGCCAGACCGTGCCGCTCATCGCCCTGGCCCCCCTGGTGGTGAGCTGGGGCGGGCGGCTGCAGCTGGGTCCGGTGCAGTGGGAGACCTGGATGAGCGTGGGCGTCATCGCCAGCTACCTGGCCTTCTTCCCCATGGCCGTGGGGGCGCTGCGCGGCCTGAAGTCGCCCGAGGCCGCCCACACCGACCTCTTCCGGACCTACGCCACGTCGTGGTGGACGACGCTGCTGCGCCTGCGGCTGCCCGCCGCCGTCCCCTACCTCCTGCCCGCGCTGCGCCTGGCCACCGCGGCCGCGATCCTGGGCGCGGTCGTCGCCGAGGTGTCCACGGGCCACAAGGGCGGGATCGGGCGGCTGATCATCGAGTACGCCCAGTCCGGGTCCGCCGACCCCGCGAAGGCCTGGGCACCCATCGCCGGGGCCGTGCTGCTGGGGCTGTTCGCGGCCGGGCTGGTCTATCTGCTGGGGCTGGCCCTGGGCCGCTACCGACGTCAGGAGGAGACCGCATGACACAGGACCGTCTCACCGTGCCCGCGACCGCGACCACGCCGACCTCCGGAGGCGATCCCGCGGTCCGGGTGGCCGGGGTCGACAAGGTCTTCACCGGCCGCCGCGGCCAGGTGGAGGCGCTGCACCAGGTGGACCTCGTGGTCGACCCGGGGGAGTTCGTGTCCCTGATCGGGCCGTCCGGTTGCGGCAAGTCGACGCTGCTGCGGCTCGTGGCCGACCTGGACAGCCCGACCGCCGGGACGATCGAGGTCTTCGGCAAGAGCGCGCGCCGGGCCCGCCTCGACCAGGACTACGGGATCGCCTTCCAGAGCGCCGGCCTGCTGCCCTGGCGCAGTGTCGCCGACAACGTCGAGCTCCCGCTGCGGCTGCACGGGGCCGACGGCGCGACGCGTCGCGGCCGGGTCGCCGAGCTGCTGGAGATGGTCGGGCTCAGCGAGTTCGCCGGTTCCTTCCCCGACCAGCTGTCCGGCGGGATGCAGCAGCGGGTCGCGATCGCCCGTTCGCTGGCCGAGAACCCCCGGCTGCTGCTCATGGACGAGCCGTTCGGCGCCCTCGACGAGATGACCCGGGAGCGGATGCAGTCCGAGCTGGTCCGCATCACCTCGGAGACCGGGGCGGCGGTCGTCTTCGTGACGCACTCCATCCCGGAGGCGGTGTTCCTGTCCCACCGGGTCGTGGTGATGACCCCGCGGCCCGGCCGGATCACCGGCGAGGTCGACGTCCGGCTCGGTGACCAGCGCGACGAGGACCTGCGCGAGGACGAGCGGTTCTTCGCGGCCGTCACCGCGGTGCGCGAGGCGCTGCACGGCAGGCCGACGCCGGCCTCCGGCGCCCACGGGCGGGACCTGCGATGAGGACCACCGGCCCGCTCACCGGCCCGCTCACCGGCCGTCGGCCGGCCCTCGGTGGGGCACCCCGATGAGGGGCACCGCGGTGCGGGTCGGCGCCCCCCTCCTGCTGGGCGTGCTCGCCCTCGCCGGCTGGGAGGTGCTGGTCAGGGGTGCCGCCCTGCCCGCATACCTCCTGCCGCCCCCGACCGAGATCCTGGGTCAGATCCGCGCCATCTGGGACGGTCTGGTCGACGCCACCAGGGCGACCGGCACGAACGCCCTGGTCGGGCTCGTCGTCGGCGCCCTGCTCGCGGTGGTCACCGCTGCCGTCGCGGCCCGCGTGACCTGGCTGGACCAGATGGTCGCGCCGCTGGTGGCAGCGGCCGCGGTGGTCCCGATCGTGGCGCTGGCACCGGTGCTGTCCAACATGTTCGGCGCCACCAGCGAGACGCCCCGGCGGGTGATCGTCGCGCTCGTCGTGTTCGTCCCCGTGTTCCTCAACACGCTGCGTGGGCTGCGGCAGGTCAGCCCGGTGCACCGGGACCTGATGCGGTCCTACGCCGCCACGCCCTGGCAGGTCACCCGCACCGTGACCCTGCCCGGCGCCGTCCCCTTCATCTTCACCGGGCTCAACATCGCCTCCTCGCTGGCCGTCATCTCGGCCGTGGTCGCCGAGTACTTCGGCGGCCTGCAGAACGGCCTGGGCTCCCGGATCGCCAGCGCCGCCGCCCAGAGCGGCTACGCGCGCGCCTGGGCCTACGTGGCCGCCTCGATCGCGCTCGGTCTCCTGTTCTACGGGTTCACGCTGCTGCTCGAGCGCGCGGCGACCCGCCGTCATACGGGCTAACACCACCACACCACCACAGAGAGGACACACCATGGGCCACACGAGGAGGATCCCCGGGCTGGTCGCTGCGGCGGCGGCCGGGGCGCTGTTGCTGAGCGCCTGCGGCGGCGGCACGAGCGAGGACGAGAGCCCCGGCTCGGCCGAGGGGGAGGCTGACGGCGGGCTGACGCCCGTCACGCTGCAGCTGCAGTGGTTCGCCCAGGGTCAGTTCGCGGGCTACTACGCGGCACTCGACCAGGGCTACTTCGAGGAGGAGGGCCTGGACGTCACCATCCGCGAGGGGGGCGCCGACATCGTCCCCCAGACCGTCGTCGCCGACGGCCAGGCGGACTACGCGATCGCGTGGGTGCCCAAGGCACTGGCCTCGCGCGAGCAGGGTGCGGGCATCACCAGCATCGCCCAGATCTTCCAGCGGTCGGGGACCCTGCAGGTGTCCTGGGCGGACAACCCGATCACCACCTCGGCGGACCTCGCGGGCAAGAACGTCGGCAACTGGGGCTTCGGCAACGAGTTCGAGCTGTTCGCGGGCATGACCGAGGCCGGTCTGGACCCGGCAGCCGACGTGACGCTGGTGCAGCAGGCGTTCGACATGTCGGGGCTGCTGGCCGGTGACATCGACGCGGCGCAGGCGATGACCTACAACGAGTACGCCCAGCTGCTGGAGACGGTGGACCCGGACACCGGCGAGCTGTACACGCCCGAGGACTTCGCGGTCATCGACTGGAACGAGGAGGGCACCGCGATGCTGCAGGACTCGCTGTGGGCCGACAGCGAGCGGCTGGCGAGCGACGCGGAGTACCAGGACACGACCGAGGCCTTCCTGCGTGCCACGATCCGGGGCTGGATCTTCGCCCGGGACAACCCCGAGGAGGCCGCCGCCATCGTGGTCGAGCACGGGTCGCAGCTGGGCGCGAGCCACCAGCTGTGGATGGTGAACGAGGTCAACAAGCTGATCTGGCCCTCGCCGAACGGGATCGGCATCACGGACGAGGCCGCGTGGGCGCAGACCGTGGACATCTCCCTCGGCACGGCGAACGTCGACGGTGCGACCGTGCTCACCGCCGAGCCCGACGAGGAGGCCTACACCAACGAGTACATCCAGGCGGCGCTGGACAGCCTCGAGGGTGAGGACCTGGACCTCGTCGGAGAGGGCTTCCAGCCGATCGAGGTCGAGCTCAACGAGGGAGGCAGCTGAGCGTCAGCCCATGACGACGATCGAGCGTCCCCGGATCTGCCCGGCGTCCAGCAGGTCGTAGGCCGCCGGCGCCTCGTCGAGGGTGAAGCGTCGGGTGACCGCCCGGCGCACGTCGAAGGCGCCCTCGGCCGCCAGCCGCACGACCTCGGGCAGGTCGCGGCGGGTGCGCGCGCCGAACGAGCCGGTGATCGTCAGGCCACGCCGGACCATGCCGGTGATCGGGATGGCTGCCGTCGTCGCGCCGGCGGCGATGCCGACGACCACGAGCTGGCCGCCCTCGCGCAGCAGGGACAGGCCGAGCTCCACGGTCTCCGGCCGGCCGATGACCTCCAGCGCCAGGTCGACGCCGGCTCCGCCGGTGGCCTCCAGCACCGCCTCGCGGGCGTCGGTCGTGGTCGAGTTGACGGTGACGGTCGCGCCGAGGTCGCGCGCGACCTCGAGCTTGGCGTCGTCCACGTCGACCGCGATGATCGGGTCCGCGCCGAGGTGCCGGGCGAACTGGATGATGCTGGAGCCGACCCCACCGACGGCGACGACCGCGACCGAGCGGCCCGTTAGCTCGCCGCCGGCACGGGCGAGGGCGCCGTACGCGGTGAACGCGGCGCAGCCGAGCACCGCGGACTCCTCCAGGGGCAACCCGTCGGGCAGGGGAGTGAGGGCGGTCACCGGCACCACGGCATACTCCGCGAGCCCCGCCATGGAGTACATCGACAGCCGTGACCCGTCGCCCCGGGTGAGCCGCGACGTGCCGTCAAAGAGGTTGCCGCGCAGACGGTTCTGCGCAAAGAAGGGCTCGCACAGGTCGTCCCGCCCGGCCTCGCACTGGTGGCAGGTGCCGCACGGCATGATGAAGGCCCCGACGACCCGGTCACCGACCGCCAGGCCGGAGACGCCCTCGCCGAGCTCCTCGACGTGCCCGGAGATCTCGTGTCCCAGGACGCCGGGTGCCGGGAAGGCGACCTCGCCCTTGATCACGTGCAGGTCCGTGTGACAGACGCCGGTGGCGGCGACCCGCACCAGGGCCTCGCCCGGCCCAGGGCGCGGCACGGGCACCTCCTCGACCGTCATCGGTGTGCCAGGTCCGTCCCACACGACTGCTCTCATGGGCCTCATCGTGGCACGGCAGTCACCCGGCCGGCCTGTCGGTGTCCCGTGCGATGGTGAGGCCATGCACCTGATCGACGGCCGTCCGCGGCTCAGCGCCACCGACCTCACCACGCACCTGGCCTGTGCCCACGCGACGACCCTCGACCTCCGGGCGGTCCGGGAGCAGCTGGAGGTGCCCGCGGGGGGAGGCTTCGACGAGCAGGTGCAGATGATCTTCGACAAGGGCCTGGCGCACGAGCGGGGTTACCTCGCCGAGCTCAGGGCCCGGGGTCTGAGCGTGGTGGAGGTGCCCGACCGCGGATCCGTCGCCGAGCGGGAGGCGGCGACCGTGCAGGCCATGTATGCCGGGGCGCAGGTGATCTACCAGGCCGCCTTCGGGGACGACACCTGGGTGGGCTACGCCGACTTCCTGCTCCGGGTGGATCGCCCGAGCCGGTTGGGTGACTGGTCCTACGACGTGGCCGACACCAAGCTGGCCCGGCACCTGCAGACGGCGGCGCTGCTGCAGATGGCGTCCTACGCCCAGCACCTGGAGCGGATCCAGGGCGTGGCGCCCGAGCAGCTGGTCGTGGTGACCGGTGACGGTGCCGAGAACCCGTGGCGGCTGGTCGACGTCGAGTCCTACGCTCGGCGCACGCGGGAGCGGCTCGAGGGCTTCGTGGCCGGTGACACGCCGACCCGGTCGGTCAAGGTGCCCCACTGCGGGCGGTGCCGCTGGAAGTCCCACTGCGAGCAGGAGTGGGAGGACCGTGACGACCTGGTGCTGGTGGCCGGGCTGCGCACCGACCAGCGTGAGCGCCTCGAGGCCGCCGGCATCACGACCGTCGCGGCACTCGCCCGCGCCAGCGACGAAGCGCTCACCGGGGTCCTGAGCAGCGGCACCCGCGACCGCCTCCGGAGCCAGGCCCGGCTCCAGGTGAGCGAGCGGGACACCGGTGTGCCGGCATACGAGCTGCTGTCGCCGCGCAGCGGTGAGGGTCTCGAGCTGCTGCCCGAGCCCGACCCGGGCGACGTCTATCTCGACTTCGAGGGCGACCCGTTCGCCGAGGACGGTGCCGGGCGGGAGTACCTCGCGGGCGTCTGGACCCGCGACGAGGAGTTCCTGGCCTGGTGGGCGCACGACCGGGCCGAGGAGAAGCAGCTGACCGGCGACCTGCTGACCTGGCTCGATGCGCGGTGGCGGCAGTTCCCGGGCATGCACATCTACCACTACGCGGCCTACGAGCAGACGGCCCTGAAGCGGATGGCGCAGCAGTATGCGACCGCCGAGACCGAGCTGGACATGCTGCTGCGCGGGGAGCGGTTCATCGACCTCTACGCCGTGGTCCGGCAGAGCCTGCAGATCAGCAAGCCGAGCTACTCGATCAAGAAGCTCGAGGCGTTCTACTGGGACCACACCCGCACCGGCGTGGGCGACGAGGTCGCCGACGCGCTCACCTCCGTGGTGGAGTACGAGCGGTGGCTGGCGCAGGGCCGCACCGACCAGTCGATCCTGCAGCGGCTGGCCGACTACAACCGCGAGGACGTGCGGTCGACGTGGGCGCTGCACGAGTGGCTGGAAGAGCGGCGGGACGAGGCGGGTGCGCTGTTCGGGACCACCCTGGGGCGCCCGGCACCCGAGGAGCGCGCCGAGGCCACCGACAGCGAGGCGATGCAGGAGGAGACCGCGATCGCCGAGCGCCTGGTCGCGGTCGGGCAGGAGCTGCTCGCGGGCTGCATCGGCTTCCACCGGCGGGAGCAGAAGCAGGGATGGTGGGACTACTACCGCACGGCGGAGATGAGCGACGAGGAGCTGGTCGAGGACCGGGCCGCGACGCTGGGTGGTCTGGGCTCGCCCGTCGAGGTGGGCACGATCGCCCGGTCCGTGCTGTGGCGCTACGAGTTCCCGCCGCAGGAGACCGCGATCGGGGTCGGTGCGCAGGTGGACGACGCCCGGGACCACACCACGGTCGGCACCGTCCAGGAGATCGACCCGGAGGGTGGCTTCGTCATCATCAGGCGGGGCAAGAGCAAGGAGCCGGCCTCCCCGACCGGTCTGGTGAGCAGTGGAGTGGTGCGGGCCGAGGCGCTGCAGGACTCACTCAAGCGACTGGCGCAGGACACCCTCGCGGGCCGGGACACCCTGGGGGCGGCACTGCTCGCCGGTCAGGTGCCTAGCGGCATGGAGCCGGTGGGTGACGAGGCGCCCGGTGACGTGGTCCGGCGCGTGGGTCGTGCGCTGGACCGGCAGGTGCTGGCCGTCCAGGGGCCGCCCGGGTCGGGCAAGAGCTACTCCGGCACCAAGCTGATCCGCGACCTCCTGGACGCGGGGCTTCGCGTCGGGATCACCGCCAACTCGCACGCAGTGATCACGCACCTCATCGAGGGGGTGGGGCGGCCGGGCGTGCGCAAGGGCATGGTGCCAGCGGGCCAGAGCGGTCCCGTGCGGATCGTCGGGGACAACAAGGAGATCGAGAAGGCGATCGAGGAGGGCGCGACGCTGATCGGCGGCACGGCCTGGTTGTGGTCCCGGCAGGGCATGGCGGACTCGGTGGATGTGCTGGTCGTCGACGAGGCGGGGCAGTTCGCGCTCGCGAACGCGCTGGCTGTGGCGCAGGCGGCCACGCGCGGGATCGTGCTGCTCGGTGACCCGCAGCAGCTGCCCCAGGTCACCCAGGGCACACACCCCTACGGCGCCGGCCGGTCCGCGCTGGAGCACCTGATCGACGGGGCCGACACGATCGCTGCGGATCGCGGGATCTTCCTGGACCGGACCTATCGGATGCACCCGGAGATCACCCGGTTCGTCTCCGACCTGTCCTACGCCTCGCGGCTCGAGTCGGTCCCGGGCCTGGAGCGCCAGCGGGTCAACGGCCTGAGCGGGTTGAGCGGCTCCGGTGTGGACGGCTCCGGGTTGGACGGCTCCGGGTTGGACGGCTCCGGGTTGCGCTGGGTCCCCGTGGTGCACGAGGGCAACGCCTCGGACTCTGCGGAGGAGGCGGCGGCCGTGGCCGCCCTGGTCGACGAGCTGCTCGACACCACGTGGACCGACGCCGCAGGGGAGGTCTCCCCGATCGGCCTGACCGACATCCTCGTCGTCTCGCCCTACAACGCCCAGGTCAGGCTGCTGCAGGAGACTCTGCCCGAGGGGATCCAGGTCGGCACGGTCGACAGGTTCCAGGGGCGGCAGGCACCTGTCGTGATCTTCTCGATGGCCAGCTCCAGCGCGCACGACGCGCCCCGCGGCGTGGGCTTCCTGCTCGACAGCAACCGGGTCAACGTCGCGGTGTCGCGCGCGAAGGCGCTCGCGATCGTCGTCGGCAGCCCCGCCCTGCTGGAGTCGCCGGTCAGCACCCCCGAACAGCTGCGCCTGGTCAACGCCCTGTGCCGCTTCGTCGACCTCGCCGAGGCATCGGTCGACCTGTCCGACCGGGGCGTGGCCTGACGACCAACCGCGCACACCGCGTGGGCCACCACCCCACACCTGTGTGGTCGCACGCCCCTGCCCCTGGTCGATCGTGGGAGACGTGACATCGGTGTCGCCTCGTGCACCAGCCGACTCATTGGTGTCTTGAGGTGCACCAGCCGACTCATTGGTGTCTTGAGGTGCTCCAGTCGACTCATTGGTGCGCCGGGGCAGAGCAGTGTCACGTCCCCGGGAGGACGGCATTCCCAACCGCACCTCCCTACTGCTTCGACCGACCTCGGGCAGTGTCGGCACGCGTTGCGGCTGTCGACCAGGTCGGGCACGGTGCAGCAGCGACGTACCCTGATGCCGGACAGTGCTGGAGTGGGCGCGAGCCCCTGGGGAAGGACGCTGATGAGGACAGCCCGATGGCCGCGAATCGGCGCACTGGGAACGGCTGCCACGCTGGCCCTGACGCTGACGGCCTGTGGCGGAGCGGCACCCGACACCGAGCAGGTCTCGCTGCCGCCGGGGTTCGGGGAGCACACCGCAGCTCCAGAGACGCCAACGGCGAGCCAGCCGCCCGTGCGCACACGCGAGAGCGCGGGCACCACGCAGACACCGACCACGGAGGCCACTGAGGCACCGACGGCCTCGGACCACGGCGACGCGGCTCCCACGACTCCGCCACCCCCGGCCGCCGCTCCTCCAACAAGCCAACCACCGGCGGCGACCGGGCCGACACCGCCCGAGGGTGGCGGCGTCCCGATCGGTTGCTCCACACGGGAGGAGGTGGCCTTCGAGGCCGGGCAGCCCGCCTCTGCCGGGTGGGGCGATGCAGTCGAGGTCGAGAGCGCACTCGGCGACCGCTTCAGCGTCGTCGTGGACAAGCCAACCATCCGGGAGACCGACTTCAGGCTGCCCGAGGAGCCGCCGCTCGTCTGGGAGGCGGAGGTCACCGCCAGACACGTCAGCGGCATGGGCTTCACCTCGATCACCGACTTCGTGCTGCTGGACCCCTCGGGGAGCCAGTGCGCCATCGCCTGGGCCGACACGACCCTGTGGGGCCTCATGGTCTACGACGAGGGTGACGTCGAGTCAGGCACGGCAGCCTTCCTCGTCCCGACCAGCGACATCTCGGACTACCGGCTGGTCTTCGTCGGGTCCGATCCCGCCGTCGCGCGTCACGTCTGGGAGGAGTGAGACCAGTGCCCCCGGCGACGGCGACTGCGTTCCGGCCCGGCCCATCCCTCCTCAGCGAGGGCGACGCCGCCCGGAGAGCCAATCTGCGGCGGATGCGCCTGATGGCCACCGGGCTGCTCGTGCTGGCCGCAGTCGTCTTCCTCCTGACCCACGGCCGCGAGGGCGCGTGGGGCTATGTCAACGCCGCCTCCGAGGCCGCCATGGTCGGCGCCGTCGCGGACTGGTTCGCGGTGACGGCGCTGTTCCGTCATCCGCTGGGGCTGCCGGTCCCGCACACGGCGATCATCCCGCGACGGAAGGACATGCTGGCTCGCAGCCTCGAGCAGTTCGTCGCCGAGAACTTCCTGACCGAGCAGACGATCCGCGAGAGGTATCTCGACGCCGAGGTGACCCGACGCCTGGGGGAGTGGCTCGGTGACCCGGTCAACGCCGAGCGGGTGATCCAGGAGGCCTCACCACTGGCCGCGCAGGCCCTCGAGCGGGTCGGGGGCGAGGACCTGCAGGAGTTCATCAAGGTGACCCTGCTGCCGCGGGTCCGCTCCGAGCCGCTCAGCCCGCTGGCTGGAAACCTGCTGGAGCAGGTGGTGGCCGACCAGGCGCACCACGGTCTCGTGGACATCGGCTTCCGTGAGCTGCACTCCTGGCTCGCCGCGCATCCCGAGGACGTCCGACGGATCATCGGTGCCCGGGCCCCGTGGTGGTCGCCGAGCTGGGTCGACGACATGGTGGTCGGCCGCATCTACTCCGAGCTCGTCGCCTGGGCGCGGGAGGTCGCCGGTGACCCGCAGCACCGGATCCGCCAGGCCCTGGACTCCTATCTCGCCGACCTGGCCCGCGACATGCAGCACGACGCCGACACCATGGCCAGCGCCGAGCGGCTCAAGGAGCGGTTACTCGACCACCCGCAGGTCGCGCCCAGCCTCGTGGCGGTGTGGGACGCCGTGAAGGTCGTGCTGCTCGAGCAGCTGGGCGACCCGCTCGGCCAGCTCCGCACCCGGTTGGCCCAGGAGCTCGGTGACCTCGGTGAGCGAATGGTGTCGGACACGACCTTGCGTGCCCGTCTGGACGCCTGGGGCGCGGACGCGGCGGCTGTGCTGGTGTCCCGCTACGGCTCAGAGCTGACCACAGTCATCAGTCACACGATCGGGCGCTGGGACGGCCGGGACGCTGCGGACCGGATCGAGCTGCACGTAGGTCGTGACCTGCAGTTCATCCGCATCAACGGCACGGTCGTCGGTGGACTCGTCGGGCTGTTGATCCACACGGTGTCCCAACTGCTCTGAGGTCACCTGATCGGTTCGACGTCTTGATTCGGGGTCGGCTGGCGTCCGACACGTCATCCGCCGCCTGCTGGACCAGCAGCCGTTGCATGCACTCCCGCAGCGGCAGTTCCGGCCACTCAAGCCCGGCTTGCTCCGGGCCAGGGCCGGTGACGGGTTCATCGTTCGCATAGCCTTCGAGGCATGTGGAGTGTCGGTCAGGTGGCAGCGACGCGAGCGGCGTTTGCTCTGGCGGGGTATGAGGAGCCGCTGCGAACTCTCCCGGTGAACTCCGAGGATGAGCGCATCTTCGTCGTACCGACCGAGTGCTTGCCGCTCATGGGCGATCTGCGGAGCCTCGAGCAGGTCCTCACGCAGTTGCTCGGCCGGAAGGTTTGGGTGCTGGGGGACCGCGGCACTGAAACGGTCCCTTTCTGCTGATGCCACCGGTCGGCGGCAGATGAGTGCACTCAGGCCGAGGCGGCCGAGGCGGCACCCGCGACGGCAGCCCTGTACTGGCTCTCCTCGAAAGTGAAGGGTCCGAACGCTGCGTAGTCCCAATCGGGCCGGTGCGGCTGCCGGAAGTCTGTCCACGTGACTCGACCACCCGCGATAGTGGTCGTGACCTCGAGGGGCCAGCACCCAACTTCGCCGCAGTCGCAGCCGAGCAGCCACATGCGGCCAGTGCCTGGCCACTGCCGTTGGTTCTGTCCGAGGTAGTAGGTCGTTAGGTCACCGAAGTTGAAGTGCGCGGGAATCAGCCCGGCGTAGCTACCCGACGGCGTCATTCCATGGGCCGACTCGTAGTCGCCGACGAGCTGCGCCAGCGAAACGCCGTCAACCACTGGGACGAGTTCGACGCTGCCTTCCATGTCAGCGACGACGAAACTCAACTCGTTCACGAGGCCAATGCTCGCACGCCCTGTCGCCAGTAGTCCCGGCAAATCCCGTCCAACCTCCGGCATGATGCGTATGTGCCCGAGCAAACTCCGACTTGTGTCCGCTGCCAGCGACCCGTGCTTCGGCATGCGAGTGACTACGAGACGTTCGAGCGCATGCACTGGAGTTGCTTCCACTACGAGTTCGAGCACGAGCTAGAAGGCTCGTCGCCAGACCCAGACGTGGCGTGCCGCAATCCCGGATGCCCCGCCCGTGCGTTCGACCCGGAGCCTCAACCGGACTGGTCCACGGACCGATAGGCCGCGCGCACATCGGCTACGTGTTTCATTGACGGTAGGAGCGGGCCTGGCCAGGCTTGGTCCTAGGTGACCGGGTCGGTCGCTCTCAATTCGGCTGCCCACGCTCT
>NZ_QDDJ01000014.1 GCF_003121625.1 Ornithinimicrobium cavernae | reverse complement strand
GAACAGACATCACAGCACCTCCGACAGCGCAGACAAGCAGCCCCAACGGCTGATACGAATGTCCTCCCGGATCACGTGCATAACAAGCAGAGTCGTGATGTCGCGACCCTCGAGAGAACAGCAAGCCCGCGCCGTGCGAGCAGTCCACCGGGGCTGCGGGCTGTATGCGATCGAGGTCCTGGCTGCTCTCCGCGGTCTGGTCAGACCGTCCGCTGCCGCATCCTGGAGCAGGGTGGCGGTCAGCAGAGGATCGCCTGCAGGCTGCGGGCGAGCCACTGCTCGTACCGGGCCGCGGACCAGCCGCAGCGCCGGAGCAGGCGGTCAGCCACCTCCGGCGACGTGAGCGTCCACACCACGTCGACGGCATCCTCCAACGACGTCCCGTCGGGCAGTCCGTGCCTCTCGCGCAGGGCCGTGACCATATGGGTGTTGCCGGTGCGCCGCTCGGCATCCATGGTGGACACGAGGTCGGCGATGACCCGGTCGGAGGCGGGGCCCGCATAGATCAGCTGCGCCAGGAGGGGCCCGACACCCACCATGATCCGCCGGCTGTGGGCGGCGTACGCGGCGAGCATCGTCGCGCGGTCGGGGGCCTCGGTCATCGCCAGGAACTCCGGCCGCTCGCTCATCGGCACCGGTGCCGTGTCGCCGGCCAGGAGCACGTCATACACCGCCTTGACGACGGCCGCCTTGCCGCCCACGGTGTTGTAGACGGTCTGGGGACTGACCCCCGCCGTGCGCGCGAGGTCGGCGACGGTCATCGTGCGGTAGCCGCCGGCGAGCAGCAGGTCCCTGGCCGCCTCGACGATCTTGCGACGGGTCTCCTCGACGCCGAGGTCACGCTTCGGGCTCCGGTACCGACGACCCATTGACAACCACCCTTTCGATGGAACACCATTCTAGTGGAAGTGTGTTCCACCCAAGGAGTACCTCATGTCGAACCCAGCCACGCCAGCCGCTCTCGCCGTGTTCGAGGCCATCAACACCGCGGACCTGAGCCGGCTCGACGAGTACGTGACGCCGACCTTCGTCGACCACGGCTCGCCCTTCCCCATCCCACCCGGCCCCGAGGGCTACCGCCAGATCCTCACCTTCGTCACCGGGGTCCTGAAGATCCGCTACACGCTCGAGGACCTCATCGAGACCGACGACCGGATCGTGGTGCGTGCGACGGCCCGCGGTGAGGGCGTGCCGAACGTGCACGGTCCCGCCGCGGCCGGCCGGTCCTACGCGATCACCACGGCGCACATCTATCGCACCGAGGGCGACCGGCTCGCCGAGCACTGGGGCGTCCGCGACGAGGTCGGCGCGATGGTCCAGATGGGCGTGCTACCCCCACCGGAACCGATGCCGGCCACCGCCTGACGCGACGCAGGCGGTCCTGCGCGGGCCAGTCGGGCGCCCAGCCGCTGGAGCCAGCGCCCTTGCCGCCGGCAGAGTGCGGGTGGACGATGAGGCATGGCCGTCAATCTCTGGCAGAGCGCGTTCGAGACCCTCCCGGAGCTGAGGTTCGCGCCGTGCGAGAAGCGTCTGCGCGCGTTCCGCGACGGTGACCCCGTCGCGGACACGACCTCGGCCCTGCTCGTGTGGGAGCCAGGTCGCCTCGTCCCGGAGTATGCCGTGCCGGCGGCAGACCTGCTCGTCACCCTGGTCCCGGCGCGGGTAGCGGAGCAGCCGGACCCCCTGCCCGAGGTCCTGGTGCCGGGGAACTTCGCCTGGCACTCCAGTCCCGGGACGCGACTGGCCCTCGAGGAGGGCGGCCCAGAGGTGGCGTTCCGGCCGGACGACCCGACCCTGGCGGGCAGGGTCGTCCTCGACTTCTCCGCGTTCGACTGGGTCGAGGAGGAGCAGGCGGTCCTGGGGCATCCCCATGACCCGTTCCAGCGGATCGACTGCCTGGAGAGCAGCCGGCACGTGGTCGTCCGGCTGGGTGACACGGTCCTGGCGGAGTCGACGCGTCCGGTCGCGCTCTTCGAGACGCACCTGCCACCCCGCTGGTACCTCCCGCGGGAGGACGTCCGACTGGACCTGCTGAGGGCGTCGAGCACGCACACGGTCTGTGCCTACAAGGGCGTGGCGAGCTACCTGGACAGCGACCTCGAGGGTGGCAGCGCCATCGCCTGGTTCTATCCGGACCCACTCCACGATGCCGAGCCCGTGCGGGACCTGATCTGCTTCTGGTCCGAGCGCTGCGAGGTCGTCGTCGACGGCGCCCCGGTCGCCGGGCGGATGCCCGGCATCTAGCCGGGCGGCACCGGCCCGCGCGGCAGCTCCACCCGGAAGGTCGCGCCACCGCCGGGGGTCGGCTGGTGACGGACCGTGCCCCCGTGGCGCGCCACGATCGAGGCCACGATGGACAGTCCCAGCCCGGTGCCGCCACCCCGACCCGGCTCCCGGCTGCGCGAGGGGTCGGCACGGTAGAACCGCTCGAAGACGCGGGCCGCCGCGTCGGGCGGGATGCCGGGCCCGTGGTCGGCCACCTCGATGACCGCCCGGTCCTCGGTCTGCCCGACCAGCACATCGACGGGAGTGTCCTCCGGCGTGTGAGCCACGGCGTTGGCCACCAGGTTCGTCAGCACCTGTCGCAGGGCGAAGTCGTCCCCGGGCACGACGACGGGGCCGTTCGGGTCGCCGTAGCGGCGCAGGGCGATGGTGCGCCCCGGGGCCCGCACGCGCGCGTCCTGGACGACGTCGTTCGCGACGACGGTCAGGTCGACGGCATCGTGCGGTCGGTGGGGTGTCGTGTCCAGCCGGGTGAGCATGAGCAGGTCCTCGACCAGTCGTGCCATCCGCGACGACTCGTCCTCGATCCGCCGCATCGCGCTCGCGACGTCCTCCGGGTCGGAGACGCCACCGAAGCGGTAGAGCTCGGCGTAGCCCTTGACGGTGGCCAGCGGTGTGCGCAGCTCGTGGGAGGCGTCCGCGACGAACTGGCGCATCCTCGCCTCGGAGGCCTCACGGACGGCGAACGACTGCTCGATCTGCGCGAGCATCACGTTGAGCGAGTCGGAGAGGGAGGCCACCTCGTCGTTGGCGTTGCGCTCGGGGATGCGCCGGGTCAGGTCTCCTGCGGCGATGGCCGCGGCGGTGTCCTCGATGCGGGTGAGGGGCCGGAAGGCGCGGCGCACCGCGAACCAGCCGATCAGGGCCACGGCGACCAGTGTCGCCAGCCCGACGACCGCTGTCAGCACGAGCAGCTGTTTGACCGTGTTGGTGACCGGGGACAGCGGCAGCGCGACGGCAACGGTGCCCTCACCGCTGGAGAAGCGGCCGAGCAGGACGCGCCACCGGGTGTCCCCGTCCAGGGACTCGACGGTGAACGGTCCCTGGCCGATCCGCGGATCGTCCATCGGGACCCGGCCGAAGTCGGGCACCTGGTCCCGACCGTGGGCGCTGACCTGGAAGGTCGTGCCGTTGGCTGCGGTGATGAGCAGGTAGTAGGGGCTGGGCGGCGCGCCACCGGAGGACTGGCCACGGAGCCCGTCGAGCGCGGACAGCGCCAGCGGCTCGATGTAGGCCTCCAGCTCGGAGTCGGTGCGGTCCGTCAGGTAGTCGCGCAGCAGGGTGGCGGTCAGCGCGGTGGTGATGACGTAGGCGGTGAGCACCAGCATCACGACGACGGTCACCAGGCGCGCCGTCAGCGACAGGTTGTGCAGCCGCGTGACGGCGGACCGGCGCGAGGAGCCGATCCACCCCACGGGGCTCAGGCGCTCTCGTGGTCGCGCGGCTCCCGTAGGACGTAGCCGACGCCGCGCTTGGTGTGGATCAGCGGCTCGCCCTCGGTGTCGATCTTGCGACGCAGGTAGGAGATGTAGGACTCCACGATCCCCATCTCGCCCCGGAAGTCGTAGTCCCAGACGTGGTCCAGGATCTGGGCCTTGGACAGCACCCGGTTGGCGTTGAGCATCAGATAGCGCAGCAGCTTGAACTCGGTGGGGGAGACATCGATGACGCGGCCGGCGCGGGTGACCTCGTGACGGTCCTCGTCGAGCTCGAGGTCGGCCACCCGCAGGGTGGTGTCCTCGTCGGCCGGCTCGAACGTCTGGGTCCGCCGCAGCACCGCGCGGATGCGGGCCACGACCTCCTCCAGGCTGAACGGCTTGGTGACATAGTCGTCGCCACCGACAGTGAGCCCCTTGAGCTTGTCGTCCAGGCTGTCCCGGGCGGTGAGGAACAGGACGGGGACGTCGCGCCCGTGGTCCCGCAGCTTGCGGGTGACGGTGAAGCCGTCCATGTCGGGCAGCATCACGTCCATGACGGCGAGGTCGATGTCGTGCTCCTCGGCCAACCGCATGGCGGTGTTGCCGTCCGGGGCGGCATGGACCTCGAAGCCCGCGAACTTCAGGCTCGTGGTGAGCAGCTCACGGATGTTGGTCTCGTCCTCGACGACGAGCAGGGTTGCCTCGGCGGTACTCATGACACCAGTGTGTGACCGAACTCTGAGAACTTCCTGACAAGGCGCTGGGGTGCCTGCTGTCGTCATCCCGTGCAGGCGCGTCGGTGAGCGCGTCGCCCAGGCTCTCCGCCTACCATGCATGGCCTGATGCGACGCCTGCCCCGGATGACGTCCCTGCCCGTGCTGGCGGGGGCGTTCGTCGTCGTCACCCTGCTGGCGGCGGGGCCGCTGCGCGACCTGGACCACGCCCTGCAGGCCTACTGGTCACGGCGGTACACCCCGAACTGGCACGAGTTCCTCGACACCGTGCCCAACGCGGTCGCCGGGCAGGCGGTCTGCCTCCCGGCGCTCGTGGCGGTGGCCGGCTGGCTCGCCGTGCGACAACGCACCTGGCACCCGGTCCTCGTGGCGCTGGCGGCCGAGGGTGCGTTCCTCGTCGGGGTCGGCGGGCTCAAGGTGCTGCTGGCGCGCACGTCACCGGCCGTCGGTGACGGCTCGTTCCTCTCCGGGGGCTTCCTCGAGCACGGCTGGTACGGCATGGCCTACCCCTCCGGGCACGCCGCGGAGGCGGTGCTGGTCTACGGGGCGGCGGCCTACCTGGTGCGCACCTACTCCCACCCCGACCTGCGCGTGCGGACGCGCACGTTCTGGCTCGTGCTGCTCATCGCGGCGGGGGCCCTCCTGGTCGCGTTCTACCTCGGCTTCCACTGGCCGACCGACCTGGTCGGTGGGGTCCTGGCCGGCGGCATGCTGCTGCGGCTGGTCGTCGACGTGGACCGGTCCGTCGCGGCACGTGCGCGCGACCGTCAGACCGGGTCGAGCGTGCCCAGCTCCTCGGCATCGACGATGCGGTAGGCGTAGCCCTGCTCGGCGAGGAACCGCTGCCGGTGCGCCGCGAACTCGGCGTCGACGGTGTCCCGGGACACGATCGTGTAGAAGTGCGCCGTCCGGCCGTCGCCCTTGGGGCGCAGCACCCGGCCCAGGCGCTGGGCCTCCTCCTGCCGTGAGCCGAAGGTGCCCGACACCTGGATGGCGACCGAGGCCTCCGGCAGATCGATCGAGAAGTTGGCGACCTTGCTCACGACAAGCAGGTTGATCTCACCGGTGCGGAACGCCGCGAAGAGCTTCTGCCGCTCGGCGACCGTCGTCTCCCCGGTGATCAGGGGCGCGTCGAGCCGCTCGGACAGGGTGGCGAGCTGGTCGAGGTACTGCCCGATGACCAGGGTCTGCTGCCCACGGTGCCGTTCGACCAGCTGGTCCACGACCTTGTCCTTGGCCGGTGCGCACGAGGCGAACCGGTAGCGCTCGTCGGGCTCCGCCACGGCATACGTCATCCGCATCGCGTCCGACAGGGTGACCCGCACCTCCACGCAGTCGGCCGGCGCGATGTAACCCTGCGCCTCGATGTCCTTCCACGGGGCGTCGTAGCGCTTGGGGCCGATGAGGGTGAACACCTCGGACTCCCGGCCGTCCTCGCGCACGAGCGTCGCCGTCAGACCCAGCCGGCGACGGGCCTGCAGGTCAGCGGTCATCCGGAAGATCGGCGCCGGCAGCAGGTGCACCTCGTCGTAGACGATCAGGCCCCAGTCGCGGGCGTCCAGCAGGTCCAGGTGCTTGTAGACACCGCCGCGCCTGGTGGTGAGCACCTGGTAGGTCGCGATGGTCACCGGGCGGATCTCCTTGCGGGAGCCGCTGTACTCACCGATCTCGTCCTCGGTGAGGCTGGTGCGCGCGAGGAGCTCGTCGCGCCACTGGCGGGCCGAGACCGTGTTGGTCACCAGGATGAGCGTCGTCGTGCCCGACTTGGCCATCGCCCCGGCACCAACCAGCGTCTTGCCGGCCCCGCAGGGCAGGACGACCACACCGGAGCCGCCGTCCCAGAAGCCGTTGACGGCCTGCTCCTGGTAGGGCCGCAGGGCCCAGCCGTCCTGGAAGAGGTCGATCGGGTGCTTCTCGCCGTCGACGTAACCGGCCAGGTCCTCCGCCGGCCACCCGACCTTGATGAGCTCCTGCTTCAGGTGGCCCCGCTCGGAGGAGTGCACGACCACCGTGTCGGGGTCGAGACGGTCACCGGTCAACGGCTTGATCTTCTTGTGCCGCAGGATCTCCTCGAGCACGGCACGGTCCGTGGTGCGCAGCAGCAGGCGCGACGGCTCCGTGGAGTCGTCCTTCTCCAGGGTCAGCCGCCCGTAGCGGTCCATCGTCTCGGCGATGTCCAGCAGCAGGGCGTTGGGCACCGGGTAGCGGCTGTGCGTCACCAGGGCGTCCACCACCTGCTCGGCGTCGTGGCCCGCGGCGCGGGCGTTCCACAGGCCCAGCGGGGTGATGCGGTAGGTGTGGACGTGCTCCGGGGCGCGCTCGAGCTCGGCGAACGGCGCGACGGCACGCCGCGCCTCCTGGGCGTCGGGGTGGTCGACCTCGAGCAGCAGGGTCTTGTCGGACTGGACGATCAGTGGGCCATTCATCGTGAGGTCAACGGTATGCGGACCCGCTGGCATTCCAGCAGCCGCCCGGCAACCCCTCGGGCGGGCCGGCTCCCGGGCCCCTCCGCGGATTGCCGGGAAAGACCGAGAACGAGTGCGTGACGGGGAGGGTGACCTGGCTCTACCATGAGGCATGGGCCTCCGTGACGGGCTTGGGTGTCTCTCCCCTCCTGTTGGCCTTCGAGAGAAGGATCCGGTCGGCTGGCCGACCGGGATGCTGCCATGAGCCAGGTCGCCGGCTCCGTCGACAGCGGACGTGTCGCGGCCGAGCAGGGACGGTGGCGGGACGCCTATGCCGCCTTCGCCGGGGCGGACCCGGAGCTGTTGTCGGAGGCTGACCTGGTGGCGTTCGGGGAGGCGGCGTGGTGGACCGGCCGGGCGGATGAGTCGATCAGGCTGCGGGAGCGCGCCTACCGGGCCTTCCTGGCCCGGGACGACCGCACGCAGGCGGCCCGGGTGGCGATCATGCTCGCGTGGGACCACGCCGCCCGGGGCGCCGAGGCCGTGTACCACGGTTGGATGGCCCGGGCCGAGCGGTTGCTCGAGGGGCTCCACGACTCCGCCGAGTTCGCCTACCTGGTGACGGTGCGCGGCTTCAACAACATGGAGGGCGGCAATATCGAGGAGGCCCTCGTCGACCTCGAGCGTGGCGAGGAGATGGGCGTCCGGCTCGCTGACCGGGAGGTCCAGGCGCTCGCGCGGACCTCCCGCGGACGGATCATGGTCCAGAGGGGCGAGGTCGACGAGGGTCTGGCCCTGCTGGACGAGGCCTCGGCCGCCGCGGTCAGCGGCGAGCTGCGCCCGTTCGAGTCGGGGCTCATCTACTGCGTCACGATCTCCTCGTGCCAGGAGGTCGGGGACTACCGCCGCGCAGCCGAGTGGACCGAGGCGGCCAACCACTGGTGCGACCAGCACGAGGTCACCGGCTTCCCGGGGGCCTGCCGGGTGCACCGGGCCCAGGTGCTGCGCCTGCGTGGTCTCTGGTCGGATGCGGAGGTGCAGTGCCAGGCCGCCTGCGACGAGCTGCGCGACTACAACCGGTGGATCACGGCTGACGGACTCTACGAGATCGGCGAGATCCGGAGGCGACGCGGAGACTTCGCCGCGGCGCTCGAGGCCTACCGGCAGGCGGCGGAGATCGGTCGTCCGGCACAGCCCGGGCTGGCCCTGCTCCGGCTCGCCGAGGGCAAGGTCGATGCGGCCGCAGCCGCGATGCTGCGCACGCTGGACGAGGTGTCCACGCCGCTCGCGCGGCTCGCCCTCCTCCCGGCGCAGGTCGAGATCGCCCTGGCAGCAGGTGACCTCCCCGGGGCGCGGGCGGCCGCGGACGAACTGGAGACCTCGGTCGCGAGATACCGGGTGGGGAGGCGCACCACGCCGGCGTTCGATGCGCAGCAGCACCTGGCCGCGGGACGGATCCAGCTCGCTGAGCGGGACTGGGCCGGCGCGGTCCGCAGTCTGCGACGGGCACGGGAGATGTGGCAACAGGTCGGGGCGCCCTACGAGGTCGCCCAGGCGCGGATGCTGCTGGGGATGGCCTACCGGCACCTGTCGGACGACGACGGTGCCACGGAGGAGTTCCAGGCCGCGGAGGCGACGTTCGCCCGTCTCGGTGCCCGGCTGGACGAGGAGCGGGTCAAGGAGCTGCTGGGGCGCCTGCAGACCCGCCGGACCTTCCTGTTCACCGACATCGTCGGTTCGACGACACTGCTCGAGACCGTCGGCGACGAGAAGTGGCGCAGGCTGCTCGCCCGGCACGACGAGCTGCTCCGCGCCCGCATCGTCGAGGCCGGCGGCGAGGTCATCAAGCAGACCGGTGACGGGTTCTTTGCCGCGTTCGCGCAACCGCAGGTGGCGGTCCAGGCTGCCGTCGCCATGCAGCGGGCCCTGTCCGAGGAGGTCTTCGCCCCCGACATCCGGATCGGTGTCCACACCGGCGGAGCGTTCCACGTCGGGGGCGATGCCGCAGACTACGGCGGCCAGGGCGTGCACATGGCGGCCCGGATCGGTGCCGCGGCCGGCAGCGGCGAGATCCTGGTCAGCCGGGAGACCCTCGATGGTGTGCCCATCACGGGGATCCGGTCCGAGCCGCGCGAGCTCACGCTGAAGGGGTTCGAGTCACCGGTGACGGTCGTGGCGATCGAGTGGCGCTAGCCCGGTGCCGGTCCGGGCCCTGCCGAAACCGGCTCGCGCGCGGACCCCACCTGCAGAACCATGGGGTGCGTGGCACTGGACGGCACGACCGACCGGACCCTCGTCCTGCTCGAGGGGCCGAGCGACGTCGCGGCCCTGACCGCCCTGCTCCGCCAGGCACCCACGGGTCCGGGGGAGCGGCCTGCGGGAGCCGGCCGTCCGGCATACGAGCTGGTCGACCTGGGCGGGGTGACCAACGTCGGGGCGCACCTGCGACGCGCCCGTGAATTCGACCCCGCGCCGCGGGTCCTCGGACTCTGTGATGCCGGCGAGGTGAGGGTGCTGCTGCGTGCGCTGCAGCGGGTGGGACGAGAGGTGGCCGAGCCGCAGGACCTGGCGGCGGAGGGGTTCTTCGTGTGCGACCGCGACCTGGAGGACGAGCTGATCCGGGCGCTCGGCCCGCAACGGTGCCTGGAGGTGCTCGACGAGCAGGGACTGGCCGACCGGTTCGCGACGTTCAGCCGGCAGCAGGCCTGGGCGGGCAGACCCCTGACCGAGCGGCTGCACCGGTTCAGCGGCATCGCCTCCGGGCGCAAGATCCTGCTCGCCGGTGCCATGGCCACCGCGCTGGAGCCGGACCGGGTCCCGCCCCCGCTCGAGGGACTGCTGCGGTGTCTGCTCGGTGCCGGTGCGCGGGCCTGAGAGGATGACGCCATGACGAGCAGGACACTGCCGATGACCGAGCCGGCCGCAGGCTTCCCGGAGCAGGTGACCATCTACGAGGTCGGCCCCCGGGACGGCCTGCAGAACGAGAAGGCCGTCGTGCCGGTGGAGGTCAAGGCCGAGTTCGTGCGCCGCCTGGTGGACGCGGGGCTGCAGACCGTCGAGCTGACCTCGTTCGTCCCGGCGAAGTGGGTGCCGCAGCTCGGGGACGCCGAGGAGCTGCTCGACCTGCTCGGCCCCGTCGCCGCCGGTCAGCAGCGACCGGTCCTGGTGCCCAACGAGCGGGGGCTGGACCGGGCGCTGGAGAAGGGGGTGAAGGCCGTCGCCGTCTTCGGCAGCGCCACCGAGACGTTCGCCCGCAAGAACCTGAACCGCTCCGTCGAGGAGTCCCTGGCGATGTTCGCACCCGTCGTGCAGCGCGCGCTGGACGCCGGTGCCTGGGTGCGCGGCTACGTCTCGATGTGCTTCGGCGACCCCTGGGAGGGGCCGGTCCCGGTGAGCCAGGTCGTCGACGTCTGCTCCCGCCTGATGGACCTCGGCTGCGACCAGCTGTCCGTCGGCGACACCATCGGGGTGGGGACCGCCGGCCACGTGAGCCGGCTCCTGGAGGCGCTCGACGCGGCGGGGATCGGCCCCGACCAGGTCGGCGTGCACTTCCACGACACCTACGGGCAGGCGCTCGCCAACACGATGACCGCGCTGTCGCACGGGGTCAGCGTCGTGGACGCCAGCACCGGTGGGCTGGGCGGCTGCCCCTACGCCAGGTCGGCGACGGGCAACCTGGCCACCGAGGACCTGGTCTGGGCGCTGGACGGCCTCGGCATCGAGCACGGTGCCGACCTCGACGCGCTGGTCGAGACCTCGGTGTGGATGGCCGGCCAGCTGGGCCGCCCGTCCCCGTCCCGTGTGGTCAGGGCGCTCTCCGGAGGCTGAGCACCCGCGGAGCCCGCTCAGGACTCCGGGTCGAGGGGGACGTCCTCCGGCGCATCGACGTCGAAGGCGAACTCGTCGCCGGCCGCGGGTGCCGCCACGGTCTCCACGTCCTCGTTGGCGCCCTGGGTCAGGGTGCCCTCGACATCCCGGACCTCGCCGCCGGTCTCGATGACCAGGCCCTCGTCGGTGTCGTCGTCGAAGCCGGGGATCGACGTGGTCAGGTCCACGGCCGCCTCGCCGGCGCCCGTCGCGTCACCGTCAGCGGTCGACTTCGTGTCGCCCACGTTCTCCTGCTTGTGGTTGGAGTTGAACAGGCCGCCTGCAATGCTCACGCGATCGCCTCTCGCTCGGTGTCCCCGCCGGTCACGGCCGGTGCTCCCTCGACCGTAGCCGCCAGGGAGCCCCTCGGCTAGCCCTCCCGTCCCGCATCGCGGGCGGGCGCCCCCTCGAGCCGCGCGAGGAGCCCGTCGCGCACGGCGGGCCACTCGTCCACCAGGACGGAGAAGACGGCGCTGTCCCGCCACGTGCCGTCGGCGCGGCGGCTGTCGCGCCGGGTGATGCCCTCGAAGGTGGCGCCGAGCCTGCTGATCGCGGCGCGGGAGCGGGCGTTGATGACGTCGGTCTGGATCCGCACCCGCCCGAAGCCGCACGTGTCGAAGGCGTGGGTGAGCAGGAGCAGCTTGGCCTCCGGGTTGACGGAGGTGCCCCACCACCGGGACCCGTAGAAGGTCCAGCCGAGGTGCACGTGCTCCCGGACCAGGTCGACGTCTCCCAGCGAGCTGGTGCCCACCACGGTCCCTGCCGCGCCGAGCTCACTGTCGGCGACCAGCCGGACCGTGTAGGCGGTGCGGCCGGTCCCGTCGGCCGCCCGTGCGGCGACCGCCTCCGCGACGGCCTGCCGGGTCTGGTCCAGCGACGTGTGCCGCCGGTCCATCGCATAGCCCTGCTCGTATGCCGCAGGGTCGCCGTAGACGGCCAGCAGTCCGTCCGCGTCGGCCGGGACGGTCGGGTCCAGCCGCACCATCGTGCCGATCAGCGGCTCCCCGGTCGGCGGCACGGGCGGTGTGTCGGTGGAGGTGACAGGGGCCATGGCGGAAGCGTAGTCACCGGGTCAGGATGTCGCGGCGGGAGTAGCCGAGCAGGCCGCCGGCGACCAGCAGCAGGGCGAGGGCCGTGGTCACCGCGACCGGCGTCCAGGCGAACGGCTCGACGGGCACCGCCGCCAGCTGCGCGAACGGGGTGAGGCCGGTCAGCCACCCCGGCAGACCGATGACCTCACCGAGCAGGCCGACCAGCAGCGACCACGCGACGACGGCCCACGGCAGCGGGGAGAGCCCGGGGAGGGTGCCGTGGACCAGGGCGCCGAGGCCGACCACGAGCCAGACGCCGGGCAGCAGGGCGGCGGCGCCCTGCCCCGCCGCCACGACGGGGCCCCAGCCGCCCGACGTGAGAGCCAGCGCGGTGCCGAGCAGCGCACCGACGAGGGGGAACAGCAGGGTCGGGACCCCGAGGGCCAGCGCCAGGTGGGAGGCGGCGAACCGGGTACGGGGCACCGCGGTCGCCAGGACGGCGTCGACGTGTCCGGACTCCTCCTCGTGGTGCAGCCGGCCCAGCACCTGCAGGGCCATGGCCGCCGCCATGATGACGAGGAGCCCGAGCATCGCGACGAAGAAGGCATCGGTCAGCACGTCCGCGTCCTGTCCCATCCGGCGCAGGGCCTCCGCCAGCTGGGGCGTGTCAGCGAGCATCTCCTCGAAGCCGGTCGCCACCGAGCCCATGAGGGCGCCGAAGACCAGCAGCCCGACACACCAGCCGGCGATGCTCCCGCGCTGCAGGCGCCAGGCCAGCCCGAGCGGTCCGGCCAGCCACGGTGCCGCCGTCGCCGCTCCGCGCCGCTCCGCCCAGAGGCCGGAGCCGTGGTCCCGGCGCGCCTCCAGGGTCACGGCGAGCCCGGTCAGCAGGAGGGTCAGGGCGAGGGGGAGCAGCAGGACCAGGGGCCGCTCACCCGCATACGGACGGCTCAGCGCCATCCACTCGACGGGGGAGGCCCAGGCCAGCGGCCGCAGGGCGGACCCCTCGGGGGCGCCGTCGGCGACGGCCCGGATCAGGTATGCCGTCACGAGGGTCGCGAGCGCAGCGCCGCGGGCCGCGCGGGCCGAGCTGGTGAGCTGGGCGGTGACCGCCCCCACGCCCACGAACACCGCCGCGGTGAGGGCCGTCCCCGCCCCGAACACCAGCGAACCGAGCAGTCCGGTCCGGACGACGGTCATCCCCGCGGCGACGAGCGTGCCGAGCACGAGACAGGCGCCGAGGCAGACGACCAGGGAGGCGGTGAGCGGTGCGTGTCGGCCGACCACGGCCGAGCGGACCAGCTCGGTCCGGCCGGACTCCTCGTCGGCGCGGGTGGTGCGGACGATGCCGAGGACGGCCATCACCCCCGCGACGGTGGCGGCGAAGGTCCCCACGCGCCATACGGTGAACCCGCCCGCCCCGACCAGAGAGGTCGGCGGACCGAAGATGGCCCGCATCGTCGGGTTGTCCGAGAGGCTCTCGATCGTGCGGGACGCCGCCGCGGGATCGGGGATGATCGTCTCGTAGGCCGTGGCGGTCAGGGGCACCACGGCGGCCAGCACGGCCAGCCACGCCACCCAGAACCACCGGCTCCGGCGCACGGCCAGGCCGATGAGGACACCGACACCCTGCACGTCCTGAACGCTACTCCGTTGCTGCTCCTGTCCGGGAGACCGCATACGGTTGGGGCAGTCACCGATCCGAAGGAGAACCGCTGATGAGGTCCGGAGTCCGCCGCGAGTTCATGAACCCGGCCGTCCGCGTGCAGGACGACCTGTTCGAGCACGTCAACGGCGGCTGGCTCGCCACCACCGAGATCCCGCAGGACAAGGGCCGCTACGGCGCCTTCGACATCCTGCGCGAGAACGCGGAGGCAGACGTCCGGGCCCTCATCGAGGAGAGTGCGACCGCCGGCGCCGACGCCGCCCCGGGCAGCGCCGAGCGCAAGGTCGGCGACCTCTACGCCTCCTTCATGGACACCGAGCGCATCAACGCCTTGGGGACGGACCCCCTGCTCGGGGACCTGCGCGCCATCGCCGCGGTCGCGGACCCGTCCCAGGTGGTCCGCGAGTCGGCCCGGCTGCAACGGGGCGGGGTGGACGCGCTGGTGTTCCTGTTCGTCACCGCCGACGCGGGCAACCCCGAGGAGTACATCGCCTACCTGCACCAGGGCGGCCTCGGGCTGCCGGACGAGGCCTACTACACCGACGAGGAGCACGCCGCCGCCCGGGAGGCCTATGTCGCCTACCTGGGGAGGCTGCTCGAGCTGGCGGCCCCGGCGCTGCAGGAGGCCGGTCTCGACCTGGGTCCGGACGCGGCGCAGCGGGTCTTCGACCTGGAGACCCGGATCGCCGCGGGCCACTGGGACCGGGTGACCGCCCGCGACGCCGTGCGGTCCTACACCCGGTGGTCGCGCGCCGAGCTCACCGAGGCCACGCCCGGCTGGGACTGGACGGCGTATGCCGAGGGGCTGGGTCTGCCCGACGGCGCCCTGGACCACGTCATCGCCCGGCAGCCGGACTTCCTCACCGCCACCGCCGAGGCGCTGCGCGACGTGTCGGTGGCCGACTGGCGGGCGTGGCTCACCGTGCGGCTGCTGGACAGCAGCGCGCGCTACCTGACCGACGACTTCGTCGAGGTCTCCTTCGACTTCCACGGCCGCACGCTGACCGGCACCCCGGAGAACAAGGAGCGCTGGCGGCGCGGGGTCGCCCTGGTCGAGGAGCTCATCGGGGAGGAGGTCGGCAAGCTCTATGTCGAGCGGCACTACCCGCCGGAGGCCGGTCAGCGGATGGCCCAGCTGGTCGACAACCTGCTCGCCGCCTTCCGGATCCGCATCTCCCAGCTGGAGTGGATGGGGGAGGCCACCCGGGCCAAGGCGCTGGACAAGCTGGCCGCCTTCCGGCCCAAGATCGGGCACCCGACGCGGTGGCGCGACTACTCGGCCTATGCCGTCGAGGCCGCCGACCTGCTCGGCAACGTCCGTCGTGGCAACGCGGCGGAGGTCGACTACCAGGTGGCGCGGATCGGTGGCCCGATCGACCGCGAGGAGTGGCAGATGACGCCGCAGACGGTCAACGCCTACTACCACCCGATGCTCAACGAGATCGTGTTCCCGGCCGCGATCCTGCAGCCGCCGTTCTTCGACGTGGAGGCCGACGACGCCGTCAACTACGGCGGCATCGGCGCGGTCATCGCGCACGAGGTCGGGCACGGCTTCGACGACCAGGGCTCACGCTATGCCGGCGACGGCTCGCTGACCGACTGGTGGACCGAGCAGGACCGGGCCGCGTTCGACGAGCGCGCCCAGCGGCTGATCGCCCAGTTCAGTGAGCTCGAGTCCCGCAGCGCCCCCGGCACCAAGGTCAACGGCGGGCTCACGGTCGGCGAGAACATCGGCGACCTGTGCGGTCTGGCCGTCTCCCTGGAGGCCTATCGCCTCGCCACCGACGGCGCCGCCCCCGAGATCGACGGCTGGACCGGCGACCAGCGGTTCTATCTCGGGTTCGCGCAGATCTGGCAGGGCAAGGCACGGCCGGAGGAGGCGCGGCGGCTGCTGGCGGTCGACCCGCACGCACCCGCCGACCTGCGGGCCAACCTGGCCCGCAACACCGACGCGTTCCACGAGGCGTTCGGGGTGCAGGACGGCGACGGCATGTGGCTGGCGCCGCAGGACCGCGTCCGGATCTTCTGAGCCCCGTGAACGCCTCGACCGCGCTGGCCCGGGTCCTGGTCGACGAGCTGGTCCGGTGCGGCGTGCGGGAGGTCGTGCTCGCGCCGGGCTCGCGCTCGGCCCCGCTGGCGTATGCCGTGCAGTCGGCCGAGCGGGCCGGCCGCCTGCGGCTCCACGTCCGGGTGGACGAGCGGTCGGCCGGGTTCCTGGCGCTCGGGCTGGCCAAGCTCAGCCGCCGGCCCGCAGTGGTGATCACCACCTCGGGGACCGCGGTCGCCAACCTGCACCCCGCGGTGCTGGAGGCCCACCACGCGGACGTGCCGCTGGTCGTGCTCAGCGCCGACCGGCCGGACGAGCTGCGGGGCACCGGGGCCAACCAGACGACCGTGCAGCCCGGGATCTTCGGGCCGGCCGTCCGCTGGCAGCACGACCTCACCCATTCTTGGGGAGGTTCGGACCGCTCTGAGCGTCTTCTTGGGGAGATTCGGACCGCCCAGACGAGGTGGCGCACCACCGTCGACCGCGCCTGGGCCGCTGCCGTCGGCGCGCTGGGCAGCCCGGGCCCGGTGCACCTCAATGTCGCCTTCCGTGACCCGCTCGCGCCCGACCTGCCTGGGGCGGACCGGGCCGTCTCCGCCGGGCACGCGCCGCCTCCCGACCCGTCCGCGCCCGACGTCGACCCGCTGCCGCCCGAGCTCGCCGGACGCCCGGACGGGCGCCCGTGGACGGAGGTGACCGTGACCGGGACCGGGCTCCCGGCGCCGGTCGGCGCCCTGGCCGACACGGGGCGACAGGTCCCCCCGGCGGAACCGGAGGACCCACCCGCGCACGACGACCCACGGGCGCCGCGCGCGCCGGAGCCGTCCCGGGTGCGGACCCTCATGGTGCTCGGTGACCTGCCCGATCCCGCGCTGACCGAGCAGGCGCTCACCGTGGCGGAGGCGCAGGGCTGGCCCGTCGTCGCCGAGCCCTATGGTGCGGGTGACCGGGCCGCGGTGCTGCCCCACGGCTCGCTGCTGCTGACGGCGTCAGCGTGGCTGGGAGCGCACCTCCCCGAGCGCGTGGTCGTGGTCGGACGGTGCACGCTGAACCGTGAGACCGGTGCCCTGCTGCGCTGGCCGGGGGTCCGGGTCGACGCGGTCACCGCGACCGACGACTGGGCCGACCCCTCCCATGCCGTGGACACCGTGCACCCGTGGTCGGCGCTGGTCACGGGTGCCCTCCGGGGGCAGGATCCGACCTGGGCGCAGGGCTGGCGGGAGGCCGGGCGGGCGATCACCGGGCCCGTGAGCGCCCTGGTGGCGGGCTCGTGGCCGTCCGGTCCGGCCGTGGCCCAGACCGTGCTGCAGACGCTCGGCGAGGCCGACGTGCTGGTGCTCGGCTCCTCCAACGCGGCCCGCGACGTGGACCGGGCCGGCCTGGCCGGACACCGCCTGCTGGTGACCGGCAACCGGGGGCTGGCCGGAATCGACGGCACGCTCGCGACCGCGGTCGGCATCGCGCTGACCCACGGGGCCACGGTCGCGCAGACCCGCGCGACCGACGCCTCCGCCGCGACCGCCCCGGGCCGTGGTCGGACGGTTGGCCTGGTCGGGGACCTCACCTTCCTGCACGACCTCAACGGCCTGCTCATCGGGCCGCTGGAGCCGCGCCCGGACCTGACCCTCGTCGTGGTGAACGACGACGGCGGCGGGATCTTCGGCACCCTCGAGTACGGCGAGCCGGAGCGCGCGGACGACTTCGAGCGGGTCTTCGGCACGCCCACCGGAGCCGACCTGCAGGCCCTCGCCACGGCATACTCCGTGCCGTTCGAACGGGTGAGGACCGCCGCCGCGCTCCGCGACATCCTGGACCAGCCGGCCCGGGGGGTCCGGGTCGTCGAGGTCACCGTGCCCCGCACGGGTCAGCGCCCGCTGCGCGCCGCCCTGACGGAGGGTGTGGCAGAGGTGCTGGCCGAGCTGCCGTGACGGTCAGTCCGCGGTGTCCCGGCGGTGCTCGCCGAGCACCATCCGGTCCATCTCGGCGTCCGTGAGCCCCTCCTGCGCCGACCGGTGCATCAGGTAGAACACCGCGCCGAGGACGACCCACACCGCGAGGGCGACGAGCGACGGGGCCCCCAGTTGGGCGGGGGAGCCGGGGGTCATCAGCAGCAGGAAGAAGCCCACGCCGGTGGCCGTGCCGAGACCACTCATCACCTTCTTGAAGGTCGAGCGGACCCCCTCGGGGTCGCCCGGACGTGCCGGTGAGTCGGACCACCGGAACATGCGGAACGCCGCGAGGCAGGTGTAGGTGTAGGCGATCGTCACGCCGACCGAGCTCATGTCGACGACCCAGACGAGCGCCTCGCGCCCGAACCACGGGGCGATGAGGCAGGCGGCGGTCACGAACCAGATGGCCAGCGCGGGCGTGCCGGTGTCCTTGTGCAGCCGGGCGAAGGCGGGCGGGATGGTGTGCGCGCGGCCCATGGCGAAGAGCAACCTGCTGGCTGAGACGTAGAAGCCGTTGAGGCCGGTGAACACGCCCATGCACAGGCCGAGCGCCAGGACGAGCAGGCCGAGGTTGCCGAACAGGGCGGAGACCGCGTCCGCGGTGCCCCACGCCGGGGCCCCGCCGACCAGCTCCGGCCAGGGGAAGGCGACCGCCGTGGTCAGCACCATGGCGACGTAGATGCCGGCCGCGACCAGGATGGCCATGATGATCAGCCCGAACGCCCGGCTCGGTGCGAAGTCGAACTCCTCCGCGGCCTGCGGGACGTTGTCGAAGCCGACGTAGGCCCACGGCGCGATCGCGACGATGGCCAGGACGGCGGGGAGGGCGCCGGTGCCCTCGGGGAACGCGGGGCTGAGGTTCGACAGCGGCGTGCCCGGGTGCAGCAGGGCACCGAGCAGCAGGAACCCGACGGCACCGAGCATGACCAGGCAGAAGATGAACTGCATCCGGCCCGAGAGCGTGGCGCCGCGGACGTTGAGGACGGCGAAGACCAGGAGGGCCAGGCTGGCCACGACGACCTCGCCGAGGTAGACCTGCCAGCCGGCGACCTCCCACAGCGGCACCCACTCCACCACCCACGGCACCATCCGCCGGAAGATCAGCGCGAAGGCGGAGGCGTTGAGGGCGACGATCGACATGTAGCCCAGGGTGAGGAACCAACCGCAGATGTAGGCGTTCAGCCGCCCGAACGCGGTGTAGGCGTAGGCGTACTCACCGCCGGAGACCGGGAAGGTGCGGATCAGGAACCCGTAGCTGACCGCGATGAGGCACATGAGGGCGCCGCCGAGCAGCAGCCCGATGACCGTCCCCAGCGGTCCGGCGGTGCTCAGCCAGTCGGTCGGCAGCACGAACGCACCCCAGCCGATGGCCGACCCCAGGGCGATCGCCCAGACCCACTGTGGCCTGAGCGAGCGCTTCAGCTCGGTGCGGGTCTCCGGTATCTCGGCTGTGCTCACAGTCGTTCACTTCCGTCGGTCAGAAAAAGAGCCTGGTCGACCGTATGCGGGTCGCGCCGCCTTTGCGAGTCGGCCACGCCCGAGGTGACCAGATGCATACGGAGGCGATGAGCCGGCCCGGTCAGTCGGCGGCGGCGACGCCGGAGATGCGGTGCAGCAGGAAGGTCCGTGGCGCGTCCTGGTCGGCGACCGTGCCGCGCACCCGTCCCTGCTCGACGGCGGTCGGTCGCAGCAGCAGCCGCTGGATGCCGCCGACCTCGTCCGCATAGCCGATCCAGACGGGTAGGCGCTCGGCCGCGGCCTCCCTCAGCATCGCGGAGGTGACCACGGGGTCGGTCGGCGCGGGCAGGCCGTTGCCGCCGCGGGGCCGGTTGGACTCGCCGCTGATCATCGTGGCGACGATCCGGGCTGCGGTCTCCGCGTCGACGGTGCTCACCCGGGTGGGCGCCATGGCCCGTCGCGTGGCCCGGTGGTCCTGGAGCGACACCAGCGTCAGGCCGCCGTCCTCCCCCTCGGGGACGGGGCCGTACCGGCCCTCGCGCAGGACGTCCAGGACCGTCGTCGCCGGCACGGGGCTGACCAGCACCGTCGGCGCGACGCGCCGCAGCTGCAGCAGCCCGAGATCGCGGTCGGCCAGGACCCGGTCCAGCAGCGCGGTGTCGTCCGAGCGCACGTAGGAGCCCACCGAACCGACCCGGGCGACCCCGTGCCTGCGGGCGACGTCGCGGACCAGGTACTCCAACGGCTGGGGCACGCCGGTGCGGCTGATCGCGGAGACCTCGCTGAGGACGCGGTCGGCGGACCACCCCAGGTCGAGCGCGCGGCGGATGCCGTCCTCGGTGATCCGGTGGACGGTGGCGCCCCCTCGGGACTCCACCTGACCGAGGAGCCGCATCACGGAGCGCGCCGGGCCGTCCAGGCGGCCGGGGGCGACGGCGGTCAGGTCCGCCTGCACCAGCACGTGCTCGACGGCCTCGGGGATGTGATCGCTCATCACCCGGCCGGCGTGTGCCGTGTCCCCGCTCAGGACGCCGCCGGCGGCGCTGGCGAGGGCGCCCCGACCGGTAAGGCCCGCCCACTCCGCCTCGCGCACGACCGTCTCCACACCGGGGTCGGGGGAGCGGCTCAGCCGGATCGGGTGGTGCCAGCGCAGCAGCTCGACCAGCCGGTCGGCGGTGGGGGCGGTGCCCGCCGGCAGTGTCGCAAGCACGGCCAGGGTGTCGTTGCGACGCTGCCGACCGTAGGGCCAGGACGTCTGTGGGCTGAGGGCGTTGACCCGGCCCGTGCCGTCGGGGGACCCGACCAGGGAGGGGGCTGCCGGCATACCGAGCCAGGCGCCGGCCAGGACGGACCACCGCTCCCCTGCAGGTCGCTCGGCCCAGTCGTCGGACTCCCCTGTCGGCATCCAGGCGGGCTCGCGCGACTCGTCCGCCGCGACCAGGCCGGCGGCTTGCAGCACCTCCACGAGCCAGGCGGTCTCGGCCGTCGTGGCCTCCAGCAGGGTTGCGGCACGGGACAGGTCGCGCACCGCCAGGCCACCGGTCCGCAGGACGCGCGGAGGGCGCGTGCCCCACTCGTCGAGCAGCTCAGCGGTCTGCTCGAGCAGCTGTGCGGCGCGGCCACCGGCCGTGGCATCGACCAGGTCGGTGTCGAGCAAGCGGTCGTCGCCGACCGGCGGTGACAGCTCCGGTCGGCGGTGCACGAGGCCGCAGCGCAGGCGGAGAGCCACCTGGCGGGGGAGCAGCACGTGGCTCTCGTCGGTGCGTCGCAGCAGGCGTCGCTCGAGCAGGTGCTGCCCGGCCTCCCACACCCCCCGGTCACCGCTGCCGCCGGAGGGCAGCACACCCACCGGCGGTCCCCACGTCAGGGCGTCCAGGATCGCCCGGGCCCGCCCGTCCAGGTCCTCGAGTGCCTCGGTGAGGCGGTCACCGGTGGGAGCGTCCTCCGTCTCGGGCCCCAGCCCGGCAGGAGCCCCGATCACCTCCTGCACCGTGCGCGCGGCGCGGTAGCCCTCCGGGCTCCGCCAGCACAGGGCCAGGTCTGCGAGACGGTCGACGAGCTCACCGACCCGCGGTGAGCGCGCTGGCTCCCCGAGGGCGGCCGCGATCGCCGTCACCGGGGCCGCGCCGAGGACGCAGATCACCTCGAGGGTCTGCAGGTGCGCCAGGTCCAGGCTGTCGAGCGCCCGCTGCACGCTGGCTCGCGTGGTGGCACGCGCCGCGAGGGTGGTCAGGTCCGCCGGGGTGGGTCGGGCCAGGTCCGGTCGGCGCACCAGCAGCGCGACCAGCTCTTCCGGTGAGCGTCCGCGCAGGTCGTCGGCGAGGCTCCGGGCACGGGTGGGCACCCGACTACGGTAGCCGCCGCAGGTCCGCCTGCCGCTATCGCGATCTCGGTCCCCACCGTGCCGCCTCCGAGACCTCGTGTGTCAGGCAGCGAGGGGGCCGGACCCAGGACCCTGACATCCAGGCGAGCGGGCGCGGGCGTGCGCGAGTCGCGCCGGCAGTGTCCTGCCTCAAAAGCGTGACGAGCTCCCTGCGCCGCTGAAGCTCCCGCCGCTGCTGCTGTAGCCGGACGTGGACCCCCCGGAGGACGCGGACCGGGCCTGCGCCACCTCCTGGGTCCCCGTGGAGTAGCCACTGGTGAAGGAGTTGATGCTGATCCAGGTCCAGGTGCGGTCGGTCGTGCTCAGGATGGTCGGCTCGGCGCGGGCCCGCTCCCGCCGGAAGGCGTCCTCCATGCTCTCCCGCTCCGACTCGTCCTCGCTGTACTCGCGGGCCACCGCCCCGGCGAGGGCGTCCAGGTGACCGCTCAGCGTGTCCCGCACGGCGCGCAACGCGTCCAGCGCGTCGTCGGGACTGGTCGCCCCGCTCGCCAGGTCACCCCGCAGCTGGTCGAGGTCCGCCAGGGCCTGCGAGGCGAACTCGCGCAGCGGCTGTGCCGCGTCCAGGCCGCGCACCTCCTCGTCCAGGGTCGAGGTGAGGAGTGGCTCCACGCCCTCCAGGTCCTCGCGCAGCGTGGCGACCTGTCGCTCCCAGGCCTCCGGCCAGGCGCGGTCGAGGTTGAGGAGCGCGGCGGTGTCGGCGATGACGTCGTCGAGCTCATCCAGCTCTTCCCCCGCGCCCTGGTACTCCGTGAGCACGGCCAGCGTCTCGGTCCTGTCGTAGGCGTTGGCCGGGATCGCGCGGGCGCGGTTGCCCAGCTCGGTCAGCTCACGGAAGGAACGTGTGTACTCCTGGTAGCGACCGAGCATCGCCCCGCCGTAGCGCGACTGCTCGGGGATGAGGTGGGCATGCACCTGCGTCTCCTCGTAGTCACGGACCACGTTGGCCATCGCGCGGTCCCCGGCCGCCCGCGCCGCGCGACTGCGGTCCCTCCTGCGCAGCCCGACGAACAGGTAGGCACCCGAGCCGGCCAGCGTGGCGGCCGAGAGACCGATGGCGCCGTTGACCCCTGCCCCGGACCGCGCGAACGGGCGGTTCATCCGCTCGGCGGCGGTCTCGATGCCGGCGATCGAGCCCTCGGTCCACCGGCCGCTGCGGAAGTCGTCCTTGGTGGCGTCCTGGATGTCCAGCTGGTTCTGCTCGCTGACCGCGCGGTTCTCCCCGAAGTAGGTGCCGACGAGTCGGCCCTCTGGATCGACGCCGAGGATGAACAGGTCATCGGCCCACTTCTGGCCGTTGCTGCTCAGCCAGTCGGTGCGGGTCTCGCGGGCGAAGGCGAGCGTCGCGTCGTTGAGCGCGTAGTCGTCGGTCAGCGCCTCCGCACCGCCCCGGTGGGTGAACACCGCCACGGTGGTGGGCTCGTAGAACTCGAGCCGCTCCACTGCGGCCCGCAGCTCGGGGGCGTAGAGGATCTGCGCCGTGTCCTCGACCTGGAGCACGGTGGCCGGGTGCTCGGGGCCCTGCGCGGCAAAGAGCCCGATCCCCGTCCCCACGACCCCGATGCTGGCCAGCCCTCCGATCAGTGCCCATTGCCGGATCGACATCCCGCCCTCCTCATGCCCGTTCCCCTGGTGTCACCCTGGCGCCGGATAGCACCCACTCCCCGAGCGGTCCCACTCTAGACAAGCGGTCGGAGCGTGCCGGCGGCTCCTCAGAAGTTGATGGCCGCGATGGGCTCCACGTCGCCGCGCATGGCACGCGACAGCTCGGCGGCGGCACCCGGCCGCAGCTCGGTCACCGCGCCGGCGGCTGCCTGCGCCGCGATCGGGCGCGACCCCAGGTAGGCGGCACCCAGCGCGGCGACCGGCAGCCGTAGGTCGGGCTCGTCGTCGGTCGGCACGCAACGCCCCACACCGTCCGCACCGGCCGTCAACCTCCAGCGTCGCTCGTTCCACGGACACACCGGGTCCACGACGTCCAGCACCACGTCCACGGCCTGGGCGTAGCCGCGGGCCGTCATCGCCTTGTCGACGTCCACGAGGCGAACCCACAGCGAGTCCCCGGACCGCAGCCTGGTCTGCCGCGGACCACCGGCCCACCACAGCAGCGGGTCGTCGATGCCCCGGCCGTGTACGGTGACCGTGGAGGTCAGGTCGAAGTCGACGAGCCGTTGTGCCAGCGCCAGCAGCGAGGCGGGGTCCACGGCCCCGATCTCGCGGACCGTCACCTCGCCACCGGGCAGGTTGTGCTCCCACTTCGAGCTCCGCCGGAAGAGCGCGTAGCCGGTCAGCTCGTCGCCCCGCGTGGCGAACATCGCCTGCAGTGGCTCCTTGTTCCCCCGCGCGGTGGGGTGGTCACGGAACCAGACGCGGGCCATGCTGTCGGTCCGGGTCACCGCGCCGAGCGTGTGGTCCGCCGCGCCCAGGTGGGCGCGCTGGATGACCTCCATCGCCTCAGGGGTGCCTGCAGGCACGAAGTGCGTGCCGACCTGCCGCGCCGCCTCCTCCAGCGCGGGGCCCGCACTGAGGTCCGCGCCCCGACCGAGGGTCAGGGTGACGTCGAGCGAGGCGGCGCCGTAGCCGAACCGGCCGTAGATCCCGGGCTCGGCCGCCTGGAGCCCGGCGACGGCCTCGCCATGGTCGTGCGCCGTGCCGAGGTGCTCGGTCATCATCTGCCGCAGGATCCCGCGCCGGCGGGCATCGGGGTGCACGCCCACCCAGGTGAGGCCGTTCATCGGGAGCCGGGCCAGCGTCCCCTTCGGCCCCGGCGCCGTCACCGCCATCGCCCAGGAGGCGTACATGCCCGCGAGCGGCGCGCCGGCTGCGGCCGCTGCCCCGAGCCGGGGCGCCGGGGAGGTCAGCTCGGCCCCGCGCGTCCGCTCGAAGTCGAGCTCCGCCAGGTTGTCCTCGACGCTGACGCCGGGTGCGATCTCGAACCAGACCAGGTGCTCCAGGGCCATGATCCGGTCCGCGTCGGCAGGGATCAGCGCGACCATGGTGGCCTGCGTCGTGGACTGTGCCGGGCCGGGTTCGGGCAGAGTGGCACCAGGGTCATTGCTCATCGGGCCAGTGTCACGCCCGAGGACGTCTGTGGGCCAGCGGTTATCGGACAGTCACCCGACGCGCGGGTGAAGGACAGGAGACCAGGTGGAGCACGCCCCCAACCCTCCCGGTGGGACACGCTCGGGGACGGCGGGCCGTCCGGCGACGACGTCGCGCGCGGGCTCGCCCGCTGCGGTTGCTGTGGTGTTCGGGGCGGCCGGGTTCGCCATGGCACAGACCCTCGCCCGCGTCCCCGCGCTGCGGGACAGCGTCGGAGCCTCCCAGGCCGAGCTCGGGATCGCCCTGGTGGGAGGCGGGCTCGGGTCCCTGCTGGCGATGCCGCACACCGCCCGCCTCGTCGACCGGTTCGGCAACCGCGCGGTCACCGCGGCAGCGCTCGCGCTGGCCTGCCTCGGTTGGGGGAGCCTCGTGCTCGCGCCGGACGTCTGGGTCCTGCTGGGGCTGTTCGTCCTGGCAGGGGCACCGGTCGGGCTCTGGGACGTGTCGATGAACATCCAGGGCTACCGCGTCGAGCAGCTCCGGGCCCGGACGCTCATGCCCTATCTGCACGCCGCCTTCTCCGGCGGAGCCGTCCTCGGGGCCGGCGTCGGGGCGCTCGCGGCGTGGCAGGGTGTGGGGCTGGTGCAGGTGCCCGTCGGGGCCCTCCTGGCCCTGGTGATCGGGATCGTCGCGGTGCGGGCGTTCGTCCCGGTGGAGCAGCACGACGACGCAACGGCTCCCCGGCCGCCGGGGAGCGTGGCTTCAGAGGGCCGGGACCGGCCACGCACCCTCACCCGGCTGGAGGTGCTCATCGGGCTGGTCTGCCTCGGCGCAGCCCTGGCCGAGGGAGCCGCCAACGACTGGCTGGCCCTGCTGCTCGTCGACGTGCACGGTGCCCCCGAGAGCTTCGGCGCGCTGGCCTACATGGCGTTCAACGTGACCATGATGGTCGGCCGGCTCCTGGGCGGTCCGGCGACCAGACGCTGGGGCCGCGACGGGTTGGCCCGCGCCGGGGGCCTGCTCGCCGCCGTCGGCATCCTCCTGGTCACGCTGGTGCCGTCGCTGCCGGTCGCGGTGGTCGGCGGCCTGCTCTGGGGTCTGGGTGTGTCCACGATCTTCCCGGCCGCGATGTCGGCAGCGGGGGAGGTGCCCGGTCGCGGGAACCGGGCGATCGGGGTGGTGAGCACGATCGCCTATGGCGCGTTCCTGTTCGGTGCGCCAACGATCGGGCTGCTGGCCGAGGTGTTCGGGCTGGATCGGGCGCTGTGGGTCGTGGTCGGCTTCCTGGTCCTCATGGTGGCGATCGCCGGCTCCCTGCGCCGCCGGTGACGGGGCGGCAGTCGCTCAGCGCGGACCGAGGTCGATCCAGTAGCGCCGCTTCGCGGCCTCGCCCGGGTCGCCGGGCCGGATGTCCTCCAGGACGCCACCGCAGGCCTCGATGGTGCCGATCGAGCCCAGGTTGTCGTCGTCGCAGGTGACCAGCGCCCGGTCGAGCCCCAGGCCGCGCAGCATCTCCAGTGACTGGCGCAGGATCTCGGTGGCGTGTCCCCGCCGGCGGCGCCCCGGACGCACGCCGTAGCCCACGTGACCGCCGACGGCGAGCAGGAAGTCGTTGAGCTCGTGCCGGACCGAGACCCGGCCCACGAGGTCGTCTCCCACGACCGCGAGGAGGAACGTCGCCGGCACCCGCCCCGCGGGCAGACCGGTGCCGGCACGCTCACGGGCGATCCGCGCGAGCCACTCGGCCCAGCACTCACCGTCCTGCATCAGCAGGAAGTCGAAGCCGTCGTCCGCCAGCTCTGCCTGGGCACGCCGTGCCTCGGCCTCGTCACCGACCGTGGGAGCGCGCAGGACCAGTCCACCTGAGGGGTCCGGTCCGATCCTCCCCGAGAAGGTGCTGGAGGCGGTCCGATCCTCCCTATTTTTGGGTTGGGGGCGGGGCACCGTCAGGACCCCAGCCCGAGGGCGTGGCGCATGGCCGCGAGCTTCACCTCGGTCTCGGCGAGCTCGGCCTGCGGGTCGGAGGCGGCGACGATGCCACCGCCGGCGAAGAGCCGCATCGACCGGCCACCGGGCGCCAGCTGCCCGCAGCGCAGCGCGATGCCCCAGTCACCGTCACCCGAGGCGTCGAGCCAGCCGACCGGACCGGCATACCGCCCGCGGTCCATGCCCTCCAGCTCGGCGATCAGCCGCGCCGCGTCCTCGGACGGCGTGCCGCACACCGCCGCCGACGGGTGCAGGGCCGCGGCCAGGTCCAGCGAGGTCGCGTCGTCGGTCGCCTCGCCGCTCAGGTCCGTCGCGAGGTGGTAGACGTCGGGCAGCTCGAGCACGAACGGCTTCTCAGGCACCTCGAGGCTCGCGCAGTGCGGGGCCAGGGCGTCGGCGACCGAGTGGACCGCGTAGGCGTGCTCCTCCAGCTCCTTGGCGTCCGACACCAGGTGCAGGCGGGGGTCGCTGGAGTGCGGCTCCTCCAGCTCGGGGTGGGCCTCCGTGACCGACGGTGCCGGGGTCCGGTCGCGGCGCACCGTGCCCGCCAGGACCCGCGAGCGGACCCGGCCGTGCTGCAGCCGCACGAGCATCTCCGGGGTGGCACCGATGAGGCCGTCGACAGCGAAGGTCCACGTGGCGGCGTAGCGCTGTGCCAGTCGGCGCAGCAGGAGCACGGGGTCGATCGGTGTCGGGGACGAGGCGACGACGTCGCGGGCCAGGACCACCTTGCTGACCTCCCCTCCCTCGATCCGGCTGATGGCCGAGGCGATGAGCGCGGGCCAGTCCTCGGGTGCGACCGCACCGGGACGCAGCCGTATGCCGTCAGCCGGGTCAGCGGTCCCGTCCGGCAGGTGCGGGCCGGCGGGGGAGACCGGTCCGGTCGCCGCGATGGGCGTGCTGGACGGGTCGACCGGCTCGATGCTGGTCACCCAGGCGCGGCCGTCCCGCTGCCCGGCGATGACGCGGGGCACGACGAGTCCGCCGCCGTCGGGGGACGCGGGGGAGAAGGCGAAGGACCCGAAGGCGACCAGGCCGGTCCCGGGCAGGTCGACCTCGTCGAGCACCTCGGCCCCGGCCACGACGTCCTCCCACCAGCGGACGGCCGCGTCGAAGCGGTCGGGACCACCCGTCATACCGAGGTCGCCGCTCGAGGCCGCTCGCCCCCAGCCGACCAGGCCGTCGCCCTCACGCACCCAGCTGACCACGGTGGTCGGGTCGGCGTCGGGTGGGAGCAGGTCGAAGAGGTCCGGCACCGGCGGCGCCTCGAGGGTGCGGGCGCGCAGGCGGGGAAGGACAGGGACGGTCACGGCAGGTCAGCCTATGCCGTGCCGGGATGGGAGGATGACGGGCATGAGTCGCGCGAGTCTGGACAAGGCCCCCCACGAGGTCGCCGAGATGTTCGACGGGGTGGCCGGTCGCTACGACCTGACCAACGACGTGCTGTCCCTCGGCCAGGACCGGCTCTGGCGCCGTGCGGTGGTCCGGGCCGTCGCCGCGCGCCCCGGTGAGCGGGTCCTGGACATCGCCGCCGGCACCGGCACCAGCAGCGAGCCGTTCGCCGACGCCGGTGTCGACGTCGTGCCCGCCGACTTCTCGCTGGGCATGCTGCGCCAGGGCAACCGGCGCCGACCCGACCTGGCCTTCACCGCCGCGGACGCGCTGGCGCTGCCGTTCGCGGACGGCTCGTTCGACGTGGTGACGATGTCCTTCGGCCTGCGCAACGTCGCCGACACCGGGGTCGCCCTCGAGGAGTTCCACCGGGTGACCAGGCCCGGCGGGCGCCTGGTCGTCTGCGAGTTCAGCACCCCGACCTTCGCCCCGTTCCGCACGGTCTACCAGGAGTACCTCATGCGGGCGCTGCCCGTCGTGGCCCGGCGGGTCAGCAGCAACCCCGACTCCTACGTCTACCTCGCCGAGTCCATCCAGGCCTGGCCCGACCAGGAGGGCCTGGCACGGCAGGTCCGTGCCGCCGGGTGGAGCGGGGTGCGTTGGCGCAACCTGTCGGGCGGGATCGTCGCGCTGCACCACGCGGTGCGCTAGCCGGGGGCGCGGCAATGGTCGGCGAGGTCACCGAGGTCGCGGACTTCCTCGCCGCCCACGAGCCGTTTCGCGAGCTGCCGCAGCCCCTGCTGTCCACGCTGATCCGCCGGTCCTCGGTCCGCTACGCACGTCGCGGGACCCGGATCCTCTCGGTCGGCGAGGACAACGACGTGATGTATGTCCTGCGCTCCGGCGCGGTCGACATCACCGACTCCAGCGGCGGGCTCGTCGAGCGCAGCGACCCGGGGACCTCCTTCGGCATGTCCACGCTCGTCGAGCGGGCCCCGTCGCGCTACGACTTCACCGCGATCGAGGACTGCCTGCTGCTCGTCGTCCCCGAGTCCGCGTTCCGTGACCTGTGCGAGCGCGACCCCGGGTTCGCCGCCTTCTACACCTCCGCGCACACGGCGCGGCTGCGACGGGCACTGGGGGTGTTGCACGCGGCGAACCGGGGCGGTGCGGTGCTGCGCACCTCGCTCGGCGACCTGGTGCGCAGGCCGCCCGTGTCGGCCGCGCCGACGACCTCGGTCCGCGAGGCGGCCCGGCTGATGGCCAAGGAGCACGTGTCCTCGGTGCTGGTGCTGGACCGCGGCGAGCTGGTCGGCATCGTGACCGACCGTGACCTGCGCAGCCGGGTCCTCGCCGCCGGTCGTGACCCCGCCGTGCCCCTGTCGACCGTGATGACGCCACGGCCGGCGACGGCGCGCCCGGACGCGCTGGCCTTCGAGGCCCTCATGGAGATGGTCGACCGCACCATCCACCACCTCCCGGTGGTCGACGTCGGCGGGCGGGTCCTCGGTCTGGTCAGCAGCACGGACCTGATGCGACTGGAGCACAACAACCCCGTCTACCTGGTCGCTGACCTGCAGGCCGCCCCCGGTGCTGCGGAGCTGGCGGGGCTCGCCCGCCGCATCCCGGTGATCCTGGAGCAGCTGGTGGCCGAGGACGCCACCGCGCAGGACATGGGGCGGGTGGTCACCTCACTGGGTGATGCGATCGTCCGCCGGCTCCTCGTGCTGGCCGAGGCGGAGCTCGGGGCACCGCCGGTGCCCTACTGCTGGGTGGTCCTCGGCTCGCAGGCGCGGCACGAGCAGGGTCTCGGGAGCGACCAGGACCACGCGCTCGTGCTGGCTGACGGGGTGACCCGCGAGCAGGACGCCTACTTCGCGGCCCTGGCCGACCGTGTGTCGGCGGGTCTCACCGCGTGCGGCTATCCGCCGTGCCCCGGTGACGTGATGGCCACCAACCCGCGGTGGCGGGTGCCGGTGAGCACCTGGCGCGGCCACTTCGCGCGGTGGCTGGACACCCCTTCGCCGCAGGCGGTGCTCAACGGCTCGATCTTCTTCGACATGCGGCCGCTGCACGGCACCCACGAGCTGGTCGGGGCCCTGCGGGCCGACGTGCTGTCGCGCACCGGCCGGGCCGACCTGTTCCTGGCCTACCTGGCACAGCACGCTGTCGCGCGGCGCCCGCCGCTCGGCTTCTTCCGTGGCCTGGTGCTGGAGAAGGAGGGCGCGCACCGGGACAACCTGGACCTCAAGGCCGGTGGGGTGGCGGCGGTCGTCGAGCTGGCCCGGGTGCACGCCCTCCTGAACGGGCTGGATGAGGTCAACTCGCAGGCCAGGATCGTGGCAGCCACCCGTGCCGGGTCGCTGTCCGAGGGACTGGGGGCCGACCTGCAGGACGCGCACGAGTTCGTGTCCTACCTGCGGCTGCGGCACCAGGGGCGGCGGGTGCGTGCCGGTCACGCGCCGGACAACTTCGTGGACCCCTCGACACTGACCGACTTCGAGCGGCGCCACCTGCGCGACGCGTTCCGGGTCCTGCGCACCGCCCAGCAGGCGCTCACCCAGCGGCTGCCGCTGGAGCACCTGTCGTGACCCGTCCCCGCCGGCGTGGCGGTGCCGACCGGGCGCGGCCCGTCGGGGACCTGGAGCTCCTCGCGCTGGACCTGGAAACCACAGGCCTCGACCCGGCCCGGCACGAGGTGCTGAGCATCGGCACGGTCCCGGTGCACGGGCTCACCATCGAGCTGGGCGGCGCGCGGCAGTATGCCGTACGACCGGCCGGGAGCTCGGGCGTCGGTGGGAGTGCGGTCGTGCACGGCATCACCGACGACGCCGCGGCGGCCGGTGCCGGGCTCGAGGAGGTGCTGCCCCTGGTGCTGGCCGACCTCGGTGAGCGGGTCCTGCTGGCGCACCACGCGGCGATCGAGGTCGGCTTCCTGCGGTCAGCCTGCCGGACGCACGGCCTGATCCTGTCGGACGTCGTCGTCGTCGACACGGTGCGGCTACAGCGGCGGGTCCTGCGCCGTGACCGCCCGCACGGCCACGTCACCGAGGACGAGCTCGGTCTGGCCGCGGCACGTCGGCACCTCGGGCTCCCGCGCTACCGCTCCCACGACGCCCTCACGGACGCGCTCGCCTGCGCCGAGCTCTACCTCGCCCAGGTGGCGGCGCTCGGTGAGGGGCTCACGCTGCGCCAGCTCGTCCGCTGACCCGGGGTCGGGGGGTTCGTGAGTGAGTTCAGCACCCCTCTGGGGGCCTGGAACTCACTCACGAGCGTCAGACCGGACGCCTGGGCCGGGTCGCCGGAGCGTAGACCCAGCTGACCGCCTCGTCGATCGCGTCGTTGCGGTGCATCACCCAGCGGTTCCACAGGGTGACCAGCCGCGGCGAGAGCAGCAGCACCGCAGCCAGCCCGAGCAGGATGCCGGTGATCTGCCAGGTCGTGGCCTGCCGGTCGAACAGGGCGATCACCAGGAGCAGCAGGCCCATCACGGCACAGAACCCACCGGCGGCCAGGCTGACCAGCCCCAGGCAGAACGAGGAGCCGACCGTGGCCTGCTCGTCGATCCGCGTGCGCAGACCAGGCAGGCCGCGCTCCAGCTGGCCCGGTCGGTGCACGGCCCAGCCGAACAGGGCCGCCCGGGCACGCCGTTCGCCCCGGGCGGCCAGTGCCGGGGCGACCACTGCGAGCAGGAGGAGGGAGGCGACGAGGCACACCGCGCTGACGACGAGCAGCAGCTGCAGCCCCGGGACCATGCCGAGCACGCCACAGACCAGGAACCCCCAGCCGATGACGAAACCGGCCACGGCGCTCCAGGTGGACAGTCGCTGCCAGCCCCGGCCTGCCGCCCGACCCACGGCGCGCCCGGACTCGAGCTCCTCGCGAGCCGGCCCGGGCAGCTGGGGCGGCCCCACGTCATACGAGCGGCCCCTGACCCTCGGGTTCTGGGTCTCCTGCCGCCACTCCTGCCAGCGCTCCCGGAACGCCGCCGCCTCCTGCAGGGCCGTCACGCGGTGCTCGGCGAAGTGCAGGGCGGCCCGCTCGCGCGAGGCGTCCGCGGGGAGCCCGCTGGAGCGCAGGTAGGCCGACACCTGCTCCTCCGACAGGTGCCCCATCACCAGCAACGACTGCTGGTGCGGGGTGAGGGTGTCGGCGGGTTTCGGGGACCACGGCGGCTCCGGGTCGTCCAGCCGGCGCCCCGCCGCCGCCCCCGTCAGCCGGCCCAGGGCCTCGCGTGCTCTCGGTCTCATGTCGGCGTCCAGTGTCCGTGACGGGGCGGCTGCACACGAGGTGAGGGTCACCTAACTCCGCACTCCCGAAACGTCGTCCTAGACTGGCGCGGAGTTCGTGAATCCCTTCACAAGCGAGGCAGCCCAGGTGTCCCAGCCCACCCCGAGTGGTCCCCCCGTCGCGGCGGACGAGCCGGTCGACGTCACTGTCGTCGGCGCCGGTCCCGGCGGTTCGACGACCGCGGCCACCCTGGCGGTGGACAGCCCGGACCCGCTGCCGGGGGAGAGGACCGTCTTCGTCCGTGGCCGGGTCGATGACCGGCTGATCACGGCACTCGCGAAGCCGGCCCCTGCGGCATGATGACCACTGTGACCCCTAGGATTGGGCTGCCGACCAGCCAGCGCCGAAAGGAGTGTGGGTGATGGACTACCACCCGTACCTGCCGCTGTTGTTCTTCTTCGCACTCGGCCTGCTGTTCGCTGGTGGCTCGATGGGTGCCGGTGCCGTCGTCGGGCGCAGGACCTACAACCGCGCCAAGTCCGAGGCCTACGAGTGCGGCATCATGCCCACCCCGCGCGCCGCGGAGGGCGAGCGGGTGCCGATCAAGTTCTACCTGACGGCGATGCTGTTCATCATCTTTGACGTCGAGGTGCTCTTCCTCTACCCGTTCGCGGTGGCGTTCGACCAGGTGGGGCTCTTCTCCCTGCTGGCGATGCTGCTGTTCCTGGTCGTGGTCTCCGTGCCGTTCGTCTACGAGTGGAGCCGGGGTGGCCTGGAGTGGGACTGACCACCGACCGATGGAGTATGCCGTGTGCCCGGGTGCGCGGGACCGCTGAGTGTTGTGAAGGGACGGTGTGAGACGTGGGTCTTGAGGAAAAGCTCCCCTCGGGCTTCCTGCTGACCACGGTCGAGGGCCTGGTCGGGCAGATGCAGGCCCGTTCCGTGTGGCCGGCGACCTTCGGTCTGGCCTGCTGCGCCATCGAGATGATGGCCGTCGGGACGCCCGACTACGACATCGCCCGGTTCGGCATGGAGCGGTTCGCCGCGACGCCGCGCCAGGCCGACCTGATGATCGTCGCGGGCCGGGTGAGCCAGAAGATGGCACCCGTCGTGCGACAGGTCTACGACCAGATGCCCAACCCCAAGTGGGTCCTGTCGATGGGTGTCTGCGCCAGCTCCGGCGGCATGTTCAACAACTACGCGATCGTGCAGGGTGTGGACCACATCGTGCCCGTCGACATCTACCTGCCCGGCTGCCCGCCGCGCCCGCAGATGCTGCTCAACGCGCTGCTGTCCCTGCACGACTCGATCCGGGACACCAAGTTCGGTGTCGACCGGGTCGAGGCGGCGCGCAGGGCCGAGGCCGCCGCGCTGGCCGCGACGCCGACGCACGAGATGAAGGGGCTGCTGGCATGACGCACCCCACCCACCCGACCGACGACCTGCCGGCCGAGCAGAGCGAGGACGTCGCACGGGCCGCCGGCGAGCCCGTCGTCGTGGGCCGCAGGGTCGGGATGTTCGGCCCCAGCAGCGGCGGCGACACCTCCGGCTACGGCGGCCTGCAGCGGGACATCCTGTTCCCGGGCGCCGCCGACCGCCCCTACGGCGGCTACTTCGACGAGGTCGCGGACGCTCTGGAGCGAGCGACCGGCCCGGCCTACACCGAGGGCGTCACCGTGGTCATCGACCGTGGGGAGATGACGCTCCACGTGGAGCGTGAGCACCTGCTGACGATCGTGTCCGCGCTCCGCGACGAGCCCGACCTGCGGTTCGAGCTCTGCCTCGGCGTCAACGGCGTGCACTACCCGCAGCTGACCGGCGCCGAGCTGCACGCGGTGTTCAACTTCCTGTCGATCACCAACGGTGGCCGGCGGGTCCGGGTCGAGGTGTCCTGCAGCGATGAGGACCCGCACGTGCCCTCGATCGTGCCCATCTACCCCGCCAACGACTGGCACGAGCGGGAGACGTGGGACATGTTCGGCATCGTCTTCGATGGTCACCCGGCACTCACCCGCATCCTCATGCCGGACGACTGGCCGGGGCACCCGCAGCGCAAGGACTACCCGCTGGGCGGCATTCCGGTCGAGTACAAGGGCGCCACCATCCCGGCGCCGGACACGCGCAGGAGCTACAGCTGATGTCGACCCGCACCCACCAGGACCTCTACGCCGACGGTGAGGACCTCGGCGCCCCCGTGTTCACCGCCAGCGGCGGTGACTGGGACCAGATCGCGGCCGACGCGGCGACGCTCGGCGAGGAGCGGATCGTGGTCAACATGGGGCCGCAGCACCCCTCGACCCACGGCGTGCTCCGCCTCGTGCTGGAGCTGGACGGTGAGACGGTCCGCGAGGCCCGCGCCGGCATCGGCTACCTGCACACGGGCATCGAGAAGAACATGGAGTACCGCAACTGGACGCAGGGCACCACGTTCTGCACCCGGATGGACTACCTGACCCCGATCTTCAACGAGGCGGCCTACTGCCTGGCCGTCGAGAAGCTGCTGGGCATCACCGACCAGATCCCTCAGCGCGCCAACGACATCCGCGTGCTCATGATGGAGCTCAACCGGATCGGCTCGCACCTGATCTGCATGGGCACCGGCGGCATGGAGCTCGGTGCCACGACGGTCATGACGATCGGCTTCCGTGAGCGCGAGCGCATCCTGCGGTTCTTCGAGGCGGTCACCGGCCTGCGGATGAACCACGCCTACATCCGCCCCGGCGGCGTCGCCCAGGACGTGCCGGCGGAGGCCCTGGACGCCCTCGAGGCCGAGCTGCCCGACCTGCGTCGCGGCATCCGCGACCTGGAGAACCTGCTGCTGGAGAACCCCGTCTTCAAGGGGCGCACGGTCGACGTCGGCCACCTGGACCTGACCGGCTGCATGGCGCTGGGCATCACCGGGCCGATCCTGCGCTCCACCGGGCTGCCGATGGACCTGCGCAAGACCGACCCCTACTGCGGCTACGAGACCTACGAGTTCAACGTCGTCACCCGGGACAGCGCCGACGCCTACGGCCGTGCCTGCATCCGCATCGAGGAGATGTGGGAGTCGCTCAAGATCGCCGAGCAGGCCATCGCCCGCCTCCGCGAGAGCGAGGGGCAGCCGGTCATGGTGGCCGACAAGAAGATCGCCTGGCCCGCCCAGCTGTCCGTCGGCGCCGACGGGCAGGGCAACAGCCTGGAGCACATCCGGGCGATCATGGGTGAGTCGATGGAGTCGCTCATCCACCACTTCAAGCTGGTCACCGAGGGCTTCCGGGTGCCGCCGGGCCAGGCCTACGTGGGGATCGAGTCGCCCAAGGGCGAGCTCGGCGTGCACGCGGTCTCCGACGGCGGCACGCGACCGTTCCGGGCGCACTTCCGGGACCCCTCGTTCCACAACCTGCAGGCGGCGTCCGTGATGGCGGAGGGCGGCCTGGTGGCCGACGTCATCGTCGCGGTCGCCTCGATCGACCCCGTGATGGGAGGCGTGGACCGATGAGCACCGACGCCCACACCGACGACCCGCTGCACCGCTACACCCCGCTCCAGGCGAGCGAGGAGCCGTATGCCGAGGACGTCCTTGCTGGTCTGCGCGCCGACGCGGCGCAGATCATCGCCCGCTATCCGCAGAAGCGCTCGGCGCTCCTGCCGTTGCTGCACCTGGTCCAGTCCGTGGACGGTTATGTCACCGGCCGGGGTGTCGACCTGTGCGCCGAGCTGCTGGACCTGACGCGGGCGGAGGTGTCGGGTGTGGCGACCTTCTACACGCAGTACAAGCGCCACCCCAACGGCGAGTACACCGTCGGTGTCTGCACCAACACGCTGTGCGCCGTCCTGGGCGGAGACCAGATCTTCGACGAGGTCAGTGAGCACCTGGGGATCGGGCACGACGAGACGACCCCCGACGGCAAGATCACCCTCGAGCGGGTCGAGTGCAACGCGGCGTGCGACTTCGCGCCCGTGGTGATGGCCAACTGGGAGTTCTTCGACAACCAGACCCCGGAGAGCACCAAGAAGCTGGTCGACGACCTGCGCTCGGGCGCTCCGGTCGCCCCCACGCGCGGCGCGTCCCGGGTCTGCACCTTCAAGCAGGTGTCCCGGATGCTCGCCGGCTTCGAGGACGGTCTCGCCGACGAGGGCGTGGGCGCCGGACCGGCCTCGCTGGAGGGGCTGCGGATCGCCCGCGAGCGCGGCTGGACCGCGCCGTCTCCCGAGGGCTCGACGAAGGACACCGCGACGGACGAGGAGAAGGACGCGTGAGCACGCAGCTGACCCCGATCCTGACCAAGTTCTGGGATCACCCCACGAGCTGGACCCTGCAGACCTACGAGGACAACGGCGGCTACCAGGGGCTACGCACGGCCCTGCAGACCGACCAGGCCGACCTGGTCCAGATGGCCAAGGACTCCGGACTGCGCGGCCGCGGTGGGGCCGGGTTCCCCACCGGCCTGAAGTGGAGCTTCCTACCCCCGCCGGACGGTGGTCCGCGCTACCTGGTCGTCAACGCCGACGAGGCCGAGCCGGGCACGTGCAAGGACATCCCGCTGCTGATGGCCGCTCCGCAGTTCCTGATCGAGGGGATGATCATCACCTCCTTCGCGATCGGCTGCAACCACGCGTTCATCTACCTGCGCGGCGAGGTCGCGCACGTCCACCGACGGGTCCAGCGGGCGATCCAGGAGGCGTATGCCGCGGGGTACCTCGGCAAGGACATCCTGGGCACCGGGTTCGACCTCGACATCACCCTGCACTCCGGTGCCGGCGCCTACATCTGTGGCGAGGAGACCGCGCTGCTGGACTCGCTGGAGGGCCGCCGCGGTCAGCCCCGCCTCAAGCCGCCGTTCCCGGCGGTCGCCGGTCTGTACGCCCGCCCGACCGTGGTCAACAACGTCGAGTCGATCGCCTCGATCGCGCCGATCGCGGCACACGGTGCCGACTGGTTCGCGGGCATGGGCACCGAGAAGTCCCAGGGCTTCGGCATCTTCAGCCTCTCCGGCCACGTCACCCGGCCGGGCCAGTACGAGGCACCGCTGGGCATCACCCTGCGCGAGCTGCTGGACATGGCCGGTGGCATCCGCAGCGGGCACAAGCTGAAGTTCTGGACGCCGGGAGGCTCCTCCACCCCGATCTTCACCGACGCCCACCTGGACGTGCCCCTGGACTTCGAGTCGGTGGCCGCCGAGGGCTCCATGCTGGGCACCCGTGCCCTGCAGATCTTCGACGAGACCACCTCGGTCGTCCGGGCGGTCTCCCGCTGGACCGACTTCTATGCCCACGAGTCCTGCGGCAAGTGCACGCCCTGCCGCGAGGGCACCTTCTGGCTGAAGCAGATCATGCACCGGCTGGAGGCCGGTCGGGGCAGCCAGGACGACATCGACAAGCTCGTCGACATCTGTGACAACATCCTGGGCCGCGCGTTCTGTGCCCTCGGTGACGGTGCGACCAGCCCGATCACCTCCGCAGTGCAGTACTTCCGCGAGGAGTTCGAGGCCGGGATGCACACCCCGGCGGCCGAGCTGTTCCCGCCGGAGCGCTCGACGCTGTTCGCGAAGGAGAGCCAGCCAGCATGACCGTCAACACCTCACCCGCAGCCGGGGGCAACGCCGTTACCGACGGGGGCAACGCCGAGGTCCCGGCCCAGCCGGACGTGCCCATGGTGTCCCTGACCATCGACGGTGTCGATGTCAGCGTCCCCGAGGGCACCCTGGTGATCCGCGCCGCCGAGCAGATCGGCGTGCAGATCCCACGGTTCTGCGACCACCCGCTGCTCGACCCCGTGGGAGCCTGCCGCCAGTGCATGGTGGAGGTCGCCACCCCGGACCGCGAGGGCAACGTCCGGCCGATGCCCAAGCCGCAGGCCTCCTGCACCCTCGCCGTCTCCCCGGGCATGCAGGTCAAGACCCAGCACACATCGCCCGTGGCCGACAAGGCGCAGCACGGTCAGATGGAGTTCCTGCTGATCAACCACCCGCTGGACTGCCCCGTCTGCGACAAGGGTGGCGAGTGCCCCCTGCAGAACCAGGCCATGTCCAACGGGCGGCCGACCTCGCGCTTCGAGGACATCAAGCGGACCTACCCCAAGCCGATCAACATCTCCTCGCAGGTGCTGCTCGACCGCGAGCGCTGTGTCCTGTGTGCCCGCTGCACCCGGTTCTCCGACCAGATCGCCGGTGACCCGTTCATCGCCCTGATCGAGCGTGGCGCGCTGCAGCAGGTCGGCATCTACGAGGAGAAGCCGTTCGAGTCCTACTTCTCGGGGAACACCGTCCAGATCTGCCCGGTCGGGGCCCTGACCGGCGCGGCCTACCGGTTCCGCTCCCGTCCGTTCGACCTGGTGTCCACCACGAGCGTGTGCGAGCACTGCGCCTCCGGCTGCTCCATCCGCACCGACCACCGCCGTGGCACCGTCCTGCGCCGCATGGCGCTGGAGGACACGGCGGTCAACGAGGAGTGGAACTGCGACAAGGGCCGGTGGGCCTTCACCTACGCCACCCAGCCGGACCGGCTGCGCGACCCCGTGGTCCGCGGCGCCGACGGGCAGTACCACGTCGCCACCTGGGACGAGGCGCTGGCCGCCGCGGCCCGTGGTCTGGCGGCGGCCCGGGCCGACGGTGGTGTCGGCGTGCTCGTGGGCGGCCGCAGCTCCGTGGAGGACGGATACGCCTACAGCAAGTTCGCCCGCACGGTCCTCGGCACCAACGACATCGACTTCCGCGCCCGGCCCCACTCGGCTGAGGAGGCCGACTTCCTGGGGTCCCACGTCGTGCGGAACACGTCCGTGACCTACGCCGACATCGAGGCCGCCTCCTCGGTGCTCCTGGTCGGACTGGAGCCCGAGGACGAGAGCCCCATCCTGTTCCTGCGGCTGCGCAAGGGCTTCCTGAAGAACAAGACATCGGTCTATGCGGTGGCGCCGTTCGCGACCCGCGGGCTCACCAAGGTGGGCGGCACCCTCATCCCCGCCGCCCCGGGCACCGAGACCGAGATCCTGCAGGCCCTGGCCGCGGACCGGTCCGGCGCCGCGGGCGACGGCACCGACCCGGTCGTCGCGGCGGCGGCCGGGCTGACCGCCGACTCGGTCATCCTGGTCGGCGAGCGTCTCGCGCTCGTGCCCGGTGGGCTGTCCGGTGCCGCGGCCCTGGCCGAGGCCACGGGTGCCCGGTTGGCCTGGGTGCCCCGCCGCGCCGGTGAGCGTGGCGCCGTCGAGGTCGGTGCCCTGCCCAACCTCCTGCCCGGTGGCCGGCCGGTGGCCGACGACTCAGCCCGTGACGCGGTCGCCCGCGCCTGGGGAGCCGGCCTGCCCGCCGAGCCCGGTCGGGACACCGACACGATCCTGGCGGCTGCCGCCGACGGTGCCCTGTCCGCGCTCGTCGTCGGTGGCGTGGACCCCGACGACCTGGCCGACCCGGCCCTGGCGCGGGCCGCCCTGGCCGGCACGTTCGTGGTCTCGCTGGAGTTCCGTGAGTCGGTCGTCCACGAGTTCGCCGACGTCATCCTCCCGGTAGCCCCGCAGCAGGAGAAGGCGGGCGCGTTCGCCGACTGGGAGGGGCGCCTGCGGACCTTCGACAAGGCCCTGGAGTCCAGCGCCCTGAGCGATCACGGTGTCCTGGACCTGGTGGCCGCCGAGATGGGCGTCCAGCTCGGCGCCCGGGACATCACGGCGCTCCGCCGCGAGATGACCGAGCTCGGTTCCTGGGACGGGACCAGCAGCCTGCGGCGCGTTCCCGCGGCGGAGCCGGCGCGGCCGGGTCACGGCGAGGCCGTGCTGTCCACGTGGCACCACCTGCTGGACAACGGGTCGCTGCAGGACGGCGAGCCGTTCCTGGCGGGGACCGCACCGCGCCCGGTGGCGCGGATCTCCGCGGCCACCGCCGAGGCGGCCGGGGTGGCCGACGGCGGGCCTCTTGCGGTCAGCACGGACCGGGGCACGATCACGCTGCCGGTGGAGCTCACCGTCATGCCCGACCATGTGGTCTGGCTCCCCACCAACTCTCCCGGGTCCGCCGTCCGTGCCACCCTCGGCGCTGAGTCCGGCGACCTCGTCCGGATCGGGCTCGGTGACGCCGGGTCCGCGGCATCCGAGAGCCACACCGTCACAGGAGGCCTGGCATGAGTGCGCTCAGCTCGGTCAGCGAGCTCGCTGTCCACGCCCCGTCGATGCTGGCGGCCGTCCCGATGGCGGACGGGCCGCGTGCCGACTTCAGTGACACGCCGTGGTGGCTGTCGGCGATCAAGGCCGTCGGCATCTTCGTCTACCTGCTCGTCTCGGTGCTCATCGTCATCTGGTTCGAGCGACGCGTCATCGGACGCATGCAGCAACGACCGGGACCCAACCGGTTCGGTCCCTTCGGGCTGCTCCAGACCCTGGCCGACGGGCTGAAGCTGATGATGAAGGAGGACGTCACCCCCAAGAACGCGGACAAGGTGATGTTCATCCTCGCCCCGTTCCTGGTGGGCGCCCTGGCCTTCGTCTCCTTCGGCATCATCCCGATGGGCGGTGAGGTGTCGGTGTTCGGGCACACCACGCCGCTGCAGCTGACGGACACCCCCGTCGCCACGCTGCTGGTGCTGGCGGTGGCCGGTGTCGGCGCCTACGGCTTCGTGCTGGCCGGTTGGTCGTCGGGCTCGACCTACCCCCTGCTGGGTGGTCTGCGCTCGACGGCCCAGGTGGTCTCCTACGAGATCGCGATGGGGCTGTCCCTGGTCGCGGTCTTCCTCTACGCCGGCTCGATGTCCACCAGTGAGATCGTGGCCGCTCAGGACCGCTGGTGGTTCGCCTTCCCGCTGTTCTTCTCGTTCGTGGTCTACGTCATCACGATGGTCGGCGAGACCAACCGGCTGCCCTTCGACCTCGCCGAGGGCGAGGGTGAGCTCGGTGGCGGTTTCCACACCGAGTACTCCTCGATGAAGTTCGGCATGTTCTTCCTCGGTGAGTACATCAACATGTTCACCGTCTCCGCCCTCGCCACGACCCTCTTCCTCGGTGGCTACCACGCTCCCTGGCCCATCGGCGCCATCAACGACGGGATGTTCAGCGAGGGCTGGTGGGGCCTGCTGTGGTTCACCGGCAAGATGTGGTGCTTCATCTTCTTCTACGTCTGGCTCCGTGGCTCCCTGCCCCGAGTCCGCTACGACCAGTTCATGAAGTTCGGCTGGAAGGTCCTCATCCCGCTGTCCCTCGTCTGGGTCGTCGCGGTGATCCTGATGCGCGCCGCCGACCCGGGTGTGGGCTACTTCGGCGAGGGCCGCCTGCCCGTCATCATCACCACGGCCCTGGTCATCATCGGGGTGGTCGGCGGCATCATGCTGCTCATGTCGCGGCTGGAGAAGAAGGAGGCGCAGACCCTCGAGGACCGGCGCCCCCCGGTCGAGGTCGACCCCTTCGCCGGCGGCTTCCCCGTGCCCCCGCTGCCGGGGCAGACGCTCGTCGAGCCGACCACCCGACGCCCGGCGGTGGCCGCCGCCCAGCCGGTCGCCGGCCACACCGGCGACGGGCTCGACCCGGCGACGACCGGCACCCGGACGAGCACGATCGTGGCCGACCACGACGACACCTCAGCTCCCGCAGAGAGCGACGACCCCTCTGCGCCCGCAGAACCCGACACCGACGGGGAGGACACCCGTGGCTGAGCGCAAGCCGCCCAAGCACGCCGACAACGGCGCCGCCGAGTCACCCACCGAGCCCGGCCAGGAGGTCGCCAGGGTCCCGGAGCGGGACCAGGCTCCCGCCCTGGTCACCCGGCCGGACGGGTCCCGCGAGAAGCCCGGCTTCCTGGAGGAGCTGTTCGCGCCCGTCGCCGGCTTCGGCGTCTCCTTCGGCACGATGTTTCGCAAGGTCTACACCGAGGAGTACCCCGAGAAGCCCCGCCCCACGGCCGCGCGTTTCCACGGCCGTCACCAGCTCAACCGGCACCCGGACGGGCTGGAGAAGTGCGTGGGCTGCGAGCTGTGCGCCTGGGCGTGCCCGGCGGACGCGATCTACGTCGAGGGCGCGGACAACACCGAGGAGGCACGGTTCTCGCCCGGTGAGCGCTACGGCCGCGTCTACCAGATCAACTACCTGCGCTGCATCTTCTGCGGCCTGTGCATCGAGGCCTGCCCCACCCGGGCGCTGACGATGACCAACGAGTACGAGCTGGCCGACAGCGAGCGGGCGCCGTTGATCTACGAGAAGCACCAGCTGCTCGCCCCGCTGCGCGAGGGGCAGCTGCCGCCGCCCTTCCCGATGGCGGACGGCACGAGCGAGCGCGACTACTACCGCGGCACGGTCACGGCTCCGACCCGGGCCCAGCGCGACTACGTCTTCTCCCGCGACAAGGCGGCCCAGCGGGCCGCGGAGGCCGACGGGGCCACCGGCACCGCGGGCCACGACCACGAGGAGGTGTCCCGGTGAGCGGTGGTGAGGCCCTGCTCTTCTGGGTGCTCGGCCCCACCTGCGTCCTGGGTTCCCTCGGGCTCCTGTTCGCACGCAAGGCGGTGCACGCCGCCATGGCCATGGCACTCGTCATGGTCGGGCTGGGCATCTTCTACATCGCCCAGTACGCCGAGTTCGTCGGGATCATCCAGATCTTCGTCTACTCCGGTGCGGTGATGATGCTCTTCCTCTTCGTCATCATGACGGTGGGCGTGGAGTCGACCACCTCGTCGGTCGAGACGATCGGCGGGCAGCGCATCTGGGGCTGGCTCCTGGCGCTGCTCTTCCTGGGAGTGGCGGCCTTCGGCCTGGGCCGGGTCACCTTCCCCGAGCCGGTCGGCCTCGACGCCGCGCAGACCGAGGGCACGGTCACGGCCCTGGCCCGCGAGATCTTCAGCCGGCAGGTCTTCAGCTTCGAGGTCCTCGGCTCGCTCCTGGTCATCGCCGTGATGGGCGCCATGGTGCTGGCCCACCGCGAGCGGTTGGTGCCGCGCCGCACCCAGCGCGAGCTGGCGGCCGAGCGCGTCCGGTCCAACTCCTTCGTCGCGGGCAAGCCGGCACCCGGCGTCTACGCCCGGCACAACGCCTCGGACACCCCGGCCCTGCTGCCCGACGGCACACCGGCCGCCGTCTCGGTCCCCCGGGTCCTGGTCGCCCGCGGTCAGGAGCACCCGGTGCCCTACCGCGGCATCGACCCGGCCGGTGACACCCCGGAGACCGAGGACGCTGACCTCCCGGCCCCGAGCCGGTCCGCCACGACCAGGGGGGAGCAGGCATGAGCCTGTCGGTCTACATCTACCTGGCCACGATCCTGTTCACGATCGGTGCGCTCGTCGTCCTGCTGCGCCGCAACACCATCATCGTGTTCATGGGTGTGGAGCTGATGCTCAACGCCTGCAACCTGGCCCTGATCACCTTCTCGCGCATGCACGGCAACCTCGACGGGCAGGTCTACACCCTGTTCGTGATGGTCGTCGCCGCCGCCGAGGTGGTCGTGGGTCTGGCGATCATCATGTCCATCTATCGGGCGCGCCGCTCGGCCTCGGTCGACGACGCCAACCTACTGAAGCTGTAAGGAGCGAGCCACGTGTCTGTGCTTGAGACATCGGCCGGCCTCGCGCTCGCCGATCCCAGTGCTGTCCGGGCCATCGAGGCCACGGGCACCTCTGCCCTGGCCTGGCTGCTCATCGCGCTGCCGCTGCTCGGTGCCGGGCTGCTGCTGGTCGGGGGGCGGGCGACCGACAAGTTCGGCCCCCTCCTGGCGACCCTGCTCTCCTGGGGCAGCTTCGTCGTCGGGGCACTGGTCGTGCTGCAGCTCGCCGGCCTGGGCGCCGAGGAGCGCTCCCTGTCGGTCCCGCTCTGGGACTGGGTGACCACGGGCAACCTGTCGGTCCACGCCGGGCTGCTCATCGACCCACTGTCCATGGCGTTCGTGCTGCTGATCACCTTCGTGGGCTCGCTGATCCACGTCTACTCGCTCGGCTACATGCAGCACGACCCCGACAAGCGCCGGTTCTTCGCCTACCTGAACCTCTTCGTCGCGGCGATGCTCATCCTCGTGCTGGCCGACTCCTACCTGTTGCTGTTCGTCGGCTGGGAGGGCGTGGGCCTGGCGTCCTACCTGCTCATCGGGTTCTGGAACCACAACCCGGCCTACGCGAGCGCTGCCAACAAGGCGTTCGTCGTCAACCGGATCGGTGACTTCGCGCTCATCATCGCGATGGCCTACATGCTCTACACCTACGGGGCGCTCGACTACGCAACGGTGCACGGTGAGGCGGGCTCCGCCGCCACCACCACGCTGACCGTCATCGGCCTGCTGCTCCTGCTGGGGGCCTGTGGCAAGTCCGCACAGTTCCCGCTCCAGAGCTGGCTGGGCGACGCGATGGCCGGCCCCACGCCGGTGTCCGCCCTCATCCACGCCGCGACCATGGTCACCGCCGGTGTCTACCTCGTCGCCCGGAGCCAGGCGATCTACGACCTCACGCCCGACGCCCGCCTCGCGGTGGCCATCGTCGGAGCGATCACCCTGCTCTACGGTGCGATCGTCGGCTGTGCCAAGGACGACATCAAGAAGGCCCTAGCCGCCTCGACGATGAGCCAGATCGGCTACATGATGCTCGCCGTCGGGCTCGGCCCGATCGGCTACATCTACGCGATCTTCCACCTCATCACCCACGGCTTCTTCAAGGCAGGGATGTTCCTGGGTGCCGGTTCGGTGATGCACGCGATGAACGACCGGGTCGACATGCGCCGGTTCGGCGCGCTGGGCAGGGAGATCAAGACCACCTGGATCACCTTCGGCGCGGGTTGGCTGGCCATCATCGGCTTCCCCTTCACCGCGGGCTGGTTCTCCAAGGACCACATCATCGAGTCGGCGTTCTCGGCGCCGGGCTGGCAGGGCTGGGTCTTCGGCCTCGTGGCGCTGCTGGGCGCGGGGATCACCGCCTTCTACATGTCGCGGCTGTTCTTCATGACCTTCCACGGCAAGGCCCGTTGGGAGGACGACGCCGCCCCGCACGAGTCGCCCCTGACCATGACCGTCCCGATGATGGTGCTGGCCGTCGGCTCGCTGGTGCTGGGTGCCGTCCTGTACCCGACCGGCGTCCTGACCGGCTGGCTGGAGCCCGTCTTCGGCCACGGCGAGGCGCACGAGTCGCTCATCCCGCTCATCGGGATCCAGGTGAGCGTGTTCGTGCTCATGGCACTGGGCGTCGCCCTGGCCTGGCTGCGCTACGGCCGTGACGAGGTGCCGGTCGTGGCGCCCGTCGGGTCGTTCGCGACACGGGCCGCCCGGCAGGACCTCTTCCAGGACGAGTTCAACGAGACCTTCCTGCGACGTCCCGGGGCCGGCCTCGTGGCCGGTCTGGAGGTCGCGGACAACGACGTCATCGACGGCGGCATGGTCGGCGGCACCAGCCGTGGCCTGGCCGGCGTGGCCAACGTCGTGCGGCAGGCCCAGAACGGCTTTGTCCGCTCCTATGCCCTGACGATGCTTGCCGGCATCGTCGCCATCCTCGGTGCTGTGTGGGTGATTCAGTGATGTCCGACATGCCCTGGTTGTCGATCATGCTGGCGGTGCCGGCGCTGGGCGCCCTCGCCCTGGTCCTCATGCCGCGTGGCTTCGCGAGGGCACGCGAGTTCGCCCTCGGAGTCTCGCTACTGACCTTCGTCCTGGCGCTGTTCGCCGGGCTGGAGTTCATTGTCGGCAACAGCAAGATGCAGCTGGTCGAGGAGTACTCCTGGATCCCGCAGTTCGGGGTCAGCTTCGCCCTCGGCGTCGACGGCATCGCGCTCTCGATGATCATGCTCAGCGTGATCCTGGTGCCGATCTGCCTGGTGGCCGCCTGGGACGACGTCCCCGCGGACGGCAGCCGCCGCCTCCAGGGCTACGTGGCCTGGATCCTGCTGCTCGAGGCGATGATGATCGGTGTCTTCGCGGCCACCGATGTCTTCCTCTTCTACATCTTCTTCGAGGCCATGCTGGTCCCGGTCTACTTCCTGATCGGTCAGTACGGCGGGCCGGACCGCGCCCGGGCGGCGACGAAGTTCCTGCTCTACTCGCTGCTCGGCGGCCTCATCATGCTCGTGGCCGTCATCGGCCTCTACACGGTCGGGCCCGGCGGCAGCGACGGCTTCCTGCTCGCCAACCTCACGGGCCTGGAGATCGGTGGCCTGACCGAGAAGCTGCTGTTCCTCGGCTTCTTCATCGCCTTCGCGATCAAGGCGCCCATGTTCCCGGTTCACACCTGGCTGCCCCATGCCGCGACCGAGGCCCGTCCGGCCACGGCGGTCCTGCTCGTCGGTGTGCTCGACAAGGTCGGCACCTTCGGCATGCTGCGCTTCTGCCTCCAGATGTTCCCCGAGGCGAGCCGCTGGGCCACCCCGGTGGTCATCGTGCTGGCGGTCACCTCGGTCATCTACGGTGCCCTGCTGGCAATCGCACAGAAGGACATGATGCGCCTGATCGCGTTCACCTCGATCAGCCACTTCGGCTTCATCGTGCTGGGCATCTTCGCCATGACGACCGTCAGCCAGACCGGGTCGACGCTCTACATGGTCAACCACGGCTTCACCACGGCGGCACTGTTCCTCATCGCCGGCATGCTGGTGGCGCGGCGGGGGTCGCGGACCATCGCCGACTACGGCGGCTGGCAGCGGGTCACCCCGCTCATCGCGGGCACGCTGCTGATCGCCGGTCTGTCCGGCCTGTCGCTGCCGGGGCTCAACGCGTTCGTCTCGGAGTTCCTGGTCATCGTGGGCACCTTCCAGCGCTACCCGGCCGCCGCCGTCCTCGGCGCGACCGGAGTGATCCTGGCGGCCCTGTACATCCTGCTCTGGTACCAGAAGATCGCCACCGGCCCGCGGCCCGAGGACGTGGCGAGCACCACGCGCGACATGACCGTGCGTGAGAAGTTCGTCGTGGCGCCCCTCATCGCCGCCTTCCTGGTGCTCGGTTTCTATCCCAAGCCCGTCATCGACCTGTTGGAGCCCGCGGTGACCACCACCCTGCAGCACGTCGGCGTCACCGACCCGGCGCCCACCGTCACGGCCGAGGGGAGCGAGGGCTGATGTTCGACGCCCCAGAGATCAACTACCTGGCGATCCTGCCGCTGATCATCGTCTTCGGCGGCGGGCTCATCGGCTGCCTGCTCGAAGGCTTCCTCGCCCGCGGCCAGCGCGTCCGCGTCCAGCTCTGGCTGACCGTGGCCACCCTCGTCGCCGCCCTGGTGGTGCTCGTCTGGCTGGCCCGCGACAACCAGGGCATCACCGCTGCCGGCACCGTGACGGTCGACGGACCGACCCTGATGATCCAGGGCCTGGTCCTCTCGCTCTCGGTCATCGGCGTCCTGGTCATGAGCGAGCGGCTCGGCGGCACCACGCCGGACGCGTTCACGCAGGCCGGCGTCTCGGTCCCGGGCTCCCACGAGGAGGCCGAGGCCGTTCGCCTGGGTGGCACGACCACCGAGATCTACCCGTTGACCCTGCTGTCGGTCGGCGGCATGATGCTCTTCCCCGCGGCCAACGACCTGCTCCTGATGTTCATCGCCCTGGAGATCCTGTCCCTGCCGCTCTACGTGCTGTCCGGACTGGCGCGTCGTCGCCGCCTGCTGTCGCAGGAGGCGTCGCTGAAGTACTTCCTCCTCGGCGCGTTCTCCTCGGCCTTCTTCCTGTTCGGTGCGGTGCTGCTCTACGGTTACGCCGGCTCCATGCGCCTGGATGCCATCGCCGACGCGATCGGCACCGAGACCGGCATGGACGGACTGCTGGTCCCGGGCATCTTGCTGCTGGCCTCCGGCCTGCTGTTCAAGGTCGGCGCGGTGCCGTTCCACTCCTGGACCCCCGATGTCTACCAGGGCGCGCCCACCCCGGTGACCGGCTTCATGGCCGCGTGCACCAAGGTCGCCGCCTTCGGTGCGATGCTGCGGCTGTTCTACGTCGGTCTGGAGGCCGCCCGTCTGGACTGGCAGCCGATCGTCGCCGCGATCGCCGCGGTCACGATGGTCGTCGGCGCGGTGCTGTCGATCGTGCAGACGGATGTCAAGCGGATCCTCGCGTACTCCTCGATCGCCCATGCCGGCTTCGTCCTGACGGGTCTGGTCGCGATGCAGGAGGTCGGGGCGTCGAGCACGATGTTCTACCTGGCCGCCTACGGCTTCATGACCATCCCGGCCTTCGCCCTGGTGGCGCTGGTCCGCTCGGCCGGCAGCGAGGCCACCCACATCAACCAGTGGTCCGGCTTGGGGCGGCGCTCACCCTGGATGGCGGCAGCCTTCTCGTTCCTGCTGCTGGCCTTCGCCGGGATCCCGCTGACCTCGGGCTTCACGGGGAAGTTCGCGGTGTTCGCGGCGGCCGTGGCCAACGACTACGCCTGGCTGGCAGTCATCGGTGTGCTGGCCAGCGCGGTGACGGCCTACATCTACTTCAAGCTGATCGTGACCCTCTACTTCGGGGACACGCGCAGTGACACGGCTGTCGTGGCTCCCTCCGCGCTCACCACGTTCGCGGTCGTCACCGGCGTCCTGGTGACGCTCGGCCTGGGGATCGCACCGGCGCCGGTGCTCGAGCTCGCCGCGAACGCCGCGCAGTTCCTGCGGTGACCGGGCAGGACGTGTCCACCCAGCTCGTCCCCGGGGTCGACCCGGCCCTGAACGACCGTCTGGTCGCGGGGCTCGAGGCGGTCCAGCACCGTCTGCACCAGGTCGTCGACCACGAGGACGAGTTCATCGCCGGCGCGTCGCGCTACCTCAGCGACGCCGGGGGCAAGCGGTTCCGACCCATGCTGACGCTGTTGGCCGCGGAGGTGGGGCGGTCGCCGATGGACGGCACGACGGCGAGTGCCGCGGTGGTCGACGCCGCAGTGGGGGTGGAGCTGACGCACCTCGCCTCGCTGTACCACGACGACGTCATGGACGAGGCCGAGCTGCGCCGAGGGATCCCCAGCGCCAACGTGGCCTTCGACAACTCGACCTCGATCCTGGTCGGCGACCTGCTGTTCGGCACGGCGTCCAAGATCATCTCGGGGCTGGGGGCCGAGGCCGTGGGCATCCAGGCCGACACCTTCGTCCGACTCTGCGCCGGGCAGATCCGGGACGACCGGCCCGTTCCGGCCGGGGTCGACCCGGTGGACCACTACCTGGGAGTCCTCGCCGACAAGACCGGTGCGCTGATCGCGACCGCGGCGCGCTACGGCGCCATGTTCGCCGGGTGCGACGGCGACACCGTCGACCTGCTCACGGAGTACGGCGAGAAGGTCGGCATGGTCTTCCAGCTGGCGGACGACCTGCTCGACATCGCCTCCGACTCGGCAGACTCCGGCAAGACGCCCGGGACCGACCTGCGCGAGGGCAAGGCGACCCTGCCGGTCCTCATCGCCCGCACGTCCACCGACCCGGCCGACGAGCGGCTCACGCAGCTGCTCGCCGGACCCATCCCGGACGAGGCCGAGCTCCAGGAGGCGCTGGAGCTGCTGCGTGCCCACCCGGCGATGGACGCCGCCCGCGCCCACACGCTGCGGGTGGCTGACGAGGCGCGGGCGACGCTCGCCCCGCTCCCGGACGGTCCCGCCGTCCAGGCACTCCGCGTGCTGGTCGACGGCGTCGCGCTCCGCTCGTCGTGACCGCGTGGCCCACCGCGGGCCGCACCGTCGTCGAGTGGACACCCCGTGAGGGACTCCCAGTCGTCGAGGACTGGCTGAGCGCCGAGGAGGTGTCCCGGTGGCACCGCCAGATCGCCCCGTCCGGTCTGCGCTGGGCCGCCGCGCGCTGCTGGGTCAGGGCCCGGCTGGCCGTGCGGCTCGGCTGTGACCCCCGCTCGGTCCCGATCTCGGTGGACGCGCAGGGGAGGCCCCGACTCGATGGAGCCCTCCGGTCAGGCGATCTCAACATCTCGCACACCGACAGTGTGCTCGTGCTCGCGGTCTCGGCGGAGCGGGTCGGGGTGGACGTCGAGGAGCCACCGCCGGTCGACGAGGACCTCCTCGTGCTGGCCCGTGTCGTCGCGACACCGGCGGAGCTGGAACAGCTGCGGGCCGTCGAGCCAGCGGGCCGGGCCAGCGCCTTCCAGCGGTGGTGGGTGCGCAAGGAGGCGGTGCTCAAGGCCGACGGCTCGGGCTTTCTGCGCGACCCGCGACTCGTGCACGTCGGGGTGACGCAGGTCCAGGCGCCGGAGCCGTGGGTCGTGACCGACCTGGGTGAGCTGCGGGACGCCTCCTCGACGTTGGCCTGGCCGCGCACCCTGCTGGCGACCGCGTCCCCGCGACCGGTCCCGGTGGACCCTCCGCAGGTCGTCAGGTCTGGGCACCGGACCCCGCCCGTCTGCTGAGCCACCGGGACCGGAACGGTCCCGACCCGCGGGGTGCGGGTCGGGACCGTGCCGTTCTCTGTGGGGCTCAGCCCCTGCCGCTGGCCCTAAGGCTCAACCCTGCCGTTGGTCCTGGGGGGCTCAGCCCCTGCCGTTGGCCTTGGGGCGGTAGGCGTGGAACACACCAGGTCGCGGCTGGCCGTCACCCAGGTAGGGGTAGGTGCTGACCGGGTTGGACGGGCTGGCCCCCGAGACCTCACCGGGGTGCTGGACTGCTGCCAGCACGGTGTTGTCGTGGAGGTCGATGTAGGGACCGCAGCACTCGGCCCCGACCGGCACCGAGAGGAACTGCTGCAGGTGCCCGGCCTCCGCGCCGTCCACCGGGTAGAGGTACATCGCGTCGCAGTTGCCGAGCGTGCCCGGCTGGCCGTCCGTGGCGATCCACAGGTGCCCCTCCGGGTCGAAGGCGACGTTGTCGGGGCAGCTGATCGGGGAGACGTCCTCGCGGTCGTACCCCAGGAAGTACGCCGTCGGGTCGTTCGGGTCGCCGGCCAGGAGCACGATGCGCCAGTGGAACGTCAGGCCGGTGTGGTCGTTGCCGTCCTCGGACATCTCGATGACGTGGCCGTGCTTGTTGCCGAGGCGCGGGTTGGCCTCGTCGACCTCGACGCGCCGGCTGTTGTTGGTCAGCGCTGCATAGATCCGGCCGTTGTGCACGTTGGGCTCGACGTCCTCGGGGCGGTCCATCTTGGTGGGGCCGACCTGGTCGGCGGCCAGACGCGTCCAGATGAGGACCTCCTCGACGCTGAAACCGGGGACGTGTGAGGCGCCGTCGACGACCAGCGGGATCCAGGAGCCGGAGCCGTCCCACTCACCGTCCTCGAGACCGTCACCGACGAACTTGGCGACGTAGAGGTCGCCCTCTGACAGCAGCCCCATGTTGTGCTGGCGGTGGGCAGGGCCCTCGCGGTAGGTGTCCCGTGACACGAACTTGTAGATGTAGTCGTGCCGCTCGTCATCACCCATGTAGGCCACGACGTGACCGTTGTCCGCGACGATGACGTTGGCCCCCTCGTGCTTGAAGCGACCCAGGTTCGTGTGCTTGACCGGGGTAGAGGTCGGGTCGGAGGGGTCCACCTCGACGACCCAGCCGAAGCGGTTGACCTCGTTGGGCTCGGTCGCCACGTGGAACCGGTCCTCGACGCGCTCCCAGCCGCGGCCGCCGCTGGTCAGACCGTAGCGCGCCAGCTTGCCCTCGGGGTCCGGGGCGCCGGTGGTGTCGAAGTACTGGTTGAAGTTCTCCTCGCCGGACAGGACCGTGCCCCACGGTGTCACGCCACCCGCGCAGTTGTTGAGTGTGCCGAGCACGAGTGCGCCGGTCGGGTCGGCGGAGGTGCGCAGCGCCTCGTTGCCGGCGGCCGGTCCGTCCACGGCGAACTCGGTCCAGGTGTGGATGCGACGGTTCGCGCTACCACCGCGGACGTACTCCCACGCCTCGTGCTTGTTCTGTCGCCGGACGTCGACGATGGTCATCCCGTGGGCGGCCATGACGATGCGGAGCTGCTCGTCGGTGAGGTCGTCGGAGCCGGAGACCTCGAACATCAGCTCGTCGTTGGTGTACTCGCTGTTGAACACCAGGACGGCCTTGTTACCGCCGTTGCCGTTGCGGATCAGGGTGACGTAGTCGGCGTTGTAACCCGCCTGCTTCAGCTGGGCCTCGGCGGTCTGGTTCCAGAAGTCGAACTCGGGAGCGCCGGCCTCGACCGGGTCGCCCCAGGAGATGATCGGCTTCCAGGTGAAACCCTCGGGCACCACGACGTCGTCCACCGTGCGTGGGGTCGGTGGGATGGCCTGGAACAGCGCGCTGCCCCTCGTGGACGGGGCGGCAGCGGCGGGCGCGGTCGCGCCCAGCCCGGCCAGGCCCAGCACCGCCGCACCGAGGCCGCCGGCCTTCAGGGCGTTGCGACGGGAGACGCGAGAGTTCACGACGTCACGGAACGTCCGGTTCGCCGAGGTGTTGGGGATCTCGTGGAAACAGGCGTCACCACAGCGGTACTTGCAGGTCATCCGGTCGCGGCCACCGTTGTGCACAGGGGTCAGCGACAACACGGGGAGCGAACGACGAGAGGTAGGGGCAGTCACGATCATCCTTTGCTTGGTCGAGTCAGGACGTGCTCGGTCCTGCGCAGGACGCTAGGGTGGCAGGATTGCCGGTCGGCATACGCCGGCGTAAACGGCAGGGGTCCACCTCGTGTCCGTTGGGGGTCGCGTCGGTCAGGGGCAGGTATGCCGGGGCGGCGGTGGTGTCACAACCGGTGGTCGGCCGGCGTCTTCATGGCATGACCCCGACGACAGGAGACAAGCTGATGAGCGGCAACACCCGCGTTCCCCGCACCGAGATGACCGGCGTCTACGGGGGGCTGCTCAAGGTCGCGATGCGCAGGATGCTCGGCGCCGTGCCGGAGGGCGCCGAGGTGATGTGGCACCACCCGAAGCTGTTCACCGACATGATGAGGTTCGGGGCCCGGACGGAGAAGTGGGACAAGCTCGACCGCAACCTCTCGACGTTCGCCGTGATGGCGGCAGCGGCGGAGATCGGCTGCGAGTTCTGCCTGGACTACAACTACTACCTGTCCCGCCACAAGGGGCTGGACGAGGCGAAGGCCCGTGAGGTGCCACGCTGGCGACAGTCGGATGTCTTCGGGACCGTGGAGCGACGGGTGATGGAGTATGCCGAGGCCATGTGCCAGACCCCGCCGACGGTCACGGACGAGATGTCGGCCGCCCTCCTCGACGACCTCGGGCCGGCCGGGTTGCTCGAGCTGACCGCCAAGGTGGCCTTCCTGAACTCCAGCGCCCGAGCGAACATCGCCCTCGGCATCCACTCCGAGGGGTATGCCGCGGCGTGCGGACTGGCGCCGCTGGCAACCGGCTCGCCGGTGCCGACGGACACCTAGCATGAGGTGCATGGGCGCCGACCCGTTCCTCTCCCACCGCAGCCTGCTCTTCACCGTGGCCTACGAGATGCTGGGCTCCGCGGCAGACGCCGAGGACGTCGTGCAGGACAGCTGGCTCAGGTGGCGGGACGTCGACCGGGCCACGGTCCGCGACCCGCGGGCCTACCTGGTCCGGATCGTGACGCGCAAGGCGCTCGACCACCTCCGCACGGTGACCCGGCGGCGGGAGGACTATGTCGGTCCCTGGCTGCCGGAGCCGTTGCTGACCAGCCCCGACGTGGCGGAGGACGTTGAGCTGGCGGACAGCCTGTCGACGGCGATGCTGCTGGTCCTCGAGACGCTGACACCGACCCAGCGGGCGGTGTTCGTGCTGCACGAGGTGTTCGAGGTCGGCTACGACGAGCTGGCGGAGGCCGTGGGCAAGACGGAGGCGGCGGTGCGCCAGATCGCCCACCGGGCACGCGCGCACGTGACCGAGCGTCGGCCGCGGGGTGGGACCTCGCGGGCCGCCACGCGGGCTGCCCTGGAGGCGTTCCGGACAGCGCTCGACACGGGTGACCTGCAAGGGTTGGCTGACGTGCTCGCTCCTGATGTCGTCCTGCTCGGCGACGGGGGCGGCATCAAGCAGGCGCTGCCCCGACCGGTGTCGGGGGCGGAGAAGGTGACCCGGCTGCTGGCGGTGGGGCTCGCCACCGTGCGCGGCGCGATGTCGGCCGAGCCGGTCCACGTCAACGGCTGGCCCGCTCTCCTGCTCCGCCTGGACGGTGAGGTGGACTCGGTGCTGACGGTGCGCGTCGAGGAGGGCCTGGTCACCGGGATCTACACGGTTCGCAATCCCGAGAAGCTGTCGCGCATCCTGGAGGAGGCGGTTCTCAGCCGCTGATCCGTGGCCCACAGGCAGCAGGCCGCCGGAGGGCAGCGGCCCCGTCGCACGAGGGGCCGCGTCAGGGGAGGGGGCTCGTCCGCCGTTAGCCTGAGCCGGTGACCTCCACGCGCGCCCGCCGGATGACCGCCGGTGCCTGGGCCATGCTGCCGTTCGGCGGGCTCCTGCTCGCGGCCGGCGTCTGGCCGCCACCGGACCGTGTGCCGACGCACTGGACCTCCGACCTGCCGGACGGCTTCGGCACCGGCGCCGGTGTGTTCTCCGTCGCGCTGTCGGTCGCCGGGTTCTGCGCGGTGGCTGCCGCCCTGGTCGCGGTCCTTGCTGCGGTCGTGCCCGCTGTGTGGAGCAGGTGGCTCATCGCGCTGCTGGCCGGTGTGGGAGGCGCCGCCGCGGCGACCTACGTCGGCTCGGCGTGGGGCACACACCTGGCAGGTGCACCGGAGAAGGTCCACGTCGTCTGGGCGCTCGCACCGTTTGCGGTCGGCCTGGTGTGGGCCGTGGTCGCCTACCTGCTCAACCGTCCGGGGCCGGTTGATCGTCAGACCGTGATCGACACCGTGCCCGAGCGCTCCAGGGTGGTCCCCGTGGCGCCCGGGGCGGACGCGCCGTGGGCCACGACCGTCCGGTCGGGCACCCTCACCGGCACCGCGGTCTTCGTGGGGGTCGTGCTCACCCTGACCGCGGTGCTGTCGTGGATGACCAGCCCCTGGATCGGGCTCCTCGTCTCACTCGTGGCGGTGGGAGCCACGGGACTCACCGCCGCGTGGTCGCGCGTCGAGATCCGCGTGGACGACCGAGGGCTGACCCTGCGCTCCCAGGTCCTGCCCGTCACGGTGCTCAGGGTCCCCGCCGAGGAGGTCCTCGGGGTGGAGGCCACCGACCTCGACCCGATGGCGTGGGGCGGGATCGGTCTGCGCTGGCTGCCGGACCGGACGGCCTACATCGTCCGTGGCGGCCCGGGACTGGTGGTGCACCGCGCCAGCGGACGACGGTTCGGCGCGGAGATCACCGAGGGCGAGCAGGTCGCCGCAGCGGGGGCCCGCGCCCTGCTGCGGTCGGCCGGTCAGGCCATGGCCGCCGGCGGCTCCTCGTAGCGGACGATCGACACCAGACAGCCGTAGTCGACCCGGAACACGCACCAGGTCGGTGTCGGCTCGGACGGCGCCGGAAACGGCGTGTTCTCGGCCGTCCAGCGGGCCAGCTCCTCGACGACGACCACGCCGGGGGAGGACTCGGTCAGCTCGTGCTGTGGCTGCAGCCGGATCCCCGAGCGCCGCAACCAGCCCCGCATCAGGTCGTGCCCGCGGCCGGTGCCACGGGGGCCACCGACCTCGACCTCGGGATGGCAGCAGGCAACGGCCGCCTCGATGTCCCCACCATTGACCGCCTCGTGCCAGGCGGTCACCGTCTCCACGGATGTGCGCATGCCTCCACCCTGGACCGCGGTGCCGGAGAGCACAACCGGACCCCGGCTCAGATCGCAGCGCCCTCGGCGGCGCGGGCCAGGCGGCGGGAACGGCCGGCCGAGAGCACGGAGTCCACGGAGAGCACGGTGAGAGCGACCCAGACCAGGGCGAAACCGAGCCAGCGTGAGGGTGGCATCACCTCGCCGAGCACGAGCACACCGCAGAGCAGCTGCAGCACGGGGGCGATGAACTGCAGGAGGCCGATGGTGACCAGGGGCACCCGTGTGGCGGCGGCGGCGAACAGGAGCAACGGGACGGCCGTGATGATGCCGGTGCCCACCAGCAGTGTCGTGTGCCCAGGGCCCAGGCCCACGAAGGTGGCCTGGCCGGTGACCCCGAGCCAGACGAGCAGGGCGATCGCGAGGGGCGTCATCACGACGGTCTCCCCGGTGAAGGACTGCAGCGCCGACAGCGACGAGCCGATCCGCTTCTTGAGCAGACCGTAGGTCCCGAAGCTGAGGGCCAGCGTCAGCGAGATCCAGGGCACCGTGCCGTAGTCGACCGTCAGGTACACACCGGCCACGAGGCCGGTGCCCACGGCCACCCACTGGGCCGGCCGCAGGCGCTCGCGGAGCACCAGGACGCCGATCGCCACGGTGACGAGGGGGTTCAGGAAGTAGCCGAGGGCGGCCTCTGTCACGTGACCCGACATCACCGCCACGGTGTAGACGGTCCAGTTGGTCGCGATGAGGGCGCCGGCGGCGGTCATCGTCAGCAGCAGCCGGCGGTCCCGGAACATGTCCAGGACCCAGCGGGCCTGTCGGGCGAGCGCGAGGACCAGGACGCACAGGAGCAGGGACCACACCACCCGGTGGGCCAGCACCTCCCAGGCCGTGGCCGGCTTGAGCACGGCGAAGTAGAGGGGCAGCGCGCCCCACACCAGATAGGCGAGGACGCCGTAGCCGGTGCCGCGGCGCACCTCGGCCTCGTCCGGGGCGCTCGGTGGGTCGGACGGACGGCTCGCCACAGACCCAGCGGACGGGACCGGCACACCAGCCGCTCCCGTCCCGGTGCTGCCGGCGGCCGGGACAGGAGCGACGGACCCCGTCCCGGGCGTGGGGCTCACCCCACGGTCCAGGTGTCACCGCCGCGCAGCAGCGCAGCCAGGTCGTCGTCGTCGGCGGGGCCACCGGCACCGGACCGGGCACCCTCCACCTGGGCGCGCACTTGGTCGTCATAGGTGGGGCGGTCGACGGAGCGGAAGATGCCCATCGGGATGTGCGTCATCGACCCGTCGTCGATCCGGGAGAGCGCGAAGGCAGTGGACGGGTCGCCGGTCCCGGCGTCGTGGATGAGGACGGACCCGGGAGCGGCCTCGCTCTCCGGCGCCACGGACAGGGCGCCATCGGCTCCCCGGACCACGACGTGCTCGGCACCGGAGCGCACCGGCTCACCGTGGACCAGGCTGAGCACCCGGGCCTCCTTCTCGTCGCGGTCCTTCAACAGCTGGAAGGCGCCGTCGTTGAAGATGGGGCAGTTCTGGTAGATCTCGACCAGGGACGTGCCGCGGTGCTCCGCGGCCGCCCGCAGCACCGTCGTCAGGTGCGCACGGTCGGAGTCCATGGTCCGGGCGACGAAGGTGGCCTCGGCACCGAGCGCGAGGGACACCGGGTTGAACGGGTGGTCCACCGAGCCGACCGGAGTCGACTTGGTGACCGAGCCGACGTCGGAGGTGGGGGAGTACTGCCCCTTGGTCAGGCCGTAGATCTTGTTGTTGAACAGCAGGATCGTCAGGTTGACGTTGCGACGCATGGCATGGATCAGGTGGTTACCACCGATGCTGAGCGCATCACCGTCGCCGGTGATGACCCACACCGACAGGTCCTCCCGGCTCGTCGCCAGGCCGGTCGCGATCGCGGGGGCGCGTCCGTGGATGGAGTGCATCCCGTAGGTGTCCAGGTAGTAGGGGAACCGCGAGGAGCAGCCGATACCTGAGACGAAGACGATGTTCTCGCGGCGCAGCCCCAGGTCGGGCAGGAAGCCCTGCACCGCGGCGAGCACGGCGTAGTCGCCGCAGCCGGGGCACCAGCGGACCTCCTGGTCGGAGGTGAAGTCCTTCTTGGTCTGCTTCGGGTCGTCGTCGCTGACCCGGGGCACGCCGACAAAACCCCTCGGCGTGGTGTTGCCGTTCCGGGCGTTCCCGGGGCCCGTGGGCGTGTCTGTGGTCACCCTCAGCGCACTCCTTCCAGCGTCTGCGCGACGGCCTTGTGGAGCACCTCGGCCAGGTCGGCGGCGGGGAACGGCAGGCCGCGCACAGCGGTGTGCGACTGCACGTCCACCAGGTAGGTCCCGCGCAGCAGCAGCGCCAGCTGCCCGAGGTTCATCTCGGGGACGACGACGTGGTCGTAGGCGCGGAGCACGTCGCCGAGGTTGCGGGGGAACGGGTTCAGGTGGCGCAGGTGGGCCCGGGCCACGGACACGCCGGTCGCCCGCACGAGGCGCGCGGCAGCCGCGATCGGGCCGTAGGTCGAGCCCCAGCCCAGGACCAGCACCCGGGCGTCGCCGGAGGGGTCCTCGACCTCGAGGTCGGGAATCGTGTCGGCGATGCCGTCGATCTTGCCCTGCCGCAACCGGGTCATCCTGTCGTGGTTGTCGGGGTCGTAGGAGATGTGGCCGGTGACGTCGGCCTTCTCGATGCCGCCGATGCGGTGCTCCAGCCCGGCGGTGCCGGGCACCGCCCACGGGCGGGCCAGGGTCTGGGGGTCGCGCAGGAACGGGTGGAAGACCGGCTCACCCGCGTCGTCGGTGTCGTTGGGGCCGGTGGCGAACTCGACGTCCAGCTCCGGCAGGTCCGCGACGGACGGCACCCGCCACGGCTCCGAGCCGTTGGCCAGGTAGCCGTCGGACAGCACGATCACGGGGGTCCGGTAGGTGGTGGCGATGCGCACCGCCTCGAGGGCGATGTCGAAGCAGTCGGACGGGGACTGCGGGGCGATGACGGCGACCGGGGACTCACCGTTGCGGCCGTGGATCGCCTGCAGGAGGTCGGACTGCTCGGTCTTGGTCGGCAGGCCGGTGCTCGGCCCGCCGCGCTGGATGTCCAGTATGACGAGGGGCAGCTCGGTGGACACGCCCAGCCCGATCGTCTCGGCCTTGAGAGCAAGACCCGGGCCCGAGGTGGAGGTGACCCCGAGGGCGCCGCCGAAGCTGGCGCCGAGGGCCATGCCCACGGCGGCGATCTCGTCCTCGGCCTGCAGGGTGGTCACGCCGTAGCGCTTCATCCCGGACAGGGTGTGCAGGATGTCGGAGGCAGGCGTGATCGGGTAGCTGCCCAGTACCAGCGGCAGGCCGGTGCGGTGCGCGGCCGTCACCAGACCGAGAGCCATCGCGGCGTTGCCGGTGATGGTGCGGTAGGTGCCCGGTGGCATCGTCGCGGGGGCCACCTCGAACCGGACCGCGAAGTCCTCGGTGGTCTCGCCGTAGTGGAAGCCGGCCCGCAGGGCCGTGAGGTTGGCCTCGAGGATCTCGGGTGCCCGGGCGAACTTGGCGCGCAGGAACGCCTCGGTGCCCTCGAGCGGCCGGGAGTACATCCAGGAGAGGAGGCCGAGGGCGAGCATGTTCTTGGCCCGCTCCTTCTCCTTGCGGGTCAGCCCGAAGTCGGCGAGGGCCTCGACGGTGATCGAGGTCAGGGCGATCTCGTGGACGTGCCACGACTCCAGGCTGCCGTCCTCGACGGGGCTGGCCTGGTAGCCGACCTTGGACAGGTTGCGCTTGGTGAACTCGTCGGTGTTGACGATGATCGTGCTGCCCCGGGGCAGGTCCGGCAGGTTGGCCTTGAGCGCCGCGGGGTTCATCGCGACCAGCACGTCCGGGTGGTCCCCGGGGGTCAGCACGTCGTGGTCGGCGAAGTGGAGCTGGAAGCTCGAGACGCCGGGCAGGGTGCCGGCAGGGGCGCGGATCTCGGCCGGGAAGTTGGGCAGCGTGGAGAGGTCGTTACCGAGCGCCGCGGTCTCGGAGGTGAACCGGTCGCCGGTCAGCTGCATCCCGTCGCCTGAGTCTCCGGCGAAGCGGATCACGACACGGTCCAGCTTCTGCAGGGGCTTGCTACTCATGCCGGGAGGGTCACCAGATCTCGTGTCGCGGGGGATGTCCCTCCCATGGTAGGCCCGTTCGCGGTGGGGAGCCCTCTCCGGCTGCGGTTGTGTGACCTGGGGAACAGCCCCCGTCAGGGCTACCGTGGAGCGGGACCGGGCGGTGTCGCTGTCAAGTGGCAGGGTAGGCCCATGATCCGCACGATCGCGGTGCAGGGGTACCGCTCGATCCGTGACCTCCAGCTCGAGCTGACCGGCCTGGACGTGGTCACCGGTGCCAACGGCGCGGGCAAGTCCAACCTCTACCGGGCGCTGCGGCTGCTCGCCGGCTGCGCGGACGGCTCCGTGGTCGCGGCCATCGCGCACGATGGTGGCCTGGGCTCGCTGCTGTGGGCCGGCATGGAGCGCCCGACCAGGGACGTGGTCGCCGGTCGTGCTCCGGCACAGGGCACCGTCCGCAGGGGTGCGGTCGCCCTGCGGCTCGGGTACTCCGGCGACGGGCTCGGCTACCTCGTGGACCTGGGCATCCCCCCGCCGGGGCACAGCCCCTTCGTCAACGACCCGGAGATCAAGCGTGAGCAGATCTTCCACGGGCCGGTGGCCCGCCCGGGCAGTCTGCTCGTCGACCGGCACGGGGCAGTGGTCCGCGTGCGCGACGAGGCGTGGCGCACCCTGGACCAGCAGGCGGCTCCGCAGCAGTCGGTCCTCGCCGAAGCCGCCGGGGTGGAGAGCGCCCCGGAGATCGCCTCGGTCCGTGACGGCATCCGTGGCTGGCGCTTCTACGACCACTTCCGGACCGACCCGCACGCGCCCGCACGGCAGCCGTGCATCGGCACGGCCTCACCCGTGCTGGATCCCGACGGCGCCAACCTGGCGGCCGCGCTCGCGACCATCGACTTCCAGGGGGACCGGGACGGCGTGGCGTCCGCGGTGGAGGCGGCGTTCCCGGGCTCGACCCTGTCCGTGGACGCCCTCGACGGCGGCCGGGTGCGGGTGCTCCTGCACCAGCCCGGGCTGCTGCGGCCGCTGGTGCCGCGTGAGCTCTCCGACGGCACCCTGCGCTACCTGCTCCTCGTGGCTGCCCTGCTGACGACGCGGCCTCCGGGACTGATGGTGCTCAACGAGCCGGAGACGAGCCTGCACCGCGACCTGCTGCCTGCGCTGGCGGGGCTGATCGCGGACGCGGCCCGGGCCACCCAGGTCGTGGTCGTGACGCACGCCCCGGAGCTGATCGCGGGCCTCGCGCAGCGCGGCGCCCGCCGCCACGAGCTGGTCCGCGACCCCGGCGGCACGTCACTGGCCGGTGCAGGGGGTCTGTTCGACGGGCCGCGCTGGGCCTGGCCCACCCGCTGAGCGGCTGGTCGGCACCACGTGCCGAGGGGTCAGAAGCGGGTCGCCGCTTCCGGTGCCGACCAGTGGCCCGGGCTGGGCTGCGTCGGGAACGGGAAGGTGGGCTCCTCGCTCGGGTCCTCGGTCGGGTCGTCCGGCGGCGGCAGTGTCGGCTCCGGCGGGAGTGTCGGTTCGGGCTCCGTGGGCTCGGGTTCCGTGGGCTCCGGCTCGGTCGGGTCCTCGGTCGGGTCGTCCGGCGGCGGGGGCGGCGGCGGTGGTGTGTAGGGCGGGGGTGGTGTGTAGGGCGGTGGCGGGGTGTAGGGCGGGGGAGTGCCGGTCGGCTCGACGGGCGGGTCCACCGGCTCCTCGGTCGGCTGTGTCGCCGAGGGCAGCGTCGGCTCCACGATCGGCTGGGGGTCGGCCTCGGCCGGGGGAGCGATCTCGTGGTCGAACAGGGCCAGCTGGACGATCTGTGCCCACCGGGCCGCGCCGGCCAGGTTGACGGACAGCGGGTCGCGGGTGGAGACGGTCAGGAAGGTGAGTCCCTCGTCATCGAACACCTCCGCGACGTCGATCACGGGCGCGTCCGCCTGCTCCGCCCACTCCCGGGTGATCTCGGTGAGCTGTTCGAGACCGTCCTGGCGCGGCGGCTGCACGACCGTCCGGAGCTCCGCGTCGCTCTCGTCCTCCAGGGCCGACCAGAGCTGCTCGAGCTCGTCCTCGAGGTCGTCACTGCTGTTGGAGCGTCCGAAGTTGAGCAGGACGGCGTCCGTGCCGCCGGGCAGGTACAGATCGAGCCGCTCCGCGGCATACTCGGGGGTGCCGCCGACCAGGCTCGCGTTGAAGACGTGGATCGTCGACTCGCCACTGCCGAGCACGACCGGGTCGCCGTACACCGTGGGGTCCGACACGGTGGGCGTGCGGTACTCGACCGTCCGCTCCTGGGCGAGCAGCTCGGCCCAGGCCCGGACCCAGTCGGCGGGGTCCGACCCCGTCTGGTCACCCAGCACCACGACGGTGAGGTCCTCACCGTCGGCGTACCGGCCCGCCAGGCCCGCAGGCTCCGTCGCGGTCTCGGTGCGGGTGGGAGGCGGCACGGCGGTCCACGTCGGTGCGGGGGGCGCGGTCTCGGACACGTCGTCGGGTGCCGGCCCCTCCAGGTCGGTGGGCGCGGCGTCGTCGGGGTTGAACAGCTCGGACACGCTCCGACTCGAGGTCGCGATGACGAGCGCTGCCACCAACAGGATGTTCATCATGATGATGACCAACCCGAGGCTGGCACCCCGTACTCTGCGCGTCGTCACCAGTTCATCGTCCCTCATGATGCGGATAGGCCCCGAAATGAGGATAACGCGGGCGGGGCGACCGGAACGCATTCCTGCGGGTGAGCGCCCTCACACGAGCGGGACGCCGCCGGGCGCCCGGGTCTACTCCTCGTCCGCTCGTGCGGCCTCGGCCATCGCGACACCCTTGGCGATCTCCTTGCGCAGGATGCCCTCGGCCACCTCGTGCTTGCCGTTGGCGACGTTCCACGCCCACCAGCGGTACATCGTCGCGGTCTCGCCGGCGGGCCCGTCCTGGACCAGCTCGCCGTTGTGGAGCCAGATGGCCCGGGTGCAGGTCTGCTCGACGGTCTTGCCGGAGTGCGTCACGAGGAAGACGGTGCCGGCCTGCTCCCGGATCTGGGCCATCCGCTCCTCGGCCCGGTTGCGGGACGTCTCGTCACCGGTCGCGAGGGCCTCGTCGATCAGCAGGATCTCCGGCTGGCTGGCTGCCGCGATGGCGAACCGCAGGCGTGACCCCATGCCGGAGGAGTAGGTCTTCATGGGTCGGTGGATGGCGTGTCCCAGGTTCGCCTGGGTCGTGACCTGAGCGATGGCCTCCTCCATGGCCTCCGGGGAGAAGCCCATGGCGAGCAGCCCGAGCCGGGCGTTGGCCAGGCCGGACAGCTCGGGCTGCAGCGCCGCGTTGACCCCCAGCAGGACGGGCTGGGACGACGCGGTCACCGACCCCCGGGTCGGCACGTCCAGCCCGGCGATGAGGCGCAGCAGCGTGCTCTTGCCCGAGCCGTTGACGCCGATGACGCCGATCGACTCGCCGGACTGCGCGACGAAGGACACGTCCTTCAGGGCCTCGAGCTTGACCGTCGGCCGCCAGCCGAACCGCGCGAGCGCCCGCGGGAGGGGACCGAGCTCTCGGACCCGCTCCAGGCTGGGGACCCGGAAGGTGCGACTGACCCGGTCGACGACGACGGTCGGGTGGGTCTCACTGCTGCTGGGCATAGCTCTCCTCACCCTGCCAGAAGTAGAGGAAGGCCATCACCGGGGTCAGGACCGCCCAGGCGGTCAGGATCATCCAGCTGCGCGCGGTCGGCAGCGCGTCGTAGAGCAGGATGTCGCGGGTGATGTCGAGGACCAGGTACATCGGGTTGGACTGGAGGACCGCGACCCAGAAGTCGTCCTGGACGAAGCGGGTGATCGGGAACATGACGCCGGAGCCGTAGAACCAGATCCGGGTGACGAAGCCGATGAAGAACTTCAGGTCCGGGAGCGCGGCACCCAGGCGGGCGCAGTAGAGCACGACCCCGGTGTTGAACAGGGTCTGCAGCACGAAGACGAGGGGGAACAGCAGCCAGGTCCAGGTGACTTCCACCGGTGACTTGGCAGGGGCCAGCACGAGGATCAGGAAGGCCATCGTGGCCAGCACGGGGGCCATCGAGATCGCCTCGCGGGTCAGGACGGCCAGGGGGATCGAGGCGCGGGGGAAGGCGAACGACTGGAGCAGGTTGCGGCTGGAGATCATGGCGCTCACGGCGGAGTTGGTCGCCCGCGTCGTGAACGTGAACATGAAGATCCCGATGAGCAGGAACCCCACGAAGTTGTCCATGCCCCTGTCGATTCGCAGGATGAGAGCGAAGATGATGTAGTACGTGATCCCGTCCAGGATCGGCTTGCCGATGAGCCACAGGTTGCCCAGGATGTAGTCGCGGTTGCCGGAGAAGGCGCGCGCCCGGGAGTCGGCATAGATGAAGTGCCGTCGCTGCCACAGGTCGCTGAGGTAGGTGCCCAGGGACGGCCGACGGCCGATCGGTCGCAGCCGCGGCGCCGCGGTCGCCCGGGTCGTGTCGTGGCGGGGTGTCACGCCCGGCTCACCTCCTGGTAGATCTGCTGGTAGCGGCGCACCAGCTCCGGCCACGTGTGCCTGCGGGCCACCCGGCGTCCCTCCTGCGCCAGGGCGTCCCGCAGGGCGTCGTCGGAGGCCAGGCGCAGCACCGCGTCAGCCAGGTCGGGGGGATGTCCGGGAGCAACCACGAGCCCAGTCTGCCCGTCCGTCACGATCTCGGTGAGCGCCGGTAGCGCGCTGACGATCACGGGCCGCCCCGCCCCCAGGGCCTCCATCACCTTCAGCGGGGGCACCAGCTGGGTGACCTCGTGCTGCTGACGGGGCACGGCGACCACGTCCAGCCGGGCCAGCCAGCGGCGTGCCTCCTCACGCGACACGCGCCCCGGCAGGTGCACCACGTCCCGCAGCCCCAGCTCGTCCACCTGGCGTGCCAGCTCCGGCCAGGCCAGTCCGTCGCCGACGATCGCCGCCCGGACGTCGGCCCCCGCCTCCCGGGCCAGGGCGACGGCCTCGAGGAGCACAGAGAGCCCCTCGTAGTGCACGACCGAGGTCACCGCACCGACCCAGGTCCCGGCCCGCGGGAGGCCGTCCTGCTCGCGCACCGCCGCCGCGTCGCCAGGGAGGTCGAGGACTTCCGGGCCGATCCCGTTGGGGACGATGGTGATGCGCTCGGCGGAGACTCCCCGCGAGATGAGGTCCGCGCGCATGGGTCCGGAGAGCGTGACGACCCGGTCCGCCGCCGCCGCGACCTCGGCCTCGCGTGCGCGCCAGGCCGTGTAACGGCTGCTGGCGTAGGGGTCCGGGTCCCCGGCGTGGGAGCGCCGGGAGGCCCAGGTCCGCTCGAGCTGGCCGCGGACCTCGTGGACCCACGGCAGGTCCAGGGCGGCGGCCGCGGCCTGCGCGGCGAGCGCCGTCGGGTAGTGCGTGGTGGAGTGCAGGTGGGTGGCGCCCTCGCGGGCGGCCAGCGCCGTCAGGTCGAGCGCCCACTGGTCCACGCGCCCGGCCTCGCCCGGCGCCATGGGCAGCGGCATGCTGCGGTGGTAGGTGACGTCGTCGATCCGGTCCGACGGTCCGGACCGCCAGCGCCCGATCGTCGCGGGGTAGCCGGGCCGCGTCATCGCGGACACGGGGATGCCGGCCGCCTGCTGCGCGGTGAGGATGTCGTGGGTCCGCAGGGTGTAGCCGGAGCGGGTCCACGGCAGGGAGTTGGTCAGGACGTGCAGCACCCGCGGTGTGCCGTCCGCCCTCCAGGTGCGGGTGGCGTCGGGGAGCGGGCGGGGGCCCGGCTCCAGGGCTGCGATGTCACCGAGGGCCCGGTGGCGCTGCCGCCGGGAGGCCGTCGTGGCTGCGCCGGAGGCGGTCTCCAGGTCACCGGTCAGCCAGCCCCACCGGGCGGCGTGGCGTGCCGAGTCCGGTGAGGGTGGCAGGCCGGCGTGCAGCGCGAGGGAGTCGGCGAGGGGTCCCCGCCGGCCCTGCGCGAGCAGCTCCCGCGCCTGGGCCGGCTGGTCCATCAGCAACCGTCCCCACGCGGCGGCGGTGGTGCCTCCGGTGCGCGTCGCCAGGCTCCCCAGCCGGGTGCGCACGGGTGCCGGCAGCGTCCGCCCGGCCTGGACCAGGAACCACGCGGGATCGTCCAGGGCGAGCGACCCTGCGGCCGCGAGGACGGCGCAGCCGTGCTGGAGCCGTTGTCGCAGTGCCGCGATCACCGGTCCGCCGCCGCGAGGGCGTGCAGGATCTCCAGGTAGTCGCTCGCGACCCGCGACTCCTCGGCGTACTCGCGCACCCACCCGCGCATCTGCTCCTGGTCCGGCTCGGCGGGAAGCCGCTTGGCCAGGGCGATCCACTCGGCAGCCAGGGCCTCCGCGTCACCGGGAGGCGTGGCGAACCCGGCGCCCGTCGCGTTCACGATGCGCGCGGCCTCGCCGTCGACCGACGCGGAGACGTGCATGCCGAGCTCGAGGGCCTCGTAGAGCTTGGAGGGCACGGTCATGCTCAGGGCGGGCCACTCGCGCAGCATGATCAGGAACGTGTCGGCCCACCGGTAGTGCAGGTGGATCTGGTCGCGGGACTGGGCGCCGCGCACCGTCACCGGGACCCCGAGCGCCTCGGCCGCCTGCTGCACGCGGGTCTTGCCCGCACCCGTGCCGATGACCCGCATCGCCACGTCGACCCCCGCGTCCTGGACGATGCGCAGGGCGCGCACGGCGGTCTCCAGCCCCTGGGCGCGCCCGACCGTGCCGACGTAGACGATCCGCAGCTGGCCGTCGGGCTGCCGGGGCTCGTGCTCGGTGTAGTTGGGCAGGGGGTGGGCGGTGTTGCGGACCACGTCGACGTTGGCCACGCCGCGTCCCTGGAGCACCTCGGCGAAGGTGGCGGTGGTGGTCACGACATAGTCGGCGGAGCGTTGCAGCAGGGTGATGAAGCGGGCGGCGAAGCGGGCGAGCAGGTACTTGGCGTGCGGGTGGCGGCGGTTCTCCCCGCCCTCCCAGCGGTCGACGACCGCCAGCAGGTCGGGCCAGGCGTCCCGCACCTCCAGCAGCAGGGGCTTGCGCAGCAGCCGGGCGAGCAGCCAGCCGGCTGCCAGGGTGGGGAGCGCCGGGGCGGTCGCGACGATGACGTCCGGCGCGAGGTCCCGCCGGCGCAGGACGGTCACGACGGAGGAGACCGCCGAGGTCAGCTGGTCCCACATGATCGACCCGACACTGCCTGACGTGGCCCGGAACCGGACGCGGTGCACGGTCTCCCCGTGGCGGCCCTCCTCCGTGGAGCCGGCGCCGCCGCCCTCATAGGTGTCCAGCAGCCGGCCGAGCGGATAGTGGGGTGGCGGAGCCACTACGTCCACCTGATGACCCGCCCGCACGAACTCGCGCACGAGGCTGGACCACCGCAGCTGTGGCGGTCCCGTTTCAGGGTCGTAGTAGTGGGTCAGGAGGAGGATCCGCAATCCCTCGAACCTTCCCGTTGGCTGCTCTCTCGTTCCCGGCTGGGCGGGGTCACTCTAGCCGTTTCCGGCCGCGGCGACACGCACGCCGTGCCACGGCATACCGAGAAATGACCCGCCGCCTCTCCACCGCAGCGGTTCCCGGCGGTGCGGCCCGTGTGCCGGAGGCGGCCCGCGCACCTCGTGGGCTCCTGCCGCCGGGCGCCTCCGCGCGTTAGGCTCCACCTGATGACCGACTACCTCGTGGTGCTCGCCGTGACCGTGACCGGGATCCTCCTGGTCGTGGCTGCAGCGGGTGCCCGCAGGCTGCTGGCACCGCACGATCCCCAGCCGCGCAAGCTCACCACCTACGAGTCCGGTGTGGACCCCGTCGGCTCCGGGTGGGGGCAGGGCGCGGTCCGCTACTTCGTCTACGCCCTGCTCTACGTGGTGTTCGCCGTCGACGTCGTCTACCTCTTCCCGTGGGCGCTGGTGCTGCGCACGGACCTGGGGGCGGCGTCCCTGGCGGAGATGGGCATCTTCCTGGGCGTGATCCTGGTCGGGCTCGGCCACGTGTGGCGGCGCGGTCTGCTGAGGTGGGTCTGATGACCGTCGACCTGCCGACCCCGCGCGTGGGACGCGCCGCCGAGGCCGCGCCGCAGGCGGTCCGGGTCGTGCTCAACTGGGGCCGGCGCTACAGCCTGTGGGTGTTCAACTTCGGGCTCGCCTGCTGCGCCATCGAGTTCATCTCCGCGTCGATGGCCCGGCACGACTTCATCCGGCTCGGCGTCATCCCCTTCGCCCCCGGGCCGCGCCAGTCTGACCTGATGGTGGTCTCCGGCACGGTCACCGACAAGATGGCCCCGGCCGTGCGTCGGCTCTACGACCAGATGCCCGAGCCGAAGTACGTCATCTCCTACGGAGCCTGCTCCAACTCCGGCGGGCCCTACTGGGACTCCTACTCGGTCACCAAGGGCGTGGACCAGATCATCCCGGTGGACGTCTACGTGCCCGGCTGCCCGCCCAGGCCCGAGGCGCTGCTGCACGGCATCCTGACCCTGCAGGAGCAGATCGCCGCCGAGACCCCCGGCCGGGCCAGGGCCCGCTCCCGACCTCGACCGTATGCCGAGCAGCCGGCCTCTGCGGGCGAGGTCACCCGAGGCCTGTTGTCGCCCCCCGAGGAGACGTCGTGATCACCCGCGACGTGGAGCCCGCGGAGTGGGCCGAGCAGGTGCGCGCGGCGCGCGGGGAGGGGTTCGACTTCTTCGACTGGCTCTCGGCGGTCGACCAGACCGATGCCGAGGAGTCGCCGGGGCTGGACGTCGTGTGCCACCTCATCCGCACCCACCCCTGGGAGCGGGTCCTGCTGCGCACGCGGGTCGCCGAGGGGGCGCCGCTGGCCAGCGTCACCGACACCTTCCGGGGTGCGGCCTGGCACGAGCGCGAGACCCACGAGATGTTCGGGATCGACTTCCCCGGTTTCGATGACGGGACCGGTCACGGTCTGCGGCCGCTGCTGCTGCCCGACGGGTTCGAGGGCACGCCGCTGCGCAAGAGCTTCCAGCTGGCGGCCCGTGCCTCCAAGGCCTGGCCGGGTGCCAAGGAGCCCGGGGAGGGCGGCGGCGACCAGGCACCTGCACCGCGCAAACGCGCCCGGCGCCGGCTGCAGCCACCCGGGGTGCCCGACGAGTCGTGGGGTCCGCGCTGATGGAGCTGCCGCTCACTCTCGAGATCATCCTCAAGGCCGTGGTGGTGCTGGCGGCCTTCCTCACCCTGCCGCTGGCGATCGGGCAGACCGAGCACAAGGTCATGGCGCACATGCAGGGGCGGCTCGGGCCGATGGAGGCCGGCCCGCACGGCATCGCCCAGCTGGTCGCCGACGGCATCAAGTTCGTCCAGAAGGAGGACGTCACGCCGGCCGCGGCCGACCGGTGGGTCTTCCGGCTGGCGCCGGCGGTCGCCCTCATCCCCTATCTCATCGCGCTCGCGGTGATCCCGTGGTCGGCCGCCTGGGTCGCCGCCGACGTGCCCGCCAGCCTCCTGTTCGTCCTGGCCGTGACCTCGGTCGGCATCTTCGGCACCCTGATGGCCGGGTGGGGCAGCGGCAACAAGTACTCCCTCGTCGGTGGGATGCGCGCCGGCGCCCAGCTGGTGAGCTACGAGCTGCCGATGGTGCTCGCGGCCGCCTCGGTCGCCATGGCCGCCGGCACGCTGTCGCTGACGGGCATCGCGCAGGCCTGGTCGTGGTGGTGGCTGGTGTGGCAGCTGCCCGGGGCACTGGTCTTCCTCGTCGCGGCGGTCGCCGAGCTGCAGCGGGTCCCGTTCGACTCACCGCTGGCCGACTCCGAGGTGGTCTTCGGCCCCTACACCGAGTACACCGGGCTGCGGTTCGCGTTCTTCCTCCTGGCGGAGTACGCCGGCATCGTCGTGATGTCCCTGCTGTTCACCGTGCTCTTCCTCGGCGGCTGGGCGGGGCCGTGGTCCGACACGCTCGGACCCGTCTGGACGCTGCTCAAGGCGACCCTGGTGGCCATACTCATCCTGTGGTTGCGGATCGCCTGGCCCCGGGTGCGGGAGGACCAGCTCCAGCGCCTGGCCTGGATGGTGCTGGTGCCGCTGGCGCTGGTCCAGCTGGCCCTGACCGGCGTGGGAGTGGTGGTGTGGGGATGACTGAGCAGAAGCCCGGTGCGCTGGACCTGCTGCGCGGCCTCGGCAAGGGGCTGGCGACCACCGCCAGGACCCTGGCGACACCCGCACACACGCGCCAGTACCCGCACGTCGAGCCCGACCTTCCTGAACGGTCCCACGGGGTCATCGCCCTGCTGGAGGAGAACTGCACCTCGTGCATGCTGTGCGCCCGGGAGTGCCCGGACTGGTGCATCTACATCGACTCGCACAAGGAGACGCTCGAGCCCACGACCGAGGGCGGACGTGCCCGCCAGCACAACGTGCTGGACCGCTTCGACATCGACTTCTCGCTCTGCATGTACTGCGGCATCTGCATCGAGGTGTGCCCGTTCGACGCGCTGTTCTGGGCGCCGGACTTCGCCTACGCCGAGGGCGACATCCGCAACCTGTTGCACGACAAGCCGAAGCTCGGCACCTGGATGGAGCGCGTGCCCGAGTCCGCGCTGCCCGAGTCCGCGGCGCCCGAGTCCGCGGTGCCGGAGGCCGGTGCGGCCGGGTCCACGGCGCCGCAGGCCGGGGCGGCAGTGCCGGAGGCCGACGAGTGACCAGTCGCGACGTCCTGTTCGCGGCAGTGGGGTTGATCACCGCTGCCGCTGCCGTGCTGGCGGTCACCAACCGTCGCGTGCTGCACGCCGGGCTCTGGCTGGTCGTGGCCCTGGGCGGCCTCGCCGGCTGCTACCTGGTGCTCGGTGCCGAGCTGGTCGCCCTCGTGCAGCTGCTCGTCTACGTGGGCGCGGTCGTCGTGCTCGTGCTGTTCGCCCTCATGCTCACCCGTGCCGGCGCGGGTGAGGTCGACACGTCCGTCGCCCACCGCTGGCTCGCCGCAGCCGTCGGGGCCGGCGTGACGGTGCTCCTCGGTGGGACGCTCGTCGCGGCCTACGGCTGGGAGAGCCGCGCGGTGGCGGGCGCCTCCAACGAGGTCATCGGCGCACAGATCTTCGGCACCTGGGTGTGGCCGTTCGAGCTGCTCTCCCTCCTGCTGCTGGCGGCGCTCGTGGCGGCGGTCGCCGTGGCCACCACCGGGCACGGCCGGCAGGGTCGCTCGTGAGTCCCGCGCTGCCGCTGCTGCTCGCGGCCCTCCTGGCCGGCACCGGCACCTACGGCGTGCTCGCGCGGCGCCATGCGGTGCTCATGCTCATCGGGGTGGAGCTGCTGCTCGGTGCGGCGGGGCTCCTGCTGGTCACGGTGGGACAGTTCGCCCCCGACCCCCTGGCCTCCGGTGCGGTGCTGACCCTGTTCGTGATCACCATCGCCGCGGCGGAGATCGTGGTGGCCCTCGCGGTGATCATGGCGATGTTCCGCACCCGGGGTGATGTCGACCTGACCGGCGAGGCCCTTTCCGCCGACGAGGCCGGCTCGACCGCTGGCGGCACCGCGACCGGTGAGGCCACACCGGCCGTTGAGGCCCCGACCGGCGACGCTGCCACGGAGCCGGAGACGGTGGCGCCGTGAACGAGGTGCTCGACCTGCCCTGGCCGGACTGGGAGATCCCCAGGCTGCCGCTGCCGCACCTGCCCGACATCCCGCTGCCCGACCTGCCGGTCACCCCCGCCCAGGTGGCGGTGCTGCTCACGGTGGTCGCCGCCGTCCTCGGGCTGGCCGTGGGCAGGCGGGCCTCCCGGCCCGCTGCCTGGGTGGCCGTCCTCACCTCGGGACTCGTGCTGGCCACGACCGTCTGGCAGCTCTACGTCGTCTACGAGCTGGGCGGCGTCCAGGTGTCGCGCACGGTCGGCGCGCTGGCCTTCGGCGAGCTGAGCGTCCCGCTCGAGCTGGTCGCCACCCGCCTGAGTGCGCTCGTCGCGGCGGTCGTGGCGCTGGTGGCGCTCGTCGTGCAGGTCTTCGCCCGCTGGTACCTCTGGTACGACCCGCGCTACCGCCAGTTCTCGGCGACCGTGTCCCTGTTCACCGCCGCGATGCTCCTGGTGGTGCTCTCCGGCGACGTGGTGCTCACCCTGATCGGGTGGGAGGTCATGGGCTGGTGCTCGTTCCTGCTGATCGGGCACCTGTCGGCCAAGGACTCCGCCAACCGTGCCGCGGTCAAGGCGCTGCTGGTCACCCGGTTGGCCGACGTCGGCTTCGTCATCGGGCTGATCTGGCTCGCCGCCGGTGCCGGCTCGACCTCGATCGAGCGGATCATCGGGCACTGGACCGGCGTGGGACCTGACGGCACCGCCACGAGGGTTCCGGAGGCCGCTCAGGGGGCGCTTGCGCTGGCGATGATCTGTGTCGTCATCGGCGTCGTGGGCAAGTCGGCGCAGCTGCCGTTCCAGGACTGGCTGCCCGACGCGATGGAGGGCCCCACCCCCGCCTCCGCCCTGATCCACGCCGCGACCATGGTCGCCGCCGGCACGGTCGTGCTCGCCCAGCTGTTCCCGTTGCTGCAGGCGGCCGGGCCGGCGCGGTTGCTGCTCGCGGTGCTCGTGTCGGTCACCATCGTCCTGGCGGCGCTCCTCGCCTTCGCCCAGCCGGACCTCAAACGCCTGCTGGCGTGGTCGACCGTCAGCCAGGTGGGGCTCATGCTCGCGGCGCTGACGGTCGTCCCGTCGGGAGCCGGCCCGGACGTCGCGATCACCCACCTGATCTCCCACGCCTGGTTCAAGGCGCTGCTGTTCCTCACGGTCGGCTGGATGGGGGTCCTCACCGGGGGCACGGTGGTGCGGTATGTCGTGTCCTCCACCAAGCGGTACCGCTCGCTGCGGCGACCGATGGGGATCGGTCTGCTCGCCCTGGCCGGGGTGCCGCCGATGGTGGGTTTCGTGTCCAAGGAGCTGGTCCTGGCGCAGGCCGAGCACGGGGTGCAGGACGGTGTCGGGCCGGCGGGCACGATCGTGCTGGCCGCGGTGGGCGCCAGCGTCCCGCTGACTGCGGCCTACTGCATGCGCGCCTGGCTGATCCTCGACCGCGGCCCCCGGCGGGCCCCCGCCCCGGCACCGCGCCGGGCGCAGGAGCACCAGATGATCGACGACTTCTTCGAGGAGCCGGACGTGGTGGAGGAGGCCATCGGCATCGAGGAGGCCGAGTCGGCGATCTCCTCCTCCGCGCGGGCCGCGGTGGCCCTCCTCGGCTTCTTCTCCGTGGTCGGCGGCATCGTGGTCTTCACCCCCCGGCTGCAGCTCGACGTGACGATCAACCTGCAGCTGCTCGTCGCGGCCCTGCTGCTCATGGCGCTCGCTGCCCTGGCGGTGTGGGTGGTCTCCCGCGGCGTGGGGTCCCGCGACGCCGCGGCCCGGCTGCCGATGCGGGTCAGCCTCGCCGGTGAGCGCGGCCTGGGCTTCGACCGGCTCTACCGCGTGCTGGTCGCCGGCCCGGTGCTGTCCCTGGCCCACGGCGTGCAGTGGCTGGACCGGGAGGTGCTGGATGCCTACGTCCGTGCGGCCGGCCCGGCAGCGCGGTTGCTCGGCGCCGTCCTGGAGCGCACCCACCCGCGCCGCCCCGCACCAGGCCTGGTGCTGGTGCTCGGCGGCGTCCTCGTGCTCGGCCTCATCGGGGTGGTGCTCACGTGAGTGTCCTGGAGGCCCTGGCCCTGCCCGTGCTCGTGCTGACCCCACTGGTCGTCGCCGTCTGGCTGCTCGTGGCGGACCGGGTCGGCACGCCACCCCGCCCGGGCACCAGCCGCGGGATCGCGGTCGGCGCCGCGGTGCTCGTGGCCGCCGCCGCCGTCGTCGTGGTGTGGCGACGGCCGGAGGTCGACCTGCTCTGGGTCGACAGCCTCGGCGTCCGGCTGGACCTCGGCGTCGACGGCCTGAGCGCGCCGTTCGTGCTGCTCACCGGGCTCATGGCGCTCGTCGCCACGCTGGTGCCCTACCACCACCCGCTCACCGACGCCCGGCTCGGGGAGCCCGGTCGGCACGAGCCCACGGTGGCGCTGCCCGTGGTCGGTGCCGACCTGCCGCGGCCCCGTGCGATCGCCACCTACTACGCCTGCCTGCTGGTGGTGGTCGGCGGCTCCCTGCTGACCTTCCTGACCCGCGACGCCGTCGTCTTCTTCGTCGCCTTCGAGCTGGTGCTCGTCCCGATGTGGGTGCTCATCGCGCGGCACGGCGACGCGACCAGCCGGGCCGACCGGGACGGCGCGGCCCTGCGCTTCCTGCTCTTCACGGCCACCGGGTCGATGCTCATGCTGATCGGGATCCTGGCCCTGTGGGGCGCCACGGGGACGACCGACCTGGCGCGGTGGGCCGAGCTCGCCGGTGGATCCCTGGGCCACGGCACGCAGGTGACGGTCACCGTCATCCTGCTCCTCGGGCTGGGCATCAAGGTGCCGGTCTGGCCGCTGCACACCTGGCTGCCGTGGGTGCACGCCACCGCGCCGACCGCCGGGTCGGTGCTCCTGGCCGCCGTGCTCCTCAAGATGGGCGCCTACGGCATGATCCGGCTGGTCGCCGCGCCGCTGCCCGACGGGCTGACCACGGTGGCTCCGGTGCTGGCCGGTCTCGCCGTCACCGGCATCCTCTGGGCCGGGCTCGCCTGCCTGGTCGAGCAGGACCTCAAGCGGCTCATCGCCTGGGCCTCGATCGGCCACCTCGGGTTCGTGGTCCTGGCGATCGCGACCGGCTCGGAGACCGGGCTGCAGGCCGCGATCTACGGCAACATGGCGCACGGTCTGATCTCGGCGCTGCTGTTCGTCCTCGTCGGCTCGCTGAAGCACCAGTGGGGCGGTGCGGACCTCGGGTCGCCCCGGGCGGCGCTGCGCGAGGTCAGCCCGCGGTTCGGCTTCGCGCTGGTCCTGGGGATGGCGGCCGCGATGGGGCTGCCCGGCCTCGCCGGGTTCTGGGGCGAGTGGGGCGCGCTGTATGCCGCGTGGGACCCGGGCCCCGGCCGCACCGTCTGGTGGTTCCGCGGCTTCGCGGTCGCGGCGGCCCTCGGTGCCGTCCTGGCCGCGGCGTATGCCGTGCGGGTCCTGCGGGAGGTGTGGGCCGGCGACCGCCGCAGCCCGGCCATCCGTGACGTGCGCGGGGTCGAGCTCGGCGTCCTGTTCGTGCTGGGCGTGGGCATCGTGGCACTGGGTGTCTACCCCGTCGCCCTCCTCGACCTCACCGCGCCGGCGGCAGAGGCCCTCGTGACCACCCTGGGGGTGGGCCGATGACCCTGGAGCTCAACCTCTCCGCGCTCTGGCCCGTCCTGGCGCCGGCGCTGGCCGCGGTCCTGGTCCTCGTGCTCGACGTGGTCCTGCCCCGCGCACACGCCACCCACCTCTGGGTCGCGGCGGCCGGCCTGGTCGGTGGCGCGGTCGCGACCGTGCCGGCGATCGGTCAGGGCAGGGGCGACTCCACCGGCGCCTTCTGCCTGCCCTCCGGGGACTGCCTGTATGCCGTCAGCTCGCTCACCGGCGGCCTGCAGCTCCTCGCCCTGGCCAGTGCCCTGGTGGTGCTGGTGCTCACCTGGTCCCGGTGGCGCCGGGCCGCGCGGGGGGACCGGACCAGCGCTCCCAGGGTCGTGCTCGTGGGGCTGTTTCTGGCCGCCACGGCGGGCGTGGCCGCGGTGCCCGCGGCCCGTGACCTCGGCACTCTGCTGGTCGCCCTGGAGCTGGCGACGCTCCCGGTCGTCGGGCTGGTGGCGCTGGAGCGCCGCGCGCACCGGCACGCGGGGGCGGTCGCGGGTGCCGTCGCCCTCCTCATGACCTCGCTGGTCTCCTTCGCGCTGCTCGCGCTCGGCGCCGCGCTCTGGGTCGCGGCCACCGGGACGGCTCTCCTGTCACCGGCGGCCGCGGCCGCGGCGGCTGCCGTGCCCGAGCAGGCGGCGCTCCTGCTGCTGGCGGCCGTGTTCGTGCTCGCCGGGCTGGGCTTCAAGCTCTCCACGGTCCCCTTCCACGCCTGGACACCGCTGACCTACGCGACCGCGCCGCTGCCGGTCACGACCTACCTGGCAGGCACCTCCAAGGTGGCCGCCCTCGGCGGCATGATCGTCCTCGTGCAGACGCTGGCCGGCACCTCCGGTTTCGCCCTGGTCGCCGTCGCGGTGCTGGCCGCGCTCACCATGACCCTCGGCAACGCGATGGCGCTGCGACAGACCGACCTGGTCCACCTGCTGGCCTGGTCGGCCGTCGCGCAGGCCGGCTGGCTGATGCTGCCGCTGGCCTCGCTCTCCTCCCGGGCGGTGCACGCTGCCGGGGGCTACCTCGCGGTCTATGTCGTCGCCACCGTCCTGGCCTTCGTCGTGGTGACCGCCGTGGCGCACCGCCCGGGCGGTGGGACGTCCCTGGACGACCACCGCGCGCTCGCCCGGAGGCAGCCGCTGACCGCGGCCGCGCTGGGGTTCGCCCTCCTGACCCTGGCCGGGCTGCCGCCGGCGCTCATCGGCCTGGTCGCCAAGGTCGTCGTCCTGCGTCCGGTGGCGGCGGACGGCACCTGGTGGCTCCTCGTCGTCGCCACGCTCAACATCGCCCTCGGGATCGCCGTCTACGTCCGGTGGCTGGCGGCCCTCATCGAGCGGACCGCCGAGGAGCAGGCCGGTGCCGCGGTCGTCGCCGCCGCGATCACCGGGTCGGGTGAGCCTGCCGAGCAGGCCGGCTCAGCGGCATACGCCATGCCGTGGTCGCACCGGGTGCTGATCACCGCCCTGGCGGCGCTGCTGCTGCTCGGCAGCATCGCGCCCGTCGGCATCTTCTGACCGCGGAACACGACGGGTGGATGGAGCGTTTCCCCAGCATGCACAAGCACTACAACGGCCTGAAGACCGCGCTGCTGTTCGGCGCGATCTGGGCCCTGCTCCTCGGGCTCGGCGCCGTCATCGGCAACGGCCGCTTCATCTGGCTGTTCGCCCTGATCGGTGTCGCCACGACCGCCTACGGCTATTGGAACTCCGACAAGCTCGCGATCCGGGCGATGAAGGCCTACCCCGTGACGCCGGAGCAGCAGCCGGCGATGTACCGCATCGTCGAGGAGCTGTCGGCGCGCGCCGGCCAGCCGATGCCCCGGCTCTACGTGAGCCCGACGGCCGCGCCCAACGCGTTCGCCACGGGCCGCAACCCGCAGAACGCCGCGGTGTGCTGCACTGAGGGGATCCTGCACCTGCTCGACGAGCGCGAGCTGCGGGGCGTGCTCGGGCACGAGCTGATGCACGTCTACAACCGCGACATCCTGACCGGCTCGGTGGCCGCCGCGATCGCCGGCGTCATCACCTCCGTTGCGCAGATGATGCTGTTCTTCGGCGGCGGTGGAGGGGAGAACCGGCCCAACCCGCTCGCGATGATCGCGATGGCGCTGCTCGCGCCGATGGCCGCCATGCTCATCCAGCTCGCCATCACCCGCACCCGGGAGTATGACGCGGACGAGGACGGCGCGACGCTCACCGGTGACCCGCTCGCCCTGGCCAGCGCCCTGCGCAAGATCCACTACGGCGCCCAGGCCGCACCGCTCGCCCCCGAGCCGCAGCTGGTCAACGCCAGCCACATGATGATCGCCAACCCGTTCCGCGCCGGTGACGTGAAGAGCCTCTTTGCCACGCACCCGCCCATGGAGGACCGGGTCGCCCGCCTCCAGGCGATGGCTGGTCGACAGGGCTGAGGCACCCGCTCCGCCACAACGGCTGGCAGTTCGGCGACGGACCTGCCGCTGCAGCGCTGGGACCTGCGGTGATGCGCGCTGGGCCTGGGTGGGACGTCCGAGCTGCCAGTCCGTGTGGTGAGGTCACCTCCGCGGCGAGCCTGTGCGGCGGGACGCTGGGGCGGTCGGCTCAGGGCTCGCCGCGGACGGCCAGCCTCGGGGGCCGGTCGCCCCGGATCGTGGCGACCATGTCGACCACCCGGCGGGTGGCGCGCACGTCGTGGGCCCGGAACACGGTGGCCCCCAACCAGGCCGCGACCGCCGTGGCAGCCAGCGTGCCCTCCAGCCGGTCATCCGGCCCCAGGTCGAGCGTCTCACCCACGAAGTCCTTGCGGGACAGGGCCTGCAGGACGGGATAGCCGAGCGCGGCCAGGTCCCCGGTGTGGCGCAGCACCGTGAGGCTGTGCCGCGTGGTCTTGCCGAAGTCCAGCGTCGGGTCGATCAGCACCCGTTCGGCCGGCACGCCCGCCTCCACAGCGGCCGCGGCACCGGCCGCGAGCACGCGCAGCACGTCCCGGACGACGGCCAGCTCGTCCTCGCCCTCGGCATCGGCGTACCGGACCGCGACCGGGTCGGTCCGGGGCGGCAGCCCACCGGTGTGCGAGACCACCATCCCGGCGCCGGTCGCGGCCGCGACGTGCACCAGGGCGGGGTCGTGTCCCGCCCACGTGTCGTTGACCAGGTCGAGGCCGACGGTCGCGGCCTCGCGGGCGACCTCGCTGCGCCAGGTGTCCAGGCTGAGCACCAGCTCGGGGAACTCTCCGCGGGCGGCCTCGAGGAAGGGCATCACGCGACGCAGCTCCTCGGCGGCGTCCACGACCTCGCCCTCCTGCCCCGCGCGGACGCCGCCGACGTCCACGATGTCGGCTCCGGCAGCCACCGCCCCCCGCAGGGCCTCCAGCGCCGAGTCGAGCGCGGCGTGCCGGTTGCCGCCCCAGAACGAGTCGGGCGTGCGGTTGATGATCGCCATCACGGCGGGGCGGGCCGCGTCGAAGGTCCGTCCCCTCAGCCGCAGCGGGGGCGTGCGCGGCAGCTCGGGTGGGTGGACCGGTGCCGGTCCGGCTGGGGTCGAGGGCGTGGTCACGTCGTCATCGTGCCACTCGTCGGAGGGGTGACGCGCCAGGACCAGCAGGTCCGCGAGGAGTCGCCCGCCGGGCCCGGACCGGGTCTGCGAGGATCGGGGGATGAGGATCGGTGTGCCCCGGGAAGTCAAGAACCGCGAGTACCGCGTGGCGCTCACCCCGATCGGGGTCCATGAGCTCGTGGCCCACGGCCACGAGGTCGTCATCGAGCAGGGCGCCGGCGCGGGCTCGCACATCCCCGACGAGGACTACGTCGCGGCCGGGGCCCGGATCCTGGCGTCGGCGGACGACGTGTGGGGGAGCGCGGAGCTGGTCCTCAAGGTCAAGGAGCCGGTGGCGCAGGAGTACCCCCTGCTACGCGAGGGCCAGGTGCTCTTCACGTTCCTGCACCTCGCCGCCAACGGCGACCTGACCCGCGAGCTGGTGGACCGCGGCGTCACCGCCATCGCCTACGAGACCGTGCAGCTGCCCTCGGGTGTGCTGCCGCTGCTCTACCCGATGTCCGAGGTGGCCGGGTGCCTGGCGCCGCAGGTCGGCTCGCACGCCCTGCTCCGGGCCAACGGGGGCAGGGGTGTCCTGATGGGAGGCGTCGGCGGCGTGGCCAGCGCCAGGGTGGTCATCATCGGCGCCGGCGTCGCCGGGCAGAACGCGGCGAATATCGCCGTCGGCATGGGGGCCGAGGTGACCCTGCTCGACACCGACGTGGAGAAGCTGCGGACGGCGTTCTGGCGCTCGCAGAACCGCGTCAGGGGGCTGGCGTCCTCGGAGCTGACCCTCCAGGAGACCGTGCTGGAGGCCGACCTGGTGATCGGTGCCGTCCTGGTCCCTGGTGCCGCGGCCCCCAAGCTGGTCAGCAACGACCTGGTCGCGCGGATGAAGCCGGGGTCGGTGCTCGTCGACATCGCCATCGACCAGGGCGGGTGCTTCGCGGACAGCAGGGTCACCACCCACGACGACCCGACGTTCACGGTCCACGACTCGATCTTCTACTGCGTGGGCAACATGCCCGGCGCGGTGCCGCACACCTCGACCTACGCGTTGACCAACGCCACGCTGCCGTATGCCGTGGCGCTGGCTGACAAGGGATGGGCGCAGGCCCTGCGTGACGACCCGACGCTGGCCCGGGGGCTCAGCACCCATGCCGGCCGGCTGACCAACGCGGCGGTGGGCCGGGCGGTCGGGCTGGAGTCCGTCGCCGTGGAGAGCGTTCTCGACGCCGGGTGATCGGGCCCGGGGGAGCCTACGAGGCCCCTACGAAAATGGGGGCGTGGCAGGCTTGGCGACCATGTCCTCCCTCACCCGCACGGACGCCGAGGCGCGCTCCGGACTGCTGGACGTCACGGCATACTCCGTCGAGCTCGACCTCACCGGTGGCGACACGACCGAGCACGTCACCTTCGGCTCCCACAGCACCATCACCTTCACCGCGGTCCCCGGCGCCAGCACGTTCCTGGACGTCCGGGCCGTCGAGGTCCACGCGATCACCCTGAACGGCACCCCGGTCGACCCGGCCGCCGTCACTGACGGGCGGGTGGTGCTGGGCGACCTCGTGCAGGACAACACGGTCGTCGTCGAGTCGACGATGGGCTACAGCAACGACGGGCAGGGGCTGCACCGCGCGGTCGACCCGGCCGACGGGCTGGCCTACGTCTACGGCCACCTGTTCCTGGACGCCGCCCCCAGGGTCTTCGCCTGCTTCGACCAGCCCGACCTCAAGGCGCCCTTCACGATCAGCGTCACCGCCCCGGAGCACTGGACCGTCCTGGGCAACGGGGCGGCGGTGCAGAGCGGGCCGGGTCGCTGGGAGCTGGCCACGACCAAGCCGCTGGCCACCTACTTCGTCACGGTCTGCGCGGGCCCCTACGCCTCCGTGACCGACGAGCACGACGGCATCCCCCTCGGGATCCACGCCCGGGCCTCCCTCGCTGAGGAGCTGCGCGCCCAGGCCCCGGGGATGCTCCGGGTCACCAGAGAAGCCTTCGACCACTACCACCGGCTGTTCGGCATCCGCTACCCGTTCGGTTCCTACCACCAGGTGTTCGTGCCGGAGTTCAACGCCGGCGCCATGGAGAACCCCGGCTGCGTGACCTTTCGCGACGCCTACCTCTTCCGCGGTGCCGCGACCGAGGACGAGCTGCTGGGCCGCGCCAACACCATCTGCCACGAGATGGCCCACATGTGGTTCGGCGACCTGGTCACCATGCGGTGGTGGGACGACCTGTGGCTCAACGAGTCCTTCGCGGAGTACATGGCCCACCGGACCCTCACGGCGATCACCGGGTCGGACGACGCGTGGGTCGACTCGACCGTGTCGCGCAGGGCCTGGGGCTACGCCGCGGAGCGGGCACCGTCCACGCACCCGGTCGCCGGGGCACCTGCCCCCGACGCCGACACCGCGCTGCAGAACTTCGACGGCATCTCCTACGCCAAGGGCGCCGCCGTGCTGCGCCAGCTGGTCGCCCACCTGGGTGACGACGCCTTCGTGACCGGTGTGACGGCATACCTCACCGGTCACGCGCACGGCAACGCCGCCCTGACCGACTTCCTCGCCGCCATGGAAGAGGCGTCCGGCAGGGACCTGACCGGCTGGGCCCGCGCCTGGTTGACTACCGCCGGGGTGGACGCGATCTCCGCCGTCCCGACCGGCAGCGGCGTGCGGCTCACCCGCACCCGGCCGGACACCGAGCCGGCCGACCGGCCGCACACGCTGGACGTCGCCGGCTGGACCGACGGCCGGCAGGTGCTGCACGTCGCAGCGACGGTCGACCGCGACGAGATCGTCGTGCCCGCGGAGGTCGACGGCGTGGCCGGCCTCGTCATCCCCAACGCCGGGGACCTCACCTGGGCGCGGTCCGTGCTGTCGCCCGAGAGCGTGGCCGCCCTGCCCGCACAGCTCGGCCGGGTGCGCGAGGCGCAGCACCGGGCGGTCGTGTGGGTCGCGCTGACCGACGGCCTCGCCACCGCCACCGTCGACCCGTGGCTGGTCGTGGACACCTTCGCCGCGGCCTGGCCGGTCGAGGACAACGCCTCGGTCCTGAGCCGCGCGGGACTGCTGCTGACCACCCGGGTCCTGGGGGAGTACCTCCCCGACGAGACGGTCCCCGCCGCCCGCGCGACCGTCGCGGACGCTGCGCGGAGGCGGCTGGAGTCCTCCCCGCCCGGCTCCTCCCGGGCCCTGGCGGCCGCGCGGGTCCTGGCCTCCTCCACCCCGGACACCGAGCTGCTGCACCGCTGGGGCGCAGGCCACGACCTGCCCGAGGGGCTGGCCGGCGACCGGGACTTCCGCTGGCTGGTGCTGCGCTCCCTGGCCGTGGCCGGCGCCGTGACCGCCGACGAGATCGACCGGGCGCGGGCCGCCGACAACTCCATGCAGGGCAACCTCGGTGCCCTCACCGCCCGGGCCGCCCTGCCGACGGAGGCCGACAAGGCCTGGGCGTGGGACCAGCTGGTCGGTGACCACGGCCGGTCCAACCACGAGCTCAATGCGCTGGCGAACGGGTTCTGGGCCGGACGGCACACCGATCTGGTCCGGCCGTATGTCGCTCGCTTCCACCGCGACGTCCCTGCCCTGGAGGGGCGGGTCGGCCAGGACGCGCTGGCGCGGGTCGCGGTGCTGGCCTATCCGCGGACGGTCGTGGAGGAGGCGACGGCGGCCGCCACCGACGAGCGGATCGCCGCCGGTGACCTGTCCGCCGCCGTGCGCAGGGCCCTCACCGACCAGCAGTCGGTGCTGCGTGAGGTGCTGGCCTCGCGGCGGACGTTCGCCCGGGCCGACTGACGGCCGACGCCTGTCCCGACTGACGGCATACGCCAGTCCTGGACGCGCAGCGGGTGCCGCGCTGTGAGCGCGGCACCCGCTGGTCACCCCGGCCCCGTCCGGGTCAGGGAGCGAAGTCCAGGGCGTCCTCCGCGAGGCCGAGCACCTGCCAGTGGTGACCCTCGTCGTCGGAGAGGTGGTAGACCGGCACGAGGTACTCGGTGCCGTCCCACATGCTCAGCACGCCGGTGCTCAGCTCGGCCCGGGTGACGGTCGACTCCGACATCGGGAAGGGGATCTGGTCGCCGGGTGAGAGTGCCGGCAGCGGAGCGGGCTCGGTCCACTCCTCCAGGTAGGTCTCGCCGTACTCGACGTCGGGAATGTAGACGCCGATCTGCTGGAAGCGGGTGTCGGTCGCGCGCTCCACGGCCTCGGTGGCCGAGATCACAGGGTAGTCACCGAGCTCGACCAGGTCGCCCAGCTGCAGACTGGCGTAGGCCAGGCCGCCGCCCGTGACCGAGAAGTGCCAGGACCGGTAGTCGGTCAGCGGCGCCGCGGTGTTGCGGGCGATGATCGGCAGGTCCGTGATGCCCTCGACCGGTTCCTCGATCGGCAGAGGCTCCGGCTCGCCCGTGGCCACGGACGCGTCGTCCGGGGCGGCGGTCGCGCTGGCGGTGTCGTCGCCCTCCATCGCGCTGCCGGCGAGCATCTCGTGGTACATCGGGTCGGTGCTGAACTCGTAGCCGGTGTAGTCCACCCCCGCCTGGTCCAGGAACTCCTTGACCGTCGCGATGGCACTCTCCTCGTCCGGGAGCGGGCCCGCGGGGACGCAGGTCAGGTCCTCCAGCGCCGGTCCGCCCGGGCCGAACCAGCCGTAGCCCGAGTCGCCGGACTCGGCCTTGGACTGCTCGCAGTAGGGGTCGACGGCAGGGTTGCTGTAGTCGAGCGAGGTCAGGCCGCCGTAGCTGTTCACGTGCACGCTGCGCGCGTCCGTGGCGTCCGTCATGTCGGCGGCACGGTCGTAGTCGTTGACCTGGCCCTCCATCCCCAGCCCCGCGGCATACTGCTCGAGCAGGTCCGTCGGGTCGGCGCCCTGCCCGCCGGCCGGGGCATAGACCGTCCCCGACGTGCGCTCCGTGGACAGTCCGTCACCGGCCACCGGGATGACCGGCCCGGCGTAGCCGCCGCTGTCGGATCCGGACTCGACCGCGACTCCCATGTCCCCGTCGCCGCCCATCGCCTCGTCGCCCGCCGACTCACCGACACCGATGAGCTCCGGCGCCTCCTTGTCGGCAGTCAGGCCGTCCTCACGTTGGCCGCCGGCGTCCTGGGTGCCGGCGACCGTGGTGACGGTGTCGTCGTCGGAGCCGGCACTCAGCCCCGCCGCGAAGCCACCGCCACCCAGCGCGAGGGCCGCAACCGACGCGGCCACCAGCAGGCCGGCGCGGCCGGTCCTGACGCCTGGGTCCGAGACGTGGACGGCCGTGTCGCTGGTCGTGGAGAAGGCGTAACCGGACGGGCGGCCGCCCTCGTCGCGGCTGCTGCCCAGAGGTGTCCGCCCCCGGAGCTTCTCGGAGATCCTGTGCAGATTCGGGTGTGCCCCCGTGGCGGGGTCCGCGGCTCGGAGCCGGGCCAGCGCCTCGTCGTCCTCGAAGTCATCCATCATGTGTCCTCCCTGTCGGGGCCAACAGGCCGGTGGTCCCTGCACCATCTATGTTCCGGAGCGGGCGTGTGTTGCCGGTGCGGCTCACGTCGCCCACGCCTCGCGCAGCCGTGCGCGTGCGCGGGACAGGGCCGCCGCGGCCCCGCCACGGGTCACCCCGAGGGCCTTGGCCAGGCCCTCGCCGTCCAGGCCCTCCCAGGCGTGCAGCATGAGCACCTTGCGGTCGCGAGGGCTGAGCCTGGCCAAGGCCTGCCGCACGTCGTCGTCCTCCACCACGAGCTCGGCCGGGTCGACGCTGGCGCTGCGCTCGTCGGACTCGGAGCCGTAGTCGGCCAGCAGCGTCAGGGTCGGCTTGCGGCGGTGGTTGGACAGCACGTAGGAGGCGGTCTTGTAGAGCCAGGGGAGGACGAAGTCCTCCGGGATGCTGTCCCGGCGGCGCCAGGCCACCGCGAACACCTCGGCGGCGAGGTCCTCGGCCTCCTGCCGCGGGGCGCGGCGCACGAAGTAGCGGTGCAACGACACCGCGTGCTCCGCGAACAGCTGGTCGAACCACGCGGCGTCGCGGACAGGTGGTCCCGTGCCGTTCGCCTCTGACATCCCGAGTACCACCGCGGCCTCCATCGCTCGATCGGCCTCACCACGGCGGAGGCCCTATCCGTCCAGTGTCAGCCGGGGGACAGGTGTTGCACCGGTTCCGTGCAGGGTGTTCGCGAGATCGTGACCTGCTCCGGGGGCGGGTGCGGCCCGGGTCAGCGGTAGTTGGTGAACTGCACCGCGAAGTCGAGGTCGGCGCCCTTGACCAGGCGCTGGACCTCCTGCAGGTCGTCGCGGGACTTGGAGGTGACCCGCAGCTCGTCGCCCTGGATCTGGGCCTTGACGGACTTGGGGCCCTCGTCCCGGATCAGCTTGGAGACCTTCTTGGCGTTCTCCGAGCTGATGCCCTCGGTGAGGGCGGCGTCCAGGCGGTACTCCTTGCCGGACGGGCGGGGCTCGCCGTCGTCGGAGTAGTTCAGCGACTTGAGGGAGACGCCCCGCTTGACCAGCTTGGTCTGCAGGACATCGAGCACAGCGAGGCACCGCTCCTCGCTGTTGGCGCGCATCGTGATCGTCTCACCGGACAGCTCGACGGACGCGCCGATGTTGCGGAAGTCGTAGCGCTGGCTGATCTCCTTCGCGGCCTGGTTGACGGCGTTGGCGACCTCCTGCTTGTCGACCTTGCTGACGATGTCGAACGACGAGTCGGCCATGGTGCTGCTCCTCCGTAGGGGTCCGGGTCTGGTTCGGACGTGGTGTGCTTCCCCTGTTATCCTTTCACCCGCCAGTCACGGCAGGTTGTCCGAGTGGCCAATGGAAGCGGACTGTAAATCCGCCGGCGTACGCCTACGCAGGTTCGAATCCTGCACCTGCCACCACGCCCCGAGGGCCCTGACCACACGGTCGGGGCCCTCGGGCGTTCCCGACGTCCGCCGTGCTGTCGGTGCCCGGTCCTAGTCTCGGTGGGATCCGAGCAAGGGGAGAGACATGAGCACTGCGGCAACGGGCACAACGGACTGGCACCAGCTCGCGATCGAGCAGCTGACCTGGCACTGGGAGCACGCGCGGCACCGGTTGGACGGGCTGACCGACGCGGAGTATCTCTGGGAGCCGGTCGAGGGCGCCTGGAGCGTCCGTCCACGGGGCACCGCGGCCACTCCGCAGGCAGCGGGCGCCGGCGAGTGGGAGGTCGACTTCGCGCTCCCCGAGCCGACACCCGCACCGGTCACCACCATCGCCTGGCGCCTCGCGCACCTCATCGTCGGGATCTTCGGGGCGCGGGCGGCGTCCCACTTCGGGTTCCGCACCTGTGACTACCAGTCCTGGGAGTATGCCGGCACCGCGGCAGGTGCCCTGGCGCAGCTGGACGAGACGTATGCCGCGTGGCTCGCTGGGGTGCGCGGCCTCGACCCGTCGGCCCTCGCCCGCCCCGTGGGTGAGGCGGAGGGCCCGTTCGCCGAGCACCCGATGGCCGAGCTGGTGCTGCACATCAACCGCGAGGCGATCCACCACCTGGCCGAGATCGCCCTGCTCCGCGACCTCTGGGCCCACCGCCCCGTATTGTCGTAGTGGTTTCGTCGGTGGCGCCCGTACGTGCGTAGCGGTTTCGTCGGTGGCTCCCCGGGTTTGGTCGTGCCTCCGCACGTCGATTCGTGGTTCGGGGCACCGCGTGTTCGCTGTGGGTGGCTTTGGATCTAGTCTTGGCCCATGACCGACACCACCTCGCTCCCGCAGACCAACGCAGCGTTCATCGAGCTCGAGGACCGCGTCGCGGCACACAACTACTCCCCGCTCCCGGTCGTCGTGGCCGAGGCCGAGGGCGTGTGGGTGACCGACGTCGAGGGCAACCGTTACCTCGATGCGCTGGCGGGCTACTCCGCGCTCAACTTTGGCCACCGCCACCCCGACCTCGTCGCGGCGGCCAAGGCACAGCTCGACCGGTCCACGCTGACCAGCCGCGCCTTCCACAACGACCAGCTCGGCCCGTTCTGCCGCGACCTGGCCGAACTCGTCGGCAAGGACCAGATCCTGCCGATGAACACCGGCGCCGAGGCCGTGGAGACCGCGATCAAGCTGGCCCGCAAGTGGGGTTACCGCGTCAAGGGCGTCGAGCAGGGCAAGGCCCACATCATCGTGATGGACGGCAACTTCCACGGCCGCACCACCACGATCATCAGCTTCTCCGACGACCCGGAGGCGCACGACGACTACGGCCCCTACACCCCGGGCTTCACCGCCGTGCCCTACGGCGACCTGGCCGCGATCGAGTCCGCCATCACCGATGACACGGTGGCCGTGCTCGTCGAGCCGATCCAGGGCGAGCAGGGCGTGCAGATTCCCAAGGAGGGCTTCCTGCCGGGGCTGCGCGAGCTGTGCACCGACCGCAACGTGCTGATGATCGCCGACGAGATCCAGTCCGGGCTGGGGCGCACCGGCACCACGCTCGCCTGCGGCTACGAGGGCGTCGAGGCCGACATCTACACCCTCGGCAAGGCGCTCGGCGGCGGCATCGTGCCGGTCTCGGCCGTCGCGGCCAACGAGGACGTCATGGGCGTCATCACCCCCGGCACCCACGGCTCCACCTTCGGTGGCAACCCGCTGGCTGCCGCCGTGGGTCACGCCGTGGTCAAGATGCTCCAGACCGGCGAGCCGCAGCAGCGGGCCGCTGACCTGGAGGCCACCTTCCGCGACGGTCTCGAGGCCCTCATCGGCAAGGGTGTCGACAGTGTGCGCGTGCGCGGTCTGTGGGCCGGCATCGACATCGACCCGGCGCTGATGTCCGGCAAGGACGCCTGCAAGGGCCTGGCCAAGAAGGGTGTCCTGGCCAAGGACACCCACGGCTCGACCATCCGGCTGGCCCCGCCGCTCACCATCACCGAGGAGGAGCTCCGCCAGGTGATCGACGCGCTCGCGGCCGTGCTGTCGGAGGCCTCCGACAGCTGACCCCTGGCACGTGCACGGGGACTACCCCCTGTTCTGGCCGGATGTGGGCAGGCCCCTGGCACGTGCACGGGGACTACCCCGTGTTCTGGCCGGATGTGGGCAGGCCCCTGGCACGTGCACGGGGACTACCCCGTGTTCTGGCCGGATGAGGGTAGTTCCCGGGCACGTGCCTCGACCGCTCAGTCCGGTCCGCCGGCTGAGGCCATCGGCTCGACGCCTCAGCCCTCGAGCATGGCCGAGCCCAGGAGCTGCTCGGGGACGCCCATGCCTTCCACGAGCGGGAGGGCGAGGGGCCGCAGCTCCTGGCAGAGCTGGTTGATCGCGGGGACGATCGCCTTGGCGCGGGCCGCTGACATCCGGCCGTGCTCCTGGAACCAGCCGCGGTCGCCGGCCAGGTTCTCCAGCGCATAGAGGTCGCACAGCCTGTTCAGCACCGCCGCGGTCTCCTCGTCCTCGCAGGCGTCGATGCCGGCGATGAACGACTCCAGGACCACCCGGTCGATGTGGGCGCGGGCCGCCAGGAGCAGGTGGTCCTGGGTGGCGTTGAACGCCTCGAAGGCCCTGGACTCGTCCCTGCCCGCGGTCCGCATGCGCTGCGCGAGGCTGTCCAGGACGTGCTGCTCGCGCTCCTCGAACATCGTCACGTGCCAGCTCCGCTCAAGCACGGTCTCGGCGTCGGACCTGCGCTGGGCCGTGGCCAGGATCCGCTCGATCGCGGGTCGGGCCGCGGTCCGCTCGATGACCGTGCCGGTGAAGGTGCGCGCGGCGGCCTGGACCATGCCGAGCATGTCCAGGTCGCCCCACATCTCCTTGTAGTTGGTGAGCAGACCCTTCGCGACGAGCTGGAGCAGCACCGTGTTGTCACCCTCGAAGGTGGCGAACACGTCAGCATCCCGGCGCAGCTCGGTGAGGCCGTTCTCGGCCATGTAGCCCGCCCCGCCGCACGCCTCGCGGCACACCTGGATCACGTCGTTCGCGAAGCGGGTGCTGACCGCCTTCATCCCGGCGGCGCGGGTCTCCAGCTCGCGCTGGGCCTTCTGGTCGCGCTCGCCGACCGGCCTGGACTGCACCTCCTGGAGCGTGTCGGTCAGCTCGTTCTGCGCGAAGGCAAGGGCGTAGGCCGTGGCGATGGCCGGGAGCAGCTTGCGCTGGTGAGCCAGGTAGTCCAGGAGCAGCACCTCGCCGTCGCGGCCCGGGGCGTCGAACTGCCGGCGCTGCAGCGCGTAGCGGGTGGCGATCGACAGGGCCTTGCGGGCCGCCTGCCCCCCGGCGCCGGACACGCAGATCCGACCGCGCACGAGGGTGCCGAGCATGGTGAAGAAGCGGCGGTTCTGGTTGTCGATGCTCGAGTGGTAGCTGCCGGAGTCGTTGACACCGCCGTAGCGGCTGAGCAGCATCGTGCGAGCCACCCGCACCCCGTCGAACCGGAGGGTCCCGTTGTCGACGCCGTCCAGCCCGCCCTTGGCGCCGTTGTCGCCGATCGTGACCCCGGGCAGCGCGGCGCCGGCCTCGTCCCGCACGGGCACCAGCACCGCGTGGATGCCGTGGTTCTGACCGGCCACCTCGAGCTGGCCGTAGACCACGGCCATCCGGGCGTCCTCGGCCGCGTTGCCGATGTAGGTCTTGGTCGCGGACTCGGTGGGGGAGTGCACGACCAGCTCGTCGGTGTCCCGGTCGTAGGTGATGGTCGTCTCCAGCGCCTGGACGTTGCTGCCGTGCCCCACCTCGGTCATCGCGTAGGCGCCCGGCAGGTCGAGACTGATGACCCTGGGGACGAACTCCTGCAGCTGCTCCTCGGTGCCGAGGCTGGCGATCGCGCCGCCGAAGAGGCCGAAGTGCACGCCGACCTTGACGGTGAGGGACAGGTCGGCGAGGGCCAGGCTCTCGAAGTTGACGACCGAGCTGGCCAGCAGCCCGTCTCCCCCGACGGAGGTCGGGAACCCCGCGCCGCCGCGGCCGCTGTCGGCGATCGCGCGGATCGCGGTGCGGGTCCACTCGCGGGCCTCGCTGATCGACATGCCCGGGTCCCGGGTGAGGGCGTCGCGGACCAGGAGCGTGCGCATCCCGGCGCGCACCTCGCCGTACGTGCCGTCGGCCGCCGCGCGGAGCGCCGCTCCCAGCGGCGTGAGGCGCTCCTCGCCGACGTCGACCTGGTTGCTGTCGATCGGCTCGGTCCTCGGGGCGGTGGCGGCGTCGGTCTGGGTGCTCATGCGTCTGGGTCCTCACGGTCGGTGGAGCGGTCGGTCCGGGCAGTGCTGCCCGAGGGGTGTGCTGGAGTGCTGTGACTGGGGTATGCCGCGGGGCCGGCTCCCGAGAGAGCGGGCGCGAAGAGTGTGGTCACGTCGGCGACGACGGCGCTGCGCGGCCGGGCCATCTCGGTGCTCAGCCACTGGTCCGCGGCCGCGCGGACGAAGCCGACCAGGCCGTGGCCCCACGTCGGTGCACACGCGGTGTCGCGGCCCTGCCTGCGCAGGTGGGCCTCGAGTGCGCGCGTCACCTGCTCGCCGATCCGGTCGGCCAGGCCGACGACGGGATCGTGCTCGACGGGGCCGTCGACCAGGGGCCGGGTGACGACGAACCGGTAGATCTCCGGGTCCTTCTCAACGAGCACCAGATAGGCATCGACCATCGGGGCGACGAGGGCCAGCGGGTCCTCGGTGGCCGGGTCGCGGCCCGCCGTTGCGGCCCCCAGGCTGTCCAGGATGCGCTGGTCGACGGACTCGACCACGGCCGCATACAGCCCGGTCCGCCCTCCGAAGTGCCGGTAGACCACGGTCTTGCTGGTGCCTGCCTCGGCCGAGATGTCGTCCATCCCCACGGTCGGGCCGTGCCGTCGGATCGCCCGGAGAGCAGCCTCGACGAGCTCCCGGCGCCGGGCCGCGCGGTGCTCGACCCAGCGGGTGTCCCGGCCGTCGGCTTGGGTAGTCATGCCACCACAGTACCTAGTACCGGGCGTACCTGCTACTGTCGGTATCGGATAGTGATCTCGTGTCCGCCCCGTTCCCACAGGAGTTCCTGATGGCTCAAGCCCGCAACGCCGTGATCGTCGGCGGCAACCGCATCCCGTTCGGCAAGGCCGGAGGCGCCTACGCGGCCGCGTCCAACCAGGACATGCTGACCGCCGCGCTCGACGGCCTGGTCGCCCGGTTCGGCCTGGCCGGTCAGCGGGTCGGCGAGGTGGCCGCCGGTGCCGTGCTCAAGCACAGCCGGGACTTCAACCTGACCCGAGAGACCGTCCTCGGCTCCGCGCTCGATGCGACCACGCCCGCCTACGACCTGCAGCAGGCCTGCGGGACCGGCCTGGAGACCGTCATCCAGGTGGCCAACAAGATCCAGCTGGGCCAGATCGACAGTGCGATCGCAGGAGGTGTGGACAGCGCGAGCGACGCGCCCATCGCGGTCGGTGAGGGGCTGCGCCGGGCGCTGCTGCGGGCCAACCACGCCAGGACGGCCCTGCAGCGTGCCCGGGCCCTGGCGTCGATCCGTCCGGGCGACCTGGCTCCGGAGACGCCGCGCAACTCCGAGCCGCGGACCGGCCTGTCGATGGGCGAGCACCAGGCTCGCACGGCCAGGGAGTGGGGGATCACGCGCGAGGCCCAGGACGAGCTGGCGGCCGCGAGCCACCACAACCTCGCCCGCGCCTGGGACGAGGGCTTCTTCGACGACCTGGTGACCCCGTTCCGACGGCTCAGCCGGGACCAGGGGCTGCGCCCCGACACGTCCGTGGAGAAGCTGGCCGCGCTCTCGCCGGTCTTCGGCAGGGGCGAGGGGGCCACGATGACTGCCGGCAACTCCACGCCGCTGTCCGACGGCGCCGCCCTCGTGCTGGTCGCCTCCGAGGAGTGGGCCGCGGAGCGCAACCTTCCGGTGCTGGCGCGCTTCGTCGACGCCGAGGTCGCGGCGGTGGACTACGTGGACGGCAGCGAAGGCCTGCTCATGGCACCGGCCTATGCCGTGCCCCGCCTGCTCGCCCGGCAGGGGCTGAGCCTGCAGGACTTCGACCTCTACGAGATCCACGAGGCCTTCGCCTCGACCGTGCTGTCCACCCTCGCAGCCTGGGAGAGCCAGGAGTTCTGCACCGAGCGGCTCGGGCTCGACGCCGCACTGGGCTCGATCGACCGCAGTCGCCTCAACGTCAACGGGTCCTCCCTGGCGGTGGGTCACCCCTTCGCCGCAACCGGTGGGCGGATCGTCGCCTCCCTGGCCAAGCTCCTGTCCGAGAAGGGACCCGGCTCGCGCGGCCTGATCTCCATCTGTGCTGCCGGCGGCCAGGGTGTCGTCGCGATCCTGGAGGCGGTGTGATGACCAAGGTGCTCGATGTGCTGACCGGCAACCCGGTGGCCAAGGCTGTCGGCAAGCAGCTGGGGGTGCCCCAGGCGACCGAGCTGCGCCGGGGGCGCGAGCTGCCCGCGGGTGACGTCGTCCTCGCGGTGCTGGACGGTTCCGGCGCGAGCAGCGGGGCGACCTCCGAGGCCCTCGCGGCCCTCGGTGTCACGACCGCCGACGCCGTCCGTGACGAGCCGGCCACCCGCACGACCGGTGCGGACGGCCGAGCCGTGCCCCCCGCATACGAGGCAAAGATCGGTGCGGTCGTGGTGGACGCCACGGCCCTGGCCACCGTCGGTGAGCTCGAGGGTGTCCGCGCAGTCCTCCGCCCGGCGCTGCGCGCCCTGGGCCCCAGCGCCCGGGTGGTCCTCGTGGGGACGGCGCCGGAGCTGGTCGAGGCCCCCGAGGCCGCCGCGGTCCAGCAGGCACTGGAGGGCATCACGCGCAGTGTCGGCAAGGAGCTGCGCACGGGCGGCACGGCCAACCTCGTCCTCGTCTCGACCGCGACGACCGGCGCTGCGCTGACCTCCACCCTGTCGTTCCTTCTCGAGGGCCGGTCGGCCTACGTGTCGGGGCAGCCGTGGCGCGTGCTGGGCGGTGCGCCCGGTGAGGTGCCGAGCGACCCCGCAGCGCCGTTCGCCGGCAGGATCGTCGTCGTGACCGGTGCCGCCCGTGGCATCGGCGCCGGCATCGCCGAGGTGCTCGCCCGCGACGGGGCGCAGCTGGTCGTCGTCGACATCCCGGCCGCGGGTGAGGCGCTCACCAGGGTCGCCAACCGGCTCGGCGGCACCGCCCTGCAGCTGGACATCACCGCCCCCGACGCCGGGCACCGGATCGCGGCCCACGTGGCTGCCCGGCACGGCAGGGATGCGCGGCTCCATGCGATCGTCCACAACGCCGGCATCACCCGTGACAAGCTCCTGGTCAACACGGACGAGGACCGCTGGGGCAGCGTGCTGGAGGTCAACCTCGCGGCCGAGATCCGGATCAACGAGGTGCTGCTGGACGCCACGGTGGCCGGTGGTCTGGCCGAGGGGGGCCGCATCGTCGGCGTCGCCTCCACCTCCGGTGTCGCCGGCAACCGCGGCCAGAGCAACTACGCGGCCAGCAAGGCGGGTGTGATCGGCCTGGTGCGGGCCGAGGCGCCCCTGGTCGCTGATCGCGGCATCACCGTCAACGCCGTGGCACCCGGGTTCATCGAGACCGAGATGACCGACCGGATCCCGTTCGCGACGCGCGAGTTCGGCCGTCGCTTCAACAGCCTGAGCCAGGGCGGCAAGCCGGTCGATGTGGCCGAGACCATCGCCTACCTGGCCGCGCCCGGCAGCGGGGCCGTCACCGGTCAGGTGATCCGCGTGTGCGGTCAGTCCCAGATCGGGGCGTGACCGTGCCCGCCAGCGCGCAGGACATCGAGGTCGAGCTGCTCGAGGAGCTGCCCAGCATCGGCAGGGAGATCGCCCGGGCCCTGGTCCCCACCCGTCGTGGTGGTCCGGACGGCTCGCTGCCGGACCGCCGGGTGATGGTCACGGACCTGGTGCAGGACGCCGACCGCTTCGCTGCCTACTCACGGGTGTGCGGCTTCACGCTGCGCGACACCGTGCCGGCCACATGGCTGCACGTGCTGACCTTCCCGCTGCAGGTGCACCTGATGGCCTCTGCGGACTTCCCGCTCGCGCTGCCCGGTCTGGTGCACGTCTCCAACCGGATGCGGCTGCACCGGCCGGTCGGCGTCGGGGAGGCGGTGACGCTGTCCAGCAGCGCCGCCGACCTGCGGGCGCACGGTTCCGGGACCCAGGTGGACCTGCTCGGCGAGGCCCGCGTGGGCGATGAGGTGGTCTGGACCGGACGCAGCACCTACCTCGCCCGCGGCAAGCGTCCCAGTGACAGCCCGGCGCAGGACGCCACCGGTCCGGACCTCCCCAAGAATGCGCCGGAGGCGGTCCGAACCTCCCCAAGAAATGGGGGGGAACCGTCCGCGCTGTGGCGGCTCGGGGGCGGGCTCGGTCGGGAGTATGCCGCGGTGTCGGGGGACGTGAACCCGATCCACCTGACCCCGCTCACCGCCAGGGCGTTCGGCTTCCCGCGCACCATCGCCCACGGGATGTGGGTCCACGCCCGCACCCTGGCGGCGCTGGAGGGTCGTCTCCCGGCGGTCTACGAGGCCGCCGTGGAGTTCCGCAAGCCGGTCCTGCTGCCGTCCACGGTCGGCTTCTCCTTCGCCCGCGAGGGCGGCGGCCTGGGCCTGTGCGTCACCGACCGGGCCGGCTCGAGGGTCCATCTCACCGGCTCGGTGACCTGACCGCAGCCCGCCCGGCGCCCGATTTCGTGGACACCGGGTGGGCCGTGTAAAGTCTGCGGAGCGTTCCGCGCCCGGGCAGGACCCGATGCGCTGACGCAGGCCCCTATAGCTCAGTCGGTAGAGCGTCTCCATGGTAAGGAGAAGGTCAACGGTTCGATTCCGTTTGGGGGCTCAGGGAAGCCACTCGGTCAGCCGGGAGGCACCGCCCAAGGCGGGATAGCTCAGCTGGTTAGAGCGCACGACTCATAATCGTGAGGTCGCGGGATCGAGCCCCGCTCCCGCTACTGGTCGCGATTCGGTGCACAGCCGATCGTCGCGTATCCTTGAGTGCTGCTGTCTGCCGCCGCGTGTGCGACGGACTCCCGCACGCACCACCACACCATCGTTTCGAGAGCAGGTTGCCCCGTGGCTAGCAAGAGCGCCGACGTCCGCCCGAAGATCACTCTGGCGTGCACGGAGTGCAAGGAGCGCAACTACATCACCAAGAAGAACCGCCGCAACAACCCCGACCGGGTCGAGCTGGCCAAGTTCTGCTCGCGCTGCGGCAAGCACACCGCGCACCGCGAGACCCGCTGACGCACTCCGGCACCAGCCGGACCGCTGACCCCGGTCAGCACCTCGAAGGCCGTCACCCTGCTGGGTGACGGCCTTCGGCGTGTCCCGGGCGGATAGGCTGACCGGCATGCCTGTGAATCCCGACTACGCCGGCCGGGAGTACCCGCCGGCCGGCCCGTTCCCGGTCACCGCCGCGGAGATCTCCGCCTTCGCCGAAGCGATCGGCTCCACGAGCCCGGCGCACCGCGACGCGGCCGCCGCGCAGGCCCTCGGTCACGCCGACGTGGTCGCGCCCCCCACCTTCGCGGTGCGGCTGGCGCAGCAGTGCGAGGCCCAGCTGATCCAGGACCCCGGCGCCGGCATTGACTTCTCGCGGGTGGTGCACGGTGAGGAGGGCTTCACCCACCACCGGCCGATCACGGCAGGTGACGCCCTGACCGGCGTCCTGCACGTCGACCGCGTCCGTGAGGCGGGTGGCCACGGCATGGTCTCGACCCGCGTGGAGCTCAGCGATGCCGAGGGGCAGCCGGTGACGACGGTGCGGTCCACCATCGTGGTGAGGGGAGAGGGCTGATGAGCGAGCTGACCACCGACACCGCCGCGCTGACGAGGACGGTCACGGTCGACCGGGCCCGCCTGGTGGACTACGCGAACGCCTCCGGCGACCAGAACCCGATCCACCAGGACGCCGAGTTCGCCCGGTCCGTCGGGCTGCCCGACGTCATCGCCCACGGGATGTGGACGATGGGTGCCGCGCTCGACGTCGTCACCGCCTACGTCGGCGGGGACCCGGGCCGGGTCCTGTCCTGCACCACGAAGTTCACCGGCATGGTCGTCGTGCCCGAGGGCGAGACCGTCGAGGTGCTCGTCGAGGGTGTGGTGCGCAAGACCGACGAGGAGGCCGGCACCCAGACCATCGAGGTGGCCGCCACCTGCGCCGGTGAGAAGGTCCTGGGCCGCTGCCAGGCCGTCGTCCGGGCATGACCCCGACCGACCCGGGCGCTGCCCCTGAGGTCGCGACCGACGCCTCACCTGCCGCCGGCGCACCTGCCGGCCCCACGGCATACAACGCCCTGGCAGGGCTGACCACGATGCGGGTCGGGGGACCGGCGCGACGCACGGTCACCGCCACCACCGAGGCCGAGCTGATCGAGGCGGTCCGGGACGCCGACGCCGCGGGCGATCCGCTGCTCGTCGTGGCGGGTGGCTCCAACCTGCTGGTGTCCGATGACGGCTTCCCCGGCACCGTCGTGCTCGTCCGCACCACCGGCATCGCGGTGCCCGACGCCTCGGCCTGCGGCGGGGTGACAGCGCAGGTCGCGGCGGGCGAGGTGTGGGACGACGTCGTCGCCCGGGCCGTCGCCGAGGGCTGGTCGGGGATCGAGGCGCTCTCCGGCATCCCGGGCAGTGCGGGCGCGACGCCCGTGCAGAACGTCGGCGCGTATGGCCAGGAGGTCGCGCAGACGATCGCCCAGGTGCGCGTGTGGGACCGCGTGGAGCAGCGGGTGCGCACGATGTTCGCCGCGGACCTGGGGTTCAGCTACCGGCACTCCGTGCTCAAGGACACGATCGTCGGCCCGGACGCGCCGGCCGGCGCCGTGACGCCCCGGCACATCGTGCTGTCGGTGACCTTCTCGCTGCGGCCGACCGAGCTCTCCCAGCCGGTGGGCTACGCCGCGCTGGCCGAGGGGCTGGGGGTGGCGCTGGGCTCGCGGGTGCCGCTCGCCGAGGCCCGCGAGGCGGTGCTGCAGCAGCGGCGCAACCGGGGGATGGTGCTCGACGCGACCGACCACGACACGTGGTCCTGCGGCTCGTTCTTCACCAACCCCATCCTCCCGGCCCAGGAGTATGCCGCCCTGGTCACCCGGGCCGCCGAGCGCCTGGGCCCCGACGGTCCCGTCCCGCCGCGGTTCCCGTCGGCGGAGGGCACGGTGAAGACCTCGGCGGCGTGGCTGATCGACCGGGCCGGCTTCCGCAAGGGGCACGGGCTGCCCGGCCCGGCCGCCCTGTCGACCAAGCACACGCTCGCGCTGACCAACCGGGGCCGGGCGCGCGCGGCTGACGTGGTGGCCCTGGCCCGCGAGGTGCGCGACGGTGTGCAGGAGGCCTTCGGCGTGACCCTGGTCAACGAGCCGGTGCTCGTGGGCCTCACCCTCTGAGCGCGTCGCCTGCCCGGCTCGGCGACCGGTCCGCAGAGGGGGCGGCGAGCCAGGCGTCGATGTCGGCCAGCAGGGCGGCCCGGGTCGCCTCAGGCGCGCGGCTGCCGCGCACGGAGCCGCGCGCCAGCTCGGCGAGCTCCTCGTCGGTCAGGCCGTGGTCGGTGCGCGCCGACTCGTACTGCGCCAGCAGCCGCGACCCGAACAGCAGCGGGTCGTCGGCGCCCAGCGCGATGCCGACACCGGAGTCGACGAGCCGGCGCAGCGGGACGTGCGACAGCTCCTCGTAGACGCCGAGCGCGACGTTGCTGGACGGGCACACCTCGAGGGTCACCCCGCGTCGCACCAGGGACTCCAGCAGGGCAGGGTCCTCCGTGGCGCGGACACCGTGCCCGAGCCGGTCCGGCGACAGGTGGTCGAGCGCGTCCCGGACGTGCGAGGGCCCGAGCAGCTCCCCGGCGTGCGGCACCCGGGCCAGGCCGGCCCGGCCGGCGATCCGGAACGCGGGCTCGAACTCCGCGGTGTCGCCGCGCCGCTCGTCGTTGGACAGCCCGAAGCCGACCACGGTGCCGGGCCCGTCCCCGGCGTACTGCGCCGCGAGGCGCGCCAGGGTCCGGGCATCCATCGGGTGCCGCGTGCGGCTGGCCGCCACGATGACGGCGACCTCGGTGGCCGTCTCCCGGCTCGCGGCCCGGGCCTCGTCGAGGACGATCTCGAGCGCCGGGGTGAGGCCGCCGACGAACGGCGCGTAGGAGGTGGGATCGACCTGGATCTCCAACCAGCGCGACCCCTCGGCCGCATCGTCCTCGGCGGCCTCGCGCACGATCCGTCGCATGTCCGACTCGTCCTGCACGCAGGCCCGGGCCGCGTCATACAGCCGCTGGAACCGGAACCACCCCCGCTCGTCCGTCGCGCGCAGCCGCGGCGGCCAGTCCTGCACCAGGGCGGCGGGGAGCCGGAGCCCGTGCTTGTCGGCGAGTGCGCGCAGCGTGGTGATCCGCAGGGACCCCGTGAAGTGCAGGTGCAGGTGCGCCTTGGGGAGCGCCTGGACGGAGCGGGCCATCCGCACTGTCTACCCCATGCCACCGACCCCACGGCCGGGCACCCCGGACAGGCAGGGGTATGCCGCGGGCGCGCCGGCCGCGCGCCCGTCCCGTCTCAGGGGGCCGGGTCGGGGTGCCGACGCGTGTCCCGTGCGGCAACCGAGGGGTGCCGACCCGCGCCGCAGGGCGAGAGGTCAGACTTGACCCCCGGGACGGCATACCGCGCCCCCTGACGACACCCGAGGAGCCACGCATGACCATCTCCCACGACGACCTGCTGCGCCCCGGGGCGCAACCGGTCGTCCCCAGCCAGGCCGGACCCGGTGCGCCGCGCACCGCGGAAGCCGGGACCCGTGCGGTCGACCGCCACCACCCCGGGTCGCGGGCCCGCTGGTTCATCGAGGGGATGCCCTGATGGAGGTGGTGATCCTCGAGGACGAGGCACAGGTCGGTCGGGCCGGTGCCGACGCGATCGCCGAGCACGTCCGGCGTGACCCGGCCGCGGTGCTGGGGCTGGCGACGGGGTCGACCCCCCTGGCGATCTACCGCGAGCTGGCCGACCGGGTGGGGCGCGGCGAGCTGAGCCTGGCCAGGTGCCGGGCCTTCCTGCTCGACGAGTACGTCGGTCTGCCGCCTGGCCACCCCGAGAGCTACCGCGCTGTGATCGACCGCGAGTTCGTCGACCTCGTCGACATCGACCCGGCGCACGTGCTGAGCCCGGACTGCGGGGCCACCGACCTGCCGGGAGCCTGCGCCACCTACGAGCAGGCCATCGCCGCGGCCGGCGGTGTCGACGTGCAGCTCCTGGGGGTGGGCAGTGACGGCCACATCGCCTTCAACGAGCCGGGGTCGTCCCTCGTCTCGCGCACGCGCGTCAAGACCCTGACCCCGCAGACCCGCCGCGACAACGCACGGTTCTTCGGTGGTGACATCGACGCCGTGCCGCGGCACTGCGTGACGCAGGGGATCGGCACCATCCTGGACGCCCGGCACCTCGTGCTCGTCGCTCTGGGGCCGGCGAAGGCGGAGGCGGTCCACCAGCTCGTCGAGGGACCGGTGAGCGCCCGGTGGCCCGCGTCGGCCCTCCAGATGCACGCCCACGTGACGGTGCTGCTCGACGAGGCGGCCGCCGACCGGCTGCACCTGAAGAACTACTACCGGGAGACCTATCTCGGCAAACTGTCCTGGCAGGGGTTCTGAGCGCTGAGGGCAGACGGCGCACGCGGACAAAATCTGGTCCGGAAGGTCGCGCCCACACGCTAGGTTGGTCCCTGTGGGGATCATCGACACACAGGGCCTGACCAAGCGCTACGGGCAGGTGACTGCGCTCGAGGGGCTCGACCTGTCGATCGGTGAGGGAGTCACGGGGCTGGTCGGCGCCAACGGCGCGGGCAAGTCCACCCTGATCAAGATCCTTCTCGGGCTCATCGCCGCGACCCAGGGCACCGCTCAGGTCCTGGGGCACGACATCCGGGCCGAAGGGCAGCGCATCCGTTCGGTCGTGGGCTACATGCCGGAGCACGACTGCCTGCCTCCCGACGTGCGCGCGATCGACTTCGTGGTGCACATGGCGCGGATGTCCGGGCTGCCGCCGACCGCCGCGCGCGAGCGGGCCGCCGACGTGCTCCGTCACGTCGGCCTCGCGGAGGAGCGCTACCGGCTGATGGGCGGCTACTCCACCGGCATGAAGCAGCGTGCCAAGCTCGCGCAGGCCCTGGCCCACGACCCGCAGCTCGTCTTCCTGGACGAGCCGACCAACGGCCTGGACCCCGCTGCCCGCGATGACATGCTCGCGCTGGTGAGCAAGATCGGCCGTGACTTCGGCATCTCCGTGCTGGTCACCTCCCACCTGCTCGGGGAGCTGGAGCGCGTCAGCGACCACGTCGTCGTCCTGGACGGCGGCCACCTGCTGCGCTCCTCGGCCACCACCGAGTTCACGTCCGACACCGGGCTGCTGCTCATCGAGGTGCTGGGCGAGGGCGACGCCCAGACCGCGATGGGGGAGCGCCTCGCGGCGCAGGGCATCCCGTGCCGCCCGCGCGGCCCGCTCATCGAGATCAACGCCCCCGGCCGGACCGACCTGCACGACCTGGTCCGGGACACGGCGGTCGACGTGGGTGTCGGGCTGGTCCGGCTGGCTGCCGACCACCGACGCATCGAGGACGTGTTCCGGGAGGAGGCGGGTCATGGCGCTGCCCACTGAGGCACCGCGGCCGGGAGGTGTCATCCACGACATCGGTTACCGGCCCTACACCGGGCCGCGGCTCGACACCGATGCTGCGGCACGCTCGCTGTTCGTGACGGGCCTGCTCAACGCCTACGGCATCGGCCGCTCCGGTCGCGCCAAGGGTCTGCCGATGACACTGCTCGCGCTGATGGTCGTCCCCGCGGCGATCATGGTGGCCGTGATGGTCACCCTCAGGCTGACCGAGCCCCTCCTGAACTACGGCACCTACCCGGTGACGCTGATGCTCATCATCGTCATCTTCGTGGCGGCGCAGGCGCCGGTGCTCTTCTCCCGCGACCTGAGGTCCGGGGCCATCTCGCTGTACCTCGCGCGTCCACTCAGCTCCACGGCCTACGCCCTGGTCCGTTGGGCCTCGCTCTTCGTGGCCATCCTGCTCTTCATCGCGCTGCCGGTCATCGTGCTGTATGTCGGTGCCCTCACCGCCGAGGCGGACATCGCCGAGCAGTCGAGAGACTTCTTTGCCGCCGTGGTCGGGATCGTGCTGCTGTCCGCGGTGCTGGCGACCCTGTCGGGGCTGGTCGCCTCGCACACGCGTCGGCGTGGCCTGGCGGTGGGCGTCACGATCATCGCGCTGCTGGTCAGCACCGGGGTGGTCACGGCCGTGCAGGCGATCACCGCGGAGGCGGGCAACGAGACGGCGGGGCTGCTGGCGGGCCTGTTCTCCCCGTTCTCCCTGGTCGACGGCGTGCAGGTCGAGCTGCTCGGCGGGCAGAGCTCCTTCCAGGTGCCGCCGGACACGACCGGCTGGGGGCTGCTCTACCTCGCGGTCTCGCTCGCCCTCGTCGCCGGCGGGCTCTGGCTCCTCGTCCGCTACTACCGGAAGCAGGCGGGCCGATGAGCGTCCTCGAGCTGGCGAACACGTCGCGCTGGTACGGCAACGTCGTGGCGGTCAACGACGTGTCCATGCAGATCGGGCCGGGCGTGACCGGGCTGCTGGGGCCCAACGGGGCCGGCAAGACCACCCTCATCGCGATGATGTCCGGGTTCCTCGCGCCCTCGGCCGGCACGGTGCTCCTGGACGGCACCCCCGTGTGGGGCAACGTGTCGGTCTACCGCGCGATCGGCCTGGTGCCCGAACGCGAGGCCAGCTTCGGTTACCTGAGCGGCCGACAGTTCGTCCGGGCCAACGCCGAGCTGCACAAGCTGTCCTCGCCGGGGGAGGCGACCGAGCGGGCCCTGGGCATCGTCGACCTGGTGGAGCCCGCCGGACGGCTGATCAGCACCTACTCCAAGGGGATGCGCCAGCGGATCAAGCTGGCGGCCGCCCTCGTGCACGACCCCGCGGTGCTCCTGCTCGACGAGCCGTTCAACGGCGTCGACCCGCGGCAGCGGATGCACCTGATGGAGCTCCTCACCCGGATGGGCGCGGAGGGCCGGACGGTGCTGTTCAGCTCGCACATCCTCGAGGAGGTCGAGCAGATCGCACGGCACATCGAGGTCATCGTCTCCGGCCGGCACGCCGCCTCCGGCGACTTCGGGGCGATCCGACGGCTGATGACCGACCGTCCCAACGTCTACCTGGTCCGCAGCAGCGACGACCGGCGGCTGGCGACGGTGCTGATGGCTGCGGAGAGCGTCGCCGGTGTCCAGCTCGAACCCCGGGGAGGGGTGCAGGTGCAGGTGACCGACTTCGGGGAGTTCGCCGTCGCGCTGCCGCGACTGGCCCGGGACCACCGGATCAGCCTGCGTGAGGTCACGCCCACGGACGAGTCGCTGGAGTCGGTCTTCGCCTACCTGGTGTCCGCGTGAACGGCACGATCTCCCGGCTGGCGTTCCAGTCGCTGTTCGGTCAGAAGCGGTGGTGGGTGCTGGTCGCCCTCCCGCTGCTGCTCATGGGGCTGTGCCTGCTCGTGCAGGTGCTCACCTCGGGCGATGCCGCCGCGACCTCGTTCGAGCCGGTCATCGTGGTGTTCGGGCTGGGCCTGGTGCTGCCGCTGGTCTCCCTGCTCGTCACCACCGGCGTCCTGGGGCCCGAGATCGACGACGGGTCGATCGTCTACCTGCTGTCCAAGCCGGTGTCCCGCTATGTCGTGGCGCTGAGCAAGCTGGTCGTCGCCGTGGCGGTCACCGTGGTCCTCGGGGCCGGGTCGCTGTTCGTCGCCGGCCTGATCCTCGACCCGTCCCAGCTGGGGCAGGCGCTCGCGGTGGCGGTCGGCGCGGCAGTGGCCGGCACCGCCTACTGCGCCGCGTTCGTCATGCTGTCGGCGATCAACCGCCACGGCATGATCTCCGGGCTGATCTACGTCCTGGTCTTCGAGGGGCTGCTCGCGTCGTGGTTGTCCGGGCTGCGCTTCGTGAGCGTGTCCGCCTTCGGCCGGCGCATCGCCGAGGGACTCGACGACTCGCTCAACCTGGTCGCCGGCAACCTGCCTGTCACGTATGCGTGGCTCGCCAGCCTCGTGGTGATCGTCGCAGGCTGCTACGTCGCGGGCCGGCGCCTGTCCCGGTTCCAGCTCCGCGGCGACGAGTAGCCCGCCCCGGGCACGAGACTGGCCGGGTCACACGGTCCTGCAGGTGGCGCCGGCCGGGGTCTCGACCGGGGCACGGGTGGCTCAGCGCGCCCCGCGCAGCAGCTCCTGGATGCGGCCCACACCCTCGGCGAGGTCGTTGTCACCCAGGGCGTACGACAACCGCAGGTAGCCGGAGGGCCCGAACGCCTCGCCGGGCACCACCGCGACCTCGACCTCCTCGAGGATGATCTCGGCCAGCTCGACGGAGGTCTGCGGGGTGCGACCGCGGATCGTGCGTCCCAGCACGCCCGCGACACTGGGGTAGGCGTAGAACGCGCCCTGCGGGGTCGGGCACTCGACCCCGTCGATCTCGTTGAGCATCGACACCATGGTCTGGCGACGCCGGTCGAAGGCGGTGCGCATCTCGTCGACCGCCTCCAGGGACCCCTGGAGCGCGGCGATGGCGGCACGCTGGGAGACGTTGGCGACGTTGGAGGTCGCGTGCGACTGCAGGTTGGTGGCGGCCTTGACGACGTCCTTGGGGCCCAGCATCCAGCCGACGCGCCACCCGGTCATCGCGTAGGTCTTGGCGACGCCGTTGAGGACCACGCAGGTGTCCGCGAGCTCGGGCACCAGCACCGGGAGCGAGGGGGCGGTGGCGCCGTCGTAGAGCAGGTGCTCGTAGATCTCGTCCGTCACGACCCAGAGGCCGTGCTGCACCGCCCAGCGACCGATCGCCTCCACCTGCTCGGGCGGGTAGACCGCTCCGGTGGGGTTGGACGGCGAGCAGAACAGCAGCACCTTGGTGCGCTCGGTCCGGGCCGCCTCGAGCTGGTCGACCGTCACCAGGTAACCCTGGTCCGCGCCGGCGAACACGTCGACCGGCACGCCACCGGCCAGCCGGATCGACTCCGGGTAGGTCGTCCAGTAGGGGGTCGGCAGAATGACCTCGTCACCCGGGTCGAGCAGGGTGGCGAAGGTGTTGTAGACCGCCTGCTTGCCGCCGTTGGTGACGAGCACGTTGGCCGGCTCCACGGCATACCCGCTGTCCCGCTGGGTCTTGTCGACGATGGCGACCTTCAGGTCCGGCAGGCCACCGGCGGGGGAGTAGCGGTGGTTCACCGGGTCCTGGGAGGCGGCGACCGCAGCGGCCACGATGTAGTCGGGCGTCGGGAAGTCGGGCTCGCCGGCCCCGAAGCCGATCACCGGGCGGCCCTGCGCCTTGAGCGCCTTGGCCTTGGCGTCGACCGCCAGGGTGGCAGACTCGGCGATCGAGCCGATACGGGTGGAGATGCGGGGCGTCTGGGTGCTCTCGGTCACCCCGACATTCAACCATCGGCGGCCGGGTTCGCACGGACCCGGCCTGATCGCGTAGACTGACTCCTCGGGTGTTGACGCATCCCATGCTGGAGCCTGCCCACCGAGGCCCCGGCAGCACCTAGGGCACTAGCTCAATTGGTAGAGCACTGGTCTCCAAAACCAGCGGTTGGGGGTTCGAGTCCCTCGTGCCCTGCGCGACGCGACCTGGCTGGTCGCTGCCGACAACGCCATGCCCAACCACGAGGGCAAAGGAAGGTTATCCGTGTCTGAGACAAGCGCCCGTGACACCCAGGGTGTCGACCGGGGCCACCCCCAGGCCGGAGGACCGCCACGTCCCACCACCTATGTGGCACAGGTCATGGCCGAGCTGCGCAAGGTGCACCGCCCCACGCAGCGCGAGCTGATCACCTACACGATCGTCGTGCTGGTGTTCGTGCTGGTGATCATGGGCTTCGTCGTGGGTCTGGACCAGATCTTCACGCGGGTCGTCGACTTCACCTTCGGCGGCTGATCAGCCAGTCCGTGTGGTCGCCCGGCGACCGTCCCCGGTCGTCACGACGACCGATCCGCCCGAGTCAGTAGTGAGGAAGTAGCCATGTCCGAGCAGTGGACCAACAACGCCGACGAGGCGCCCGAGGTCGCGGAGGTGACCCCAGAGGACTCCGCGGCGGAGCAGCCCGTGGACACCGAGGCCACCGAGGAGTATGCCGACGCGCCGGCTGGCGAGGTCGACGTCGAGCAGGAGGACCCTGCCTCGGGCGACGAGGACGACGCGTCTGCCGAGGGCGACGAGACGGCTGCGGCGGATGACGAGCCTTCTGTCGACGAGGAGCCCGCTGCGGCTGACGACGAGCCCTCTGCCGACGAGGAGCCCGCTGCGGCTGACGACGAGCCCTCTGTCGACGAGGAGCCCGCTGGCGACCCGATGGAGGAGTTCCGCGCGACCCTGGAGGGTCAGTTCGGTGACTGGTACGTCATCCACTCCTATGCCGGCTACGAGAACCGCGTCAAGGTCAACCTGGAGACCCGCGCCACCAGCCTCAACATGGAGGACTACATCTTCCAGGTCGAGGTGCCGATGGAGGAGGTCACCGAGATCAAGTCGGGCGTGCGCAAGCAGGTCCGCCGCGTCCGGATGCCCGGTTACGTCCTGGTCCGGATGGACCTGACCGACGAGTCCTGGGGTGCCGTCCGGCACACGCCGGGCGTCACGGGCTTCGTCGGCAACGCCCACCAGCCGGTGCCGCTGAGCATCGACGAGGTCATCAGCATGCTGGCGCCGGTGTTCGAGACCACGCCGAGCGGTGACGCGGCCGAGGGCGCCGCGGCCGGTGCCGCCACCCCGTCGACCCGGACGAGCTCCCCGGAGGTCGACTTCGAGGTCGGCGAGTCCGTCACCGTCATGGAGGGTCCGTTCGAGACCCTGCCTGCCACGATCTCCGAGATCATCCCCGAGAGCCAGAAGCTCAAGGTCCTGGTCTCGATCTTCGGCCGCGAGACACCGGTCGAGCTGTCGTTCAACCAGGTCGCCAAGCTGTAGTCGGTCAGGGGACTGCGTCCCCGGTCCGCACCGCTCCACAGATTTCCACGGACTCCGTCCGCGGGATCGCCAGGACTCCGTCCTGGCGTTGCAACCGGGTCATCGCCCACGGCGTCGGCCCACAACACCAGAGGAAGACATATGCCCCCCAAGAAGAAGGTCTCCGGCTTCATCAAGCTGCAGATCCAGGCCGGTGCGGCCACCCCGGCCCCGCCGGTCGGTCCCGCACTGGGTCAGCACGGTGTCAACATCATGGAGTTCGTCAAGGCGTACAACGCCGCGACGGAGTCCCAGCGTGGCAACGTCATCCCGGTCGAGATCACGGTCTATGAGGACCGCTCGTTCACCTTCATCACCAAGACCCCTCCGGCCGCCGAGCTGATCAAGAAGGCTGCGGGCGTCCAGAAGGGTTCCGGTGAGCCGCACAAGACGAAGGTCGCCAAGCTGACCAGCGCCCAGGTGCGCGAGATCGCCGAGACCAAGATGGCCGACCTCAACGCCAACGACCTGGACCAGGCGTCCAAGATCATCGCCGGCACCGCCCGCTCGATGGGCATCACCGTCGAGGGCTGAGCCCCCGGCACACCCGAGGGTTCCCCACCCTCACCGTGGCAGGGCCAGCGCTGGCCCGCAGACCACAACTCCACCACCGCACCAACAGGAGCACTCATGAAGCGCAGCAAGGCTTACACCGCCGCCGTCGAGAAGATCGAGGACGGCAAGTTCTACACCCCGGTCGAGGCGATCGCCCTGGCCCGGGAGACCTCGACCACCAAGTACGACGCCACCGTCGAGGTGGCCCTGCGTCTGGGCGTTGACCCGCGCAAGGCCGACCAGCTGGTCCGTGGCACCGTCAACCTGCCCAACGGCACCGGCAAGACCGCCCGCGTGCTGGTCTTCGCCAACGGTGACAAGGCCGAGGCCGCCCGCGAGGCCGGAGCCGACTACGTCGGTTCCGACGACCTGCTGGAGAAGGTCGCCGGCGGCTGGCTCGACTTCGACGCCGTCGTGGCCACCCCGGACCTGATGGGCAAGGTCGGTCGTCTGGGCAAGGTGCTGGGTCCCCGTGGCCTGATGCCGAACCCGAAGACCGGCACCGTCACGATGGACACCGCCAAGGCTGTCACCGACATCAAGGGCGGCAAGATCGAGTTCCGTGTCGACAAGCACGCCAACCTGCACTTCATCATCGGCAAGACGTCGTTCGACCAGGACAAGCTGGTGCAGAACTACGGCGCGGCGATCGACGAGGTCATGCGGCTGAAGCCGGCCTCCTCCAAGGGCCGCTACGTCACCAAGGCGACCATGAGCACCACGATGGGCCCGGGCATCCCGCTCGACCCCGCGCGAGTCTCCAGCCTGACCGCCGCGGAGTGATCTGAGCCGACAATGGGCCGGGTGAGCAACTGCTCACCCGGCCCTTTCTCATGCCCGCTGCCTCCCTGCCTCGCCTCCCCTCCCGCCGCCCGCCTCCCGCTTCCGCCAACCGCGGGCTGGGGCGCAGCAGCCGCGTTGGCAGGGCCAAGCGCGGGGCGCCCGCGCCGGCCGCGGCCGGCATCCGGCAGGATGGGGGCATGACGACGACGGACGTGCCGGACCCCGACCGGGTCCGCGAGGCCGTCCGCCTGTATGTCGCGCGCCAGCCCGAGCTGACCCGCGCCACGGAGGGTTTCCTCGCCCTGGTCACCGCGGCGCTGGACGACGCCGGCATCAACTACCTGACCGTGACGGGCCGCACCAAGTCGGTCGAGAGCTTCGCGGGCAAGGCGGCGCGCACGGTGGACGGCAGGCTGCTCTACCCCGACCCGCTCGAGCAGATCACCGACCAGATCGGGCTGCGGGTGATCACCTACGTCCGGGACGACGTCGACGCGGTCGCGCAGCTGCTGGCGAGCGAGCTCACCGTGCTGGACGATCGCGACATGGGGCAGGAGACCGCCGACCAGGGGCGGTGGGGCTACGTGAGCCGTCACCTCGTGGTCGCCGTGGACGCCAGCCGGACCCTGAGCCCCGAGCAGGCGGCCCTGCGCACGTTCACGGCCTCGGTCCAGGTCCGCACGGTGCTGCAGCACGCGTGGGCCGAGTTCGAGCACGACATCCGTTACAAGGGCACCGTGCCGGAGGCGCACGCCCCCGACCTCAACCGCCGGTTCACGCTGGCAGCGGGCCTGCTGGAACTCGCCGACCGCGAGTTCTCGGCGATCCGCGACCGGCTGCAGGCGACCATGCCGGAGCATCCGGGGGAGGAGCCGGACGAGACGGATCCGCGTCTCAGCGCCCAGGAGCTGGCCACGTTCCTGGCCGGGACCTACCCCGGTGCCGGCTGGTCCCGCACCGAGCACTACGCCTGGATCTCCGGGCTCCTGCTGGAGCTCGGGATCTCCTCGCTCGAGGAGCTGGCGCACGTGCTCGCCGGCACCGACAGTGACCGGATCACGGCGCGGATGGGTTACCGGTATCCGCCCGCGGCGGTCCGGCGGCTCGATGACGCGCTGCTGGCCGTCTACGGCGGGGACTACATCGCCCTGCACGGCAACGCGCACCGCGAGGAGCAGCTGCGTGAGCGGCTGGCAAAACTCGACTGACCAAGGAAGGGGTGCCGTGCGGGCACAGATCGACCACATCATCCTGGCCGGACCGGACCTGACCGAGCTGGAGGAGTATGCCGAGGCGCACCTCGGTCTGCGGCCGCAGCCGGGTGGGGCGCACCCGGGTCTGGGCACCCGCAACTCGCTGCTCGGCCTCGGTGGCCAGCGCTACCTCGAGCTCGTGGCGCCCGACCCGGACCAGCCGGAGCCGGACCACCCGAGACCGTTCCGGGTGGACGAGCTCACGGCGCCCACGCTGACCGGGTGGGCGCTGCGTGCACCGGGCCTGGGCGATCGTGTCAGCCGGGCCCGCGAGAAGGGCCTGGACCCGGGGGACCCCCGGCCGATGAGCCGCACCCGCCCCGACGGGACCGAGCTCTCCTGGGAGCTGACCTCCCTCGACACCGGGCTGGACGGCACCGTGCCGTTCCTCATCGACTGGGGGGACACCCCGCACCCGAGTGAGGGACTACCGGCCGTCAAGCTGGTGACGGTGCGGGTGCGCCACCCCGAGGCGGCGCGGCTCAGCAGCGCCCTGGAGGCGCTGGAGGCCCCGCGCGGGCCGATCCAGCTCCGCGCTGCCGAGCCCGTGCGCATCTCCCTGGTGATCGAGACGGAGCGCGGTCCGGTCGAGCTGGGCTGACCGGGGCAGCCGCACGGGCGGGCGCGGGCCCGTCCCGCGGCCGCTCGGCCCGGGTGGGATTTGTCCCGGCGGCCCCGGTGCCGGTACGCTGTGGCCATACCCAATGACCGCCGGTTGTCGGCGTGCCCGCAAGGGCGTCTCGACCGAAGGTCCGCACGATGCGGGCGACCTGCGCAGGTGAACTGAGCTGAACGGCATACCTCTGCCGTTGTGAGAGCCCCGTGCGCCTGCGCCGGGGCTCTTGTCGTCAGGCCTGGAGGGTGCCGGCACCACGACGAAGGAGGCCCCATGGCAACTGCTGCGAAGGCTGCTGCCATTGCCGAGCTGACGGACCAGTTCCGCAACTCGGGTGCGGCCGTGCTCACTGAGTACCGCGGTCTGACCGTGGCTCAGCTGACCGAGCTGCGAGGCTCGCTGCGCGAGCACGCGACCTATTCCGTGGTGAAGAACACGCTCACCAAGCTGGCTGCCAGCGAGGCCGGTGTCACCGACCTCGAAGAGCACCTGCAGGGCCCCACTGCGATCGCCTTCGTCACCGGTGACCCGGTCGAGGCCGCCAAGGGCCTGCGTGACTTTGCCAAGGCCAACCCTGCCCTGGTGATCAAGGCCGGTGTGCTCGACGGCAAGCCGTTGACAGCCGAGGAGATCACCAAGCTCGCCGACCTCGAGTCGCGCGAGACCCTGCTGGCGAAGCTGGCCGGGGCGCTCAACGCCTCGCTCACCAACGCCGTGTACCTGTTCGCCGCGCCGCTGTCCCAGACGGCTCGCGTGGTCGACGCGCTCCGCGCGAAGGTCGAGCAGGAGGGCCCTCAGGGAGGATCTGCGGCGGACACCGCTGCGGCCGACACCGCGGAGGCCGAGCCGGCCGCTGCGGAGGACGCCACGACCGAGTTCGCGGAGGCCGCACCGGCCGCTGCGGAGGAGGGCACCACCGACGTCGCCGAGGGTGGCGACGACAGCTGAGACGAGCCTGCGGGCACGTCAAGGCACAATCCACACACCGCCACTCACGGCACCACTAGGAAGGAACGCCACCATGGCGAAGCTGAGCACCGAGGAGCTCCTGGAGAGCTTCAAGGAGATGACCCTGATCGAGCTCTCCGAGTTCGTGAAGGAGTTCGAGGAGACCTTCAACGTCACCGCCGCGGCCCCCGTTGCCGTCGCCGGTGCTGCCCCGGCCGCTGGCGGCGGCGACGCCGCTGCTGTCGAGGAGCAGAGCGAGTTCGACGTCGTCCTCGAGTCCGCGGGCGACAAGAAGATCCAGGTCATCAAGGAGGTCCGCACCCTGACCTCCCTCGGCCTGAAGGAGGCCAAGGACCTCGTCGACGGCGCGCCGAAGCCGGTTCTGGAGGGCGTCGACAAGGACGCCGCCGAGAAGGCCAAGGAGGCCCTCGAGGGCGCTGGCGCCACCGTCACCCTCAAGTGACACCTGCCGGGCTCGCCCGGCACGCCTGTTGAGCGGGCGGGACCGACCACTGGTCGGTCCCGCCCGTTCTGCGTCGGGGGGAGTATGCCGCGTGGTCACCTCTGTGACGGTGTCCGCCTCTGGGACGGTGTCCGCTGGTCGCCGCGGGCTGCGGTTCCTGTCCGCACCGCAGGGCGAGCGCGGACGTCACCGCACCGGCCCCACGTCTTCGAGCGGCTGGTGCTTCTTGGAGCGCCCAGTGCTTCTTGGAGCCTCCTGTTGCCGGCTGTTAGAACACTGTGTTGCTCCAAGAACCCAGGCTCGGGCTGTGGGTCCGCGATACGGTGCGCTCGGTGGGGATTTGGGGCGCGGCGCGGTGCGCTCGGTGGGGGGTTTTGAGGGCGGTTTCGCAGGACACGCCGGGGGTGGGCTTGACGGATCGCGGTCCAGAGGGGCATCCTCTTTGCCGTCGTCACGCACCGGCGTGAGTCACCGTTGGAGGGGACGGTTGGACTGTGCCGGCAGTTCGTGTATGCTATCTCTTTGCGCTGCCCTGTCCCGTGCCGCACCCACCATCTGAGGTCCAGATTCGCTGTCGCGTCTGGTCCGACTTGAGTGTGGTCCAGGCTGGTGCAGCAGACCCGCTGCTCATTGTAAGGCCTGTGGAAGGACCCATCCTTGGCTGCCTCGCGCACTGCGAAGACGACTGTGTCCACCGCTCGGACGGCATCTGGCCGCCTGAGCTTCGCCAAGATCCGGGAGCCCCTTGAGGTCCCCGATCTCCTGGCGCTTCAGACGGAGAGTTTCGACTGGTTGCTCGGAAACGAGGACTGGCAGGCTCGCGTCGCTGCCGCGAAGGACGGCGGCAAGTATGACGTCCCGGACCGCTCCGGTCTCGAGGAGATCTTCGAGGAGATCTCCCCGATCGAGGACTTCTCCGGCTCCATGTCCCTGTCGTTCCGGGACCACCGTTTCGAGGAGCAGAAGTACTCCATCGACGAGTGCAAGGAGCGGGACATGACCTACTCCGCGCCGCTCTTCGTCACCGCGGAGTTCATCAACAACACCACCGGTGAGATCAAGTCCCAGACGGTCTTCATGGGCGACTTCCCGCTCATGACCGACCGGGGCACCTTCATCATCAACGGCACCGAGCGCGTCGTGGTGTCCCAGCTCGTCCGCAGCCCGGGCGTCTACTTCGAGCGGTCGCTCGACAAGACGGCCGACAAGGACATCTTCTCCAGCAAGATCATCCCGAGCCGTGGCGCCTGGCTCGAGTTCGAGATCGACAAGCGCGACCAGGTCGGTGTCCGCGTCGACCGCAAGCGCAAGCAGAGCGTGACCGTGCTCCTGAAGGCGCTGGGCTGGACCGAGGCGCAGATCCTCGAGGAGTTCGGCGAGTACGAGTCGATGCGCGCCACCCTGGAGAAGGACCACACGGCCGACCAGGACGAGGCGCTTCTGGACATCTACCGCAAGCTCCGCCCGGGCGAGCCGCCGACCAAGGAGGCCGCCCAGACCCTCCTCGACAACCTGTACTTCAACCCGAAGCGCTACGACCTGGCCAAGGTCGGTCGCTACAAGATCAACAAGAAGCTGGGTGTCGAGGCCCCGCTGAGCGAGTCCGTGCTGGGGGTCGACGACATCGTCGCGACCATCAAGTACATCGTGGCGCTGCACGCCGGCGAGGAGACCATGCCGGTCACCCGCCACGGCCAGGCCGAGGAGCTGCGCGTCGAGGTCGACGACATCGACCACTTCGGCAACCGTCGTCTCCGCTCCGTGGGCGAGCTCATCCAGAACCAGGTCCGCACCGGCCTGTCCCGGATGGAGCGCGTCGTCCGTGAGCGGATGACCACCCAGGACGTCGAGGCGATCACGCCGCAGACCCTGATCAACATCCGGCCCGTCGTCGCCTCCATCAAGGAGTTCTTCGGAACCAGCCAGCTGTCGCAGTTCATGGACCAGAACAACCCGCTGTCGGGCCTGACCCACAAGCGCCGCCTGTCGGCGCTGGGCCCCGGTGGTCTGTCCCGTGACCGCGCCGGCATGGAGGTCCGCGACGTCCACCCGTCGCACTACGGCCGCATGTGCCCGATCGAGACGCCTGAGGGCCCGAACATCGGCCTGATCGGCTCGCTCGCCTCCTACGGGCGGATCAACCCGTTCGGCTTCGTGGAGACCCCCTACCGCAAGGTCGTCGACGGTCGGGTCACCGACGACATCGACTACCTGTCCGCGGACGAGGAGGACCACTTCGTCATCGCGCAGGCCAACGCCGCGCTCAACGAGGACGGCACCTTCGCCGAGGAGCGGGTCCTCGTCCGCGCCAAGGGCGGTGGCGGCGAGGCCGTCGACGTCCCGGCCGGCGAGGTCGACTACATGGACGTGTCCGCGCGCCAGATGGTGTCGGCCGCGACCGCGATGATCCCGTTCCTGGAGCACGACGACGCCAACCGTGCGCTCATGGGCGCCAACATGCAGCGTCAGGCCGTGCCGCTGGTGCGCGCCGAGGCGCCGCTGGTCGGCACCGGCATGGAGCACCGCGCGGCGCTCGACTCCGGTGACGTGGTGCGTGCCGCCAAGGCGGGTGTGGTCCAGGAGGTCTCGGCCGACCTGGTCACCGTCGCCCACGACGACGGCACCTACCAGTCCTACAAGGTCGCGAAGTTCACCCGGTCCAACCAGGGCAACTGCTACAACCAGCAGGTCAAGGTCAACACCGGTGACCGCGTCGAGGCCGGCGACCTGCTCGCCGACGGTCCCGCGACCGACGGTGGCGAGATGGCGCTGGGGCGCAACCTCCTCGTGGCGTTCATGCCGTGGGAGGGCCACAACTACGAGGACGCGATCATCCTCTCCCAGCGTCTGGTGCAGGACGACGTCCTCTCCTCGATCCACATCGAGGAGCACGAGATCGACGCCCGCGACACCAAGCTGGGGCCGGAGGAGATCACCCGGGACATCCCGAACGTCTCCGACGAGGTCCTGGCCGACCTGGACGAGCGCGGCATCATCCGCATCGGTGCCGAGGTCCGCGACGGCGACCTGCTGGTCGGCAAGGTCACGCCCAAGGGTGAGACCGAGCTGACCCCGGAGGAGCGCCTGCTGCGCGCCATCTTCGGTGAGAAGGCCCGCGAGGTCCGCGACACGTCCATGAAGGTCCCGCACGGCGAGACCGGCACCGTCATCGGTGTCAAGGTCTTCGACCGCGAGGAGGGCGACGAGCTGCCCCCGGGTGTCAACCAGCTGGTCCGCGTCTACGTCGCGAACAAGCGCAAGATCACCGACGGTGACAAGCTCGCCGGCCGCCACGGCAACAAGGGCGTGATCTCCAAGATCCTGCCCGTCGAGGACATGCCGTTCATGGAGGACGGCACGCCGGTCGACATCGTGCTCAACCCGCTGGGCGTGCCCGGCCGGATGAACGTCGGCCAGATCCTCGAGCTGCACCTCGGCTGGGCCGCGGCGCAGGGCTGGGAGATCGCCGAGGGCGCCGAGTGGGCCAACGGCATCCCGGCCGACGCGCACAAGGCCGCGCCGCGCAGCCGGGTAGCCAGCCCGGTGTTCGACGGTGCGACCGAGGCCGAGATCGCCGGTCTGCTGGAGTCGACCACGCCGTCGGGCTCCGGCGAGCGGCTCATCGGTGAGTCGGGCAAGGCCCGGCTGTTCGACGGCCGCTCCGGCGAGCCGTACCCGCAGCCGGTGTCCGTGGGCTACATGTACATCCTGAAGCTGCACCACCTCGTGGACGACAAGATCCACGCGCGCAGCACCGGGCCGTACTCCATGATCACGCAGCAGCCGCTGGGTGGTAAGGCACAGTTCGGTGGACAGCGTTTCGGCGAGATGGAGGTCTGGGCCCTGGAGGCCTACGGTGCCGCCTACGCCCTGCAGGAGCTGCTCACCATCAAGTCCGACGACGTCACGGGCCGCGTGAAGGTCTACGAGTCGATCGTCAAGGGTGACAACGTCCCCGAGCCGGGTATCCCCGAGTCGTTCAAGGTGCTCATCAAGGAGATGCAGTCCCTGTGCCTGAACGTCGAGGTGCTCTCCAGCGACGGCACGCAGATCGACCTGCGTGAGTCCGACCAGGAGGTCTTCCGCGCGGCGGAGGAGCTCGGGATCGACCTGTCGCGCCGGGAGCCCAGCTCCGTCGAGGAGGTATGACGGACGGCCGGGCCCGCGACCACCCTCACCGGTGCGCGGGACTCGGCCACCGACAGACAGCCTGCTGAGCGAGGCAGCGTCCGAGCCGAACCACCACATCGGCTCCACGGCATACGCCACCTATGAACTGTTGCAAGACCTAACTGAGACTCACGAGATCTCACGAGAGAAGGATCCACGTGCTCGACGTCAACTTCTTCGACGAGTTGCGGATTGGCCTGGCCACGGCGGAGGACATCCGCCGCTGGAGCCACGGCGAAGTCAAGAAGCCCGAGACCATCAACTACCGAACCCTGAAGCCGGAGAAGGACGGGCTCTTCTGCGAGAAGATCTTCGGTCCCACCCGGGACTGGGAGTGCTACTGCGGCAAGTACAAGCGCGTCCGCTTCAAGGGCATCATCTGTGAGCGCTGCGGCGTCGAGGTGACCCGCGCCGGCGTGCGCCGCGAGCGGATGGGCCACATCGAGCTCGCCGCTCCGGTGACCCACATCTGGTACTTCAAGGGTGTCCCGAGCCGCCTCGGCTACCTGCTGGACCTGGCCCCGAAGGACCTGGAGAAGGTCATCTACTTCGCGGCCTACATGATCACCTCGGTCGACGAGGACGGTCGCCACCAGGCGCTGCCCTCGCTCGAGGCGGAGATCGACTCCGAGCGCAAGGCGCTGGAGAACCGTCGCGACGCCGACGTCAACGCCCGGGCTGTCAAGCTGGAGGCCGACCTGGCCGAGCTCGAGGCCGAGGGTGCCAAGGGCGACGCGCGCCGCAAGGTCCGGGACGGGGCCGAGCGCGAGATGAACCAGATCCGCCGCCGCGCGGACCAGCAGATCGAGCGCCTCGACCAGGTCTGGGACCGGTTCAAGAACCTCAAGGTCCAGGACCTCGAGGGCGACGAGATCCTGTACCGCGAGATGCGGGACCGCTTCGGCATGTACTTCGAGGGCGGCATGGGTGCCGCGGCCCTGCAGAAGCGTCTGCAGAACTTCGACCTCGAGGCCGAGGTGGAGCTGCTCCGCGAGATCATCGCCACGGGCAAGGGCCAGAAGAAGACCCGCGCCATCAAGCGGTTGAAGGTCGTCACCTCGTTCCTGACCACCAACAACAACCCGGACGGCATGGTCCTGGACTGCGTCCCGGTCATCCCGCCGGACCTGCGCCCCATGGTGCAGCTGGACGGTGGCCGGTTCGCGACCTCCGACCTCAACGACCTGTACCGCCGTGTGATCAACCGGAACAACCGGCTCAAGCGACTGCTGGACCTGGGCGCTCCGGAGATCATCGTCAACAACGAGAAGCGGATGCTGCAGGAGGCCGTCGACTCGCTGTTCGACAACGGTCGCCGCGGTCGCGCCGTCACCGGCCCGGGCAACCGGCCGCTGAAGTCGCTGTCCGACATGCTCAAGGGCAAGCAGGGACGCTTCCGGCAGAACCTGCTCGGCAAGCGTGTCGACTACTCGGGCCGTTCGGTCATCGTCGTCGGCCCGCAGCTGAAGCTGCACCAGTGTGGTCTGCCCAAGCAGATGGCCCTGGAGCTGTTCAAGCCGTTCGTGATGAAGCGTCTGGTCGACCTGGACCACGCGCAGAACATCAAGTCCGCCAAGCGGATGGTCGAGCGCGGCCGCTCGGTCGTGTGGGACGTGCTCGAGGAGGTCATCACCGACCACCCCGTGCTGCTGAACCGCGCACCCACGCTGCACCGCCTCGGCATCCAGGCCTTCGAGCCGCAGCTGGTCGAGGGCAAGGCCATCCAGATCCACCCGCTCGTCTGCACCGCGTTCAACGCGGACTTCGACGGTGACCAGATGGCCGTGCACCTGCCGCTGTCGGCCGAGGCCCAGGCCGAGGCCCGGATCCTGATGCTCTCGAGCAACAACATCCTGAAGCCGGCCGACGGTCGCCCCGTCACCATGCCGACGCAGGACATGATCATCGGTCTGTTCCACCTGACGTCCGAGTCGTTCAGCGCCCCGGAGCTCACCGAGGACGGCGCGCCCGCGCGCGCCTTCAGCTCGGTCGCCGAGGCGCAGATGGCCTACGACGCCGGTGAGATCGAGATCGGCTCGTCGATCCGGTTGCGCGTGCGGGACACCGCCGCGCCGCTGGGCCACAAGCTGCCCGAGGGCGTCGAGGTCACCGAGGACGGCATCGCCTCCGAGTTCATCGTGGACACCACGCTGGGCCGCGCGATCTTCAACGACTCGCTGCCGCCGAACTACCCGTTCGTCAACGCGGTCGTCGACAAGAAGCGCCTCTCGGAGATCGTCAACGACCTCGCCGAGCGCTACACCAAGGTGCAGGTCGCGGCGTCGCTGGACTCGCTGAAGGACACCGGCTTCTACTGGGCGACCCGCTCGGGGACCACCGTGGCCATCTCCGACGTGATGACCCCGGCCCGCAAGGCCGACATCCTGGAGACCTACGACGCCAAGGCCGCCAAGGTCCAGACGCAGTACGAGCGTGGTCTGATCACCGACGACGAGCGCCGTCAGGAGCTCATCGAGATCTGGACCCAGGCGACCAACGAGGTCGCCAAGGAGCTCGAGACCACCATGCCCAAGGAGAACACCATCTACCGGATGGTCACCTCGGGTGCACGTGGTAACTGGTTCCAGCTGCGTCAGATCGCCGGCATGCGTGGCCTGATGGCCAACCCCAAGGGTGAGATCATCCCGCGTCCGATCAAGTCCAACTTCCGTGAGGGCCTGTCGGTGCTGGAGTTCTTCATCTCCACGCACGGTGCCCGGAAGGGCCTGGCGGACACCGCGCTGCGCACCGCCGACTCGGGTTACCTGACCCGTCGTCTGGTGGACGTCAGCCAGGACGTCATCATCCGTGAGGACGACTGCGGCACCGACCGCGGGTTCCTCATGCCGATCGCCGTGGAGACCCCGAGCGGTGACCTGCGCGAGCACGACGACGTCGAGACCGCGGTCTACGCCCGGACGCTGGCCCAGGACGTCGTCCACGAGGGTCAGACCCTCGCCGAGGCGGGCATGGACCTCGGTGACGTGGTCATCGACGCCCTGGTCGCCGCGGGTGTCACGGAGGTCAAGGTCCGCTCGGTGCTCACCTGTGAGTCGCTGGTCGGCACCTGCGCCAAGTGCTACGGCCGCTCGCTGGCCACCGGCAAGCTGGTCGACATCGGTGAGGCCGTGGGCATCATCGCGGCGCAGTCCATCGGTGAGCCCGGCACCCAGCTGACGATGCGCACCTTCCACACCGGTGGTGTGGCCGGTGACGACATCACGCAGGGTCTGCCGCGTGTGGTCGAGCTGTTCGAGGCCCGAACGCCGAAGGCGGTCGCCCCGATCGCCGAGGCCACCGGCCGCGTCCAGATCGAGGACACCGACAAGTCGCGACGCATCCTGCTGGTGCCGGACGACGGCTCCGAGGAGCACGCCTACCCGGTCACCAAGCGGCAGCGGCTGCTGGTCGCCGACGGCGAGCACGTCGAGGTCGGCCGTCAGCTGGTGCAGGGTGCGATCGACCCCAAGCAGGTCCTGCGCATCCTCGGCCCGCGTGCTGCCCAGCAGCACCTGGTCGACGAGGTCCAGGCGGTCTACCGCCAGCAGGGTGTGTCGATCCACGACAAGCACATCGAGGTCATCGTGCGGCAGATGCTGCGGCGCATCACGGTCATCGAGGCCGGCGACGCCCAGCTGCTGCCGGGTGAGCTGGTCGAGCGCGGCCGGTTCGAGACCGAGAACCGTCGCGTCGTGTCCGAGTCGGGCAAGCCCGCCTCGGGTCGTCCGGAGCTGATGGGCATCACGAAGGCCTCGCTGGCCACCGACTCGTGGCTGTCCGCGGCGTCCTTCCAGGAGACCACCCGGGTCCTCACGGAGGCTGCCATGCAGGCCAAGTCCGACCCGCTGCTGGGCCTCAAGGAGAACGTCATCCTGGGCAAGCTGATCCCGGCCGGCACCGGTCTGCCGCGCTACCGCAACCTCACCGTGGAGCCCACGGAGGAGGCCAAGGCAGCCGCCTACGCGGTCCCGGACTACGACCAGTTCGAGTACCCGGCCTTCGGTCCGGGCTCGGGCGAGGCCGTCCGCCTGGACGACCTGTCGGTCGGCGACGACCGCTACTGACCGTCAGGTCGGTCGTCCGGCGCTGACCGTCTGACGAGCACCACCGCCGAGGGGCGGGTATGCCGTAGCGCACCTACGGCATACCCGCCCCTCGGCGGTGGGTCCGGCGACCCTCCGGCGCGTGCCAGAATCGGCGGGTGAGGCTGAACGATCGTGCGGTGGGTGCCGTGGCGATGGGCAGGGCGCTGCCGGTGACGACCGCACGCAGCCGGCTCCGGCTGGTGGAGCCGGGTGATCTCCCGGAGATCCGGGCCTACCGGCAGCTGCCCGAGGTCGCGCGGTTCCTCGGCCACCCGCCCCTCGGGGAGCAGGAGGCCAGGGAGCTGGTGGCCGGCTGGGTGGAGGACACCACCGCCGTGACGGTGGTGGCCGAGCACGCGGGGCGGGTGGTCGGTGACGTGCGCCTGCGGTTCCGTCCCAGCGCGGCCGTGCCGCCGGCCACGACGACCGCGGTGGAGGCCAGCCTCGGCTACGCCTTCCACCCCGACGTCGGAGGGCAGGGACTGGCCACCGAGTGTGTCCGGGCCGTGGTCGAGCTCGCGCGGGGACCGGGCGCGGCCCGCCGGATCACCGCCCGTGTCTTCGCGCCGGCCGAGCGCTCCACGCGGCTCCTGGCCAGGCTCGGGTTCACGCGCGACGGGGTCGACCGGCAGGCGGTGCTCTCACCAGACGGCGCCGAGTGGTGGGACGATGAGCTGTGGAGCCGGCTGGGGGAGTAGGGTCGGCGGACGGGCTCCTGTGCTGATTTGGTGCATATCACGCGCGCCGGTACTCTTGAGGCTTGTGTGCGCAGGTCACCCCTGCGCGCGTGTCGCCGGGCTAGGTCCCGGTGGCAGCCACCTCTCGCCGGGCGTCCCGCTCGAGTCCATCAACCTCCGTGAAGTATGGCGGTGCCGTGGCTCGGGGGAAGTGCAGGGGAGAGCACCGTCGCGACACACCCGTCCTCGGGGGTGACGTGCCGGCCAGACCAAGGAGTGCGACCCGTCAGCGATGACGGTGCGCGCAGACAACATCGACTGACGGAGAATCAGTGCCCACAATCAACCAGCTCGTCCGCAAGGGGCGCCAGGACAAGGTCAAGAAGACCAACAGTCCCGCCCTCAAGGGCAACCCGCAGCGGCGCGGTGTCTGCACCCGCGTCTACACCACCACCCCGAAGAAGCCGAACTCTGCCCTGCGCAAGGTCGCTCGTGTGAAGCTGACCAGCGGCATCGAGGTCACGGCCTACATCCCGGGTGTCGGTCACAACCTGCAGGAGCACTCCATCGTGCTCGTCCGCGGTGGCCGGGTGAAGGACCTCCCCGGTGTCCGCTACAAGATCGTGCGCGGTTCGCTCGACACCCAGGGTGTCAAGGGCCGCAACCAGGCTCGTTCCCGGTACGGCGCGAAGAAGGAGAAGAAGTAATGCCTCGTAAGGGCCCCGCTCCCAAGCGTCCGCTGATCTCCGACCCCGTCTACGGGTCGACCCTGGTCACCCAGCTGGTCAACAAGATCCTGGTGGACGGCAAGAAGTCCGTCGCCGAGACCATCGTCTACGGCGCCCTCGAGGGCGTCCGAGCCAAGACCGGCACCGACCCCGTGGCCACGCTCAAGCGCGGTCTGGACAACGTGCGCCCCGCGCTGGAGGTCAAGAGCCGCCGCGTCGGTGGTGCGACCTACCAGGTGCCGATCGAGGTCAAGCCGGGCCGCTCCACCACGCTGGCCCTGCGCTGGCTGGTCGGCTACTCCCGTCAGCGTCGCGAGAAGACCATGACCGAGCGTCTGATGAACGAGATCCTGGACGCCAGCAACGGTCTGGGCGCCGCGGTGAAGCGTCGCGAGGACACCCACAAGATGGCCGAGGCCAACAAGGCCTTCGCCCACTACCGCTGGTGACGCTGGTCTGAGCACCGCGACCACCCGACATACGCAACGAGCTAGAGAAGAGAGACTGTGGCACTCGACGTTCTGACGGACCTGAACAAGGTCCGCAACATCGGCATCATGGCCCACATCGATGCCGGCAAGACGACGACCACCGAGCGGATCCTGTTCTACACCGGTGTCAAGCACAAGATGGGCGAGACCCACGACGGTGCGTCGACGACCGACTGGATGGAGCAGGAGAAGGAGCGGGGGATCACCATCACCTCCGCTGCTGTGACCAGCTTCTGGAAGGGCTACCAGATCAACCTGATCGACACGCCCGGCCACGTCGACTTCACCGTCGAGGTCGAGCGCAACCTGCGCGTCCTCGACGGCGCGGTCGCTGTCTTCGACGGCAAGGAGGGTGTCGAGCCCCAGTCGGAGACCGTCTGGCGCCAGGCCGACAAGTACGGCGTCCCGCGCATGTGCTTCATCAACAAGATGGACAAGATGGGCGCGGACTTCTACTTCTCCGTGCAGACCATGGTGGACCGCCTCGGCGCGACCCCGCTGGTCATGCAGCTGCCGATCGGTGCCGAGTCCGACTTCGTCGGCGTCATCGACCTGGTGCGGATGAAGGCCCTGACCTGGCACGGCGAGACCGCGCTGGGTGAGGACTACGACGTCGAGGACATCCCGGCCGAGCTGCAGGCCAAGGCGGACGAGTACCGCAACCTGCTGGTCGAGAAGGTTGCCGAGGCCGACGAGGAGCTGCTCGAGAAGTACCTCGGCGGCGAGGAGCTGACCGAGGACGAGATCAAGGCCGGCGTGCGCAAGCTGACGCTGGCCGGCGAGGTCAACCCGGTCTTCTGTGGCACCGCCTTCAAGAACAAGGGCGTCCAGCCCCTGCTCGACGCGGTCGTCGACTACCTGCCCAGCCCGATGGACCTCCCGCCGACCGAGGGCCACAAGCCCGGCGACGAGGAGACGGTCATCACGCGCAACGCGGACACCACGGAGCCGTTCGCGGCCCTGGCGTTCAAGATCGCGACGCACCCGTTCTTCGGGACGCTGACCTACATCCGGGTCTACTCCGGTGAGATCAGCGGCGGGCAGCCCGTCATGAACGCGACCAAGGGCAAGAAGGAGCGTCTGGGCAAGCTGTTCCAGATGCACGCCAACAAGGAGAACCCGGTCGACAAGGCCTCCGCGGGTCACATCTACGCGGTCATCGGCCTGAAGGACACCACCACCGGTGACACCCTGAGCGACATCGGCAACCAGATCATCCTGGAGTCGATGACCTTCCCCGAGCCGGTCATCCACGTGGCCATCGAGCCCAAGACCAAGGGTGACCAGGAGAAGCTCGGCACCGCGATCCAGAAGCTGGCGCAGGAGGACCCCACCTTCACCGTCCGCCTCGACGAGGAGACCGGCCAGACCGTCATCGGCGGCATGGGCGAGCTCCACCTCGACATCCTGGTCGACCGCATGAAGCGGGAGTTCAAGGTCGAGGCCAACGTCGGCGCGCCGCAGGTGGCCTACCGCGAGACGATCCGCCGCTCCGTGGAGAAGTACGACTACACCCACAAGAAGCAGACGGGTGGCTCGGGCCAGTTCGCGAAGGTGCAGATGACCTTCGAGCCGCTGGACACCACCGAGGGCGAGCTGTACTCCTTCGAGAACTCGGTCACCGGTGGACGCATCCCGCGCGAGTACATCCCCAGCGTCGACCAGGGTATCCAGGAGGCCATGCAGCTCGGTGTTCTCGCCGGCTACCCGCTGGTCGGGATCAAGGCCACCCTGCTCGACGGTGCCTACCACGACGTCGACTCCTCGGAGATGGCGTTCAAGATCGCTGGCTCCATGGTCCTCAAGGAGGCGGTCCGCAAGGCGGACCCCGTCCTCCTCGAGCCCGTGATGGCCGTCGAGGTCCGTACGCCCGAGGACTACATGGGTGACGTGATCGGTGACCTGAACTCCCGCCGTGGCCAGATCCAGGCCATGGAGGACATCAGTGGCGCCAAGGTCGTCCGCGCAGTGGTCCCGCTGTCGGAGATGTTCGGGTACGTTGGTGACCTTCGGTCCAAGACCCAGGGTCGTGCCAACTACACGATGCAGTTCGACTCCTACGCCGAGGTTCCCCGGAACGTCGCGGAGGAGATCATCAAGAAGATCCGTGGTGAGTGAGCAGTAGACTCCCCACCGGAGTTTGACCACCACAACTTGCAAGATGTCGCCACGACACGAACCAGTGGCGATGACACAACACAGTCCTGAGGAGGACCCAAGTGGCTAAGGCCAAGTTCGAGCGGAGCAAGCCGCACGTCAACATCGGCACCATCGGGCACATCGACCACGGCAAGACGACGCTGACGGCGGCCATCTCCAAGGTCCTGCACGACAAGTACCCGGATCTGAACGAGGCTTCGGCCTTCGACACGATCGACAAGGCGCCCGAGGAGAAGCAGCGCGGCATCACGATCTCGATCTCGCACATCGAGTACCAGACCGAGAAGCGTCACTACGCTCACGTCGACTGCCCCGGTCACGCTGACTACGTCAAGAACATGATCACCGGTGCGGCCCAGATGGACGGTGCGATCCTGGTCGTGGCGGCCACCGACGGCCCGATGCCGCAGACCAAGGAGCACGTCCTCCTGGCCCGCCAGGTCGGCGTTCCCTACATCGTCGTGGCGCTGAACAAGTCCGACATGGTCGACGACGAGGAGATCATGGAGCTCGTCGAGATGGAGGTCCGCGAGCTGCTGTCCTCCTACGACTTCCCGGGTGACGACCTGCCGGTCGTCCAGGTCTCCGCGCTCAAGGCCCTCGAGGGCGACGCGGAGTGGGGCGACAAGCTCATGGAGCTGATGAACGCCGTCGACGAGGCGATCCCGGAGCCGGAGCGCGAGACCGACAAGCCGTTCCTGATGCCCGTTGAGGACGTCTTCACGATCACTGGTCGTGGCACCGTCGTCACCGGTCGTATCGAGCGTGGCATCCTCAACGTCAACGAGGAGGTCGAGATCGTCGGCATCCACGAGGGTCCGCCGGCCAAGACGATCGTCACCGGCATCGAGATGTTCCGCAAGCTGCTCGACGAGGGTCGTGCGGGTGAGAACGTCGGTCTGCTCCTGCGCGGCACCAAGCGTGAGGACGTCGAGCGCGGCCAGGTCGTCTGCAAGCCGGGCTCGATCACCCCGCACACCGAGTTCGAGGGCAACGTCTACATCCTGTCCAAGGACGAGGGCGGCCGTCACACGCCGTTCTACGACAACTACCGTCCGCAGTTCTACTTCCGGACCACGGACGTCACCGGTGTCGTGCACCTGCCCGAGGGCACCGAGATGGTCATGCCCGGTGACAACACCGAGATGAAGGTCGACCTGATCCAGCCGATCGCGATGGAGGAAGGCCTCAAGTTCGCGATCCGCGAGGGCGGCCGCACCGTCGGCGCCGGCCGGGTCACCAAGATCCTCAAGTGATCTGACGCACCACGGGTGCCGGATCAACCGGCACCAGGAAGGGCCCGTAACCTCCAGCAGGTTGCGGGCCCTTCGCGTTGCCCGGCGACCGAGACGTTGGGACGGTACTGCCCGCCGACCCAGACTTTGGGACGGTACTGCCCGCCGACCTCGAAGAAGGCCTCGGCTACAGGGCCGTCTGACGCTGTCGGGGAGGTGCGGGGACACCGGGAGGTCCTGTTGCCTCGCGAGCGGCGCCCAGGGCCAGCAGGAGGCGTCGGCGGGGTGCCGGTCAGCGGTCCCGTGGCAGGCGTCGGCGGGGCGCCGGTCACCGGTCCCGTGGCAGGCGTCGGCGGGGTGCCGGTGCCCGACAGACCGCCCCCGATCCGGTGGTGCCTACCATGCCGGCGTGCGTGTGCGCCGGATCTCATCACCTCGATTTGGGGTGTGCCGCCGATCCGTGGCACACTAGACAGGTTGCTTGACGCACGGTGCTGGCCCATGTCGGTGTCGTCAGCCATCCAGCACGCTCAGACGGCTTCCTTCGGTGGGAGTCGGGGCGGGCGGAGGCAGCTCAAGCCCCGGCCAGGCCGGGCTCCGAACACCACCACCGGAAGATGTTTGACGTTCTGGTGCCCGGCACGAGGGCGACACGCCCGACCGCGGGGGTCGGAGGCCACCTGGACGGCCGATAGCCAGTAGTACGACGAGAGAGAGTCAGACAAGCGATGGCGGGACAGAAGATCCGCATCCGGCTGAAGTCCTATGACCACGAGGTCATTGACAGCTCGGCGCGCAAGATTGTCGACACGGTGACCCGTGCCGGCGCGACCGTGGTTGGCCCGGTGCCGTTGCCGACGGAGAAGAACGTGTTCTGCGTCATCCGGTCGCCCCACAAGTACAAGGACAGCCGCGAGCACTTCGAGATGCGTACGCACAAGCGTCTGATCGACATCGTCGACCCGACGCCCAAGGCCGTCGACTCGCTGATGCGTCTCGACCTGCCGGCTGACGTCAACATCGAGATCAAGCTGTAAGGGTCCACCAATGACTGCTACTACCGAACGTGCCATCAAGGGCGTCCTCGGCGAGAAGCTCGGCATGACCCAGGTCTGGGATGCCGACAACCGCCTGGTGCCCGTGACGGTGATCAAGGCCGGACCGTGCGTCGTGACGCAGGTGCGCAGCGCCGAGTCCGATGGCTACAACGCGATCCAGATCGCCTTCGGGGCGATCGATCCGCGCAAGGTCAACCAGCCCACCAAGGGTCACTTCGAGAAGGCCGGGGTCACCCCGCGCCGCTACGTCGCCGAGCTGCGGACCAGTGACGCTGCCGACTACGAGATCGGCCAGGAGTTCACGGCCGAGACGTTCGAGAGCGGCCAGACCGTGGACATCACGGGCCGCACCAAGGGCAAGGGCTTCGCCGGCGTCATGAAGCGGCACGGGTTCGCCGGTGTCAGCGCCTCGCACGGTGCGCACCGCAACCACCGCAAGCCGGGCTCCATCGGTGGCGCGTCCACCCCTGGTCGCGTCTTCCGCGGCCAGAAGATGGCCGGCCGCATGGGTGGCGAGCGACAGACCACCCAGAACCTCACCATCCACGCTGTGGACGCCGACAAGGGCCTGCTGCTCATCAAGGGTGCCGTTCCGGGCCCGCGCGGCAGCGTCGTCCTCGTCCGCACGGCAGCCAAGGGGGCCTGACGCGATGACGACCATCACTATCACCAAGCCGACTGGTGGCGACGCCGGCACGGTTGAGCTGCCCGCCGAGATCTTCGACGTGCAGACCAACGTGCCGCTGATCCACCAGGTCGTCGTGGCCCAGCTGGCCGCGGCCCGCCAGGGCACGCACGCCACCAAGACCCGCGGCGAGGTCCGTGGCGGTGGCCGCAAGCCCTACCGCCAGAAGGGCACCGGCCGCGCCCGTCAGGGCTCGATCCGCGCGCCGCAGTACGCCGGCGGTGGCATCGTGCACGGCCCGCAGCCGCGGGACTACAGCCAGCGCACCCCGAAGAAGATGAAGGCCGCCGCCCTGCGCGGAGCCCTCTCCGACCGGGCCCGCAACGGCCGCATCCACTGCCTGAGCGCACTGGTGGAGGGGGAGACCCCCTCGACCCGCACCGCGTGGGCGGCGCTGAGTGGTCTGACCGAGCGCCCGAACCTGCTGGTCGTCATCGACCGCAGCGACGAGATCGGTCTGAAGAGCCTGCGCAACCTGGCCGACGTGCACGTCCTGTTCGTCGACCAGCTCAACACCTACGACGTGCTCTGCGCCGACGACGTCGTCTTCACGCAGGCGGCCCTCACCTCGTTCATCGAGAGCCGCCAGGGCGAGACGACCGCTGTCGCGCAGGACACCGCGGTGACCGAGGCGCCGGTCGAGGAGACCACCGAGGTCGAGGTCGCCGAGGCGACCGAGCCGGCCACCCTGGTCGAGGACGGCGCGGCTGACGGTGGCTTCGGCCCCGACTCCGCTCCCGCGACCGAGGACGGTTCCGCCCCCGAGGGCTTCACCGTCAAGGGCAACAAGGACTCGATGAAGTACCACGTCGCGGGCTCGCGCTGGTACGACCAGACCGAGGCAGAGGTGTGGTTCCGCACTGCCGAGGCCGCTGCCGCCGCCGGCTTCGCGCCGGCCGGTGGTGCTGCCGCGCAGTCGGCCGACGCCGGCCTCGACCTGGGCACCGATGAGGAGGGCACCAAGTGAGCACCGCACTCGAGGCCAACAAGGACCCGCGCGAGATCCTGATCTCCCCGGTCGTCTCGGAGAAGGCCTACACGCTGCTGGACCAGGGCAAGTACACCTTCGTGGTGGACCCGCGGGCCAACAAGTCCGAGATCAAGCGGGCCGTGGAGTCGGTCTTCGACGTCAAGGTCGAGTCGGTCCACACGCTGAACCGCGTCGGCAAGACCCGTCGCACCCGGTTCGGCCTGGGCAAGCGCAAGGACACCAAGCGGGCGATCGTCACGCTTCGCGAAGGCACCATCGACATCTTCGGCACGCTCTGAGCCGGTAGTCGAGACGAGAACCGAGGACTTCACTAATCATGGCTATTCGTAAGTACAAGCCGACAACGCCGGGCCGTCGTGGCTCCAGCGTCGCCGACTTCGTCGAGGTGACCCGCTCCACTCCGGAGAAGTCGCTGGTCCGTCCGCTGACCAAGTCCGGAGGACGCAACAACTCCGGACGCATCACCACCCGCCACATCGGTGGTGGCCACAAGCGTGCCTACCGCGTGATCGACTTCCGTCGCCACGACAAGGACGGCATCCCGGCCAAGGTCGCGCACATCGAGTACGACCCCAACCGCACCGCCCGCATCGCGCTGCTGCACTACGCGGACGGCGAGAAGCGCTACATCATCGCGCCGAACCGGCTCCGCCAGGGCGACGCAATCGAGCAGGGGCCGTCGGCTGACATCAAGCCGGGCAACAACCTGCCGCTGCGCAACATCCCGGTCGGTACCGTCATCCACGCCATCGAGCTCAAGCCCGGTGGCGGTGCGAAGATCGCCCGCTCGGCCGGCACCCGCGTGCAGCTCGTCGCCAAGGACGGCCCCTACGCACAGCTGCGTATGCCGTCCGGCGAGATCCGCAACGTCGACGCCCGCTGCCGCGCCACCATCGGTGAGGTCGGCAACGCCGAGCAGAGCAACATCAGCTGGGGCAAGGCCGGCCGTATGCGGTGGAAGGGCAAGCGCCCGACCGTCCGCGGTGTCGTGATGAACCCCGTCGACCACCCCCACGGTGGTGGAGAGGGCAAGACCTCCGGTGGTCGCCACCCGGTCAGCCCCTGGGGACAGCCTGAGGGCCGCACCCGTCGTCCGAACAAGCCCAGCGACAAGCTCATCGTTCGTCGCCGCCGCACCGGCAAGAAGAAGCGCTGAGTAGGGAGCAAGCGAACACATGCCTCGTAGTCTGAAGAAGGGCCCCTTCGTTGACGATCACCTCGTCAAGAAGGTCAACGCCCAGAACGAAGCCGGCACCAAGACCGTCATCAAGACCTGGTCGCGCCGCTCGATGATCACTCCCGACATGCTCGGCCACACCCTGGCCGTGCACGACGGCCGCAAGCACATCCCGGTCTTCGTGACCGAGTCGATGGTCGGCCACAAGCTCGGTGAGTTCGCTCCGACCCGGACCTTCAAGGGTCACGAGAAGGACGACCGGAAGGGTCGGCGTCGATGACCACCAACACCACTGAGGGAACCACCATGGAAGCCAGGGCCCAGGCGCGCTTCGTGCGCGTCACCCCGCAGAAGGCTCGCCGTGTCGTGGACATGATCCGCGGCAAGGCGGCCGACGAGGCCATCGCGGTCCTGCGGTTCGCGCCGCAGGGCGCCAGCGAGCCGGTGCTGAAGGTGCTGAACAGCGCCATCGCCAACGCGCGCTACGCTGCCGACCAGACCGCTCAGCCGTTCGACGAGCACCGGCTCGTCGTCACCGCGGCCTTCGTGGACGAGGGCCCGACGATGAAGCGGTTCCGGCCGCGGGCCCAGGGCCGCGCCAGCCGCATCCTCAAGCGCACCAGCCACATCACTGTGCTGGTGGGCGAGAAGCAGGGAGGTGCCCGCTAATGGGGCAGAAGATCAACCCCAACGGCTACCGCCTGGGGATCACCACGGACCACCGCAGCCGCTGGTTCGCTGACTCGACCAAGCCGGGTCAGCGTTACCGCGACTACGTCAAGGAGGATGTGGCGATCCGCAACCTCATGTCGACCGGTATGGACCGGGCCGGCATCAGCAAGGTCGAGATCGAGCGCACCCGTGACCGCGTCCGTGTGGACATCCACACCGCTCGTCCTGGCATCGTCATCGGTCGCCGTGGCGCCGAGGCCGACCGCATCCGCGGGGAGCTCGAGAAGCTCACCGGCAAGCAGGTCCAGCTGAACATCCTCGAGGTCAAGAACCCCGAGGTGGACGCCCAGCTGGTCGCCCAGGGCATCGCCGAGCAGCTCGCTGCCCGCGTGACCTTCCGTCGCGCGATGCGCAAGGGCATGCAGACCGCCCTGCGCGCCGGTGCCAAGGGCATCCGGATCCAGTGCTCCGGCCGCCTCGGTGGTGCCGAGATGTCCCGCTCGGAGTTCTACCGCGAGGGCCGCGTCCCGCTGCACACCCTGCGCGCCAACATCGACTACGGCTTCTACGAGGCCCGCACGACGTTCGGTCGCATCGGCGTGAAGGTGTGGATCTACAAGGGCGACATGACCGCCAAGGAGCTCGCCCGCGAGCAGGCCGCCGCCCCGTCGCGTCCCGGCCGCCCGCGTCGTGACGACCGTCCGGCCCGCGGCCCCCGCCGGGACCGCCGCGACCAGGTCGGCGGCGAGACCCCGGCCGAGGCTCCTGCGGAGGCTCCGGCCACCGAGACCCCGGCCAGTTCTGAGGGAGAGCAGTCCTGATGTTGATTCCACGTCGAGTCAAGCACCGTAAGCAGCACCACCCCGGTCGGAGTGGCGCTGCCAAGGGCGGCACCACGATCGCGTTCGGTGACTACGGCATCCAGGCCCTCGAGCCCGCCTACGTCACCAACCGTCAGATCGAGTCCGCTCGTATCGCAATGACCCGCTTCATCAAGCGTGGCGGAAAGGTCTGGATCAACATCTACCCGGACCGTCCGCTGACCAAGAAGCCTGCCGAGACCCGCATGGGTTCGGGTAAGGGCTCTCCCGAGTGGTGGGTCGCCAACGTCAAGCCGGGCCGCGTCATGTTCGAGCTCTCCGGTGTCTCGGAGGACGTCGCCCGTGAGGCGATGCGCCTGGCAATGCACAAGCTGCCGATGAAGTGCCGCTTCATCGCGCGTGAGGGTGGTGACATCTGATGGCGGTCGGAAGCAAGGACCTGACCCCGGAGCAGCTGCGAGGCCTGGAGGCCGACGCGCTGGCCGACGCCCTGGCGGCGGCCAAGAAGGAGCTGTTCAACCTGCGGTTCCAGTCGGCCACCGGTCAGCTGGAGAGCCACGGCCGGCTGCGTGCCGTCCGCAAGGACATCGCGCGCATCTACACCGAGATGAACGAGCGCAAGCTCGGCATCGGTCGCGAGCCCGGGGCCGACACCGAGGAGACCACGAAGGAGAAGGTGGGCTGACGATGAGCGACAACATCGAGACCCCGGCCCAGCAGGCCACGGAGGAGTCCGGCCGCAACTACCGCAAGGCCCGTCAGGGCTACGTGGTGAGCGACAAGATGGACAAGACCGTCGTGGTCAGTGTCGAGGACCGCGTCAAGCACGCGCTCTACGGCAAGGTCCTGCGCAAGAACAGCAAGGTCAAGGCACACGACGAGGAGAATGCCGCCGGTGTCGGCGACCTGGTCCTCATCATGGAGACCCGTCCGCTGTCCGCGACCAAGCGGTGGCGCGTCGTCGAGATCCTCGAGAAGGCCAAGTAGTCACACGCACGGGGGGCTCCGCCCCCCGTGTACCCCCCACACATCGGGGGCCCAGTAGAACCACTCATCCACAACGTTCGGCAAGGCTTACCCGGTGCGACCGGGGGAGAACCGGCTCGACGACAGGAGTTTGACAGTGATCCAGCAGGAGTCGCGACTGCGTGTCGCGGACAACACCGGTGCGAAGGAGATCCTCTGCATCCGCGTGCTCGGTGGCTCCGGCCGCCGCTACGCGGGCGTCGGTGACACCATCGTGGCCGCGGTCAAGGACGCCATCCCCGGTGGAAACGTGAAGAAGGGTGACGTCGTCAAGGCTGTCATCGTTCGCACCAAGAAGGAGCGTCGTCGTCCGGACGGCTCCTACATCAAGTTCGACGAGAACGCCGCCGTGATCCTCAAGGCCGACGGGGACCCCCGCGGCACCCGCATCTTCGGCCCGGTCGGGCGCGAGCTGCGTGACAAGAAGTTCATGAAGATCGTCTCGCTGGCCCCGGAGGTGATCTGACCATGGCGAAGATCCGCATCAAGAAGAACGACCTGGTGCAGGTCATCAGCGGGCGCACCCAGGCAAAGGGCGGCGACCGTGGCAAGCAGGGTCGCGTCATTGCCGTGTACCCCGAGACCAACCGGGTTCTCGTCGAGGGCATCAACCGCGTCACCAAGCACACCCGTGCAGGTGACAACGAGGGTGTGAACACCGGCGGCATCCAGGTCGTCGAGGCCCCGATCCACGTGAGCAACGTGGCGGTCGTGGACCCCGAGACCAAGAAGCCGACCAGGGTCCGCACCCGCGTCGAGAGCGTCGAGCGCGACGGCCGGACCAAGCAGCAGCGCACCCGCGTGTCCGTGCGCTCGGGTAAGGACCTGTGATGACGACCGAGACCACCACCGAGACCACCGTTGTGGAGGAGCGCGGCGTGCCGCGCCTGAAGCAGCGCTACGCCGACGAGATCAAGCCGGCACTGTTCCAGGAGTTCGGCTTCGCCAACACCATGCAGGTTCCCGGGATCGTCAAGATCACCGTGAACATGGGTGTCGGCGAGGCGGCCCGCGACAGCAAGCTGATCGAGGGCGCCATCCGTGACCTGGCCACGATCACCGGGCAGAAGCCGGCCGTGACCAAGGCGCGCAAGTCGATCGCGCAGTTCAAGCTGCGTGAGGGTATGCCGATCGGCGCGCACGTGACGCTGCGCGGCGACCGTATGTGGGAGTTCCTGGACCGCCTGCTGGCCCTGGCCCTGCCCCGCATCCGTGACTTCCGCGGCCTGTCCCCGAAGCAGTTCGACGGTCGGGGCAACTACACCTTCGGTCTGACCGAGCAGTCGATGTTCCACGAGATCGACCAGGACAAGATCGACCGCGTGCGTGGCATGGACATCACCGTGGTGACGTCGGCCACCAACGACGACGAGGGGCGCGCCCTGCTGCGTGCACTCGGCTTCCCGTTCAAGGAGAACTGACCCGTGGCGAAGACTGCACTAGTCAACAAGGCCAACCGCAAGCCGAAGTTCAAGGTGCGCGGCTACACCCGCTGCCAGCGCTGCGGCCGTCCCCACTCGGTGTACCGCAAGTTCGGCCTGTGCCGGATCTGCCTGCGCGAGATGGCGCACCGGGGCGAGCTGCCCGGCGTCACCAAGTCCAGCTGGTAATCCCGCACCCCACACATCCACGCACTGCTACATCGCAGGTCGGCCACCCTCCAGGTGGCTGAAACCGCGGTGAGGAAGGGCACGAAGCCCAATGACAATGACCGACCCGATCGCGGACATGCTGACCCGCATCCGAAACGCCAACTCGGCGCACAAGGATGAGGTCCGTATGCCGTTCTCCAAGCTCAAGTCGCACATCGCCGAGATCCTGCTCGCCGAGGGTTACATCGGTGGCTGGTCCGCCGAGGACGCCGAGGTGGGCAAGACCCTGGTGATCGACCTCAAGTACGGCCCCAACCGCGAGCGTTCCATCGCCGGGGTGCGCCGGGTGTCCAAGCCCGGTCTGCGCGTGTACGCCAAGTCCACGGGCATGCCCCGCGTGCTCGGCGGTCTCGGTGTGGCCATCATTTCCACCTCCTCCGGCCTGTTGACCGACCGGCAGGCGGCCCAGAAGGGTGTAGGTGGGGAAGTCCTCGCCTACGTCTGGTGAGAACGGAGGATTAAGAAACATGTCTCGTATTGGACGACTTCCGGTCACCGTGCCCACTGGTGTGGAGGTGACCCTGGACGGCAGCACCGTCAAGGTCAAGGGCCCCAAGGGCCAGCTCGAGCACGCTGTGGCCGAGCCCATCACGGTGGCCACCGGTGAGGGCGGCGCCCTCGAGGTGTCCCGCCCGAACGACGAGCGTGAGTCCCGGTCACTGCACGGGCTGACGCGTTCCCTCATCGCCAACATGGTCGAGGGCGTCACCAACGGCTACACCAAGAAGCTCGAGATCCACGGCACCGGTTACCGCGTCGTGGCCAAGGGCAGCGACCTGGAGTTCGCGCTCGGCTACTCCCACCCGATCCTGGTGAAGGCGCCCGAGGGCATCTCCTTCCAGGTCGAGAACCCGACCCGGTTCTCGGTCTCCGGGATCGACAAGCAGCAGGTCGGCGAGGTGGCTGCGAACATCCGCAAGCTGCGCAAGCCCGACCCCTACAAGGGCAAGGGTGTGCGCTACGAGGGTGAGCACATCCGCCGCAAGGTCGGAAAGGCTGGTAAGTAAGCCATGGCAATGATCATCAAGCGTGCCCAGGGCAAGAATGCTGCCCGCATCCGCCGGCACACCCGTCTGCGCAAGAAGATCGTGGGCACCGCCGAGCGTCCCCGCCTGGTCGTGAACCGCTCCTCCCGGCACGTGTTCGTCCAGCTGGTCGACGACGACGCGAGCCGCACGCTCGCGTCCGCCTCGACCATGGAGGCCGACCTGCGCGCGATGGAGGGCGACAAGACCGCCAAGGCCAAGCGTGTCGGCGAGCTCCTCGCCGAGCGGGCCAAGGCTGCCGGTGTCGAGACCGTGGTCTTCGACCGCGGTGGCAACCGCTACGCCGGTCGCGTCGCCGCGATCGCCGACGGTGCACGAGAGGGCGGTCTGTCCCTGTGACCGCGATCAACCTGAATGAGAAGAGGACCGTCTGATGGCTGACAACCAGCGCCGTGGGACCGGTGCCACCAGCGGCACCGACAGCAACTCGGACCGTCGCGGACGCGGCGGCCGTGACAACCGGGACCGCGACAACCGTCGCGGTGGCCGGGAGGAAGAGCGCAACCAGTACCTGGAGCGCGTCGTCACGATCAACCGTGTGGCCAAGGTCGTCAAGGGTGGCCGCCGCTTCAGCTTCACCGCGCTCGTCGTGGTCGGCGACGGCGACGGCACCGTGGGCGTGGGCTACGGCAAGGCCAAGGAGGTGCCCGCGGCCATCGCCAAGGGCGTCGAGGAGGCCAAGAAGAACTTCTTCCGCGTCCCCCGCATCGCCGGCACCATCCCGCACCCCGTGCAGGGTGAGGCCGCCGCAGGCGTCGTGATGCTGCGTCCGGCCAGCCCGGGTACCGGTGTCATCGCCGGTGGCCCCGTGCGTGCGGTCCTGGAGTGCGCGGGCATCCACGACGTGCTCAGCAAGTCGCTGGGCTCGGACAACGCGATCAACGTCGTGCACGCCGCAGTGCAGGCGCTGAAGGACCTCGAGCAGCCTGAGGCTGTCGCGGCACGCCGCGGTCTGCCCCTGGAGCACGTGGCACCGGCAGCGATGCTGCGGGCGCGCGCAGAGGCAGGTGCGTGATGGCTCAGCTCAAGGTGACCCAGATCAAGTCCGAGATCGGTGGCAAGAAGATGCACCGCGAGACCCTGCGTTCGCTGGGCCTCAAGCGCATCGGCCACTCGGTCGTCAAGGAGGACCGCCCGGAGTTCCGGGGCATGGTCCGCACGGTCGCCCACCTGGTGACCGTTGAGGAGGTTGACTGACGATGGCTGACACCGTCAACACCGGTGCCGAGCGCACCAGCGCCCTGAAGGTGCACCACCTGCGTCCCGCCCCGGGAGCCAAGACCGCCAAGACCCGTGTGGGTCGTGGTGAGGCGTCCAAGGGCAAGACCGCCGGACGGGGCACCAAGGGCACCAAGGCCCGCTACCAGGTCCCGGAGGCCTTCGAGGGTGGGCAGACCCCGCTGCACATGCGGCTGCCCAAGCTCCGTGGCTTCAAGAACCGGTTCAAGACCACCTACCAGGTCGTGAACCTCGACCGGCTGTCCGAGCTCTACCCGCAGGGTGGCGCCGTGACGGCCGAGGACCTGGCCGCCAAGGGCGCCGTCCGCAAGGACCTGCCCGTCAAGGTCCTCGGCACCGGTGAGATCACCGTGGCCGTGCAGGTCACCGGCGTCCGTTTCTCCGGCACCGCCAAGGAGAAGATCGAGGCTGCTGGCGGATCGGTCACCGAGGCCTGAGATGAGACCCCGGCTCGGAGGTCCCCACCACCGTGCCACGGCTCACCTCGCCCAGATCGCCCTGACCTGACGAAGCCCCGGAGTGCCACCAGGCACCCGGGGCTTCGTCCGCTCCACCCCCCCGGGTGTTATCGTCACCCGGATCACTGCTTGAGCCCGCCGCAGCGGGACCTTGGGAGGAAATCCTCGTGCTTTCCGCATTCGTGCGGGCGTTCAAGACGCCTGATCTTCGCAAGAAGATCCTCTTCACGCTCGGAATCCTGGCGATCTTCCGGCTGGGGAGCCACATCCCCGCACCCGGGATCGACTACGGGCTGGTCCAGCGCTGCCAGGACATGGCGACCTCGACCAACGCCGCACTGGGGATGGTCAACCTCTTCAGCGGTGGCGCGCTCCTGCAGCTGTCGATCTTCGCCCTCGGCGTGATGCCCTACATCACCGCGGCCATCATCGTGCAGCTGCTCACCGTGGTCATCCCGCGCTTCGAGGAGCTCAAGAAGGAGGGTCAGGCCGGGCAGACGAAGATGACGCAGTACACCCGCTACCTGACCATCGGTCTGGCGGTGCTGCAGTCCTCGACGCTGATCACCTTCGCGCGCAACCCCTCCTCGCTGTTCGGCACGACCTGCTCGACGGTCATGCCCGAGGAGTCGATCCCCGTCATCGTCCTGATGGTCCTGACGATGACCGCCGGCACGGGCCTGATCATGTGGCTGGGCGAGCAGATCACCGAGCGTGGCGTCGGCAACGGTATGTCGCTGCTCATCTTCACCGCGATCGCCGCCGGCTTCCCGAGCTCGCTGGCCGTCATCCAGCAGAAGTCCGTGAACACCCTCATCATGGTCCTGGCCCTGGGCCTGGTCATCATGACCCTGGTCGTCTTCGTCGAGCAGTGCCAGCGGCGCATCCCGGTGCAGTACGCCAAGCGCATGATCGGACGGCGCCAGTACGGCGGCACGTCCACCTACATCCCGCTGAAGATGAACATGGCCAACGTCATCCCCATCATCTTCGCCAGCTCGATCCTGATGCTCCCGACGATGATCGGTCAGTTCAACACCCCGTCCGACGGCTCGGCGCCGCCCGAGTGGGTCAGCTGGGTCAACCGCTACCTCGGCATGGGCGTCAGCGGCCAGGACACCCACTGGGTCTATATGGTGCTGTACACCGCGATGGTCATCTTCTTCGCCTTCTTCTACACCTCGGTCACCTTCAACCCGACCGATGTCGCGGACAACATGAAGAAGTACGGCGGTTTCATCCCGAGCATCCGCGCCGGCCGACCGACGGCCGAGTACCTCGCGTACGTCGTCAACCGCATCACCACGCCGGGTGCGATCTACCTGGCCATCCTGTCGCTGATCCCGCTGATCGCGTTCAACGTCCTGGGCACCAGCCAGGACTTCCCCTTCGGCGGCGCGTCCATCATCATCATCGTGGGTGTCGGCCTGCAGACCGTGAAGCAGATCGAGTCCCAGCTCCAGCAGCACGACTACGAAGGGTTCCTCCGCTGATGCGCATGATCATCCTCGGCCCTCCCGGTGCGGGCAAGGGCACCCAGGCAGCGCGGATCGCCGAGCAGCGGGCCATCCCCGCGATCTCGACCGGTGACATCTTCCGCGCCAACATCGCCAACGAGACCGAGCTCGGCCTGCAGGTCAAGGAGATCCTGGACAGCGGGGGCTACGTGACCGACGAGGTCACCAACGCGATCGTCCGTGACCGGCTCACCCAGCCCGACGCCTCCACCGGCTTCCTGCTGGACGGCTACCCCCGGACCGTCGGCCAGGTCGAGGCGCTCGACGAGATGCTGGCCGACCAGGGGGCCGGCCTCGACTCGGTGCTCGAACTCGTCGTCGACACCGACGAGGTCGTCCAGCGCCTGCTGGCCCGTGCCCAGGAGCAGGGTCGCGCGGACGACACCGAGGAGGTCATCCGGGCGCGCATGGACAAGTACACCGAGGAGACCGCCCCGCTGGCCCAGGTCTACCGGGAGCGCGGCCTGTTGCGCCAGGTCGACGGGATGGGCACGGTCGAGGAGGTCTCGGCGCGGATCCAGGAGGCCCTGGACACCCGCACCAACGGCGTCAACGGCTCGGCCCTCTGAGCCTGCTGCCGATGTCCTTCCTGCGCCGGCCCAAGATCGAGGGCAAGACCACCGAGCAGATCCTGCTGATGCGTGAGGCCGGCCTCGTCGTCGGCCGCACCCTCGAGCTGATGCGTGAGCACGCGGTCGCCGGCGTCACGACCGGGCGGCTCGACGCGCTGGCCGAGGAGCACATCCGCAGCCTCGACGCCGTCCCGTCGTTCAAGGGCTACCACGGTTTCCCCGGCTCGCTCTGTGTGAGCGTCAACGAGGAGGTCGTGCACGGCATACCGGGGGAGCGGGTGCTGCGTGACGGCGACCTGGTCTCCATCGACTGCGGTGCGATCCACCAGGGTTGGCACGGGGACGCCGCGATCTCGCTGATCGTCGGTGGGGCAGCAGCCGGCCGGCCGGAGGACGTCGCCCTCGTCGAGGACACCGAGGCCGCCATGTGGGCCGGCATCGCCGCGCTGCGCGCCGGCGACCGGCTCTTCGCGATCGGTGACGCGGTGGAGGGCAGCATCGAGGGGGCGATGGAGCGTCACCGTGCCGCGGGCCGGGAGCTCACCTACGGGATCCTCGAGGACTACGTCGGTCACGGCATCGGCACCGAGATGCACATGGACCCCAACGTGCCGAACTACTCGGTCGCGTCCAAGGTGCCGACGGTGCCCTCCGGGGCGACCCTGGCGATCGAGCCGATGATCACCCTGGGCACCATCGAGACCACGACCCTCGAGGACGACTGGACCGTCATCACCAACGACGGCTCCCGCGCCGCCCACTGGGAGAACACCGTGGCGGTCACCGACGCCGGGCTGTGGGTGCTCACGGCACTGGACGGTGGTCGCGAGAAGCTGTCCGAGCTCGGCGCCGCCCTCGCCCGGCCGGCCTGACCGGAGCCGCTGTCAGCACGACCGCGATTGGTGCTGGGACGGCCTCGTGGCGTAGACTAGGTCGTCGGTCCACGTCTGGGCCCCGTGAGGGGTGCCCGAGTGGTGGGCCGTGCAGTGCAATCAACCCTGTGACCGCGACGGTTCCCGGGTCGGCCACGGTCGATTCCAGGACCCGGCACGGTTGCTCAGAAATGTGGAGGACATGGCGAAGAAGGAAGGCGTCATTGAGATCGAGGGCACCATTGTGGAGGCCCTCCCGAACGCGATGTTCCGAGTCGAGCTGACCAACGGTCACGTTGTGCTGGCTCACATCTCGGGCAAGATGCGTCAGCACTACATCCGGATCCTCCCCGAGGACCGGGTCGTGGTGGAGCTCAGCCCGTACGACCTCACCCGCGGACGCATCGTCTTCCGTTACCGCTGACCCGGCGTGGGCCCCGTGCCCGCACCAGACCAGCATCCACCCACCAGATCCGAAAGACGGCACCAGAACATGAAGGTTCAGCCGAGCGTCAAGAAGATCTGCGACAAGTGCAAGGTGATCCGCCGTAACGGGCGGGTCATGGTGATCTGCGAGAACCTGCGCCACAAGCAGCGCCAGGGCTGATCACGCCGGACGGCATCCGCCGCCCAGCACAGGTCGCGGCTCGACCACGACGACACAACTGAAGCAGTACGCAGCACCCGACCCCCGATTTGCGGGACGTCACCCCCGGCGCGGAGGCCGGGGACCGCGGGCCCAGTGCCCACCACAGAGGATGCGGACCGGTGCTGCCCCACGACCTCCGCACGAAACCAGGAGAACAGCCACATGGCACGTCTCATCGGTGTCGACCTCCCGCGCGAGAAGCGCGTCGAGGTCGCTCTCACCTACATCTTCGGCGTGGGTCGCACCCGCGCCGACCAGACACTGGAGGCCACGGGCGTCGACCCGGCCACCCGTGTCAAGGACCTGACGGACGAGCAGCTGGTCAAGCTGCGTGACCACCTCGAGGGCAACTTCCGCCTCGAGGGTGACCTGCGCCGTGAGGTGGCAGCCGACATCCGCCGCAAGGTCGAGATCGGCAGCTACCAGGGACTGCGGCACCGCCGTGGCCTGCCGGTGCACGGTCAGCGCACCAAGACCAACGCCCGCACTCGCAAGGGTCCCAAGAGGACCGTCGCCGGCAAGAAGAAGGCCGCCAAGTAGTTCGCTGCTTGGCCACCCTCACTTGCTCCCAACGTCAGGAGAAATGAATGCCCCCCAAGAGCCGTAGTACGGCCGGCGCCCGCAAGGTGCGCAAGAAGGAAAAGAAGAACGTCGCCTACGGGCAGGCTCACATCAAGAGCACGTTCAGCAACACCATCATCTCGATCACCGACCCCACGGGTGCTGTGATCTCGTGGGCCTCGTCCGGCCAGGTCGGGTTCAAGGGCTCGCGCAAGTCCACCCCGTATGCCGCGCAGATGGCTGCCGAGGCGGCTGCCCGTCGCGCCATGGACCACGGCATGCGCAAGGTCGACGTGTTCGTCAAGGGCCCCGGCTCCGGTCGTGAGACCGCGATCCGCTCGCTCACCGCTGCGGGCCTCGAGGTCGGTGCCATCTCTGATGTCACCCCCCAGGCACACAACGGTGTGCGTCCGCCCAAGAAGCGTCGCGTCTGAGATCCGGAAGGGAAGGTAAGGAAACAACATGGCCCGTTACACCGGACCCATCACCAAGAAGTCCCGCCGGCTCAAGGTCGACCTCGTCGGTGGCGACAAGAACTTCGACCTGCGTCCGTTCCCCCCGGGGCAGCACGGCCGTCGCCGCAGCCAGGAGAAGGAGTACCTGACCCAGCTGCAGGAGAAGCAGAAGGCCCGCTTCACCTACGGCGTGATGGAGAAGCAGTTCCGCCGCTACTATGCCGAGGCCGCCCGTCGTCCCGGCCGCACCGGCAGCAACCTGCTGACCATCCTCGAGTCCCGCCTCGACAACGTGATCTACCGCGCCGGCCTGGCCCGCACCCGTCGTGCGGCCCGCCAGCTGGTGACCCACGGTCACTTCGAGGTCAACGGCCAGCGCGTGGACGTCCCGTCCTACCGCGTGGAGCAGTACGACATCATCACGGTCCGCAAGCAGTCCGTCGAGAAGTTCCCGCTGGAGCTGGCCCGCCAGACCTTCGGTGACCGTCCCGTCCCGGCCTGGATGAAGGTCGTCCCGGGCTCGCTGCAGATCCTGATCCACCAGCTGCCGACGCGTGAGCAGATCGACACGATCCTCACCGAGCAGCTGATCGTGGAGCTCTACTCGAAGAACTAGTCAGGTGGGGGCCTCGCCCCCTCCGACCCCCCCCGAACGGCCAGGAGCTCGCAGGCTCGCGAGTTCCTGGCTGTTCCGGGAAACCAACCCGAACGGGAGCGGAGCGCTCCCGGCAGTTCGGACCACACGGCATACAGACAGAGGTATGCCGTGAGCCGGCTTCGGCCGGCAGCTCACTGGGCGTCATATAGCGGTCGCCCGTGGAAAGGAAAACACCGTGCTCATCGCACAGCGTCCCACCCTGTCCGAGGAGGTCGTGTCCGAGTCCCGGTCGCGGTTCTCCATCGAGCCGCTGGAGCCTGGCTTCGGCTACACCCTCGGCAACTCCCTGCGTCGGACCCTGCTGTCCAGCATCCCCGGCGCCTCGATCACCAGCATCCGCGTCGACGGTGTGCTGCACGAGTTCTCGACCATCCCGGGGGTCAAGGAGGATGTCACCGAGATCATCCTCAACCTGAAGACCCTCGTCGTCTCCAGCGAGCACGACGAGCCGGTCATCATGTACCTGCGCAAGCAGGGCGCCGGTCCCGTCACCGCTGCCGACATCGCGCCGCCGGCCGGTGTCGAGGTGCACAACCCGGACCTGCACATCGCGACGCTGAACGACAGCGGCAAGATCGAGATGGAGCTGACCGTCGAGCGCGGTCGTGGCTACGTCTCGGCGCAGCAGAACAAGTCCGGTGACCAGGAGATCGGCCGCATCCCGGTCGACTCCATCTACTCGCCGGTGCTCGCCGTGACCTACAAGGTCGAGGCGACCCGTGTCGAGCAGCGCACCGACTTCGACCGGCTCGTGCTGGACGTCGAGACCAAGAACTCGATGGCCCCGCGTGACGCCATGGCCTCCGCCGGCAAGACCCTGGTCGAGCTGTTCGGGCTGGCCCGTGAGCTCAACGTCGAGGCCGAGGGCATCGAGATCGGCCCGTCGCCGACCGACGCCGCGCTGGCCTCCGACCTGGCCCTGCCGATCGAGGACCTGGACCTGACGGTTCGGTCCTACAACTGCCTCAAGCGCGAGGGCGTCCACACCGTGGGCGAGCTCGTGAGCCGCAGCGAGGCCGACCTGCTGGACATCCGCAACTTCGGTGCGAAGTCCATCGACGAGGTCAAGGAGAAGCTGGCCGAGATGAACCTGGCCCTCAAGGACAGCCCGCCCGGGTTCGACCCGGCGCAGGCGGACCTGTCCGAGGACCTGGAGGACGAGGGCGACGCCAGTTTCGCCGAGGACGAGCAGTACTGATTCCCTTTAGGAGACCTGAGTTATGCCTACCCCCAAGAAGGGCCCGCGCCTCGGCGGCGGTCCGGCGCACGAGCGCCTGATCCTGTCCAACCTCGCCACCGCCCTGTTCGAGCACGACCGCATCACCACCACCGAGGCCAAGGCCAAGCGCCTGCGCCCGCTGGCCGAGCGCCTGGTGACCTTCGCCAAGCGCGGCGACCTGCACAACCGTCGCAAGGTGCTGGCCACCGTCCGCGACAAGGGCGTGGTGCACCGCCTGTTCACCGAGATCGCGCCGGACATGGCCGAGCGTCAGGGTGGCTACACCCGCATCACCAAGATCGCGGCCCGCAAGGGCGACAACGCCCCCATGGCCGTGATCGAGCTGGTCCGCGAGCCGGTGGCCAAGAAGGCCGTCGTCACGCAGGCCGAGGGTGCCACCAAGCGCGCCGCCAAGGACGCTGAGGCTGCCGAGGCCGAGGCGACCGAGGTCGCTCCGGTGGCCGCCCCGGCCGAGACGGTCGAGGTCAACGAGACCGTCACCGAGGACACCACCGAGGCCGCCAACACGGTCAAGACCGAGGACGCCGCTGACGGCGGCTTCGGTCCGGACTCGGCCGCGGCGACCGAGGACGGCTCCGCGCCCGAGGGCTTCACCGTCAAGGGCAACAAGGACTCGATGAAGTACCACGTCGAGGGTTCCCGCTGGTACGACGCCACGGAGGCCGAGGTCTGGTTCCGCACCGCCGAGGCCGCCGAGGCCGCTGGCTTCGAGCCGGCCGGTGGCGCTGCCGCCCAGTCCGCCGACGCCGGCGCCGAGATCGGCACCGACACGGACGACGCCTGAGTCGTCCCGTCCGCGACGCCGTGAGCGCCCGTCTCCCCCGTGGGAGGCGGGCGCTCACGCGTCCGGGGCCCAACGGGCACACCGCGCTCCCCCGTTGGGAGACGCGCTGAACGGGCACACCGCGCTCGTCCTGGAGCGTGTGGAGCATCTTGGAGCCTCCTGCAGCCGGCTCTCAGACGTCGGACCTGCTCCAAGACGCCGGACCGTGCGGGTGAGGGTCCGCAGCTGCCGCCAGGTAGGTTCTGAGGGTGCGGATCCGGATCGACCTGGCCTATGACGGCACCGACTTCTCGGGGTGGGCCGCCCAGCCGGGGCTGCGCACGGTCGAGGTCGAGGTGGCGACGGCCCTGGGCACGATCCTGCGCACGGACCCGCCGCGCCTCACCGTTGGAGGCCGCACCGATGCCGGTGTGCACGCCCGCGGCTCCGTCGCCCATGCCGACATCGACCCGTCCGCCTGGGACCGCCTGCCCGGCCGCTCCGACCGGCCGCCGCCGGAGGCGGCGGTCACCCGCCTGGCCGGGGTCCTGCCGCCCGACATCGTCGTGCGCGCGGTCCGGGTGGTGCCGGACACCTTCGACGCCCGGTTCTCCGCGGTGCGCCGTCGCTATACCTACCGGATCTGCGACCGGCCCGCGACGCTGGACCCGCTGCGGAGGCGGGACACCGTGCTGCACAAGAAGCCTCTGGACGAGCGCGCGATGGACGCCGCGGCGCAGTCCCTGACCGGGCTGCACGACTTCGCCGCGTTCTGCCGGAGGCGGGAGGGCGCGACCACGGTCCGCACGCTCCTGGGCTACACGTGGGAGAGGGGAGCGGACGGCATACTGCTCGGGACGGTCGTGGCGGATGCGTTCTGCCACAGCATGGTCCGGGCCCTGGTGGGCTCTGTCGTCCCCGTCGGGGAGGGGCAGTATGCCGTGGGCTGGCCGGCCGAGATCCTCGCCGGGCAGGTGCGCGACCCGCGGGTGACGGTCATGCCGGCGCACGGCCTCTGCCTGGAGGAGATCGTCTACCCACCCGACGAGGAGCTGGGCACCCGCGCACAGCAGGCCCGCAGCATACGGTCCCTGGGCGAGGCAGGGGGTGCCCGGCCGTGACCGCCCTCAACCCCCGCCCCTGGGTCCCCGAGGACAGCGAACGCCTGGTGAGCTCGCTGGCCCGGCGCACGGCCGGCCGGACGGTGACGGAGACGCTCGCTGCGGTCGAGGAGCTCGCGGTGCGCAACAGACAGATCCACGACCGTGAGTGCTTCAACCTCAATCCGGCCACCAACGTCATGAACCCCCGCGCCGAGGCGCTGCTGGCCAGCGGTCTCGGGTCGCGTCCGTCCCTGGGCTACCCGGGGGCGAAGTACGAGATGGGGCTGGAGGCCGTCGAGGAGATCGAGGTCATCGCCGCGGAGCTGGCTGCGGAGGTCTTCGGGGCCTCCTATGCGGAGATCCGCGTGCCCTCGGGAGCGATCGCCAACCTGTATGCGTTCCTGGCCACGTGCGAGCCCGGCGACACGATCATCGCGCCGCCGCCGAGCATCGGCGGTCACGTCACCCATCACCGCGACGGGTCGGCGGGGATGGCCCGGTTGACGACCGTCCCGGCCCCGGTGGATGCCTCGGGATACACCGTCGACGTCGCGGCCCTGCGGGTCCTGGCGCACGAGGTCCGTCCGCGGATGATCACGGTCGGCAGCAGCCTCAACCTGCACCCGCACCCCGTGGGCGCTGTCCGGGAGGTCGCCGACGAGGTGGGCGCCGTCGTCCTCTTCGACGCGGCCCACCTGTGCGGGCTCATCGCCGGCGGCGTGTGGCCCAACCCGCTGGAGCAGGGGGCGCACCTGATGACGATGAGCACCTACAAGAGCCTCGGCGGGCCGGCCGGCGGGCTCGTCCTGACCAACGACGCCGGTCTTGCCCAGAAGCTCGACGCCATCGCCTACCCCGGCCTGACCGCCAACTTCGACGCAGCCGTGTCCGCTGCGCTGGCCGTGACCCTGCTGGACTGGAAGAGCCGTGGCCCGGCCTACGCCACCCGGATGGTCGAGCTGGCTGGTGCCCTGGCCGGTGACCTGCACGCGCGGGGCCTGGAGGTGTTCGGCCACGCGTCTGCCCCCACCGAGTCGCACCAGTTCGCGGTGCGGGCGCAGCCATGGGGTGGTGGTCAACAGGCCGCCGCGCGGCTGCGCCGGGCCAACCTCCTCGCGTGCGGCATCGGTCTGCCCGACACCCCGGTGGAGGGGGACGTCAACGGGTTACGGCTCGGCACCCCGGAGCTGGCCCGGATCGGGATGCAGGTGTCCGACATGCCACGGTTGGCAGACCTCATCGAGCGTGGCCTACAGCCCTCCGTGGACCCGGCGACGGTGGCGCCGGAGGTCAGTGCCTGGCGCTCTGAGTTCACCGGGGTGCACTACACCGCGGACGCGCCGGGGACCTGAGAGAGGCCTGAGCGGGTCGTTCGAGCGAGCCTCCCGAGACGGTGTGCGCTGCCGCTAGGCCGATGCCACCGGCTCGGGAGTGCGCCGGGGCGTGGGCGTCACAGCTGCCCGGGGGCGGCGACGCAGGGAGCCGAGCAGCACCCCGGTGACCACCACGAGGCCGCCGGCGATCTCGACGGGGCTCACCGTCTCGCCCAGGGCCAGCCACGCCGCGAGCATGCCGACGACCGGGACCAGCAGCGAGTACGGCGCGACCACGCCCGCCGGGTGGTGGGTCATCAGCCAGGTCCAGATGCCGCTGCCGACGACGGTGCCGATCACGACGGTGTAGGCCAGGCCGAGCAGGGCCGGCAGCGCCTCCGGGGCGAGGGCCGTGGTCAGCGACTCGACGATGCGGGTCGGGCCCTCGACCGCGAGCGAGACCGCGAGCATCGGCAGGGGCGGGACGACGGACATCCACAGGGTGAGGTGCAGGGAGTTGGCGGGGCGCGCCTGCTTGTTGCAGATGTTGCCGACCGCCCAGCCCAGTGCGCCCGCGAGGGTGAGCAGGAACGGCAGGACCGCCGCCACCTGTGCCCGGTGGAGGCCGACGACCGCCAGGCCGCCCACGGCGAGCAGGATGCCCAGCAGCTGGATGCCGGACACCCGCTCCCGCAGGAACACCGTGCCGAGGACGACCGTGAAGGGCGCCGAGGCCTGGAGCACCAGCGAGGCGAGGCCGGTCGGCATGCCGGTGGCCATGCCCCAGTAGAGGAAGAGGAACTGCAGGGTGCCGAAGCCCAGGCCGTACCCCACCAGCCAGCGGACCGGCACGCGCGGCCACGGCACCAGGAACATCGTCGGCACCGCGAGGACCAGGAAGCGCAGGGCAACCAGGAAGAACGGCGGGAAGTGCTCGAGCGAGGCGTGGATGGCGGTGAAGTTCAGGCCCCACATCACGGCGACGGACACGGCGAGGAGGCGGTGGAGGACGGGCACGGCTCCAGCCTCCCCGACACGACAGTGAAGGACAAGCGACATCTACTGGGTTGTCCTTATAGGCTGCCTACATGGACGTGCGGCACCTGGAGCTCCTCCGCGAGCTGTCCGAGCGTGGCAGCGTGACGGCGGTCGCCCGGGCCACCTACCGCACGCCCTCGGCCGTGTCCCAGCAGCTGCAGACCGCCCAGCGGGAGTTCGGGGCACAGCTGGTCGAGCCAGCAGGTCGGGGTCTGCGGCTGACCGGTGCGGGTGAGCTCCTGGCTCGTCGCGCGGCGGACGTCGCCACGGTCCTGGCCGACGTACAGGCGGAGTGGGACGCCTACCGGGACGAGCCGAGCGGCACCGTGTCCGTGATGGCCCTGCCCAGTGCGGGCGAGTACCTGCTGCCCCGTGCCCTGGTCGCGCTCGAGGGCACCGGGATCCGGGTGGAGTGCCACGACGCCGATGTCGCGGAGGCCGACTGGGCCGGGCTGGCCAAGGACCACGACCTCGTCATCGGACACTCCCTCCGGGAGCGGCCGCCGCCCGGGACAGAGGGTCTGTTGGTCACCCGGATCGTGCGGGAGCCGCTGGACATCGCCCTGCCCGCTGGCCACCGGCTCGCCGGTCACGGGCCGCTCCAACCGGCTGAGCTCGTCGCGGCGCCGTGGATCGGCGTGCCCCTCGGCTTCCCGTTCGACTCGGTCCTCCGGGCGATCGAGGACCGCACGGGCGCCTCCCTCGACGTGCGTCAGTGGGTGCGTGACAACCGGCTCGTCGAGGCGCTGGTGGCCGCAGGGTGTGGTCTGGGGGTGCTGCCGCGGTTCACCACCCGGCCCCGGGACGACCTGGTGCTGGCGCCCCTGGCCGGTGTGGAGACCGGCAGGCACATCATGGCGATCCAGCGACCCGACCGCGCCCGCCGCATCGCCGTCCAGCGGACGCTGGCGGCCATCCGCGACGTCGCGGCGGAGCTCCCCGGCGCCGCTACCGGTGACCTGGCAGAGTAGGACGATGGACCCTGTCGAGATCCGCGAGACCCTGCTCGCCAAGGAGGACGACCTGCTCGAGCAGATGGCGCGGCTGACCCGCCCCGAGCAGGACCAGGGGGCGATCAGCTTCGGCAAGCGAGTCGGCGACGGGACCGCGATGGCCGTCGACCGGCTCACCGCGGTGGGTGCCCACGACAACCTGCAGGACATCCTGGACCAGGTGCGCCGGGCCCTGCTCCGGCTGGACGAGGGCAGCTACGGCCTGTGCGAGGTGTGCGGTGCACAGATCCTGCCCGGGCGCCTCGAGGTGCGTCCGTGGTCCACCCGCTGCCTGGAGCACAGCTGAGGAGCCGGCCCATGGAGTCCGAGGTGCGCAGCTACGACACCGGTCACACGGAGGTCGTTCTCGACCTGACCGACGACGCGTCCACCTTCGTGAGCGGTCGGGGCGACGGTCTGCTCCACGTGTTCGTCCCGCACGCCACGGCCGGCCTGGCGATCATCGAGACCGGGGCAGGGTCGGACGACGACCTGCTCGCCGCGCTCGCCGACCTCCTCCCGGCGGACGACCGCTGGCGCCACCGTCACGGCTCCCGTGGGCACGGACGGTCACACGTCCTGCCAGGTCTCCTCGCGCCATACTGCTCCGTGCCTGTCCTTGCCGGCAGGCTGGCGCTCGGCACGTGGCAGAGCATCTGCCTGGTCGACCTCAACGTCGACAACACCGAGCGGGAGGTGCGCTTCTCCTTCCTGGCCGGGTGAGCGCTATCCCTCGTTGGGGTCCTTCTCCGCGTCCTCGTGGGTCGGGTGCTCGGTGCCCGGCTCGTGGTCCGGCGGCCCGTAGAGCGCGTAGAGCTTCAGCGGCTCGTCGCCCGTGTTGACCACGTTGTGCCAGGTGCCGGCGGGGACGAGGATCACGTCGTCGTCCTCGACGTCCCGGGTGAAGGGCAGGTCGTCCTCGGCCGGGCCCATCTCGGTGCGGCCCTTGCCCTTCTCGACGCGCAGGAACTGGTCGTTCTCGGGGTGGACCTCCAGGCCCACGTCATCGCCGACGTCGATGCTCATGACGGTGAGCTGGAGGTGCTTGCCGGTCCACAGCGTCCTGCGGAACTCGTCGTTGCCCAGCGTCTCCTGCTCGATGTCGACGACGTAGGGCTCGTCGCCGTGGTCCGTCGCGGTGGTGTAGTCCTGCTTCTCAGCCATGGAACACGCTCCTGTCGGATCGGGTGCGGACGCGGCCCGGCTGTGCCGGGCCGTCTGTCCCCGACAGTAGTGAGGTCGCGCCGCGGCGGCCAGCCGGAAGAGTGGGCGCCGACCGGGGCCGCTGGCCCCATATCCACTTGGTGCCACTGTGGGCACCACCGACAATGGGCTCCGTGGGTCATCTCGAGGTCAACGGTGTCAGCTTCGCCCTCCCGGACGGGCGGCCCCTGCTGCGCGACGTCTCGCTGCGGGTGGGGGAGGGCGCCAAGGTCGCTCTCGTCGGGCCGAACGGCACCGGCAAGACCACTCTGCTGCGGCTGATCGCGGGTGACCTGGTGGCCAGGGAGGGGTCCCTGTCCCGCACCGGGGGGCTCGGTGTGATGCGCCAGTTCATCGGGACGATGGGACGGGACACCAGCGAGCCGCCGAGCGTCCGGGACCTGCTGGTCTCGGTCGCGCCAGCCCCGGTCCGCGAGGCGGCCGACGCGCTGGACCAGGCCGAGTATGCCGTGGTGACGGTTGACGACGAACCGTCCCAGATGGCGTATGCCCAGGCCCTGTCCGACTGGGCGGACGTGGGCGGCTACGACTACGAGACCCTCTGGGACGTGTGCACGGTCAGCGCGCTGGGTGTCCCGTTCGAGAAGGTCCAGTGGCGCACGACCGACACCCTCTCCGGCGGGGAGCAGAAGCGGCTGGCGCTGGAGGCGCTGCTGCGGGGGCCCGACGAGGTCCTGCTGCTGGACGAGCCGGACAACTACCTGGACGTCCCGGGCAAGCAGTGGCTCGAGGGGCAGCTGCGGGAGTCGCCCAAGACGGTGCTGTTCGTCAGCCACGACCGCGAGCTGCTCTCCCGTGCCGCCACCCGGGTCGCGACCCTGGAGCAGGGCACCGCCGGGGCGTCCCTCTGGGTGCATCCCGGGAGCTTTGCCACGTGGCACGAGGCGCGTGTCCAGCGCAACGAGCGCCTGGAGGAGCAGCGGCGACGGTGGGACGAGGAGCACGCCAAGCTGCGCGAGCTGATGCTGATGTACAAGCAGAAGGCGTCCTACAACGCCGATATGGCCAGTCAGTACCACGCGGCGCAGACGCGACTGCGCAAGTTCGAGGACGCCGGGCCGCCGGAGGCCGTGGCCGTCCCGCAGCAGGTGACGATGCGGCTGCAGGGTGGGCGGACCGCCAAGCGCGCGGTGGTCTGCGAGGGCGTGGGGCTCACCGGGCTCATGGAGCCGTTCGACCTGGAGGTGTGGTTCGGCGAACGCGTCGCGGTGCTCGGCTCCAACGGTTCGGGCAAGTCGCACTTCCTGCGGCTGCTGGCTGCCGGCGGGTCCGACCCCGAGGTCGAGCACCGGCCCGTCGGCGACGTGGTCCCGGCACCTGTCCCGCACACGGGGACGGCGCGCCTCGGGTCGCGGGTGCGTCCGGGATGGTTCGCGCAGACGCATGACCACCCCTCCCTGCTCGGGCGGACCCTCCTGGAGATCCTGCACCGGGGGGACGAGCACCGCCGGGGCCGCCCGCGCGACGAGGCCGCCCGCGTGCTCGACCGCTACGAGCTCGCCAGGTCCGGTGAGCAGACCTTCGACTCGCTCTCGGGCGGCCAGCAGGCGCGGTTCCAGATCCTGCTGCTGGAGCTGTCCGGCGCGACCCTGCTCCTGCTGGACGAGCCGACGGACAACCTCGACCTGCACTCTGCGGAGGCGCTGGAGGCCGGTCTGGCCGCGTTCGAGGGCACCGTGCTGGCGGTCACCCACGACCGGTGGTTCACCCGCGGCTTCGACCGGTTCCTCGTCTTCGGTGCGGACGGCCAGGTCCGCGAGACGACGGAGCCCGTCTGGGACGAGGGCCGCGTCGTGCGTGAGCGGTAGCGAGGGGGCCCGGTCCTGGGCCCGACCCTTGGCCCGATTCTGGGCCCCCTGGTCGGATGCCCGAACTCGGTCGTCATCGCCACGGCCGCCGCGGTGCTCATCGCCGTGCCCAAGGTGAGGAGGCCTCTGTCCGACCCACTGTGGAGAACCCTTGGCGCGTCTCGTACACATGTCCGTCTCCTCACCTTTGTGTGGGTAGCGGGAGGCTGATTCCGCCGAGGCAGAGGTGGATCATGGCGATGAGGGAGTCGGGGTTGGCGTGGC